>NZ_WNKS01000019.1 GCF_009720655.1 Rhodoblastus acidophilus | reverse complement strand
GCGAAAAAGCCTTTGAATATCAGGCTTTAAATGGTCGGAGTGGCGGGATTCGAACCCACGACCCCTAGTCCCCCAGACTAGTGCGCTAACCGGACTGCGCTACACTCCGACTGCGTCGCCTTATAGAGAAGCTAAACGCCGCTGGCAACGCAAGGATGGAAAAAAACCGTCACGCCAGAAGACGCGTGCATTCCGTTAGTTCCGCAAGGATCGCCTCCAGCCGATGGCGGTCTTGCATCGACAGGCTCGTGGTCCCGCTCGCGGTCGCCCCAGGTTCAGGCGCTGACAAACGCGCGATCAGCGCTGGGCCACGCGCAGCAGGCGCTGGCGTATCGATCCCTGTGCGCGCCGGCTCGATGAGAGGCGGGGCCGGCAGCGCCCATGCCGCCGCGAGGGACGTCGCCCCGCGCGGCGCGGCCGAGGCCGCGATGACCGCGCGCACCCCCTGCTCCTTCAGGATGCGCTGCACCCCCTTGATCGTATAGCCCTCGCTGTAAAGCAGCACGCGAATCGCCGCCACGAGCGCAATGTCGTCCGGCCGGTAGTAGCGCCGCCCTCCCGCCCGCTTGACCGGGCGAATCTGCGTGAACTTGGTCTCCCAAAACCGCAGGACATGCTGGGGCAGATCAAGTTCCTCGGCCACTTCGCCAATGGTTCGAAAGGCCTCGGTGGTCTTGTCCATCTGGTTCTCCCCCGAACGCGCGAAAGGTCTTTGGAAAGCGCGCCACCATTCGGCCGCAGCCCTTCCCAGTTGCGAGGGGAATCTTCTACCTGTCGAGGAGCGTGTCCACCAGAATCAACCGGCGGCGAGCGTCGCCGGCTTGGAGGGAACGGGACTCAGTCCGCGTCACCGTTCATCCGCGCGCGCATGATGTGCGAGGCGCGGAACACCAGCACGCGGCGTGGTGTGATGCGCGCCTCCACCCCCGTCTTCGGGTTGCGGCCGACCCGTTCGCGCTTGTCGCGTTGCAGGAAGGTGCCGAAACTCGACAGCTTGACGTTCTCGCCCCGGGCGATGGCGTCGCTGATCTCCGAGATGACCATTTCGACAAGCTGCGCCGATTCCATGCGCGAAAGGCCGATGCGGCGAAACAAAGCCTCCGCGAGGTCCGAGCGCGTGATGGTGTGTTTGTCCGCAAGCGTTTCCGTAGAAGACGCGGCGGGACGCGAATCAACTGATAGAGCATTTGAGGACATCGCCTCACCCCATAAAACAAATGACGATTATTTAACTTGGCTCGATACCGGCAAGGGCCGAGCGCGCCAGACTTTCGCAACCTGTGGAAGAAACAAATTTTTATCGGCTGCGACTTGGCCACGAGTCTAGGCCGGCCGCGCGGGTTGTCAAGGCGACCGCGTATCCGCAAAAACCGTAATATGCCGGTTTATCAACGCTCTTGCGCCCAGAAATTGGGCTCTACCAGCGTATGATTGCGGCGCCCCAAGTAAAGCCGCCGCCAATCGCCTCGATCATCACGAGATCGCCGGGCTTGATTCGGCCGTCGTCGCAAGCGACGGCCAGGGCGAGCGGGATGGACGCAGCGGAGGTGTTGCCGTGATCCTGCACGGTCGTCACCACCTTTTCGGGGGGGATGCCGAATTTTTGGGCGGAGGCGTCGATGATGCGCCGGTTGGCCTGATGCGGCACGAACCAGTCGAGATCCTGGGCGGTGATTCCGCAGGCCGCAAAGGTCTCGGCCATCACATCCGTAACCTGCCCGACCGCGAACTTGAACACCTCCTTGCCTTCCATGCGCAGGAAGCCGACCGTCTTCGTGGTGGAGGGGCCTCCGTCCACATAGAGCTTGGCCCGGTGCTTGCCGTCGGAGCGCAGGCAGGACGCAAGAATTCCGCGCGGCAGGTTGTCTCCTTGCCCCTGATCGGGTTGCTCCTGCGCCTCCAGCACAATCGCGCCGGCGCCGTCGCCGAACAGCACGCAGGTGGTGCGGTCCTCCCAGTCGAGGATGCGCGAAAAGGTTTCGGCGCCAATCACCAGCGCCCGCTTGTGCGAACCGGACAGCAGGAATTTTTCGGCGGTGGACACGGCGAAGACGAAGCCGGCGCAGACCGCCTGGAGATCGAAGGCGACGCCGCGCGTGATTCCCAGACCCGCCTGGATCATGGTCGCGGTGGAGGGAAAGGTGTAGTCCGGCGTCGAGGTGGCGCAGACGACGAGGTCGATGTCGTCGGGCGTCAGGCCGGCGCGTTCGAGCGCGACCCGGGCGGCGGCGATGCCGAGCGTGGAGGTGGTTTCGTCATCCGCCGCGATATAGCGCTGCTTGATGCCGGTGCGTTGGACGATCCATTCGTCGCTGGTGTCGACGGTGGATTCCAGCTCCTTGTTGGTCACGCAGCGCTTCGGCAGCGCTGAACCCACACCCTTGACCACCGCGCGCAGGCGTAAATCTCCGCTCACTTTATTGTCCTGTTTCTAGCGGGCGCTCCGACGGGGCCGCGGCCGCGACGGTTTGACCGTCCACCTGCTCTTCCGCCAGGGCCATCATGTCTCGAATCTTTTCCAGCAGGGCCCGGCGCACCATGCCGTGGCCGATCTCGATCGCGCCCGAAAACCCGTTGGCGTCGATGCCGCCATGGCCCTTGATCACCACGCCGTCGAGGCCGAGCAGGACGGCGCCGCTGGTCTCGCGCGGGGTGAGCCGCATCTTCAGTTCGCGAAAGGCGCCGCGCGCGATGAACGCGCCGATCTTGTTGATCAGCGAACGGGTCAGGCTCTCGCGCAGATAGGCCGTGATCTGCCGGGCCGTGCCTTCCGCCGTCTTCAGGGCGATATTGCCGGTAAACCCTTCGGTGACCACCACGTCCGAGGTTCCCCGGCCGATGTCGTCGCCCTCGACGAAACCGTGGTAGCTGAACAGCGGCGAATCGATCTGCTGCAACAGGCGCGAGGCGGTCTTGACCTCCTCGATGCCCTTGACCTCCTCGACGCCGACGTTGAGCAGGCCGACGGTGGGCCGTTCGATATCAAACAGAGAGCGCGCCATGGCCGCGCCCATCATGGAGAGATCGACGTAATGCTGGGCGTCCGCGCCAATGGTGGCGCCGACATCCAGAACAATGGAGCGGCCGCGCAGGGTCGGCCAGATCGCCGCGAGCGCCGGACGCTCGATCGGCGCCATGGTGCGCAGGCACACTTTTGACATCGCCATCAGCGCGCCGGTGTTGCCGGCCGAGACGGCGCAATGGGCGGCGCCCGTCTTCACCGCCTCGATCGCCATCCACATGGAGGAGACCCGGCGCCCCGCGCGCAGCGCCTGGCTCGGCTTGTCGGCCATGCCCACGGAGACGCTCGAATGAATCACCTTGCTCGCCGCGCGCAGTTTGGGAAATGCGTTCAGGTGCTCGGCGATCTTCTCGCTGTCGCCATAGATAATGAAGACGGAATCCGGCTTGCGGTCGAGGAACTGCGCCGCGCCGGGAATCACTACCGAAGGGCCGAAATCGCCGCCCATGGCGTCGAGCGCGATCCGAACAGGCTCAACCATCGCTAAAGAATCCCAACCTTTTCAACCGGCCCTCGGCCCTGGCCCATGACCTGACGCCACGCTTGGCCTTTGGAAGCGCGCGACAATAGCTTTTGCGGCGCTCTTGGCAAGCCCCAACACGCTCCAAGATGCCGCAGGGGCGGCGCCGCGTCAGTCCTTCTTCATTTTCGACAGCGCGGCGAAGGGGGACGCGGGTTCGTCCTCCTCGGCGTGGCCTTCGAATGCGGCGCCCGGTTTGCGGGGATAGGGATCGAGGCCGAGGGCGAGAAATTCGCAGGCCAGCGCGCCCAGGTCGATCCTGCCGTCGATGATCGGATCCGGCGGGTCCGGCTGCTCGGCCAGCAGGCGCGCCTTGTCGGTCGCGGCTTCCAGTTCCGCCATGGCGCGCTCATAAGCGGCCTTGGCCTCGGCTTCCGGCGCGAAGGCGATCTCGAAGGGTTCGTCGACCTGCGTCTCGAACAGGTCCAGCGTGACCACGCAGGTCTGCGTGACCACCGCCGTGACCCGCCCGCGGGCGAAAAGGCCCTCGCGGCCCCGGCGGGTCAATTGCGCCTCGACCGTCAGGTCGCGCAGGGCGACGAGTTCGTCGAGCTGGGCGAGTCTTTCGCATTCCGCCGGCGTCGCCGAGAAACGCACGTTCGACCCGGCCTCGCCGACGCTCTCGACGGCGACGGTGCGGGAAAACGGCGGCGCATGATCTTCCATGACGGCTCCAATATCGCTTGCGCATACTTCTTACTGTGCGCGGTGTTTGGACAGGACTATGCGCGACAACCCAAGACGCCGTTATGTCAACTCATGGCGCGGGAAACGGCGCCTCGCCGCGCAGGAATGTTTCGAGCGGGACGGCGGCGAGCGCGGATTCGGCGCGGCGGAAATAGTCGGCGAACGCCGTTCCCTCTCCCTGCCCCGCCAGAACGTTGCGCGCCAGCGCCTCGGCCAGCGCATCATCCCCCTCCTGCCCCGCCGCCTGAATATAAGCGGCGCCGCGTCCGGAAAAGGCGCCGGCGAGTTTTTTCATCCGCTTGGGCACGCCGGTGTCGGATATGCCTTTTTCCCTCAACGCGTCGTCGAACAGGGAAAAAACCGCGTCGGAGGTCGCCTGCGCGAGCTCCGGGCCGGGCGCTTCCGCAAGCGACAGCCGCCGCAGCAGGAGGCCGGCGTTGAGCACGGTCACCTCGAACCGGCCCTCGAATGTGTCCGGCGCGCCATAGGGCGGCAGAAAAAAGGCTGGCAACCGCGATTGCGCGGTGATGGCGCGAGCCAGCGCCGTCGCCTCATCCCTGAAGGGTTTCTTGCGAAACAGTCCAAAGATCATTAGAGCTTCCCTTCAAAAAGGCGCGCGCCGCAGCCTTGCTTTTGCCCCGTGTGGGGGTTAGGCGTGTGAAGGCTTGAGCGCAAGAGCCTTTCGCGGTTTTTCCGGAGATTCAGGAATGAAGTCGATCGCCAATGCATTTCTTGGACGGAGCCGCGCCCTGAAGGGGTTTGGTCCCGCCCTGTTGGCGCTGAGCGTTCTGTCCGGCTGCTCCACACTGGACCAGGGCACGATTACTCGCGGCTATGTGTTTGACGACCAAACCCTATCGCAAGTCAAGATCGGCGCGCCCGCCGAACAGGTCCTCGCCGTGCTTGGCACGCCGACGACGACGTCGACGGTCGGCGGCGACGCCTGGTACTACATCAGCCAGCGGGTCGAACAGCCGATCCCGGCCATGCCGGCCAAGGTCACGAACCAGCGCGTTTACGCCGTCTATTTCGACAAGAACAAGCGCCTGACCCGAATCGCCAATTATGGGATGGAAGACGGCCGCGTCATTGACATGACCTCGCGCCAGACGGTCGCCGGCGGCGGCGAAAACCGCCTGATCCAGGGCATGCTCAAGCAGATCTCGGGACTGCAATACAAGATGTTCTAATGTGCGGGCTGGCGCGGCTGCGGCCGCGCCGGATTTTTAGGGGTCGGAGCGGCCAAGCCGTTGCGCCAGCCGCGCAATGTCGAGGCGTTTCAGCAGTTCGACGGTGATGGGGCGCTTCTCGTCCCAGAACACCATGGATTCCAGAAAATTGTGTGCGATGTCGCTGTCCAGCAGGTCCAGGACGGCCTGCGCCTGCGCGCGATTGTCGAACGGCAAGACATAGACGGTGTCGTCGAACATGACCGGTTTGCCCTCGACGGGGCCGTAGAGCCTGAACGCCAGTTTCTTGTAGAGGCCACTGATCGCAACCTTCCAGGGCGCAAAACTGTACGCGCCGACGCCGAACATGGAGAAATCCGGCTTGTTCCTGTAGATGATGCTTGTGCGGCGCTCGAAGGCCGCGCGATGCCGGTTCAGATAGGCCCAGGTTTTCGGCGCCAGGCGCGCAATCGGTCCGGTGTCTTCGCCAATCGCGCATTGCGTCACAATCACCCATTTTTCGCGGTCGCGCCGCCGCACCCCGGCAATGTCCGCGCTTTTGACCAGCGGATAAAGGTAGGTGTCTTCGACATCGACCTTCTCGCCATAGCCATTCCAAAACCCTGTTGAGCGCTCCAGTTCCATGACCTTGGCGCAATCGTGCTTGAGCCCGGACCGCCAGACGTAGGTCTTGTTGGTCCCTCTCACGTGCTTGTGGCGCTCGTAAGCCTCCATGTCGGACACGAGCGCGTCCTCCGCCCAGCCGAACCGACCGCACGGCGCCTGGGCCTGCAAGCTCGGGTAAATCGAACAGCTTTGCGACGAAGCGGTTCCGTTGACTTCGACAAGGAACAGGCACGCCTCCACGGCGGCGGAAAAATGCACGGCGGCGTCGATTCGAAAAAGCGCGGCGGCGGAGATCGGCAGCGAACGCTTCCAGACGGAACTCAAGATTTTGCGCGCGACGGCGGCCTTGCAGAGCACAGCCAATGCCCCGCCCTTCACGCCGAGCCACTCGAGGCTCTTCATCAGCATCCATTCGGAAATGTCGAAATTGGCCTTTCCGGTGACCGCCTCAAAACCCTTCAAGCTCTCGACGTTGGTTTTTGCCGGCAGATTGTCGCTGCGCAGGCCGCCCAGCTCGGAATTGGTGACCCAGGGTGGATTGCCGAGCACGAGCAAGGGCCCGGCGGCGTCCTGGACCCAGCGCATCCAGTCGAAGTGGAAAAAACTGTCGTGGACGAGGGTCAGCTTGCATCGCGACGGCAGGCGAAGTCTCGCGACGTCGAGATAGGACGCGTTGATGTCGAGGCCAAAGAGGCGGGCGTCAGGGAAAGCTTCGTGCGCGGCGGCGAGAAAGGCGCCCTTGCCGCAACTCGGCTCGATGATCGTCGCCGGTTTTGGGACGCGCGCGCGAAAAAGGGCGACCACCTCGCGCGCGAGCTCATCGGGGGTCTGGAAGTCGCCGAACTCGGCGATATCTCGGCGTTTTCGCGGCCTCACAAAACCTCGCAACAAAAAAGGCCGGGTTTTTCGCCCGGCCTTCTTCATTTTCAGATCATTTCCGATCAGGCGCCGTGCGCCAAAATCGCCAGCAGCAGCAAGGCCACGATGTTGGTGATCTTGATCGCGGGGTTCACCGCCGGGCCGGCGGTGTCCTTGTAGGGGTCGCCGACGGTGTCGCCGGTCACCGAAGCCTTGTGGGCTTCCGAACCCTTGAGGTGACGCACGCCGTCCTTGTCGACAAAACCGTCTTCAAACGATTTTTTCGCGTTGTCCCAGGCGCCGCCGCCCGAGGTCATCGAGATGGCGACGAACAGGCCGTTGACGATCACGCCGAGCAGCGAGGCGCCGAGCGCGGCGAAGGCGGAAGCCTTGGAGCCGGAGATCGCGAGCACGCCGAAGTACACCACCAGCGGCGACAGGACCGGGAGCAGCGACGGGATGATCATTTCCTTGATCGCCGCCTTGGTCAGCATGTCCACGGCGCGACCGTAGTCGGGACGCTCCGTGCCATCCATGATGCCGGGCTTTTCCTTGAACTGCCGGCGCACTTCCTCGACCACGGAACCCGCCGCGCGGCCGACGGCCGTCATGGCGATGCCGCCGAACAGGTAGGGAATCAGGCCGCCGAAGATCAGGCCCGCCACCACATAGGGGTTGGACAGATCGAAGGAGACATGGCTCATGCCCTTGAAATAGGGCAGGCCCTGGTCGATGAACGAGTTGAGGTCGTTGGTGTAGGCGGCGAACAGGACGAGAGCGCCCAGTCCCGCCGAACCGATGGCGTAGCCCTTGGTCACGGCCTTGGTGGTGTTGCCGACCGCGTCCAGCGCGTCGGTGCTTTGGCGCACTTCCTTCGGCAATCCCGCCATTTCCGCGATGCCGCCGGCGTTGTCCGTCACCGGACCGAAGGCGTCGAGCGCCACGATCATGCCGGCGAGGCCGAGCATGGTGGTGACCGCGATCGCCGTGCCGAACAGGCCGGCGAGCTGGAAGGTGGTGATGATGCCGAACACGATGACCAGAGCCGGCAGCGCCGTCGATTCCAGCGAAACCGCGAGGCCCTGGATGACGTTGGTGCCGTGGCCGGTGACCGAAGCTTGCGCAATGGACACCACCGGACGCTTGCCCGTGCCGGTATAATATTCGGTGATGTAGACGATCGCGCCGGTCACCGCGAGGCCGATCAGGCCGCACAGAAACAGGTTGACGCCGGTGATGTCCTGGCCGGCGACCTGGCCGATCGAACCCCAGCCGGTGGTGAGCTGCGTCGCCAGACCCAGGCCGACCACGGACAGCACGCCGGTGGCGATCAGGCCCTTGTAGAGCGCGCCCATGATCGAGTTGTCGGAACCGAGCTTGACGAAATAGGTTCCCGCGATCGAGGTGACGATGCAGGCGCCGCAAATCGCCAGCGGATAGAGCATCGAGGCTTCAAGGGTCGCCTTGCCGGCGAAGAAGATCGCGCCGAGCACCATGGTGGCGACGACCGTCACCGCATAGGTCTCGAACAGGTCGGCCGCCATGCCCGCGCAGTCGCCGACGTTGTCGCCGACGTTGTCCGCGATGGTGGCGGGGTTGCGTGGGTCATCCTCGGGGATGCCGGCCTCGACCTTGCCGACGAGGTCGGCGCCGACGTCCGCGCCCTTGGTGAAGATGCCGCCGCCGAGACGGGCGAAGATCGAGATCAGCGAGGCGCCGAAGCCGAGGGCGACCAGCGAATCGATGGTTTCACGATCGCTGAAGCCCAGACCGAACTGGGAGGTCAGGACGTGGAAATAGCCGGCGACGCCGAGCAGGGCCAGGCCCGCCACGAGCATGCCGGTGATCGCGCCCGCCTTGAAAGCGATGTCGAGGCCGCCCGCCAGCGACACCGTCGCGGCCTGCGCCGTGCGCACATTGGCGCGAACCGACACGTTCATGCCGATGAAGCCGGCCGCGCCGGACAGGACGGCGCCGATCAGGAAGCCGATGGCCGTCTTGACGCCGAGCAGGTAGAACAGGGCGATGAAGATGACGACGCCGACGATGCCAATGGTGATGTATTGACGCTTGAGATAAGCCTGCGCGCCTTCAGCCACGGCGCCGGAAATTTCCTGCATGCGCGCGTTGCCGGCGTTGGCCGCCAACAGGCTCTTGATGGTGATGGCCCCGTAGACCAACGACATCAGGCCACACGCTATAACCAGCCAGATTGTCATACTCCCTACCCCTCGCTCGACCGCTTATGAAAAAGCCGGATCGCTCCGGTCCTCGCGGATCGGATTCCGATTAGTGCTTACGGTTCGGCGCCGAATGTTCCACAAAGGCGCGGGGGGAGCAATCCGGGCTTTGGAGCGGGATCATTGGCATAAAGTTGGGCTTTGTTGACCGAGATCAAACTTTTTGCGCCAAAGCCTTGAAACGCCCGCCGCGGCGAAGTTTTGGCGCCGATTTCCGGGAAAATGCGGCGATTGGACGCAGCGGCCTCGCCCCTCAAACATGGCTGAAACGGTCGCGTTCGAAACTTTGCGGGGCGCCATCGGGGCCGACAAAGTTTTCCCGATCGGCGACCTCGCCGATGCGGGTGACCGCAAGCTGCGCGGCCCCCGCCAGCGACTCGAATTCCTTCGAAAACGCGGGCGGCACGGCGCAGATGATCTCGTAATCGTCGCCACCGGTCAGGATTACGTCGAGCAGGGACGGATCGGCGGCGAGCGCCGCCTGCGCCGAAGGCGACAACGGGATTCTGGCCAGATCGACTTGCGCGAAAGCGCCGCTCGCCCGCATCATCGCGCGCAAGTCGCCGATCAGACCGTCGGAGACATCCATGGCGGCGCGCGCGCAGGCCCGCAGCGCGGGGATGAGCGAGAGGCGCGGACGAGGCCGCAGATAGCGGTCGATCAACGGAGCCGCCCAGGGCGGAAGCGGCGCGCCCTCCAGTTCGGCGCGGCGCAGGGCGAGGCCGAGCGCGGCGTCGCCGATGGTTCCCGAGACATAGAGGAGATCGCCTTTTCGCGCGCCCGAACGGCGGATCATTTTTCCGCAGGGAACCGCGCCCAGCGCGGTGATGGACAGGGTCAGCGGCCCCGAGGTCTTGACCGTGTCGCCGCCCAGCAGGGCAAGGCCGCCGGCCTTGGCCGCCTCGCCCAAGCCGCGCGAAAAATCGTCCAGAAACGTTTCTGTCCAACCGGGCGGCAGGGCCAGCGCCAGCAGGTAACCAAGCGGGTCCGCGCCCTTGGCGGCGAGGTCGGAGAGGTTCACGCCCAAAGCCTTGGCGGCGATGGCGTCCGGCGGGTCGTCGCTGAAAAAATGGGTTCCCGCGACCAGGGCGTCGGCGGTGAGAACGAGGTCGCAGCCGGGCGGCGGGGTCAGGCAGGCGGCGTCATCGGTCAGGCCAAGCCCGCCCGGCCCGGCGAGCGGGGCGAAATAGCGGGCGATGAGGTCGGACTCGTTCATGAGCTGGCCATACAATTGCGAGCGCATGGCGTGAGCCCTGCGACTCCATGTCGTCATGGCCGGGCGTGTCCCGGCCATCCACGCGGCGACGCGACGCGAACTGTTCCCGAATGAGCTCTCGCGGGGCGGCGTGGATGCCCGGGACAAGCCCGGGCATGACGTCCGTCTTCTATGCCGAAAACTCGTCGGCCCGCGCCTTTCGCGCGAGAGCGTCAAGCACGGCGTTGATCATGCCGGACTCCTCGCGCTCGAAGAAGGCGCCGGCGACATCGACATATTCCTTGATCGCCACGCGCGCGGGCACGTCGCCGCGCTTCATCAACTCGAAGGCGCCCGCGCGCAAAATGGCGCGCATCAGCGCCTCGATGCGGCGCAGCGGCCAGCCATCGGCAAGAACCTTGTCAACCGCGCGGTCGATGGCCACCTGGTTTTCGAGCACGCCGGAGACGATCGAGCGGAAGAACGCGATTTCGGCCGGCTTGTACTGGTCGCCCTCGACTTCGGCGCCGATCCAGTAGACCTCGAACTCGGACAGAATCTCCTTCAACCCCTTGCCGGCCACCTCCATCTGATAGAGCGCCTGGCAGGCGGCGAGGCGAGCGGCGGAGCGATTTTCTGCGGCCATGTTCAGCGCGCCTCCCGTTTCAACCGGTACATGGCGAGCGCCGCGCGCGCGGCGTCGCCGCCCTTGTCCAGTTTCGCCGGGTCCGCGCGCTCAAAAGCCTGCGCCTCGTTTTCCGTGGTCAAAATGCCGTTGCCGAGCGGAATTTTTCGCGCCACGGACAGGTCCATCAGCGCGCGGGCGCTTTCGCCGGCGACGATTTCGAAATGATAGGTCTCGCCGCGAATGACGCAGCCGAGCGTGATCACGCCCGCGTAGGGCGCGCCCGACTTTTCGGCGGCGTCGAGCAGCATGGCGGCGGCGGCCGGGATTTCCAGCGCGCCGGGCGCCCGGAACACGGACGCGCGCCCGCCCGCCGCTTCAACCGCCTTGGTCGCGCCCTCCAGGAGCAGTTCGCCGATGGCGTCGTAGAAACGGGCTTCAATGATCAAAAAATGCGCGCCGTCAACGGGTTTCGCCGTTTCCGGGGCGCGGCTCGGCTCCGCCATCGGACCTTCCTGCTCTTGTATAAGTGACTCCCCGATTTTGGACGCGCATGAGCGCGAACCGGGGAGACGAGCCTGTTGCGTTCAACGGGCTCGCGTTCGGGTCCGAGTGAATAGAGCGGGCCGCGCTCGCGCGCAACCGTTTAGAACGCCAAGACTTTAAAGTCGGCTTGTGCCACTGAACTTGCGATAGACGACAAGCACGATCACCGCGCCGGCTATGGAGACGATCACCGACCAGAGATTGAAGCCGGAGACGCCGCCCATGCCCAACAGTGTCGCAAGATAGCCGCCGACCAATGCGCCGACGATGCCCAAGGCGACATTCAGCAAAAGCCCCTGTCCCGAGCCGTGAACAAGCTTGCTGCCGACGAAACCGGCGATCGCGCCGAGGATGATCCAGCTTAATAAGCCCATGGGTGCGCCTCCCTAGCCCCGCGACATCGCGGGATGACGCAATGATATAGAGATTAACAATTCATAAAAGCGGATTTCGTCACTTGCACGGCGCCAACGGCAGGGCAAAATAAGATGCGCCGTCGCCTTGGCGGCTGACCTTCTCGGAGGAAGCGATGAGCAATCTCGAAGACGCCGTCAACGAAGCGGTGCCGGACAACAATTACGTCAAGCCGTTGATGATCGCGGCCGGCGCCCTGCTGCTCGGCCACTTGTTCGGCGGCAAGAAAGAGGAGCCGGTGGAACCGGCGAACCCGGCGCTTCCTCCCGCACAAGGCGGCGGCGGCGGCTTTCTCGACAATATCAGCTCGGCGATCAACAATGCGCTGGGCGGCGGACAACCCCAGCAGGCGGGCGCTCCGCAATACCCCGGCGCGCCGCAGCAATATCCCGGCGCCCCGCAACACCCGGGCGCGCCGCAGCAGCAGGGCGGTGGCGGCTTCATGGGCAGCGGCGGCATTGTCGGCGGCATCATCAACAGCCTGTCCAACAGCCCGCTCGGCGGCATTGTCGCCGGCGCAGGCGCCGGCACGGCCGTTACAGCCGGTCTTGACGCGCTGCTCAACCAGTTCCGCGGCGCCGGCCACGAACAGCAGGTGAACAGCTGGGTCGGCGCGGGCCAAAACCAGCCGATTTCGCCCGACCAGATCAACAGCGTGCTCGGCCAGGGCAAGATCGCCGAGATCGCGGCGCAGGCGGGCATCAGCCCCCAGCAGATGTCGCAACTGCTGGCGCAGGCGCTGCCGACGCTGGTCGACAAGCTGACCCCCGGCGGCCGCATGCCGCACGGGTGACGCCCGGGTCCGTCGCATGCCCGGCCCAAGCCCGGGCATGCGCGCCGCCTCAAATCGGTTTCGCCTTCAGCGTCTCACGCCAATGCGCCGCGCGCTCCTTCAGCTTCGCGGCGCGGATATAGGGCGACGGTTCGTCGTCGAGCGTCTCCAAGACCTCGAAGCTGAACTGCTCTTCGCCATGGCTGCGCCAGGACTCGAGCAACTCCCGTTTCGGATGGGAGTCGCGGCGCAGCGCGAACCAGAGCCGGTTCTGGATGGTCGCGAGATCAACCCATTGCCCGAGCCAGACCTCGCCGGACGCCATGCAGCGCACAGCATAGACCCCGCTCGCGACCTTCCGCTCCTTGTAAGCCGCCGTCGCGGCCTTGCGCGCCTCACCCTTCATCGCGACACCTTTCCATTGCGATGCGGCCGCACGCCGCATCGTCGTCCCCGGCGCTCTTATTATTATACGGGTAATATTGACGCAATAGTTTTACCCGGATAATATTCAGCCTCAACCTGAGCCGCCGAGACATGTCAAAACCCCTGTCCAATCCGAGCACGGCCTTCGCCGGCGAAAGACTGCTGCTTACCGGCCCGCTGGGCGAGGTCGCCCTCGCCGTCAAGGCGGCCTGCGAACAGGACGCAGCGCAGACGATCCTCGTCTTCGACGACGCGACGGGGCGGGTGATCGATCTGGACCTGCGCGGCTCGCAGGCCGAGGTCATCGGGCGCTTGTCTCCGCCGCAGGCTGGCGCCGAGGCGGCCGCCTCAGAGGACAAGGATGGTTCGACGAAAGGCCGGGGGCGGCCGAAACTGGGAGTCGTCGCGCGCGAAGTGACGCTGCTGCCGCGGCAATGGGAATGGTTGTCGGCGCAACCGGGGGGCGCCTCCGCGATCCTGCGGCGCCTGGTGGATGAAGCGCGGCGCAACGGCGAAGCGCGCCAACACAAACGCGCCGCCCAGGAGGCCGCCTACCGCTTCATGCTGGCGATGGCGGGGGATCGGCCCGGCTACGAGGAGGCGACGCGCGCGCTCTTTGCCGAGGATCTGGCGAAATTGTCGCAAGACATCGCCGATTGGCCTCGGGACATTCGCGCGCACATCCTGGCTCTGGCTTTCAGCGCGGGGGATGCGCCCCCGTCGCCTGGAGCATTTTCAAGCGAAGTGGATGCCGGTTCGCGTGAAGACAATGCGTAAAAGCAAAAAACCAGCGCGCGTTCGGTGAACGCGCGCGAGCTCGAAAAGCTTATTCCGCCGCCGCCTCGCTCAGCCGCGCGGCGTAGCGAGCCATTGTGTCCACCTCGAGGTTGATGCGGTCGCCCGCCTTGCGCGTCCCAAAATTGGTCTTTTCCAGCGTGTGCGGGATCAGCAGGATGGTGAAGGTCGTTCCCGAGACCTTGTTCACCGTCAGCGACGTCCCATCCAGCGCGACGGAGCCCTTTTCCGCGATAAACTTGGACAAAGCCTTCGGCGCGTCGATCTCGAAATGCGCCATGCCGTCAAAATCTTTTCGCGAGACAATGGTCGCCACGCCATCGACGTGACCCGAGACCATGTGGCCGCCCAGTTCGTCGCCGATGCGCAGCGCCCGCTCCAGATTGATCCTGTCGCCCGCCTTCCATTCGCCCGCCGTGGTCACGGCGAGCGTTTCGGCGGCGGCGTCGACCTCGTGCCAAGAGCCGTCCGCCTGCGGCCCGAAGCCGACCAGGGTCATGCACACGCCGTTATGGGCGACGGACGCGCCGAGCACCAGGCTTTCCGCCGGATAATGCGACGCCAGCCGCAGGCGTTTCAGCCCGCCGCGCTCCTCAACGCTCAAAAGTGTTCCGACGTCGGTGATCAGGCCCGTGAACATTCAGACTCTCTCGTAATGGGTGTAGCTGTCGGCCCCCAGCAAGCCCTGGGCCACCAGTTGGTAACAGGCGGGATCGGCGAGCTTTTGCCGCGCCGTTTCCGCGAGCGACTCGACGCCGCGCCGGCCCAGCGGCCGCTCTCCGGTCAACAGCAGGACCTCGTCGGCCAGCCCTTGCGTGATCAGTTTGGAGCCGACGCGCGGGCCGCCTTCGGAAAACACGCGGGTCAGGCCGCGCGCCGCCAGACATTCAAGGGCGGCGCGCAGGTCGACGCGGCCGTCGAGAAGCGGACGTTCAACAGTCTCGATCCCGAGCTTTTCCAGAGCGCCGCGACGCTCCGGATCGGCCTCGGCCCCGCACAACACCAGGGTGGGAACCTCTGCGGCGGTCGCCGCGAAGCGCGAGCGCGGCGGCAGGTCGCAGCGGGCGTCGAGGACGATGCGCAGCGGCTGGCGGTTCACGCCGGGCAGGCGCACGGTCATCAAGGGATCGTCGCCCAAAACTGTGCCGACGCCGACCATGATCGCATCATGTTGTGCGCGTAAAACATGGGTGCGCAGATTGGCGGCGAGGCCGGTGATGGCGAGGCGGCGGTCGTGCTCGGCGCCGGCGGCGAAGCCGTCGGGCGTGTGCGCGATCTTCAGCGTCACCATCGGGCGGCTTTCGCTGACGCGCAGGATGTGGCCACGATGGGCGCGGCGGCATTCCCGCGCCAGCACGTCGGCCTCAACCTCGATCCCGGCGGCGCGCAGGGCCGAAAACCCCTGCCCCGCCGTGCGCGGATCGGGATCGGTGAGGCCGCCGACGACGCGCGTGACGCCCGCGGCGATCACGGCCTCGGCGCAGGGCGGGGTCTTGCCCTGATGGGCGCAGGGCTCCAGCGTGACATAGAGCGTGGCGCCGCGCGCGGCTTCGCCTGCCTGCGCCAAAGCCATCGGCTCGGCATGCGGCCGGCCGCCGGCCTGCGTCCAGCCGCGCCCGAGGAGGACACCGTCCTTGACCACCAGCGCGCCCACGGCGGGATTTTCAGCGGTCGCGCCCAGCTCGCGCGCGCCAAGCGCCAAGGCCGCGCGCATAAACCGAAGATCGTCAGGCGAAACGCTCATCCCTGCTCCGCCTTCTTGCTTTCGTCGGCGAACTCATCGAGCAAAGGCCCGAAATCGCGCGCCTCGCGAAAATTGCGATAGACCGAGGCGAAGCGCACATAGGCGACTTCGTCGAGGTTTTTCAGGCCCTGCATCACCAATTCGCCGATCGTGTCGGAGGGGACCTCGGCTTCGCCGGAACTTTCCAGCTGCCGCACCAGGCCATTGATCATGCGATCGACGCGCTCGGACTCCACGGGACGTTTTCGAAGGGCGATCTGCACCGAACGCGCCAGCTTCTCGCGGTCGAACGGCGCGCGGCGGCCGGATTTTTTCACGACCGTGAGTTCGCGCAGCTGCACGCGTTCAAAAGTGGTGAAACGGCCGGCGCAGTCCGGGCAGACCCGGCGGCGGCGGATGGCGCCGGAATCGTCGGTCGGGCGCGAATCCTTCACCTGCGTGTCCAAGCCGCCGCAAAAGGGACAGCGCATTTCACCTCCGAACAAACTCGCTGCGAATCGGTTACGCGATCCGCGTGCGGCGCCATTGTGCATTTTTGCGAGTACAGGACAAGAACGCCCACAACATGTAGAGTGTGCGCATGATCAATCCAGGGCTGCGGGATTTTTTTGACGCGCACCAACGCCTGTTCGTCCTGACCGGCGCGGGATGCAGCACGGGGTCGGGCATTCCCGACTATCGCGACGGCTCCGGCGCCTGGAAACGCGACCCGCCGGTGAATTTCGCCGCCTTCATGGGGTCGACGGCGGTGCGCCAACGCTATTGGGCGCGCAGCATGATCGGCTGGCCAAAGATTTCGGGCGCCGCGCCGAACTTTTCGCACCGCGCGCTGGCGGCGCTGGAGGCGCGCGGAAAGATTGCCTTGCTGGTGACGCAGAATGTCGACGGGTTGCATCAGGCGGCGGGCAGTTCAAACGTGCTCGACTTGCATGGTCGGATCGACGCGGTGCGCTGCATGGGCTGCGGCGCCAAGGAGTCGCGCGGAAAATTTCAAGCGGAGCTGGCGCGGCTCAACCCGGATTTCGCTGGGCTGAAGGCGGCGCGCGCCGCCGACGGCGACGCCGATCTCAGCGCCGATTTCTCCCGCTTCGTCGTACCGCCCTGCCCAGCCTGCGGCGGCGTGCAAAAGCCGGATGTGGTGTTTTTTGGCGAAAGCGTCCCGCGCGAGCGGCTGGAGGCCGCCTATGCCGCCGTCCGCTCCGCCGATGCGACGCTGGTGGTCGGCTCGTCGCTGATGGTTTATTCCGGCTACCGCTTCGTGGACGAGGCGGCGCGTCTCCGAAAACCGTGCGCGGCGATCAATTTGGGCCGCACCCGCGCCGATCTTCTCTTCATGCTGAAGGTCGAGGCGGAGTGCGGCGCGGCCTTGTCCTTCCTGGCGGAGACGGGCTGACTTACGCCTGCGCGCGCTCGAGAACGACAACGTGGTGGCCCGTGAAGTCGAAGTTCACGTTAAAACCCTGGCCGATCAAGGACCGCATCATCGCGTCGATGCGCGCGCGTCCCGCGGTATAATGGACTTCCATGAGAATCATGCGGATGGACTCGAGATCGGCCTTCTCCAGCAAATCCGCCTCGCCCCCCTCGATGTCGCAGATCAGCACATTGGCGCGATGGTCCGCGATTTTGTCCTCGAAACGCACAAGCGGAACCTTGACGACGCGGACGATGTCGGGGCTCGACGGCGCCGCGAACAGACGCGAAGCCCAGAAATCCTGGGCCACGAAGAAGTCGATGTCCGTTTCGCCGTCCACCCACAGAGCGCGATTGCGCATGACGCCGAGGTTGGCGCTGATTTCGGCCTTGTTGTTGGCGGCGAAATTGCGGCGCGCGTCCTGAACCATGTCGGGATTGGCGTCGAAGGTCATGACGGCGCCGGGCCCGACAATCCTGGCTGCGGTCATGCTGACGGCCCCGATCGCCGTCCCAATTTCGAGAACCCGATCGCCCGCGCGCAGGAGATTCTTGACGATGTGGCGTTCTCCGCCCTCGTAGCGGCCGCTGCGGAGCGTATTGATCATGGCTGGGGAATAACGCTGCGTATCGACGAAAACGGACAAGGAATCGATCTCGACAATGACGCCGCTGCGACCGTCGGCGAACAGCCGCAGCCGCTCCTCCCGCTCTTGCTTCAGTCGGAGCAGCTCCTGCTCGGTCCTGGAAATCAAAGCCGCCCGCTGTTCGTCGTCCGGCGCGTAGCCGAGAATCTCGCATTCGCGAAAGTGCAGACAACCGTCGTCGTCCTTGCGGACGCGCACATAGCGCGCCAGCGGGGGCGTATCGAACTCGACGACATAAGGACAATCGTTGAACGCGCCGAAAACCGCATCATCAGTCTTGGTGAAGACCGTCAACCAGGAATCGGGCGCGGCGGTGCGGGAGACCAGAATACTGAATTTGCGCAATCTGTCGGCGATGTCGCGACGATTGAACAGCCGCAGCCTCGAAATGACAAAATCGTCTTCGAGATCCACTTGCCACCAGGGCGCGGTCTCGAAATCCGTGTGGAAAAACTGCGCCGACGACGTGTCGCCATTTGTCGCAACGCTGGCGTCTCCCTCCGGGGTGGGAGCGGTTGACCAACGGGAAACCGAACTCTGGGTCGCCGGCTTACCCAGCGCAAGATTCGAAAGAGTGTTCAAGACATTCAAATTCATGATGCGCGCCATCACTTTTCAATTCATTCCACAATGATCGAACAGGTCTCACCATGAGTAAAGCGGAATCGCGCCAAGACTTGGGATCGCTTAAGGGAAGCCCAGCCGCATTCTTGCGCTGGACGCAGCGGCATTTGGACCGGGGAGATCGATTTCGGCCGCTAGACTATGACGCCACGCGCAGGATTCATGATGAATTGAACGGACGGGTTTGGCTTTGACTCGCTTATGCTATTGAACGAGGCAGATTTTTTCACCATGGATTGCGCCGCCGTTTTTCGAGCATTTTCAAGCGAAGTGGATGCCCGTTCACGTGAAGAAAATGCGTCAAAACAAGACTCTAGAGCTTTTTCATGTTTCTATGAAACGTAAAAGGAGCTCGAGAGTCGAGCGCCGGCAGGGGAGACCGTCGCCATGAAACGGCGCGCCGCCATCGCTGGAGCGCTCCTTGCCGCTCTGGCCGCCTATGTCGGCGGACGGATCGTCGACCCGCCGAACTATATCGACGTCTCCGACTGGTTCGCCGCGCCGATCGTCACCCTCGGCGCGTCCCCACTGCAATTCGACCTTTCGGCCGAAGCCTGCGGCGGCTGCCACAAGGACAGCGCCCAGGAATGGTCGCAGACCATGCACGCCCATGTCTGGGACGACGCCGCCTTCCAGGCCGATTGGCGCCACCAAGGATACAGCCCGATCTGCCGCAACTGCCACACGCCGCTCGATCGACAGCAGGAGAGTCTCGTGGTCGGGTTTCGGGGGGGCGACCGCTGGAGCCCGGAGCTGGCGCCCAATCCGGCCTTCGACGCGAACTTGCGACAACAAGGGGTCACATGCGCCGCCTGCCACGTTCGCGACGGCAAGGTCTACGGTCCCTGGGCGAACGGGGCGGCGCCGCACAAGACGGCCGCCTGGACCAACCCCAATGAAACCTGCGTCCGCTGCCATCTGGCGGCCAACACCAGCCGGGTCAGCTTTTTGCGCCAGCCGCCTTGCGGCACGATCGGCGAAATCGAGCCCGCGCGCCAAAATCCGGCGGCGCAACAACCGTCCGAGGACGGCTATTTGAACGTCAGTCCGATCGCCAATCCGGCAGCCCTGCGCTGCGTCGAATGCCATATGCCGTCCGTCGACCGGCCTCTGGCGTCGGGCGGCCCGGTCCGACTGGCGCGCCGCCACCTGTGGAAGGGCGGACACGATCCCGCGACGGTGCGCGCCGCGCTGACCATCAATTTCACCAGATCGACAGAACCCTCCGGCGCGACGCGCTACAGCCTGGAAATCGCCAACACCGGCGCCAACCACCATGTGCCCACCGGGCCCGTGGATCGCGCCCTCACGGTCACGCTGCAACGCATGGACGCCGTGGGCCGGGTCCTGCAATCGCAAACCTCCAAGCTCGAACGCAGGGTGCTCGGACGGCCGTTTCTCCTGGACCTCTGGGACACTCGCCTGCGCCCCAATGCGCCGCAAACCTATTCCCTGATCGCTCCCGCAGGCGCCGAGGGGGAAGTTGAGGCGGTCGTTCGCTATTGGCTGATGAGTCCATCGCACAGCGAAAAACTTGATGTCCGCCTGCCGATTTCGACCGAGATTTTTCGCGAGCGCATGCCTCTCGTCGCCCCAATCGCGCATTCGCGATGACGACCGAGAATGGTCCTCGGCCGGCGCGCCACCTCCCCTCGTCCTCGACCGGACGAGGGGGCGCCTTGGATGGGCGCGCTCAGTAGATCGGGAAGCGGTTCGTCAGCGCCTCGACCTTGGCCTTCACGCCGGCCTCGACCGCCGCGTTGCCGGCCTCGCCGTTCGCCGCCAGGCCATCCAGCACTTCGACGATCAGCGCGCCGACCTGGCGGAATTCTTGGACGCCGAAACCGCGCGAGGTCGCGGCGGGGGCGCCCAGGCGAATGCCGGAGGTGATCCAGGGCTTTTCCGGATCGAAGGGCACGCCGTTTTTGTTGCAGGTGATTTCGGCGCGGCCGAGCGCGATTTCCGCCGCCTTGCCGGTCAGTTTTTTCGGACGCAGGTCGACCAGCATCAGATGATTGTCGGTGCCGCCGGTGACGAGGTCGAACCCGCCCTTGAGCAGGACGTCCGCCAGCGCGGCGGCGTTTTCGACCACCTGATGCGCATAGGCCTTGAATTCGGGGCGCAGCGCCTCGCCGAAGGCCACGGCCTTGCCGGCGATCACATGCATCAGCGGACCGCCTTGCAGGCCGGGGAAAATCGCCGAATTGATCTTCTTTGCGATCTCCTCGTCATCGGTCAGCACCAAGCCGCCGCGCGGACCGCGCAGGGTTTTGTGCGTGGTGGAGGTGACGACATGGGCGTGCGGGAACGGCGAGGGATGCGCGCCGCCCGCAACCAGACCGGCGAAATGCGCCATGTCCACGAACAGATAGGCGCCGACGCTGTCGGCGATCTCGCGGAATTTTTCGAAGTCCCAGAAGCGGGCATAAGCCGAGCCGCCGGCGATGATCAGCTTGGGCTTGTGCTCCTTGGCGAGCTTTTCCACTTCAGCCATGTCGATGCGGCCGGTTTCGCGGCTCACCCCATAGGAGACCGGCTTGAACCAGCGCCCGGACATGTTGACGGGCGAACCGTGCGTCAAATGGCCGCCCGCCGCGAGATCGAGGCCCATGAAGACGTCGCCGGGCTGCAGCAGCGCCAGAAACACCGACTGGTTGGCCTGCGAGCCGGAATTGGGCTGCACATTGGCGAAGCGGCAGCCGAACAGTTGTGTCACGCGCGCGATGGCGAGGTTTTCGGCGATATCGACGAACTGGCAGCCGCCGTAATAGCGCTTGCCCGGATAGCCTTCCGCATATTTGTTGGTGAGCACCGAGCCTTGCGCTTCCAGCACCGCGCGCGAAACAATGTTTTCCGAGGCGATCAGCTCGATTTCCTTGCGCTGGCGGTTGAGCTCAAGTTCGACGGCCTTGAAAATTTCGGGATCGGATTCGGCCAGCGGGGCGCTGAAAAAGCTGTTGGAATGGCTCATGAAGGCTCCTTTCGGGCGGCAGGCGCGGGCAATGCCGGGGGATTGCGGCCCCATAGCACGCGGCGGGCGCGGGCGCAAAGGCGTTGGACTTGTCGGCGCCGCCATGCTTTCTGAGGCGGCGCTGTTCAACACGGGGTCCGCCATGCCCGCCGCTATCGTCCAAACCCTCGCAGCCCTCACGCTCACGCTTGCCTTCATCGCGCCGGGGCGCGCGGAGCCCTTGCGGCTGACCGAGGCCGACGCCGGCAAAAGTTTTGCGTTGCGCGTCGGCGACGAGGTGGAGCTGCGGCTCGGCGAGACCGCCTCGACCGGCTTCGTCTGGACGGAGCAGTCGAACGGCGCGCCGGCGCTCAAGACGCTTGCCAAAGGGTCCGATTATCCGGTCGCCATGCCCGGCGCGCCCGGCGCGGCGCTGTTCCGCTACCGCGCCGAGGCCGAAGGCGCGGCCGTGCTCAGCCTGCGCCTGGCGCGCGGCTGGGAGCCGGCGCCCGTGAAGGAATTCCTGGTGCGCTTCGACGTTCGGCCTTGAAACTCAGCCCGCCTGACACTTTTTCATGAAACTGTTTTTCGCGGCGCCGGACAGTTTCCTGCCGTCGCTGCCCACCGCCTTTTCCTCGCAGGCGTCGGTCTTGCACTTCTTCATGAATGAGGTTTTGGCGGCGCCCGCGAGCAGCTTGCCGTCCTTGCCGACGGCCTGGGCTTCACACGCCTCCTGCGCCAGGGCGCTTCCCATTGCGAACAACAAGACTGTCGTCGCGACCATGATTTTCTTCATTGGCGGCCTCCCCTGATAGACTGCAAATGATAAGGACCGGCGCCCGAAAAATTCAAGCGCCGGCCCCGGTCCATCAACGGCTTTCGAACTTATTGCGCGGCCACCGACGGCAGTCCGGCGAGCGCCATGGCGAGGTCGCCCTCGTCGTAATGGACGTCCACGAGATTGCCGGCGAAGTAGTTGATGTAGGCGCCCATGTCGAAATGGCCGTGGCCCGACAAGTTGAAGAGAATCGTCTCCGCCTTGCCTTCCGCCTTGCAGCGCAGCGCCTCGTCGATGGCGCAGCGCACCGCGTGGGTGGATTCCGGCGCGGGAACAATGCCTTCCGCGCGGGCGAACTGCACGCCGGCTTCAAAGCAGGCGATCTGTTCGCAAGCCCGCGCCTCGATCAGGCCGAGTTCATAGGCCTGCGACACCTGCGCCGCCATGCCGTGGTAGCGCAGGCCGCCCGCGTGGAATCCCGGGGGAATGAAGGTGGAGCCAAGCGTGTGCATCTTCACCAGCGGCGTCAGATGCGCGGTGTCGCCGAAGTCATAGGCGTATTTGCCGCGCGTGAGCGAGGGGCAGGCCGCCGGCTCCACAGCGATGATGCGCCGCTTGCGGCCGCCGCGCAGTTGCAGGCCGAGGAAGGGGAAGGCCAAACCGGCGAAGTTCGAGCCGCCGCCGGCGCAGGCGATCACCACGTCCGGATCGTCTCCGGCCATTTCAAACTGCTTGATCGCCTCCTGACCGATGATGGTCTGATGCAGCAGGACGTGGTTCAGCACGGAACCGAGGGCGTATTTGACGTCAGGATTCTTGGCCGCGACCTCCACGGCTTCGGAAATGGCGATGCCGAGCGAGCCGGGCGTGTCGGGATTTTCCTTGAGCGCGGCGCGGCCCGATTCGGTTTCCATCGAGGGCGAGGAGATGCATTTCGCGCCATAGGTTTCCATCAGCGCGCGACGATACGGCTTTTGGTCGTAGGAGCAGCGCACCTGATAGACGGTCACGTCGATATCGAACAGCGAACCGGCGAAAGCGAGGGAGGAGCCCCACTGCCCCGCGCCGGTCTCAGTCGTCAGCTTTTTAATGCCCGCCTGCTTGTTGAACCAGGCCTGCGGCACGGCGGAATTCGGCTTGTGCGAGCCCGCGGGCGAAACGCCCTCGTATTTGAAATAGATTTTGGCCGGCGTACCCAGCTTTTGTTCGAGCCGGCGGGCGCGGATCAGCGGCGAGGGCCGCCACAGGCGAAGAATGTCGCGGACGGGCTCGGGAATTTCGATTTCGCGTTCGGTCGAAACCTCCTGGAGGATCAACTCCATGGGGAACAGGGGTTCGAGGTCCGCGGGGCCAACCGGCTGTTTGGTGCCGGGATGCAGCACCGCCGGCGGGGTCGGCAGATCGGCGGCGATATTGTACCAGAACTTCGGAATCTGGCTTTCTTCGAGCGTGTATTTGACTTGCGCGGACATGACGAACCCCTTGGTTTCCTCGGCGCGCAGTCAAGAACAAGCCGTTGGACGCGTCCTTGACCTATGTCAGGCATGAAGGCGGCATGATGCCGCTGACAGCTTGATTTTGGTGATTAATTTGTAGCCCGCAGGGTGCGTTGCATAAGAAAAGGGCAAAATCCATCCCGCTTCTCCGCGAGAATGTGACGCCAAACGCAAAACGGCTCCGGACCGCGCCGGTCCGGAGCCGCCTCATGTGAAAAATGGTCGCTTATTGGTCGTCGGGCGCAGTGTCATAACGTTCGGCCTGCGCCCTGACGGCCGGCGACGGCGCCGGCGCGGCGCGCGCCGCCGTCGGAGAGAAGCCGTCGCGCTGATAAATGTCCTCGCGGAACTGGACCACCCCTTCCGGCGTGCCCCAGGCGGTGATGTAGACCCAGTAGACATTGACCGGCGGCTCGATCTTCACGTCCAGCCGTTCGCCGGAGGCGATGGTGGCGTCGATGCGGTCGCGGTCCCAACCCGGCTGGTTCTTCAAAAGCCACGCGACGTAGTCGCGGACGTTCTGCAAGCGCATGCAACCGGAGGAGACGAAGCGGAAATCGTCGCCGAACACGCCCTTGGCCGGGGTGTCATGCATATAGACGCCGTAGGGATTGTTGATGTTGATGCGCACCACGCCGAGCGAGTTTTCCGTGCTCGGATCCTCGCGGAAGCGGTAGTTGGTCGCCTCCAGCGAATGCCAATTGATCTGTTCCGGCTGGATTTCCTGGTTGTTCTTGTCGAAGATGTGGATGTGGTTGTCGCGCAGGTAGTTGGGATCCTGCTGCATCTTCGGGATCAGATCCTTGCGGATGATCGAGGCGGGCACCGTCCAGTAGGGGTTGAAGTCCACGTCGAGGGCGCGGGTCTGCATGACCGGCGACTGGCGGTCGATCTTGCCCACGCCGGCGATGTGGCGCGTCGCCACCGTGTCGTTCTCGACCGTTTCGACCAGGGCCGCGGGAATGTTGGCGGTGACGAAACGCTCGCCGAGATTGGCGGAGAAACTGCGCAGGCGAACGATATTGGTTTCGAGCTGCTTGAGGCGGTAATCCGCCGGGACGTTCATGGCGTCGAGCGTCGCCTGGTTGACCACGCCGGTTTCGATCAGCCCGTGCCGCGCCTGGAAGCGGCGCACCGCCGCCTCGACATAGGAATCGTAAACGCCCGACGTGGTGGCCGACGGGTCGAGATCGCCGGTGACGATCAGGCGCTTGCGCAGCGCCGCGACCGCCGGACCGGTCGCGCCCAGCTTCAGGCTGCCGGCGCCGCCGGGAACCCGGCCCCAACCGCCAGCGCCGACAATGCGGCGATAATCCTCGATGGCCTGCTCGGTGGCCGCCAGCGTGCGCGGCGACAGAAGCGGGGTGGTGGAGCGCGTGACGCTCAGACGCGCGACCGAATCGTAGGTCTGCGCCCATTCGGCCTGGCCGGAGTCCATTGCGGCGGCCGGCCCGGCGAGAATGACGGACATGAGCAATCCCGCACGGCCCAGGCTGCTCCCAAAGCATGCGGAAAGGTTTGGAATCGCGAACAAATTCTGAACTCCTTGGCGGGCGTCCTTCCACGATGCGGTTGGCCGCCGCTGCTGAATTTGCGAAAACAGTCTTCGATTGCCGTTAACAGAGCGCAAATAGCGCGGCGATTTTAAGGCGACGCGGGGGAAAGCGCCAAAAAAGGCCGGGCTCAAGGACATGAAAAAGCCGGGCTGAGAAGCCCGGCGCAGTCAGGAATTTTCGTGACGGAACCCGAATTGGAATCGCGCCTGGTGCAAATCACAGGCGATACTTGATCTGGTCGGTCCAGAAACGCTCCAGACGAATGAGCGCATTGTTGACCGTGCGGAATTCGTCCACCGAGACGCCGCCGATCTGCTCGACCGTGACGACATGCTTTTCATAGAGGCCGGCGACGATGTCGCGAATGTCCTTGCCTTCCTTGGTCAGGCTGATGCGCACGGAGCGGCGGTCGACGCGCGAGCGGGCGTGGTGCAGGTAGCCCATTTCGACCAGCTTCTTGACGTTGTAGGAGACGTTGGAGCCGAGATAATAGCCGCGCGTGCGCAATTCGCCGGCGGTCAGCTCGGAATCGCCGATATTGTGCAGCAGCAGCGCCTGGACGGCGTTGATGTCGGAACGGCCGCGGCGGTCGAATTCGTCCTTGATGACGTCGAGCAGGCGGCGATGCAGACGCTCGATCAGGGTCAGCGCCTCCAGATAGACCGGGCGGACTTCGGCGCCGCGCTCGGCGCGGACGGCGGAGATTTCCGTCTTCATAGCGTTCTTCATGGTTTCGGCCCCTCGGTTTCGTCGCGCGCCTTGTCTTCGGCGCCCCTTGATGGATGCAACATAGCGAGGCGGGGATGAAAACGAGTTTAAACAACAGTCTGAATCGAAAATGAACGCGCCTTGCGTAAATTGAAGTGAATCCTTGTTGAATCCAGAGTCCGTTTACCTTGAGTATTCGTTATCGGACGGGGGCGGTTTTCCTTTGCCCTTGACTCGCGCCAGCGCGCCGTCAACCAGACGGTCGAGCGGGCCTGTTTCGCCATTGGCCCGGTTCACCCGCCAGGAGAGGAACAGATAGAGAGTCAGCAGCGCGACATCGACGCCCTTCATCAGCAAGCCGCCGCCGGTGAAGAATCCGGGCTTCATCGCGGACACAAAAATTTGCGCGATCAGGGTGAGCAGCCAGACCACGCCGCCCCAGGGCGCGACCATCCACAGGCCGACGGCGGCGACGAGGTCCATCACGGCGAAAAAGATGACGGCGGCCATCACCGCGGCGGTGGCGCCGAGAAAGTCCTCGGAGGGGCTGAGGATGCGCCGCCACTGGTCCAGGCCCTCGGCGATCCAGAGCAGCGCCACCATGCGGAAGAACAGCGTCAGCATAAAGGTCCAGCGCGCCTGTTCGGCGTCCGCGTCGCGCTTGGCGCCGACCTGGATGGCGGCGGCATAGTCGGCTTCCGTCGAAGTATTGGGCGCGTAAGTCTTCATTCAAGCTTTCCGGCCCAGCGTTCTTTTACGCGCCGCGCTCTGCGGCTGGGGACCAATGAAAGCATCGTTAATCGATTTGCGGCCGGGCCGCAAAATTTTTCGAGGCGCCGCCGGGAATGTGCTAAGCGAAGGCCAAGGCCCCTCAAGAGGAACCTGGAACCTGACAAGGAACCCGATATGAACAAAGCGCCCCTTCCCTCCGGTTTTGACCTCGCCCTCAATCTGTCCCGCCGTCCCCGCCGCAACCGCAAGTCCGACTGGGTGCGCCGCCTGGTGCGCGAAAACGTGCTGACCGTCGACGACCTGATCTGGCCGCTCTTCGTCGTCGAGGGCGAGAATCTGCGCACGCCGGTCGCCTCCATGCCGGGCGTCGAGCGCCTGTCGGTGGACCAGACGGTGGTCGCCGCGAAAAAGGCCGCCGACCTCGGCATTCCCGCCATCGCTCTGTTCCCCTTCACCGATCCGGCGCTGAAGGACCCGAACGGCTCCGAGGCGCTCAACGAGAACAACCTCGTCTGCCGCTCGGTTCGCGCCATCAAGAAGGAAGTGCCGCAGATCGGCGTGATCACCGACGCCGCGCTCGACCCCTACACCAGCCACGGCCATGACGGTCTGATGGACGGCGAGACCATCCTCAACGACGAGACCGTCGCCATCCTCGCCCAGCAGGCGCTCAACCAGGCCCGCGCCGGCGCCGACGTCATCGCCCCCTCCGACATGATGGACGGCCGCGTCGGCGCCATTCGCGAGGCGCTGGATTCCGAAGGCTTTACGGAAGTGCAGATCATGGCCTATGCGGCCAAATACGCCTCCGCCTTCTACGGCCCGTTCCGCGACGCCATCGGCTCCAAGGGGGTGCTCACCGGCGACAAGCGCACCTACCAGATGGACCCCGCCAACACCGATGAAGCCCTGCGCGAAGTGGAGATGGACCTCGACGAAGGCGCCGACATGGTGATGGTCAAGCCCGGCATGCCCTATCTCGACATCATTCGTCGCGTAAAAGATACTTTTGGCGTACCGACCTTCGCCTATCAAGTTTCCGGGGAATATGCCATGATCACCGCTGCGGCGCAGAATGGGTGGCTCGACGGCGACAAGGCCATGCTGGAAAGCCTTCTGGCGTTCAAGCGGGCGGGAGCCAATGGCGTTCTCACCTATTTCGCGCCGAGAGTGGCGGAAATGCTCAGGAAAGGGTAAAAAACCCTCGGGGCTCGATACGCGACGCGGGCGCGCCCCAGCCTTTCCGTCCTCTCAAAGGAGGATAGGTTATGAGCGCGCCCAAGGACCCCGGAACCGCTCGCGCGGATGTCCGGCAAGAACTCTTTCCTGACGGTTTTGGCCAGACCGAGCGCCTGCTGCTGGAGCCTTTGCAGCCGGCGGACGCTTTCGGTCTCGTCATCCTCACCAACGATCCGCTGGTGGCCCACGGCGCCTCGACGCTGCCGCAACCGTTCACCATCGACGACGCCCGCGCGCTGATCGCCCTGCCTCGCATCGGCGGCGGCTGTTTCGCGGCTTTGCGCCTGCGCGAAGGCGGCGAGATGATCGGCTGCGCCGGCGTTCTCGTCCGCGAACCGGACCGGGGCGATTGCGGCGACCTCGAACTCGGGTTCTGGCTGGGCGCGCCCCATCACGGGCGCCATTACGGCGCCGAGGCGGCGCAAGCCATGCTCGAACTGGCGCACAGGGCGTTTCCGCGCGCCCGCATCGTCGTCGAATGCCCCCCGGAAAACGCCGCCTCCTGGCGCCTGCTGCGGCGCATGGGATTCGAACCGGGCGCCGGCAAGGGCAACCGGAAAAACGCCGAACTCTTGGCTTGGCGCGCGAGGGAGAACGCGGACGCCTGACGGGGCGCGGGATTAAATCAGGGACCGCACTTGCGCGGACAAGCTTGCGCGGCCTACAAGCCGCCCTGTGCTTGACTGAGCGTGTGCGTAAATGTCCCTGCTGCTGATCTTTCTCGCCGGCCTCGCCGCCGGTTTTATCAATGCGCTCGCGGGCGGCGGGTCGTTCCTCACCTTTCCCTCGCTGATCGCCGCCGGGCTTTCCCCCATCGCCGCCAACGCCACCAGCACCATCGCCCTGTTTCCGGCGCAGGTCGCCACCACCTATGCCTATCGCGCGGGCCTGCGCGAATCCCTCGACGATCCCCGCATCGACGGCCACAAGCTCGCGTTGATTTCGCTGGTCGGCGGGTTTTTCGGCGCGGTGCTGCTGCTGTCCACCTCCGAGCAGGTTTTCGCGAAACTGGTGCCTTTCCTGCTGCTCGCCGCCACCGCCGTGTTCGCCTTCGGCATGATCATGCCCAAGCAAACCGAAAACCCCTGGCTCAGCGCGACCGGCGTGCTCACGGCCCAGGTGTTCGTCGCGATTTATGGCGGCTATTTCGGCGGGGGCATCGGGATTTTGATGTTGGCGGCGCTCACCCTCTATGGCCTGCGCGACATCGTGCTGATGAACAGTCTGAAAATCGCCCTCGCCACGCTGATGAACCTGACGGCGACGGGCGTCTTCCTGTTTTCCGGCAAGATTTATTGGCTGGAGGCGCTGGTGATGGCGGTCGGCTCGATCGCCGGCGGTTTTTTGGGCGCCCATGCGGGGTCGCGGATAAAACCGCTCTACGTCAAGATTTTCGTCATCTGCGTCGGGCTGCTGCTCAGCCTGCATTTTTATCAAACCCTGTGAGGTCGTGATGTCCCTGCCCGCTCAGATGCGTGAAATTGTTTTCGACGGCGCCGGCGGACCGGAGGTGATCAAACTTCAGGAGGCGCCGGTTCCAACACCCGGCCCGGGACAGGTTCTGGTCGAAGTGGTCGCGGCGGGGGTCAACCGGCCCGATTGCATCCAGCGCGCCGGCCTCTACCCGCCGCCGCCCGGCGAGACGCAAATTCCCGGCCTGGAGATCGCCGGCCGCGTGGTCGCGCTCGGCGACGGCGCGAGCCTGAAGGTTGGCGACGAAATCTGCGCGCTGGTCGGCTCCGGCGGCTATGCCGAATATTGCGTGGCCGACGCCGCGCTGTGCCTCAAGAAACCCGCGCCGCTGTCGCTGGTCGAGGCGGCGGGCGTCCCCGAAACGGCTTTCACCGTCTATGACAACGTTTTTACGCGGGGCGCCCTTCAGCCCGGCGAGGTCTTTCTGGTCCATGGCGGCTCCAGCGGCATCGGCTCGACCGCCATTCAGCTGGCGAAACATTTTGGCGCCAAGGTTTTCGCGACCGCGGGCTCGGCGGAAAAATGCGCGTTCTGCCTCGAACTGGGCGCCGATGTCGCCATCAATTACCGCGAGGAGGATTTTGTCGCGGTGGTGAAGGAGAAGACCGGCAAGAAGGGAGCGAATGTCATCCTCGACATGGTCGGCGGCCCCTATCTGCAACGCAACGTCCAGGCTTTGGCGCCCGATGGAAGGCTGGTGCAGATCGCCTTCCTGCAAGGCTCCAAAGTCAAGGATTTCGACTTCATGAGCGTGATGCTCAAGCGGCTCACGATCACCGGCGCCACGCTGCGCTCCCGCCCGCTCGCCGCCAAGACCGCGATTGCTTCGGCCTTGCGCGAACAAGTCTGGCCTCTGCTCGAATCCGGCGCCGTAATGCCCAAGTTGCATGCGACATTCCCATTGGAACAGGCGCGGCAGGCGCACGAGCTCATGGAAAGCTCGGCGCATCTTGGAAAGATCGTGCTGGTGACGGGGCGCTAACCCATCCTATTCACGGCGCGATTGATTTCGTGAAGGTTTTCGGGCGTTTTTCCTCCGGGCGCGCGGCTCCGTTCGGCTTTTTCACCGCCTGACGACTGTCCTGTTGATGACGCGCTGGAGACGAAGGATTTGCGAAGGGGCCGATGCCCCGACGGTCATGGCCCGAGCGCGCCGGGCAAGCTGGCGAAGAGTTCGGCTTGGGGATGGTTGACCGCGAAAGCGAGACGCACGCGGCTGGCGGTCTCGGTCACCCGCGCCGCGATCTTGATCATACGGTTTCCGCAAGATCGCTTCGCGATCCGCGAAAACGAAATCGCGCGGAAATCCTTCAGGCGAAGGGCGGATTTCCGCGCGAGCGGAATACGATTTCCAAACTGATCCTTCGGAAATCGTATCAGACGCAGCCGCAAGGTGGCGAACTCGGCTTTCGCCAGATCACGCGGCTTGGGCATGGCGTCGCGGACGGTCGGCATCAGCCGAGTTGGGCAAAGGCTAAGGACGGAAGCCGAAGCCGGGTACAATTGAGTTATCAAAGGGGAAGCCGAGTCCGTAGGAGCTGTCGTAAGGAAAGGGCCGGGGAACATAGATCGGATAGCCGCAGGCGTAACCGAGGTCGTCATAGCCGGTGGGGCAGTAGGCGAATTGCGCGGAGATCGCGCGGGCGGTCACGTGAGGGGCGATAGCGCGTACGCGCAGACGATGCCTCGGAAGCTTGCGGACGCGCATCGCCCGCGCCGGCGTGCATTTTTTGACCACCACCACGTGATAAACGAGGCGGGTGTCGCATTTGCCGCAACGGGCTTGCGCTGTCGCCACCAGGGCGAGCATCCCGAGAATAGTCAGAATCAAGAATTTTGCGAACATGGCCCACTCCGCGCGCAAGCGGTTCGCAAGATGTCGGGTCAAGCTTGCGTCTTGCTTGCGGCACCATGAAAGGCTTGATGCTGTTGAGCGCCATGCGAATGAAAATCCGAGGCCTTATACGGTTTCCGCAAGATCGCTTCGCGATCCGCGAAAACGAGCCCGTGGCTGAAGGCGTCTTCTCAGCTCAATTCGGTTCGGGCGCGATGATGGTGAGCGCACGCCGTCCTGCTCCTCGATCAGGCGGACTGGCACACGACCGACAAGCTCGACATCGCCAGCAGCATCACCCCGCCATCGGATGTGAGGCGGCCACCATCAAAAGCAGCCGTGACTTTCTTGCGGCAAAACTAAAAACTGGGGCCCGCTCGAACTGCACTGAACTTTTTCTGCCGATCCGCGTTCCTTAACCGCCGGCTGCGGCCGGCGCCCAGCGGGAGGACCATCATGCAAGCCAGCATGCAGGAAGCCGAGATCCACGCTTACGCGCGCCAGCTTTTCGAAGCGCACGGGCCCAAGGCCGCCGCCGAGGCGGCGCAAAAGGCGCGGGCCTTCGAGGAGAAGGGCGACCAGGAGCAGTCACGGACCTGGCGCCACATTGAGGACGCGATAAAACTGATGCGCGGCCCGCACCAGCCCTGATTACAGTCCCCGCGCCCAGGCCGGACGCAAAGGCGCCCGGTCGGGCGCGGCGATGGCCGCGCGCAACTGCTCCAGCAGCCGCGCCTTGTCGGCGCCGAGCGTGCCCTTGAGCACGAGCCAGTTGGAGGCGTGATCGCTGCGGAACACGGTGCGGCGCAGGTCGAGCGTTTCGACCAACAGCTCCATCTCGCGCATGAGCCCCTCGATGCCGAGGGGCGAAAATTCCGGGAAATTTGCGCGCAAGCGCGCATCGCCCTTTGGAAAGCTCACCACCAGGGTCGCGAGAAATTCCGGTTGGGTCTCATTGGCGAGGCGGGCGGAATTTTTCGCGTGCTGTTCGGAAAAGACCTCGCCGCCGAGGCCGTTGAGGATCATCACCGAACGCTTGATCCCGGCCTCACCGAGCTTGAGCAGCGCTTCGCGCGTGGAGTCGAACGTCTCGCCCTTGTTGATCTTTTCCAGCACGGTGTCGTCGCCGGATTCCGCGCCGACATAGACCATGCTCAGGCCGAGGTCGGCGAGTTCGCGCAATTCCTCCACCGATTTCTTCTTCACATTGCGCGGCAGGCAATAGCTCGACACGCGCCGCACCGCGGGCATGTCGCGTTTGATCGCTTCGAGGATCGCGGCGAGTCGCCGAGTGGACAGCGTCATGGCGTCGCCGTCGGCGAGGAACACGCGCCTGACATCGCCGACATAAACTTCGGCGCAGCGCTTGATGGTCTCGAAAATTTCTTCTTCGTCGCGCGGGCGGAATTTTTTCTGCGGCGCGGTGTACATCTCGCAGAACGTGCAACGGTTCCACGAACAGCCGTCGGTCACAGGCAGGATCAGCGACTCCGCCTCGCTCGGCGGGCGGAAGACAGGCTCAACGTAACGGATGGGGTTCATGGGGCAAAACTCCTCGCCGCAGTTTAGCGCAATTGGCCTCCGCCAAGATAGCCGGCGTTCAAGGCGCCGCGCCCCCTGCTCATGCTCGCGTTGCCAATGGACATCGGCGGCCTCGAAAATTTAGCGCCGAGGCAAAAGCGACCAACGCCCGTGGGCGGCGTTCGGAATCATCCGCCCGAGGGTGAACAGGTGGAACAGAACCGACGCGATCACGAGACTGTTTCGGCGACTCCCGCAAACATTAGGAAGCAAGACACATTAGCGCCTGCGGCGCAGGAGGAACTTACGCGGCCCCGCGCGGTTCCAGCTTGGCCCGCGCGACGGCAAAAATGGGTGCGGGCGCAAAAAAAATTCTGCTCATTCCGTTATGTCGCCTGGACGGGAGACGCCGATGAAATGGACCGAGCGCTTGTTGCGCGCTTTTCTCGAGCGGCTGGTGACGCGCGGCGCGCTCGATGTCTTTCTGCCCTCAGGGAAATTTTCCATCGGGGACGGCGCCGGCCCGCACGCGGCGATCCGCTTCGCCGACGCCAAAGCCGTGGTGGAGCTTTTGCGCGATCCCGACATGAAATTCGGCGAGCTTTATGTCGAGGGACGCCTGACAATCGTCGCGGGAGACCTGCCGACGCTCGTCAGCCTGTTGTTCCAGCATGGCGCAGCGATGCGGCGCGATACCGCCCGCAAGGCTTACGATGTGTGGCGCAGAGTCCGCCACCGCGTCGCCGGCGCGAACGATGTGTGGCGGGCGCGGCGGAATGTGGAGCGCCACTATGATTTGACCGCGCAATTCTACGATCTGTTCCTCGACGAGGACCGGCACTATTCCTGCGCCTATTTCGAAACGCCGGGCTTGAGCCTCGAGGAGGCGCAGCGCGCCAAGCGTCGGCGCATCGCCGCGAAACTGCTCATGGCGCCGGGCCTGCGCGTGCTCGACGTGGGCTGCGGTTTTGGCGGTTTGGCCCTCTATCTCGCCGAGATCGCCGGCGCCGGAGAGGTCGAAGGCGTCACGCTTTCGCAGACGCAGATCGAGGTGGCGCGCCAGCGCGCGCAAGCGCGGGGCCTCAAGCACGTGCGCTTCGACCTGCGCGATTATCGCGATCTCGACGGAGTTTACGACCGCATCGTCTCGGTCGGCATGTTCGAACATGTCGGCCCCGATCACTACGACGCCTTCTTTGGCAAATGCGCGAGCCTGCTCGCCGAGGACGGCGTGATGCTGCTGCACACCATCGGCCACAGTTCGACGCCGGGCGTCACCAATCCCTGGATCGTGAAATACGTTTTTCCCGGCGGCTATCTCCCAGCCCTTTCCGAGATTTCCGCCGCGGTCGAAAGAGCAGGCCTGCTCGTCGCCGATGTCGAGGTTCTGCGGCGCCATTACGCCGACACGCTGGGCGAATGGCGCCAGCGTTTCGCGGCCCGACGCGACGAGGCGCGCGCGCTTTACGACGAGCGGCTTTGCCGGATGTGGGAGTTTTATCTCACGATCTGCGAGGCGGCGTTTCGCCAGCTCGACGCGGTGGTTTTCCAGGTGCAGATCACCCGGCGCAACGATGTCGTTCCGATCACCCGCGCCTATCTCGCCCAGGCCGAAGCGAAGTTGAAACGGATCGAAGCCGGACGGGAGACGTTGGCCGCGGAGTGACCGCTCAGCAAACATTGGTTGGCGACCCAACGCATGTTTGCTTCGGCTCCTTTGTTTTTGCAGGATTTTATCCGAAAAACGGCGGTCCCTTTTCGGAAATCCTGCTTAGCTCGTGAGTTTCGCGACGATTTCATCCAGGGCCGCATTCACCATCGCCAGCGCCTGCGTCGCCTGCTGGCGCTTGTGCGCGGGCGCGCGGTCGGGATGGCAGCGCGCGGCGAAATCACGGCGGGCCGCCTGCACGGCTTCCTGCGTGTAGGGCGCGTGCAGGCCAATCCTGCGCGCGATCTCGGCGGACGTCGGACTCACCGCCACGTCGCGTGGCGCCGCTTTCCTGTCGTTATGGTCGAGGCGCTCGTCGAGCAGGCGATGTTCGATGGCGCGCTGGCCAAAACTCCCGCCTTCGGGCGAGGCGAGCGTGGCGAACACGTCGGGCGCGCGGCGCACCAGCGACAGCAAATGCTTGAAGATGGCGATGCTGCGGTCGGTGCCCGTTTCGAATTCAAACCGACCGTCACGAACGTCGCGCGCCAGGACGATGCGCAGCGCGTGGGTCAGCTCCAGCGTCAATTCATGATCGGCGAGCAGCGAGGCGTTGATGAAGGCGTCGAGGTCGCGCACATGTCTGATGTGGGCGCCGTCGAGGCACGCCTTGGCGAAGAGCTCGTGGAGCTCGGCGCGCAGGTCCCGCTTTTGCGCCAGGCCGGCGAAATGCGAGAAAGCCGCCGCGCCGGCGCTGGCCTCGGCGTAGAGCGTGTCGTCGCGCGTGAGCGCGCCGCAGAAGAAGCCGAGCGCGCTGACCTTTTCGCGCTCATCCCCCGTCAGCTCGGGTTTGGGCGGCGGGGGCGGGATCGGTTCGACGGGCGGCGAGCGGCCGAACGGGAGCATGCTGCGCACCCCCGTGAAAAACGAGGCCGGGGCTAGCGCTTGCCTTTTGGTTAAATCGAACAAACCTGCCCCCACGTGACGTGCGGAAACAATCTAAGGTTGTATTGATGAATCCTTGGTGAGTCTCGCCGGCCGTCCGCCGCGCGGGGTTAATGTTCAGTAAAGTTCGGCCTGCTTGTTCGCCTGCCGTTGCGCCGCTAGATAGAGGCATGCGGCCCTCGCTTCTCGATCCCCTGTTCGCCAGCCCATCGTCTCTGCCCGGGATTGGCCCGAAGAATGCGCAATTGCTGGACCGCCTGCTGGGCGGCGCGGAGCATCCGGCCCGCGTGCTCGACGTGCTCATGCATCTGCCTTACGACGGCGTGGATCGCCGCAACCGGCCGACCATCGCGCAGGCGCCGATCGGCGCGGTCTCGACCATCAAGGTTCGGGTGGCGGAGCATCGCCCGCCGCGCGCCAAGGGGCCTTATCGGGTGCTCACCGAGGATGGGACCGGCGACCTCACCCTTATTTTCTTTCGCGCCAATTCGGGCTGGGTGGAAAAGGCGCTGCCCGTGGGCGCCACGCGCTGGGTGTCGGGCCTCGTCGAAATTTTCGATTATTACAAGCAGATGGTCCATCCCGACCGCATTCTTGACGAGGAAGGGCTCAAAACCCTGCCGCCGGTCGAGCCGGTCTATGGCCTCACCGAGGGGCTTTTTCCGCGCGTGATGGCCAAGGCGGCGGCGGGCGCGCTGGCGCGTCTCCCCGTCTTGCCGGAATGGCTCGACGAGAATTTTGTGCGCGCGAACGGGTGGGCGAGCTTTGGCGAGGCGCTGGCGCGCGTGCATGAGCCGCAGGCGCCGGACGACCTCAAGCCGGAGAGCAATTTTTTTGCGCGGCTGGCCTATGACGAATTGCTGTCGCACCAGCTGGCGCTGCGGCTGGTGCGGCGCAAAATGCAGGTGCTTTCCGGACGCCCGCAGCCGGGCGATGGAGCGTTGCGCGCCAAAATTCTCGCCGCCCTGCCCTTCGCCCTGACCGGCGACCAGACCCAGGCTTTGGCGGAGATTTCCGCCGACCAGGGGTCGGACAAACGCATGTTGCGGCTGCTGCAAGGCGATGTCGGCTCCGGGAAAACCGTCGTCGCCCTGCTGGCCATGGCGCAGGCGATCGAAGCCGGGCGGCAGGCCGCCCTGATGGCGCCCACCGAAATTTTGGCCCGCCAGCATTTTGACACCATCAAACCGCTGGCGGAAGCGGCTGGCCTGACCGTGGCGCTGGCGACCGGGCGCGACAAGGCGACCGAGCGCCGCGCGACTCTCGCCGCGCTCGCGTCGGGGGCGCTCAACATCGTGGTCGGCACCCATGCTTTGGTGCAGGACGATTTTGTTTATCATGACCTCGGCCTCGCCGTGATCGACGAGCAGCACCGCTTTGGCGTGCAGCAGCGCCTGGCGCTGGGCGAAAAGGGGGTTGGCGTCGATGTGCTCGCCATGACCGCGACGCCGATCCCGCGCACGCTGGCGCTGGCCTATTTCGGCGACATGGACTTTTCCGCCTTGCGGGAAAAACCGCCGGGGCGGCAGCCGATCACCACCCGCACTGTGAATGCGGAGCGCATTGACGAAGTCGTCGCGGGGCTCGGTCGCGCGCTCAAAGACGGGGCGCGCGTCTATTGGGTGTGCCCGCTGGTGGCGGAGAGCGAGGAGAGCGATCTCGCCGCCGCCGAAGCCCGCGCCGAGGATCTGAGAAAGTTTTTTGGCGACAAGGTCGGGCTTGTGCACGGCCAGATGAAGGGCCGCGACAAGGACGCCGCGATGGAGGCCTTTGCAGCCGGCGAAACGAAAATTCTGGTGGCGACCACGGTCATCGAGGTCGGCGTCAATGTGCCGGAGGCGACGATCATGGTGATCGAGCACGCCGAACGGTTTGGCTTGGCGCAATTGCACCAGTTGCGCGGGCGCGTCGGACGCGGCGACAAGAAATCGTCGTGCATTCTGCTTTACGCCGGCCCCGTCGGCGAAACCGCCAAGGCGCGGCTGGAGATTCTGCGTCAGACCGAAGACGGGTTTCGCATCGCCGAAGAGGATTTGCGCCTGCGCGGCGAAGGCGAAATCTTGGGACTGCGCCAGTCGGGCGCGCCCGGGTTCAAGATCGCGCGACTGGACATCCACGCCGATCTCTTGCGTTTCGCCCGGGACGACGCGGAAAAATTTTTGGCTGACGATCCCGACCTGCGAGGCGAGCGGGGCCAAAAACTGCGCCTGCTGCTTTATCTTTTCGAGCGGGACACGGCGCTCAAACTCTTGCGCGCGGGGTGAAGGCAAAGCGTCGAAGATGCAGTTCCCGGTGACCGACGGCGACGCAATGTCTTTGCGCCGTCATTGCGAACGCAGCGAAGCAATCCAGGAGTCGCGCAAGCGACGAAAGCCCACAGTCTCAATATAAACGACAAAAATTCATCAGGCGGATAGGGGTGGATTGCTTCGCTACGCTCGCAATGACGACACCAACGCTTTGGGCCATCATTCCAGCTTTCCGACCTGTTCGGATTGCAAGATCACCGTTACGCGACAAACAAAGGGGCGCAGCTTGCGCCGCGCCCCACTGGCGCCTCAATGCGAGACGGGCGGGTCTTGCGCCTTGGGCGCGCCAGTCATGACGGGAATCGTCTTCGCGGCCGTTTCCTTCGCCACGGGCTTCTGCACGGTCAGATGCAGCACGCCCTTGTCGTAATGGGCGGCGATGGCGTCGGCGGCCGGTTCAAACGGCAGCATGATCGAGCGGTTGAACGCGCCGAAGCGACGCTCCATCACGTGCCAGTCCTTCTCCTCTGTCTTGGTTTCGATGGTTTTCTCGCCGGAGACGATGAGGCGGTCGCCCTCGACGCGCACCTTGATGTCCTTCTCCTCGACGCCAGGAATTTCCAGCGTCGCCTCGATGGTCTTGTCGGTCTCGGCGATGTTCATCGCCGGCATCGGCGCCGTTGCGGAAGCCATGGCCTTGGGCATATCGAACATTTTCGAAAGTTCGCGCCCGAACAGATCCCTTTCAAGAGCGCGGAAGGGATCGGCCATGAAGTCGCGGGTCCACAGATCCGGGAGCATGGTTTTCATGACATCCTCCTGTCCGCCGCGCAGGCCCCCTTAACAGGGGGGTCGCGCGGCGCGTCGGCGGAGGTCTCGCCGGTATCAGGCGAGAGCCTCTCGCCACGATGGGCATCCTAGCACCTTTTCTGTTCCGCGCATTGACCCCGGTCATTTCGGGATTTTGGCCGCCGGCGCGGCTGACAAGCGGGGCTTGCGCCCCTATAAGGGTTGTTGCGCCGGCGGAATCCGCTCCGGCGCTTTTTGCGTTGATTTCGGAGGGAAAATGTCGGGCACGACCAGATCGAGCGAGGGGCTGGACCCGCGCCGGCGAAAAATCCTGTTCCGCTGCTGGCATCGCGGCATGCGCGAGGTCGACCTGCTGCTTGGTCAGTTCGCCGACGCCCGCCTCGACCAGCTCAGCGAAGACGAACTCGACCAGCTCGAACACTTTATGGAAGCGCAGGACGTGGATATTTTTTCGTGGTTCGCCGGGTCCAAGCCCGTCGATCCCGACTATGCCAGGCCGATTTTCGAGACGATCAAGGCGTTTCATACGCATAATGGGCCGATCAACGTGTAAGGCTCTGCGCGTCGGCAAGATTCCTGGATTGCTTCGCCAAAGCTCGGCGCCTTGCGCCGGGCCTGCCTTGCGCTTAGACGGGCGCGCAGCGCGCCCTCCGCGCAATGACGGCGGAGTGGAGCTTTTTTCACTTCAAGCGGCTTCCCCGACATGACCGATCTCCTCCGCGCCCGCGATGAACTCGAAAAAGGCCGCTCGCTCATTCTGTCGCGCGCGCCGGAAGGGTTTGACGCCTTTGTCGCCGCCGATCTCCTGCGGGCGCTGGCCAAATCAGGCGAGGGCCGCGCGGCCGCCCTCGTCCATGTCGCGCGCGATCCGCAGCGCCAGCGCGCCTTCGCCGAAGCTTTTGCTTTCGCCGCGCCCGAAGCGGAAATTCTGGAGTTTCCCGCCTGGGACTGCCAGCCCTACGACCGGGTGTCGCCGACCTCCGCCGTCGCGGCGCAGCGCATGACGGCGCTGGCGCGGCTTGCGCGCACGCGGTCCTCGCTTGAGAGGCCGCGCCTGCTGCTGACCAGCGCGCCCGCTTTGGCGCAACGCGTGCCGCCGCGCCGCGATCTCGCTGCAAAAAGTTTTTCGGCGGCGCCCGGGGCCGCGGTCGATCTGCATGAGTTGTGCGGCTGGCTTGAAGCCAACGGATTTGTTCGCGCCTCCACGGTGAGGGAATCCGGCGAATACGCGCTGCGCGGCGGCATTGTCGATCTTTTCCCGCCGAGCCTGCCCAGCCCGGTGCGGCTCGACTTTTTCGGCGACGTGCTCGAAACCATCCGCGCCTTCGATCCGGAATCCCAGCGCACCACCGCGCAATTGCGCGCGCTCGATCTCGTGCCCGTCAACGAAGCGCCGATCACCACCGAAACCATCAAACGTTTTCGACAGAGCTACATCGCGCATTTCGGCGCGCAGACGCGCGGCGACGCGCTTTACGACGCGGTGAGCGAGGGACGCCGGCCCGGCGGGCTGGAGCATTGGCTGCCGCTGCTCTACGGCCAGATGGACACTTTGTTCGACTATGTCGACGACGCGCCCATCCTGTTCGACCATCAGGCGGACGCGGCGACGCACGAGCGTTTTGAACAGATCGCCGATTATTACGCCGCGCGCCGCGACGCCTTCGCGCAAAATCCGGCCACCGCCAATTACAAGCCGTTGCCACCCGACGAACTTTACCTGACGCCGGACGAGTTCAAGACCCGGCTCGACAAGGCCGCGACCGCTCATTTTTCGCCTTTCGCCGTCCCGGATGGCGGGCCGAAAGTGATCGACTGCGGCGGCGTTCCCGGTCGCAATTTCGCGCCCGAACGCGCCGACGAAAACGTCAATGTGTTCGAGGCGGCCATCGACCACATTCGCGCGCTGCAAGGCGAGGGAAAAAAGGTCATTGTCGCCGGCTGGACCGATGGCTCGCGCGAGCGTCTCGGTTCGGTGCTCGCCGAGCATGGACTGAAAAAACTCGAAACCGTGTCATCGCTTTCGCAGGCGTTCGCGTTGCGCGACGCCAAGGCGGCGCTGGCGGTGATCGGCCTCGAGGCCGGTTTTGTCGCCGGCGATCTCGCCGTCATCGGCGAGCAGGACATTCTGGGCGACCGCATCGCCCCGCAGCGGCGGCGAAAAAAGCGCGCCGAAAATTTCCTCGCCGAAGTCTCCGCGCTTGGCGCGGGCGATGTCGTCGTTCATGTCGATCACGGCATCGGCCGCTTCATCGGCCTGAAAAACATCGAGGCGGCGGGCGCGCCGCATGATTGCCTCGAAATCCATTACCACGGCGGCGACAAGCTGTTTGTCCCCGTCGAAAACATCGAGCTTTTGTCGCGCTTCGGCTCGGAAGACGCCGAGGTTTCGCTCGACAAACTCGGCCATTCCGCATGGCGTGAGCGAAAAGCCCGGCTGAAACTGCGCATCCGTCAGATGGCGCAGGGGCTCATCAAAATCGCGGCGGCGCGCATGCTGCACGAGGCGCCGAAATTCGCCCCCGCGGAAGGGCTTTACGCCGAATTCTGCGCGCGCTTCCCCTACGACGAGACCGACGACCAGCTTTCGGCCATCGAGGCGACGCTCACCGACATGGCCTCGGGACGGCCGATGGACCGGCTCATCTGCGGCGACGTCGGTTTCGGCAAGACGGAAGTCGCGCTGCGCGCCGCCTTCGCCGCCGCGTTGAACGGCGTGCAAGTGGCCGTGGTCGTGCCCACCACTCTGCTGGCGCGCCAACACTACAAGAATTTTGCTCAGCGCTTCGCCGGCCTGCCGGTGCGAGTCGCGCAACTGTCGCGCATGGTTTCCGCCGCGGACCAGCGCGAGGCGAAGAAGGGGATTGCGGAGGGCTCCGTCGATATCGTCGTCGGCACCCACGCGGTGCTGGGCAAGACCGTGTCCTTCAAGAATCTCGGCCTCGTGGTCATCGACGAGGAGCAGCATTTCGGCGTCGGGCACAAGGAGCGCCTGAAGCAATTGCGCGCGGAGGTGCATGTTTTGACGCTCTCCGCGACGCCGATCCCACGCACCCTGCAACTGGCGCTCACCGGCGTGCGCGAACTTTCGATCATCGCCACGCCGCCGATTGACCGCCTGGCCGTGCGCACGTTCGTCACCCCCTTCGACGACCTGATCGTGCGCGAGGCGCTGTTGCGCGAGAGATTTCGAGGTGGGCAGAGCTTCTTTGTTTGCCCGCGTCTCGAAGATTTGGACGAGGCCTCGGCCTGGCTGCGGCAGAACGTGCCGGAAGCCAAATTCACCATCGCCCACGGGCAGCTCGCGGCGACCGAGCTGGAGGAGCGCGTCGGCGCGTTTTATGACGGCAAATATGACATTCTGCTCTCGACCAACATCGTTGAATCCGGCTTGGACATTCCCACGGCCAATACGCTGATCGTGTGGCGCGCCGACATGTTCGGGTTGGCGCAGCTTTACCAGCTGCGCGGGCGCGTCGGGCGTTCGAAGACCCGCGCCTACGCTTTGTTCACCACGCCCATCAACCGCACCATTACGCCGCAGGCGGAAAAACGTCTGGAAGTCCTGTGTTCGCTCGACACGCTCGGCGCCGGCTTCCAGCTCGCCAGCCACGATCTCGACCTGCGCGGCGCCGGCAATCTTTTGGGCGATGAACAGTCCGGCCACATCAGGGAAGTGGGCTACGAGCTTTACCAGCAGATGCTGAACGAGACCATCGCGGCGCTGAAGGCGGGCGGCGGCAAGGAGGAGGAAGAGGCGTGGTCGCCGCTGATCACGTTGGGCACGCCGGTCACCATCCCCGAGCATTATGTCGAGGATCTGGATTTGCGGCTTGGCCTCTACCGGCGCCTTGCCACACTCGATGACGAGCAGGAAATCGAGGCTTTTGCGGCCGAGATGATCGACCGTTTCGGACCGATGCCCGACGAGGTCAAGCAGTTGATGCAACTGGTCGGCGTCAAGGCTTTGTGCCGCCATGCGCATGTGGAAAAAGTCGAGGCCGGGCCGAAGGGGATCATTGTCGGCTTCCGCCACAATTCCTTCGCCAACCCGACCGGGCTGGTGCGCTATATTTCAAAGCAGGGCCCCGACGCCAAGGTGCGGCCCGACATGAAAGTGGTGTTCACCGGCGGCGATTACGCGAAGGCGGAGGATCGGCTCAGGGAGGCGCGGAAGATTTTGCGGGAATTGGTGAAGATCGCGGAGAAGTAGGCTCGGATCAATTGTCGTTTCTCTCGGCCCGCAGCGCCGCCGCCAGGCGTCGTTTCGGCGCCATCGCTTCATGCAAGACGCGGTAAACGACGACCTCTGCTTCGTCGACGATGCCGAAATACAAGAGGTGCGCGGCGCTGCCGCGCTTCCTTCCGGCGAGTTCGAGATGGAAGGATCGCAAGCCCGGGGATATTTCGCTGCGATCCTGAATGGACGCGCGCTCAGGGTCGGCAGAGATGATCTGTAAACCGGCCTTTATGATCTCGGCATAGGCGCGAACCTGAAGCGGACCGAACAATCGTCGCGTCTGCTGCAAAATTTGGACGATGTCGGCGTCCGCGAGTGTGGTGAGGCGGAGCCTCAAGCTTCATCTCTGAGGACGTCGGCGACAATGTCTTCTATCGACCTCTCCGAAAACTCGCCGCGCTGCGCCTGTTCGATGCCCAGGCTGATCTCCCGGCGAAGAATTTCCAGCTTTTCTTTTTCCATGTCTCGGTCGCGCTTGAGCAAGCGCAGCGCGTCCCGCACCAGTTCGCTGGCGGAGGCGTAGTCGCCGGACGCGATTTCTTCGCTGACGAACTGCGCCATTTCCGGCGTCAGATTGACGTTCATGGTCGGCATGGTCGGAGCTCCTTCGGTGGGATCATCCGACATTGGCAATGTTTGTCAATCGGACCCCCAGTTCACCTCTTCTTCCTTTTTGCCGAAAACGGCCGTGCCGCCGTGGCCGCGACATCGCCTTCGGCGATCAGCGCCTTGCGATACAAATCGCGCTGCTCGTGGATCGAAGCGATCACCAGGCCCATGGGCACGCCGATGTCCACCAGCGCCGCTTCCGACAATTGCAGGCTGGCCTCCGTCGTCTCCGGCACCGCGTCGGTCGCGCCGAGCGCGTAGAGATGGCGGGCGTGGAGGGCGTCGCGGGCGCGCGCGACAATGGTGAGGTCGGGGCGGGCGGCGCGGCAGATGCGCACCACCTCGTCCACCGCGCTGGGCGTGTGCATGGTGATGACCACCGCCTTGGCCGTGGCGAGGCCGCAATTCGCCAAAAAGTTCGGGCGGCTGGCCTCGCCCCAATAGACCGGCTCGCCCTTTTCGCGCGCCGACGCCGCCACCCCGGGGTCGGCGTCGATGCAGATGTAGTCGAGCTTGTGCGCGCGCATCAGTTCGGCGACGATCTGTCCCACGCGGCCGTAGCCGATGATCAGCACGCGTTCCGCCGCCGCCAGCTCCGGGGCCGCGATTTCGACCACGCCCGCTTTCGGCTTGCGCGCGGCGAAACTCGCGAGCACGGGAATGAAGGTCATCGACAGGGTGACCGCGATCATGGCGTCGTCCGCCAGTTGCTTGGACACGATCCCCGCCAGAACCGCCGCGGCCAGAATGAGAAAGGCGAATTCGCCGCCGGGCGCCAGCAGCAGCCCGATTTCCCTGGCCTTTTGCCCCTTGGCCCCAAAAACCCGCGCCAGTCCCGCGACGATCGGCGCCTTGAGCGCGGTCAGGCCCAGCGCCAGGCCGAGCGTCGTCAAGGGATGCGCGACGACGCGCAGCGGATCGAGGTCGGCGCCGACGGACACGAAGAACAGGCCGAGCAGCAGCCCCTGAAACGGCGCGATGGTCAGCTCCACGGCGCGGCGATATTCGGTTTCCGCCAGCAGCAGGCCGGCGATGAAGGCGCCGAGCGCCATGGACAGGCCGGCGTAAGCCGCCGCCACCGCCGTGGCCATCACCACCAGCAGGCAGGCGGCGATGAACAGGTCGTTCGAGCGCGCCGCCGCCACCAGCTGGAAGAACGGCCGCAGGACCACGCGCCCGACGCCCGCGATCAGGCCGAGGGCGGCGAAGGCATAGCCGAGGGTCAAGAGCAAGTCGCGGCCGCTCTCGGCCGACATCGACATCACCAGCAGCAGCGGCGCGACGAGCAGGTCCTGGAACAGCAGGACCGAAAAAATGGCGCGACCTGAAAAACTGTTGAGCCGCTTTTTCTCCGCCAGCACCGGCACGACGATGGCCGTGGACGACAGGGCCAGCGCGATGCCGAGCGTGGCCGAGGCGGCCCAGTCCTGGCCGAGCAGTCGGGCGCAGATCATCAGCGCCAGCCCGCAGGCCGCCGCCTGCGCCGCGCCGAGGCCGAACACGTAGCGGCGCAGCAGGATCAAACGTTCGAGCGACAGCTCCAGCCCCATGTTGAACATGAGGAAGACCACGCCGAATTCGGCGAGCGTCGCGATCTGGTCGCTTTTTGCAAGAAAGGGAATGCCGACGGACAGGAGCTCGTTGATGCGGCCGAGCCCATGCGGGCCGATCAGCATGCCCGCGAGCAGAAACCCGAGCACCGGCGACAGCCGCAGTTTTTTGAAAAGAGGCACGACCACGCCCGCCGCGACCAGGAACAGCAGCGGCGCTTGATAGGGGGCGAGATCGAAATGTGCGGGCAAAGGCTTTTTCCTCCCGGGATCAGGATATAAGATTCGCGGCGAACGCGCTCAGCAATCCTCACGCCAGGACAGACATGCGGAACGGAATTTTTGACGCGGCGGGGCTCGACACAAGCTTCGCGCCGGCCCCCTGGCCGTGGGCGGAGGAGGAGGCAGAGCGCATCAGCGCCCATTGGCGGGCGCGGCTCGCCGAAAAGCCCAAAATGTTCGACGGGCAGGTGCTGCTGCTGCGCGACCCCGCTCTTTGCGAAACGCCGGGCGCGCGCGCCCAAGGAAAAGTGTTGCGCGGACAGTTTTTCCTCACCCGTTTCCGTAACTTCATGGCCTGGCGGGATTTCGGTTGTCCCGACGATAGCGTCTTCAACTGCTTTTCCATGGCGGCGCTGCGCTCGTCCGACGGGGCCTGGCTTTTGGGCGAAATGGGCGGCCACACCATGAATTCCGGCAAGATCTACTTCCCCGCCGGCACGCCCGACCGCAACGACATCGTTGGCGACCGCGTCGACCTCGCCCTCAGCGTCGCCCGCGAGATGGAGGAGGAGACGGGGTTTTCTCCGGCCGAGGCGCCGGGCGGGGATTTTCGGGTTGTGGTCGAGCGGCAGCAAATCGCCTGCATCCAGCAGCGCCGGCTGGCCCTGACGGCCGATGAGGCCGTGGCGCGGGTGGCGGCGTTTTTGGCGCGCGATCCTGACCCGGAGCTGACGCGGCTGGTGGCGGTGCGTGGCGAGGCGGACCTGAATGCGGCGGCCATGCCCGGTTTCATCGTGACCTATTTGCGCGATGCGTTCGTCACGCTGGGATGTGGCGCATGACCCGCAAGGCTGATCTCGACGCCGCCCGCGCGGAGCATGAGCGGCTCGGCGAAGCCCTCGCTGAACATGACCGCGCCTATTATCAGGAAGACGCGCCCAGAATTTCCGACGCCGATTATGACGCCCTGCGGCGGCGCTACGAGGCGCTGGAGGCCGAGTTTCCCGAACTGGGCGGCGCCGAGTCGCTGACGAAAAAAGTGGGCGCGGCGCCGGCGGAAAAGTTCGCCAAGATCGCCCACGCCATTCCCATGCTCTCGCTCGGCAACATTTTTGCCGACGAGGATTTGTTCGAATTCGTGGCGCGGGTGAAGCGGTTTTTGGGGACCAGCGCCGATATCGCCTTCACCGCCGAGCCGAAAATCGATGGCCTCTCCTGCTCGCTGCGCTACGAGCGCGGAACGCTTGTCAGCGCCGCCACGCGCGGCGACGGGACCGTGGGCGAGGACGTCACCGCCAATGTCCGCACGATCGCGGCGATCCCGCAAAATCTTTCGGACGCGCCGGACGTGCTGGAGGTGCGCGGCGAAGTTTTCATGAGCAAGGCGGATTTTTCCAGCCTCAACGCCCGGCAGGCCGAGGCGGGCGAAAAGATTTTTGCCAACCCGCGCAACGCCGCCGCCGGGTCGTTGCGCCAGCTCGATCCGTCGATCACCGCGCGGCGGCCTTTGAAATTTTTCGCCTATGCCTGGGGCGAGGTTTCCGCCATGCCCGCTCCCACCCAGGCCGGCATGACCGCTTTCTTTGCCGAGCGGGGATTTCCGACCAATCCGCTTACGATTCTTTGCGAAACCCCGGAAGCCATGCTGGCGCATTTCCGCGCCATCGAGGCGCAGCGCGCGACGCTCGACTATGACATCGACGGGGTGGTCTATAAGGTCAACGAGCTCGCCTTGCAGACGCGTTTGGGTTTTGTCGCGCGCGCGCCGCGCTGGGCCGTCGCTCACAAATTTCCAGCGGAACAGGCGACCACTGAGCTGTTGGCGATCGACATCCAGGTCGGCCGCACCGGCGCGCTCACCCCCGTCGCCAAGCTGAAGCCGGTCACCGTCGGCGGCGTCGTCGTCTCCAACGCCACGCTGCACAACGAGGATGAAATCGCGCGAAAGGATATTCGCGTCGGCGATACGGTCATCGTCCAGCGGGCCGGCGACGTGATCCCGCAGATCGTCTCCGTGGCAGCGCATCAAGAGGGCGCGCAGCCCTATGTCTTTCCCCAGACCTGCCCCGCCTGCGGCTCGGCGGCGCTGCGCGAAATCGATCCGAAGACCGGCGAAGCCGACGCGGTGCGCCGTTGCACCGGCAGCCTCGCCTGCCCGGCCCAGGCGATCGAAAAACTGCGGCACTTTTGTTCTCGCAACGCTTTTGACATCGAAGGGCTCGGCGACAAACAGATCGCCTTCTTCTTTGAAAAGGGACTGATTCAGACTCCCGCCGATATTTTCACGCTGGAAGAGCGCGACCGAGCGAGCCTGACGAAAATCGAGAATTTTGAGGGATTTGGCAAAGTCTCGACGCGAAAGCTTTTCGCCGCCATCGCGGCGCGAAAAACAATGGTTCTCAACCGCTTCATCTATGCGCTGGGCATCCGCCATGTCGGCGAGACCAACGCCATCCGCTTCGCGCGCGCCTTCGAACATTTCGACGCGTTCCGGGAGATCGCGCGAAAGGCGGCGCCGGGAACGCCCGAGCGCGACCATCTCAACGCGATCGACGGAATCGGCGACGTGGTGGCCGAGGCCGTGGCGGATTTCTTTATCGAGCCGCACAATGAAGAGGCGCTAGATGCGCTGCTGGCGCAAGTCACCCCTTTTGCCATGGAGGCGGTGAAGAGCAATTCGCCAGTCGCCGGCAAAACGGTTGTGTTCACGGGCTCGCTGCAAAAAATGACCCGCGACGAGGCCAAGGCGCTGGCCGAGCGGTTGGGGGCCAAAGTGTCGGGGTCGATCTCCAAAAAAACCGACCTGCTGGTCGCCGGGGCCGACGCCGGGTCAAAACTCGCCAAGGCGCGGGAGTTGGGGGTCGAAACGATTGATGAGGACGGGTGGCTGCGGCTGGCGGGGGTGGGTGAGGATTGAGCGGTCCGGCGGAATGCGTGCGATTCAATAACATAAATTGCGCGATTTATGTTATCATGCCTGCCGTCCAGCACGGGAGGGCCAATGATGAATGTCTCGATCGGCGAAAGGTGGGAAGGCTTCGTTGACCGCGTGGTCAAGGACGGTCGTTATGGTTCCGCCAGCGAGGTTGTGCGCGAAGGCTTGCGCCTCGTCGAAGAACGCGAAGCCAAGCTCCTCGCGTTGCGCGCGACACTGAATGAATCCATCGCCCGTGGCGGCGCGGTGACGGACGACGAACTTGATGCGGCCCTCGCGGCAAAGGCGGCTGAATTGAGAGGCCGTAGAGGAGCGAAGTGAGGCGCGCGACCTTTCTTGCGTCCGTTCGCTCCGATCTTCTCGCGATCCTGACGTATATCGCTGACGCCAGCGGCGATGTCGCCGTTGGCGAAGCATTTGTGACCAAGCTCCGCGCGCAATGCCATAAGCTCGCGTCCTATGAGATTGTCATAGGACGCGCGCGACCGGAACTTCGCCCCGATATTCGCAGCTTCCCCTACATGGGCTATGTCATCTTTTTCCGGTATGTCGATGACCGCTTTGAGGTTGTGAATATCCTTGAAGGCCATCAGGACATCGATGCCTTTTTTAGTGGGGTGGACTCCTTTGACCCTCCGCCCCCTGACCAAGATTAGCAAAACCCGCCAATGTTCTGTGGCTATGCGCAAAAATGACCCGTGACGAGGCCAAGGCGCTGGCCGAGCGATTGGGGGCCAAAGTGTCGGGATCAATTTCGAAAAAGACCGACCTGCTGGTCGCCGGCGCCGATGCGGGCTCGAAACTCGCGAAGGCGCGGGAGTTGGGGGTCGAGACGATTGATGAGGACGGGTGGTTGCGGCTGGCGGGGGTGGGTGAGGCTTGAGCGGCGCGCGGTCCCTTGCCTGTATGCTTAAGCGCGGCCTCGAAACGTTCTTCGGATTCGGCGGTTCCCGCTGACGCCGACCAGCGTCTGCAAGCCCGCTCGTCATCTTCGGCGCCAAGCGCCGGACGATGGTTGCGCGTGCGCCTACCACGAAGCCTTCCGATTTGCGATTTCCGTTTCGACAGCGGCAAGGCGCAGTTCAAAGTTAGCGTTCAGCGCATAGGCGCGGCGGAGATTGGCGATCTTTTGCGTGGCCTCATCTTCCGCACCAGGTGTATCACCCAGGATCTGGGCGACGAGGATCTGGATATCTACCCAGTCGGGATTGCGAGATGCCAATGCTTCGGCGACTTCAAACGCCATTCGATGCTCCTTCTTTAGAAGAAAGCACATTGCGAGGTGACGTGACGCCTGATCGTGGCCCGCAGTGACGATCGATCCATTACAGCAATTATCCATCAGCGCGGCATGCAAGGGGTGTTGATCACGGCCGTCGAGTTCGAGCGCCACCATTACGCAAACGCCGACATAGTCATGTGTCTGAATGAGTTGCTTGAGCGTCGTCGCCTTCAATCGATTGTCGTCATCCTTAAGCAAAGGAACGCAAAGCTTTTCGATTTGTGTCTGAAGCGCGGCGTAGTTGCTTTGGAACGGTTGGGAAAACGAGCCAACACAGGGGCCACTGAGAATGCTCGCAAACGAGAGGAGGCAAACCATCCGCTCAGGTTCCGACATGGGCTTTATCAGTGAACCCGCGAAAGCGTCGTAGTCGGTCCTCATCTGCCCACTGTGATTGATCCGAAAAATCCCTTCGGCCTTCACGAACGTCTTGAAGCGCGCGAGTGCGGCCTGAAGACGGATCGGCCAGCTTTGAGAATGGGCGCACGCTTCCAAAAACCGCCGCGCGGACGCGTGCGGAGCGCTGCCGATCTCGCCGAGTGCGTAGCAGATCAGCCATCGCTTGAACACCGAAGCACTCCGGCCATGACGGACAAGGATTTCCGCTAGCGGGTAAGGCGAGCCGCTGCGGCAGGAGAGCATGAGCTCAAGGATGCCCCTAAAATCAAAATCCGAAAGCCCGTCGGACAGCGCCGCCAAAAGAAATTTATGGGCTGTCCGAAATTCGTGCCTCGACATGTGCTGTCCCGTGCCAAAGCTTTCGACTTCTTCGATTGTCTCAACGGCCTGCGAATCAGCAAAGGCATCCCAGAAAAATTGGCGTGCGTCCCCTTTCTGGGTGTCATCGCCATCGAGCCAACGCGTTAGGTTCTTACGATAGGACGCTTCGTCCTTGATTGGGGGTAATTCTTGCGGAGCGGGCGAGCCGGCGGAGTTGTTGGCTGCGTATGGCACCGCCGGCGCGTGGCTCGCGCTCACGCCGTACAAGCGCTGGCCATCGGCGGCATACATCCGCAAAAAAAGGATGCTATGGCACGTTTTCGTGAAGGCGGCGCCGACGCGCTCATAGAATCTGAGTCCATGGCCGATGTCGTAGGCGTCGAGGTCCGCAAGGAGAGACGCGACCGTATAGGTGTCGTCGATTTCGAGATGAGCGCCAACGGTGTCGCGAGTGGCCCGCGCGGTTTGGAGCTCGGCTTGAAAGTTCGAGGCGGCAACGAAATTGTCGATCGGAGCAGACGACTGACCGTTGGCAGTGATGAGCTTGTCCAACCCGTCCGTCGCCTGGGGTGCGCCGGGTGAGACCTGACGCGTCACAAGGCAATCGCAAAAACTAACGAGGTCTGTAATAATCCGTGCCTTGAGGATACGAACAATCGGGGGATGAGCGACGAGCCTGTCGAGAAGGATACCCTGGATGGCGATCCACCGGCGGATCAACGCGAGTTGGCTCGCGCGCGCATGCACTGGCGTCATGTTCAAGACCGCTGCCGTATTATTGCGCGTCATGGCGAGCGGGTCGGTTCCCATCTCGATCCAGCTGCGGTTTTCGATAGCTCGCTGGAACTGACGAAGTGTCTCTAGGAAAGCTTGGTCGGTAAGATCGGGCGGGTCGGCATAAGGGACGTATCCCGGCAAGTTACAGGGCGCAAGGCCTCGGTAAATCTGCTGCGCACCATCGACAAGAAAGCTGATCTTGACAATCTCGATGTCGTTCCAAAGTTCAATGCGCTTGCCAAAGTCGAGGTCCTGGACATGCGCGCCGAGCCGGTGTCTGGAAACCTTGAAGTATTCCTCGAAGGCGGAGGCGTAGGCTTCCTTAGTCTTGTGAAAGTCGCGCGTGTCATAGCCTGCGTTCATGAGCGGCCTGCGGAGGCCCCGGGCATGCTCGATGAAATTCTCCGCCCTGATGAGAATGTGGCGGGCCAGCGTGCGCGCGACGAAGGAGTCGGTTAGATGCATTGTGAGAAAAAACGCAAGTTGCATTTCCTCGGCGATGAATCTGAGCTTCTCCACCCGATTGGAAATCATTGCGTAGCGAGTCCTGTGTGGGCGTTGCCGGCTGTCCCTTGGAAGTGGCACCGGCCGAACCGTCCGGAAGCCTCTAAGTTAGGAGCGCGGGCGAATAGAATCGGTCCAAGGAAAGCGCTGCGCGCGGCTAAAGCCGCGCGCTTCTGCTTAATTTACACAGGCCGGAAGAACCACGATACCGTCTGCCATACGCCCTGCTTTTGTGAGGCTACGATAGCTCAGGACGTCAGAATTGGAACCACGGTCAAAGAGCACGGACAGCTCGGACTGCTTGAACCACACCTCTCAAAAGCGTTGCTCGTCACCGGTAACGGACAATGGGCTTCTGCTCGCCGAATGCGCACTCTTGGCGCCGAGCCGGCGTTCCCGGCACCGCCCCACGGTCCGCTCCCGCCGATTGCAGGCCGATCAGGCAGCTTTGATCTGGCTCGCCTCACATCTCTATGATCGCACGGAAGCGTTACGGTGAACCTTTTTTGGCGCCGTCTCGACAGCCCTTGAGGGCGCGTTTTTCAAAAATTTCTATTCCTGGTTGCAACGCGCCCGCGCAAAATCGAGCAAAACACGCGCGTTTGTGCAAAAAACACGCGTTTTTTGACGAAAAACATGCTGTTTTCGTGATTGCCCGTTCTGGGTTGTGGCGGCGACGACAGGGGTGATCAACGTTTGCCGCGATCCCCCTCGGCGGGCCGGGCGGCTTATTCTCTTTATTTAACAGATGTTTGTGAGGAACGCTCGCTCTCGACCGAATCGTTTCACGTGAAACAAAACATGAACATTTTTTGGCCACATTGACGGATTCGCCGGGTTTTGCCGTTTTCACTTTTCGTGAAAAGTCTACTTTTGGGCGAACAGGGCTACGAAAACCGTGGGCCGCCCTCGTGGTTCGAGACGCCCGCTTACGCGGGCTCCTCACCATGAGGGCTATTGCGATCAAGACATGCGTTTTCGCTAAGACTCTTCGCCAAGCTCGAACGGCGCACTGGACACGCCGTTCCCCGCTTCCTATGTGGACAGCCAAGATGATCGACGACGTCTATTCCGCCAAAATCCTCGCGCTCGCGGCGAACATTCCGCATCTCGGCCGCCTGCCGGCGCCGCAGGCTTCGGCCAGCGCGCATTCGCGGCTGTGCGGATCGAGCGTCACCGCCGATCTGTCGCTGGTGGGCGGAAAAGTCGCCGAATTCGCCCAGGACGTGAAGGCCTGCGCGCTGGGGCAGGCTGCTTGCGCCGCCATGGGCCGGCACATCATCGGTTCGACGCCTGAGGAATTGCGCGCGTTGCGCGAGACCATGCGAAAAATGCTGAAGGAAAATGGGCCGCCGCCGCAGGGCAAGTTCGCCGACGCCGGGGTGCTGGAGGGCGCGCGCGACTACAAGGCGCGGCACGCCTCCATTCTCTTGATCTTCGACGCGGTGGTGAAGGCGCTGGACCAGATCGAGGTCGGCGCGGACAGCTGACAAAAAAGCCCCCGTCCTTCGCAGGACGAGGGCTGAAGACGCTTTGGGCTCTGGAAATATCAGCCGCCGCTCACCACCTTCAGGTGGCTGATTTCGCCGTTCCGATAGGCCTCCAGGAAATCGCGATAGTTGCGGAAGGAGACGCAGCCGTTGGAATCGCCGCGCGGGCCAAGCATGAAGGTGTGGGCCAGGAGGCCGTTGCGGCCGTGGACATTGCTGTCGAGGGGGGTGAGGCGCAGCGCCTGGACGCCATGGAACAGGCTTTCACGCAGGGAAAGCTTGTAGGTCGCCGGCGGGGTGGCCCCCTTCATGCGCAGATGCACGCCGCCGGGATTGTCGAAATAGGGGCCGAGGCCGGAATGGGCTTCGAGTTGCTTGCCGCTGGGCAGGGTGACGGTGTGCGCCGCAATGTTGTAGACGGCCACCCCTTCGGAAGGACGGGCGGCGGAAAACAGGCCGCTCGACATTTTCAGCGCGCTGCCGCCGTCCGGCGACGCATAGGCGAGCTGCGGACCCTTTTCCTTGGGCTTGTCGCCGCTGCTGCCGAACAGTTTGTCGAAGAAGCTGCGCGTGTCGGTCTCCGCCTGCATCTGCGGCTGGGCGCGCAGGCGGCGGGCGGCGACGCGCGGCGACATGGGGGGTTGGGCTGCGCTGGGGGCCGGGGTCGCCTTGGGCTCCTCGACCTTGGCGACGCGCGCCGGCGAAAGATTGGTCGGGCGGGCTGGAGGCTGCGGGACCACCGACTCCTCTTCCGCCAGACGCAGGCCGAGTTCGGCGGCGCCTTTCTGCGGTTCGGTCAGGGGCGCGGCCGGCGCGGGTTCGGGCTGAGGCTCGACCTCGGCGACCTGCTGTTGCGCCTCGGGTTCGGGCTGATACATCGGGTCGGACTGGAACAGCGACCTGTCGAGCGCGAAGGGGCGACCGTCCGCGACGATATTGCCGCCGCTGGCGTAGTCCGGATCGAACAATTCGCCATAGGGGCTGGCCGCCGGGCGAATGTCCGCGGCGGCGAGGCGCGGGGTCGGCTGCGGGAGGACGGCGGCTTGAACCGGCGCGTCCGCGGCCGGAGCGGCCTTGGCGGCGGTGGAGCCTTGCGGCGGCTCCGGAGCGATCGCCTGGTTGGCCAAGCCGCCGGCGACGCGCAGGGCGACCAGCGCCGAAAACGACATGGCGGCGAGGACCGGGACGGTCCGGGTGAAGATTTTGCGCGGCAGGCTGGCTTTTTCCATGGCGTCCAGCGCGTTGGCTTCGAAACTCCAGTCGGTCATCCGCCTACTCTCACAAACTGACTTGATCATGTGACGCCGGGCATACGCCCGCCGCGCGGTGATTCGTCTTTTGCGCGGCGCGGGAGCCAAAGCCGCACCAAAACTCGATCCGGTCGGCGCCCGTTTGCTCATTGGAGCAAATCATGCCTAAAATTCGATTAAATTTGTCGCGGTTGTCTTGCATGTCTTTTGCCTGCTCCGCCCGCCGGACTTCCCCCTTGCGCTTTGAGTGACCGGCGGGTCGCGGTCGAGCGCAAATTTCTCCCGTCCCGAAAAGCGCCGCTTTTCGGGTCCATTAGCCAACAGAACACAAGGATTGCCGCTTAGAGGCGCATCGCCACGCCGCAACAGCGAACTCACTTCCCTCTCAAGCCCGGGCGGCGACGCAATTCGTCAGCGCCCCAGCTCAGGCAAAAAAGACCTGAAAAAAGGCGAAAATGAGGATCACGAGAAATTTATTTGACAGTTACACGGAAGCCACACCAGTTTCAGGTAAGCTACACCGCCCTGTTTTCGACCTTAAATCTCAGGCCTGTCCCGCCAGCGACGCAAGAGAATCCGGTCGAGTCCGGCGAATGCGCCATAGAGCGCAAGGCCACAAAGGCAAAGCAAAAATACGGCCGCATACATCATCGGAATTTTTAGCCGGTAGCCCGCCTCGACGATGCGGAAGGCCAATCCTTCCCCCTGCCCCGCCGCCCCGGCGGCCAGTTCCGCGGCCACGGCGCCGATCAGGGACAGCCCGGCGCCGATTCGCAATCCGACGAAAATCGAGGGCAGCGCCGAGGGCAGCCGCAGCCAGAACAGGATTTTTGTTCGCGACGCGCCCTTCAGGCGGAACAGCTCGGCCAGGCCCCGGTCGGCGCCGCGCAGGCCGGCGCTCGCGTTGGACAGAATGGGAAAGAAGGCGACAAGCGCCGCGCAGGCCAGCACCGCCGCATGCGGTTGCAGGTAGATCAGCAGCAGCGGCGCCACCGCGATCAGCGGCGTGACCTGCAAGACCACGGCGACGGGCAGGAAGGCGCGCTCCAGCAACGGCGACCACGCGAACAGCAGCGCGAGCGCCACGCCGCCCGCAGCAGCCAACGCCAGCGCCTGCAAGGCTTCGAAAAGCGTAGTCGCGGCGGCGCCGAGCAATTGTGGCGCGTTGGCGAGGAGCGTCGAGGCGATCAGGCTCGGCGCCGGCAGTTGCGCCGGCGGGATTTCGAGCAGGACAACAAAAACCTCCCAGAAACCGATCAGGGCGGCGAGCGCGACAACAGGGGTGAGTCGCGCGATCATGCGGCCTCCATCGCCTGTCGCAGGCCTTGGCTGAGGCGCACGCAGGTCTGCGCATAGGCCGGGCTGGCGCGCAGCGCCGCCCCGGTCGTCCGCGTCTCCTCAAGCGCGACCAGGGCGTGGACGCGGCCGGGATTGGCGCTCAGGATGCAAACGCGGTCGGCGAGATAGGCGGCCTCGTAGACCGAATGGGTGACGAACAGGATGGTGACGCCGGCGCGCAGATTTTGCAGCGCGTCGTTCAGCTCCCAGCGGGTGATCTCGTCCAGCGCGGCGAAGGGCTCGTCGAGGAGCAGCAGGTCGGGCCCATCCACCAGAGCGCGCGCCAGCGAAACGCGCATCTTCATGCCGCCGGACAGTTCGCGCGGCAGAATCTTTCCTAAGCCTTTTAGCCCAACGCGCTCCAGCGCCGTCTCAACGCGCGACGCCGCCTTGCGCCGCCCCATGCCCGCGAGCCGCAAGGGCAAGGCGACATTGGCGGCGACGTCGGCCCAGGGCATGAGGTTCGGCTCCTGGAAGACGAAGCCGATTTCCGGCTTATTGTCGGGCCAGTCGATGGCGCCGCCGGTCGGGGTTTCGAGGCCGGCGACCAGCCGCAGAAGCGTGCTCTTGCCGCAGCCGGAGGGGCCGAGCAAACAGAGGGTTTCGCCGCGCCGCACGGAAAGATCGACGCGCTCCAGCGCCGGGGCGGCGCGTCCGGGGAAGGTCAGGGACAGGTCTTGGAGGGTGAGAAGGGGGGCGGTCATGGGCGGCTTTCCCCGTCCCTCCCCCCGGGGACGTCATGCCCGGGCTTGTCCCGGGCATCCACGCCAAGACATCGCTTCAGCGTTTCAGGCCGGGACGAACGCCTCATAAGCTCAGCAAGACCGTCTCGCTCCATGCCTGCGTGGATGGCCGGGACAAGCTCGGCCATGACGGTGGAGAGCGACGTGACGCACCCCATTCACTTGCCTTCCAGCCCAAGACCGTGATTGACGAAGCGCAGGTCGAGCCCCTTGGCGACATCGAGCCCTTTTGCCGCCGCGCCCGCCTCCACCATCTCGGCGTAATGGCGCTGGACGCGCGCCAAGTCGATCGCGCCGATCCCCTTGGTCAGCGCGTCGCCGGATTCGACAATGCCGAATGCTTTCATCTGCGCGATGGAAAAGGCGATCAGGGCGTCATCAATATCCGGGTTCTGCGCCTTGATCGCGGCGTTGGCGGCGGCATTATCGCCGTGGAGATAATGGACCCAGCCGAGGATCGAGGCCTCAACGAAGCGCCGCGCAACATCCGGATGTTTCTCGAGAAAATCGCGACGCGTCTCAATGGTCGTCGAATAGGTCTCGAAGCCATGATCGGCGAGCAGGAAAACGTTCGGCTGGAACCCGCCGTCGCGCGCGATGGCGAAGGGTTCGGAGGTGGCATAGCCCTGCTGGATCGAAGATTTGTTGGCAATGAAGGGAGCGGAATTGTAATTGTAGGGCGCGACGTTCTTCCGCGAAAAGCCCCACTTCTTCTCCATCCACGGCCAGACCGTGGTCAACGTGGCAAGGCCGACAAACGCCTTGGCCCTGGTCAGATCCTCAAACCGATCGAAACCCGCGCCAGGATGCGACATGAAGATCAGCGGGTCCTTCTGGAAGATCGCGGCCAGCGTGACGATGGGAATGTCTTCCGCCAGCGCGGAGAATTGCCCAATGATGTTGTCCCCCATGTAGAAATCGACTTTTCCCGCCGCGAGCAGCAAACGGTTGTTCTTCTGGGGGCCGCCGGGAAGGATGGTGACGTCCAAGCCGTATTTCGCGTAGGCGCCGTCGGCCAGCGCCTGATAGAAGCCGCCATGCTCGGGCTGGGCGAGCCAGTTGGCGGCGAAGGTCACCTTGTCCGCCGCTTGCGCCGCAACGGAGTGGAAGACGAGGACACAAGCGAAAAAAACTGTTCGGAACAAGGGCAGGCTCCGTCAAGATGATCGCAGCAGAAGCCATCGGGACGCAAGGGTCAAGCCTCACCTTTTTCCCAGCCGAACACGCTCCTGCCGCCGAATTCTTCCGAGCTGCGGCGCTCCTCGCCGACCATTTCGTCGAACGTGCTTCCGCCCGCCGTCTCCAGCCGCCGCGCCTCCGCGTCGAGGCGGCGCAGCGCTTCGAGCCTGTCGTCGTTACCGAGCTTCGCCTTGGCGACAGCGCTTTTCAGCACGCCGATCGTCTCATCAAAAACCTTGGTCGCGACCGGAAAAGGATGCCGGTCCTTGCCGCCATGCGCCAGCGAAAACCGCGCGGGATCGGAGAAGCGGCAGGGCGCGCCATGCACCACCTCCGCGACCATCGCCAGCGACAGCACGGTGCGGGCGCCGACGCCCGGGACCATCAGCAATTCGGAAAAATCTTTTGGGCCTGCATCCGCCGCTGCGGCGAGCGCGCCTTGCAGGCGGCGCAAGATCACGTTCTCCGGGCGGACATCGTGATGCGCCGGCATAAACAAATGCGGCAGCAGCATCTGCGCCGGCTCAGCGTGCGGCTGCAAGGCGGCGAATTCGCGCGCGCAGCCGTCGGGGCCGAGGTCGCGTAGCAGGTCCAACTGCCGCGCCCGTGATTTTTGGGCGCGATGGTCCGTCAGATTGACGATCTCGCCCTGGTTCTGGCCATCAATGGCGGCGTGGGGCGCATCGACAAAATCATCCAAACCTTCGGAGAGCCAATGGTAGCGGCGCGCCATGCGCGTTTCGCCGTTCATGCCCTGCTGCACGACAACCCATTTGCCATCGTCGGCGACAATAAAACCGTGGAGATAGAGGTCAAAACCGTCCTGCACGGCGGCGCTGTCGACCTTGGCGACCATGCGGCTGGCCTGCGCCAGCGCCGCGCCGTCAAAACCGACGCGCGCGCCAATATCCTGCAACTCGACGGGCGTTTTTCGCGAATGTTTCCCCCGGCCGCCGCAGACGCGAAGCCCAAGTTCGCCCGACAGCGGCTCCAAGCCCCGTTTCAACGCGCCGATCACGCTGGTGGTGATTCCCGAGGAATGCCAGTCCATGCCCATCACTGCGCCAAATGACTGGAACCAGAAGGGATGGGCGAGGCGCCGCAAGAATTCGTCGCGACCGTAATGATGGACGATCGCTTCCACGATCACCGCGCCGAGGCGGGTCATGCGCTGGCCGAGCCAAGCGGGAACCCGCCCGCCATGCAGGGGCAGATCGGCGCCGCCCGCGCGTCGCGCCATCAGTTGAGCCTTCCTTCCCGCGCCTTTGTCATCGCCCTGCCCCTGCGCGCAGCAAACCACAGTTCGATGCGTCTGGGGAGCGTCCAAAAAATTGCGCCAGCGCAAACGCCAAAGCGGATCGGGACTTTTTCCCGAACGCCCGCGCTGGCTTCGAGCGGGCGCCGCCGTTAATCTGTCGTAAATGGGGCGGAAACCTGCGACAAGTCGACCGCCCCGCCCAAGGAATCATCATGGACGCCCTTTCCCTCTCCCCGCTCGCCCTGTTCCTGCAGGCGGGTCTTGTCGGCAAGATCGTCATGGTCGTGCTCGGCCTCGCCTCGATCTGGTGCTGGCTGCTGATCGTTGAAGCCCTGTTCGGTCTGGCGCGGCTGTCGCGCGCCCTGCGTTTCACCAACTCCCCCCTGCTGGAGGCGTCCGACATGGAGGGCCATGAGGAGGCGAAAATCCGCATTGCGGGCGAAACCGTTTCCGAACGCCGCGCCCGTGTGACCGAAAAGCTGACGCGCGGCCATATCGAGGTGTTGATGAATGCCGAAGGCGGGCTCGCCAATCTCGCCGTCATCTCCTCGGTCGCGCCATTCATCGGCCTGTTCGGCACGGTCTGGGGCATTATGGCGAGTTTTGTCGGCATAGCGGCGGCGCGCGACACCTCGCTCGCCGTGGTCGCGCCCGGCATCGCCGAGGCCCTGGCCGCCACCGCCTATGGGTTGGCCGCCGCCATTCCCGCCTCCATCGCCTACAACCGCTTGGGGGCCGCGTTCAGCCGCATCGGCCAGCGCATGACCCACCGCGCCGCCGACCGCGCCGCGCAATTCTGCCGCGATCTCGCCTGAGGAGTTTTGTCCATGGCTGGCGGCGCCCCGAACCACAATGGACGGCCCGGATTCTTTCGGCCCCAGGCGGACATCAACGTAACCCCGCTCGTCGACGTCATGCTGGTGCTGCTGATCATTTTCATGGTCACTGCGCCGCTGCTCGCCACTGGCGTGAAGGTCGACCTGCCGCAGGCCAAGGCGGCGAAACCGCTCGACCCCAAGGAGCCCATGGTCGTGGCCATCGACCGTGATGGAAAAGTGTCGCTCGGGGCGGAACAGGTGGACCGCGCCGACCTGGTCGAAAGGATCAAGCTGAAGCTGGGCGATGATCTGGGCCGCACCATCCACCTGCGCGGCGACAAGGAGGCGGCCTTCGGCCAGATCGTCGCGCTGATGGACGAACTCGCGGCCAACGGCCTCACCCATTTGGCGATCGTCACCGACAGCCGCAAGGAAAAGCCGGCGCCGACCGAGCCGCGACAATGAACCTTTCGCCCGCGATCAGACCGGCCTGGTTGCGTCCCACCGCGCTCGCGCTGATCGTGGCGGCCCATTCCACGGCCTTTCTCACCTTCAAGCCGGACGTGGTCCCCGCGCCGCCGCTGGAGTCGATGGAGGTCGGCCTCGTTGCGCTGGGCGAATCCGACGCGGACCAGAAGCCGCAAGAGGAGATCGCGCCCGCCGCGCCGCCTCCCGCGGAAGCCGCGTCCGCAGCCGCGCCGCCCGAACTGACGGCGCCGCCGCCGCAGATCGTCGCGCCAGAGGCGCCGCCGCTGCCGGTCGCCAAGCCAACGCCGCCCAAACTCGTGGCCAAGCTCGAAGATCAACCGGACCCGACGGCCGAGCGCCGCAAGCGCGAATTGGCGCAGAAACGCCGGCAGGAGCGTGAGGAGGAGCGCGAAGAAGCGATCGAGCGTCGCAGGGCCCAGGACGCGCGCGCCGAGGCCCGGCGCGGCGCGGCGCATGGCGCACAGCACGCGAACGGCATGTCGCCCAGCGCTTACGCCGGGCTGGTGGTGGCCGAGTTGAACCGCAAGAAATTTTTCCCGGCTGCGGCGCGCGCGGCGGGGATCACCGGCTCGGTCGGCGTCGCCTTCACCATCGGGCCGTCGGGCCGGGTGGTCAGTCAGTCCATCACCCGCTCGTCCGGCAATGGCGCGCTCGACGGCGCGGCGCATGCGATCCTGAGTTCGCTGCACACCCCGCCCCCGCCCGGCGGACGTTTTTCGACCGCGACGAGCATCAGGTTCAACCTGCGCTAGCGCTTTTTGTTTTGACGCATTTTCTTCACGCGAACCGGCATCCACTTCGCTTGAAAATGCGCTAAACCTGCGCCGGAACCGAACCTGTGCTATTGTGCGGCTCTCGCCGAACTCGCGGAGCGCGCCGATGCGGTGGTTCCTTGCAATTGCTTTGTTCGTTTTCGCCTGCGAGGCGCACGCCGACTGCGTGATCAGCCCCGTCGAATTTTTTCCTGACCGCAACGACCATGTCAGCGCCCAGGTCCGCACGGATCCGGAAAGTTTCTGTGTGTCTTCGTTTCGGGAAGGCCCCGGCTATCATTTCACCTCGGTGAGTGTGGCGCTGCCGCCAAAACATGGCGTGATCGCCACGCTGGGCGAAAATCGCTTCGCCTACCATGCGCTCCCCAACGATCGAGGCCGCGACAGCTACGAGATCCGCGCCTGCGCCGATGTGGGCAAGCGCCACGGCTGCTCCAGGCTGACCTATCTGGTTACGGTGGACTGACGCGAAATTAACCGTGACCCGCTACACAGGCGACGCGCGCAAAAATCCAGAGACGTCGCCCATGTCCCTCGCCAGCCCCGCGGATCCGGCCGTCCGCTCGCTCCTCACCTACCCGCCGACGCTGCCGGTCGTTCGAGAGCCGCTCAAAATCTCGGTCCGGGCGTCGCTCGCGGTCGGACTGGCGGTTTTCGCCTGGTACATGACGGTCGGGCCGCTGCTTCTGTCCGAACCAGACATGCTCTGGCCTATCGAAACCGGCCGGCGCATCCTCGAAACCCAGCATTTTCCGACGGTGGACAGCTATTCCTGGACCATGGCGGGCGCGCCCTGGATGGCCAAGGAATGGGGCGCGCAAGTGCTTTACGCCCTGGCGCAGCGCTACGGCGGATGGATTGGCGTCGTCGCGCTGGCGAGCGCGGCCGTCGCCTTGGCGCTGACGCTGATTTTTGTCGAACTGTCGCGCCGGCTGCCCCTCGCCGTCGCGCTGGTCGCGGATCATGTGGTGGTGGCGCGACCCCATGTGCTGGCCTGGCCGCTGTTCGTCGGCTAGACGATTGTTTTGATGCGCGCGGCAGAGGAGGTGCGGACGCCGCCATGGTGGTCGCTCGCGCTGATGGTTTTTTGGACCAATCTGCACGGCTCCTTTCTGATCGGCCTCGCGCTGATCGCCCCCTTCGCCCTGGAAGCCTTTTTGCGCGCCTCGACAGAGAAACGCGTGGGTTTGGCGATGCGCTGGGCCTTGTTCGCGGCGCTGGCGACCCTCGCCACGCTGGTTCACGCTTATGGGCCGGGCGCGCTGACGTGAGCCTTTTCCGTACTCGACCTGGGCGAGGCCCTAAAACACATCAATGAGCGGAAACAGCAGGATTTTTCTCATCTTTCGGTCTTCGAAATATTCGTGATCGGCGGGGTCGCGGCGGCGCTGTTTTCGGGCCTCAAAGTCCCGCTGCCGCGCCTGCTGCTGCTGGCGATCCTGATTCACCTGGCATTCGCCCACATTCGCCACCAATCCCTGTTCGCCTTTGTCGCGACGCTGACGCTGGCCGCGCCGATTGGCGAGCGGCTCGGCGCGGCGCGACCTTTGTCGGATTGGCTGGGAAAACGGCTCAATCTCGGGGTGTTCGCCGGCGCCCTGCTGGTGGCGACATCCCTCGTCAATGCGGCGCGCAGCCCGATATTTCATCCGGTTCCCCATGCCACGCCGGAGCAGGCGCTGGCCGCCGTGCGGGCGGCGGGCGTCAGCGGCAAGGTCTTCAACAACTATTATTTCGGCGGTTTCCTGATCTCGCAGCACGTGCCGACGCTTATCGATGGCCGCGCCGAATTTTATGGGGCGAAGCGCATAGAAGCCTATTATACGGTTTCCGCAAGATCGCTTCGCGATCCGCGAAAACGAAATCGCGCGGAAATCCTTCAGGCGAAGGGCGGATTTCCGCGCGAGCGGAATACGATTTCCGAACTTATCCTTCGGAAATCGTATTCCGCGGCCATCGACGAGACCGACCCCGAAAAGATGCGCCGCTTCGTCAGCGAAAACGATGTCGCCTGGACCCTGCTTCAGCCCGGCGACGCCGCCATCGCGGCGTTCGAAAAACTCGATGGCTGGAGGCGCCTCTACGCCGACGAGTTCGCCGTCGTCCACGTGCGCGACTCGAAATAAAGTGTCAGTCGTGGCCGTGGCGGTGGTGCAGGTCGGGATAATGCGGATGCGCATGCGCCAGCCCGTCATGGCGATGCCGATGCGCGTGCGGCTCGACCACGGGGCCTTCGTGGTCGCGCTGGTGATGTTCGTCATGCACATGGGCGTGGTCGTGCTCCAGCGCGTCGTGGTCATGTTCGTGGTCATGGCGTTCGGAGAGATGCAGCCAAACGCCGACCGCCATCAAGGCGCCCGCGCCAAGCAGGCGGGCCGAAAACGCCTCGTGCAGAAACGCGATGGCGGCGAGCGCGCCGATGAACGGCGCCAATGAGAAATAGGCGCCGGTCCGCGCCGCCCCGAGATGGCGCAGCGCCAGGATGAACAGAACGAGGCTGACGCCGACGCCGAAAAAGCCGAGCAGCGCCGCCGCGAACAGGAAGAATTCCGGCGCCGCCGCGCCGCGAAACAGGGCGGCGCCGACGTTGACTCCTCCCGCTGCGATCCCCTTGACCAAGGCGATCACGACGGGATCGGCGAACGACAATTTGCGGGTCAAATTGTTGTCGAGCCCCCAGCACAGGCAGGCGCCGGCGACCAGCAGCGCGCCCCGGTCGAGCGCCACGCCGCTCCCCCGCCACGACAGAATGACAGCGCCGAGCAAGATGGCGAAAGCCCCCGCAAGGAGCCGCGCGTCGACATTTTCGCGGAAGACAATCCAGGCGATCGCCATGGTGGCGAGCCCTTCGAGATTGAGCAGCAGCGAGGCGTTCGCCGCGCTCGTCTCGTTAAGGCCGAGCATCAGCAGCAGCGGGCCGAGCAGTCCGCCCGCCACGACAACCACAGCCAGCCAGGGCAGATCGCCCAGCCGCAGGGACGCCTCATCCGCCGGAATTTTCAGCGCTCGGCGGGCGCCATGAGACGCTGCGAGGCCGAGGCCGGCGCCGAGATAGAGGGCGCCCGCCAGCAATTGCGGATCGACGTCGGCCAGCAAAAATTTCGAGAGCGGCGCGGTCAGGCCGAACAGCAGCGCCGAGCCGAGCGCCAGCGGAACGCCCGGCCACACATGCGAAAGATCGTTCTTGACCATCGGCGCCGCCTCCCCTCGCGGAGGTTACATCGCCTCGCGGCCGCACATGCAAGCGCGGCCGCGAAAAAACTTCAGCCGGCGTAGGCCTCGTAGAGGCGCTCCTCCGTCGCGCTGTCCATCGTGCCGTCGATCAACGGCAGCAGCGCCATTTCCTCCTTCTGGACGTGGATCAGCATGCGCTGCACGAATTCGGCGCCGGCGCGCTGGAACTGTTTCCAGCTCTCATCGTCGAAACCATTTTGTTGCGCCGCGCGGCACAGGCCCTCCAGCTTTTGCGCCACCGGGCGCATAAAACTGTGCTCCTCGGTGAGGTGGTCGCCGATCAACTGGTCGCCGACCGAGGCGAGCATTGGAAACAGGTGCTGCTCCTCGAAATCGAAGTGGCGGATCGTATCGGCCTCGATGGCGGCGGCGAGATCGCGCAGCAGCGGATTTCCCGCGTCGATCGGGGTCTTGCGCGGGATCATGGCTTCGAGGCGCTCCATCAGTTCGATGGTTGCGCCGTGTTCCTCGTGAAGAGTCTGGCTGATGCGGTTGGCGAACATGAATAAGCTCCTCAAGTTTTGCCGGAGGCGACGCGCTTCAAAATTCCGGCGATGAACGCGGCGAAAGCCAGGGAACCCGCGAGGCCGACCGCGGAGGCGATCGCCGCGACGAGGGCGTTGTCGAGCACGATCGCGACCGCCAGTCCGGCGAGCGCCGCGAGGTGGAGCCAGGCGTGGACCGTCAGCGGCGCGCTCGCGCCGAGGTCTGACAGCAGGACCGGCCCGCCGCTCGCCCGCGAGACATGCATAGAGGCAAGGAAAGGCGCGATGCGTTGCAGAATGGCGAACAGAAACGTCATCAGCCAGCCACCGAGCGCGACGAGGCCAAACAGGGTGGGACCGCCCGGCCCGGCAAAACCGTTCAAGGCGGCGAGGCCGACCAGCGGAGTCAGCGCCAGCATCGCCCAGGAGATTTTTACGAGGACGAACGACATGCCAAGGCGCTTGCGCATGCCTTTCTTCAGCGTCATCCGCATCAAATGCAGGTGAACAGCGGCGGCGGCCAGACCGAGAAGGCACGACGCCGACAGCACGAGCGTGCTTGCGAAAAAGGCGCCGGCGGAGGCGACGACCACCGTCGCCGTCGCAAGGAAGAAGCCGATCCAGGCCATCTGCCCTTTGGGCGCGTTCGCCAGGGCGAACATCGGCACGAGCACATGGCTGAAACCGAGCGCGAGCAGGCCCATGAAGCCGAAGGCGCCAAGGATCATGTGGCCCAGCGCCAGCCCGGCGTGGTCGGGAAGAAAGCCGATGCGGTTGTCCACGGCGAGGGCAAGCCCGAGCGCCAGCAACAGGATCAGCGAAACGAACGCCGCCCATCCAAATGCCTGGACCAGCGGCATGCTCGCGGAGCGGCGCAAATTTTCGGCGAACAGGCCCGCGAACAGCAGCAGCCCCAAAACGCAGGCCGTCGCGCCAACGATCATGGCGCCAACGTCGGCAAAACCCATGCCGCCGACCAGAGCCAGCACGCCCGGTCCCAGCAGCCAGAACACGATCTTGATCGGCGACACCGCCGCCAGCGGACGCGAAGTCGCTACCGGCAGCAATTGCACGGACGCCCCCGCCGCCGTCATCACCAGCACGCCGACGGTGAGAAGATGCACGGCGGCGAGAGACCTTCCAACCCCCCCACGAAATTGCGTGAATTCACCCGCGGCAAAGATCAGCGCCACCCAAAGCGCGATGTGGAGCGCGCTCGCGGCGGCGAAAAAGCGAAACGGCACGGAGGCCGGCAACAGCCGGCTTTTGGCGGAGGCGAGAAAGACGGTCATGCGCGCGTCCGGACCATTTCGAGTGCGACATGGCCCGGCTGATCGGTCGCGACAAAGCGATGCCGCCAGCCGCGCTCGTCCAGTTCGGGGTAGAGCAGCAGCGGCTCCTGGCTGAGATGCGCGATGAGAAAATCCTCGGCCATGCCGCTGTCGATCAATTGCAGCACAGTGACCAGCGGTTCGGGACAGGGCAGCCCGCGCACATCGACATGGAGCCCTTCCTCACCCCGCCAGACGCGGGGGCCATCGCGGTTGTCTGACATGAAGGCTTGCCTCCCGATGTGACGGTCGGCGTGGATACACTGACACGAGGTCTGCCTTCTTTGCCCTTCAGCAAACTCACGACAGAAAGCGGCAGCCGCGACGCGCGCGCCTGCCGCCAGGGGTCGGCTTGGGATTCAGAGCGGTTTCATACGGTTTTCGCAAGATCGCTTCGCGATCCGCGAAAACGACCATGGTGCGGCGATCATCAGCTCCGCGCGCGACCGTAATCGTCGTGGATGCGGACGACATCGTCGAGCTCGGGCGTCGAGACCTCGATCAAGCGCGTGTCTTCCTGCGCAGTGACGCGGTGATGCATCCCCGGGCTGATCGAATAAGACTCCCCCGCGGTGTAGTCGCGCGTGGCATAGGGCCCGTCGCCAGTCCCGGATTCCAGGGTGAGCCGGCCCGACAGCAGCAGAATCGTTTCGAGCTTTCTTTCGTGATATTGGAGGCTCGACCGCGTGCCCGCCTTGATGAAAATATCCTTGAGCGCATAGCGTTCATTGGCGACGATGAGGAGCTCGCGCCCCCAAGGCTTCACGGTCTCGGTCATGCGCAATGCTCCTGAATGGCGTCGGCTCCGCGCGCTGCGATGGCTTCGGCCATGCGCAGGCGTCCCAGCAGATAGAGGTAGCGACCCATGGCTTTGTCGTAGAGCGGCGACATGTTGATGAAGATGACGCCGTTCAACAGTTCGATCAGGTTGCGATCGTAGCCATTCTCTTCAGCGAAGGCCCAGAAGGCGGCTTGCGCGCGTTCGAGCGACGCGCCGAGGCGATGGCGCAGTTGGAAATCCGTCGGCGCGCGCGCATCGACATGATAGTCGCCCACGTCCATGACCTCGACCGACAAATCCAGCGTGTGGAAGAATTTAGCGAGGTCGTAATAGCGGTCGCCGGCCTCCGTCAGTCCGGCGAAATCGTCGCGCCAATCGATCAGACAATAACCGCCGTCTTCGGCGATCAGAATGTTGTCCGCGTGCAGATCACCGTGGAATGTCGATGGGAGCCCGTTTTCGGCGAGCGCCTTCGCCGCGCCGTCGATCATGGCGCGCACCGACGGACACGGCCGGCCGTTGAGCAGGATGGTCTCGTCTTCCCAAGCGACCCCATGGGCCGCGACAAAGGCGTCGAGCCGTTGCAGGGTCTTGTCAACATAGAATCGTCGGCAGGCTTGGGCGAATATGGTCGCGTCGACGGCGGCCGGGCGCCAGAACCGGCTCTGCAGCCATTCTAGGCAATGCCGTGTTTGCGCGGCGTCGAGGGTTTTGGACAGCAGCGCGCCATGGACGAACCGATAGGCGCAGCAATGCCCGCGCGCGCCCAAAACTTCGACAAAAGTGTCGGCGTTGGCGCGTCCGCGCTCCAACCGACGCTGGGCCGCGTGAGGATCGAAGAACAATTTGATCACCTGATCGCCCATGCGATAGGTCACATCGTTGGTCTTGCCCTCGAAGGTGAAATTCTTCTCGTGCGCCTTGCAGGCTTCGGCCCAGTTGGCATCCGTTCCGGTGTCGATCCAGGTCAGCGGCGCGGTCTTGAGCCCGCACGGAATCAAGGCCTCGAGGCCGGGGACGACCTGCGCCTCGCCCTGCGCGCCGATCACGCCGAGCGCGGCCCAGAAAGCTTCGGCGTCGCGAATGCCGGCGATGCCGATGAAGGCGAGGCTCGTGCCCTCAGGAGACTTGTCGATCAGGCGCGTGACATCGCCCTGCGCATCGCAGCCGACGGTGCACCAACGCTCGGGATGTTCCGCCTGCTGAACGCCGATCCAGTTAAAGTCCGGAGGCGGGATCACCCCCTCCACCAGCGTATCGCAACTCGTGAGAATGAAGGGGCCGGGCAGTTGGTCGCGACAAGCGCGCAACGACGTCCCCGGTCCCGAGCCGGGACCGTCGAAATTATCGACCGTCACCAGGGCGATGTCCGCATCCGGGTGCGCCAGGGCAAGGTAATCGCGCATTTGCTCGGCCTTGCTGCCGAGCGCGATGACGAAGCGGGTGTCGCGTGGAAAGGCGCGGATGATGCGCGACACCACCGCGATATTGCCAACCGGCAGCAGACCCTTGTGCAGATTGCCGCCGAAGGCGGTGAGGCGCGAGCCGACGCCCGCCGCCAGAATGCAGACATCGTAAGCCATTGCGCTCACCCGAGCCGCTTGGTGGCGAGCAACGTGACCCGTTTGGGCGGAAGGTCAGGCAGACCCGCCAGAACATCGAAATCGGACCGCCACTCGTCGAGCGCCGGCTTCGGCGTGCCGATCACGCAGTGCAGATCGAAGCCCAGTTCATCGAACAGCCGCCGATATCCCTCCTCGTCGAGATATTGGTGGATTTCCAGCTGTTCGACCCGCCAGCGGTGCTCCTGCCCGGTCTTGATCTTGTTGTATTGGGTGAGCAGGATGCAGAAGTCGTGCGCGGCGAGGACGATGACATCGTCCTGCGGGCGTTCGACCTTCATGCGCCGCGACGGATATTCGCTGAGAAAACGCTCCACGGCGGCGCGCGTCTGCGGCGTCCGCATCCGAACCGTGACCGGCCCCGTTTCGGCGGTCAACACATTGTCTGTGATGGCGATACCGCCGCCCGGCCGGACAATGCGCGCCACCGAGGCGAGCGCGTCGCGCACCGCCTTGCTTCCGCGCTCATGGTCGATCTCGCCCGGCGCGTCGCGCGAGACGCGACCGTAGAAGGAGTAGATTTCATGGATCATGTCGAGGAGGAAGACGAGATCGAACCGATCCTCCCACTGATCGATCACGAAAATATCGCCGACGCGCCATTCGACATTCTGCCCCGCATGCTCCGCCTTCATGCGTTCGACAATGGCGGCGTCGTAATCGGCGCAGACGAATTTCGACGCCTTCAGGCGATCCCGGTGCTTGAAAGCGATGTCGCTGGTGCCGCAACCGATGTCGAGGATGGTCTCGATGCAATCGGGGAGATAGGTGGTGATCAGGTGATCGAGGACAGCTTCCTTGTATTGGCTGGTGTCGCCGCCGACAAGGTCGTCCCAATAAGCCGTCAGCTTGCGCGTCTTGTGGTCATCGGTCAGCACGGCTCAGCCTCCAGGGGTGCGAGTGTCGCCAGCAACCGCTCGGTCGCCGAAGACAGGCGGTAGCATTGGCATTCGGGATTGATCCGGAAAAAGCGATCGTAGAAGGTCGACGCGTAATGGTTCATGTGCATGCGCGTCGTGAAACCGTATTTGCGTCGCATCCATTGCCGACCTTCCTCGAAGACGCGGCGCTGGTTGATCGTGAAAGGGTCGGTCTGCATCAGATCCGCCTTGCAGCGCAGGATGTCGGTGTTCTCGCGGATCATCGACTTGGTCGTCACCGCCGTGGCGTAGTCGTTGACATAGCCCTTGATGATCAGCTCCAGATCGACGCCATAGCCGCGGAAATTGCTTCCGTCATAGAGAAAGTTGAGCGGACCGGGATTCTCGGTTTCCTTCACCGTTTCAATGAAGGAGCGCCGCACCATCCACGCGAGGTGATTGATGTGCCAGACATAGGCGGTGGAGGCCTCGCCGATCATCGACTGTTCCTGCCAGTTTTCGGCGCAGGGCGACAAGATCCCGACCTTGCCATGCGCATCCATTTCGCTCAGCATCGGCGGGATCGGATTGTCGAGGAAGACGACGTCGTTGCAGACGAGAAAGAAATAGTCGTAATCGAAGAACTTGCCCGCCTTGAACAATTCGAACAGGCCGTAATTGAACCCGCGCGGCCAGCGCAATCCGTCGCGCCGGGCTTCCTCCGAATTCGCCCAGAAACTGTAATAGCGGGACAGGCGGCCGCGGGCTGAGCCGCTCTCGACCACATAAATGTCCTGTTCGCCATTGTTGCAGTTCTGCAGGAAATCGACCAGCGCGTCCGTCGACTCCGGCATGTTTCGGTTCAGGATGATGGTGGCGATGCGCGGTTTCATGCTTGGTTCACCAGACGGAAGCCGAAAAGGTAGCGGGCGATCGACGCTTCGACCCAAGAGCGCAGGACGTCATCGAGCACGACGCCCGAACCGTTGAGCCGTGACTGGACTTGGGCCTTGAGCTCCAGGAAGGCAGGCGTCGAAAACGTGTAGTGACCGGCGATCACCGCTTTCTGACGGTCGGTCGCCGTCGTCGACGGCAACATCCATTTTTCCCACTTCTTCGTCTCGTAGGCGATCTCCAGGAAGCGATCGCGCAAGACGTTCAGGCGCTGGGATTCCAGCACATGCAGCAAGGCGCGCGATTCCACGACGCCGAACTCCGGCGCCACATTCGCCGCGTGAATGCCCAGCCAGGAATGCCAACCGACCACCTCATCGGAGACATAATCGGTGTTGTGCTGCTTGAGATGCAGACCGAAATGGTTGAGAATCGCGAGCACGCCAGGCAGATGGACCGTGGAGGGCACCTCCTCGGCAATGCGATAAGGGCTGTTCATGGAGCCGACATTGACGGTCTCCATGACTTTGGTGCCGGTCTGCGCCACGACGAAGAAGGGCAGAGGCAGGTTGTTTCCCCTGCAAAATTTCGTCACCTGGGTGATCAGCGCACACAGGCTGTCGAGCGCCTGGGACACGGCGTCCTGCTCTTCCGTGCCGATTTCGAAGACGATGTCGCGCCCCATGCGGCGCGCGGTTTTCCAACAGAATTCGTAGAGCGTGAACAGACGCTCCAGCACGTCCTCGAACGAGGGGGCGCCGCCGTCGGGCCCGACGCTGGGATCGATATGGATGACGCAATAGCCCGCGGCTATGTCTTCTTCGTAGGAAGCGCGCGCCGAATCCATCGCGGACGTGGCGTCGTAACCGCGCTTGATCTCTTCCGTGTTCTGCCAGGGACCGCCATGATCGCGCGACAGCAGGATGTGGCCCCCCACGTCGCGCTGGCGGACATATTCGGCGAAACGCGAGGCGTTCCAGCCATTGACATAGCCGCCGCCCAGCCGATCCGTGTCGATCTGCCGACGGCTTGCGACGAGCATCAGATCCACATCGTGCCGATTGGCGAGCCCAATCGCCGCATCGACGCAATTGAGGCTCATCGGCCCGACGCCGAGCAAGGTGCACGGACGATGAGAAAGCTGCTCGGCGAGCCTTTTGCGAATTATGCTGTCCATCCGCCCGAAACCTCATAGCCGGCGACGTCGACGCCCAGGACGTCGAAACCGTCAAAAAACTTCGTCATCACGTGCATGCAGGCTTCCGCCACGGCCCGATGGCCGCCGGGACGCCGCGTGACATGATTGGCGTGATGAAGCGCCGCAGGGTCGGCGTCCGCCGGAGCGATCCCGTAAGCGATCCTGCGAAAGACCAGCGCATCGAAAAGGCCGTCCCCCATGTAGATCACCCGGTCGAGCGGATAGCGCTCGGCGATCCACGCCACGCGGTCATGGGTGCTGACGAGGTCGAGTGGAAACTTCATGTCCGTCTCGATCCGCCGGCGGGAAATCTCGAAGCCGCGCGCGTCGCCCGAGACGAAGCGGATCTCGATGCGCTTCTTGATGAGACTGAGGGCGTCGTGATCGTCGGGCCCGAAGCGTTTCATCAGCTTGCCCTCGGCGGTGTAATACTGCGCGCCATCGGTCATCACGCCATCGACATCAAGGATGAAAACTTGAGGCTTCGGGGCGGCTTCAGTGGCTGTCATGCGTCATGTCCTTCAAACCGGGTCGACGTAAGCGCGAATTCTGGCGATGCGCCCGTCGCGCCATTCGATGACATCGACGCCCGCGATGCGAGCGGACCCGATCGTGAGTTGGAACTCGAGGATCGAGACGGCGCCATCGAGCCAGATGTTCGCGACCTCGCAGCGAAACACGGGATCGAGCGCGAACAATTTGCCCATGAAGGCGACGATGCTTTGCTTACCGACGATTTCCTTTTCGCCGGGGTCGAACAGCACGGCGTCGTCGTGCAGCATGACCGCGACATTGGTCAGGTCGCGCTCCGAGACAAGCGTCGCATAGCGCAGCGTCTCGTTCCTCAAATCATGCCGTTGATCGTCAGCCATCTTGCACTCCCTCCGCCGAATTCCTGGCGCCACGGCGCCTCTCGCCAAAACCAAATGTCCTCGCGGGAGGCCGATCGCCGGACATCAATCCGGACCCTGAATTTCCGGAATGACCATGTTCAGATTGCCCGGCGGAATATCGAGCCGGGGACGGTTGCAAAGCTGGTAGATCGGATTGAAACATTCGGGATTGTTGAACACGGTGTTGCTGTCCCAGAATCCGTCGTCGATGAAGGAGAGGTTGGGATAGACCAGCGTGACGATGTAGTAGAGAAGATGCATGTGGTGCCTGAGAAGACCCATGCTTTGCAGGGCGTTGAAGAAGGCGGGCACTGCATTCTTGCCGACGATGTGGATGGCGTCGCCGACCCTCTTGTGGTCTCTCCAGTAATGTCTGTATTCGCGCCAGGGGAAGACGATCTGGTCGCGGCTCAGCTTGACGCCCCATTCGTTGAACGGCTTCAGATAGAGAAGATCGAAGCGCACGGCGATGATGCAGTCGAGGTCGGGATTGTGCGCGTAGACGTCTTGAAGCCCCCGCGTGAAGGTCGTGATCTGATTGCCGACCTTGGGGTCGAGCAAGGTGACGATTTCCGGATTGAGGGCCTCGGTCCAGGCCTGAACGGCCGGGCTGTCGAATGTGACCAAATAGACCTTGACCTGATGCTCCGCTTGCAAGGGCCGCAACAGATATTCGACGAAGCGTTCGATGCAGACTCGACTGTCCAGGGGAAACCCGAACCGGTCTCGGTCGAGCATGTTGTGTCCTCTGACAAGCAAGGCGACATTCATGGCTGGAGGAGCCTTTCGAGTGATGGACCGGATGCCGTCGCGAACCCTGGTCGGGAAGGGTCGAATCCGCGCATCGAGCGCTAGACATGATTAAGATGTGGAGCTTGTCCGTAGCTGAACCGTGGACGCTTCCCCGGCGGCGGCGCGATCAAGACTGGCGCGGCCACAGGACATGAATATGGCCCGCGCGCCGGCGGGCCATTCAAATTCGCTTCGATGTCAGAACGTCATACGGTTTCAGCAAGATCGCTTCGCGATCCGCGAAAACGAAATCGCGCGGAAATCCTCCAGGCGAAGGGCGGATGTCCGCGCGAGTGGAATACAATTTCCGAACTGATCGTTCGGAAATCGTATCACGCGTCTTGCGCGCGCCAAAACCTATTGTCGCGGGGGATCGGATGGTGCTTGTTCAACAGCTCCAGCCGGTCGCGATAGACGCGCTCGTAAGCAGCGTCGTCAAGCTGGTCGACCGCCTCGAGATCCAGCGCGGCGCCGATCTCGTAGTAGAGATCGAGATTGGTCAGATCGGGCGTCGGCGTCAGGCCCTGTTCGCGCTCCAACTGCATCTGCTCGAAACAGGCTTCAAGCCCGAGCACCAGCGCGGGGATGTCGCGCAGCACGCTGCCTTCGCGCGCTTGCGGCGTCAGCCTTTGCCGATAGGCCGCAAGGCTTTGCGGATTGCGACCGAAGGCGATGGCGCGCTGCACATAGTCCTCCGCATTGGCGCAAATCAGATCGTCGAGCCCTGCGGCGGCGACCACGCTGGCGCAGAAACGCGAGGCGAAACTGCGCCCGGGCACGGTCAGGATCGGCAGGCCGACAGTGAGCGAATCCGCGGCGGTCGAATGCGCGCCATAGGGCGCAGTGTCGAGGAACAGATCGGCAAGCGCGATGCGCGCGAGATGCGCTGAATTCCCCGCCTTGGGCGCGAACAGAAGTCGCTCGGGCGCAACACTCGCAGCGGCTGCCGCATCCTGAAGTCGCTTGTTGGTGTCGGGCGTTCCCGTCAGCAGCCAAAGCACGCTGCCCGGCGTTTCCGCGAGGATGCGCATCCACCGCGCGAAAACGGCGCGCGTCAGCTTTTGCATGCCATTGAAACAGGCGTAGACGAAGGCGCCTTCAGGAAGGCCCGCCTGTGCGCGCGTCGGCGACGGATCGATGGCGCGCTTTCGGTCGATTGGTTGATTGCAAGGAATGCGCAACACGCGTTCGGAAAAATAACGCTCGGACCCGGGCGGCGCGATGCGCGCGTCGGTGATGCAATATTGATGATAGGGTGTGCCCATCGTGCCGGGATAGCCGCACCAGTTTACGATCACCGGCGCCGGACGCCAGGAGAAGATCTTTGTGCGCGCGTGCTTGGTGTAGCCGTTCACATCAACCAGAATGTCGATCTCGTCCCGCAGGATGGCCTCCGCCGCTGCGCGATCGCTTATCGCGGAAATGTCGCGCCATCCGTCGAGCGCGGCGCGGATACGGATCTGCACCGGACAGTCGCTCTTGGGCTCGCCGCAGTAATAGCCAAAGGTTTCAACGCGCGATTTATCATGCAATTCGAGGACTTCACTGAGGGCAAAACCGACCGCGTGAGCGCGCAAATCGGAGGACAGATAGCCGATGCGCAGACGGCCGCGCCCCCCCGATTTCGGACGCGGCTCGCATTGGAAGGGCGCCTCCTCGCGCTTGCCGACCAACGACTTGCCGTAGCGATAGGCCTTGGCGAGCTGGAACATCGGATCGTCGGCGAAAACCGCCAACGCCATGGGCGACATAGCCTCGATCAATTGCGCCTGCGAGACCTGGTCCGAAGGCGTAAGCACTGGCCACTTGCATTGGCGCTGGCGCAATGCGAGCCAGTGCTGGCCCGCCTCGGTGCGCTCCGGCCGCAGTTCGATCGCCTGGCGCAGGATGGTTTCCGACTCCTGCAGCAATTCGGAATTCTCGTAGACGCGGCCAAGATGCTGAAGCGCCATCAACCGGTGCTGGGCGCGCTCGGGCGTAATTGCCGCTGTCGCTTCGAGGTAATTTCGCCACTTCTGCACGGCGTCCGGGATCAGGCCAGCATCCTCAAACGCGCGGCCGAGATTGACATGCGCGGCGCCGAAGGAGGGATCGATGTGCAAGCAGGCGCGCAGGGCGTTGATCGATCCGGGGAGATCGCCGAGTTCGCGCAGCGCGACCGCATAATTGAAACAGGCGAAATGAACGAACTTGTCTTCGTTGTTATAGGCGATCCACATGTTGTAGAGGTCGGCCGCCTGCTGCGGCAGGCCAAGAGCCTTCAGCCCCTCCGCCGCCTGGATGAGATCTCCAAGAGGAAAAGCTCGAAGCTTGATGCGCGCGGCGAGTTCGAGGAAGGGCGAGTTGAGGAGAGGCAGGTCCTGCTGCGCCTGTGGCGCAGTCTCTTGCACTGTGAGCGTCGCTGTCTTCGGCACGTGTGAGGCTCGTTCGTGGTTTGAAACCGGGCGCGCGGGCGTAAGCCTGCCGCCTCGTCCCTTTCTGGGACACCGACCTTGCCTCGGGCTTGCTTGCCCGCGAGCTTGCGCCAGCGGGACGGCGCCGCCCGTGGGCGGCGCCGTATCATATTAGCTGTTCAGATAGGCGAGGAGAACCGCATCCGCCTGAGACGTGCTCAGCGCTTGGAACTGGGCGGTCGTGAAGGCCTGCGCCTGGGTGCTGGTCATGCTCAAGATGTCTGTGGTCGTCAGTCCCGGCAAGGCCGCAGTGCTGATCGCCGCAATCTCATCGGTCGTCAACACGTCGATCTCAGCTGTGGTCAGCGCAGCAACCTGTGAAGACTTCAGCGCGGCGACCTGGCTTGAGCCCAGGGCCTGGAACTGAGCGCTGGTCATGGCGCCGACCTGACTGGACAGCAACGCGTTGACCTGACCGGTGCTGAGGGCGGCGACGGCGGCGGTCGTCAGGTTCGTGACCTGCGCCGTGGTCAATCCCACAATGGCGTTCAGCGCAAGCGCGGTGATCTTCGAGTTGCTGATGACCGCGACGTCGGCCGTCGACAGAGACGCAAGTTGAGTTGACGACAAAACATGCATCTGATCGGTCGAAAGGGCCGCAAACTGATCGCTCTTCAACGCGCCAATCTGCGCCCCGATCAGGGCCGCGACATCGCTCGTGGTCAAAACCACGACCTGAGCCGTCGACAACGCCGCCAGATCCACGGTCTCAATCGCCGCCGCCTGCGCGGAGGTCAGCGCGCGAACCTGATCCGTGGTCAGCGCCGCGGTCTGGGCCGAGGTCAGGGCCGCGACCTGCGCGGCCTTCAGCGCCGCCGTCGCCGCGGTCGTCAGCACCGACACCTGGGCCGTCGACATCGCCGCCAAAGCGGCGCTGCTCAGCGCGGCCGCCTGGCCGGAGCTCAGGGCGTGAACCTGGTTGGTCGTCAGAGCCACCGCTTCGGCCGTGGTCAGCGCGCCGATCTGGCTCGAGGTCACCGCGGCGATCTGCGCCGTCGACAGAGCGGCGAGGTCGACCGTCTCCATCGCCGAGATCTGGCTCGTCGTCAGAGCCGCGAGCGCGCCGGTGGTCAGAACAGCCGCCTGGGCGGAGGTCAGCGCCACCACGCTGGCGCTGCTCAGCGCCGCCGCCTGAACGGAGGTCAGCGCATGCGCCTGATCCGTGGTCAG
>NZ_WNKS01000018.1 GCF_009720655.1 Rhodoblastus acidophilus | reverse complement strand
GCCGCGGTCTGGGCCGAGGTCAGGGCCGCGACCTGCGCGGCCTTCAGCGCCGCCGTCGCCGCGGTCGTCAGCACCGACACCTGCGCCGTCGACATCGCCGCCAAAGCGGCGCTGCTCAGCGCGGCCGCCTGGCCGGAGCTCAGGGCGTGAACCTGGTTGGTCGTCAGAGCCACCGCTTCGGCCGTGGTCAGCGCGCCGATCTGGCTCGAGGTCACTGCGGCGATCTGCGCCGTCGACAGAGCGGCGAGGTCGACCGTCTCCATCGCCGAGATCTGGCTCGTCGTCAGAGCCGCGAGCGCGCCGGTGGTCAGAACAGCCGCCTGGGCGGAGGTCAGCGCCACCACGCTGGCGCTGCTCAGCGCCGCCGCCTGAACGGAGGTCAGCGCATGCGCCTGATCCGTGGTCAGCGCCGCGGTCTGGGCCGAGGTCAGGGCCGCGACCTGCGCGGCCTTCAGCGCCGCCGTCGCCGCGGTCGTCAGCACCGACACCTGGGCCGTCGACATCGCCGCCAAAGCGGCGCTGCTCAGCGCGGCCGCCTGGCCGGAGCTCAGTGCGTGAACCTGGTTGGTCGTCAGAGCCTCCGCTTCGGCCGTGGTCAGCGCGCCGATCTGGACCGAGGTCATTGCGGCGATCTGCGCCGTCGACAGCGCGGCGAGGTCAACCGTCTCCATCGCCGAGATCTGGCTGGTCGTCAGAGCCGCGAGCGCGCTGGTGGTCAGAACAGCCGCCTGGGCGGAGGTCAGCGCGACAATTTCGGAATTGGTCAAAGCCGCAGCCGACTTCGACGTTAACGCGTGAATTCCGTCGGTCGTCATGGCTTGAATCTGGCCTGAACTGAACGACGCGATCTGATAACCTTGGAGCGCCGCGACCTGAGACGTCAGCAGGGCTGAGACTTCGCTTGTCGCCAGGTTCGACGCCTGCGTCGAGGTCAGACCAACGATCGCCGACACAGACAGCGAACTGATTTTCGATCCAAAGGCGACGATCGCGTCTGTCCGAAATGCGCTGACTTGCGTCGATTTGAGCGAAGCCGCCTGCGCTGTGCTCAGCGCGGCGATGTCAACCGTGTTCAGCCGGGAAATCGAGAGCGTCGAAAGCGCGGCGATCTGGGTGGTGGTCATGGAAGAGATGATGGACGTCATGGCGCGGCGAGCCTTGCAGGTTGACTGTTTCGCTCTGATCGCAGCGCGAAAGCGGTCTTCTCGGAATGGAATCTCCCGAACACGCGTCCGGGAACGGCATGGATTGGAGAAGACATGGCTCGCGCGAGCCTCGCGTCGGAAAAGCCTCATGCTTTCGGGATAAAATACCCGATTCCAACGCCGCGCTGACGTTCGGACATCCGCAGGCATGAGCCAAACGCAAGACGGTCCGAGGCTATCCGCACATGGCGCGAAGCTAACCGGCGCGGGTAAAGCTTTCGTTAAAGGGAGGCCATCCGAATCTTTCAGGCGCCGCGCCAATAAAAACACCGGGAAACCTGGTAAACATGCGATTTGGAACTGAGTGTCATTCCTGCCGATCCGGGCGGAGCCAAGCCTGCGGCTTTCCTGTTGCGCTGTCGCACTGCGCCGACTATTGCGGCGTCCTGTAGGGCGAGCGGAGGGGCAATGACGGACGCGGATCTGGCCTGGACGGCGCTTGAGCCTTTCGAAATCACCTTCGCGCCGCCCTTCCTGACCGCGCGTTTTTCCGCGCCGCAGCGCACGCTCGGATGGTCGATGTCGCGACCGGGCTTCGCGCTGGCGCGCGAGATCGTCTGGGTGGAAGTGCGCAACGCCGACCTGAGCCTCGACGTCGATCCCGACGCATTTTTGCGCGCGAAACTGGCGAGCGCCGGCTGCCCGGAGGCGCTGGCCTTCATGACCTCGCGCGACATTTCAAACCATCACGTCCGGCTCAGCCATGCGGAGGATGTGCGCGCCGCCTGCCTGACGACCGTCGGTCTGTCGAATGGCGAGCGCGTGGGCGCCCGTCAGCGGGATCGGGTGTTTCCGGGCACAATCAACACGCTTGTGCATGTGTCGCGCCCCCTGAGCGACGGCGCCTTCGTCGAGGCCCTGTCTATCGCCGTGCAGGCGCGAACGGCGGCGATCCTGGAAACGCGGCCCGCCCAGGACGAAAAGCCGATCACCGGCACGGGCACCGATTGCGTGATCATCGCCGCGCCCTGTTCGGGGCCGCCCCTGCGCTATGCGGGCCTGCATACCGCCGTGGGCGAGGCGCTGGGACATGCGGTCTATGAAGCCACCCACGAGGGCGCGCTGGCCTGGAACGCCGAATTTTTGGGCTGATCAGAGATCGAGCGGCAGGACGAAGGCCGGCGCGTCGCCTTCAAATTCACGACCGCGGCCGATGGCGTCGATCGCGTCGACCATACGACCTCCGCGGCCCAAAAAATCGTCGGCGAGCGACACCAGCAGCCGGTTGGGCGTGGCGATGGGGGACACGCTGCGCAAAGCCTCGGCTAAGGCGCGCTCCTGTCCCGGGGCGCGGGCGCAGGCGATGATATAGGCCGCGGCCGGCGAGCGGCTCACCCCCATCCAGCAATGGATCAAAACATCTTGATCCCGCGCGCAGCCGGCTCCGAACTCCAGAATCGCCCCTGCTACGGCCTCGTCGGGCGGCACAAGGCCCGGTCCGGGGGCGGTGACATCGTTGAAGGCCAGGATTTTATGATCGACCGGCAGCGGGCTCGCATCGAAGATCACCAGTTGCCAGGGCGCGAGCAGGGAAAGCGAACGTGAAAAATTATGTTTGGCGGCCAGGCTCTCGACGTGGCAAAGGGGGCTGACGATGATCACGTCCCCTTCCTATCGTCCCCCTCGACAGGAAGTCAACGTAGCCCTGAGCCCGAGATGATCCCTGCGCAAGCCGCCGACCTGATCGCCCAAATCCAGTACACGCCGCGCCCGGACGACGGTCCGCGCCGGGCAAAAAGCCTGATGATCCAAGGCACCAGCTCCGATGTCGGCAAGAGCATGGTGGTGGCGGGCCTGTGCCGGGCCTTTTCGCGACGCGGGCTGGTGGTGCGCCCGTTCAAGGCGCAGAACATGAGCAATAACGCCGCCGTGGCCGCCAATTCCGACCTGCCCCCCGGCCCCGACGGTTTGATGCCGCGCGGCGAAATCGGCCGGGCGCAGGCGCTCCAGGCCCGCGCCTGTTTCGCGGAACCGTCGATCCACATGAATCCGGTTCTGCTGAAGCCGCAGAGCGACATTGGCGCGCAGGTGGTGTTGCGCGGCCGGGTGTTGGGCAATTGCCCCGCCAAAATCTACCATTACATGCGCCGCCAGCTGATGCCGGCCGTGGTCGACAGTTTTGAGCGGCTCGCGCGCGAATCCGACCTCGTGATCGTCGAGGGCGCAGGCAGCGGCGCCGAAGCCTATCTGCGCTCCTCCGACATCACCAACATGCGTTTCGCCGAGGAAGCCGACCTGCCCGTCATCTTCCTCTCCGACATCGACCGCGGCGGGACCATGGGCGCCATTGTCGGCACCTGGGCGCTCTTGAGCGAATCCGACCGCGCCCGCGTCGTCGGCTATATCGTCAACAAGTTTCGCGGTGATTTTTCGATTTTCGAGCCGGGCTGCGTCACCATCACCGAGCATACCAACTGGCCATTTCTCGGCGTGCTGCGCTGGTTTCCCGCCGCCGAGCGCCTGCCGGCGGAGGATTCGCTGGCGCTGGAGCGCGCCGCCGCCGGTAGCCAGGGGAAACTCAAAATCGCCGTGCTGCGGCTGCAACGCGTCGCCAATTTCGACGACCTCGACCCGCTGGTGGCGGAGCCGGACGTCGACCTGCAATGGATTCAACCGGGAACCGCCATTCCCGGCGATGTCGATGTGGTGATCATTCCAGGTTCGAAATCGACGCGCACCGAACTGGACCTGATCAAGCGCGAGGGCTGGGACATCGACATCCGCGCCCATGTCCGCCGGGGCGGACGCGTGCTCGGCCTGTGCGCCGGCTACCAGATTCTGGGGCGCGTGGTGCGCGATCCCCAAGGAATTGAGGGCCCGCCCGGCGAAACCGAAGGGCTTGGCCTGCTCGATCTCGAAACGGAAATGTCGGACGAAAAGCGCCTCGTCGACATTGACGCGCTCGACCACGTGACCGGCGTGCGCGTCACCGGTTACGAAATGCATATGGGACGCACCACCGGCCCCGGCCTGGAGCGGCCCTGGATGATCCTGGATCACGGCGACGGCGCGTTCAAGCCTGAGGGCGCGGTTTCGCCTGATGGACGCGTGGTCGGCGCCTATGTCCACGGCGTTTTCGGCGGCGACGCGTTCAGGTCCGCCTGGTTGAAGCAATTGGGGGCGCAAATCTCGCATCTGGCCTTCGAGGAGCGCGTCGAACACACACTGGAGGCGCTGGCCGACCATATCGAGGCCAATCTGGACCTCGACGCCCTTTTGAAGCTGGCGCGATAGAATGCGGACCATCTGTCTGATCGGCATGGGCCCCGGCGGCCCCGAATTTCTCACCGCCCAGGCGGTCGAGGCCTTGCGCTCATGCGACGTGTTTTTCCTTCTGGAAAAACAGGGACGCGGCAAGGAGCTTTTGGGCGACGCGCGTCGAAAAATCCTCGACCTGCATCGCGGTCCCGGCGCCTATCGCATCGTCACGGCGGAAAGCCCGCCGCGCGCCCCGGCGCAGGAGGGGTATCTCGACGTGGTCGCCGATTGGCACGCGCAAAAGGCCGAGATTTTCGGCAAACTGTTCGCGGAGCATTTGAAAGACGGCGAAAAAGGCGGCGTGCTGGTCTGGGGCGATCCCGCGCTTTACGACAGCAGCATCGCCATCCTGCGCCGGGTCCAGGCGCAATATCCCGGACAATTCGCGGTGGAGGTGACCCCCGCCGTCAGCAGCCTGCACCTGCTCGCCGCGCGGCACGCCATCTCGTTGCACGACATCGGCGGCGATTTTTTGGTGACCACGGCGCGGCGGCTGCTGTCCGGCGCCGCCAAGGGATTTGATTCCATCGCCGTGATGCTCGATTCCAACGCCGCCTTCGCCCAGATCGACCCCGAAAATTTTGATATCTACTGGGGCGCCTATCTCGGGACCGAGCACGAGGTTTTGGAGTCCGGGCCACTGAAGGAGATCGGCCCTTCGCTCGCGGAAAAGGTGCGTCTCGAAAAGGAGCGCCACGGCTGGATTCTCGACATTTATCTGCTGCGGCGCCGCGCGGAGCCCGCCGCTTGACGGCCAGGATCGTCGTATCAGGCGCCGGCTCAGGCTCAGGCAAAACCCTTCTCACGGCAGGGCTGATCGGCGCCCTGCGCCGGCGCGGTTTTCGAGTACAGCCGTTCAAATGCGGCCCCGACTATATTGATCCCGGCTGGCTGAGCGCGGCGGCCGGGCGACCCTGCCGCAATCTCGACGCCTGGATGCTCGGGGTTTCCGGCATACGCGACAGTTTTGCCCGGGCCTGCGCCGACGCCGATATCGCCGTGATCGAAGGGGTGATGGGCCTGTTCGACGGCGCCGGCTTTGACAGCGACGAGGGGTCCACGGCGGCCATCGCCGCCGCGCTCGGCGCGCCGGTCCTGCTCATTCTCGATATTTCCGGCGCGGCGCGCAGCGCAGCGGCTTTGGCGCTGGGGTTCGCGCGGTTCGATGAAACCAAGCCCGTGGCGGCGCTGGCGCTCAATTTCGCAGGGTCCGAAGGCCACGCGAAGGGCTGCGCCGCCGCCATTGCGCAAAAGACCGGCCTTCCCACCTTAGGCTGGATGCCCCGCAAAAACACCTTGACCATTCCCGAGCGGCATCTCGGACTCGATCTCGCCGCGCTCAACGAGGGCCGCGAGGCCACGCTGGCGGCCGTCGCGGAGGCCGTCGCGCAAAATTTCGATCTCGACGCTTTGCTGGCGCTGGCCCGCGCCGCCCCCGCCCTGCCCACGCAAAGTTTTTCGACCCAGAGCGCGGCGAGCGACGGTCCGATTCTCGCCTTGGCCAGCGACCCCGCCTTCTCCTTCTATTATCAGGACGACATCGACATTCTCGCCGCCGCGGGCGCGCGCGTCGTCCGCTTCAGCCCGGTCGGCGGCGACACACTGCCCGAGGGAACGGCGGGGGTGTTCCTCGGCGGCGGCTATCCCGAGCTTTTCGCCCGCGAGATCGCCGCGAACACCAGATTGTGGCGCGACCTGCGCGCCCTCCACGAAAAGGGCGCGCCGATCCTGGCGGAGTGCGGCGGCTTCATGGCGCTGACGGAAGCCCTGATCGATCTCGACGGCGTCCGCCATCCCATGGCGGGGCTGGTTCCGGGCGCCGTGAAAATGACGCAACGGCTTGCTTCACTGGGCTACCGCCGCGCGACGGCGCTGGTCGACACGCCGCTGCTGCGCGCCGGCGAAGATTTGCGCGGGCATGAGTTCCACTACAGCGTCTGGGAGCGCGAGGGCGCGCCGCCGTCGCCGGCCTGGCGCCTGCAGGGCAGCCGCGACGGCTCGCCCGTCGCCCTCGCCGGGCATGCCGAGCGTGGGCTGCTCGCCAGCTACGTCCACATTCCCCTGGCGCAACGGCTCGAACTCGCCGCGCGTTTTGTGGAGCAGATGCGGGCTTTCGCCAGCCCCCACGAAAACCTATGATCGAGGAGGATGCGCATGGAGCCGAAAGACAGCACCGCAAAAACGGGGTACATGGGGTTCACCAACACCGCCTGCCCGTTTTATCCCTGCCATCAAGGCGTCGAGCGCGAGTTCAACTGCCTGTTTTGCTACTGCCCGCTCATCGCCTATGACTGTCCCGGTCCCTATGGCGTGATCGTCGACCGCAACGGCATGAAACGAAAAGATTGTTCGGCCTGCACCCTGCCGCACAACGGCTACAAGAAGGCGTGGAATTTTATTCAGCGCTGGCTGGAGAAGCCGACAATCTGGGACGGAAGCGAGCAGGACCCCAGCCGCATCAAAGACGCGGCTTCGGAGTAATTTGGCCCATCGCCTCGGACAGGCGATCCAGCGCGGCGGGCAGCATCGGCCCGCCGCAGATGGTCAGTTGCTCGGGAATGACAATGCGGCTCTCGGGCGGATAGTTGCGGTCGAGCGCGGGATGCAGCAGCAACGCCTTACCCTGGTCTTCCGCGCTCGGCGCCGCCTCGGCCACCAGGATCAGGTCGGGTTTTGCGGCGATGATCGTTTCGAGCGAGACGAAGCCGCCGCTTTTCAGGCCCAGTTCGCCCGCCGCATTGGCGAGCCCGACCGTCGCCAGCAGCGACGACAGCAAATTGTTGGTTCCGGCGACCCAGCCGCGCCGCGACACCGCGAGGATTTTGGCATGTCCTTGCATGGCCGCCGCGCGAGCCCGGGCCGCCGCGGCGTCGATTTTTTCGTTGAGCGCGCTGGCGCGCTCGGGATGACCAACGATCTCGGCGACGCGGCGAACCTGCGCCTTGACCTCGTCAATGCTGCGGGGAACTTCGAAATCCACGATTTTTATGTTCTGGTCGTCGAGCAGGTCGCGCGTCGCCTTTTTTCCATATTTACCGGCGAGCACGAGATCGGGTTTCAACGCGATGATGTCCTCGGCCTCGCCCGTCAGGCGCGGATATTTTTTCGCGTCCTCCGCGAGCCAGGACAGGCTGGCGTCCCGGGAATAGGGACCGAGGCCGGCGATTTGTTCGGGGTCGGCCAGGGTCTGCAAAAGCTGGTCCGCGCACATGTTGATTGAAGCGATGCGCAGCGGCGCGGCTTGCGCGCCTCCCGCCAGCAGCGCCGCTAAGGCCAGGGCGCGGAAAGCAAGAATCATCGGGCGGTCCAGGGCACGATCACTGGTTCGCCGGCGTGCTCGCACCGAAAAATATCGATGGCGAAGACGTCGGCCAATTGCGCCGACGACAGCACGGCGTCCGGCAAACCCGCCGCCTCAAGGCGCCCTTCGCATAGCAACAGCACCCGGTCGGCGAAGCGGGCGGCCGCGCCGAGATCGTGGGTGACGACGAAGACCAGCGCGCCCTGGCGCGCCTGCTGGCGCAACAGCGTCATGATCGACAGCTGGTAGTGGGGATCGACGGAGGCCGTGGGTTCGTCGGCGAACAAGACCGGTGCTTGCGTCGCCAGCGCCCGCGCCACCGCGACGCGGCGGCGTTCGCCGCCAGACAGCTTTGTCACCGGCCGCTCCGCCATCGCCTGGAGATCGACGACATCGAGCGCCTGCTCGACGGCGAGGAGATCGCGCCCGGAGAGCCGGTCGGGGCGCGAGGGGCCGTGCGGAAAACGTCCGAGCCCGACGACATCGCGGACCGGCAGCGGCCAGTGGACGGAATCGTCCTGGGGCACATAGGCGAATTTTTGCGCGCGCTGGGCGACGGAAAGGCCGCGCACGTCCGCGCCGGCGAAAACCATGGCGCCGTCGCTGGGAATGAGGCCGGCCAAGGCGCGTAAAAGCGTGGTCTTGCCGGCGCCGCTCGGGCCGACCAAAGCGACCAGAGCGCCGCTTTCCGCGTTAAAACAGATGTTTTTCAGGACCTGCCGGCCGCCGAGGCGAACGCTGAGGTCGCGGACCTCAAAACCGCTCATGCCGCCGCGCCTTCAAGTTTCCGACGCTCGCGGAACACCAGATAAAGGAAGAACGGCACGCCGATGAGAGCGGTGAGCACGCCGACCTTGATCGAGGAGGTTGAGGGGATCAGGCGCACCGCAATGTCGGCGGCGAGCAGCAGCGCCGCGCCGGCAAAAGCGCTGGGCGCGAGCAGCCGGCCGGGATCGTGCCCGACCAATGGACGCATCAGATGCGGCACGACCAGGCCAATGAAACCGATGGTTCCGGAGACGGCAACGGAGGCGCCGACGCCGAGGGCGACGCCGAGAATGACCTGCAGGCGCAGCGCCGGGACATTGACCCCGAGGCTCTGCGCCGCCTCCTCGCCCAGACTCAGCACGCGAAACGCGTCGCGCCGGGCGAACAGCAAAACGGCGCCACAGGCCATGAACGGCCAGGCCAGCAGCACATGGCGAAAACTGCGGTCATCGAGCGAACCCAGCAGCCAGAACGAGATTTCCAGCGCCGCGAACGGGCTGGCAGCCAGATTGAGCGCCAGCGCCGTCGCGGCGCCGGCGAGGCTCGACAGGGCCAATCCAGCGAGGATCAGCAGCAGCAGGTTTGACTCGCGTCCGACAATGGCGACCAGGACGAAGGCGGACAGAAACGCCATCAGGATCGCCGACAGCGGCAAGGCGAAGGACAGGGCGTCGCCAAAACCCGTGGCGATGGCCAGCACCGCGCCGAAGGCGGCGGCCTGCGGCGCGCCGAACAGGGAGGGCGCCGCGAGCGGATTGCGCAGCAACCCTTGCAAGGCCGCGCCGGACAGGCCGTGCATGGCGCCGATTGTGGCGGCGAGCAGGGTGCGCGGCAGGCGAATTTCCTGGACAATGGCGCGCTGCGCCTCGCTGGCGCCGCCGAACAGGGCCTCGACGACCGTGTGGATCGGCAGATGCACGGCGCCGACGCCGAGCGAGATCAGCAACAAGACGCAAACCAGCCCCGGCAGCAGCACGTGGAGCAGCAGGGAACGCTCGGATGACAGCAACAAAAACCTCTTTTGCGGGCGGGCGCCTGCGCCAAGGCGCAAAAACCGCCTTTCGCTCGGGGCAAGCCGCCCGGGGAAGACGCGAATTCCGTGGCGCCGCGCCCGATTGCGGCGCGGAGGCGGATTTCTCTGTAATTGCGAATTTTTGTTTGCGCAAGAACGGTCGCGCCGGGTTGTTCACCCAGCGCCCGGCCGCTAACAATCATGCCACAGGACTGGCCCGGACTCGCAACGCATGTCTCTCGATGTCGTCATGGCCGGGCTGGTCCCGGCCATCCACGCGGCGCCGCGACGCGAACTGTTGCGGCATTCGTCCGGGCGCCTCGGCGTGGATGCCCGGGACAAGCCCGGGCATGACGTTCGTGACAGATGACCTCGCTAAGGGGCGAAATGGCGTCGAACGCAGTCTTAATCATCGGCGGCGGGATCGCCGGTCTGTGCGCCGCGATCGCGGCGCGCCGACTTGGGGTTGACGCGCACGTGCTGGAAAGCGCCCCGCGCGTGCTGCGCGGCGGCAATGCGCGCCACGCGCGCAATTTCCGCATCGCCCATGAAAAACCCGTCTGGCACACGCCCGACGCCTATTCCGACGCAGAGTTCTTGGCCGAACTGAGAAAGACTGGCTGCCCGGACGAGGTTTTTGCGCGCGGTCTGGTGGAGGAATCGGCTAGAATTGCCGACTGGCTGATGGGCTGCGGCGTCCTCCTGCAAGCCCCCGATGTGGGCGTACTGCCCTATTCCCGGCGCACCGCCTTTCTGCTCGGCGGCGGCAAGGCGATGGTCAACGCGCTCTACGACACCGCGTCGCGCCTCGGCGTCAGCTTCGATTACGAAAGCGAGGCTTTTGCTTTGACGGAGGTTTTGGGCGGCTGGGAAGCGAAAATTGTCTCCGGCGCCACGAAAAAACGGTTTTTTGCACGCGCGGTCGTCGTCGCCTCCGGCGGCCCCGGCGGCGATCCGAACTGGCGAAACGACCATATTGGCGAAGGCGTGTTGCTCCGCGGCGCGCGTTCTTCTAACGGTCGAATAATGCAGTTCTTGGCTGAACGTGGTTTTCGAACCGTCGGCGATCCCTCCTCCTGCCACATGGTCGCGGTCGACGCGCGCGGGCCCGAGGACGATGGCGGCATCGTCACCCGCATCACCGCCATCCCGCACGGGCTGGTGGTGGACCGCAACGGCCGGCGCGTGGAGCTGGCGGGGGCGAGCCCAAAAAAATCCCATTACGCCCAATGGGGGGCGCGAATCGCGGCGTGCGACGGCGGCCTCGCCTTTCTCATCCTCGACGCGCGCGGGCTTTCGAAAACCCTGCCGGCGGCGCTGGCGCCGATCCGGGCCGATACGCTCGATGCGCTTGCCGCGGAGCTGGGGCTTGACGGCGCCGCGCTGGCGGAGAGCGTTCCCTTTGTCGAGCCGCCATTTTTCGCCTTTCCCATGCGCGCTGGCCTGACCTTTGTCCATTACGGTCTGGCGGCGGATGCGAACATGCGGCTCTCGCGAGAGGGGAACGCAAACCTGTTTGGCGCGGGCATGATCGTCGCGCCCAATTTTTTCACGCGGGGCTATATGGCCGGGCTGGGATTGACGCTGTCAGCCGTCACGGGACGGCGCGCCGGGGAGGCCGCCGCGCGCCATGTCCTCAGCTGATGAAACCGATCGCATCCTGCGGATTTGCGCCGCCTGCATGTATTGCGATGGCCTGTGCCCGGTGTTTCCGGCGCTCGCGGGCCAGCGCGACAATTTTGGCGAGGCATATCTAGCCAATCTCTGCCACAATTGCCGCGCCTGCTGGCATGCCTGCCAATATGCCCCGCCCCACCCCTTCGCCGTCAATGCGCCAGCCGTGCTGGCCCGGGCGCGGCGACAAACTTACGCGGATCACGTCTGGCCGCGCCTCTTGCGCCACGGTTTTGAACGACCGGCGCTCGGCGCGGCTTTTTTCGTCGCCGCGACATTTTTGGCGCTGGCGATTCTGACGTTTGCCGCCTCGCCCGGACAGGCGGGTTTTTACTCTGTGGTCCCCTGGGGCGTGATGGCGGGGCTTGGCGGCGGCGCCCTGCTTTTTGCGACGGTCAGCATGATCGTCTCGACGCTGCGGTTCTGGCGGACGATTTCCGCCGATCTCGCCCCCGGCCCGCTCGGCCCGGCGCTGTGGCGGGCCGCCACGGACATTGTCACCCTGCGCCATCTCGATGGAGGCGGCCCCGGCTGTCACGACGTCGGCCCCGGTTTTTCGAGGCGGCGCAAAATCTTTCATCACCTGATGGCCGGCGGCGTGCTGCTGGCTTTCGCTGCGACCCTCGTCGCCTCCGCCTACCAACATTTTTTGAAGTTCGCGCCCCCCTTCCCGCTTGCCAGCCCGCCGGTGCTGCTGGGGCTGGCCGGCGGTCTCGGCATTGTCGCGGGCGCGGCGGGCCTGCTGGCGCTCGAAACGCGGATGGAGCGCGACGTTTCGGAACCCGGCGAAACCCAGCTCAACGTCACTTTCCTGATCGCGCTGCAACTCGTGACCCTGAGCGGGCTCGCTTTGCTGTTTTTCCGCGACACCCCGGCGATGGGACCGCTGCTGCTGGCTCACCTCAGCCTTGTGACCGGCTTTTTTCTCGCGCTGCCCGCAACCAAGGCGCTGCACGCGCCGTTCCGCGCCGCCGCGCTGCTGCGCCACGCCTTTTCGCGAAAGCCCAAAACCCGCGCTGTCGCGTCCGATTGACAAGGGGGCCTGTCTCGGCCAAGTAGGCGCCGCGACGGTCCTCGCGCAAAATGCGCAGGCGCCCTCGGCAAGCCGAAAAAAGCTTGAACCGAAAGCCTCAAACCCGTCCAGACCTGGAAGACTTGGGGACGTCTCGTTGGGGGCGCGTAAACCCGCCCCGATGGGAGTGAGCGTCATGTCGAGCTATGACTATATCCGCGAAGGCGACGAAATCTACCGCCGCTCCTTCGCCATCATCCGCCGCGAGGCGGATTTGGCTCGCTTCACGCCGGGCGTCGAAGAGCGCCTCGCCGTGCGCATCATCCACGCCTGCGGCATGACCGATGTCGCCTCGGACTTGGCCTTTGCCACCGGCGCGGCGGAAGCGGGCGCGGCGGCTTTGGCGGCCGGAGCGCCGATTTTTTGCGATGCGCAAATGGTCGCCCATGGGGTGACCCGCGCCCGCCTGCCCGCCAACAACGAAGTGATTTGCACCCTGTCCGACCCGCGCGTACCGGAGCAGGCGAAGGCGCGCGGGCTGACCCGCTCGGCGGTCGCCGCCGATCTCTGGCGGGATCGGCTGGCCGGCTCGGTCGTCGCCATCGGCAATGCGCCAACGACATTATTCCGCCTTCTCGAAATGTTTTCCGAGGGCGCGCCCATGCCGGCCTGCATTATCGGGATGCCCGTCGGCTTTGTCGGCGCCGCCGAATCCAAGGACGCGCTGATCGATTTTAGGGGCGCGCCGCATCTGGTGGTGCGCGGACGGCGCGGCGGCAGCGCCATGGCGGCGGCGGCGATCAATGCGCTCGCGAGCGCGAAGGAGTGAGCGTGTCGGGTCGTCTTTATGGCATAGGTCTGGGTCCGGGCGATCCCGAACTTTTAACCGTGAAGGCCGTGCGGCTGCTGAAAAGCTGTTCGGTGGTCGCCTATTTCTGCAAGTCCGGCCGGCGCGGCAATGCGCGCGCCATCGCCGACCGCTGGATTCCGGAAACTTGCGAGGAATTGCCGCTCGGCTATCCGCTGACCACGGAAGTTCCGTTCGACTCGCCCGAATACGTGTCGGCGCTATCCGGCTTTTACGAAGAGGCGCGGGCAAAACTGGCGGAACGGCTGCGCAACGGCCAGGATGTCGCGCTTCTCGCCGAGGGCGATCCGCTGTTCTACGGCTCGTTCATGCATTTGTTCATCCGCCTCAAGAACGAGTTTGACACCGAGATCGTGCCTGGAGTCACCGGAATGGCGGGCTGCGCGGCGGCGGCGGGCGCGCCGATGACCTGGGGCGACGATATCTTGTCCGTGCTGCCGGGCACCCTGCCCTACGAAGCCCTGGTCGAGCGGCTTCAAAAAACCGACGCCGCCGTGGTGATGAAGCTCGGCAAGAATTTTCGAAAAGTGCGCCGCGCCTTCGCCGAGACCGGCCGCTTGGAGCGCGCCATCTATGTCGAGCGAGGCGCCATGCCGGACCAAAAAATCATTCCGCTGGCCGAAAAAGTCGGCGACGACGCGCCCTATTTCTCGCTGATCCTGATGCCGGGACAGGGGCGGCGGCCATGACCGGAAAAGTTTATGTCATCGGTCTCGGGCCGGGGCCGGCGCATTGGCTGACCCCCGAAGCCAGCGCCGTCCTTGAACAAGTGACCGACCTCATCGGCTATTTTTCCTATGTTGACCGCATCGCGCCCCGGCCGGGCCTGACCATCCACGGCAGCGACAACCGCGTCGAACTCGACCGCTCCCGCCACGCGCTGGAGTTGGCCCTTTCGGGAAAAATCGTCGGGGTGGTCTCGGGCGGCGATCCCGGCGTGTTCGCCATGGCGGCGGCTGTGCTGGAGGCGGTCGAGAATGGACCTGAGGAATGGCGCGCCCTCGACATCGAGGTTTTGCCAGGGGTGAGCGCCATGCAGGCGGCGGCGGCGCGGCTCGGGGCGCCGCTGGGCGGCGATTTCTGCGCCATTTCGCTCTCCGACAATCTAAAACCGTGGGAGCTGATCGAGCGCCGTCTCAAGGCCGCGTCGGAGGGCGATTTCGTCGTCGCGCTCTACAATCCGGCGTCAAAGGCGCGGCCGAAGCAGATTTTCGACGCCTTCGATCTGCTGCGGACCCTGCGTCCGGCTTCGACGCCCGTGGCTTTCGCGCGCGCGGTCGGCCGGCCCGACGAACGCATCGTCCTGACGACGCTGGGCGAGGCCGATCCGGGCGTGGCCGACATGAGCACGCTGGTCATGATTGGCGCCACGACAACGCATCTGATCGCGCGGCCGGACGGGCTTCCCTTCGTGCTGACCCCACGCTCCTATGAGGCCGGACGGTGAGCCTCGATCCACGCCAGCGCGTCCTCGATGTTTTCGAACACCGGGCGCTCCGGCGTTTTGGGGCGGCGGATCATCACCACCTGCAGTTTTTCCGCGCGCGCCCCGTCGATTTTGGCGCGCGTCGCCTCGCCGCCGGCGTTCTTGCTCACCACAATGTCGATGCGTTTTTCGCGCATCAGCGCGATCTCATCCTCGACCGTGAACGGGCCGCGCGCCAGCACGAGATCGAGCGAGGCGGGCAGCGCCCCGGCGTCGGGCGCGTCAATGGCGCGCAACACGAAATGATGGTTTTGGCCGGCGAAGGCGCCGGCCTGCTGGCGGCCGATGGCGAGAAACACGCGTTTCGGCGTCTCTCCCAGCGCGACGGCGGCCTCGGCGGCGGTGTCCACCTCGATCCAGTCGTCGCCCTCGCCGGCAACCCAGGGCGCGCGTGTGAAGGCGCACAGCGGTGTGTTCGTCGCCCCGCAGGCTTGCGCCGCATTGCGCTTCATCTGCGCCGCGAACGGATGGGTGGCGTCGATCACCGCGTTGATGCGCGCGTCGCGAAGGTAGGACCTCAAACCTTCGACGCCGCCAAAACCGCCGATGCGCGTCGGCAGCGGCATGGGAGCGGGATTTTTGGTGCGCCCGGCGAGCGACAGGATGGCGTTCAGGTCGGCGCGCGGCGCGAGCGCCTTGGCGAGCAGAGTCGCCTCGCTGGAGCCGCCAAGAATCAATATGCGCATAAAACCCCTTCGAGGTGTGGATCATGAGCGCGCCCTGGCTGACCATTGTGGGGCTCGGCGAGGACGGGCTGCAAGGGCTGTCCTTAGCCGCGCGGGAGCGGATCGCGCAAGCGCGTCTCGTCGTTGGCGGCGCCAGGCATTTGCAGTTGATCGGCGAGACCGCGGGCGAGCGCCTCGCCTGGCCTTCGCCTTTGCAGGAGGCGTTTCCAAGAATTTTAGCGCGACGCGGCGAACCCGTTGCGGTGCTGGCTTCCGGCGATCCGTTTTTTTTCGGCGTCGGTTCGCTGCTGGCGCAGATCGTGCCGCCCGCCGACATTTTGTGCCTGCCGCAACCCTCCGCTTTCAGCCTCGCCGCCAGCCGGCTTGGCTGGGCTTTGCAGGACTGCGCGCTGGTCACCCTGCACGGCCGCGCGCTGGAAAAGATTCTTTCGCACTTGCAGCCGGGCGCGAAAATTCTCGCCCTGTCCTGGGACGGCGAGACGCCCGGCAAGCTGGCCGCCCTGCTGCGGGAAAGGGGCCTGGGCGCTTCAAAACTCACCGTTTGCGAAGCCATGGGCGGCCCGCGCGAACTCTTGCGCACCGCGCCGGCGGACGGGTTCGATATCCAGGGAATCGATCCGCTGAACACCATCGCCCTCGAAGTTTTGGGCGACGGCGTTCGCATTCCCCCAAAAACGCCTGGGCTTCCCGACGACTGGTTCGAGCATGACGGCCAGATCACCAAGCGCGAAATGCGCGCGCTGACGCTGTCGCAACTGGCGCCTCGGCCTCGCGACCTGCTTTGGGACGTCGGCGCCGGCTCCGGCTCCATCTCCATCGAATGGCTGCTTTTGGACCCGTCCACCCGCGCGCTCGCCATCGAGAAAAACCCCGAGCGTTGCGCGCGCATTCGCCGCAATGCGGCGTCCCTTGGCGTTCCGCATCTCACGCTTGTGGAGGGCGAGGCCCCCGACGCCTTGCACGGCCTGGAACAGCCCAACGCCATTTTTGTCGGCGGCGGTTTTACCGCACCCGGATTGATCGACCTGTGCTGGTCGGCGCTGGCGCCGCGCGGGCGCTTGGTCGTCAACGCCGTGACGCTGGAAAGCCAAGCCGACCTGTTCGCCGCGCAGCGCCGTTTCGGTGGCGAACTGGTCCAGTGTCAGTTCGCCCATGCCGACGCGGTCGGCCGTTTTCGCGGTTTTCGCCCGCTGATGCCGAGCGTGCAATGGAGCGTGACGAAATGAGCGTGGCGGTGGGCGTCGGCTTCAGCACGCTGGCGACGGCGCAGGCCATCGCGCGCGGCGTGCGCCTCGCTCTGGAGCGCGCGGGAATGAACGCCGACGCGCTGCACACCAGCGCGCGCAAACGCGACAGCCAGCCGCTTCGGGAAGCTGCGGACGCTTTGCGAATGAAACTCGTCTTCCACGATGAGGCCGACTTGCAAAAGCGCGATGCGGAGGTGGTTTCGCGCTCGGCGCTGGTCATGGCGCTCGCCGGCGTCGGCAGCCTCGCCGAAGCCGCCGCGCTCGCCGGCGCAGGCGAAAATTCGCGCCTGATCTTGGAGAAATTCAGCCTGAACGGCGTCTCTTGCGCCGTCGCCATCGCCTCGGAGTTGTAATGACCGTGCATTTCATCGGCGCCGGACCGGGCGCGGCGGACCTCATCACCCTGCGCGGCCGCGACCTGATCGCGCGCTCGCCCGTCTGCCTCTATGCGGGCTCGCTGGTGCCCAAAGCTTTGCTCGACTATTGCCCGCCGAACGCGCGCATCATCGACACCGCGCCGATGAGCCTCGACCAGATCGAAGCCGAATTTTTGCGCGCGCACGAGGCCGGCGAGGATGTCGCCAGGCTGCATTCCGGCGACCTCTCGATCTGGAGCGCGCTCGCCGAGCAGACGCGGCGCCTCGACCGGCTCGGCATTCCCTATGATGTGACGCCGGGCGTACCCGCCTTCGCCGCCAGCGCCGCCTTGCTCCAGCGCGAACTCACCGTGCCCGAAGTCGCGCAGTCCCTGGTGCTGACCCGCACAAGCGGACGCGCCTCCGCCATGCCGGAAAGCGAGAGCTTGGCCGCTTTCGCCAAGACCGGCGCGACGCTCGCCATCCACCTGTCGATCCATGTGCTGGACAAGCTGGTCGCGGAACTGACCCCGATCCTCGGCGCGGATTGCCCCGTCGCCGTGGTGTTTCGCGCCTCCTGGCCCGACGAACAAGTTTTGCAGGGCACGCTCGCTGATATCGAGGCGAGTTTCGCCCTGGCGCCGGTCGAGCGCACCGCTCTGGTGCTCGTGGGGCGCGCTCTGGCTTCGAGCGATTTTCGCGAGAGCGCGCTCTACGATCCCGATTACCTGCGCCGCTACCGGCCGCAGCGCGGCGGCGCCGAATGAAAGGTTTTTTGATCGCCGCGCCGCGCTCGGGCGGCGGCAAGACGACCGTCGCGCTCGGGCTGATGCGCGCGTTGCGCCAGCGTGGCCTGCGCGTCGGCGCGGTCAAGAACGGGCCTGATTATATCGACAGCGCTTTTCATGGCGCCGCCACGGGGCGCCCGAGTTTCAACCTCGACAGCTGGGCGATGGACGATGCTCTGGTCGCCGGTCTCGCGGCGACGGCGGCGGAAGACGCCGACCTGCTGATCGCCGAGGGGGCCATGGGCCTGTTCGACGGCGCGCCAGGCGAACAGGCCCGCAACGGTTCATCGGCCACGCTGGCGAAAAAACTCGGCCTGCCCGTGGTGCTGGTGCTGGACGTCTCCGGGCAGGCGCAGACGGCGGCGGCCGTCGCCCATGGCTGCGCGACTTTTGATGCGGACGTCAAACTCGCCGGCGTGATCCTCAACAAGGTCGGCGGCGAACGGCATGTCCGGCTGGCGGCCTCCGCGCTGGAAACAGTCGGCTTGCCGGTATTCGGCGCCCTGCCCCGCGATGCCAAAATCGTGCTGCCTGAGCGCCATCTCGGTCTGGTTCAGGCCGCCGACACCTCCGATCTCGAAGCCAAACTCGACGCGCTCGCCGGTTTTGTGGCCACCCATGTCGATCTGGACGCGCTGCACGCCGCAGCGCGGCCGCTTTGCTCCTCGCCCTCGCGGAAAAATGCGCTGGAGCCGCCCGGTCAAAAAATTGCGGTGGCGCGCGACGCCGCCTTTTCCTTCCTCTATCCGCATCTGCTGCTAGGCTGGCGGCGGGCCGGGGCCGAAATTTGCTTCTTCTCGCCACTGCAAGACGAGCCGCCGCCGGGCGACGCCGATTTCTGCTGGCTGCCGGGCGGCTATCCCGAATTGCATGCCAGACGGCTGGCGAACGCCCGAAAATTCCTTGATGGCTTGCGCGCCTTTGCTTCGAAAAAACCGGTGCACGGCGAGTGCGGGGGCTATATGGCGCTCGGCGAATTTTTGGTCGACGCCGAGGGCGTTCGCCACCCGATGGCCGGCCTGCTTTCCGTCTCCACCAGTTTCGCCAAGCGCAAGCTGACGCTCGGCTATCGCAACGCCACGCTTGTGACGGATGGCGCGCTCGGCCCGCGCGGAAAAATTCTTTTGGGGCACGAGTTTCACCATGCGACCATCGAAACGCTCGGCGACGACCCCGCCTTCGCCCTCGCCTGCGATGCCCATGGCGGCGAAAAAAAGCCGGTGGGCTCCCGTCGCGGGCGCGTCACCGGCTCGTTTTTCCACGTCATCTCGGCGGAGTGACGATTCTGGACGAGGTGTCATGAAGCTTTGTCAGGCGCGATGTTGACCAGTCCCTGCACAGGCGTTTGTCAAATCGACAAGAGCGGTTTCTGTCGCGGGTGCGGGCGCACGCGCGAGGAAATCGGCGCGTGGCGCAATGCCGGCGAGGATTTTCGACGGCATGTCTGGGCGGAATTGCCGCAACGGCGCGCCGCGCTGGGAATAAAGTTATATCGCAAGGACTGGAGCGCCTCTGACGTGCGGGAGTTTGTGGTCGCCTCGTTGCGGCGCGGCGGCGTCTGGAGCGCGGGCGGCCTGGAGTTCCGGGCCGAGGGGAGCGAGGTCCAGGTCGAAGGCGGCGTCCTTCGCTGTGTTTCGCCCAGGGGCGCCCTTTCCTTTGCCTTGGACGGCTCCGCCTGCGCTTTCGCCACCGGCGAGGGCGACGACACCATCATCCTGGCGACGCCCCGGCGGGGAACCGCGCCTTCGGGGCTGAGACGGCTCGGACCTGACGTCGAGGCGGTTCGGGAACGGGACCGCACTGGAATTCTGTATGATCTTGGTTTTGGCGACGCCGGTTGCATATATTGTGTGCGCGCCACCAATCCCGGTTTGATCGCGCGCCTCGACACGCTCGCTGGCCGCGAGGGACGCGCCATCCTTGCGGAACTGTCAAAAAATTCGGCGCCGGATGGCGTTGTTTTGACCGGCATAGGCCGGATCGAAGTTTTTGGCGGTGTTCCTTTCTCAGGGGAAGGCACGCTCGAGATTTCGCCGACCTATGTCGCCTGCGCCGTCCTCACTCGCGGTTAGACGAGCGTAGCCGTCGATCTTTGGGCCCCGAGCGTGTACGACGACAAGATGGAGGAAATCTTGCATGCCGACCGCGACCGCGAGAGAAGGCGCAGAAGCACGCCTTTTCGACAATCGACAGCACGGACTTATGGTCGTATTCGCATCCTGAACTGAAATCGTCCGCGCGTCTCCGCGCCAACACTGGAAATGCATATAAGGGAGCCCGCATGTCGTTTCTTGAAACCTACCGCGCCCATGTCGCTGAGCGCGCGGCGCTCGGCATCCCGCCGCTGCCGCTGTCCGCGAAGCAGACGGAGGCGCTGATCGCACTGTTGCGCGATCCGCCCGCGGGCGAGGAGGCGTTTCTCGTCGAACTGCTGACCCATCGTGTGCCCGCCGGCGTGGACGACGCCGCCCGCCTGAAAGCCGGTTTTTTAGATGCCGTCGCCACTGTCCACGAGAAGAATGCGCTGGTTTCGCGCGAACTCGCGACAAAACTTTTGGGAACCATGCTTGGCGGCTTTAATATCAAGCCGCTGATCGACCTGCTCGCCGACGCCGAAGTCGGCCCTGTCGCCGCCGAGGGTTTGAAGAAAACCCTGCTCATTTTCGACTATTTCCATGATGTGCAGGCGCTCGCCGAAAAAGGCTGCGCCAACGCCAAGGCCGTCTTGAAGTCCTGGGCCGAGGCCGAATGGTTTACGTCCCGTCCCGAGGTTCCGGCCTTGCTCACGCTCACCGTGTTCAAGGTTTCGGGCGAGACCAACACCGACGACCTGTCGCCCGCCCCCGACGCCTCCACCCGCCCCGACATTCCGCTGCATGCGCTGGCCATGCTGAAGAACCCGCGTGCGGGCATCGAGCCGGATGAGCCCGGCGCGCGCGGCCCGACCAAGCAGTTGGAAAAACTGATCGCTGGGGGTCATCCCGTCGCCTATGTCGGCGACGTCGTCGGCACCGGCTCCTCGCGCAAATCCGCCACCAATTCGGTGCTGTGGTTTACCGGCGCGGACATCCCCTATGTGCCGAACAAGCGTTTCGGCGGCGTCTGCCTGGGTTCGAAAATCGCGCCGATCTTCTACAACACCATGGAAGACGCCGGCGCGCTGCCGATCGAACTCGACGTCTCCGCCATGGAGACCGGCGATGTCATCGAACTGCGCCCCTATGACGGCAAGGCGCTGAAAAACGGCGCTGTCATCGCCGAATTCAAGGTGAAGTCGGACGTGATCTTTGACGAGGTGCGCGCCGGCGGCCGCATTCCGCTGATCATCGGCCGCGGCCTGACCGCGCGCGCCCGCGAGGCTTTGGGCTTGCCGGCCTCCACCCTGTTCCGCCTGCCGGGCGTGCCCAAGGATTCAGGAAAAGGTTTTACGCTCGCGCAAAAGATGGTGGGACGGGCTTGCGGCCTGCCCGAGGGAAAAGGCATTCGCCCCGGGACCTATTGCGAGCCGAAGATGACCACGGTGGGCTCGCAGGATACGACCGGTCCGATGACCCGCGACGAGCTCAAGGATTTGGCTTGCCTCGGTTTTTCGGCCGATCTGGTCATGCAGTCGTTCTGCCACACCGCCGCCTATCCCAAACTGGTGGACGTGCAGACCCATCGCGAACTGCCAACCTTCATCAGCAATCGCGGCGGCGTGGCGCTGCGTCCCGGCGACGGCGTGATCCACTCCTGGCTCAACCGCCTGCTGCTGCCCGACACCGTCGGAACCGGCGGCGATTCGCACACCCGCTTCCCCATCGGCATTTCGTTCCCGGCTGGCTCCGGCCTCGTCGCCTTCGCGGCGGCGACCGGGGTCATGCCGCTGGACATGCCCGAATCCGTGCTGGTGCGGTTCAAGGGCGAGATGCAGCCAGGCATCACCCTGCGCGATCTCGTCAACGCCATTCCCTATGTCGCGATCAAGGACGGTTCGCTCACGGTCGAGAAGAAGGGCAAGAAGAACGTTTTTAACGGCCGCATTCTCGAAATCGAGGGTCTGCCCGACCTCAAGGTGGAGCAGGCGTTCGAGCTGTCCGATGCTTCCGCCGAGCGTTCGGCGGCGGCCTGCACGGTGCGGCTCAACAAGGAGCCGATCATCGAATATCTCCGCTCGAACATCACGCTGATGAAGTGGATGATCGCGCAAGGCTATCAGGACAAGCGCTCGCTGGAGCGTCGTATCGCCGCGCAGGAGGCCTGGATCGCCAATCCGGCGCTGCTGCAGCCCGATTCCGACGCCGAATACGCCGCCGTGTTCGAGATCGACCTCAACGCGATCAAGGAGCCGCTGCTCGCCTGCCCGAACGACCCGGACGACATCAAGCCGCTTTCCGAGGTCGCCGGCGACAAGATCGATGAGGTTTTCATCGGCTCGTGCATGACCAACATCGGCCATTTCCGCGCCGCCGGCAAAATTTTGTCCGGCAAGACGGACATTCCCACCCGCCTGTGGATCGCGCCGCCGACCAAGATGGACGCGCATATCCTCACCGAGGAAGGCTATTACGCCACGCTTGGGAAATCGGGCGCGCGCATGGAAATGCCGGGTTGTTCGCTGTGCATGGGCAACCAGGCGCAGATTCGCAAGGGATCGACGGCTTTGTCGACCTCGACTCGCAACTTCCCGAACCGCCTCGGTCTCGACACCCGTGTCTACCTGTCCTCCGCGGAACTGGCGGCGGTTGGCGCGCTGCTCGGCAAAATCCCGACTTTTGCCGAATACATGGACGCGCTCGCCGGCCTCAAGGGCAAGGAAGGCGAGGTCTATCGCTACATGAATTTCGATCGGATTCCCGAATTCGTCGAAGGCGCCGACGCGAACGCCTGAGCTTTTCTCGGCTGAAGATTGAAGACGCCGCGGATTTCGATCCGCGGCGTTTTTGTTATCATTGGCCTGCGCGCGAGAACTTGATAGGAGAAACGTCCCGTCGGTGTCCGCGCACGAAAAAGGCGCGGGAGAATCGGGAACGCGGTGAAAGGCCGCGACGCGCCCAGCGCTGTGAAGAGGACTGACGAAGCACATGCCACTGGTCAGGCCGGGAAGGCGTTTCGTCGGGATGAGCCCAAGTCAGAAGACCGGCCGACGGGAATGGTTTTGCGCGCATGGACAGCGCGGAAGACGCCATCAAGGGGACTATAGATGGATCAAAAAGTGCCTGCCCTGCCGCTGCCGGACGCCGAACGCGCCGGGGTCTACCGCGCCATCATGACCCGGCGCGACACGCGCGGCGAGTTTTTGCCGGACCCCGTTTCCGATGAAACCCTTGCCCGACTGCTGCTCGCCGCGCATCACGCGCCTTCGGTCGGCTTCATGCAGCCCTGGAGTTTTGTCGTCATCCGCGACCGCGCGGTCAAACAGCGGGTGCATGACGCCTTTCTCAAGGCCCATGCCGAGGCCGCCCTGATGTTCCCCGAGGAGAAACGCGACACCTATCGGTCGTTAAAACTCGAAGGGATCATGGAGGCGCCGATCAACATTTGCATCACCTGCGACCGCGACCGCGCGGGCCCGGTGGTGATCGGGCGCACGCACATCCCCGCCATGGACCTGTTCAGCTCGGTTTGCGCGGTCCAAAATCTTTGGCTCGCGGCGCGCGCGGAAGGGCTGGGCGTCGGCTGGGTGAGCATTTTCGACAATGAGGTGGTGCAGCACGCCCTCGAAATCCCTGAGCGCATTGTCCCCGTCGCCTATCTCTGCGTCGGCAAAGTGAAATTTTATCACCCCCGCCCGGAGCTGGAAGCCGCGGGCTGGCGCCCGCGCCTGCCGCTGAATGAGCTGGTCCATTTCGACCATTGGGGCAGGCAAGACGCCGACCCCGATTTGCTGGAGCGTCTGCGCGAGGTCGAGGGACGCGCGGCTGGCGGCGGGGACATCGTCTAGAGCATGATCCCGAAAAGTGGAAACCGGTTTTCGGAAAAGATCATGCTTAAACAAGAACTTTAGAGCGTGATGCGTTTCCGTGGAAACGCATCACGCTCTAAGGCTGCAAACGCGTGGACCGCCCTCGTGGTTCGAGACGGAGGCTCCGCCTGCTCCTCACCATGAGGGCTAATGAAATAAATAGGGAATACCCTCATGGTGAGGAGGCCCCGAAGAGGCCGTCTCGAACCATCGCCATCAGAACGAACTGAATGCGGTCGGAAGGCTCCCGACCGCATCTGTTGTTATTGTTTCGCGCCGCGATCGTAGTTGAGCACCGGCGCCAGCCAATGCTCCACATCGGCAACGTTCATGCCTTTGCGCTTCGCATAATCTTCGACCTGGTCGCGCTCGACCTTGGCGACGCCGAAATAATGCGCCTGCGGATGCGACAGATAGAGGCCGCACACCGACGAACTCGGAGTCATCGCAAAATTCTCCGTGAGCGTCACCCCAAGGTTTTTGGTCGCGCCGAGCAGGTCAAAAATCGTCTGCTTTTCCGTATGGTCGGGCTGGGCCGGGTAGCCCGGCGCCGGGCGGATGCCCTGATATTTATCGTGGATGAGATCGTCGAGGCTGACACTTTCATCGGGCGCGTAACCCCAGAATTCTTTTCGCACGCGCGCGTGGAGATATTCCGCCGCCGCTTCGGCGACGCGATCGGCGATGGCCTTCACCAGAATGGAATCGTAGTCATCGTTCTTCTGCGCGAATTTCTCCGCGATGCGTTTCTCTTCCGGACCGGCGGTGACGGCGAAGGCGCCGACATAGTCCGGTTTGCTTCCCTCCGGCGCGACGAAATCGGCCAAGGCGAAGTTCGGCTTGCCGTCGGGACGCGCGAGTTGCTGGCGCAAAGTGTAGAAAGTTGCGAGGCGTTCGCTCCGCGACTCGCCGGTGTAAAGCGCGATGTCGTCTCCAACCGAGTTCGCCGGCCAGAAGCCCAGGACGGCTTTGGGCGTGAACCAATGCTCGTCGACAATGTGCTTCAGCATTTTTTGCGCGTCGGCGAACAGCGCGCGCGCCGCCTCGCCCTGCTTCTCGTCTTCGAGGATTTTCGGGTAGCGCCCCTTCATCTCCCAGCTATGGAAGAAGGGCGTCCAGTCGATGTAGGGCAGCAGCGCCTTCATGTCGATCAGCGACAGGACGCGTGTGCCCATGAACGTCGGCTTCGGCGGCGCGTAAGCGCTCCAGTCGATGCGCTCGATGTTGCCGCGCGCCTGAGCGAGCGTGACGCGCTTCTTGGCGCTTTCGGCCTTGGCGTGAACCTCGGCGACATGCGCGTATTCCACGCGAATTTTTTCCGCCTGCGCCGCGGCGCCCGAGCCGAGCAGGCCCTGCACCACGCCAACCGCACGGCTGGCGTCATTGACGTGCACCGCCACATTCGCGGAATAGTTCGGCGCAATCTTGACAGCGGTGTGGACGCGTGAGGTCGTAGCGCCGCCGATCAGCAGCGGGATATCAAAACCCTCGCGCTGCATTTCGGAAGCCACAAAACTCATCTCGTCGAGCGAGGGCGTGATCAGGCCGGACAGGCCGATGGCGTCGACATGGTGCCTTTTCGCTTCTTCGAGAATCTTCGCGGCCGGAATCATCACGCCGATGTCGATGATCTCGTAATTGTTGCAGGCCAGCACCACGCCAACGATGTTCTTGCCGATGTCGTGCACGTCGCCCTTGACCGTCGCCAGCAGGATTTTGCCGGCGCTCTGGCGCCCGCCCTCCTTGCCGGATTCGATGTAAGGCAGCAGATAGGCCACCGCCGCCTTCATCACGCGCGCGGACTTCACCACCTGCGGCAGAAACATTTTTCCCGCGCCGAACAGATCGCCGACCGTGTTCATGCCGGCCATCAGCGGCCCCTCGATCACATCGAGCGCGCGCGAAGATTTTTGCCGGGCTTCCTCGACATCGGCGTCGATATATTCGGTGATGCCGTTGATCAGCGCATATTCAAGACGGGCCTCGACCGGCTCCTCGCGCCAGGCCGCGTCCTTCTCAGCGCGCTCGGTGGTCTTGCCACGATATTTTTCCGCCAGCGTCAGCAGGCGTTCGGTGGAGTCCTTCCGACGATTCAACACCACGTCTTCGCAGGCTTCGCGCAACTCCGGATCGATTTTTTCGTAGACGCCAAGCTGTCCCGCGTTGACGATGCCCATGTCCATGCCGGCCTGGATCGCGTGATAGAGGAACACGCTGTGCATGGCCTCGCGCACCGGCTCGTTGCCCCGGAACGAGAACGACAGATTGGATACGCCGCCGGACACATGGGCGAGCGGCATCTGTTTGCGAATTTCGCGCGTGGCCTCGATGAAATCGACGCCGTAATTGTCGTGTTCCTCGATGCCCGTCGCCACCGCGAAAACGTTGGGATCGAAAATGATGTCCTCGGCCGGAAAGCCCACCTTCTCCGTGAGGATTTTATACGCGCGCGAACAAATTTCGATCTTTCGCGCCTGGGTGTCGGCCTGGCCCTGCTCGTCGAACGCCATCACCACGGCGGCGGCGCCGTGGCGGCGGACGATCTTCGCCTGTTCAATGAACTTTTGCTCGCCTTCCTTCAGCGAGATCGAGTTCACCACCGGCTTGCCCTGGATGCATTTCAAGCCGGCCTCGATTACCTCGAATTTGGACGAATCCACCATCACCGGCACGCGCGCGATGTCGGGCTCGGCGGCGACGAGGTTGAGGAATTCCACCATGACCTTCTGCGAATCCAGGAGGCCTTCGTCCATGTTGACGTCGATGATCTGGGCGCCGTTGGCGACCTGATCGCGCGCCACATCGAGGGCGGCGGCGTAGTCGCCGGCCTGAATCAGTTTGCGGAATTTCGCGGAGCCGGTGACGTTGGAGCGCTCGCCGACATTGACGAAGCGAATGTCGGGCGTGAGCGCGAACGGCTCCAGGCCCGACAGCCGCAACTGCGGCGCGATCTGCGGAATGTTTCGCGGCGCGACGCCCGAAACGCGTTTTGCAATCGCGGCGATATGATCGGGCGTGGTGCCGCAGCAGCCGCCGACGACATTCACCAGACCGCTTTCGGCGAACTCGCCGACGAGGTCCGCCATGGCCTCCGGGCTCTCGTCGTAAAGGCCGAATTCGTTGGGCAGGCCGGCGTTGGGATAGGCGCAGATGCGCGTGTCGGCGATGCGCGACAGCTCCGCGATATGGGCGCGCATTTCGCGCGCGCCGAGCGCGCAATTGAGGCCGATGGAAAACGGCTTGGAATGGCGCAGCGAGTTCCAGAACGCGCCCGTGGTCTGGCCCGACAGCGTGCGTCCCGACAAGTCGGTGATCGTGCCGGAGATCATCACCGGCAGCACGACCCCGGATTCCTCAAACGCCTCGTCGATGCCGAACAGCGCGGCTTTTGCATTCAGCGTATCGAAAATGGTTTCGACGAGAAGGATGTCGGCGCCGCCCTCGATCAGGCCGCTCGCGGCTTCCTTGTAGGCGATGCGCAGGTCGTCGAAGGTGACAGCGCGAAAGCCGGGATTGGAGACGTCTGGCGAAATCGAGGCGGTGCGGTTGGTCGGCCCGAGCGCGCCGGCGACAAAGCGTTTTCTGCCGTCCTTCTTCTCGGCCTCGATGGCCGCCTGCACGGCGAGGCGCGTCCCTTCGACGTTCAGTTCGCGCGCCAGCGCCTCCATGCCGTAATCGGCCTGGGCGATGGTGGTGCAGGAAAAGGTGTTGGTCTCGACAATGTCGGCGCCGGCGTCAAAATACTGCAGATGGATGGCGCGGATGGCGTCCGGCTGGGTGAGGGTCAAGAGGTCGTTGTTGCCGCGCAGATCCTTCGGCCAGTCCTTGAACCGCTGCCCACGAAAATCCTCTTCGGTAAACGTGTGGCGCTGGATCATCGTGCCCATGGCGCCGTCGAGCACGAGGATTCTTTCGCGCGCCGCGTCGTTGAGGGCCTCGAAGGACGTTTTGCCGCCGAAGCGATTTTGCGTTGTCATCGTATCATCCCGAACCATCGGCATTACGCCGTGAACTTGATATCGTCATTGCGAGCGACGCGAAGCAATCCAGAAATCCTGCGACTTCGAGAGCCCTGGATTGCTTCGTCGCTTCGCTCCTCGCAATGACGGCGTTGGATTAAGCGGCGCGCACGCCCAGCAGGTGACAAACCGCGAAGACCAGATCCGCGCGGTTCATCGTATAAAAATGGAACTGCTCCACGCCCCGGTCGAGCAAGTCAAAAACCTGTTCCGCCGCCACCGCCGCCGCGATCAGCCGGCGCGTCGCCGGATCGTCGTCGAGACCTTCGAAACGCTCCGCCAGCCAGTCGGGCACGCTCGCACCGGCCTTTTTGGCGAAATTGGCGGTCTGCTTGAAATTCTGAACCGCCGTCACCCCGGGCACGATGGGAATGTCGATGCCCGCCTTGCGCGCCTTTTCCAGAAAGCGGAAGTAGATGTCGTTGTCGAAGAAGAATTGCGTGATCGCACGCGTCGCCCCGGCGTCGATCTTGCGCTTGAGCACATCCAGATCCTGGTCGTAGCTGGCGCTCTCCGGATGTTTTTCGCAATAGGCGGACACCGTGATCTCGAAATCGTGCAGGCGCTTCAGCCCGGCGACCAGATCGGTGGAATGGGCGTAGCCTCCAGGCGTCGGCGTGTATTCGCCGCCGAGCCCGCCCTGCGGATCGCCGCGAAGAGCGACGATGTGGCGGACACCCGCCTCCCAATAGGCGCGCGCAACCTCATCCACTTCTTCGCGCGTGGCGCCGACGCAGGTGAGATGGGCGGCCGGCGCGATATTGGTCTCGCGCACAATGCGGGCGACCGTCGCGTGCGTGCGCTCGCGGGTGGAGCCGCCGGCGCCATAGGTCACCGACACGAATTTGGGTTTTAGGGGCGCGAGGCGGCCGATGGCCTCCCAAAGGTTGGCCTCCATGTCGTCGGTCTTCGGCGGAAAGAACTCGAACGAAACTTGGCAAGGCTTGTGCCGCTTGCGGCTGGGTCTGTTGGCATCCATGGGCGATCCTTAATTCTTCTTGGCCAGCCAAAGGGAAACGGTGAGTTTTTCCTCACCCGCCGCGCCGGCGGGGGCGAGATCGCGATGCGCGAGCGGGGTAAGGCCCGCGCCGACGAGATAATCCTCGACCTCGCGGCGGGAAAAGCCGAGGCGGCGGTGCTCGTGGCGTTCGCGCAGCAGTTCGCATTGGTGGGGGGCGAAATCCACCACGATCAGCCGGCCGCCCGGCGCCAGGGCGCGGGCCGCCTCGCGTAGGGCGCGCGCCGGCGTGTCGAGATAGTGCAGCACCTGATGAACCACGGCGAGATCGAAGCCGCCGCCCTCGACCGGCAGCGCGTAAATATCGCCCTGGCGCAATTGGACGTTTCTCAGGCCCGCCTGTTCGATCTGCGCGCGGGCCACGCCAAGCATGGCCGGCGACAGGTCAACCCCCACCGCCGTTTCGGCGCGAGGGGCGAGGAGTTCAAGTATTCGGCCGGCGCCGCAACCAATGTCGAGCAGGCGCGCAAAACCGGTTCCGGCGGCGTCAATAATCGCCGCCTCCACTTCGGCTTCCGGCGCATGCAGGCGGCGGGTTTCCTTCCAGACCGGCGCCTGCGTCGCAAAATAGTCTTGCGCGCGCGCCGCCCTGACGGCGCGCACCTCGTCGAGACGGGCGCGGTCCGCGATCAGGCGGGGATCGTTGCGATCGACGCCGGCCAACACGGTGCGCGCCAGCGCGGCCGGGCCCTTCGCCGCGAGATGAAAAAAGGCCCAGGCGCCTTCGCGATGGCGCTCGACCAGCCCGGCCTCCAGCAGCAGCTTCAAATGGCGCGACACGCGCGGCTGCGACTGGCCGAGAATCTGCACCAGTTCGGAAACGGCGAGCTCCGCTTCTCCCAGCAGCGCGCACAGGCGCAGCCGCGTCTCTTCGCCGATGGCGTCGAGTGTGGCGAGCGTCGCGCTCAAGGAGGCTCTGGACTGGATCATCGGACTCGCATGAAAGATATAAAGATATCCTTATACGTGGTGGAGAGCGATGTCCATCATGAATATCGCGCCGCCACGCGGCGACAAGTCCGCCCCTGCGCCGACGAGTCCGTTGACTTAGCCTGCCCGCTCGGTTTTTGTGCGCGACACGCCTGAAATAGAGACCGGTTCGCCAAGATGATGGAAAAGACGTTCAATCCCGCCGCAGTCGAAACCCGCATCGCGGCGGAATGGGAGCGCGTCGGCGCTTTTCGCGCCGGACGCCGTGAGCGCGCCGGCGCCAAGCCCTACACCATTGTCATTCCGCCGCCGAACGTCACCGGCTCCCTGCACATGGGCCATGCGCTCAACAACACCTTGCAGGACATTTTGTGCCGCTTCGAGCGCATGCGCGGCCGCGACGTGCTGTGGCAGCCGGGCACGGATCACGCCGGCATCGCCACGCAAATGGTGGTGGAGCGTCGCCTCGCCGCCGCCAAGGAGCCCGACCGCCGCACGCTGGGCCGCGAGAAATTTCTGGAAAAAGTTTGGGAGTGGAAGGCGGAATCGGGCGGCGCCATTGTCAACCAGTTGAAGCGTCTCGGCGCGTCCTGCGACTGGTCGCGCGAGCGGTTCACCATGGACCCGGGATCGTCGAAGGCGGTTTTGAAAGCCTTTGTCGAGCTTTACCGCGCCGGGTTGATTTACAAGGACAAGCGCCTTGTGAACTGGGACCCCAAGCTCTTGACCGCCGTCTCCGACATCGAGGTTGTCGCGCAGACGGTGAAGGGCCAGCTCTACCATTTCAAATATCCGCTCGCCGACGAGCAGGGCCGTCCCACCGACGATTATGTCGTGGTCGCGACCACCCGTCCCGAAACGCTGTTGGGCGACACGGCCGTAGCCGTGCATCCCGAGGATGAGCGCTACGCGCATCTGCACGGACGAAAAGTGGTGCTCCCGCTGGTCGGGCGCCTCATCCCCATCGTCGCCGACGAATATTCCGACCCGGAAAAAGGCTCGGGCGCGGTGAAAATCACGCCGGCACACGATTTCAACGATTTCGAGGTCGGCGCCCGCCACGAACTGCCGCTGATCAACATTCTGGATGCGGAAGCGCGCATTCTGGTGCGCGAGAACGAAGCCTTTTTGCAGGGCGTGATCGAGAACGACGATCTCACCGAGACGCTTGAAAGCCTGCACGGCCTGACGCGCGAGGAAGCGCGCAAAACCGTGCTGGCCGCCATGGAGGCGCGTGGCCTCGTCGCCACCATAGAGGCGCATGAGCATCAGGTGCCACACGGCGACCGTTCCGGCGTGGTGATCGAGCCCTGGCTCACCGACCAGTGGTATGTTGACGCCAAGGCGCTGGCCGTGGACGCGCTCGCCGCAGTTCGAAAAGGCGACACGGTTTTCGTGCCGAAGAACTGGGAAAAGACCTATTTCGACTGGCTCGAAAACATCCAGCCCTGGTGCATCTCGCGCCAGCTGTGGTGGGGCCACCAGATTCCCGCCTGGTACGCGCCTTGGGGCGCGGTCTATGTCGCCGAAACCGAGGAGGAGGCGCTGGCCGACGCGCTCGCCGATGCGGTGAAGCGCGGGGTCTATACCGACGCGCAGGCCGACGCTCTCGCCAACGATCCCGACGCCACCGCCGACCTGCTCACCCGCGACGGCGACGTGCTCGACACCTGGTTCTCATCTGGCCTGTGGCCGATGTCGACGCTCGGCTGGCCCGACGAACCCAACGACCTCTCCGCGCGCTATCCGACCGACGTGCTGGTCACCGGTTTCGACATCATCTTCTTCTGGGTGGCCCGGATGATGATGTTCGGCCTGCATTTTACAAAGCATGTGCCGTTCCGGACCGTCTATCTCCACGCGCTGGTGCGCGACGAGAAGGGCGCCAAAATGTCGAAGTCCAAGGGGAACGTCATCGATCCCTTGCAACTTATCGACAAATACGGCGCCGACGCCCTGCGCTTTACGCTGGCGGCCATGGCGGCGCAGGGGCGCGACATCAAGCTCGCGCCCACGCGGGTCGAGGGCTATCGCAATTTCGCAACAAAACTTTGGAACGCCGCGCGCTTCGCCGAGATGAACCAGTGTTTTGCGCGCGCGGGCTACGATCCGACCCGGGTGAAGGAGACGCTCAACGCTTGGATTCTCGGCGAGACCGCGCGCGCCGTGGCCGAGGTCGAGGCGGCGCTGGTCGCCTACAAATTCAACGACGCCGCGCAGGCCGCCTACCGCTTCGTCTGGAATATTTTGTGCGATTGGCACCTGGAGCTCGCCAAACCCTTGTTGCAAGGCGAGGACGGCCCGGCCAAGCAGGAAGCGCGTGAAACCATCGCCTTCGTGCTCGATCAGGCGGCGAAATTGCTGCATCCCTTCATGCCCTTCCTCACCGAAGAGCTTTGGGCGATCGCCGGCGAGCATTCTCCGCGCGAGAGCGTGCTGGCGCTGGCGCTCTGGCCCGACCTCAAGGGGCTGGAGAATGCGCCCGCCGAGGCCGAAGTCGGCTGGGTGGTCGATCTGATCTCGCAGGTGCGCTCGGTCCGTGCGGAAATGAACGTGCCCGCCGGCGCGCAGATTCCCCTGGTGCTGGTCGCCGCTTCCGAGGCCGACGAGGCCCACGCCCGCCGTTGGGAGGAAACGCTGAAACGGCTTGCCCGGCTTTCCGAAATCAGTTTTTCCACCGCGGCGCCGGCGCAGGCGGTTCAGGTCGTTTCGCGAGGAACCGTGCTGGCCCTGCCGCTGGAAGGGGTCATCGACTTCGCCGCCGAGCGCGCGCGTCTGGAAAAGGGCATCGCCGCCGAGCAGAAGGAGATCGGCAAGATCGACGCCAAGCTCGGCAACGCCGACTTTTTGCGCCGCGCGCCGGAAGAGGTGGTCGAGGAGAACAACGAGCGCCGCGCCGAAGCCGTGGCGCGCCTGGAGAAGATGCAGGCGGCGCTGAAACTGCTGGGCTGAGCCCTTCTCAGTCCGGGAGCGTCAAAAGCGCGTCCGGACTGCGCCTCGCCGCCAGACCGGCGCGGGCCGCGTTCAAGACCTGCAGCGTGAGCGCATCCACCGTCTCCACGGTCAGGCCGCCCTTGCAGAGGAAACCGACCGCCCCGGCCCCGCGCGCGACCTCCTCGAGGTCGGGAGCGTCGAGTCCCGAGAGCAGGATGAACGGCAGCGACAGCACGGCATGGTTCGGGCGGTCGCTGTCGATGGAAAGATCAATCCCGAGAAAGAAATCGACGAGCAGGACATCGATGGTCTCGGCGGCGGCGATCATCGCGCCCTCGTCCAGGCTTTGGCAGGCGACAACTTCGTAAGCCAGCGTCTTCGAGCGCCGAAGCAGGCGCTTGAGCAAATAAATATCTTCCTCGTCATCATCGACGACGAGCACTTTTACGGGCGGCGGCTCATCGGCAAGCAGTCGACGGCCCGGAATCACCTCAATCAACGTCATTCCCGCCCCTCCCCGCGACGAATGCCTTTGTTTTCCAGTGATCGCGGAATAATTTATGTTATTGTGAATACTACGTTAGGTACAGGCCGTACGCAAGTATACTGACGTAACGTCATGCATCACAACAGCCGCTTCGTGAATTCGACATGGGATGACGGCATGAACGCGCATTTTCACTTGATGGAACAGGCCGTTGCAGTGAAGCCGCCGGGGCCGGCGCTCCCAGCGCTGATCCGCTGGCGCGCAGCGGTCCCCGCGTGGCTCTGCATCCTGGCCGGCCTCGCCCTGGCGGGACTGGCCTGGGCGGCGCGAATCGCCCTTTTCGGTGATTCGGCCCAGAGTCCCTACGCCGCCTTCTATCCGCTGGTGAGCCTCGCCGCCCTGTGCGGCCCCCCGCTGCTGGGCGCAACCGCCGCGCTGGCCTCCGCCGCGGTCGCGCTGGCGTTCGTCGTTCCCGCGCGCGGCGGCGACGACATGGCGGCGCTCGCCCTTTTCATGCTGAACTCCGCGCTAACCGTCGGGCTGGCGGAAGCGCTCGTGCGCGTCTGGTCCGATCGTCTTGCGCGCATGGCCCGCGCCCATGCGCTCGAACAGCTGAAGTCGGCGATCGTCGAGTCCGCCGACGATGCGATCATCACCAAGACGCTCGATGGCCGCATCACCAGCTGGAATCCCGCCGCCGCGCGCATTTTCGGCTATGACGCGCAGGACATGCTGGGACAGCCGGTGACCCGCCTGTTCCCGCCCGAACAGATCGAGCAGGAAAGCGCCATCATCGCGCATCTGCGCGCCAGCGGGCGCGCCGCGCATTACAAAACCCGACGCGTCGCCAGCGACGGTCGGGCGCTCGATGTCGCCATCACCATTTCGCCGCTGCGCGACGAGAGCGGGCGTCTCGTCGGCGCCTCGAAAATCCTGCGCGACATCACCGCCGAGAAGCAGCGCGGCGACGCCCTGCGCGCCAGCGAGGAGCGGTTGCGTTTCGCGCTGGAGGGCGCGCGCGCCGGCGCGTGGAACTGGGACTGCGGCGCCATGACGTCCACCTGGGAGCAGCATTTCTTCGCCCTGCACGGGCTCGATCCCGAGGACCACCCGCCCTGTTTCGACACCTGGCTGGCGGCCGTCGTGGAGGAGGATCGCGCCCAGGCCGAACAGGCCGTGCGCGCCGCGCTGGCTCCAGGCGCGCCCGATTACCATAGCGAATACCGGGTGCGCGCCCCCGATGGCGGCGTGCGCTGGATGGAGACGTTTGGCCGCGTCGAGCGCGACGAGCGCGGCGCGCCGCTGCGGGTGTCCGGCATTTCCCTCGACGTCAGCCAGCGCCACGCCGCCTGGGAGGCCGTCGAGGCGTCGAACCGCGATCTCCAGCGCGCCAACGACAGCCTCAAGAAATTTTCCTATATCGCCGCGCATGACCTTCAGGAGCCCTTGCGCAAGATCCAGCAGTTTTCCGAACTGCTCTCGCTGGATTGCGGGGACGAGATCAGCGTCGAGGCCGCCTATCACCTCAAGGTGCTCAGCGAATCCGCCGAGCGCTCGCGGGTGCTGATCAACACCCTCCTCGACTTCTCCCGCGCCGCCAACCGCGCCCTGAAGACAGCCTCTATCGACATGGACGCGCTGATGGCGCGCGTCCTCCAGACCTGCGCCATCGCCGTTGCCGAGGCGGGCGCGCAGGTGCGGATCGCTCCCCTGCCCCCGCTGTGCGGGGACGAAACGCTCGTGGAGCAATTGTTCCTGAACCTGCTCACCAACGCGCTAAAATACCGCCGGCCCAGGGTCGCGCCGGAAATCGTCATGACCGCGACGCAGGATGAGGGGCGCCCCGTCTATCGTTTCTCCGACAATGGCGTCGGCATCGCGGACGGCGAACAGGCGCGGGTGTTCGAGCCCTTCGTCCGCCTGCGCGAAGCCGAGAGGGTCAAGGGCGCGGGCATCGGCCTGGCGATCTGCCGGACCATCTGCGACCGGCACGGCTGGGACATCTCGCTTCGCAGCGAGGTCGGAGCGGGAACGACGTTTTCCGTCGCGCTCCCTGCCGAAGCGCGGCAAGCGGCTTGAATTGGCCGGGAAGGCTGCTCTCGCTCAAGGACCTGGGCGTGGGCATCGCCGTGGACGATTTCGGCGCCGGCTCCTCCGCGCTGAGCTATCTGCAGACCTTCCCGTTCGACAAGGTGACGATCCGACCGCAGTTTGACCTGCGACCTCGACCGCTCCGGCAAGAGCAACGCCATCATGAAAGCCGTAGCCAACCTGTGCGGCGGGCTGGACATGCGGTGGTCGCGGAAGGGGTGCAAACCGAGGGCCCGTTCGCGGCGCTCCAGCGTGAGGGCTGCCGCGAAGCGCAGGGGGGCCTGTTCAGCCCGACTGGACGCGAAACCAACCTTGTCGGTCGCGGCGGAGTGAGCCCCGCGACAGCGCATCACATTTTCGTGCGGCCGGCGCCTTTGGGGCGGGAGCGTCGGTTTCCGAATCGCGGCGCGGCGGCGATGCGCACGCGTTGGATGCACGGAAGGAAAGCCCGGAATTTCCGGGCGAACGTCGCCTCAAACCCTGGCCGCGGCGGCGAATGTGTCTGCGGCGCCACATGGCCTGGGCATTCATTTTCCGCCCCCTGAATTGCGCCGCCTTCGCCGCGATTCGGCCATAAACTCGACGCTTGTTGGCGCGAGATTTAAACGTGACGGGCTTGGCGCCCGGATGGATCGAGCGATCCTCAGAGGAATGGGCGAATGGCCGCGTATGCGCGTGTTTTCCTGGCTGCTTGCATAGCGAGCGCGACGCTCGTTTCCGCGCTTGGCCTTGGCGGAGTCGCGCGCGCCTTCGACGGCGCCGACAAGGCCACGGCCTCCACGGTCGCGGTGAAGCCGCTCGAAATCTTCAAGAACCCCCGCCAGGCCCTGCAATCCGCGCTGGAAAGCTATAACGCCGGCAATCCCGCCTCCGTCGACGCCCTGAAATACGCCGCGGCCGGCGGCGAGTCGCTGGCGCGGTGGAAACTCGGCCGCATGTATGCGGACGGCGACGGCGTGCCGCGGGACGATTACAAAGCCTATCGGTACTTCCTCGAAATCGTTGACACCTACGACGAGGACACCGCGAACTGGCGCGAGAAATCCGTCGTCGCCAGCGCCTTCGTCGCCGTCGGCCTGTTCAACCTGAAGGGAATCCCCGGCGACAAGCTTCAGGCCGACCCGGAAGAAGCGCTGCGCCTGTTCCTCTACGCCGCCACCCGCTTCTCCGACTCCAACGCGCAATACCAGCTCGCCCGCCTCTATCACGACGGGGCGCCGGGCGTGCCAAAGAGCCGCATGCAGGCCGCGCGCTGGCTCAACCTCGCGGCGGAGAAGAACCATGTGGAATCCCAGGCCCTGCTCGGCCAGATGCTGTTCACCGGCGACGGCGTGCCGGCGCAACGCGCGCGCGGCCTGATGTGGATGGCGCTGGCCCGCGAAGGGGCCGCCGGCAAGACGCAGGACTGGATCCAGACGCAATACGAAAAGGCGATCGGCGCCGCAAACGACAACGATCGCCAGGCGGCGCTGGTCTATCTGGAAGACCACGTCAAGCGCCGGTACTGAGAGGCCGAGGCCGCTCAGCCGCTTTTCTTCAGGCCGCCGCAGAAGCGCGCGACATTTCGCGGACAGTCTTCGCCGAAGAAGCCACCTGGTTGGTCGCCACGGAAATCGACGTGATGTTCTGGCTGATCTGCTCGACGCCTGTCGAGGCGACCTGCATGTTCTCGGCGATTTCGCGCGTGACCGCGGTCTGCTCCTCAACCGCCGCCGCTATGCCCGATGAAATTTCGTTCAGCCGCTGTATGGTTTCCGTGATCGAGCCGATCGCCGACACGGCGCCGCGCGTGGACGTCTGCACGCTCTGAATCTGATTCGCGATTTCGCCGGTGGCGCGTCCCGTCTGGTCCGCGAGCGCCTTGACCTCGTTCGCCACCACGGCGAAGCCTCGGCCGGCGTCGCCCGCGCGCGCCGCCTCGATGGTGGCGTTGAGCGCCAGAAGATTGGTCTGGGTGGCGATTCCAGAAATCAGGGCGGTGATCTCGCCGATCTTCTGCGCCGCCTCCGCGAGGCCGTTGACGATGCGGTCGGCTTCGCCGGCCTGGGTGACCGCGTCGGTCGAAATGTTCATCGCGGTCATGACCTGCCGGCTGATCTCCTGAACCGAGCCCGCCAGCTGCTCGGCGCCGGCGGCGACAGCATGCACCGTCGTGCTTGTCTGCGTGGCGGCGGCGGCGGCGCTCGCGGCGCGCTCGTCGGTTTCCTGGATCGCCCTGGAGACCTCCCCCAGCTCCACGTCGATTTCCTGCGCGGTCGTTGCGCCCCGCTGTCGGCGGATGACGGCGCCGGTGACGTCGGTGGCGAATTTCACCACCTTGAACGGCTGCCCGCCCGCATCGAAGATCGGATTGTAGGAGGCTTGAATCCAGACTTCCCTGCCTCCCTTTCCGATGCGCTTGAATTCGTCCGCCTTGAACTCGCCGCACGCCAGATCGGCCCAGAACCGCCGATAGGCGTCGCTGGCGGCGAAGGCGCCTTCCACGAACATGGAGTGATGCTTGCCGATGATTTCGTCGCGCCGGTAGCCCAGCGCTTCGAGAAAATTGTCGTTGGCGTCGAGGATGGTTCCGTCGAGCTTGAAGTGGATGATCGCCTGGACGCGGTTGATGGCCTTGATTTGCCCCTCGGCGTCGGCCGCGCGCAGCTTCTCCCGGGTGATGTCGGACGCAATTTTCACGACCTTGACCACCTTGCGGCCGGAAAACACGGGATTGTAGGAGGCCTGAATCCAGACCTCCCGGCCGTCCTTGCCGATGCGCTTGAATTCTCCCGCCTTGAACTCGCCGCGCGCCAACGACGGCCAGAAATCGCGATATTCGGCGCCCTCCCGGGACGCCGCCTCGATGAACAGCGAATGATGCTGTCCCAAAACTTCGGAGCGCACATAGCCGAGCGCCTTGAGGAAATTGTCGTTGACCGCCGTCACCTGGCCATCCGGCGTAAACTCGATCATGGCCTGGGACTTGTCGAAAGCCTCGAGCGTCTCGGCGGCGCGCCGACCATTTCGGAATAACTTCATATCGCCTCCATGCATATTCAAGAAAATCGTTTCTGGAGAAGGATTAAACATCAATTGTTGCCAAGTCGTTTTACCGAATATAAAGCCAACGGGAACGAAAAATGAACGAAAATTGATATGCTTACTTTTGTTTTCAGGACTCACGATGATCACATGACGCACGTAATCTAGAGCGCTTTCAAGCGAAGTGGATGCCGGTTCGCGTCCTCATACGATTTCCGAAGGATCAGTTCGGAAATCGTATTCCGCTCGCGCGGAAATCCGCCCTTCGCCTGAAGGATTTCCGCGCGATTTCGTTTTCGCGGATCGCGAAGCGATCTTGCGGAAACCGTATCACATGAAAAAACCCGCCGTCTCCGGCGGGTTTTTTTCTTGGTGGGGCTCGGCGCTTCAGAACAGGCCGGGAATGATCGGACTGGTGGTCCGGAACCTATAAGAGAGTTCCAGGCCATAGGCCCACTGGTTGCGACTGCCGTCGCCCGCGCTGTTGGCGATCGGGCTGGCGCCGACGCTGTTGCTCAGGCGCTGGTAATTGCCGTAGCCCGTGGCGCGCCAATTGTCGTCGATTTGGTAACGCAAGGCCACCGTGCCGCCGGCGCCCGTCAACCCGCCCGCCGCGGCATAGGGGGTGAGATTGCCGCCGAGGAAGTTGTTGACGGCGGCCTGGGTCGGCGTCACGCTGAAATAGGTCTTGGCGTATTGGTCGTTGCCGAAGTAGGCGCGCGGCCCGACCGACAGCGTGAATCGATTCCAGCTCTGCCACACGTCGCCGCCGATCGTGGCGGCAAGGCCGGAATGTCCGGTCACAGCCTGGCGCACTTCGGCGCGCAGACGGCCCCAGCTGACCGGAGAGACTTCCGCGAAGCCGCCGATTTCGAAGCTGTAGGGCACATAGGCGAGGCCGCGCAGCGCCGCATTGTCGCTGACGGAGCGGTCGCCGACCAGACGGCCGACCACGCCGGCGCGGAACAGGCCGTCGTTGTAGAAGGCGAAATTGAAGCCGTCGTCGGGCGCGCTGAATATCTCCCGCTCGCCCACCCGGCGCAGGCGGATGCTGGGATATCCGAAGATGCTGTAGCCCTTCGAGCCCGGATAGGACGGGCCGGCGTTGACCGTGCCGGAAACGGTGACGTACCAGTCGTCACTTGCGGGCGCGGGCTCCGCCTTGACAGAGGAAAGGTCAGCCGCCTGCGCGGCGCCGGTTCCCACCGCGAGGGCGGCGAGCAGTGTGCGAAGAGGAAATTTCAATACCGTTGCTCCAGATTGAGTGCAGTGTAACAGCAGACCTAAAAGGTGAACAGCTCAACCGCCCGCGCCGGACAGGGATTGTGACCGGCGTCGTTTTCTTGCAACAGTCCAGGGAGAGCCTTGCATGATCAAGCCCGAAAACTGGCCCCGCCTGGCGGCTCGCGGCCTGGTCCGCGTCTACCAGCTCACCTTGTCGGGCCTGATGGGGCGGCAGTGCCGCTATCTGCCGACCTGCTCGGCCTATATGGACGAGGCGCTGGACCGCCACGGTCTCTGGGCCGGCGGCTGGATGGGCGTGTCACGGCTATGCCGCTGCCATCCCTGGGGCGATTCCGGCTTCGATCCCGTCCCCAGGAAACGGACCGAAGGCGCGGACGCGCTGCATCCATGGCGCTATGGGCATTGGCGCAAGAAACCGGTGTGCGAGGCGGTCGCGCCAGATCAGTCGTGAGCCATGAGCTGCACAGCCAGCGCGTAGAGCCGCATCCGCCCGGGCTCATCGAGCTGGGCCAGGGTCTCGAGATAGGCGACGCCGTTTTTGCACGCCTGGTCGTCGGGAATCGGGGCCGGCGGCTGCTTCCCGTCCAGGAGCAGCGCGATCGCCTCCGCTGACAGGCCTTTCGAACTCAACGCCTTTTCCAGGAGGTCGAAATCGGTCTGGCTTGGCGGGTCCCGCTGAATCCTGGCCTTGGCGCCGCTCTCGATCGCCTCCAGTCCGGCCAGCGCCTGGGCCGCCATGATCGCCCTGTGGGTGGCGGCGAACTGGGTGAAGCGCTGCGCCGCCGCGCCATTGAGGAAGTCGATGCACAGGGCGGAATCGGTCGCCGCGAGCTGGCGCGCCACGATCAATTGCCGGGCGAACAGGGCGTTCAGCGTCCCGTTGTCGGCCCGCGCCGCCAACAGCCCGCTCTTGCGCCGCGCTTCCTGCACGGCGAGGCTCATCAGCAGGTCCGCCCCTTCCGGCTTTTGCAAGCCCCCCTGGGCGGCGGCGTCGCGCAGGGCTTGCGTCCATTCGGCGGGGAATCCCGCGCGCATCGCGTCGAAGAACGGCTTGTAGTCTGGCGCCTCGCGCAACTTGTCCGCCCAGGCGGATTCAAGCTCGGGATCGGGCGGCACGAAGGGGGGGCTGGCCGGCAGGGGCTCAGGCTTGACCGCCTGCGTCGTCACCGGCTTGACCGCAAGCGGCGGCGACACGGGCTCGGGCGCCGGCTGGCTCGGCGCGGGTTCGACGGGCGGCGAGGACGGCTTCGGCGACAGCACCACCACGCCCAACACGCCCGCCAGCAGAGCCGCCAGAGCAAACAAACCAAGCTGTAACTGTTTGAGGTAACGCCGCACGCAACACCTTCCTGACCACGCCGATTGTCGCCCGTCGCATGCCGGCGCGTCAATCCGGCGCGTTCACCTGCGAGCGTTGCGCGCCTTTGGCGAATTGGTTAGATCATACGCCCGCCAACAGCTTACGCCGGCCCGTCTCGGCGAGTGAGCAGGAGTTTTATATGATTTCCGTGACTTTCCCAGATGGCGCGTCGCGCGCCTATGAACCCGGCGTCTCCGGCCTCGAGATTGCGAAGACCATCTCCCCTTCGCTGGCGAAAAAGACCGTCGCCATGATGCTGGACGGCCAGATGGTCGACGCGGCGACGCCGATCCAGGCCGACGCCAAGATCGAATTCTTAAATCGTGACGACCCTCGCGCGCTGGAGCTGATCCGGCATGACGCCGCCCATGTGCTGGCCGATGCTGTGCAGGCCCTCTATCCCGGAACGCAGGTCACCATCGGCCCGGTGATCGAGAACGGGTTCTATTACGATTTCTATCGCGAGACCCCGTTCACGCCGGAGGATTTCGCGGCAATAGAAAAGAAGATGCGCGAGATCGTCGCCGCCGACAAACCCATCGTGCGCGAGGAATGGTCGCGCGACGAGGCCATCGCCTGGTTCGAGAAGCATGGCGAGGCCTTCAAGGTCGAACTGGTGCAGGCGATCCCTGCGGACCAGAAAATTTCGGTTTATCGCCAGGGCGAATGGCTCGATCTTTGCCGTGGCCCGCACATGCCGTCCACGGGAAAAATCGGCAACGCCTTCAAGCTGATGAAGGTGGCCGGGGCCTATTGGCGCGGCGATTCGTCAAAGCCGATGCTGCAACGCATCTACGCCACCGCCTTCGCCAAGCAGGAAGACCTCGACCTCTACGTCAAGCGGCTGGAGGAGGCCGAGCGCCGCGACCACCGGCGCCTGGGACGCGAAATGGACCTGTTCCATTTCCAGGAGGAAGGCCCCGGCACGATTTTCTGGCACCCGAAGGGCTGGACCCTGTTTCAGTGCCTGATCTCCTTCATGCGGCGGCGCCAGCAGGCGGCCGGCTATATCGAGGTCAACACCCCGCAGGTTTTGGACCGCGCCCTGTGGGAGACTTCTGGACACTGGCAGACCTATCGCGAAAACATGTTCCTCACCAAGACCGAGGACGACAGGGTTTTCGCGCTGAAGCCGATGAACTGCCCCGGCCACGTGCAGATCTTCAAGAACGGCTTGAAATCGTATCGCGACCTGCCGATGAAAATCGCCGAATTCGGCATCGTCCATCGCTACGAGCCGTCAGGCGCCATTCATGGCGTCATGCGCGTGCGTGCGTTCACGCAGGACGACGCCCACATCTTCTGCACCGAAGAGCAGATCATGGCGGAGGCCATGAAGGTCAACGAGATGGTCATGACCATCTACAAAGACTTCGGTTTTGAAGACATTGTCGTCAAGCTTTCGACCCGGCCGGAAAAGCGCGTTGGGTCCGACGAGAATTGGGATCGCGCGGAAGCCGCGCTGAAAAAGGTTTTGGATGAACTGGCGGCGCAGGGCGTCAAGACCGGGATCAACCCCGGAGAAGGCGCGTTTTATGGTCCGAAGCTCGAATATACGTTGCGTGACGCGATCGGCCGCGAATGGCAATGCGGCACCACGCAGGTGGACTTCAACCTGCCCGGCCGGTTCGGCGCCTTCTACATCAGCGCAGAATCCGACAAGCTGACGCCGGTGATGATCCATCGCGCCGTCTTCGGCTCGCTGGAGCGGTTCACCGGCATTCTGATCGAGCATTTCGCCGGGCATTTGCCGCTGTGGCTGTCGCCGGTGCAGGCGACGGTGTGCACGATCACCTCAGATGCCGACGATTACGCGCTGGAGATCGCGGCTCTGGCGCGCAAGGCCGGGCTGCGGGTCGACACCGACCTGCGTAACGAGAAGATCAATTACAAGGTGCGCGAGCTGTCGCTGGCGAAAATCCCTGTGTTGATCGTGGTGGGTCGAAAAGAGGCGGCGGAGCGGACCGTGTCGATCCGTCGGCTTGGCTCGCAGGCGCAGACGTTTGCGACGCTGGACGAGGCGCTCAAGAATTTGACGGCGGAGGCGACTCCGCCGGATTTGCGCTGATTCAGCGTCCGTGAATCGCCCTCGCCCTTCGAGATGCTTGCTGCGCAAGCGCCTCAGGGTGAGGGTGAGGGCGACATTTTTGTTCCTGGCTTGAACCTTATGGTCGCCCTCATCGCTTAAGGATGCTCCGCAGGAGCCGTCTCGAAGCACGAGGGCGGTCCACGGTTTTTTTCTGGAGACTTTTTCAATGCTCATCTGTCGCGGCTGCGGCCACCAAATCCACGAATCCGCCCTCGCCTGCCCCAATTGCGGCGCGCCCAACACCACCTCGCCCAAGCGCATCCTGCCTGCGGCGCTGCTGTGCTTCTTCCTTGGCCTGTTCGGCATCCATCGTTTTTATGTGGGCAAGTGGGGCACCGGCATCCTGCAACTGCTCACCGGCGGCGGTTTTGTTGTCTGGACGGTCTATGACTTCGTCATGATCATTTTCGGCAACTTCACCGACAAGCAGGGGAACCGGATCAACCTCTGGACGTAAGACGCCCGCGCGCAAAACCTTTCCAATTGCCCCCTTCGCCGCCATATTCGGCGCATGGCGAAAAAACCCTCTCCGCGCAGCCGGGCCTCCAAGCCGGACGTAAAACCGCTCGACGAGCATTTGGCGGCCCTGCTCAACCCCGCGCTGGTTCCCTCCGGCATGGCGGAGGCCGCCTCGCCTTACCTCGGCGAGCGGATGAACGACGAGGAGGCCGAGCGCTACGGTCTCGGGCAAGAACCCGAGTTGGTCCGGGAGAGACCGAAGAAGCGGGCGCCGGCGCGCGAATCTTTCGCCACCGGCTCCGGCGCCACGGCCGAGAGCCTCGCCGAACTTTTGGAGAAGGGCGACCCCAACCTGCGGGAAGCCAAGCCTTGGGCGCCGCACCGTCCCGCGCGTCCCGAAAAATCCGAAGGCGGGGTCCGCTTCGAGCTGGTGTCGGACTACAAGCCGCAGGGCGACCAGCCGCGCGCCATCGACGAATTGATCGCAGGCCTTGAACAGAACGAGCGCGATCAAGTTCTGCTGGGCGTCACCGGCTCCGGCAAGACTTTTACCATGGCGCAGGTCATCGCGCGGTCGCAGCGCCCTGCGCTGATCCTCGCCCCCAACAAGACGCTGGCCGCCCAGCTTTACGGCGAATTCAAAAGCTTTTTTCCCAACAACGCGGTCGAATATTTCGTCTCTTATTACGATTATTACCAGCCCGAAGCCTATGTGCCGCGCACCGACACCTACATCGAAAAAGAATCCTCGATCAACGAGCAGATCGACCGGATGCGCCACGCCGCCACCCGCGCTTTGCTCGAACGCGATGACGTGATCATCGTTGCGTCCGTGTCCTGCATCTACGGTATCGGCTCGGTCGAAACCTATACCGCCATGACCTTTTCGCTCAGCGTCGGCGAAAAGCTCGACCAGCGGCAATTGCTGCAGGACCTCGTCGCCCTGCAATACAAGCGCACCCCGGATTTCGCGCGCGGAAATTTTCGCGTGCGCGGCGACACGGTTGAAGTGTTTCCGGCGCACTATGAGGACCGCGCCTGGCGGATTTCGTTCTTCGGCGACGAAGTGGAATCGCTCGCCGAATTCGACCCGCTCACCGGCAAAAAATTGCACGAGCTGGAGCAGGTCAAGTTTTATGCGAACTCGCACTATGTGACGCCGCGTCCCACCCTGTTGCAGGCGGTGGATTCGATCAAGTCGGAGCTGCGCCAGCGGCTGGAGGAACTGCACGCCTCCGGGCGGTTTCTGGAGGCGCAAAGGCTGGAGCAGCGCGCGCTGTTCGATATTGAAATGCTCAACGCCACCGGTTCCTGCGCCGGCATCGAAAATTATTCGCGCTATCTCACCGGGAGAAAACCCGGCGAGCCGCCGCCGACCCTGTTCGAATATCTGCCTGACAACGCCATCGTCTTCACCGACGAAAGCCATGTCACCGTGCCGCAGATCGGCGGCATGTATCGCGGCGACTTTCGGCGCAAGGCGACGCTGGCCGAATACGGCTTTCGCCTGCCCTCCTGCATGGACAACCGTCCGCTGCGTTTCGAAGAATGGGACGCGATGCGGCCGCAGTCCGTGCACGTCTCCGCCACGCCCGGCGATTGGGAGATGGAGCGCGCGCAGGGCGTGTTCGTCGAGCAGGTGATCCGCCCGACCGGGCTGGTCGATCCGCCGGTGGAGGTGCGCAGCGCCCGCACCCAGGTCGACGATGTCTTGGGCGAAATCCGCGACATGGCGGCCCGGGGCTATCGCACGCTGGTGACCGTGCTGACCAAGCGAATGGCGGAAGACCTCACCGAATATCTGCATGAGCATGGCGTGCGCGTGCGCTACATGCACTCGGACATCGACACGATCGAGCGCATCGAGATCATCCGCGACCTGCGCCTCGGCGCCTTCGACGTGCTGGTCGGCATCAACCTTTTACGCGAAGGTCTTGATATCCCGGAATGCGCTTTGGTGGCGATTTTCGACGCGGACAAGGAAGGGTTTTTGCGCAGCGAACGCTCGCTGGTGCAGACGATTGGGCGCGCGGCGCGCAATGTCGACGGAAAGGTCATTCTCTACGCCGATCACATCACCGGCTCGATGGAGCGGGCGATGGGCGAGACGCAGCGCCGCCGCGAAAAGCAGCTCGCCTTTAACGCGGAACATGGGATCACGCCCGCCACGATCAAGCGCGGCATCGCCGACATTTTGGGGTCGGTGGCGGCGCAGGACCATGTCACCGTGGACACCGGCGTCACGACGCCGGCCGCCATTGGCCACAATTTCCAGGCGACGCTCGCCGATCTGGAAAAGCAGATGCGCGCGGCGGCCGCAGATCTCGATTTCGAGACCGCAGCGCGGCTGCGCGACGAGATCAAGCGGTTGCGCGCCGTGGAGTTGACGGTGGCCGACGACCCGCTGGCGCGGCAAGCAGACGTGGACGCTGGCGGCGGCGGCTTTTCCGGCGCCAGCAAATATGGGGTCGCCGCCAACCTGCCGCCCTCCAAAATTCACAAGCCGACCGACGCCGACATGGGCCCGCACAATTTTGGTGGCGGGGAGGCGAAACCGAGGGCGAGCGCCGCCTGGAAGCACAAGGGCAAGAAACGGCGGTGAGTCGCGTGCGCGCGGAACGCGATCACCGCGTCAAAACCAGCAAGCTGTTCGCCGGAATGACAAAGGCGGCGGACGCCGGCAAGCCGTGCATCGGCGGTCCATCGGCCACGACCGCGCCGCCGTTCCCCGCGACCCACGGATTCGGCAGGTTGTCGTAGGCGTCGCTATTGAAAACTTCGCGCCAGACGCCGGCGCCGGGCATGCCCAACCGATAGTCGTAGCGCGTGAACTCGGCCAGCGAGACCACGACGATCACATCCCCGCCCACGCCCTCGATCCAGCGATGAAACGCCAGGATGCGATCGTTGTCGTTCACGTAATAGGCGCTGACCTGATCTCCGCGGAGCGCCTCATACTGGCGGCGCAGCGCGATCAGGTCGGCGGTGCAGCGCCAATGGTCGGACATCGCCTTGTCCGCGCCTTCAAAACCCTCCCACCACAGCAGGTTCTGGCCATCCGGCGTCCATTGCTTGTCCTCCAGAAATTCCTGGCCCATGAACAGCTGGGGGATGCCGGGCGCGGTCAGCAGCAAGCCCATGGCGACGCGGGCGCGGCTGCGCGCATACCAGGAGCGGCGGTTGGCGGAATCGGCCAGCGCGGCGATGCGCTGCTGGCGCCCGACATGGACCAGATCATGGTTCTCCACGCAGGTCACCGTCCGCCAGGGATGATCGAGGCCGGACGGACTGAGCGCCGCCGCGACGCCGCTCATCGGCAGCGGCCCGTGTCCGGTATAGGACGCGGCGTAAATCGCGTCGCGGATCCGGCTGCGCAGGAGGTCATGCTGGATCACATCCAAACCCTCGCCGCCCGCCGTGACCGGCGCGACGATCGGCAGCGCGCTGTCCGGCGCGTCGAACGATGCGCCGGTCCAGAATTGCGCATCCTGCAAGAAGCTCGGCCAGCGTGACCTCAACCTTTTCGTGTATTCATGGCAGAAAACCCAACCATCTTCCTGTTTGGCGGACAGGAGAATACCGATTTCGTCATAGCGCAGGCCGTCGGCGTGCACTTCGTCCGCGTAAAACCGGGCGTTCTCGTGCAAGAACCGCCGCACCTGCTCCTTCCACGCAGCGAAGGCGAGACCGCTCCGGTCCCTATCCGTGGAATTCAGGCTGTCGCTGGCGTCGCCGCCCGCCGCAATGCCGTCGACGTTGCCGTCGACGTCGAACACCACAGCAATGCCGTGGATGTGGCACAAGTCGACCAGCGCCTTGAGCTGGTTGTGGGCGGAATTCAGCGCTCCCGGCGGCAGCGGGCCAAAACCCTTGGTCGCGAGGACGCCGTCGATCTGGGGCGTGAGGCGCTCGACCTCGTCGGCGGAGGCAAGATACGGAAAGTCAGGCGAAAAAAGATCGACGACGCCGCTCCCCTTGTCGTCAGCCGGCAGGGGCTGCAGCACGTTGACGCCGAGGCGCGCCAGATACGGGGCGAGGCAGGCGGCTTCGAGCAGGTTCGACGATCGGCCCTCGGCGCGCGTCGCGAATGTGCCGATATGCGCCTGATAGACAATCATCGACGAAAAATCGGGCGTGACGAATTCCGCGTCGTGCCAGGGATAGGTCGAGGCGCCGCGCAGGATCGCATAGGCGTTGGGCAAACTGGCTCGATCCAGTTCGCGAGCGGTCGGGTCGCGCCTGTAATCCGCGGCCCCCTCGCCGACAACAAAATAGCGGTAGCGGTCGCCGTCGCGGGCGCCCGCCTGGAACCCGGTCCAGAAGCCAAACGGGTCCTTCGCCAGAAGCCGCGCTTCGGTCTGTTTTTCGAATTCGGCCCCGGCGAAGACGCCATTCAGATAGACCGCCTTGGCGAGCGGCGCCCAGACCTTGAACGTCGCGCCGTCGCGCGAAATGGTCGCGCCGAGCGGCGTGTGTTCGTCTATTCCGTCTTGCGAAAGCATGGCCCAAACATCCTTTTCCCAAACGCAACCGCCCCGCGATCCCCGCGAGGGAACGGCTTTTTACTGGAAACCGGCGCGCCTTCCCGAGCGCCTGCTCGGCAAAAACGCAATTCCATCCGACATTTACTTGAGTGCAGCTGCGTTTTCGGAAGGCTCTGGGCCCTTGCAAAAGTGCTCAAGCATTCATGATTTCAAGGACACCGTCAACTTGACAGTCACTCGGCTGCGCTCCGGCGACGATCTCTGTCGTTTTTCACTGGATCTGCGCTAACATCTCCCAAAACAAAGTGAGGGAGGATCGCCATGCTCGGGCTGATGCAGCGGCGCGAATTGCTGATTTCGTCGATCATCGTTCATGCCGCGCGCCATCATGGCGAGGCGGGAGTCATTTCGCGCCGCAAAAACGGCGCGCTGGTTGGCGCCTCTTATGCGGACATAGAGTTGCGGGCGCGAAAACTGATGGGCGTGCTGCGCGACCTTGGCGTCCAGTTCGGCGACCGCGTCGCCACGCTGGCCATGAACAGCGACCGTCATCTTGAGCTTTACTATGCCATTTCCGGCATGGGCGCGATCTGCCACACCATCAACCCGCGCCTGTCGGTGGACGACATCGGCTACATCCTCGACCACGCCGAGGACGGCGTGCTGTTCGTCGATCCCGGCTTCCTGCCGCTGGCCAAGGGCGCGGCGGTGAGGACGCCCAGCCTGCGCGCCATCGTCGTGCTGGGCGAAGAGGCGGAGATCGGGACCTGCAACCCGCCGCACGGCAAGGCCGTGTACGCCTACGAAACGCTGATGTCCCAGGCCGCCGCGGCGCCCGACTGGCCCGAGTTCGACGAAAACACCGCCTCGGGCCTGTGTTACACCTCTGGAACCACGGGCCGTCCCAAGGGCGTGCTCTATTCGCACCGCTCCAGCCTGCTGCACGCCTTCGGGGTTTGCATGCCCGATGGGATCGGCCTGCGCGCCACGGACCGCGTCCTGCCGGTCGTTCCCATGTTCCACGTCAACGCCTGGGGGCTGCCTTATGCGGCGCCCATGGTCGGCGCGACGCTGCTGATGCCGGGCCGCCAGCTCGATCCCGTCTCCGTGCTGCGGCTGATGAACGAGGAGCGCGCCGATCTGGCGGTGGGCGTGCCGACCGTCTGGAGCGCCCTGCTCGCCCATGTCCGCGCCACGGGCGCCCGGTTCGACACGCTGAAGCGGATCATGTCGGGCGGCGCCGCCCTGCCCCTCGCCCTTGTCGAAGGCTTCGAAAAATTCGGCGTCGAGGCCATGCAGGGCTGGGGCATGACCGAAACCAGCCCGCTGGTGACCGCCAACCGGCCCAAGCCCGCGACGGTGGACGCGCCCGCGGACCACGCCTGCAAGCAGGGCCGCGTGCTGTTCGGCTCGGACCTCCGCATCATGGGCGCCGAGGGCGAAAGTCCTTGGGACGGCAAGACCCCCGGCGAGGTCTCCTGTCGCGGCCACTGGATCGCCAGCGGCTATTTCCGCCATCAGGACAATATCCTGACGCGGGACGGCTGGCTGCCCACCGGCGATGTCGGCGTCATCGACCGGGACGGCTTTCTGAAGCTGACCGACCGCACCAAGGACCTGATCAAATCCGGCGGCGAATGGATCAGCTCCATCGAACTCGAAAACATCGCCGCCAGTCATCCCGACGTCGCCGAGGCCGCCGCCATCGCGGTTCCCGACGCGATATGGGGCGAGCGCCCGCTGGTCATCGTCGTTCCGCGCGAGGGCCGCGCGCCGACCCCGGAGGCGATTCGTACGTTTTTCGAGGGGAAGGTGGCGAAATACGCGGTTCCCGACCGCGTCGCGATCACCGACGCCTTGCCGCACGGCGCCACGGGTAAGCTTTTGAAAACCGAGCTGCGCAGGATCTATCTCGCGCCGAAGGCATAGCGCCTGTTCCGTTCCGCCATTGCCGCGCTATATAAGTCTGGCAATCCATTCGAGGACTTCATGCCCTGGCAAAATCAAGGCGGTGACGGCTCCCGCAAACCGGACAACGGCGCGGGCGACAACAATCCCTGGGGCGCCGCCCCCAAGAACGATTCACCGAAGAACCCCTGGGGCGATCCGCCCAGGAACGACAATCCCTGGGGCGGGCCGCCCAAAAACGACAATCCATGGGGCGGACCGCCCAAAAACCCTTGGGGCTCCGGCCCCGACCTGGAAGGTTTTGTGCGCGGCGCCCAGGAAAAGCTCGGGAAATTCGGCCCCGGCGACATCACGCCGCGCATCGGCGCCATGATCGCGGGCGTTGTCGCCCTGCTCTGGCTCGCCAGCGGCTTTTATACAGTCGACCCCAATCAGGTCGGCCTCAACCTGGTGTTTGGCCGCTATGTCGGCAAGACCGGGCCGGGCCTGAACTACAACTGGCCGGGTCCGATCGGCGCCGTGGTCAAGCTCAACGTCACCGACCGCAATTCCATCGACATCGGCGCGCGCGGCGTGCCCAGCATTTCCAGCGTCGGCGAAGCGCCGGAGGAAAGCCTGATGCTCACCGGCGACGAAAATATCGCCGACGTGAAGTTCCGCGTGATCTGGCAGATCGACCCGACCAAGCCCGAGGATTTCGCCTTCAACATCAAGAACCAGGCCGAGACGATCAAGGCGGTGTCGGAAAGCGCCATGCGCGAGATCGTGGGCCGCACGCAAATCCAGCCGCTGCTCACCGCCGAGCGCAAGGTGATCGAACCCGCCGCGCAAAAGGCGATTCAAAGCATTCTCGATTCCTACAAGGCCGGCGTCACCATCTTGCAGGTGCAATTGCTCTCCGTCGATCCACCGCCGACCGTCATCGCCGCATTCCGCGACGTGACCTCCGCGCAGCAGGACCGCAGCCGCTTCGTCAACGAGGCGCAGGCGGAGGCCAACAAGATTGTGCCGCAGGCGCGCGGCGAGGCGTCGAAAATCCAGCGCGACGCCGAAGGCTATCGCGAGCAGACCGTGGCCGAGGCCAAGGGCCAGACCGCGCGCTATCTGAAAATTTTCGGCGAATACAAGAAGGCCCCCGAGGTGACGCGCGAACGTCTCTATCTCGAAACCATGGAGCGCGTGCTGCGCTCCGGCGACAAGATCTTGCTCGATCGCGCCGGCGCCCTGCCGGTGCTGCCGCTGAACCCGCTGCAAGGCGGCGATCACTCACAAAACAAGCCGGCGGGAGCCCAGTGATGTCGCGCATTCTTCTCGTCGTCTGCGCCGTTCTGGCGCTGCTCGCCTATGCCGCGACCTTTGAATTGCGCCAGACCCGGCAGGCGCTGATCCTGCGATTCGGCGAACCCCTGCCTGGACGCGGGCTCGTCACCGAGCCCGGCCTGCACTTCAAATTGCCGTTCATCGAGACCGTCGTCTATATCGACAACCGCATCCTCGACCTGGAATCGCCCCAGCAGGAAGTGCTGGCCTCGGACAACCAGCGCCTGGAGGTGGACGCGTTCGTGCGCTATCGCATCAGCGATCCCCTCAAATTCTACCAGACCGTCGGGACCGTCGCCGGCGCCGGCAACCAGCTCGCCTCCGTGCTCAATTCCGCCGTGCGCCGCGTGCTCGGCGACGCCGACCAGACCCGCATCGTGCGCGACCAGCGCCTGGAGCTGACCGCGAAAATCCGCGAGCAGGTCGACGCGGAAGCGCAAAAATTCGGATTGACCGTGGTCGACGCCCGTATCCGCCGGGTGGACCTGCCGCGCCAGATCTCCGAAAAGGTTTTCGATCGCATGCGCACCGAGCGCGCCCGCGAGGCCGCGGAATATCGCGCCTTCGGCCAGCAGGAGGCGGCGCAGATCACCGCCAGCGCCCAGCGCGACGCCACGGTGATTGTCGCGGAGGCGCGGCAGAAGGCCGAAACCCTGCGCGGCGACGGCGACGCCGAGCGCGCCAAAATCTTCGCCGACGCTTTTGGCCAGGACACCGACTTTTTCGCCTTCTACCGCTCGATGCAAGCCTATGAGACGGCGCTGAAGGCGGGCGGGTCGCGGTTCGTCCTGTCGCCCAACGCCGATTTCTTCCGCTTCTTCAATTCCGCCTCCGGCAAGGCGCAAGCCCCGAGCCCGAACAAATGAGGTCCTCTATGAAATTGCTCGCCGTCGCGTTCGCCGGCCTGCTCGCCCTTTCCGTCCCGGCTTCTGTTTCCGCGCGCGGGGCCCCGGACTCGTTTGCCGACTTGTCCGAGCAGGTGACGCCGGCGGTGGTGAACATTTCCGCCACCCAGGTGGAGGACCGCAAGGCGGAAAAACTGCCGCCCGGCGGCCAGCTCGACGACATGTTCGAGGAATTTTTAAAACGCCATCGCCAGCCGAACGGCGACAAGCCGCGCCGCTCATCCTCGCTGGGCTCGGGTTTTGTGATCGACTCCAGCGGCATCGTCATCACCAACAATCACGTGATCGCCGACGCCAACGAAATCGACGTCATCTTCAACGACGGCTCGAAACTGCGCGCCGAACTGGTCGGCAAGGACGCCAAGGTCGATGTCGCCGTGTTGCGGGTCAAACCGCCAAAGCCGCTGGCCGCGGTCAAATTCGGCGACAGCGACAAGGCGCGGGTCGGCGACTGGGTGCTCGCGGTCGGAAATCCGTTCGCGTTGGGCGGCTCGGTCACGGCCGGCATCATTTCGGCGAAGAACCGCGACATCGACAGCGGGCCCTACGACAGCTTCATCCAGACCGACGCCGCCATCAACAAGGGCAATTCCGGCGGCCCACTGTTCAACATGGCCGGCGAGGTGATCGGCATCAACACCGCCATTCTCTCGCCCTCGGGCGGCTCGATCGGCATCGGTTTCGCGACCCCCGCCGACACCGCGCAGCCGGTGATCGAGCAATTGCTGAAATTCGGCGAGACCCGGCGCGGCTGGCTGGGCGTGCGCATTCAAAAGATCGACGAGGGCATCGCCGAAAGCCTAGGGCTCGGCAAGCCGCGCGGGGCGCTCGTGTCCGGCGTCGAGGACAAGGGGCCCTCGGCGAGCGCCGGGCTCAAGGCGGGCGATGTCATCGTCTCCTTCGACGGCAAGGCGGTGCCGGCCGCCCATGACCTGCCGAAGATCGTGGCGCAGACCCCGGTCGGCAAGGAAGTGGACGTGGTGGTGATGCGCGAGGGCAAGGAGGTGACGAAAAAGGTCACGCTTGGCCGGCTCGACGAACGCGGCGCCAAGCCGAGCAAAGTGGGCGAGAACAAGCCGCAGGCGCCGCCGGCCGCAGCCGCGACCGTCAAGGCGTTCGGGCTGGAGCTCGCCCCGCTCGACGACGCGGCGCGCGGAAAATTCCAGATCAAGGAGGGCGTGGCCGGCGCGCTGGTGATCAGGGTCGATCCCGATAGCCGCGCCGCCGAGCAGAAGATGGCGCCGGGCGACGTCATCACCGAAATCAACCGCACGCCGGTCGCCCGGCCCGACGATGTCCAGGCGCAGCTGAAGGTTTTGAAGGCGGAAAAGAAGAAGACGGCGCTGATGCTGGTGGCCAATGGCCAGGGCCAGGCGCGCTTCGTGGCGCTGCCGTTGGAGTGAAGGCGGGCGCCGCCTCCGCCGCAAGCGGAGGCGGCTTTCGAAATTTCAGTAGCTGTGCCTGCGGTTGACCCGGCGGGACGTGCGGCGGGAGGAGCGATGCGCGACGCCCGCGCGCGTCACCACCTGCGTTGGCGCGACGCCGACGGTGGCGTCGGCGGGCGACGGGGCGGGGATCGCGACGCCGGCGAACGCCGGTTCGGCAAGAAGCGCGACCACACCCAAGGCGAACAGAAATGTCTTCATGTCCTTCTCCCTTTTTGCCGCCGCCGGATGGCGGCCGACCCCGTGACGTTCTTTGGTCCGAACCGCCGGCTGATACGCGACGATCCTGATTTTCGGGGGCTCCGTCGACACGGGGCGTGGACAAGTATCGCGAACATCCCGGGTGGATGCAATTCCAACGCTGATGAACAATCTGTGTTGTTGCAGGTTCAATGATCGAGCGCTCCGGGCGGCGCCCGAGAGGGGGCGCGCCCTTGCGAGCGCGCCCCCGATTCACTTCGTCTCGATCGTCTTCAGATCGGCGACGGCGCGGAAATATTCGATGAAATTCTTCGGGCAGCTTTCAACCGCGCGCTTCAGCCCGGTCGCCGCCTCCTGCGCCGCGCCCTGCCGCAACTGGTTCTCCGCGACGTAGAAGCGCGCTTCGCATTGCTGGTCGTCGTCCTTGGGCGCCCCGAGCGCTTCAGCGGTCTCGGCGCGGCCCAGATAGAGCTGCGTCACCACGAAGGGCCAATCCTTGCTCGTCGCCTTGTCGGCCCAGGCCTGTAGTTCCGATTTGGCCGCCGGCGAGCCGTCGCTCGCCAGGAAGCGCCACAGCGCCGCATAGGCTTGCGCCGGATCGAGCTTGAGCGCCTCGCCGAAAAATTCGGCCGCCTTGGCCTTTTCGCCCATGCCCAGCGCCGCAATGCCCCGGTTCAACCAGGCCTGCGCGCTCTTCGGCGCCAGTTCCGTCGCCCTGGCGAAATCGTGCTCGGCCTCGGCATTGTCGCCGAGGCTCAGGCGGGCGCTGCCGCGATCCATCCAGGAGTCCTCCAGACCGCCGGCCAGGGCGACCTCCTGGTTGAAATCCTCCAGCGCCTTCGCGCCGTCGCCATCGAGCAGGTGAAGCAGTCCGCGTCCGGCGAAAACGGCGGAGCTTTTGGCGCCGAGCGCTATGGCCTTGTCGTAATCCTCCAGCGCCTTGGCGCGGTTGTCGCGCTTGCGATGGATTTCCGCGCGCAGTTGATAGGCGTTCGCCTGGTCTGGGTCCTGGTCGATGGCTTCGGAACAATCGGCGAGCGCGCGGTCGAGCTGCTTGAGCTTGTAGCGGGCGGCGCAGCGGTTGGCGTAGGCCCAGGAAATTTCCTTGCCCGTCCATTTGCGCTGGTCGATCACAAACGAGCAGGCTTCGTCGCGCCGCGTCGGGGACGCCTTGCCGTCGCTGTTGGCGCAGGCCAGCGCCTGGGGCGACTGCGTCGGTTTTTCAGCCGGGTTCGCCGTTGAGCCGGGCGCGGCGGGCGTCGGAATCACGCGCGGTCCAAACGTCCGGCCGAAATCGGTCACGGGCGCTTGATCTTCCGCGCGCGCCGCTCCGGTCGCCAGCAACGCGCCCGCGACAAACCACACCGCTCTCCTCATTGGCATTCTCCCGCGCCGACTCGCTATGCACCCCGAAGGGTTAGACCATCGTCCGAAAGCGCAAAAGCCTAAACTTAACGGCCAATTTGCGGCGAAGCGGCTGCCCGCGGCGCGACAAAATGCTGCGCTGTCCCGGCCGAAGCGGTGACCGTTTTTTCGCCAGGCGGAGGGGACGGGATCACGCGCGCTTCGCGATCTTGCCACAGGGCGGAATGACCGAGTCGAAATTCGGCAAAACGGCGGGATCACGCAGATCGACGTCGTCGTAGATTTTGAAGAAATCCTCGTTGTCGCCGAGTTGCAGATAGAGATCGACGCGGGCTGGTCCCGGCGGCGGCGAATCGACGCGCCGGCACGGCTCCGCCGTGAGCAAGAGCCTTCCCTTGTGGCTTTCGCCCGCCGCCTTTTCCGCGCGGGCGCGGTCCTGCAAGGCGCGCAGCCAAGCCACGTCGGCGGCGCTGGCGCGGAACACGACGAAACGGGTTTTCGCCCAGGCTTCGTCAGCGAGGCCGCGAGGATTGGGGGACTCGTCGCGGACGAGATCGAGGATGCGCTCCTGCGCGTCCGGCTCGCCCTCATGGCTGACCAGTTTGATATGCGCCTGCCCCGATCGCACGTCGATCCAGTCTGGAATCCGCCCGGCCAACCTGACGCCGGCGGGATCGACGGCGAGCGTATCGACCTTACTCAGCCGCCACAAAGCGGAAACCGGGACATGCCAACAGCCGGACAGCAGCAGCGCGAGCGCCGGAACCAGGAGCTTTTTCATGAAGACTAAATCCTATATCGTGATTTTTTTAATGTTTGACATTAAATTTTTCGCGTGTCAATCTCTGGGCGTGGATTGGAGGCCTTCCCATGAATTTTCAAATGTTGAGCGCCCTGAGCCTGTTGGGGGTCCTGGCGGGGCGCGGCCCCGCCTCCGCCTTGCCGCACGACCCCAAGGCGCAACCCTGTCTCTTCGATGATTGCCGCGTGCCCGCCCAACCCGGCGCCGAGCTGCTCGCGGCGAATGTGGACAAACTGCCGCCCGGCCCCATGGCGCGGGTCGAACCCTTGCAAGGCCGTCCCTTTGGCGGGCCGGTGGCCGTGGTCGCCTATGCCGATTTCGACGCCGATCGGACCCACGAATTCTCGCATGCCCATCTGCTCAGCTATTTTTCCTCGCTGAGCGTGATCAGCCTGCCGAGCTGGTTCACCGAGGGGATTGCGGTGCTGGTCTCCGGCGGCGGCGGCGCTCAACAGATCAGCCCGGAGGAGGCGCGGCGCGCCATCGCCGCCGGCCAGAGCATCAACCCGGTCGAAACCGCCGGCTTCTTGGAAAATTCTCTGCCCGGCGCGCACATGGCCTATCGCCCAGCCGGGATGTTCGTCGGTTTTCGGCGCGCGCGCGAAAAAAAGGCTTTTGGGGTCCTGCGCGACGGACTGTATGCCGGCCAGGAATTCAAAAACGCGTTCCGCGCCGCCTATGGCGCGCCGGTCGCGGCGTTTTGGGACAATTTCGCGCGGGACTGCGCGAGGAAAGGAGCCTGACATGACTCAAGCCCCGGCCACGCGGCCATTCGCAAGGATCGCCCGTATTTCGCGCTTGGCGCGCGCGCTCACCGCCGCCTGCGCCGTGTGGATCGTCGGCGCGACCCTTTGGCATTGGGCGCATCCAGCGCGCGTCGCGGAGAACGCCCATTTGATCTGGGGCGCGGATTTCGGCGACTTTTCCGCCGCGCAACTGGCCGCCGGTTTCGCTTCGGCTCTTTTGCCCGCCGGCGCGGGACTCGGCGCGCTCTATTGCCTGTGGCGGCTGTTCGGGGTCTTCCTGTCGGGCCGCGTCTTCCAGGTGGAGCCGGCGCTGTGGCTACGCCGCGCCGGCTTTTTCCTGATCGCGGCGGCGGCCTGCGCCGTGCTCGACAATAGTTTGGAGGCGACCATCCTGTCGCTCAACCTGGGCGTCGGCCATCGGCTGCTGGCGATCGGATTTCCACCGCTGTTCTTTTTCGGCCTGCTTGCCGGAACCATCGCCATCGCTATGGCCGAAGTGTTTATCGCCGCCGCGGAGATGGCCGAAGACCACGCCGCCATTGTTTGAGACTTGGAGAGATTGATGAGCATCGAAACTTCGGCGCCGGTCGCGCTCTCGCCGCTCGCCGCCGCCCTGCGCAAGAAGATCGGTTGGCTGCGCCAGATCATCCGCTTCGCCGTGATCCTATGGTCGGGGTGGATTCTTTATCTGATCGTCGCCGGCCATGGCGCCAGCGGCCGTCACCCCCCGTTCGTTCAGCCCAGCGACCTGCTCAACGCCATTTTCGTTACCCTCCTGTTCTCGCTGGCCTATATTTTCAAGACGGCGGCGGAGCTTGCCGAAGACCACGCGCAGATCGTCTGACCCATGCCCATCATCGTCAACCTCGACGTCATGCTCGCCAAACGCAAAATGCGCTCGCGCGATCTCGCCGCGCGGATCGGGATCGCCGAGCAGAATCTTTCCTTGCTGAAATCCGGCAAGGTGAAGGGGGTGCGCTTCGACACGCTGGAAAAAATTTGCGCCGAACTGGACTGCCAGCCCGGCGATTTGCTGGAGTTTCGGCCGGAGGAGCCGGGCGGCGGTTGACGCGGGAAGGTCGCGCGAAGCGACAGCCGATTGGCGCTCGCCTCCCCTGAGCTTTGGTCCGTTGAACTCTCCCGTTGTCCCGGAGATCAGCCTTGCGACGAACCTAAAGCCGCGAGCGCTTCGTAAAGCGTCTGCGCCGCGCTTTGCTGCGCCGAGGCGGATGCGCCCGATTTCGCCTGGGAAATCAGATCCTGCAAATCCTTCAGCACCGTCGCCTGGGCGCTGGCCGATGACGATTCCGAACTTGTGGAGGTCGTGTCTGACGACGCCAGACTCGCGAGATCGCTGGACACCGACTGCGCCGCGGTCTGCGAAGTCGAGGTGTCGCCCGATTGCACGGACGAAAGCAGCGCAGCGAGATCGCTCGCCAGCTGGGACGCCGACGAACCTGAGGAAGCCGCCGGCGGCGGGGGCGGCGGCGGGGGATTGTCCAGCTTGTCTTGCATGGTTTGCGCCAGACTTTTCGCCGTGGTCATGTCGCCCGATTCCACGGCGGAGAGCAGGTTTTTCAGATCGCTGAGAAGGCTGGAGTCGCCATCGGCGGATGAGCCGGACGCACTGGACGAGGATGAACTCGACAGGGCGGTGGAGAGCGACGTCGCCGCGCTTTGCGCTTGGGCCGTGTCGCCGTTGAGAATCGACGTCAGCAAGGTCTTGAGCTGATCGCCAAAGCTCGAATCGGAACTGGAGGCCGACGAACCGGAGGTTGAAGACGCGGCGCCCGACGACGCGGCGGTATCGGAACCGGCGAGATAGCCGTAACCGCCAAACGCGGATTCGCCGTCGCCTCCGGAGGCGCCGGAATCACCGAAATCAGATGAGATCGCGCCGAGCGGCGGTTGCGCCATCATGGCGACAAAACCGGACTGGAGCGCTGACGACGACGCTGAAGCGTCGCTTGAGGCGCTCGCGTCGCTGGCTGTCTTGTGGCGCTGCTGCTGAAGCAATGCAAGGCTGTAAGAATTTGAATTGAGGCTTGAAACGGTCACGATCGTCTCCTGAAGCATAGTTTACAACGTAACGATGCATGGAGAGACTGGTGCGAAACTGTATTTTTGACATGTTCTATTTTTTGTTTTGGTCTTTTTTGATTTTTTATTGTATTGAAGGTTTCTTATTGGCATAATTTCGCAATATATTTGGAATCTTTTTGGATGCCGCCATTTTGGCGCCGCAACGTCCCTTGGCCTGGGAAGCGGAATCGCTGCGGCTTCGTAGTGTCGCAGTCCGGGCCAGTCTGATGACGCCGGCGCGATTCATGATATCTTTCCCGCATGCGCCGTCTCCATCTGCTCCGGCACGCCCATGCCGCGCCCACAGGAAAATATCGCGACCACGACCGTCCCCTCACCGTCGGCGGGCGCGAGGCGGCGGCCCATATCGGCCGCGCCATGGCCGCGCGCGGCGACATCATCGACATCGCGCTGTGCTCGGACGCCGCCCGCACCCGCGAAACCCTGGACGTCGTGCTCAAGACCTGCGGAGCGACGCCCGAGCTGCAACTGGAGCCGGGCATCTACCAGGCGGAATGCGACGAGCTCGCCGCGCTGTTGCGCGCGCTGCCGGACGACATCCGCAACGTCCTGGTCGTCGGCCACAATCCCGCCGTCGCCGAATTCGCGGTCGCCTTCGCCAATGGCGGCCCGACGCCGGACATCGACCGCCTCAACCGATTCTTTCCGCCAGCGGCGCTCGCCGTCTTCAAGGTCGAGGCGCCTTGGAACGAATTGTCATGGAAGGGCGGCCAATTGCTCGCGTTTCTGTCATGACCCTGTATAAGTCGCGTCGGGCGCCCATCTGAGACTAGACCGCCCGGAGACCCGCTTGCCCATCCTCGACACACTCCTCGCCGAAGCCCGCAACGGCGCGGCCAACCTGTCCGACCTGATCCGTGGAAAAGGCCTTCGTCTTGGCGTCACCGGCCTGTCGCGCGCCGGCAAGACCGTGTTCATCACCGCCCTCACCCGCCACCTGACCCTGCTCGGCAAGTCCGGCAAAAACGCCCTGCCCGCCTTCCGCGTCGCCGAGGAGGGCCGCATCATTCGCGGCAAGCTGCAACCGCAGCCCGACGACAACGTGCCGCGCTTCGCCTATGAGGACCATCTCGCCGCCCTCTCCGGCCCGGAGCGCCATTGGCCGGAATCGACCCGCCAGATCTCGCAATTGCGCCTGCGCCTCGACTTCGAGCGCCGCGAGGGGTTTCGGGCCGGCGGATCGTCGCTGACCATCGACATCATCGACTATCCCGGCGAATGGCTGCTGGACCTGCCGCTGCTGCAAAAGACCTATGCCGACTGGTCGCGCGAAACCTTTGACGCCAGCGCCGGCGCCGCCCGCGCCACGCTCGCCGCCGAATTCCGCGCCTTTTCGCGATCGCTCGATCCCGCAGGCCCCGAAGACGAGGGCGTGGCGCGCAAGGCTGCGGAAAAATTCACCGCTTATCTGCGCGCCTCGCGCAGCGAATCCTACGCCCTGTCCACCCTGCCGCCCGGCCGCTTCCTCATGCCCGGCGACCTCGACGGCTCCCCCGCCCTCACCTTCGCGCCCCTGCCCCTGCCGGAAGGCTTTTTCGCCGCGCCGGGCACGCTCGCCGCGATGATGGAGCGCCGCTACGAGGCCTACAAAACTTTTGTGGTCAAGCCGTTCTTCCAGAACCATTTCGCCCGGCTCGACCGCCAGATCGTGCTGGTGGACGCGCTCGCCGCGCTCAATTCCGGCGCCGAGGCGGTGCGCGACCTGCAACGCGGCCTCAACGACGTGCTCGCCGCCTTCCGCTCCGGCCATAACAGCTGGTTCAACACCCTGTTCCGGCCGCGCATCGACAAGATTCTGATCGCCGCGACCAAGGCCGACCACCTGCATCACCTCAGCCATGACCGGCTCGAGGCGATCCTGCGCGTGCTGGCGTCGCGCTCCATCGCCCGCGCCGAGGATTTTGGCGCGCAGGTGGACGTGGTCGCGCTCGCCGCGGTGCGCGCCACCCGCGAAGCCCAGATCAAATATGGCAAGGAGATGCTTGACGCCATCGTCGGCGCCCCACTCGCCGGCGAATGCCTTGACGGGCACAAGTTCGACGGCAAGACGGAAGCCGCGGTCTTCCCCGGCCAGTTGCCCGAAGACGCGAAGCAAGCGTTCCGCGGCGACATGCTGGCGACGCCGGAACACTTGGCCGATGTCCGCTTCGTGCGGTTCCGGCCGCCGCAAACGCCGCAGGGCGCGCCGCCGCCGCACATCCGGCTCGACCGCGCCTGCCAATTCCTGTTCGGAGATTGGATGCCATGAGCCAAACTGATCCCAGCTCCGAGGCCCCCCGCCCCGAGCGCCCGCGTCCGCGCGCCTTCCGCCTCGACCAGCTCGGCGAGGACATGGTGGCGCCCCAGCCCGATTATTACGAGGTCGAGGCGGCGCAGGCCGCCGCGCAAACCGCCGCCGCCGCCGAAAAGGAGGAGCGCCTCACCGAGGAGGCGCAGGCCGAGGGGTTTGCGCCGAAAAAAGGCGGCTGGACCTGGGGCGGCGTGCTGCTTTCGGCGCTCGGCGCGCTGGTTTCGCTGTCGATCGGCCTGTGGCTGGATACGCTGGTCGAGGATCTGTTCGCCAAGAGCAAGGCTTTGGGCGTGCTCGGCGTTGGGCTGGCGGGCCTGATCCTGGTCGCGATCGGCGTGCTGGTCTCCCGCGAAATCGCCGTGCTCTACAAGCAGCGCGCCATCGCGCGGCTGCATCGTTCGCTCGCCATCGCCCATGAGAACGACGATGTCGGCATGGCCAAGGCGAAAGTGGCGGAGCTGATCTCGCTCTATGCGGACAAGCCAGAGATGGATGTGGCGCGCAAACGCCTCAAGGAATTGCGCAACGAGATCATCGACGGCGCGGCGCGGGTGGAGATCGCGGAAAAGGCGCTGATGCCGGCGCTGGACGCCGCCGCCCGCGCGGAAATCGCCAAGGCGGCCAAGGCGGTGTCGCTGGTGACCGCCATCGCGCCGCGCGCGATCATCGACGTGGTTTTCGTCGCGGCGCAGGCCCTGCGCCTGATCCGCCGCATTTCGGAGATCTACGGCGGACGTCCCGGCATGCTCGGCGCCTTCCGGCTGGCGCGGGCGGTGGGCACGCACCTGACCCTGACTGGCGCGGTCGCCATCGGCGATTCGCTGCTGCAACAAATCGTCGGCCATAGCGTGGCCTCGCGCATTTCGTCCCGGCTGGGCGAAGGGGTCTTGAATGGCCTGCTCACCGCCCGCATCGGCCTGTCGGCCATGGCGGTGTGCCGGCCGATGCCGTTCATCGCGGAGAAGGCGCCGTCCATCTCGGATGTCGCGCCGTTCCTGCTGAAGCGCGGCGACAAGGAGAAGGCGGCCGGATGAGCGCGACCTTTCCCTCTCCCCGCCTGCGAGGAGAGGGTTCGGGTGAGGGGCTGGGGCATTGGCCTGGGCGTCGTCAGGATAGACATTCGCAACCTTGATCGGCGAAACGAAAACGCCGTCAACGCGCGTTCATGTTGGCTTCAAGAGTGAAAACCCGACAAACACAAGATTTTGTTCTTGTTTTGTTTCACGTGAAACCTCTTGTTTCCCATGAATCCCACCAAGCAACTGAATCGACACCAAAAACCGCCGTCACGCCCCTGACCCGCGTTTCACGCTCCTCGCGCGCCTGAGCAGATGTCGTACACAACCCACCGCGTGCATGAGCAGGAATCGCGCGTTTTTTTCGCGAAATTCCACCGAAATCCATCCATTTTCACCGCTTTTTGCGGGCTTGAACACGGGCGCCACAACCCGAAGAGCGAAATCCGAGGGGCCGCGACCACGCCGAAAGGGCGGCGCAAGGGGACTGGATCGCATGGCGTCCACGCGCATCTCGGACAAAGTCATACGGTTTCCGGAAGATCGCTTCGCGATCCGCGAAAACGAAATCGCACGGAAATCCTCCAGGCGAAGGGCGGATTTCCGCGCGAGTGGAATACGATTTCCGAACTGATCGTTCGGAAATCGTATCACAGGTTGAGGGCGCAATGCGGTCCTGTCCCCGGCCCTTGAAGAGGAACACCCCAGCCAAGGCGAGTGGATCGAATGGCAGGCGGCGACGATCCCGCAACTCAGTGCGTGCGGCGGCGAAGCCGACGCCGTCGCGCTCGCCTTGCTGAACATACTGAAACATGAGCGATATCCGCGCCAGACCCTTCCGTAACCCCTACAACCTGTCGCGACGCATGCTGTTGCGGCAGGTTCCGCCAAGGGGACTGGATCGCATTGCGTCCAGGCGCATCTCGCGCAAAGCGACACGTTGAGGGCGCAATGCGTTCCTGTCCCGGTCCTTGAGGAAGAACAACCCGGAGGCAACATGAAGCAGCATCTCGAACGAGCGCTGTACGAACTCTGTTACGCGCTCGCGGGGTTCGAACAGGCCAGGGCCAACAAGCCGGCCAAAGACCTCCGCGGCGCCGAGAAGGCCGACAGCGTCATTGTCCTGCTTCGCCTGTCGCAGTGGGGCGTGGAGACGGCCCTGCGCTCCATGCGCGACAGGGATGCGGCACCGGCGCGCCCCCGGCGCTGAGCGAGCCCCGCGACGCCCCTCAGTGCGACAGAAACGTGAACGGCTCCGCCGGAACGAACCTGTCCGAGGCTTCGCCGGCGATGGTGGGATGGCCGGAGAGGTCGAGCTTCATCGGCTTGGCGTGCTTCAGCTTGTCCAGATCCACCCAGAATATCGCGGGGGTGTAGGCGGACTCGAAATAATAGCGCCGGGCGCCAGCGTCGGAGACCGTGCGCCAGATCGTCGAAGCGATGTTCGGCTGGTTCGGGTCCGAGATTCCGAGCGGAACCGAACTGGCGCGGGCGAGCGAGAAGACCGTGGCGACGGCGAGGACAGGATCGTCCACGCGTTGGGCCGCGCCTAAAAAATAGCTCGCCCGAACGAAGCGGTCCGGCGATTGAATGGTTCCCGGCAGGAATTTCGAGCCGCCCACGCCCTGCCAGTACGCGTTGAGCGTCAGCTGCTTGTCGTAGCGCGGCGAATTGGTCATGACCGTATAATTCGGGCCGTGGTGGATCACCAGCTTGCCGTCGATATATTCGAAAATGGCGCTGTCGCCCGTCGCGTCCGCAAGCGACAAATGTCCGGCCGCCTTGCGCCCGCCCGGCAGGTCTGGCGCGACGATCACGAACGGCTCCTTGGACAGGGCGTCCACCGCCTCGGCCACGGTGGCGAAATTGTCGAGGGCGTATTGGGTCCAGGCCCCCACCGAGATCAGCGGTTTTTTCGTGGCGTTGGCGTCGCCGTACTCCGTCTCCACCAGATAGAGCGTGTTGGCGACAAGGCCCGCCTCGTTGATCCCGTCGACCGTGGCCGCGTCATAAAACGAGGAAATCACCGAGCGGTATTTCGACGTCCACTTGATCGAGCGCGGGCCGACCCCGCCGTCTCGCTCCATGCCCTTCGGGAAGGTCCAGAGATCGGTGTGCGGGTCGACCATCCAGTCCATTGTCCGTCCGACAATGAAGTCTTTGGTTCCCGATTGATACAGGATGCGGGTGCAAGCCTGCGCCTTCGCCGCGCCCAGCGCGACCGCGCAGACGGCCAGCCCGATCAAGAGCTTGCTTTTCATCATTGCCCACCGCCTCTCGATCCACAACCGAGCCGATCTTGAAAAGCGGCCATCGTCCTGTCAAGGAACGCCCTCCTCATGCGCGCGTTTTCGCGGGGTTGAGCAAAAGAATCACGACCGGAAGGCCGGTTTTGTTCGGGTCGGCGGCGACCGATCGTTAACGCACATCGGTTGCGCTGCGGCATATTGCTCAGCAGGATTTCCGCAAAGTGGCCCCCGGTTTTCGGATAAAAATCCTGCGAAAACAAAGGAATCTAAGCAAGCATTCGTTGGGCGGCCAACGAATGCTTGCTTAGAGCTTTTCCACGTTTCATGGAACCATGAAAAAGCTCTAGGTTATTGTTTTGACGCATTTTCTTCACGCGAACCGGCATCCGCTTCGCTTGAAAATTCCCTAAGACTTGGCCGGGCCCGAGGTTTTTTCATTATGTCATTCGGCAAGCGAGGCGTTATTCGATTTCCGAACGATCAGTTCGGAAATCGAATAACGCTCGCGCGGAAATCCGCCCTTCGCCTGGAGGATTTCCGCGCGATTTCGTTTTCGCGGATCGCGAAGCGATCTTGCGGAAACCGTAGCACGCCTCTGGATCACGCTCCGACACCCTCTCCCGATCAGGAGCCGGAGCCCCCCATGACCCGCCAACCACGGGCGACAGCGTCGGAAGAGCCGCTGGGTTTGGTGGATTTCATCCTGTTTGGCGTGGGGTTCATCGCATTGGCGGTCTGTCTGATCATTTATTTGAAGAAGACGCCGAGCCAGCCCCCGCGCGTGGGCGCCGCCGTGGACGCCGCGGTGGAACGGGCGCCGCCCGTCACCTCCGACTTTTCGCCCATGGAGACCGTCCGGCAACGTCTGGATCAAGGAGAGGCCGGGCGCACCTTCGAATTCGCGATCATCGCCTCGCCCAGCGCGCGCTGCTTCGCCCGCATCAACGCGGTTCGGCCCTGGCGTCACCCCGGCTGGACCAATCGCGGGCTCGATGAGGCGAACACAATTTTGAAATTCGAATATGAGGTGGCGGGCCTGGCCCTCAACTGCCTGATGACCGAGGACCAGCGCCGCTTCTGCAAGGCCACGGAACGCGCGAAGATCACGAAAGCGGTTGCGTTCTATCTCGCCAAATATCGCAGGGACGTCGCCGCGAAAAAGCGGGTGGGCAAGGCGCCGGCGCTGCCGCAGGACCAGATGTACTGGGACCTCGCCGAGCGGATGAACGCGATGGATCCGGGCGCCGCCGATGACGTGGGCGTCGACGACCCCACGGAATTGTTCAAGGGGATCGCGAGCGTGACGGACGCGGGTTATTTCACCGCCGCCGATTTTGGCTCGGCGCCCGAACTCGCGCCCCACATCCGGCCGTCCCTCGCGAAACCGTGCGGTTGACGCCATCGCCAGGGACAGTTTTGGCCGCGCCCCAGGAACCGCTCACGCTCCCGCGCATGGCGACAGCGGTTTGCGGCAAATACGGATACGGGTTTGACCTGGAACGCGAATATGTGGAAAAACAAACGCTAAGCATTTTTCGCGTGTCAGCGCTCACCGAGGCGACCCCGCCGCGACATGCTGCAATAAGATTTTATTAATGACACCAACCGGACACTGCCGCGACCAGCAAAAGCGAGCAACGCCGTGACAAACTATCCCAACGATGACGTAAAGTTCGATTGCGACTCGTTAAAGCAACGCATACACGTCAATCAAAAAAAGAAAGAATACGCAGAAAGCTTGAAGTTTACACGCGAATACGTCGAACGTTGCGCGCAACGGTTCAGACGAACCCACCCACAAGCGCCCGAAAAATCCGTCGGCGCCATGCTGGAATCGGCCGCCGTTTGCGCCCAAAGCGACACCACGCGCATCATTCTGGCCGGGCTTGTCTTGATCGGCTTCGCCGGATGGATCGGAACTACGCTTTACGGGCAATATACCGAAACCAGCGAACGCGCGCTCGCGCAGCAATGCCTCAAGCACAATTTCACCGGGATCAACGGGGTTTGCTACGATGAGCAGCGCCGCATCCACACCCTCAATCCGGACGGATCGGCCAGGAAGGGCGTCGCGGATCGCAAGGTCTGGATCGATACGGGGTTTCGCGTCACCAATCCCGGCGAAGGGAACTGACGGCTGCAAGCGACGCCTTCCGGCATCCACTTCGCTTGAAAACGCTCTCGCAAAAGCCGGCGCGATCGGCGCAAGACGAACCGGCTCGAACAGATCGTCGGCCGCGCGTAAAAAAAAGCGGGCGGCGCGCCAGCCGATTATCCCTGCGACTTCGGCAACTCCAGCACCAGCCCGTCCAGTTCGTCGCTCAGCTTGATCTGACACGACAGCCGCGAGGTCGGGCGCGGATCGACGGCGAAGTCGAGCATGTCGCTTTCCATGGGTTCGGGCTTCGGCAGCTTGTCCGCCCATTCCTTGTCGACATAGACATGGCAGGTGGCGCAGGCGCAGGCGCCGCCGCATTCGGCATAAATTTCCTCGACGCCCGCGTTGCGGGCGATTTCCATCGCGGTCTGGCCCGGCTGGCCCTCCAACTCGCGCTTCTCGCCCTTGGCGTTGATGAAAATGACTTTGACCATGTGTGCTTTCCGAGCTGGCGCCTAATTTTTGCGCTGTTGTAATGCGGATCGGCGAAAATGGCCAGTTCAATCGAAGCCCGGCCCAGCCAGCAGACCGCAGGCGGCGCCGACTTCTTCAGGCGCCGCGCCGATCTGCGCGGCAAACGCCAGCAGCAAACCCTCGTCGGAGGCCAAATAAGCCATCACCCCGGCCAAAAAGCCCGGCTCCGCCGCAGCCTGACGCAGATGGACGGCGTCGAGGCCGCTCAAGGCCAAAAAGCGCGACAGACGCTCGTCATCGCCGGCAAGGAAGCTCAAACCCTTGATCGCCATATCTTCGGCGGCTTCACGGTTCATCTTCGGTTTTCGCGGGGCGCCGAGGACCAAGACCGACTCTCTTTTCAACGGAACGATTTGCCTAAAGTTCTACCCTGGGGTGAAGCGCATTTTCAATTCGTCAATGTCTGTTGGTTAGCTTGTCCGCGAGACTCCTAAGGTCGGGCGCGCCCGAAGCGGAACCCAATGGTTAAAAAAGTCCTGATCGTTGAAGACAACGAACTCAATATGAAGCTCTTCAACGATCTGTTGGAAGCGCACGGCTACCAGACTCTGCAGACCCGGAACGGGGTGGAAGCGGTGTCGCTGGCGCGCGCGCACCATCCCGACCTGATCCTGATGGACATCCAGCTTCCCGAAGTGTCGGGCCTCCAGGTCACGCAATGGCTGAAGGATGACCCTGATCTCGCCGACATTCCCGTGGTCGCCATCACCGCCTTCGCCATGAAGGGGGATGAGGAGAAGATTCTCCAGGGCGGCTGCGAAGCCTATCTGTCGAAGCCGATTTCCGTGGTCAAGTTCCTGGAGACGGTGCGAAAATTCATCGGAGACTGAAGGCATGACCGCGCGCGTTCTGGTGGTCGACGACCTCCTCCCCAACATCAAGTTGCTCGAAGCGCGCCTCACGGCCGAATATTTTGACGTGGTGACGGCCACCAACGGGTTCGAGGCTCTGAAAATCTGCGAGCGCGGCGAGTGCGACCTCGTCCTGCTCGACGTGATGATGCCGGGCATGGACGGATTTGAAGTCTGCCGCAAGCTCAAGGCCAATCCGGGAACCCTGCACTTGCCGGTGATCATCGTCACGGCGCTCGACCAGACCTCCGACCGGGTCCGCGGGCTCGAAGCCGGCGCCGACGATTTTCTCACCAAGCCGATCGACGAGATCGCCCTGATCGCCCGGGTGCGCTCGCTGGCGCGTCTGAAAACCTCGGTGGACGAATTGCGGGCGCGCGCGGAAACCTCCGTGGCGCTCGGCGTGACCGACGCGGTGGACCACAGGCTCGACGGCGGGCTTGGCGGCAAGGTGCTGGTGGTCGACGACCGCGTCAATTCCAGCGAAAAAATCCTGTCCGCCCTGCGCGACCGCTATGAGGTCGACATCGAGCCCGACCCGACGGAAGCCCTGTTCCGGGCCACGGAGACGCCGTACGAACTGGTGATGGTCAGCCTTGGGCTCGCCAATTACGACGGCTTGCGGCTGTGCAGCCAGTTGCGCTCGGTCGAGCGCACCCGCCACACCCCGATCCTGATGCTGTCCGACATCGAGGATCGCGCCCGCGTGCTGCGCGGCCTCGACCTCGGCGTCAACGACTATCTGGTCCGCCCCATCGACAGCAACGAGATCATCGCGCGGGTGCGCACCCAGGTGCGCCGCAAGCGCTATGCGGATTCGCTGCGCTCCAACGTGCAGGCGGCGATGGAAATGGCCGTGGTGGACCCGCTCACCGGCCTGAACAACCGCCGCTACCTGCAAACCCATGTCGTCGGGCTGATGGAGCAGAGCGCGCAAAAGGGCCGTCCGCTCTCGGCGATGGTGCTCGACATCGACCATTTCAAAAAAGTCAACGACGCCCACGGCCACGATGTCGGCGACGAAATTCTCAAAGGATTTGCATCGCGGGTGCGGCGCGTGGTGCGCGGCGCCGATCTTTTGTGCCGGTTCGGCGGCGAGGAATTCGTCATCGTCATGCCGGAGACCCGGCTGTCCACCGCCCGCCTCGTCGCCGAGCGGGTGCGCGCCAGAGTGGCGGGGTCGCCGTTTCCGATTCGCGGCGGCGCGGAGACGCTGACCATCACGGTGTCGATCGGCGTGGCCGAATCGCATGGCGGCGAAAGCCCCGACGCCCTGATCAGACGCGCCGACCAGGCGCTCTACCTGTCCAAGTCGGGCGGCCGCAACCGCGTGACGGTCGACGGCAGCAGCGCCGCGGCGGCGTAAGCGAAAGCGCAGAGCCCACAACGCTTTGCCGAGCGCCGCGTTCGGCCTGCCCGTTCATCGCGCGGATGTTTGCGGCGCCGCTGGCGCAGGCCTCCGCGTGAGCGTCAGCGGACGTCGCCTGTCTTGCCAAGCAACGCCAGAACAAGCTCCGCCTGGCTGTGCGTGTGCGTCTTCTGGAACAGACGGGCGAGATGCGTGCGCGTTGTCGAACGCGCGACGCCAAGACGCTGCGCGGCGGCGGCCACGCCATGGCCGCGCAGCATTTCCCGGGCCAGCGCGGCTTCCGCGGCGGTGAAGCCAAAGGGGAAATCGTTCCCGCGTTCCGGCCTCGCTTCGATCAAGACCAGCGCCGTCGGCCATGAGGGCAGCCGCCAGGGCAGATCGACAGCGATGGAGGTGACCAGCGCCGTGAGCGCGGACCGGCCGGCGCGGCGGAGAACGACAGACTCGGTCGTGGTCGGCTTGGCTTCACATCGCCGGATCGCCGCGCGCAATCTTTCGGAATCGTCGGCGTCGAACACGCGCGAGACGCCGCACCTGTCGAGCGGCAGGCCATCAAGCAGCAAGGCGCGCGCCGGGCCGTTGGCGTCCAGCACGTCGCCGTCGCGGTCGACGAACAGCGCGGCCTGATGCGTCAGTTCGAAATGCGCCAGCGTGGCGACCGGCGCGTGTGTCGCCAGAGCCAGCCGGGTATTGACGTCGAGGGCGCGCATCAGGTGGGGGGCGATGCGCCGCATCAGGTCAAGCTGTCGGTTTTCGAACGCGCGAGCGCCTTGCACTGTGAGAACCGTCTGGCGCGCGGATTCGACCTTGAGAACCGCGCTCGCCATCGTGGTCACGCCCTGGGGCAGCAGGAAGTCGTTGTAGAATTCGGTTTTCTCGAACTCATGCGACGGAACGACCATTCCGTCCGTCTGGATGACGCCGACAGGCGCGTTGACCGAAGCCAGCCACGCGGGGTTGCGGGCATGATAATAGCCCGTGTAGGCGTCGACCGTCGCCGCATCGACGCCGACCATGACGCCCCAGCAGTCCGAGGGTTTTTGGCTCAGGCCGGCCAGACCAACGCTGCGGGCGCCGAGCGCGTCGGCGATGGCGCCAAGGGCGTCCGGCCAGCGGGTCACGTCGAGGCTGGCGGCATGGATGCAGTCCAGCAATTTGGGCAAGAGACCGGATGTCACGCCTTTCTCCCCGAAAGCGCGGCTTTCCAAGCCAGGATCAAACCAATTTCAATATCGAAAACAGCGACGCGTCATTGTGTTGATATTTTCAATTCGGTCAAACCCGCCTCGACGCGCCGCCGGATGGCGAAAGCGCGGCGGCGCGCGGCAAGACCGCCAGCCAAAAAACCTCGCATTTAAAAGTCTTGACCAAGATCGCGGCCGGAACTGGAAGCCTGAACGATTGCAATGACGCAAAGTCGGCCAACTCAAATTGCTCCGGCGCTCCATCATTCGCATGACGACCAGCCGCGAAAAGGCGCGCAGGCTGCCGGGGTTACATTATCGCCCCTTCCCAGCGTTGCATTTTCCCCGCCGCGAGCCTCGACGAGACCCGGCGCACCCTTCAGCTTCTGGAGATCACAGATGGACGATATTGCCGCCCTCTCGCCCGAACGCCTCCTCGCCCTGCTCCACGCCGTTTCCGGAATTGAACGCCCCTCCGACGACGATCCGCATATTCCGTACGGCCCTGCCGGTCCGGTGATCCGCGCCGCGCTCGACCGTGTGAGCGTCTTCGGCCAGCCGACCCCGGAGCCATGGCGGACGAGGCTGGCGGACTACCTGGATTCGCCTTCGGGGAGCGCCTTCGGCCCTCGTCCGGAGCCGTGGCGGGAGTTGCTCGCGGCGCTGTTGCGGCAACATCCGGAAATTTGGGAGGTGATCGGCGGCGGCCCCCTGGGTCCGGTCTCCCGCGTGGCGGAGCGCCGCGCGGGCTTGATGCACGCGATTGGCGAGGAAATCGTCGCGCGGGCGCAACTGATCCAGACGGTCATCGATGTGACCGCCGGAAAAGCCGACCATGGCGCCGTCAAACGCTTTGTCCTTGACGTGACCGACGACCTGTGCCCGCCTCCGCCAAAGCCGCCGTTTCCCTGGCCCTTTGGCAAGCTGACGTGCGAGGATATCGCCGTCATCGCCATCACCCTGGACCTTGGCGCGAAGCAGACGGCGAGCCCGGCCTTGAGGGACGCGCTGGCCAGCGCCGCGAGCGGGCTCCTGCAACACTCCCTGCGCTCCGAACTGCGAACCTGAATCGGAGGAGCCAGGACCGCCCGCCCCAGCGGGTATTGCCGCGCGCGACGACTCCCACGCCGCGCGCGGCTTCCTTCGTTTCGCCCGCGCGCATGCTCTGGCGCGGCCGTGAAATTCAAGCAGGATTTCCGAAAAGCAGCCCCCGGTTTTCGGATGAAAATCCTGCGAAAACAAAGGAACCTAAGCAAACATTCGTTGGGCGACCAACGAATGTTTGCTTAGGCCGGATGGCTGCAAGTTCCCGTCATACGATTTCCGAACGATCCGTTCGGAAATCGTGTTCCATTCGCGCGGAAATCCGCCCTTCGCCTGAAGGATTTCCGCGCCATTTCGTTTTCGCGGATCGCGAAGCGATCTTGCGAAAACCGTATCATTGGCTGCGAGCAAGGGCTGGCGATTCTGCATCGCGCCCGCTGCGATTCAGGGATCAAATTATTGTGAACGCCGCCGTCGCAAAAGATTCACCGGCTTGCCTCAACCTCCGCTATAAGAGCGCACGCGGGTTTGCAACCAGAGCTATATGCAGTCGGCGGGAACGAGCGATATTGGCTTTATTTGAAATTTTTCGGGAAGTCGGATGCAGCGACCGAATCAACCGCCTGCCCCACGAACATGTCGTCTGGAAGCCGGGCCCACCAGGGGCGCCGAGGCTTGCGATTCGGCAATCCGCCTTTAACCGAGGCCGTCGCGCCCCCCTTTCCGCAGACCTGTGAGACCTGGTGTTCAACCGCATGGGTTTAGCTTCTATGAGCTGTAGTCCTGGAGAATCTGGAATGGCCAAGAAATTGAGATTTTTAACTGTTTGCGTGTCGGCGCTGGCGCTCGCGGGCGTGTGCGCCGTCGCGCCCGCGGTCGCCGAGGAGCACGCGGCCAAGACCGCCGCGGCGACGATCGAACCCAAGGCCCTGACTCTGCTCAAGGACATGAGCGAGACCCTGGCCAAGGCGAACGCGATCTCCTTCACCGTGCGCCGCGCCTTCGATGAACCCGCCGCGAACGGCCAGCCGCTGTTTTACACGATCCAGTCCAACGTGGACTTGCACCGCCCCGACAAGCTGAGAATCATTACGCCGGGTGACGGACCGGCGTCCGAATTCTATTACGACGGCAAGGAAATGGCGGTGTTCCTGCCGGACGCCAATCTTCTGGCGGTCGAGATCGCGCCGCCGAAACTCGACGACATGCTCGAAGCCGCCTACACCAAGGCCGGCCTTTACTTTCCCTTCGTCGATTTCATCGTCGCGGATCCCTATGCCGCGATCACCGAAGGCCTGAAATCGGCTTTCGTGATGGGCAAATCGAAAGTCGTCGGCGGCGTCGAGACCGACATCGTCGCCATCGCCAGCAAGGACATCCAGGCGCAGATCTGGATCGGCTCGCAGGACAAGCTGCCGCGCCTGGTCTGGCTCAACCCGGTCAAGGGCGCTGCAAAGCCGCGCAGCATGATCGAATTCTCCAACTGGCGGCTGAACGCGCCGGTCGCCGCCGAATCGTTCAGGCCGGCGGCGGCGGACAAGGCCGGAAAGATCAAATTCGCCAAACCCGCCGGCGCCGAAGCGTCCTCGGGCAAGTGAACGGCAAGGGGAAGACCATGATCAAGCGTCAATTTTTGGCAGTCATTCTCGCGTCCTCGGTGTCGGCCATGGCCCTGACCCCGGCCCTGGCCTGGCGCGGCGGCGGTTTTGGCGGTTTTCACGGCGGCGGTTTTGAGGGCGGCGGGTTCCGGGGGCCCGATGGCGGCGGAGCCGCAGCCGTCAGAGGCCCGGACGGCGGCGAAGCCGCAGCCGTCAGAGGCCCGGAGGGCGGCTGGCACGCGGCGGGCGTGAGCGGCAATGGCGGCACCTGGCACGCCGACGGCTACCATGCCGGCGGCGCCTGGGGCGGCGGCTACGGCTATCACGGCCCGGCGGTGGTCAACAGCTATTACGGCGGCGGCTGCTACGGCTGCGGCGCGGCGGCCGTTGGCGCAGTCGCCGTCGGCGCGGCCGCGCTGACGATCGGCGCCACGATCGCCACCTTGCCGCCCGCCTGCGCCTACCGGGTCGTCAACGGCGCCGGCTATTACGTCTGCGGCGGCCAATGGCTGCAACCGCAGTACGGCGGCAGCGGCGTGCATTACGTCGTCATTCCCCCGCTCTGACCGACACGCGACGGGCGACCGCCACCGGTCGTCCGTCACGCGCTCTGGAATGGCGCGGCTTTTGCTCCCATGTTGGCGGCATGACAACATTCCGCCTGCGCATCGCGCCAACCCTCGCCGAAATCGCGCCCGAAGCCTGGGACGCCTGCGCCAATCCTCCGGGAGCCAACGGCGGAGAGCGCTTCAACCCGTTCATCACCCACGCTTTTTTGCACGCGCTGGAGACGACGGGCTGCGTGGGCGGCCGCACCGGCTGGAGCCCCGCCCATGTCCTGATCGAGAGCGACGACAAAAAGCTGCTCGCCTGCGCCCCCGCCTATTTCAAAAGTCATTCGCAGGGCGAATATGTGTTCGATCACGCCCTCGCCGACGCCTTTTCGCGGGCGGGCGGCCGCTATTACCCCAAACTTTTATGCGCCACGCCGTTCACGCCAGTGAACGGCCGCCGCCTGTTGGTGTCGTCCGACGCCCCGCAAGGCGCCCGCGAAGCTGTGCTCGCCGGCCTGCGCCAGCTCGCGGCAAAAACCGAGTCGTCGTCGCTGCACGTCAATTTCGCCGATGCGCCCGACATGGATTTTTTGCGCGCCCAAAATCTTTCCGCGCGAAAAGGCCAGCAGTTCCACTTTTTCAATCGCGGCTACGCCACGTTCGACGATTTTTTGGGCGCCCTCGCCTCGCGCAAGCGCAAAAGCATCCGCAAGGAGCGCGAACAGGCGCTTTCGGCGGGGATCGAGGTGGAATGGCTCACCGGCGCCGACATCAAGGAGGCGCATTGGGACGCGTTTTTCGCCTTCTACATCGACACAGGCAACCGCAAATGGGGCCGCCCCTACCTTTCGCGCGCGTTCTTCTCGGTGCTTGGCGAAAAGCTCGCAGACCGCGTCCTGCTGGTGCTGGCGAAGCGCAACGGCCGTCCGATCGCCGGCGCGCTGAATCTGATCGGCGACGACGCGCTCTACGGCCGCAACTGGGGCTGCGTTGAGGACCATCCCTGCCTGCATTTCGAACTGTGTTATTACCAAGCCATCGATTTCGCGCTTTCGCGGGGCCTGAAGCGCGTGGAGGCCGGCGCGCAGGGTGAGCACAAGCTGGCGCGCGGCTACGAACCCGTAGCCACCTTTTCAGCGCACGAATTCCGCGATCCCAGGCTGGCCGTAGCGGCGGAAGATTTTTTCGCGCGCGAGGGCGAGGCGGTGGACGAAGTGATCGCCGAATATGCGGCGCAGGCGCCGTTCCGCAAGGCGCAAGCTTGAGCCCGACGAGGGCGCCTCTATTGACCCAACCCTTTCACTTCGCCACTCTCCGCGCCAAACCGGAGGCCGAAATGACCGTCGCTTATGATCCCCAAAACATTTTCGCCAAAATTTTACGTGGCGAAATCCCGTGCGTAAAAGTGCGCGAGGACGACAAAACCTTCGCCTTCATGGACGTGATGCCCAGGGCCGACGGCCATGTGCTGGTGGTCTCCAAAACCCCGGGGCGCAACATTTTTGATCTGCCGGAAGAGGCCCTGTCCGACCTGATCCTGCGCGTGCAAAAAATCGCCCGCGCGGTCAAAACCGGAACCGGCGCGGACGGGGTGACCATTCACCAGTTCAACGAGCCCGCCGGCGGCCAGAGCGTGTTCCACATGCATTTCCATGTGATCCCGCGCTGGGAAGGGATACCGCTGCGCCCGCACGGCGGCGCCATGGCCGAGGCCGCCGTGCTGGAGACCCATGCGGCAAAAATCCGCGCGGCGCTGGACTGACGGTTCAGATTCCGCCGAACCTGTAGCTCACGCCGGCGCGCACGACATTGTCGGTGATGCGCGCGGCGAAGGGGCCGAAATCCTGGCGGCCAAAATCGTAATAGCGGTATTCGACGCGCCAGCTGAAGTGTTCGGTGAGCGCATATTCGAGGCCGCCGCCGACGTCATATCCGCTGCGGCTGGCGCTGACGCCGGCGCCGGCATAGCGGCCCTCCAGCGTGGACCAGGCGTAGCCCGCGAGCGCGAAGACCATGGCCTGCCCGGACACCCAGCCCAGCCGGGCGTCGGCGGAGCCGAACAGGTTTTGCGCGTATGAGCCGGGCAGCGCGCCATAGACAAAACGTCCGGAGGCGCTGGAGCCGTTGACCTCCGCCTCCACGCCGGCGACCACATGCCCCGAAACGACGTTATAGCCGAGATGAGCGCCGCCGAAGACGGCGTTGGTCGCGACAGAGAGCGAGGGGGGCGCGTCGATCTGAAGCCCGCCCCAGGCGCCGCCGACCTGCAGGCCGCCGTAAGCGCCGCCAAAATCATGATCGACAAGGCCGCCCGCCTTGGTCGACACGAACTCGGCGGCCCCAGCGCCGCCGCCAGCGGCGAGCAAGACCGCCGCAATGGCAAGAAAAAAACGCAATTGGCTTTCCTCGCACAGAGAAGACTCGCGCAAAGACTTGCGCGATCCCTCACAAACACAAGCAAAACCTAATTGATCATGGTGAATGAAGAGTTACGCGGTTCGGTTCAGGAAAAAATCCGTTCGCAAGCCTCCGCCGCCGCGCGACTGGTCACCAGCGCGCCGCCAAAGCCGTCGCGCCGCGCCTTCGAAAAATCACCCACGGTGGCGGCGTCCGCCAGCGCCGGCGCGCCGGCGGCGGCGGCGGCGAACACGATTTGCGCACGCGCAACAGCCAGGACTTCGGCGTCCTCGCCGACGCCAAGCGCCCCCGCCAGCGCGGCGCTGTCCCAAAGCAGGCCGAGCAGCCGCCGGGTCGCCCCGGCCAGGGAGCCCAAAGCGAAAATGGCTTCGGGGAGGTCGGCGGCGGAGGCGAGAATGCGTGTGGACCCGTCTTCCAGCCCGTTTTCGGCTTCGCGCACCGCGAGCTTGGCGCCGAGATGCTGCACGTCGCGCCCGCCGCAGGCCTGCGGCAGAATGATCCCGCAGGGCGCGCTGGCCATCACCGCGTCCAGATCGGAATCGGCGAGGCCGGAGGTCAGCGCGTGGATGCGCGCCAGCGACCGCCGGCCGCGCTCCCGCAAGATCTTAAGCATGGGCGCGGCCTCCGCAGCGGCGCCCCTGGTCACATCGATGGCGACGGCCTGGGCGACGCTTCCCAGGGCCTCGTCGAACAGCGCGGCGTTCCCCGCCGGCACGAGAAAAATCGATCGCATTTTGCCTCCGGCGCCATTTTTCGCGCGCCAACCCTTCGTGTTAAGCCAGTGTTTACCCTGATTTCAGATCATTCCTTAACCAAACGGCGCCCTCTTCAGTCAGGTTCGCGCATGCTCGTCCGCAAGTTCATCCAGTGGTCCCAGGGCACCTCCGCCACCGCGCGCGCCGACGGCGTCGCGGCGCTGGCCCGCGCCTATCTTTACAGCGAAATGGCGCCAGAGGAACGCCGCGAGGCCGAAAGCGCGCTTTACGCCCTGCTCGACGACCCCTCGCCGCTGCCGCGCCGCGCCATGGCCGAATGTTTCGCCGGGTCGCCGGATGCGCCGCCCGCCCTGATTCACGGGCTCGCCCGCGATCAGTCCGAAGTTTCGGCCCTGGTGCTGACCCGCTCGCCGCTGCTCGCCGACGCCGACCTGATCGACTGCGCCGCGGTCGGCGACAGCGCCGCCCAGGCGGCCATCGCGCTGCGGGCCGATCTGTCGCCCGCCGTCTGCGCCTCGCTCGCCGAAATCGCCGGCCGCGAGGCGGCCATTGCGCTGGCGGTCAACGAATCCGCCAACATTCCCGATTTCGCCCTGCGCCGCATGGTCGAGCGTTTCGGCGACGACGGCGAGGTGCGCGAAGCCCTGCTCGGACGCGCCTGGCTGCCGGCCACGGTGCGCGCGCATCTGGCCGACGTCACCGCGCGGGCGCTGGCCGACTTTGTCGTCTCCCGGCAATGGCTCAGCGCGCCGCGCGGCGCGCGGATCGCCCTGGATAACCGCGACCGCGCCACCATGATCATCGCCTCGGGCTGCGCCGACTATTCGGAAGAGACGGCGGCGCTGGCCGCCTATCTGCGCGTCGCCGGCCAGATCACCCCCGGCGTCGCCCTGCGCGCGCTGCTGTGCGGGCAAAAGGGCCTGTTCGAGGCGACGCTTGCCGAACTCACGGGCTTGAGCGCCAAGCGGATCGCGGGCGTGGTGCGCGAACCCTGGTCCGACGCCTTCGCGGCGGCCTACGCCAAGGCCGGCTTTCCCGCAGGGCTGCTGATCGTTTTTCGTTCCGCGCTGGCGGCGCTGGCGCGGCTCAAGCCAGGGAACGAGGACGAGGGCGCGCTGCGCCTGCCGCTGATCCAGGCGGTGCTCGCCGATTGCGCCAGCGGCGATCCCGCTTTGGGCAATGTGATGTCCCTGCTGCGCCGGTTTGAACTCGACGCGACGCGCGAGCAGGCGCGACGCCAGATCGCCGAAGTGCGGACCGCCCAAGTGCGCAGCCAGGCGGCGGACGATTCGCCAATGTTGTTCGGCTTGCCGACCACGCTGACGCCGCGCGCCGAGGGATCTGAAGACACCGGCGTGGTGGTGGACCTCGCCGCGCTGGAGCGGGAGCTGCTGGCGGCCTAAGCAAACATTCGTTGGTCGCCCAACGAATGTTTGCTTAGGTTCCTTTGTTTTCGCAAGATTTTCATCCGAAAACCGGGGGCCACTTTTCGGATATCCTGCTTCGAGCATTTTCAAGCGAAGCGGACGCCGGTTTGCGCGAAGACAATGTGTCAAAACAAGACTCTAGAGCTTTTTCTGTCTCCATGAAACGTGAAAAAGTTCTAACCGCAAAGGCGAGGGTACGCGCAAAAAAACGCGGCCGGTATCGTTACGATACGGGCCGCGTCTTACGTTTCACTGTCTTGACCGGCGCCTGTCATCGTCAGTCAAGAGGTGAAGCGTCGCCGGATGGCGAAGCCATGCGTTCGACAGGCTCCTGGCTGCGGGGTGGACAGTCCGCGTTCGGAGCTGGTCGCTGCCGGGCCTTGAGCCCGACGTCCCACACGCTCATGCCTGCCGAGCGGCTTTACGCAATCAGCCGACGACGTGCTCGATCGACGCCGCCTTCTTGAGGCCGCCCTGCATATAAGCCGGGAACCAGGTGGTGTGGGTCAGAACGGCGAGGTGCACCAGCAGAGCGGTGATGGCGACAGCGCCGAGCATCAGCGGAAGGCCGATGGCCGGGTTGACGACGGTCCAGATTTTGCCTTGATTCATAACCGGAGCTCCTTAGTGCATCCAGGGGGTCATCGAGAAAGCGAGGAAGTGCGCGACCAGGGCGATGCCGAG
>NZ_WNKS01000017.1 GCF_009720655.1 Rhodoblastus acidophilus | reverse complement strand
TCGTCAGGCTCATAACCTGAAGGTCACAGGTTCAAATCCTGTCCCCGCAACCAAATTAAATAAAAAGCCCAAGGATCATAACTGGCCTTGGGCTTTTCGCTGTTCGAACGAACGCGTGGATGCAGGCGTCTCTGGATCAACTCGGTCTTGCCTGGTTTAGGTCAAGTCCTTGACGAGTTCGTCACCAACGCCGATGGCGCGGGAGCGCGGAACAGCATGCCCTGTTGTTCATCCGTCTTTACCACAACGCCGAGGAGATCGCCGTTGTACCCGCCGCGTGGTGTTTTTGGGCGTCTGAGGATGATATAGAACTGCCGTCAGGCGTATCTCAAGGTCGCGGATCGCCCGATCCTGACGATACGCGATGGTTTTGGCTTTCATTGGGGCGAGGCGGCGCGCTGACTTGCGGGGGTCAACGGAGAGATGACTGTGGACTGTGAAATGTCTCCGACGCGGGAAACGGAATCGCGGTCTTCGCAACCCAAACTCCATGAACGCCCGCCTATTGGCGCGAATGACGCCCAAAACGCCACCCTGTTTCATGAGCATTGGTGGTTGGACGCCGTTTCCGGGGGGCAGTTTTCAGAGGTCGAGGTCTCCGAAGGGAACGAAATTGTTGGTCGGCTTCCCTACGTCGTGATCAGACGGTTTGGCTTTACTCAACTCATGTTGCCGCCATTTACACATGCGCTTGGTCCTTGTGTCGTAAAGAATGACGGAAAATACCAGACAAAGCTGAAGAACCGGGTCGCAATTGTTAAGAAGCTGATAGAGCAGCTTCCAAAGCATGACTATTTTTTTCAGATTTGCGACCCGTCATGTCAGGATGGCTTGGCGTTCGCAGATGGCCTGGCGTTTCAGGAATATGGCTTTCAGGTTCGAACACAATATACCTTCCATATCGATTGCCGCGACACTCCTGACGTGCTGCTCCAGCAAATGCACCCCAGAGCGCGACGCAACATTCGGGCCTCTCAAAATCACTACAGCGTCGTTTCCATCAATGATCCCGACGTATTTACAGAATTTTACAACAAGTGCTTGCTGGCTAAAGGATTGAAGTCGAACCTTCCTTTGGAACGATTTTCAAAAATCCATGCGGCGTGTTGCGCGCGAGGCTGCGGAGAGATTTTCGCTTGCCTCGATGAAAGCGGTTCGCCGATCGCCATGACCTTTGTCGTCTGGGATCGCCGGGTGATGTCTTACTTGTTGACGGTGCGGTATCCAGAAGCGGGCGACAAGGGATCGGTGAACCTGTTGATCTGGACGGCGATGCAAAAGGCCCATGAATTGGGGCTGATATTCGATCTGGATGGCGTCAGTACGACCGGCACCGCCGAGTTCCTCAGCCATCTTGGCGGAGAGCTGAGGACGCGAATGATCGTCACCTCAGCGCGACCGTTGTTTTCCACCTTTCAACATTTCAAGCGCATTCTGGGATACGGGTCCTCGTCGAGCTATTCGTAGGGAATAATGGCTGCAGAATTTTCAATCATCATTCCCACGTTTCGGCGACCGGCGCAGCTCCGTGCGGCGTTGGAGAGCGTGCTTGCGCAAGATGGCGTCAACATCGAAGTCTTCGTCGTCGACGACAGCCCCGAAGGTTCGGCGCGTGATGTCGTAGAGACGCTCGCGGATTCTCGCGTGGCATATCGCAAGACTCCCGAGCCGACGGGCGGGCGCCCCTCCATCGTGCGAAATCTGGCGATCGCCGAGGCCAGTGGCGACTATCTCCACTTTCTGGATGATGACGATCTCGTGCCGGAAGGGCATTATCTCAGGGTCAAGAGAGCGTTTCTTGACCATCCCGACGTCGGAATGGTGTTTGGTCGGATCGAGCCGTTTGGCGATTGCTCCCCGGAGCAAATGGCGCACGAGAGGCTTTATTTCAGCAACGCCGCGCGGAATGCGGCGGCATGGGGGCGGATTGGGACCCGATGGGGCTTTGTCTCGGAAATGCTGTTTGGCGGCACCTTGCTGGTGTGCAGCGCCGCGGTCGTGCGCCGCGCGTGCGCCGTGCGGCTGAACGGGTTCGATCCCACGATCAGGCTCATGGAAGACGCGGATTTCAATACGCGCATGATGCGCGCGTTCGGCGCGCTTTATCTCGACGACATTGTGTTGAAATACAGAATCGGCAGTCCTTCCCTGATGCATGATCCTCATCCCGATGCGGTTCAATTGGCGCGGGAACGCGAAGGTCGATTGCAATCCAGGAACAGATATCGTCAGGAAAGAGGCTCGATCGAATATTACGGACTGGCCGCGCTCTTTGTCCTGAATTCCTTGCGGCGCCGATCTGTGAACTGGATGGCGAAACGGGCGCATCCGAAGCCGAGCTGAGGATCCGAGTTCGCCTAGCGCAGGCGCGGGAGCCGCAGCGAGAGCGGAATTGGACATGCGCCCGAACATCGAAACCGGTTCGAACATCGGGAAACAGTGGCTTTTCGTTAAGCAGGCGAGTTAGCGGCGCATTGATATCTTTCTGAGCATGATCTGGATCAGATTGCTCGAAACGCCGACGGACAAGGACGAATGCCTGACAACTCGGACAAGGGTGCAAGCGCGGCTCCGGAAATCGGAAAAGCAGCGGCGTCCGGGGTCGCCTGGACCGTTTTGCTGAACATCGGCAGCCGCGTGGTGACGCTCCTCAGTCAACTTGTCCTGGCGAAACTGCTCGCGCCGGCCGAGTTCGGCATTCTGGGGCTCGCCTACACCATCACCTTTTTCTTCAGCAGCCTGACGAGCTTCGGCATAGAAGACGTTTTTCAGCAACGTCATACCAGAATGCGCTTTTGGGCCACGCAAGCCTTTGTGCTCAGTCTTGGCGCGGCCACCCTGGGGGCCCTGGCCATGGCGGCCTATGCCCCGATCGGGGCGAAGCTCTATCATGATGACGAAGTCGCGCGCCTTGTCTGGATCGTCGCGGTCAGCCTTCCCATCGCGGCGCTGTCCACCGTCCCGCAAGCCAGATTGAAGTCGATGCTGCGGTTCAAATTCCTTGCCGTCTACGGCTCGGTGGAACTGGTGGCGACGCAATTGCTGATGATTGTTTTCGCCTGGCGCGGGTTGGGGGCTGTCAGCTTCGTTCTACCCTTGCCACTCCTGGCGATTGTGCGCGCCGTGGTGATGTGGCGAACCGCGCCGATGCCTTTGCGTCCCTTTCGATTGGCGAAAGGAACAAGCCGCATGCTCAGGCGAGGCGCGAGCGTATTCGGCATCAGCATGCTCTACGTCTGCATAAGCCAGGGTGATTTCATCACGCTGGGACTCCTCGCGACGCCAGCGGTTGTGGGGACTTATTACTTCGCCTACCGGATCGTGTCGCAGCCCGTGTTGATGTTGGCCTCGAATTTTTCCAGTGTGTTGCGTCCGACTCTGGTCACATTGAATCGCGAACCGGTCAGGCAGCGGGATATCGCATTCAAAATGGCGGAATTCCTCGGGCTCGTCACGGTTCCCGTGTGTTTCATGCAAGCCGCGATCGCCGACCCAGGGCTGCAACTCGTCCTGGGTGCGCGCTGGATGGAGTCTGTTCCGCTCATCCAGATTCTCAGCATCGGTCTTCCTCTTGACGCCGTCTCATGGGCGGCGGGCAGCCTTCTCCAGGCGCGCGGAGGTTTTTCGAAGCTCCTGGGCTACCAGTGCGTTAGCGCGCCGTTCTTCTTCATTTTTGTCGGTCTTGGCGCGATCATGGGGTCGTCCGTCGGCGTCGCCATCGGCGTCAGCGTGTACTACATCTTGCATCCGATTTATCTGACTTCGATCGTTTTCCTCAAGGAAGGGATCAGCATCCGGCGTATTCTCTCGTGCTTTTATGTCCCGGTTCTCTTGGCCGGAACGACCATCGGCGGCGCTTACGCGGTGTCGCAGGCGCCCATGCTCAGCGGCAGGCTGATCTTGCAAATCGCTGTCGTCGTCGTGCTCGGCGGGTGCGCGTATCTTTTGGCGGTTCGACATTGGGCGCCGCATGTCTATCGCGATGTTCGCGACAGGCTCCGCCACGTGTTGCCGATCGAGCGCGTTGTCTCGCGCACGTTGAGCGTCGGCAGAGCCAGAACCTGACATGGGTTTCAGTCGAATGATGTTTTTCTATGGGCTATCCCGTTTCAAGCTTTTTTTCGCCTGCCTTGGCGCGCAGCCGAAAATTCACGGGTGCGTCTGGTATCGCGGCTTGGGGAGATTGTCTCTTGGCAAAAACACTGTTCTCGACGCCCGGCAGCGCCCGATCGAATTGTATGTGAAATCCGGCGGGCGATTGGACATCGGCGAGGACGTCATCATCGGCTCCGGCGCTTCCATCGAGGCCACCCATTCGGTGACGCTGGGCCGCGGCTGTCGCATCGGCATGTATTGCAAGATTCTGGATACGAATTGGCATTCGCTTCGGCAACGCGATCAGGTTCCGCGTCCGATTCCGATCGAGGTCGGCGAGAATGTCGTGCTGGAGGACAATGTCATCCTGCTCCCGGGCGCGCGCATCGGCGACAATGTCACGGTCCGCGCGCGTTCCGTCGTGTCGCGGACGATCCCTCCGAACGTGGTGGTTTCGGGATATCCGGCGCGGATCGTCGAGCGGAGGCGGGCGCCATGACGTTCAAGGTCCTCAGCAGAATTTTCTATCGGTTGATCGACGCGCTTTATTACGAACCGCGCGCGCTCCTTGTGCTCCGTGGCTGCGCATTGGCGCGCGGCGTCCGGGTGGAGGACGACATCGTGCTGGCGGCGAAGGGCCGCGTCAGCATCGGCCGGCGTGCGCACTTTCGCCGTGGAATCGCGCCGCAGGAGCTTTTGTGCGACGCCGGGGCTGAGATCGTCATTGGTGAGCGCGTCGTTTTCAATTATGGCGGCATCATCAAGGCCTCACGATCCGTCCGCATCGGCGCCAACTGCATGATTGGATCGTTCGCGCGGCTGGACGATTCCGCGCCGGAGTTCGAGACGACAGGTCCGATCGTGGTCGAGGACAATGTGTGGATCGCGCATGGAGCCGTCATCGCGCCAGGCGTCAGGATCGGCCGTGGCTCCGTGGTCGCCGCCGGCAGCGTGGTGGCGCGCGATGTGCCCGCGAACACTTTGGCGATGGGCAACCCCGCGCGCTGCTTTCCGCTCGAACTCGTGTCGAGTGGCGAGGATTTCACGGGGGACGTTTCGAGCCGCCGTGGCCAGGAGGGTCGAGCGTCCGGCCAAGAAGCCGCCGCGCCGTGACCGATCACACCTCTTGTACGGTGAGCGGGGGGGCGCGGAGATAGGCGGCGACCTTGCGCTTGGCCGCTATATCCTTCCACACCGCCTCCACCTCGGCGACGCCCAGCCCGCAGGCCGAGGCCGCGTCCTGCGCGCAAACTTCGTTCTCCAGCGCGTAGAGGCACAAGTCCATCGTCCGGTGATCGACCGAGAAATAAAACTCCTCCTGGTTCTGCGGCATCGACCAGGTGTCGGTCGTCGGCGGACGCTGGCTGATTTCGGCGGGAACGCCCAGATGCTCCGCGAGCTGGTAGACCTGCGTCTTGTAGAGATGCGCGATCGGCTTGACGTCGGCGGCGCCGTCGCCGTTCTTCACGAAAAAACCCTGGTCGTATTCGAGCCGGTTCGGCGTGCCGGCCACCGCATAGTTCAGGCGGTCGGCGTGGTAATATTCCATCTGCTTGCGGGCGCGCTGCTTCATGTTGGCCGCCGCGATGATCGCGAGATAGGCGTCGTGCGGCAGGCGTTTGCGTTGCTGCGTCCCGTCAGGCGCGCAAACCACCAGGGTCGAAAGATTGTAGCCCTTGGCGCGCATGTCGTCGTCGAGCACGACCTTGCAGGTCCAGCCCGGCCCGTATTCCGGGATCACCGAGCGGATCGCGGCGTCGCGGCGGGCGTAGCAGCCGCTGGCTTCTAGAATGCCGTAAATGTCCTCGGTGACGGCGGCAATCCCCAGTTTTTCCGCGACCATTTTTCCAAGCCGCAGGCTTTCGGGATCGGAATCCTGCTCGGGCATGTAAACCGCGAGCACCCGCTTGGCGCCAACAGCTTCGACGCAGAGCGCGGCGGTGACCGAACTGTCGATGCCGCCGGAGAGCCCGACGATCACGCCGCGCTTGCGGAAGCGATGCAGGACCTGTTCGCGCAGGGCGGCGGCGATGCGGCGCGTCTCGGCTTCCGCGTCGAGACGCAAGGCGGCCAGCGAGAAGGGGAGGGGCGCGACGATATTCATGACTGGGCCTCCAGGAGCGCGGTTTCGCGGCGGCTGATCTTGCCGTTGTCGGTTTTGGGCAATTCGGCGCGGAACTCGACGAATTTCGGCACCATGAAATCCTCGAGACGGGCGGCGCAATGACGGATGACGTCGCGCTCGGCGAGCGCGACCCCCGGCGCCAGGGCAATGACGGCTTTGAGCGCCGCGCCCAGCACCGGATCGGGGACGCCGATGACCACGGCCTCCTTCACCCCCTCCAACTGGAACAGCACGCTTTCGACTTCCTTGGGGCTGACCTTTTCGCCGCGCGACTTGATGATGTCGTCCTTGCGCCCGACGAAATAGAGAAAGCCGTCGGCATCGGTTCGGAAGAGGTCGCCGGTGTGCAAAACCTTTTCCCAGGGGTGGGGGCCGGGGCGCAGCGCTCTGTCGGTGGCCTCAGGGTTGCGCCAATAGCCCTTCATCACATGGGGGCCGCGAATGACGAGTTCGCCGACCACGTCAGGCCCGACCTTTTCGCCATTGTCGTCGACGACATAGGCTTCGGTGCCGGGAATGGCGACGCCCACCGACGACGGCCGCGACTTCAACTCGCTGGGCGGCAGGTATGTGCAGCGCTTGCATTCGGTGAGGCCGTACATGGAATAAAGCCGCGTCGCCGGAAACAGCTCTTGAAGGCGCTGGATATGCGCCGGCGGCAGCGCGGCCGCCGTGTTGGTGATGTAGCGCAGGTCGAGATCGCCGGGCTTGAGATCGCGCATTTGCAGGATCAGCGCGGCGATGGTTGGCACAATGGGAAAACCGGTGACCTTCTCCGCGCGGATGCGATTAAAAATCGCCTGCGGGAAGGCGAAGGATTTTTCCAGCACCAGGGTCGCCCCGACCTTGGCCGCCATCAACACTTGATAGAGGCCGTAGTCGAAGGAAATCGGCAGGACGTTGAGAATGATGTCGTCGGGCGTGTTGTCCAGATAGGTCGTGATCGAGGTCGCCGCCGCGACGACGTTTTGGTGCGTCATCATCACGCCCTTGGGAAAACCCGTCGAGCCCGAGGTGTAGACCAGCATGGCGAGATCGCAGGCGATCCCCGCGAAACGCAAAGGTTTTTCGCGCGGCGCCAGCGCTTCGGCGAAAGGCGTTTCGTTCGCCGCAAGATCGGTTTTGCCGCCGGCGACCAGCACGGTTTTGACAAAAGCCTGCTCGGCCAGAGCGGCGCGCGCGGTCGCCAGCAGGCGCGCGATGGTGATCACTGCTGTCGGTTTGCAATCGTCGAGGATGAAGCGGAGTTTTTCGGCTTTGGTCGAGGGATTGACCATGCAGAACACCGCGCCGGCCTTGAGCGCGCCGAACAGGCCGACCACCGCCTCCCAGCAATTGTCGGCGAAGATGACGACGCGGTCGCCGCGCGCCACGCCCCTCTCCGCCAGGGCGGCGGCGAGCGTGCGCGCGGCCTCGTCGAGCGCGCGATAGGTCAACCGGTTCCCGCCCTCGATCAGGGCGAGCTTGTCAGGACAAACCTGAGCGCTGGCTTCCAGAAAATGCTCGACGCGCATGAACGTGCTCCCTTATGCGGCGGCGGCCAAACCCTTCTTCCGCGTGACGAAGGCGACGAGGGCGTCGATCGTGTCGAGATTCTCGGGGACGATGTCGGCGTCGGCGATGGCGATGTCGAAATGGCCTTCGAGGAAGGCGACGAGTTCGAGCACGCCGGTGGAATCGATCATGCCCGCCTGGAGCATGGACTGGTCGCCGGCCATGTCGTTGACGTCGTCAACGAACAGCAGGTCCTGGGCGATGAAGTCGCGGATGTCCTTTTCAATCATGTCTGTCTCCATTCAGGCCGCAGGGGCGCGCCGTTGCGCCGCGCCGCGGAAAAATTGCTCGCTCCAAAGCTGCCCCGAGAGCACCCCGACCAGCGCGGTGTTGTCGCGAAAACCCGGCGCGCCGCCGCCCGCGCATTTGCGCGCCAGTTTTGTGACGGCGCCCACGTCGAACAGGCCGGCGGAGGCGACGGACGCAGGCGACAAGCGCTCGGCGACGTAAGTGGGCGCGTCCGCGCCGAAGAAGGAGGCGCTGTCGGGGGCGCGATACGGCTGCTTCGGCCGATTGCCGATGGCGGCGGGAAGGCGGTTCGAAAAACTCTCGCGCAAAATGTGCTTTTCGCGCAGCCCCTTGAGTTTTAAGCGCGCGGGGACGCGGGCGCCGAATTCGACGACGCGGTGGTCGAGGAAGGGAAAGCGGCCCTCGACGCCATGGGCCATCGCGACCCGGTCGCCCTGCGCGGACAGGATGTAGCCTGGCAGCAGGTAGGTCGTTTCGAGATATTGCGCGCGCGCCAGCGGCGTCCAGCGCATGAATTCGGCGGGCAGGTCGGCGCGCAATTCGGCGAGCGCGTCATAGCCTTTGAGCGCGGCTTTGAGGTCGCTTGAGAAGAAGGCCTTGGCCTTGGCCGTGGTCTCGAAACGCGGCAGATGCGAGAACAGCGGATCGTTGACGCGATCGAGCGCCATGCCGAAAAAGGCCTTCAGATAGGCCGGGCTCTGCGCCTGAAGCCCGGGAAGCCAGGGGTAGAGTTTTCCGAACAGCAGGGGACGCCACGCCGAGTCCGGCTGGCGCGCGCAAAAACCGCGCACCTTCGCCTCGCGGAAAATGTCGTAGCCGGCGAACACTTCGTCGGCGCCCTCGCCGGTGAGCACGACCTTAAAACCGCTCTGACGGACGAAGTCGGAGAGCTGGTAGAGCGGCGCCGGCGCGGTGCGCAACACGGGCTGCTCGATGGCGCCGATCACGCCGGGGAACATCGCGGCGATCGAGCTTTTCGCGCAGGCGATGGAAGCGTGCGCCGTTCCCAGCGCCTCCGCCATCTGCGCCTGGAAGGCGCTCTCGTCGAACTCGCCGCTTTCAAAAGTGACGGAAAAGGTTTTGAGTCGCTGCGCGACGATGTCGGAGGCGAGCGTGGCGGTGATGGCGGAATCGAGCCCGCCGCTGAGATAGGCGCCGACGGGAACGTCGGAGCGCAGGCGGATGCGCGTGGCGTCGGCGAGCAGCGCGCGCAATTCCTCCGCGAGCGCCGCCTCGTCGACGCGCGCGGCGGCGTCCTCCGCGGCGGTCGGAAAGGACAGGCGCCAGTAGCGGCGGATTTCGACCTTGTCCGGCGTGGCGATCATCACGTGGCCGGGCGGAAGCTGCTGGATGCCCTTGAACATGGTGCGCGGCGGAATGGCGCCCCAGAGCGTGAACAGCTGATCCAGGCCGATGGGGTCGGGCCGCGCCTCGACCTCGCCGGTCGCCAGCAGCGCCTTCACCTCGGAGGCGAAATAGAGGCGGTTTTTCGCACGCGTCCAGTAAAGCGGCCGCACGCCCATGCGGTCGCGCGCCAGCATCAGTTTTTGCCGGCGCCGGTCCCAGAGCGCGAAGGCGAAATCGCCGTTCAGGTCTTGGACGCAGGCCTCGCCCTTGGCGCGATAAAGCTCGAGGATGACCTCCGTGTCCGACTTCGTGCGGAACCGCGCGCCGCCCGCGACGAGCGCGTCGCGGAGTTCGACATAGTTGAAGATTTCGCCGTTGAAGCTGATGGCGAGATCGCCGCTTTCGTCGAGCAGGGGCTGGTGGCCGCCCGAGAGATCGATGATGCTGAGCCTCGTGTGGCCGAGCGCCACGGGACCGTCGACATGCACGCCGCTCCCGTCGGGGCCGCGATGCGCGAGGGCGGAAATCATGCGTTGCGCCAGTTCCTTAGCGGCAGGATCGGCGCTCCGTCCCAGAAAACCTGCGATGCCACACATGCGCAATCCCTGAATCATTGGGAAGGAGGACACGTCATTACGGAAAACATGATAGGCGGCGCGGATATACGCAGCAAACGAAACCAAGAATCTTAGTAAACTGTGATTCATTTACGAAATATTGTTAAGCTCGGCTTGCGCCGGGCGAGAATTGGCTGCCGAGCTTCGTCGGTCGCGGCAAAGCCGAACGCCGGTTTTGCGCGGGCGAAGCCAAATAGCCACGCCGGTCGAGCGCCGTCCCGCCCGCCGCGATGTGTTCCAAATTTTAATTCAGGGTTATAGGATTCCAGCTACCATCGCATGATCGTTCTTTTCCGCAGACCGAATGAGATGCACGCAAAGAAGAACTTCCTTATCATCAGTGCGCATGACTTTCGTTCACGTCGCAAAGCCAATATGCATTTCATTGCGAATGAATTGGCGAAACGCGGAACGACACGTTTCTTTTCGACGAGGTTTTCAGAAATAACGCGCTTCCGGCCCGATCCTCGACACGATCTCTACGATCGCGCAAACAGGGTCGAGACAGTCAATGACGTGGATTGCTATCTTTGGAAAACCCCTGTTCACGCATTCAACACGCGCTTGAAAGCGTTGCGTCCAGTCGAAAACCTGTTTTTCCGCATCTACCAGAGCGCGGCGCCCGAGATCCTCAAAACCTGGATCGAGGAAGCGACCACGATCATCTTCGAAAGCGGATACGCCATCATCTTCTTTGATCTGGTCAAGCAGCTTAATCCGGACTCCCAAACGATTTACATCGCCTCCGATGCGATGAAAACCATCAACGCCGCGAGTTACCCAGACGAAGTTCTGCAAAACGTCGCGCCGCAACTCACCAGCATCGCCGTGCCCTCACGCCTGCTGCGCGACGAGTTTCCTGGGAATGCGCGCGTCTTCTACGCGCCGCACGGGATCGACCCCTCGATCAAGGACCAGGCCGACCCAAATCCCTACACCGCCGAATTGAACGCGGTTTCCGTGGGCTCGATGTTGTTTGATCGAGAGCTGATCCGTTCAGCCGCGGATCAGATGCCCGACGTCACATTCCATGTCATCGGATCCGGCGACAAATGGCTCACCGACAGGCCCGGCAACGTCGTCGTCTATGATGAGATGCCCCATCGCGAAACGTTGCGTTACATCAAACACGCAACCTTCGGCATCGCGCCCTATCGCGGCGAGGCGCCGTTTTACCTCGCCGACACATCAATGAAGCTGATGCAATACGAACTCTTCGGTCTTCCCACGATTTGTCCGGAGACCGTCGTCGGAGACAACCCCATGCGCGTCGGCTATGACGCGTCGGATCGCGACTCCGTCAAGAGAGCCATGCTTGCCGCCATGGCCATGCCGCACGCGACAAAACGCCAGTTTTTGACTTGGACTGACGTCGCCGATCGGATCCTCGCGCCGGACCTTTTTGAGGACACAAAGTTGGTCGCCTGATCCGAGGGCGCGCGCTCCATCGGAACGCGTGCGCCCATTCGCAGCTTTCGCTTTCAGGTCAACTCGTTCGACGGTCGCGCGCGAAACTGGAACACAGACCACGCGAAAACCAGGATGTCGAGCGTATAGCGGCGCAGTAGACGCTTCGGCTCAAGCGCAAGTCTGAACAGCCATTCGAGCCGCGCGCGCCGCAGCCACATCGGGGCGCGAGGCGTGGCGCTCGAGACGTAATCGAACAACGCGCCGACGCCGAAAATCAGACGGCAGTTCAGGTTCTTTGCGTGCGCGTCCATGAACAGCTCCTGCGTGGGGTTGCCCATGGCGACGAGCACGACGTCCGGACGCAAAGCGGCGATTTCAGCCACGACCGCCTGCTCCTCGCATTTTTGGAAGTATCCGTCGCGATAGCCGACGATTGTATGTCCTGGAAATTGCGCCGCGAACGTCTTGGCGGCTTTTGCGACCACGTCCGGCTTCGCGCCAAGCAGGAAGATTCGCAACGGCCGGCGTTGCGACTGCAAAAATTGCGGGACAAAGTCGGTGCCGTTCAAATTCGCGGGAAAGCCCCGCCCGGTCATCAGCCGAGCCATGAGTTCAATCCCGATGCCATCGTTGAGCACCAGCATGTTTGAAAGCGCCCTGCGATATGCGGGGTTGGAATAGGCGTAGTTCGTGGAATTCGTGTTGCAAAAAGCCACGAGACAGGGCTCGTCCCGTTCCATGCCCGCCGCGACTCTGTTGAGAGCCGCGTCCAATGTCAGACGCTGGACACGCATCGGACCCAGGTTGAAGCTGTTGCTGTCGATCGGATCCTCGGTCTTCGCCGGGCAAGACAGCCGCGCGGCGCAGGCCAATACGGAGCGATCGAACGTCGTCATCTCGGCGCCATTCGGCATGGAAATACCCCACGCTTGAGTTGTTGAGCAAGGGTTCGGGACTGCTTCGGAGACCGAAGCTTTTGTTGCTCTCCTGCAAGCGGCGCCAGATCCGCGGGTGGATGGCGTTGGCGCAGATCGGCGCCAATTTGGCGCAGAGACGGGGCGGCGCGGGCGCGTGAACCGCGCCATTTCAGGTCAGCGCCCGCGCCGCCGGTCGCCGCCCTCCGGCGCGGAACGCGGAAGAGTCGGTTGAAGAAGAGGCCTGGGGGCGCCGTCGGCCCAATCAATGCAGATTAGCGAAAAGTTAGATTTTCATCTGCTTCAATCGCCCGCAAAGCGCTCCAGTCTCCGCGGCTTCAGAAATCATGAAAATTATCCATGTCGTGCGACAGTACTGGCCTCTTGTCGGGGGGCTCGAAGAGTTCGTCGGACGCCTGGCGCGAGAGCAGCGCCTCGCCGGCGCCACGGTCCGCGTCGTGACGCTCGACGAGAATTTTGCGGCGCGCGGCTCCAGGCTCAGCCCGCGCGATGCGCATGACGGGGTCGAGATCATTCGGATTCCGTTTTACGGTTCAACGCGCTACCCCATCGCTCCCAGGGTGCTGGCCCAGCTTGCCGGCGCTGATCTCATTCATGTCCATGCCGTGGATTTCTTCTTCGACTTCCTCGCTCTCACGCATGGCCTGCGGCGATGCCCCATTGTGGCGACGACTCATGGCGGCTTCTTCCACACATCGAAGCACACACTCCTGAAGCGCATTTGGTTCAACACGATCACACGTCTGACAGCGTCGTTCTATCAAGCGGTGATCGCGAGCAGCGTCAGTGACTACGAGACGTTCAGCGCGATTGCGCCGAAGAATTTAAGGCTCATCGAAAACGGGGTTAATATCGAAAAATTCCAAGGGGCTGCGAGCCTGCGTCCCGTCAGATCCCTGATCACGATCGGGCGTTTTTCACATAACAAGAAATTGGATCTCCTCCTGGAGTCATTCCGTCACCTTGTTCAGGACGGGGAGGATTGGCGCCTCGATATTGTGGGAATGGAGTCCGACTGGACGAGCGAACTCTTGCGCCGCGAGATTGTCGCGCGAGGGCTTGAGGACCGGGTGAGCGTCCATGTCGGCGCCGACAACGACGCCATTGCGCAGTTGATTTCACGCGCGAGCCTTTTTGTCAGCGCGTCGGCATACGAAGGCTTTGGCATCGTTCTCGTCGAGGCGTTGAGCGCAGGCCTTGTTCCCGTGGTTCACGGCAACGACGCTTTTCGAAGCTTTGCCGCGCGACATGGCGCGATCCGCGTTTCTGACTTCACCGATCCCGTGGCGAGCGCCGAGGCGATCCGCAAAGCGTTCGTCGACCTCGCGACCTCGCCCCACATGCGTGATGACCTGCGCAAGATTTCTGAAGGCTTCGCCTGGCCGCAAGTCTCAAGGCATTATTTTGATCTTTATCGTGAATGCGTCGAAGCGGCCTCCTCCGGCGTCCAGAAGCCGATCCCGACTTGAAGAGGACAGAACGTCATGTCCTTCTCGGCTCCGCCAGAGCGCTTCCGTCACAGCGGCCCTTGGGGCGCTCAGGTGAGCGTCTTGCTCATGGTCGCCCTTCTCGTTTTTTCGAGTCATCACGCTTTCGCCTTGGTTCTGACCGGACTCAATCTTGCCGGCGCGGAATTCGGCTCCGAGAAAAGCATTTACGGCCAGGGTTACATTTACCCCTCCGACGACGATCTGGATTTCGTCGCCAAGCGTGGTTTCAATGTCATCCGCCTGCCCTTCCTCTGGGAGCGATTGCAGACCCAGCCCGGAGGCGAACTGGAGCCGGCGGAGCTGGCGCGACTTGACGACGCCGTTGCGCGCGCCCGTCGACGAAAACTCGCAGTGATCCTTGATGTTCATAATTACGGGCGTTACCGGGGCGAACGCATTGGCGACGCGGGCGCGCCGACAGAAAAATTCGCCGACTTCTGGAAAAGGCTCGCTGCTCATTTCGCCAATCAGGAAGGGGTCATTTTCGGATTGATGAACGAGCCCTTCGGGATGATCAGCGAACACTGGGTGGCCTCGGCGAACGCCGCTATCGCCGCGATCCGCGCGGCCGGCGCTCATAATCTTGTGCTGGCTCCCGGCAATGCATGGACGGGCGCGCACAGCTGGAACGCTTCATCCTATGGCGCGCCGAACAGTGTGGCGATGCGCGCGATCGCCGACCCTTGCGAAAACACGGCCATCGAGTTTCACCAATATTTCGATCAGGATTTTTCCGGCACGAAGGCCGCCTGTCAGCCGCCGGAGGTCGGCGTCAAGGCGCTCAAGGAGGCGACCGATTGGCTGCGCGGCCAGAAACGCAAGGGGTTTTTGGCGGAATTCGGGACGGGGCCCAGCGTCGCGTGTCTGGCGACGCTCGATGCGGCGCTCAGCCATCTGGACCAGAATGGCGATGTGTGGCTGGGATGGACCTATTGGGCCGCCGGCGCATGGTGGACTCCGGACTATCCTTTGTCGGTCGAGCCGCGCGCCGGCGCGGACCGGCCGCAGACGCGGGTGCTTGTGTCACACAGGAAGCGCCAAGTTGACTCGACCAATTCTTGTGTTTCATCCCTTTCGAAATGACGGCGGCATTTTCGCGGCGGAACGGATCGTTCGGCGACGCTCGTCGGTATGGTTAGAAAATTATTAAACAGTTCCTCAGCATAGTGATCTCCGACTCATCAGCCATTGTTCGCGCGCGCAAAGGACCGTGAGCAGAAGCCGATTGCGGCAAGGAGCCTTTCTCAGATGGGCGGATTCAATACTCTGCCTTTCGGCGACAGTCGGCCCGACACGGTTCAGGACAGATTTGAGCTTTCCAGTCTCATCGCGTTCCTGAAGCGCCATGCGCGATGGATCATCGTTTCGGCGAGCGCCGCCTTGATCCTGGGGCTGGCGTTTTATGCGCTCGCGCCCACGCGCTACCGCTCCGTCGCGGAATTGGTCGTCGACCCGCGCGGCATTCCCGTTTCCAAGAGCGATGCCGCCGCGGCGGCCCAGGGAAGCGACGGTCTGCTGCTCGATCTCGAAACGCAGCGCTATTTCCTGTTGTCGAGGACGGTTCTTGGCGCCGTTGTCGACAGCGAGCATCTCGACAGCGACGAACGCTTCCAACCTTCGGGGCGCATCCGAGCGCTTTTCGGCCTGAAACCCACGCCGGAAGATCGCAGGGAATCGGCGATCGTCCAGCTGAGCAACGCGGTTGAGGTGTCTCGGGGTGAGCGCGCCTATATTCTCGATGTCATCGTAACGACAAGCAGCCCCGAGCTTTCCGCGCGTCTCGCAAACGCCATCGCGCGCACGTTTCTGGAGAAGCAGAACGTCTCGCGCAACCAGGCGGCGCAACGCGCGAGCCAGGCGCTCACCGAGCAGGCGGACCAGCTGGCCGAAAAAATTCGGAAAGCGGAAGCAAAGGTCACGCGATACAAGGCCGACCATGATCTCTCGACATTCGATGGCAAACTGACCATCGAGCAGCAGATCAGCGACGCCAACCACCAACTCGGCCTGGCCCGAACGCAAGCCGCCGATCGCCTGGCTTATTACGAGGAAGTCAAACGCGTCGAGCAATCGGCGGGCGACGCCTATTCCTTGAGTGGCGCGGCCCTGTCGCCTGTCTTGAACACTCTCCGTGCGCAATACGCCGCATTGCTGCAGAAAAAAGACGCCTATGACGTGCAGTTCGGGCCGCTGCATCCCAGCGCCGTCGAGTTGCGCCAGCAAATCAAGGGCATGCAAGTCCAGATCAAACAGGAGATCTCCCACCTCGCCAAAAGCGCCTACAGCGCCTATCGCCAGGCCAAAAGCAAGGAAGACGCCCTGCAATCGGTCCTGACGAAGCTGGACAACAAGAATTTTGAAATGAGGGATGCCGTTGTCGAGCTGAATGCGCTCACGCGCAACCTCGAGTCGTCTCGAACACTCTATCAGTCGCTCACATCGCGTGCGAAGGAGCTTGAGGAGAAACAACAGGTCAACGATTCGACATCGACCATCATCAGCGAGGCCGTGCCGAATTTCAAGAAGTCAGGACCGTCCTTGCTGCTCATCCTGGGCGGCGCGCTGATCTTTGGCATCGGCGTTGGCTCGGCGCTGGGCTATGTTCACGATCTTTATGGCGGCGGCGCCGGCAAGCCGGAAGCCGATGTCGATCGATTGCTCGGCATCCCCGTGCTCGCCGAATTGTCGCCGGCGGAGCTGGCGGATGCGGGAACGGAAGCAAATCCGAATCTTGCGCGACAGATGCGCCGCATCCTCAAGCCGATGACCGGCGCCGAATCTTCGGACAGTTCGCGGGTCATTCTGCTTTGGGGCCTCGAAAACGATTCCCGCAGAACGCAAATCGCGTTCGATCTCGCCGCGACCGCTTACGCCGACGGTCGGCGTGTGACATTGGTCGACGGCGATCTCGACTCCAACGATGCAATGGAGAGTTGGCGTCTGAGGAAACAACGACTGGCGCCTGCTCGTTCCAGCGCGCGCTACGCGAACGACCAAAGCTCTGATCGCGGCGCGTTTGCGGTCGCTTCCCTTCGTAAAGCGGGGGGGCTCCTTCGCCGTCGCCCCACCGCCCGAGAGATGCGAAGCGCTTTGGCGCCCCACCTCGAAGGGACCTCGGAGCTCATCCTGATCAGCGCCGCGACCACCGGCTTCGCCCTGGATTATGCGGGGATGGCCGATTTCATTGTCCTGCTTCTCGACAGCGCCAAATTGCAGCCGCGCTCCCTCGTCGACTTGTCCAAGACGTTCAGCGGGGAGGTCGAGAAGATCGCCGGAACCGTCATCGTCCGGGAGGACATCGCCGCATGACATTTGTGGCCGCCGGAGCCGTGACTTTGGAGCGGCCTGCGAAAGCAGAGCCGGCGGCCATCTTCACGGCAGGTCTGGTCGTCGCGTCACTGTGTTTCAATTTCGTCCTGTGCTTCGTCAATACGCGGCTTTTCAGTGTCAATACGGGCGTCGTCATGGCCGCGGAGATGGCGCTGATCGGCTCCGCCTTCGTCCTGGTGTTGCGAGACAATCAGCCATTGTATGCGGTGCTCGCCGCCTATTTGTCCTACGCGGTCTTCCTGGCCTCCATGCAGGGCGCGCTCGACATGAAGTCCGTTCGGGATGTGCTGATTCCGATCGCCTTCGTGTTTGTGGGACGCCGTTTTGGCGACCCCGCGATGGGCGATCGTCTGGTCGCGTTATGCGTCTGGATCGTCCTCGTTGTTGGGCTGTTCGAATTTTTTTTCCTGACTCAATATCTGAAATTCATCGACATCTTCGCCTATTATGTGTCTCGCGGCACGATCAGTTCGGCCGCCGCCGACACGACGGGAACCCACCTTTTTGCGAGCGGCATTCGTCCCGAGGGGCGGAGTCTCTTGCCGTTTCTCGGCGACCATCGTGTGTCCTCGGTTTTTCTCGAGCCTGTGTCGGTCGGTAATTTCGGGGCCATCGCCTTTTCCTGGACGGTGTTGCGCAATTTCAAGCGTCCGCTCCTGATGATGCTGAAGTTGCTGCCGATCGTTGCGATTTTTATTCTGGCCGACGCGCGCTTCGGATTGATGGTCTCGCTGAGTTGTTTTGTTGTTTTTCCGATTGCGAAATCCATCGGACGCGTTCCGATGCTGCTCGCTCCGTTTGTCGCGCTTTGGTTGCTGGCCGTCGTTGGAATTCTCAACGCCAATGTGGCCTGGGACAACGGACTTGGCGGTCGCGTGATGCTTTCTGGCCAGATGTTGTCAGGGCTTGATCTCTCAGAGGTTCTGGCTTTCGTGCCCGTCACGCGCTTCGTGTCGGATTCGGGCTATACATATTTGTTGGCCAAAACCGGTTTGATCGGTTTTGCAGGGCTTTGGGGTCTTTTTATACTGTATCCCGTCAGCAACGATCAGGAATGGCGCTTTCGGGTGTTTGTCGCCGTTTATATCATGGCGCTGTTGACGATAAGCAACTCGCTTTACTCGATCAAAACGGCGGCGCTGCTTTGGTATCTTGTTGGATGCATAGCGGTAAAACAAAGTGTTGGACACATTCGGCGCCAGTAGAGCTCCATGCCGGAGCCAATCGGCGACGTCCCCGCAAGCCGACGCCGAGGCGCAGCCGTTCACCCCGCTTTCGCGATGTCCAAGCTCGGCATCGTCGTTGACGAATTGCGCCGCGGCGAGAAGGCCGCCGCAAGCCGCTCGAAATCCGGAGCCGGCAAGGGCCGCCCAAACAAATAGCCCTGGTAACTCAATTGCCCATGTTGGGCCAGGAAGTCGTATTGCTCCTCCGTTTCAACGCCTTCGGCCACAACGGACAAGTCGAGAATGTTGCCCAGCGCGATGATCGTCTGGGCGATCGCGGCGTCGTTGGCGTCGATCAGCACATCCTGAACGAAGCTCATGTCGATCTTGATCTGGTCGAGCGGCAGGCGCTTCAAATAGGAAAGCGAAGAAAATCCGGTGCCGAAATCGTCAAGAGAGAAGCTGATGCCGATTGACTTCAGCTTTTCCATTTTCGCTATGACGTCGCCGATATTTTTGATCAGCGTGCTTTCCGTAAGTTCCAGTTTCAGAAGATGCGGATTCGCGCCCGTCGTCTCCAGTATCCTGCAAACCTGTTCGGCGAAATTTTTGTGACGCATCTGGATGGCGCTGACGTTCACGGCGACGGTCAGATGCTCGGTCGCCGGATTGGCGGCCCAACGGGCCAATTGACGGCAAGCGATTTCCAGCACCATGGCGCCCAGCGGCAGGATGAGTCCGGCGCTTTCCGCAACGGGGATGAACTCAGCCGGAGGAACCATGCCCCTTTGCGCATGGGCCCAGCGCACCAGCGCTTCCGCCCCCACCAGCCTGCCCAGATGGTCGACCTGCGGCTGGTAGTGCAGCAGGATCCGATCCCTTTTCATGTCTTCCCGCAAGTCGGCCTCGAGCGCGGCCTTGGCGGAAATCATGGTCTGCATGAAGGGATCGAAGAACCGCAGGCCGTTTCGGCCTCCCGCCTTCGCGTCGTACATGGCCAGATCGGCCCGTTTCAGCAGGTCGTCGACGGAGAGGCTTTCAGGTTCGAGGAGGGCGACGCCTATGCTGAGCGTGCAGGGGTAATCGTAGCCCTTCAGATTGTAATCCACGGCAAAGGCGCCGAGGATCCGTTCTCCGACCGTCTCGGCGCGCAACGCGGCGACTTTGGCGTCCCGCGTTCCGAGATCGCCAAGCAGGACGACGAATTCGTCGCCGCCCAGGCGGGAGACCGTATCGTGGCGGTCGACGCATCCCGTCAGGCGTGCGGCGACCTTGGTCAGCAACAGGTCGCCCATATCGTGACCGAGGGTGTCGTTGAGCGTCTTGAAATTGTCGAGGTCGATGAACATCAGGGCGCCGAAGGACTTCTGCCGCGCATTGGCGGCAAGCGCGTCTTGGATGCGCTCGATCAGCAGGCTTCGGTTCGGCAGGCCGGTGAGCTGGTCGTAAAACGCCAGTCCTTGAATCTTCTCCTCGTGGCGCCGCGCCGCACTCTTGCGCATCCGGTCAAAACCGAGCGCCAGCGCGAACAGCAGGACGGAAAACAGGCCCATACAGAAGGCGGTGATCGGCGAGAGGCCGCGTCCGTAAAGCTCCTCCTCGCTCGCCAGCCTCACGATGGAAAGCTCCGCGCCCTTGACTGGCGCGCGAAAGGCGAAATGGCCCTTCAGCTCAGGGAATGCCGCTTCGGGCAGCGGCAGGATGCGACCGGGCGGAAGGCTCGCCAATTCCACGTCCATGGCTTTGTTGAACGAGGGCTTCCGCTTGGTTGGAAACAAGACGACGCCGGTGTTGTCCAGAAGAAACTCGCGCGGCCGCCAGAGCTCGTTGGACGCCATCAGAGGCGCGAGCAGGTCGAGGTCGATGACCGCCTCCACCGCGCCCCGGACCTCGCCCTTGTAGATCACCGGCGCGCGGATCAGCATCAGCCGGTGCGCGGCGTCGATCGAGATGTTCGGCTCGGCGCTGTCCCCCCCCAGGTTTTCCTGCGCTGCGGAGGCTCCCACTCTCACCTGGGGGACGCCGTCGCGGTCGAAAAAGGTCAAGCGCGCGTAGATGCGCTGATCCTGGAATCTCTCCTTCTCCAGGACCTCCTTGAAACTATGCTCGATCAAGGCCAAGCTGGCGAAAAGCCCGTATTTGACCGACATTCCGAGGTCGCGGTTGCCGAAATAGTCGGCGATGACGTCGCTGCCGGCAAGACGGATGACGTCCTGCCGGCGCTCCCTGATGAAGTCGCCGATTGCGGCGCTGCGCGCGTCGCTGGTCGCGATCAGCCGCGCGTCGGCGTTGCCGCGCAGTTCGACCTGCGAGGAATAGAGATTGGCGGTCATGACCACCATCGACAGCGAGAAGATTCCGGCCGCGATCAGGAGCCAGTGATTCGCGAGCTGCCGGAACAGCTTGCCCGGCGCATACCGCATCAGTTTGTCTTCGCAGCAAAAAACTGCGGGAAGTACAGGCGAATGCCGGGGTAGTACTTGTCGACGAGACGGTCATAGTCGCCGGACGCCTTGATCTCCCGGAGATAGGCGTTGAAGGCGTCGCGGAGCTCCGGCGCATCCTTGGGAAAGGCGGTCGCCAGCGTCTGCTGCTCCGAGATCGGTCCCAGCACCTTGATGCGGCCCGCCCATTTGCGCAGATCGAGAATGGCGTCGGGAACGTCGAGCAGCGCAAGTTGCGCCTCGCCGTTGAGAAGCGCGGGGATCATTTCATTGAGGTTGGCGCTCTTCGTGTACTTTTTCAGGTCGACGCCGACGCCGGTCAGCCCGTAGTTCGCGGGATCGAGGCAGGTGCGCTCCATCACCAGCAGGCTCCGGCTCCCGATCAGCTGCTTGGTCGCCTTGATGTCCTCGGAAACATCCGAACCGTCCTTGATCGGCTGGAGATCGGACTCGGCGGGCGCCATCAGCAGGACCTGCGAGGGAAACGTCGGCTCCGAAAACAGCAGGATCGATTCGCGCCACGGCAGCATGGTGAAGCCGGTCGCAATGACGTCGCCCTTGACGGGGAACGCGCCGGTCAGCGTGACGTCGCCATTCTTGCGCTGCACGTCCTTGCCGAGCAGGTCGCGGATCACCGTGTAGAAATCGGAATAGACGAGCTTGTAGGAAACGCCGAGGCTTCTGGCGAAGCCCTGCATCATCTCGACATCAAAACCGTCGCCCGTTCCCGTGACGAAATTCGCGTAGCGGATGCCGATATGGCGCAATTCGCCATTCGCCTTGATCTCGGCGAGATCGGCCGCCGAAACGGCGGTGGAGGCCAATACCGCAGCCAGGGCGACGCCGTGACGACGGCCAAGCAAGCGCTTCCAGAACATGGCGACGACCCTCTCAGACCAATGCGTCGGGGAATGCATTCAAACGATCTGCTCGCCCCTTGCAGCAGGACGATCCGCGTTTGAACGACACCTCCGGGACTTTCGTGGGAGGATCAAACAACCGAAACATTATGAGCCTCACTCAAAATTATGGACAATTTGAACGATCAGCCGCTTGCGCTCCGGCGTCAGAGACATGCGCTGGACCGCAGATGGCTCCCCTGGTGTGGCGATCCCGTTTCAGGCTTCACGCGGGAAAACAGCGTCGCGAATTGCGCGAACGGCTCCGCCGGCATGGGGCGGGCGAATAGAAAGCCCTGGTAGACGCGGCAGCCGCGGTCCGCCAGGAAGGCGCGCTGCTCCTCGGTCTCCACCCCCTCGGCGATGACGGAGAGCCCGAGCGTCTCGCCGAGCGCAATGATCGTCTCGGCGATCGCCGCGTCATTGGGGTCCGATATGACGTCCCTGACAAAACTCTTGTCGATCTTGAGCTGGTCGATGGGCAGGCGCTTCAGGTAGGACAGCGACGAATATCCGGTGCCAAAATCATCGAGCGAAAACCGAATGCCGAGATTGCGGAGGACGGTCATCTTGGCGATGACCTCTTCGATCCGCGAGATTTCAAAGCTCTCGGTGACTTCCAGCTTCAGGAGGCGCGGATCGGCGCCTGTGCGCTGCACCGTTTTCCTGACGCGTTCGACGAAGCCGGGGTGGTGCAGTTGCACCCCGCTCACGTTCACCGCAAGCGTCAAGCCGGCCATCGCGGGAGACCGCGCCCATTCGACCAACTGGCGGCATGCGGCTTCAAACACACCGTCCCCGAGCGGGATGATCAGCCCCGAGCTTTCGGCGACCTCTATGATCTCGACGGGCGAGGGCGCCTGGCCGCCCGCCCGCGGCCAGCGCAACAGCGCCTCCGCGCCGACGAGCCGTCCCTGGTCATCCACCTGCGGCTGGTAATGGAGGAGGATGTTGTTCCGGGCGATGTCCTCCCGCAGGTCCGCCTCGATGGCGGCGCGCGCCTCGACCAGCCTCTGCATCGTCGGGTCGAAGAAGCGCACGGCGTTTCGTCCCGACGTCTTGGCTTCATACATGGCCATGTCAGCCCATTTGAGCAGATCGTCCATGCCTTGCCCGTCATCGTGAAACAGGGCGACGCCGATGCTCGCCGTGCAGCGGAAGCTGTGGCCGTCGAGATTTTGCGGTTCGGCGATTCGCGCGATGATGTTCTCGGCGATCGTTTCCGCCTGAAGCGCCGCGCCCGCGACGTCGGATGCGCCGAGATCGGTCAGCAGGACCACGAATTCGTCGCCGCCGAACCGCGAGACCGTGTCGCCATCGCCGACGCAACGGATCAGGCGCGCCGCCGACTGTTTCAGCAGCAGGTCGCCCTTGTGGTGACCGAGCGTGTCGTTCAGCCTCTTGAACTGGTCGAGATCGACGAAGAGAAGCGCCGCATAGGTCTTCAGGGCCCGGCACTGCGCCATGGCCTGGCGCGCGCGCTCGACCAGGATCGTGCGATTGGGCAGGCCGGTCAGCTGGTCGTAGAACGCCAGCTCCCTGATCTTCGCCTCGGCCTCCTTGCGCTCAGAAAGGTCGTAGTAGGTTTTGACATAGTGCGAGTGGGCGCCGCTGTCGTCCTGGACGGCCGAAACCGTCAGCCATCGCGCGATCGCCGCGCCGCGCTTGGTCCGCAACCGGACTTCGCCTTGCCACCGCCCGGAAAGCTCGCTCGCCGCGAGTATTTCCGCGTAAAGGTTCGATGTGTCGTCTTGCGCATTGAAGAGCGCGGTCGATTTTCCGACGAGTTCATCGGCCCGGTAGCCCGACAGCTCGGCGAACGTCCTGTTGATCCTGAGGATCCTGTGATGGGCGTCCGTGACGATCATGCCCTCCTGCGACTCGAACGCCGTCGCGGCGATGCGCAGATCCGCATTGGTTTCCTTCAGGGCCCTGGTCTTGCGGCGCAGATCGTCTTCCAGCGCCTTGCGCAAGGCGATTTCTTCGGACAGGGCGTCGTTGTGTTGCGAAAGTTCGTGACGGCGGCGGTCGGATTCGGCGTAGTCGTTTTTCAATTGCGCCGTTCGACGGCGCTGCCGCTCGAACCCCACCGCCATCAGGAACAAGGCCGCGGGAAACGCGGCGAGATAGAGCGCATAGGCCGGCGGGGCGACGCCGCCGTAAGCCGCCGCCTCCGAGGCGAGGGTCATCAGGGAAAGCGGGGCGCCCTTGATCGGCGTCCGCAGCGCCAGCATGCCGTCGAAGCCCTTGCGCTCGGAAACGGCGGGCGTGAGCCGGTTCGCAGGCAGTTCCGCCAGCGACCTTTCCACCAGATCGAAGTTCGCGCTTGCGTCACGAGGCGATAACGCGTGGCTTCCGTCGCCGATCAGCAGGAATTCGTGGTACCCGCCCGCCCTGTCATCCGCTTCGATCAGAAGCCGTGACAGGGCCTTCAGGTCGGCGGTTGTCGCGATCGCGCCGACCAGAACATCCTTGAAGAACACCGGCGCGATGACTTCGATCGTCCAGGCGCGCGGGTTGATGCGCGGCGGCTGGGAAATCGGGGGGAAATCGCCGATTTCGGGAATCGAGCCGTCGCCGACGGCGACGACGGCGGCGCCGTCGCGTTTGACGAAGCCGATGTGGCGAAGAAAGGCGTCGCCGCGCAAGGACATGCGCTCGATGGTTTTCTGGAAGCGTTGCTCGATGAAGCCGATGTTGGCGTTCAAGCCGTAGCGCGGCGACATGCCCAGCGCTTCATTGGTGAGGTAGGCTTCGATCTCGTGGCTGCCGGCGAGCTGCGTTGCGAGTTTTTCCTGCTCCGACAAGAAGTCCTCGACCACCGCGGCGCGCCGGGCGCTGTCCGCGAGCAGGCGCGCGTCGGTGGCGGAGCGCAACTGGACCTGGGTCGAATACAGCGTCCATGCGAGGACCAGCACGAACACAAGGAAGCCGCTCGCCATCGCCAGCGGCCAGTGAAGGAGAAGGCTTTGCCGGTTGGGGATCAATCGCTGGCGCCTTCCCGTCGGTCAAATGCAGGACGCGGGATCGCCGGGAGAAGCTCATCGTGAAAGACGCGGACCATTCCTCAACCCACCCGTCTTCACCGGCGATGCATGCGGAGATCGTCGGGCCGCGCTGACCCGCGCCATCCGAGCGCGGGACTGTCCGCTTGCGTGTTGCGACCCAGGCGCACGGGTGTTGGCCCGCAATGGACTACAACTTTAAATAGCAATTATTTCAAAATGGTTGTGGGGCGGCGGGCGACCTGGAAGCTGGATTTTTTCGCCTCGCCGCCGCCTTATCGCCAGCCCAGCGCCTGCCGCGCCATGTCGGCCTTGCGCGCGATCATTTTCTCCGCGAGCGCCGCGCCGCCGCCATGCTCGGCGACGATCCGGGCGATCGCGGCGTCGGGAATGCGCGTCACCACGGCGACGGACTCGCGGAGTTCGGCGGGGCTCATGTCGCCAAAGAGTTTTGTTGCGTGCGGATTGTCCGGGTCGGCGCGCAGCGTTTCGAGTTCTGGAGCCGTGGGGCCAAACGCCTTGCCCTTGGGATCGCCCTGCGCGCGGAACGCCAGCGCGCCGCCGACGTCGAGCGTGATCGCCACGCCCTCCGCCACGCCCTGGTTGTCGCCATGGAAGCCGGCGGCGTCCCAGTTGGCGGTCCAGGCGTGCACGCCGAACCAGCGCCGCGCCTGCCGGCGTTCGGCCTCGTCGAGTTCGGCGATGGTTTTTTTGTCCAGAGCGAGGAATTCGGTGGCGACCTCGCAGGGATCGCCGGCGCGCAGATAGGTCAGCGTCGGCGCCCCGGCGAGCTGATAGAATTTCGCCGCCAGATATTCATTGCGCGCGTGCGCCGCCGATTCGAGCGTCTTGACGTAAAAGCGCCGGCCCTCGTCATCGCGAAAAACGCCGCCGGGATTGCTCCCGAGCGTGCCCGCCAGTTTTTGCAGGCGCGCTGCGTCGATCGAGTCGATATCGACCAGCGGCGTCGTCTGGCGCACCAGCGCCAGTTGTGTCGGGGTTTCGATGGCGCCTTTGCGCGCGGCGCGGACCTCTTTGATCGCCTGCCTGGGCTCCATGCCCAGTTCGACCAGCAGCCGCGCGGCGATCATGCCGGCGCGGCCCAGACCGCCCTTGCAATGGACCAAAACATCGCCGCCGCCGCGCAACAGGGCGCGGATGTCGCGTCCGTGCGTCCGCCAGGCGCGCTCGAACGCCGCGTCGGGGATCGAAAAATCGGGGATCGGCAGATGCCGCCAGTCGAGACCCTTTTCGAACACCTTGGCGCCGAGATCGGGGACTTTGAGCGCCAGAAGTTCCGCCGGCTCGACCAGTGTGACCACAAGCCGCGCGCCAGAAGCGACGATGGCGTCGAGATCGGCGCCGAGGTCGCGCGCCCAGACGCCGGAATGCGCGGCCCTGTCGTGCTTGCCCGGACAAAAGGTGACGCCGATGCGCCCCAGCGACGGCCCCGCGCGCACATGCGCGATTTGCAGCGGATGGGTCAGGCTGGTGCGGGGCTTGGTCACGGAGGCGGTCTCGATTTTTTCCAGGCCGACCCTATCGCAGCGTTCGGCTCAGCGCCAAGCGGGGGCGGGGCCAAAAACAATCGCCCCGCGCGAGGGCGGGGCGATGGCGAAGGCGTAGAAGCGGTTCAAATCACCACATGGTCCAGGCGTAGACGAACAAGGTGTTGTTGTCCTTGGCGTTGCGGCAGTTCGGACAATTGATCGGGTCGATATTGGTCGCGCCGCCGTCCAGCCTGTTGAACAAGGAATAGGCGACGCCCAGGCGCGTGTTGAGCCAGGGCCAGATCTTGGGCCCGCCGCGCATGAACGGCAGATAGGCGACATCGAAAACCCAGCCCGCGGAATTCGGGGAGTAGTTGATGTTATTGGCGTACAGCACCGCATCCGAGCTGCCGGTGAGCTGCCAATAGGTCGCGGTGAACGAGTACATGTGATTGTAGACATACTCGCCGGAAAGCCTGAAGTTGCGCAGGTAATTGACCCCGTTGCCGCCTCCGTTGATCAGCGTGGTGGCGTCGAGACTCTGGCGCTCGAAGATGTAGTTGGCGCGCAGGGTGACGGCGTGCTCGTCGGTGAGCCACTGGTACTGGGAGTCGAAGGCGACGTCGGCCATCTTGTTCGTGCCGACGCCGAAGGTGCGGTCCGGGAGGATGTTGGCGAACATCCCATAAGTTCCGATCTCGAAGGCGTGTTCGCCCCAGACCGGCGCGAAGGCGAGCCGGTAATAAGGCGCAAGCCCGTCGATCGTGAAGGCCGGGTCCGGCGGCGAAGGGGAGCCGAGCTTGGTCTGCATGGTCGGCGTCAGCGAGCCGTAAGCCGCCATTTCCGCGTAATAGGTGTTGTTGATGAAGACATAGGCGCCCGTGCCGACAGCCAGACTCGGCGAGGCCAGGCTGTCGAGCATGGTCCCGGCGGCGGGTCCGAAGGCGAACGGGGTGTCGAGGAAGGGCGCCTGCCACGCCGGGACGGTGTTCCAGACATCCTGGACGGTCGGATTGTTGTTGGCGGTGATGCCCCAGAGCACATCGATGTTGCCGGCGGTGAACTGGCCGGTATAGCGGATGTCGAGATTGTCGAGGCCGAACACGCGCGCGCGATCGTTGGCGTAGGTCAACTGCGCGAACATGCCGAGGTTGCCGTAGACCTTGCCGCCGTAAAAGATGCTGGCCTGCTGGGCGAGATCAACATAATTGTTCTGGCCGGAAAAGCCGCCGTTGGGCGAGGGAACGCTATAGTTTCCTGTCGGCGCGTCGAGACCGCGATTATAGTTCGTGTAGCCCGCTTGCCAGAGGAAGGCGATCGGCAGGGGCGGATCGAACAGCGCGTCCTGCGCGCCGCTGGCGCCGTAGGGGCCGCCGCCGCCGGATATATAGCCGTTCAGTTTGAACAGCCGGCCGAACGGGGTGAGTTGCAGATAGGCCGTGTGGCAGGTCGAGCAGGTCTGACCGGTCTGCCGCGCGAAGCTCGGAAGCGCCGCGGCTTTTTCGGGCGCGCTCAAGGAGAAGGCGACGGCGAGCGGCGCGGCGAGGGATAGGGCGCTCCGGAGCGAAATCCGCAAGCGGTCTTCGCCTTGAAACGCCTTGGCGATTGCGACCTTCAAGACCATCCGATCTTTCCCCCCCTCGACCTCAACCGGCGGCGATTTTTCGCCGTCTCTGTCCCGAATTCGGCGGGACCCCGCCGTGACACGCATTTGAAGCCGAGACGTCTCGACCTCTTTTGCGGCAACAACTTTGATTTATGGTTAACAACTGGTTTCCAGGGCCCGACGCGTGCTTTCCCGGATCATTCCACGTAGCTCAGATACGAAGCGAGAGCGTCGATCTCGCCCGGCGACAGGAATTTCGCGACCTTCGGCATCGGGTGCGCCGCCTGGCGGTAGCCCTCGTTCCATTGGTCGAGTTGCCGCTTGACGTAGAGATAGGAGAGGCCGCCGAGCCGGGGAATCTGGCGAACGCCTTCGGCGCTCGGCCCATGGCAGACGACGCAGGCGACGACGTTCTGGCTGGGGATCCCGTTCTCGAAAATGTCTTTTCCGGTCGCGAGCAGATTCTTGTCGCCGTCGTCGGCGGGCCGGGGCGCCTGCGAGGCGAAATATTGGGCGAAGCCGGTCACAAGGTTGGGCGTCAGGTTCGCGGACGCGTTGTGCATGTATTTTCGCGCGTAGGGATTGTCGCGGACTTGGGCCATGAAGGATTTGAGCTGATTTTCGATGTATTGCGGCCGCTGCCCGGCAATTCGCGGCGCGACCATGAAACCCTGGCCCGAAACCCCGTGGCAGAAGGTGCAGTTGCGGATGGGGAGATCGTCCTCCGCCAGAAGCGGGCCGGTCGAAGCCAGCGTGATCGCCAGGGCCGCCAGATGAAGAGCGAATCGGTTCATGATCCAAGGTCTCGCGCTTGAACGGACTTCAATTCCGAATGGTCAGACGAACCGACTCACCTGAGCGAACTGACGTAGGCGGCGACGGCGGAAATTTGCGCCGGGCTCAGGTTGCGCGCCACCGGCGCCATGATCCCTGAGGAATCTTCGCCGCGTTGTCCGCGCTCCCTGCTGAAATTGGTCAGGGTCTTGGTCACGTACCAGTAGAGCTGTCCGGCCAGGCGCGGAATTTGCCGCGTCCCCCGGGCGTCCGGCCCGTGGCAGACGGCGCAGGCGGGAATATTGGCGTCTGGAAGCCCCACCTCGAAAATGCGTTTTCCCAGGCCCGCGCCCTCGGTGGGCCCGCCGCCATGGGGCGCCGCGTTCAGGGACCGGAGATATTCCGCCAGCGGCTGGATCATGCCGGGGCTGATGCCGGTGACCACGTTCTGCATGATCGGGTTCAGCCGGCGGCCCTCCTTGAAGGCGTGCAACTGGTTCTCGATGTATTGTGGCTGCTGTCCGGCGAGGCGCGGCATGGTGTAATAGCCGCGGAACCCCTGTCCGGACGTCCCATGGCAGATCAGGCAATACTCGATCTTGCTTTCGATCGACTGACGGGAGACGGGTCCCTTGCCCCTGTCGGCGGCATGGCTCATGCCGCAGAGCGCGAGAGCAAAAGCTGCGGATCGCACGCCCAATTTGAACCCGGTGGTCCCCATACCCGCGCCCCCCGCGCATTTATTGATTGCGATTCTGGTTGTGGTCTTCTCGTCCGCCCGTTGGAGTATTCTTGTTCTTCTCGGCTCGACGCAAGGTAAGAAAACACAAACCACAACCTCAGCGATTCGTAAACGCCTCCTCGGACGATGACAACTGGGAGGTGGTGTATTGCCGAAATGATTTGTGTGTTTTGGTCGGTGAGTTGCAAATATGCATCAACGCTGAACTGTTTACACTATTTGTTAATGGCTTCGTTTTCAGCAGAAAATCCCGAAAAGTTTTCTTAGCGCCCTGTTATGGAAGGAATTTTTTTTGTATTCGGCTGTTGGTGGGGCGTTTTGCGTCGCAGCATGGTCGTTTCGGCGCCTGTTCCTCTTGGTCGCCTCCGTCTTGCCAAGCTGACGGCGGCGCTGTTACAAATCTCCCGGTTGTTGTCGGGATTCCTGAAAAGGAACGCGGCGGCGCCCAATAAGCCTGAAAACGCAAGCTTTCGTTCGGTCGACAGCACGTCTGGCGTCGATCATAGAATAATCACAAAAGCTTTGCGTGACAGGAAAGCTTCCGCAGGGGGATAGGAGCTGTCATTTCACCGAAGGTGCAAATGAACAGGCTTATTTGCCTTGGTGTGAAGGACGTCGTTTGGGGGGAGAGATGGCATTCTTCAATCGCGGGTCGCTGTCTTTGGCGGCTTCTTTCATTGTTCTTTTCAGCGCGGGCGCGGTCCGCGCCGAAGACAGCAAGCCGGCGGCGGTTTCCCCGCAGGCGGTTCAGGCCAAATTGGTCTTCTGCAAAACCTGTCATGGTTTGTCCGGACAAGGTTTTCTTGGCGCCCAGCCCATCCCGCGACTCGCCGGACAGCAACCCGAATACATTGCGTATGAGTTGACGGCGCTCAAGGAGCACCGTCGAACCGATCCCTTCATGAACGAAGTCACCAAGGGGCTGTCGCCCGAGATGATCCAGGCGGTGAGCACGCAGTTCAAGGACCTCAATCCCCCGCCAGCCTCGCCGGGGCCGCAGGCGTTGGTGGCGGCCGGCAAGAAAATCTATGATGAAGGCGTTCCCAGCGAGGAAGTGCCCCCCTGTTCGGCCTGTCATGGCGAAGACGCCAATGGCGCCGGCGAATTTCCGCGTTTGGCTGGCCAGATCTACGAGTACATGGTGCGCGAACTCGAGGAATGGGATTCCATTCGCGGGCTGGACCCGAAGAAACCAGACAACGCCGCGATCATGTCGCCGATCGCGCACAAGCTCAGCAAGGACCAGAAGCGCGCCGTCTCGGCCTATCTCAGCAATCTCAAATAATCGGGTTGGACGGACGCCGCGCCGCTTCCTCAATGTGTAAATTTGATATCGGCTATGCGCAATGAGCAGGCGAATGTTGCACTGCATCAATTCCGAGTCGCCAGGCTTCGGCTAGAGCATTTTCAAGCGAAGCGGATGCTGGTTCGCGTGAAAAAATGCGTCAAAACAAGAATCTAGAGTTTTTCATGTTTCTATGAAACGTGAAAAACTCTAGCCTCCGAACATGGTTTGGACCGCGTGAGCGTATCCGCTCGTCATGCGCGAGCGAAACCTGACCTGTGCGGTCTTGGAGGCTTTTCATGAAAAACGTTGATCAATCAAAGGGCGTTTCGCGCCGTATGCTGCTGACGGGTGGCGTGGCGGCGGGTTCGGCCGCCTTGCTCGCCGCGACGGGCGCCCAGGCGCAGGTCAAGGTCCCCAAATCCGCCGTGAGGTTCAGTTCGGTGGCCGCCGCCGCTGGCCACACCTGCGGCGGCTGCAAGTCGTTTCTGGCTCCCTCCGAGTGCATGTTCGTGCAGGGCGAGACGTCGCCGGACTGCTCGTGCTGGATCTGGCGGGGCAAGACCGCCTGAGGCGTCGCCAAGCAGAAAGGCCGAGTTCGGGCGCGCCGGCCCTGGAAAGGCGCCGGCCGCGTTCGGCGCGGCCGGCATTGATTTTTTACTTCTTCGCGCCGTCGGCGTTGTACTGGATGAGGAAGGCCCAGATGTCGTCGCGGTCCTTCTCGTTCGGCAATCCGGGGAAAGTCATCTTGGTGCCGGGAATCTTCTTCTGCGGCGCCGCGATATAGTCCTTGAAGGTCGCCTCGTCCCAGGTGATCCCCGAATTCTTGTTGGCGTCGGAATAGGCGTAACCCGGGTAGGCGCCGCTGTGGCGGCCGGAGATGCCGTTCAAGACCGGGGCGACGGCGTTCTTCGCGTCAGGGCCGATGTTGTGACAGGCGTGGCACTTCTGGAAAATCTTCTCGCCCGCGGCGGGGTCGCCGGCGTCGCCGACGCCGGCCCAGGCGCCGTTGGCAAAGAGTCCAAACGCGGCAAAAGTGACAATGGTGTAAATTTTCATTGTTGATTCCGTCCCTTTATTGGTATTTATTTGGTTCGCCACTCCAAAAAAAGCGTGGCGTCCAAGGAAAAGCTAAAACCTGAGCTTGACCAAAGCAATCTGCCGCGCGCAACGGAATCGGCGATTTAGTTTTTTTAAATTGCGGTTCATCAAAACTTGATTCACTTGGCGTCAAGCGCGTTGAGCTTGGCGAGTTGTTGCGTAATCGCCGCTTTCAATCTTGAATTGTCAGGTGTTTCCCTGGCCAGCTCCGTCCAGATCGCCCGCGCGCGCGTTATGTCGCCATCCTGCGCAGCGCCCAGCCCGATGTAGAAGCGCGCCTCGCCGAGCCTGGGGTTCAGGCCCAGGGCGCGCTCGAAATGGTCGTTGGCCTCGAGCGTGACGACGCCCTCGCGCGCGTCGATCATGGCTTCGCCGATCGCCTCGTGGCGCAGGGCTGTCTCGCCCAGCAGACGCAGCGCCTCCTCCCGCGCGCGAACGGCGTCGTCCCACCGGCTCAGGCTTTGATAGAGCGGCGCCAGCTGTTCGAAGGCCTGGCCGTCGCCGGGGTGCTCGGCCAGATGTTTTTCGAGACGCGCGACCGCCTGGGCGGGCGTCTCGGCTTGGCCCGCCGGGTCTGGTCGCAGGCGCGCGACAAGGGGCTGGTCGGGCAGGGCGGGTTTGCCGACATGGGCGTAAAGGCCGAAGGCGATGGCGGGCATGGCGACGGCCGCCAAAAACGCGGCGGCCCAGCGCGCGCCGGTCGAACGCGCCGGGGCCGGGGCGGAAAGATCGAGCGCGAGGAGGCGGCGCGCCGCCTGGGCCCGCGCCGCTTCGGCCCCGGCGGGATCGATGAGGCCGCGCCGGAGGTCCGCGTCCAATGCGGCGACTTGCGCGCGAAAAAAGGCGACATCCGCCTCGCCCTCGCGGCTGCGCCGGACGGCGCGCGCCAGGGGCCAGAGCACGGTCAGCAGGGCGAAGCCGGTCAGGACTCCAAGGGCGAGCCAGATCATCGCCAAAGCTTATCTTTTCCCGCCACCGACCGGAAGAGGGGGCCTCAGGCGGCGGAGGACTTCGCCGTCTTGTCGCGGCGGGCGGCGCCTTCGCCTGTCTCGCAAATCTGGAAGTCCGAGACCAGCGCCAGCAGAGACTCGCTCTGGCGGTCGAGCGCCTCCGTCGCTTTCGAGGTCTTGACGACCATGTCCGCATTGAGCTGGGTCGTCTGGTCGAGCGAGGCCATGGCCTTGCTGACCTGTGTCAGGGTAGCCGCCTGCTCCTGCGTCGCCTTGGCCATGCTGGAGACCTGCGCGTCGAGCAGCCCGACCTGTTCGATGATGCGGGCGAGCGCGGTTCCGGCGCCGCCCACCAGCCCCACGCCGCGTTCGACCGCGTCGGCCGACGAGGTGATCAGCCCGTTGATCTCCTTGGCCGCCGAGGCCGAGCGCTGCGACAGCGCCCGCACTTCCGAGGCGACCACGGCGAAGCCGCGTCCCGCCTCGCCGGCGCGCGCGGCCTCGACGCTGGCGTTGAGGGCCAAAAGGTTTGTCTGGAAGGCGATCTCCTCGATCATGTCGACGACCTTGCCGATTTCGCGCGACGATTGCTCGATGGCGCCCATGGCGGACACGGCTTGCGAGATTACGCCCCGGCTCTGTTCGGCCTCGGCGCGCGCGGAGCGCACGTTGCCGGCCGCATTGCCGGCGCCCTCCGCGCCGGCCCTCACGGTTGACGTCAGCTCCTCGATGGCCGACGCCGTTTCTGCGAGCGTCGCCGCCTGCTGCTCGGAGCGCCGCGAAATGTCGGAGGCGGCCTCGGCGATTTCACCGCTCATCGCACCGACGGCGTTGGAGCTGTCGATCACATCCTCCATCGCCTGTTGCAGCGCGCTGGCGGCGTCGTTGAAATCCGATTCGAGCTTGGCGTAGACATCGGGCAGTTTCAGGCGCGCGGTCAGGTCCCGCGCCGCGAGGCGCGCCAGGCCGGAGCCGATCGTGTCGGCGACGATTCTGCGCTCGGCGGCGATGGCCGCGCGCTCCCCCTCGCGTCGCGCCTTCTCCTGCTCGACCTGTTCTTGCGCGCGGGTTTCCGCCGCCTTGCGGTCGGCCTCGGCGCGGGCGCGGGCCTCGGCTTCGCGGGCGGCGTTGAGGTTGATCTTTTCCTTCTCGGCGGTTCGAAAACCTTCGAGCGCGCGGGCCATGGCGCCGATTTCGTCGCCACGCTTGGCCTGGGGCAGGTCGATGTCGAGGCGCCCGGCCTGGATCGCGCCGATGGCGCCGATGAGTTGGCCCAGCGGCCGCGAGATCGAGCGGATCACGATGATCGCGGCCAGCAGGCCCAGGACGACGAACACCAGCGATTGCGTCACCCGCGCCAGAACTTCGGTCTTGAAGCCGGAAATGCGCGCGTCGAGCAGACTCGCCATCACGTCGTCGAGCTTCGGCATCAATGCGGCGGCGGTCTCGGCGACATCTGGCGCGACCGCCAGGACAGCGGCGGGATCGCGCGCGGCGGCGGCGCCATGCAACGTGTCGACGCGCGCAGCCAAAAGCTTCACCTCCGCGCCGAGCGCGGCGGCGACGGCGCCATTGTCCCTGATCGCCTTCTCGTAATCGATGGCGAAGGCGGACGCGGCGGTGGCCAGCTGGTCGCGCGCCACCGCGAAGGCCATCAGCGCCTCTTCGCCGCGGGCGGACTGCAAGGCGCTCGCCGCGCCCGAAAGTTCGCTGGTCCGTTGCAGGATCGCCGGCGCCTGGGCCACCAGCATGTCGCCGACGAAATAGGAATCGCCATCGGGATCGAGCGTGATTTTCGCCTTGTCGGAGACCAGGCTGATCGCGTCGGACAGTTTTGTCGCGGCGGCGGCCAGATCGTCGCCGCGCAGCGCCTCGATGGCTGCGCGGGCCTTGCCGCCGATCGCCAGCGCGCCCTTGTGGTCGGCGCGCGCCTGTTCGATGGCCGACGCCGCCGCCTCCGCCGCTTGGGCGTCGCCGTTGAGCGCCGCGACATAGCCTTGTTGCAAGGTGCGGATATAGGCGACGCCGCCTTGCTCCTGCCGTGCGAAATGGATGAGCGAGTCCTTTTCGTTGTAGGCGGACCAGAGCATCAGGACCAGAGGCGACAACAGGATCGCGACGACAGCGGTCAGCTTTTTGGTCAACGACCAGTTTTCTAGCTTCATGGATCTGCTCTGCGGCTGAAATACACGTTAAAGTTGTTCTAAATCCATTAATGTCGCCTTAGAATTGAAGGCGTTTCGACGTTAATGGCCGCGGAAATCCGCCCTTCGCCTGAAGGGTTTCCGCGCGATTTCGTTTTCGCGGATCGCGAAGCGATCTTGCGGAAGCCGCGTCAGCCTTGCGCGAAAAAAACGTCGTCGTCCTCGGCGTGGGACGGAGCGGCGGCGGGCGTCGGATGGCGTGCGAGAAAGCGCGCGAGGTCGCGAAGCAGCAGGGGCCGCACGGCTTCGGCGACGTCGACCATGACCGCGCCGGGCGTGCGCCGCCCGAGTTGGTCGATGAAATCGGCGAGCCCCGCGACCTCCTGGGCGCTGCGGTCGAGTTCCTGCAGATCGGCGAAATGCGACAGCGAGGCTCCCCCGGAGGTCCGCATGACCTCGCTGATCGCGGTCTCGACGCGGTGCAGCCTTGCGGAGGTCAGGCGCAAGGCCTCGGCCGCGCGCTCCAGCGCGCTCGCCAGATCGGTCTCGCCCTCCGGCCGCGCCGTCATGCGAACAGCTCCATGTCGCCGGCGGGGAGGGCGCCAGTGTTGAAGGTGCTCGCCCTGGCGGCCTCGGCGGCGGCGAGTCTGGGCTCCGACGCGACATAGAGCTGACGGGCGCGTCCCGAAACGGGCCAGAACTGCAGGCGCCGGGCGCGTTCGCCGCCCAAATCCTCGGCGACCACCCTTATGCCCTCGTGGCGCAGGAAATTCTTGGCGAATTCGGCGTTGGCCGCGCCGATCGCGCCCAGTCCGCGCAAGATGGTGGCGCCGCCGAACACCTTGGCCCGCATGCGCTCGCGCCGGGCGCCGAGCTTCATGAGATCGTTGATCAGGACCTCCATCAGATACACGCCATAGCGCTCGACGTCCCGCTTCTGGAGGTCCGCCGGTTCTCCGGGCAGGAGAAAATGGTTCATGCCGCCGGCGCCGGCCGCGGGGTCGTGCAGGCAGACCGCGACGCACGAGCCGAGCACGGTGGAGAACACCGTTTCGGGGTCGCGGCTGACGGCGTGTTCTCCCTGAACGATCGCGATCGTTTTCAGCGGCGCAGCGGTCATTGCAGCCGCCCGACCACCGCCTCGATCGCCTTGCGCACAGCATCGACGGTGAAGGGTTTGGCGACGTAATTGTTGAGTTGCAGCGCCTTGCCGCGCTCCACCAGGGTCTTGTCCGGGCTGCCGGTGACGAGGATGAAGCCGATGCGGGCGGTCGCCGGCGTCTCGCGCAGTTTTTTCAGCAGCGCCAGCCCGTCCATGCCCGGCATGTTCATGTCCGAGATCACCAGATGGGTCGGCTTCGCCAAAATGTCCCTTAGCGCCTGATTGCCGTCCTTCGCCTGGGCGATGCGGGTGATGCCGATCTGTTCGAGCGCGTCGATGATCAGCGCGCGGCTGACGGCGGTGTCGTCCACCACGGTCACTTCAAGTCTTTCTGCGAGGGAGCCCATTTTAACGCCTTTCCCAACTGGTCAATTCAACAATGCGCCGTCCGATGTCCTGGAGCGGCGCTTCGATTTCCACGGCCCCGCAGGATTTTGCGGCCCGGGGCATTCCGTAGATCATGCTGCTCGCCTCATCCTGGCCGAGCGTGCGCGCGCCGGCCTCGCGCATAGCCTTGAGCCCCGCCGCGCCGTCGCTGCCCATGCCGGTGAGGATCGCGCCGACCGCCTTGGCGCCGAAATGTTCGGCCATTGAGTGAAACAGCACGTCCACCGACGGACGGAAGCCGCCGACCCGTTCGCCCTGGCGAAGCCGGCAATGGGGGCGCGCCGCGTCGACCGCCTCAATGTGGACGCCGCCGGGCGCGACGAGGATGCGGCCCTGGGCGAGGGATGCGCCGTCCTGGGCTTCCATGACTTCCGCATCGGTCACGGAATTGAGGCGCCGGGCGAAGGATTTGGTGAAATTCTCCGGCATGTGCACGGCGATCAGCACCGGCGGTCCGTTTTGCGGAAAACTCGGCATGATGGCGAGCAAAGCCTCGACGCAGCCGGTCGAGGCGCCGATGCCGACGATCCTGCCGTTCCAGCGATAGCCGGGGGCCGCCGCCATGGCTGGCCGGACCCGCTCGCCGATGCGCGCGGAGGCCGCCGCCACCACTTGCGACGGCAGGCTGTCGAAGGCGCCGGGATTGTCGATGGTCGGCTTGGCTACGCAACTCACCGCGCCCAGCTCCATCGCCGCGAGCGTCGCCTCGGCGCCGCGCGCCGTTTGCGAGGAGACCATCACCACCGGCATGGGGCGCAGGCGCATGACCTTGTCGAGAAAATTCAGCCCATCCATTTTGGGCATTTCGACGTCGAGCGTCATCACGTCCGGATTGAGCGCCTTGATCGCCTCGCGCGCTTCGAGCGGGTTGGACGCCGTGCCCACGACCTCGATGCCTTGCGCCCGCGAAAGGGTGGAGGCGATCATGCCGCGCATGGTCGCGGAATCGTCGACGACGAGAACGCGCACCGGCTTCATTGCGCGCCTCCCTGCGGTTTGGCGTTGCGGCGATAGGCGGTGACGCCGGCGCTGTCGAGGTAGGCGCTCGCGGGGCCGTCGACGCGCTCGGAATGGCCGATGTAGAGCCAGCCGCCGGGCGCCAGCATGGCGGCGAATTTCGCCCACAGGGCTTCTTGCGTGGCGTCGTCGAAATAGATCGCGACATTGCGGCAGAAGATGATGTCGAAGGGGCCGCGCATCGGCCAGTCGCCATTGAGGTTCAGCCGGCGGAACGCCACCATTTTTCGCAGTTCGCCGGCGGCGCGCCGCGCGCTCCCTTCCTTGAAGAAGAAGCGCTGCAGGGCGCCGGTGGAAACGTCCTCGGCCAGCGCGGCTTCGGGATAAACGCCGTCGCGGCCGCGCGCGATCATGCGCGGATCGATGTCGGTCGCCAGCACCTTTATGTCGAGATCGGCGGCGCGGGGGTCCTGCTCAAGAACAGTCAAGGCGATGGAATAGGGCTCCTCGCCGCTGGAGCAGCCGGCGGACCACAGACGCACGCGCGCGCCGCGCCGCGCCCGCGCCAGCAGGCCGGGCAAAACGCTGCTCGAAAAATGTTCGAAATGATGCCGCTCGCGAAAAAACCGGGTGACGTTGGTGGTCAGCGCCGACAGCATTTCGCTGCGCTCGGCCTCCTCCTCGCGCAACAGCGCGCAATAATCGGCAAAACTTTCGAGGTTCAGCGCCCGCAGCCGCTTGATCAGCCGCGAATAGACCAGGCTCGCCTTGCTGTCCGTGAGATGGATGCGGGCGTCGGCGTAGAGCATGGCGGCGATGTCGCGAAAATCCTCCAGGGTGAGAGGAAAATCGCCCTCGATCAGACTGTCCTTGCGCAGCGCGCTCAAGCGGCTTCTCCAAGGGATGGCGGCGCCAGATGTTCGAGGCGGATGAGGCCGATCATGCGGTCCTCGAAAGCGAACACGCCCTGCACGTAGAGCTTGACCACTTCGGAGGCGACATCGGGGATCGGCTGGATGGTTTCGTGCGGCTGCGACAGGATGTCGGAGACCGCGTCGACCAGCAGGCCGACCAGGCGCGCCCCGATCTGCACCACGATCACCACGCGGCGCGCCGAGAGTTCGATGGGGTCGAAGCCCAAGCGCTCCGCGAGATCGACGATGGGCAGCACCGCGCCCCTCAAGTTGATGACGCCGCGCACAAAAGAGGGCGCATGGGGCAGGGCGGTCGCCGGAGTCCAGCCGCGAATCTCGCGCACCGCCATGATGTCGATGGCGAATTCCATCGCGCCCAGGCGGAAGACGATGAATTCTTTTGAGGCGCCGGCGGACGTGTCGGGAATGTGCATGGGTCAGCTCACTGCGGCGAGAGGCGGTTGCGAATGGGTGACGGCGACGAAGGCGTCGATGTCGAGGATCAGCGCGACTCGGCCATCGCCCAGAATGGTGGCGGCCGCCACGCCCTGAACCTGCTGGTAATTGGTCTCCAGGCTCTTGATCACCACCTGGCGCTGGTCGAGAATTGAATCGACCATCAGCGCGCAGCGGGCGCCACCGTCGCCTTCGACGATGATGACGACGCCGGACAGCGGATCGGCCGGCGTCGTTCGAAAACCCATTTCAATCCCGACATCGATCAGCGGCACGAACACGCCGCGATCCGCGAGCACGCGCTGGTCCACGCCGAGCCGGTGCACGTCCCTCGCCTTGGGCCGCAGCGTCTCGACGATGGTCGTCAGCGGCGCAACGAGGGTTTGTTCGGCGACCTTGACCACCATGCCGTCGAGCACGGCCAGGGTGAGCGGCAGGCTGAGGGAAAAGGTGGAGCCGAGCCCCGGCCGCGACGACACGGAGATGCGACCGCCCAGCGACTGGATCGAGCTTTTGACCACATCCATGCCGACGCCGCGCCCCGAAATGTCGGAGACCGCGGCAGCCGTCGAAAATCCGGGCAGGAACAGCAGATTGTCGATTTCGGTGTTCGAAAGCTGCGCGTCCGCCGCGATCAAATCCTTCTCGACCGCTTTGGCCTTGACCCTCGCGCGATCAATCCCCTTGCCGTCGTCGCTGACGTCGATGACGATGCGGCCCGAGCGATGCGCGGCGGTAAGCCGGACTTCGCCATGTTCCGGCTTGCCGGCGGCGGCGCGCTCGTCCGGCGTCTCCAGCCCGTGATCCACCGCGTTGCGGATCAGGTGCGTCAACGGGTCCGCGAGTTTTTCGAACACGGTGCGATCCACTTCGGTCGCCTCGCCTTCGGTCTTCAGCCGCACCATCTTGCCCGTGGCGTCCGCGACCTCGCGCACGATGCGGGTCATGCGCTGGAACAACGGTTTCACCGGCTGCGCGCGGATCGCCATGATCCCTTCCTGGATCTCGCGCGTGAGCTGCTCCAGCGCGGTCAGGTCGTCGAAGGCTTTTGAGGCGCGAGGCAAGGCGGCTTCGACGATGCTTTGCGACAGCATGGCCTGGTTGATGACCAGCTCGCCCACCAGATTCGCCAGACGGTCCACCCGCTCCAGATCGACCCGGATGGTTTGGGACACGGTCGCTTCGGCGCGCACAGTTTCGACCTTGCGCTCCGTGGGGGGCGGGGAGGCCGCCGCTTGCGGAGCGGTCGGCGCGTCGATCATGGGCAGGTCGATCGACAGCGGCGTGAACTCCAGCCCGTCCGCGTTCGCCGCTTCGGCGTCCGGCGCCGGCGCGAGCGGCGCGACGCGCAATTCGCAATCGTCGATGACGAAGTCGAAGGCGTCCTCGACTTTTTCGCGCGGCGCGGCGGAGGTGAGGTCGATGCTCCAGGCGAGATAGGCGCCGCCCGGATCGAAGGCGTCGAGCAGCGGCAGCGCCGAGGCGTCGCAGGTCACGCGCATGTCGCCGAGTTCGGCGAGTTCGCGCAGGATGCGCGCCGGCTCGTTGCCGCGCCGGTACAGGTCGGGGGCGGGGCGGAAGACGATGCGCCACCCCTGCGACGGCGGCGTTTCGGGCGCGAGATCGCCGAGGGACAGGGTGAGCGGCTGGAAACCGAAGCTGTCGGCTGCTTGCGTCGCCGGTTCGCCCGGCTCCTCGGCCAGCCGGCCGAGTTCGTCGCGCAGCGCCTCCAGCCGCGCATCGTCCACCGCCGCGTCGCCTCGCGCCTCGCGCACCAGATCGGCGAGCAGGTCTGCCGAGCGCAGCATGGTTTTCATCGCACTTGGCGACGCCTCCAGCCGGCCGTTGCGCAGGCCGTCGAGCGCGGTTTCGAACACATGGGCGAAGCGCACGAGACGCTCGTATTTGAAGGCGCCGGCGCCGCCCTTGATCGAATGGACCGCGCGAAACACGGCGTTGACGGTCTCGGAATCGGCCTCGCCGATTTCGAGCGCCAGCAGCCCGGTTTCGGTTTCGTTCAGCTGCTCCTCGCATTCCTGGAAGAATGTTTGGCGGATCGTCTCCATCGGGTCCACGCCGGTTCTCCCCGGTTCATAGCGTTTTCAAGCGAAGGGTCCGGTTCGCGTTAAGAAAACGCGTTAAAACAAAATCCTGGAGCGCGAATGCGCTCTAGGCGGGATTTCCGAAAAGCAGCTGCCGGTTTTCGGATGAAAATCCTGCGAAAACAAAGGAACCTCAGCAAACATGCGTTGGGCGACCAACGCATGTTCGCTTAGGCCGCGACGCGGCGCACGACGCTGACGAGTTTTTCCGCGTTGAACGGCTTGACGATCCAGCCGGTCGCGCCGGCCTTTCGCGCGCGCTCCTTCTTGTCGGGCGCGTTCTCGGTGGTCAGCACCAGGATGGGAAGGTTGCGGAATCCGGGATCGTCGCGCACGGCTTCGATAAAACCGTAGCCGTCGAGCCTGGGCATGTTGATGTCGGTGATGACGATGTCGGGTTTTTCGGCGCGCAGCACTTCGAGGCCGTGTTCGCCGTCGATGGCGTGCACCACACGGTAGCCGGCCTCCGAGAGCGCGAGGTTCAGCATGTCGCGCATCGTTCTCGAATCGTCCACGGTCAAAATCGTCATGCTCATCAAGGGTCTCCAAATTCCTGAGCGGGATCGACGCCCATGGCGCGGATCTGGTCGAGCGCCTCGTCGCTGAAATTGACGAAGGTGAGGGCGACGGCGTCGGCGCGCCAGCTTCGCGCCGCCGACAGCAGGGTTTGCAGGCCCTGGGCGCCGATGCGGCGCAGGGGCGCCGCGTCGAGCGTCAACGGCCCATAGCGCAGGTCGCACAGCGCATTGGCCAGATGGACCGCGCCGTCGGCGTCAAGCGCGGCCGGCAGCGCGAATACGGCGGTTTCGGGCGTCTCGGTCATCACGGATCAAAATTCCCGCCAATCCTGGTCGTCGTCCTCGACGGGTGGGCGCGGCGCGCCGGCTGCGGCCCTCAGCGGCGCGCGTTGGGCGCGGGTGGGCGGGGGCGCGGATTTTCGAAACGCGTGGGGCGCCGTTTTCTCCAGTTCGCGGCGAATCCGTTCCGGGGCGCGGCGTCTCACGCTCTCCTGCGCGCGAAGAATGTGGAATTCCGAAATCATCGTCGCCAGGCGGTCGGTTTCCTGGGCGAGCGACTGGCTCGCCGCCGTCGCCTGCTCCGACATCGCGGCGTTTTGTTGCGTGACCTGGTCCATCTGGTTCACGGCGCTGTTGACCTGCTGCAGGCCCGTCGCCTGTTCCTCGGCGCTGGCCGCGATGTCGGTGATGACGCCGGCGATTTCGCCCACCCGTCCCTCGATCTGCGACAGCGCCTTGCCGGTTTCGGCGACGAGAGACACGCCTTCGCTGACCTGGGCGCCGGAGGTGGAGATCAAATCCTTGATCTCCTTGGCCGCCTCCGCCGAACGCTGCGCCAGGGCGCGCACTTCCGAGGCGACGACGGCAAAACCGCGCCCGGCGTCGCCGGCGCGCGCCGCCTCGACCCCGGCGTTCAGCGCCAGCAGGTTGGTCTGGAAGGCGATCTCGTCGATGACGCCGATGATCTGGCTGATTTGGCGCGAGGATTTCTCGATCTTGCTCATCGCCTCCACGGCCTTGCGCACGATCGCGCCGCCGTGCTCGGCGTCGACCCGCGCGCCGGACACGGAGTCGCGGGCGATGCGGGCGCCGCTGGCGGTCTTGTTCACCGTGGCGGTGATCTCATCCAGCGCGGCGGCCGTCTCCTCCAGGCTCGCCGCCTGCTGTTCGGTGCGCCGCGACAGGTCGTTGGAGGCGACCGCGATTTCCTCCGAGCCGGAATGCACCGCGTCGGTCGAGGCGCGCACCGCCTCGAAAGCCGCCGCGAGCTGCTCCACCGCCTCGTTGAAATCCGCCTGCACCTGGGCGTATGCCTCCGGCAGTTCCTCCGTGATGCGCCAGGTGAGATCTTTTTCCGCCAGTCGCGCCAGCCCCGCGCCGATGGTGCGCGCCACGGTGGAGCGCTCGCGGGCGAGCGCCTCGGCCTCGGCCGCCTGGCGCGCCTCCTCGGCCTGCGCCTTCATCTGACTTTCGCGCTCGGCGGCCTCCGCCTCCTGGCGCTTGCGCGCGTCCTCGGCGGCGTCGATATAGACCGAAATGGCGAGGTCCATGTCGAGGTAGATGCCCTTCATCAGCGCGCTGATCGCCGTCGCCAGCTCCTCCGCCTTGGCCTGCGATCCGAAGGCGAAACGGGGCCAGTGCTCCTTGACCACAGCCGTGACGAGGGTCTCGGTGATCAGGGCGTAAGCGCCGATATACCAGCGCGGCTCCAGGCCGATGCGCGCATGCGCCAGGCCGATGCGGCGGGTCTTCTCGTAATAGGCCTGATCGAACTGGCCGGTGGTGATGGCCGACCAATGGCCGAGCTGCTGCCTCTTGGCGCCCTTGATTCTGTTTTCGTTGTCGAAGAACCGCATCGTGTCGGGCGTCGCGCGCACCTGATCGTAGAACGTGTCGAGCGCGAGCGGCAATTCCCGATCGATGACCGGTTTGAGCTTTTCAAGCGCCGCGCTGGTGCGCGCGTCCATGCGCATGAACTGCAATCTCTCGTTCAGGACGCCGGCGTTCGACGCGTGCTGCTGGTTCATGTCCGATGTCTCGATGTGCGCCGTCCGCGCATGCCGATGGGCGACCGGCCGCGACGCGCGTTTGGAAAGTCGGGAAATGCGGGACATGCCGTCCTGGCGGCGGGACCGTGCGGCCTCATGCCTCATGAGGTCGCTGACGCCGCGACCCATGCCGATCCGCTTTATTGATAGAGATCAAACCTTGCGCCGCTATTAACGCAGCCGAATAAACTTCGGCCTGGCCGGCGCCGGCGCGTTCAGGCGCCGACGGGCAAGGCGATGCGCAGGGCGCCCCAATGCCGGCCGCCGATGGCGATCGGCATGGAAATGTCCTTCATCATCTCGACCGCGCCGCCGCCGAGGTCGCGCGGATAGGACTGCACCAGCACATCATGGAGATTGCGCGCCGCCGCAAGGCCGGCGCGGTCGTCGAAAATGCGGCGGTTGCGCGCGTGACGGGCGTTCCATACGGGATCGTCGCCCTGGGGGCGCGACCAGATCGTGTTGTGGACGGGAATATAGCCGTTGCGGTCGGCGGCGAGGCAGAAGGCCAGCCGGGAATCGTCCGCGAGCCCGGCTTCCAGGATCGGCGGCAGGATGCGTTCGAGCAGCTCCAGCGAGGGGGTCGCGACCTGTTCGGGATTGGTGTCGGGGATCGGGGTGTAGTCGGTGCTGAACAGGTCCTCGAGCGAAATCTCGTCGCGGGCGAGCGCCTGTTCCATCGCCTCGCGCACCAGGTCGCGGCGCCGGGCCGCGATGGCCCGCAGCGGCGCGTCCTTGTCGATCTCGCGCGTGACCAGCGCCGCCAGCGCGTCGCGCTGCGCCGCCGAGAGTTCGACGAATTCGATGTGCGCGACATCGGGATCCCGCCCCCTCGTCTTGCCCCGAACGGAGCCGATTTCGGGGATGTGCAGCACGATGTCGGCGCCGTCCTCGAACGCGTGCCCGACGATCCAGAGCGAGCAGCCGCCTTCCGAAATCTCCAGCGTCGAAATCTCGTTGTGGCGTTCGCCGCAGTCGACGTCGATGCGCAGACGGACGGGAACGCGCGGATGCCGTCGACCATCGACGCCCAAAAACCCGCGCACGGTGATGGTGAGGCGGTTGGTCAGGCTGCGCAGCATGCCCGCCACCTTGGCCCCGAAATCCTGCACGTTTGTCGCGATGGTCTCGATCTCGATGACGCCGGCGGTGAACATGCGCGCGCTGCGGCTGAGATTGTTGGCGTTGGACGCCGCCGTGCGGGCGTTGACGGTGATTTCGTCGAGTTGCGCGACCTGATGGGCGGCGTGGCTGGCGACGCCGCGGGCCATGCCGTCCATGTCGCCGATCATGTCCCCGACCTGCGCCAGCGCCGCCGAAGTGGCGTCGGTCGCCGCGACGATCTCGGCGATCTGCTCGGAGATTTCCTTGGTGGCGATGGCGGTGCGCTGGGACAATTGCTTGACTTCGGCCGCGACCACGGCGAAGCCGCGCCCGGCGTCTCCGGCGCGCGACGCCTCGATGGCGGCGTTCAGCGCCAGCAGGTTCGTCTGCGAGGAAATGGCGGCGATCATCTTGACGATTTCGGCCACCCGTCCCGCCGTTTCCGTCAGCCGCGCCATGCGCCGCGCCGCCTCCTGCGAGACGGCGACCGCTTCGCTCGCCCGTCGCGACGTCTCCTCCGCCTGGTCGCCGACCTCGCGGCTGCTGCCCTGCAACGCCTCGACGGCCGAAGCGACCGACTTGATCTCGTCGCGGTTGGTCCGCGAACTGCCTTCCATCATTTCGAATCCGCGCCGCAATTCCTCCATGGAGCGCGACAATTCCCCGACGATCTCGGTGAGATCGCTGGCGCGCGATCGCGCGGTCCGATGCGCGACCCGCACCTCCTCTTCGACCGACTTGACCATGTTCTGAGCGCTGAGCTGAACCATCTGGTCCTCGGCGTTCTCGACGTATGCGGCGAGCGCCAGCTCCATGTCGGCGAACAGGGCGCGCGCGAGCGCGCGCCGGGTTTCGCTGGACTCCCCTCCGGCCCGCTCAACCAGGGATTCGAAGAAGAACAGGTAGCTTTGCAGGTAGAATCGCGGGGAAACGCCCGCCTTGGCGTACGCCACGCCGATCCGGCGCGCCCGCGCCTTGAACGCCTCGTCGGCCGGCGCGGTCAGGAGGTCGCGCCAATGCTCGGCCTGCTCCCGCTTCACCGCCGCGACGCCCTTGCGCGTCAGCAGCGCCAGCTCCGGGTCCTGCCCGAATTCCTGGTGGTAGGCCTCCACCACCGCGCCCAGCTGCGGAACGAGGCGCGCGGCCGCGTGTTCGAGCGGCGCGGCGTCGCCGCTTCCGGTGCTCGAGACCTTGCCGGCGGCGCGCAGGCGAGAAAAGGACAGCATGGCGAGTCCGAACCGAGGGAGACTCGCCGAAGAAAGCATCAAAGACTGGCGCGAACCTTGTCGGGGCGGCGCGCCGGTCCTGATCGGCTACAGGGGAGGAGGGGGCGCGAGGGCGACCAAGGCGGTGTGGCGTTGGGCGAGGCGGCGCTGGGCGGCGGCGACACGGGCGAGCGCCTCGATGTCCAAGGATTTGTCGACGAAAATATAGTGCAGGTCGGCGAAGGCGTCCGGTTCGGGCGGCTGGTGCGAATAGAGGATGACCTCGGCGCCCCGCGCCGACAGCGAGCGCACCAGTCGCGCCGTTTCCTGCTCCCCGGCGAAATCCACCACGGCGACGGCGACCTCATGCACGTCGAGCAGGCGGGACGCCATCGCGGCGTTGCTGACGATCTGGATGTCGGCGATGCCGCGATGGCGCAGCGCTCGCGCGACCGATCGCGAAACCTCAGAATCCCTCTCGCAAAGCAACGTGCACATGGTCTGTTCGCCCTGGCCGATAGGATTTCCTATGACGCAACTGTAAAGATTCGATGTCAGTTTTGTTGTCAACGCATGGTAGCACATGTTCTGGAAAGCGAGAGTCCTTTTTTGCGACGCAACATCAATGAGAAAGCCTTGGACTTGCATTGGCTTTGCGCGTCGCGCATCGTTCGCGACATGAGGCAACGGGAGGAAAATCATGTCGGACGAGCTGCTCGAGGACCTCGCAACCCGCGCGGGAGTCTCAATTTTCTGGCGCGACCAGAGCGGAGCCGATCGTCGCGTTTCCGCCGAAAGTCTGCGCGCCATTCTGGCCGCGCTCGAGCTTCCCGCTTCAAATGACGGCGACTTGCGGCATTCCCTGAGGCTGATCGAGGACGAAGGCGGAAAGCGCGACGGTTTCGCCGTGCGCGTCGGCGAGTCCATACCCCTTCCCCTCGCGGGCGCGGCGACCCCGGTCGAGGCGACGCTTGAAGACGGAACGCGCCGTCTGATCCGGCCGGTCGAGACGGCGTCCGGCCTCGCCCTTCCGGGTTTTGACGCGCCCGGCTACCATCGCCTGCATCTGCCGGGCGGCGATCGCGTCCTCGCCGTCGCGCCGGAGCGTTGCACGACCTTCGCCGACCTGAGCGGCGGCGCGTCCGGCTGGGGGCTGGCGGCGCAGGTCTATTCGCTGCGCGGCGATCACGATTGCGGCATCGGCGATTTCGGCGGCGTCGCCGCGCTGGCGCGCTCGGCGGCCGGGCTCGGCGCCGATTTCCTGGCGATTTCTCCTGTTCACGCCCTGTTCGGCGCGACGCCCGACCATTACAGCCCCTATTCCCCCTCGACGCGGCTGTTTTACAATCCGCTCTGCGCCAGCGCGGCGCTGGTTTTTCCCGAATCCCTGATCAGGCGCGCCGTCGAGACCGCGGGCCTGGGCGAGCGGATGAACAGGCTCGCGGACGCGCCGCAGATCGACTGGCCGGCGGGACATGCGGCCAAGCGCGCGCTGTTTCGCGCCCTCTACGACCTGCTGCCCAAGGCTGGCAAAAAAACTCTCGCGGATTTCCGCGCCTTCCGTGACGGCGCTTCGGACCTTTTGAAGGATTTCGCGCTGTTCGAGGTGCTGCACGGCGCCCAATCCGGCGCCGATCCCGCGCTGTGGAGCTGGCGGCGCTGGCCCGAGGGTTTGGGACCGCGCGAGGCGAAAAAGAGCGCCGCCGCCCGTTCGGAAGAGATGGAATTCCAGATTTTCCTGCAATGGCTCGTCGCCCGCAGCTATGGCGCGGCGCAGCGCGCCTGCCGCGACAACGGCATGCGCGCCGGTCTGATCGCGGACCTCGCCATCGGCATCGACCCCAGCGGCGCCCATGCCTGGGCGCGTCCCGACGAAGTCTTGCAGGGCCTGACCATCGGAGCGCCGCCGGACTATTATTCCGCTGAGGGCCAGAACTGGGGGCTGACCGGCTTTTCGCCGCGCGGGCTCGCGGCGAAGACTTTCGAGCCCTTCATCGACACCTTGCGGGCCAATCTGCGCCATTCCGGGGGGCTGCGAATCGACCATGTCATGGGCCTGAGCCGGCTGTGGCTCATTCCCGAGGGCGGCGGCGCGCTCGACGGCGCCTATGTCGATTATCCCGCAAAAACCCTGTACCGGCTGGCGGCGCTGGAATCCTGGCGCCATGGCGCGCTGGTGATCGGCGAGGATTTGGGAACCCTGCCGATGGGCTATCAGGACCAACTGGCGGCGCAGGGGGTGGCGGGCATGCGCGTGCTGCGCTTCGAGCGCGACGCCAACGGTTTCAGGGCGCCGGAGGCGTGGTCGCCGCAGGCGGCGGCGCTGACCTCGACCCACGACATGATTTCGACGGCCGGCTGGTGGAAGGGCGCCGATTTGGAGGGCGAGGCGGAGCGCCAAGAGCTGGAGGATATTCGCGCCTGGGATCGTGGCCTGCTGTGGTGGGCGTTCCAGCAGGCCGGCGTGGCCTCGGGCGAGCGCCCGGCGCCGGAAGACGCCGAGCCGGTGGTAGAGGCCGCGCTGAGTTTTATCGCCAAGACCTCGTGCGTGCTGAAGCTTGTGTCGCTGGAGGACGCTCTGGCGAGCGACGTGCAGCCCAATGTTCCCGGCACGACCGTCGAAAAGCCCAACTGGCGGCACCGCTTCGTCACGCCGGCCGGCGACTTGCTCGACGAATCGGCGCGCGCCCGGCTGACGCGCCTCGGGCCGCCGCGCGCTTCCCCTTAGAATCCATGGACTTTCCTCGGAGGGGGGCGGCTCGCTGCGAGCGGCGCCCAATTATGTGACATTTAAGCAACGTGCGTCCGGCAAGTCACGCAAGCCGGCGATAATTGGCCAATAATTAGGCAAATGCCCAAGTCTTGACCTTGAGAGCTTGGCGGTTGCGGGAGCATGTTCACCTCACTGAATTCTTCCAAGTCGGAGAAAGAAAATGAACAAGATCTCCATCGCCGCCGCTGTGCTGGCGATTTCCGCCGGATCGGCCTTCGCCGGCGACCTGCCGAGCAGCAAGTCTGCCCCGATCGCTCCGGTCATCACCGTCAGCCCGTGGGACTTCAACATCGGCGCGACGCTGACCTCGGACTACCTGTTCCGCGGCATCACCCAGTCCAACCACCAGCCGTCCGTCTGGGGCCGCGCGGAACTGCGCTACAACCTCGATCCGAGCTGGCAGCTCTACATCGGCACGTCCGCCGAATCGATCAAGTTCACCAACAACGTCTTCCCGGTCGGCTCGCCGGCGGCTGAGATCGACGGCATGGGCGGCGTGCGCGGCACGTTCGGCTCGTTCGCCTTTGATGTCGGCGCCATCGTCTACGGCTATGTCGATTCCCCGATCGGTCTCACGGGCGTCGCCGGCGGCGCTCCGGCTGGCCTGGCGCCGCGCAATCCGACCTTCGTCGAGGCCTACTTCAAGCCGACCTATGCGGTTAACGACAGCCTGACGCTCGGCCTCAACTTCTTCGCGACCCCGAGCTACCTGAACACCGGCGCGGACGGCGAGTATCTGTCGGGCACCGTCAAGTACATTATGCCGGGTTCGCTGTCGGCCTTCGCCATTTCCGGCGAGTATGGCTATCAGTGGCTGGGCAATGTTGACGGCGTCTACAGAAACAACAATTTTGCTCCGTTCTACACCTATGTCGGCAACCCGGTCACCGGCAAGCTGCCGAGCTACGCCTACTGGAACGCCGGCGTGTCCTACACCTGGAAGTTCGCCACGCTGGACCTGCGCTACTACGGCACCAGCCTGTCGTCCACGCAGGCCTACACTCTGACGGGCATTCCGGATAATTGCAGCGCCGTGGCCTGCTCGAACAGCTCGACCTACGCCAACCAGCGCTTCGTGGCGACGCTCTCCTTCGACCTGAGCTCGAAGGACCTCAAGTAATCCGGGTTCCCGCCGGCGCGAATAAGCCGGCGGTCTCCCCGAGAACTTTACGCCCGGTCGTGAGACCGGGCGTTTCTTTGTGTGCAAGGAAGCATTCCGCTCGCGCAAAATCCGCCCTTCGCCTGGAGGATTTCCGCGCGATTTCGTTCTCGCGGATCGCGAAGGGATTTTGCGGAAACCGTATCGGGCGACAGCGGCTCAGCGGGTCAACTCGCGCATGGCCGTTTCAAGCCCTTCGAGCGTCAGCGGATACATGCGGTTTTCCATGATGCGCTGGATCATGGCGATCGACTGTGTATAGGGCCAATGCGTCTCGGGCGTGGGATTGAGCCAGACCGCGTGCGGCCAGCAGGTGAGCGCCCGCTCCAGCCAGACTTTTCCCGGCTCCTCGTTCATATGCTCGACCGAGCCGCCCTCCATGACGATTTCGTAGGGGCTCATCGCGGCGTCGCCGACGAAGATCAGCTTGTAGTCGTGCGGAAAGGTGTGGAGCAGGTCCCAGGTCGAGGTTTTTTCGGCGTGGCGGCGGGTGTTGGTCTTCCACACGCCTTCGTACAGGCAGTTGTGGAAGTAGAAATGCTCCAAGTGCTTGAACTCGCAGCGCGCGGCGGAGAAGAGCTGTTCGACCTGGGTGACGTGCCAGTCCATGGAGCCGCCGATATCGAGCAGCAGCAGGACTTTTACGGCGTTGCGGCGCTCGGGGCGCAGGCGGAGATCTAAAAAACCTTGGCGGGCGGTGGCGGCAATGGTGCCGTCGAGGTCGAGTTCCTCGGCCGCGCCGGTGCGCGCCAGCTTTCGCAGCCGGCGCAGGGCGAGCTTCATATTGCGCGGGCCCAGCTCCTCGTCGCCGTCCAGATCCTTGAAGTCGCGCTTGTCCCACACCTTTACGGCGCGGAAATTCCGGTTGCCGTCCTGGCCGATGCGAATCCCTTCGGGATTGTAGCCATAGGCGCCGAAGGGCGAGGTTCCCGCCGTGCCGATCCATTTGTTGCCGCCCTGGTGCCGGCCTTTTTGCTCCTCCAGACGCTTTTTCAGCGTCTCCATCATCTTGTCCCAGCCCAACGCCTCGATCTGATTCTTTTCTTCCTCGGTCAGATATTTTTCGGCGAGCTTTCGCAGCCAGTCCTCGGGAATGGCGGCTTTGGCGGAAAAATCCTCGCCGGGCTCCAGGCCCTTGAACACGGTTGCGAACACGCGGTCGAACTTGTCGAGATTGCGCTCGTCCTTCACCAGCGCGGCGCGGGCGAGGTAATAAAAATCCTCGACCGACTTTTGCGCGAGGTCGCGCGACAGCGCGTCGCAGAGGGTGAGATATTCCCGTAGCGAAACCGGAACCTGCGCCTCGCGCAGCGCCGTGAAGAAGGAGATCAGCATGGCGTGATTATGCGCCGGAAACCCGCAAAAGAAAAACCGCCGATGGAGAGCCACCGGCGGTCATAAGCGGAGCGGTCAGGCGCGGGGCCTGACCGCGTGAGAAAAATCTCAATACTTGGCGACGACGGCCTTCGGGGCTTCCGGGTTCCACAGCGGGATGATCGTGCGCAGAAGACCACGGGTCTCCTTCTGCTGCCAGTAGTTGCCGTCGCTGTGCACGTAGAGGTCGGTCGCGATGGTCGCCTGGGTGATGACCGGGCCGAAGTTGTAGCCGATGAGGCCGCCCAGCGCGAACTGCGAGCAGCCGCTGCAGGCGAGGAAGGTGTTCGGGCCGAGGTTCGCGTCGTTGTAGGTGCCCGTCTGAGCGACCGTGCCGTAGGCGACCATACCGACTTCCCACTTGCCGAGGGTCTTGGTCAGACCGAGGTCATAGCTGAAGAAGCTGGCGTTGCGCACCGGCACCGGAGCGAGCGGGTTGACGCTGTTGGTGTCGCCGATCAGGTTGTAGATCAGGTTGGCGGTCGCGTTCCAGCCGTCGCCGTGCCAAGCCAAAGCCAACTGCTGATGGAAGGTGGTCTGGTTGATCGGGTTCTGGGCCGCGAGGGCGCCGTTCACGAAGAGGTTGGTGCCGCTGATGCCGATATAGGCGCCGGCGAGATAGGAGACCGAGAAGCCGTTGCCGATGTTCCAGGCGATCTGGCCCGCGACGAAGGGGTTGTACATGCCGCGGATGTGCGCGGTCGGGACGTTGTTGCTCGCCGAGATCATCGGAGCAGCGGCGATCAGCTGGATGCGGCCGCCGGCAACGGTCCAGGGGGTCGACCAGGCGATGAGCGGAACGTTGTAGTCGAAGCCGTTGTCGCCCTTCAGCGAGCGCCAGGAACCGACCGACGCGAAGTCGAGGAAATACACGCCTTCCGGCAGCGGCGAGGCGAGGTCGAGACCGGCGCGTTCGCCCGTCGGGTTGGTCGGGCCGGCGATGCTGGCGAGCGCGGCGCCCGAGAAGGTCATTGCGCCGAGCAGAGCTCCGGCGAATTTGGCGGTGAGTTTCATTTGAATACCCCTCCCGAGGGCTTCAGTGACGGATTTGAATTTCTTCACCCGGTCGCAGCGCGGGTTAGCCATGTGGCGCGACCGGGAGCTTCCAAGAACTTCACAATAATCCAGCGGCCCCGCTCGAAGAAGGCGCCGTGGCCTCATTCGGGGCGTAAACCGGGCGAAACGGGCTATTCTGAGACCGCACGTTGTACAAATGTCACAGAAAATCCGAGCGCTGACCGAGTTTTGGCCGGCTTGTTCCGCCTCTCTCCTCCTTTGGGAGGAGAAATTTTAAGACTTTGCTTACGTTTAGCCGCAAGCTCGCGCCTTCGGATTCGCGAGTCCCGACGCTTGCCGTCGTGATGCTGCGGCGCCACAATCCCGGCGTCTTCATCGCGGAACCCCCCATGCGCTTCACTGGATCCGACAGCTATATCGCCACCCGCGACCTGCAGGTCGCGGTCAACGCCGCGCTGGCGCTCGAACGGCCCCTGCTGGTCAAGGGCGAACCGGGCACAGGCAAGACCGTGCTGGCGGAGGAAGTGGCGGCGGCTTTGGGCGCCCCGTTGCTGACGTGGCACATCAAATCGACGACCAAGGCGCAGCAGGGCCTTTATGAATATGACGCGGTGTCGCGCCTGCGCGACTCGCAGCTGGGCGATCCGCGCGTCGCCGACATCGGCGCCTATATCAAGCGCGGCAAGCTTTGGGACGCCTTCGACGCGGACCAGCACACGGTGCTCTTGATCGACGAGATCGACAAGGCCGACATCGAATTCCCCAACGATTTGTTGCTTGAACTCGACCGCATGGAGTTCCACGTCTACGAGACCGGCGAGACGGTGCGGGCGAAAAAACGCCCGCTGGTGATCATTACCTCGAACAACGAGAAGGAGCTTCCCGACGCGTTTCTGCGTCGCTGCTTCTTCCACTATATCAAATTTCCCGACCGCGAGACGATGGAGGCCATTGTCGCCGCGCATTTCCCGGGGCTCAAAAAGGCTTTGGTGGAAGAGGCGCTGCGGCTGTTCTTCCAGATGCGCGAGGTTCCCGGGCTGAAGAAAAAGCCGTCAACGTCCGAACTGCTGGATTGGCTGAAGCTGCTGCTGTCGGAGGATATTTCGCCGGAGCAATTGCGCGAGTCCGACCAGTCGAAGCTGATTCCGCCGCTGCACGGCGCGCTGCTCAAGAACGAGCAGGATGTGCATATGTTTGAAAGGCTGGCGTTTTTGCACCGGCGGGAGAAGAGGTAGTCCCCCTCATCCGTCTCGGCGGCTTCGCCGCCGAGCCACCTTCTCCCGCAAGGGGAGAAGGAAGAGGCCGTCATACGGTTTCCACAAGATCGCTTCGTGATCCGCGAAAACGAAATCGCGCGGAAATCCTTCAGGCGAAGGGCGGATTTCCGCGCGAGCGGAATACGATTTCCGAACTGATCGTTCGGAAATCGTATCACGCGCTTGCGCGTTGCTCCAGCGCCTGCGCCACCGCCGCCAGGGCTGCATCTGCCGCCGCGCCATCGGGGCCGCCGGCTTGCGCCATGTCGGGACGGCCGCCGCCGCCCTTGCCGCCGAGTTTTTCGGAAGCCAGACGGACGAAATCGACCGCATTGAATTTTGGCGTGAGGTCGGGCGTCACCGCGACCACCACGCCGGCGCGGCCATCGTCCGACACCCCGACAATGGCGACCACGCCGGAGCCGACCGCCTGCTTGGCCTCGTCCGCCAACGACTTCAAATCCTTCATCTCGACGCCGGTCACGGCGCGCGAGAAGAATTTGATCCCGCCGATTTCTTTCACCGGCTGTTCGGCGGACGCCCCGCCGCTCATGGCGAGTTTCTTGCGCGCGTCGGTGAGTTCGCGTTCGAGCTTTTTGCGCTCTTCGAGCAGGGCGGCGAGGCGCTCGGCGGCGTCCTCCACGGGGGCGCGGAGCAGGCCCGAGAGATCGCGCAGCACGCGCGCTTCCGCATTCAGATGTTTGCGCGCGCCAAAAGCGGTTTTCGCTTCGATGCGCTGCACGCCGGCGGCCACCGCGCTGCGGCCGACGATCGAGACAAGTCCGATGTCGCCGGTGCGGCGCACATGGGTGCCGCCGCACAGCTCCACGGAGAAGGCGTGGCGGTCGCCATGGCCCATCGACACCACGCGCACTTCGTCGCCGTATTTCTCGCCGAACAGGGCGCGGGCGCCGGATTTGATCGCCTGCTCCTGGTCCATGAGGCGGGTTTCGACCGCGGCGTTTTCCAAAATCACGCGGTTGGCGATTTCTTCCACCTCCGCCAGTTCCTGATCGGTGACCGGCTTGGGGTGAGCAAAATCGAAGCGCAGGCGGTCGGCGGCGACCATCGAGCCTTTTTGCGCCACGTGATCGCCGAGCACCTGGCGCAGCGCCTCGTGCAGCAGGTGGGTGGCGGAATGGTTGGCGCGGATGGCGGCGCGGCGCTCGACATTCACGTCAAGCTCCAGCGCTGCGCCGACCTCGAAGGCGCCCTCCAGAACCTCGCCCTCGTGGACGAAGAGGTCGCCGAGCTTTTTCGCCGTGTTGTCGACCCGGAATTTGACGCCGGCCGCGTGCAAGACGCCGGTGTCGCCGACCTGACCGCCGGATTCCGCGTAAAATGGCGTCTGGTTGAGGATGACGCCCCCCTTGTCGCCGGCCGAAAATTTTTGCCGTTCGGTGCCGTCGCGCACCAGCGCGACCACCACGCCCTCGGCGCGCTCGGTCTCGTAACCCAAAAAGTCCGTGGCGCCGACGCGGTCCTTGACGGCGAACCAGACCGTTTCTGTGGCCGCTTCGCCCGAACCCGACCAGCTTTTTCGCGCCTCCGCTTTTTGCCGCGCCATGGCGGCGTTGAAGGCGTCGGTGTCCACGCCGATTTTGCGCGCGCGCAGGGCTTCTTGCGTCAGGTCGAGCGGGAAGCCGAAGGTGTCGTAGAGCTTGAAGGCGACTTCGCCGTTGAGATTCTGGCCGGCGGTGAGGTCGCGGGCTTCTTCGTCAAGGATCGACAGGCCGCGCGCAAGAGTGGTGCGAAAGCGGGTTTCCTCGAGTTTGAGCGTTTCCTCGATCAGGGCCTGCGCCCGGACCAGCTCGGGATAGGCTGCGCCCATTTCGCGCACCAGCGCCGGGACCAGACGCCACATCAGGGGATCGCGGGCGCCGAGCAGCTGCGCATGGCGCATGGCGCGGCGCATGATGCGGCGCAGGACGTAGCCGCGTCCTTCATTGGACGGCAGCACGCCGTCGGCGACCAGGAAGGCGGAGGCGCGCAGGTGGTCGGCGATGATGCGGTGGCTGGCGCGCATGTCGCCGTCGGGCTCGACGCCGGTGGCGTCGGCGACGGCGCGGATCAGCGCGCGGAACATGTCGATGTCGAAGTTGGAGTGCACGCCCTGCATCAGGGCGGCGATGCGCTCCAGGCCCATGCCGGTGTCGATCGAGGGGCGGGGCAGGGGGACGCGCTGGCCCGGCGCCACCTGCTCATATTGCATGAACACCAGGTTCCAGAATTCCAGAAAACGGTCGCCGTCCTCGTCCGGGCTGCCGGGCGGGCCGCCGAAAAGGGCCTCGCCCTGGTCATAGAAAATCTCGGAGCAGGGGCCGCAGGGGCCGGTGTCGCCCATCGACCAGAAATTGTCGGAGGTGGGGATGCGAATGATGCGGTCATCGGAAAAACCGGCGATCTTCTTCCACAGGCCGAACGCTTCGTCGTCGTCGTGGTAGACCGTGACCAGCAGGCGGTCTTTCGGCAGGCCAAAATCCTTGACGATCAGCTCCCAGGCCAGCGCGATCGCCTGTTCCTTGAAATAATCGCCGAAGGAGAAATTGCCCAGCATTTCGAAAAACGTGTGGTGGCGGGCGGTGTAGCCGACATTGTCGAGGTCGTTGTGCTTGCCGCCGGCGCGCACGCATTTCTGCGACGATGTGGCGCGGACATAGTCGCGCTTTTCCGCGCCGGTGAACACGTTCTTGAACGGCACCATGCCGGCATTGGTGAACATCAGGGTCGGATCGTTGCGCGGCACCAGGGGCGCGGACTCGACCTTGGTGTGGCCGTGCTTGGCGAAATGATCCAGAAATGCCGACCGTATCTCGTTGACGCCGCTCATGGACTGCCCAAACCTTTGCTTTCCGACTTGCCTGAACGTCGCGCCGGGCGGAACGGGTTCACGGGTGCAAGCGGCTCTATCTAATGGAGGGGCGTCCTTAAGTCGAGAGGGGCGCGACGCGCGCATTCGCGGAGTTTTCAGGCGGTTCAAGGCGGTGCGCGCCGAGGGGGGATGTCGCGGCCATTCCGCGACGAAAAAAGCCGACGCCTGGGCGGCGTCGGCGCAAACTCGGAAACCGTGGACCGCCCTCGTCCTTCGAGACAGCCGCCATAGGGCGTCTTCAGACGCCCGTCTGACGCGGGCCATAGGGCGTCTTCAGACGCCCGTCTGACGCGGGCTATGGCGGATTCCTCGGGATGAGGGCTACTCTTTGGGCGGTCGAGCGATGGACGGCTCGCTATTCGTCGTCCCCGGAGGACGGATCGGCGTTTTCCAAAATCTTCTCGGCGATCAGCCCGGCGTTCTCGCGGATGGTCTGTTCGATGCGCGCGGCGGCTTCGGGATTGGCCTTGAGAAAAGCCTTGGCGTTTTCGCGGCCCTGGCCGAGGCGCTGGCTGTCGAAGGAGAACCAGGCGCCGGATTTTTCCACCACGCCGGCCTTGACGCCGAGATCGACCAACTCGCCCATTTTCGAGACGCCTTCGCCATACATGATGTCGAATTCGACCTGCTTGAACGGCGGCGCCACCTTGTTCTTCACCACTTTGACGCGCGTCTGGTTGCCGGTGACTTCTTCCCGGTCCTTGATCGCGCCGATGCGGCGGATGTCGAGGCGCACCGAGGCGTAGAATTTGAGCGCGTTGCCGCCGGTCGTCGTCTCCGGCGAGCCATACATCACGCCGATCTTCATGCGGATCTGGTTGATGAAGATCACCATGGTCTTCGACTTGGAGATCGACGCCGTCAGCTTGCGCAGCGCCTGGCTCATCAGGCGGGCCTGGAGGCCGGGCTGGACATCGCCCATTTCGCCGTCGATTTCCGCGCGAGGGACGAGGGCCGCGACCGAGTCGACCACCAGCACGTCGATCGCGCCGGAGCGCACGAGCGTGTCGGTGATTTCCAGCGCCTGCTCGCCGGTGTCGGGCTGGGAAATCAGCAGGTCGTCGAGCTGCACGCCGAGCTTTCGGGCGTAAACCGGGTCGAGCGCGTGTTCGGCGTCGACAAAGGCGCAGACGCCGCCGCTCTTTTGCGCTTCGGCGATGGTATGGAGCGCGAGCGTGGTCTTGCCGGAGGATTCCGGGCCATAGATTTCGATGATTCTTCCACGCGGCAGGCCACCCACGCCCAGCGCGATGTCAAGGCCCAGGGATCCCGTGGAGATCGTCTCGATTTCAGTGACGGCCTGGTTCTTGCCCAGCCGCATGATCGAGCCCTTGCCGAAGGCGCGTTCGATTTGCGACAGGGCGGCGTCGAGAGCCTTGGTCTTGTCCACGGAGGTTCCTTCCACGAGGCGAAGATTCGCTTGCGACATCGGACTGACCCTTCTGGCATGTTTGACGCGGCTGACGCAACCGCTCTGAACCCCAATGTACAGCGTTTGTTCTTGTTCACAAGTTCTTTTTTTGTTCGCGTTCAAGGTTGTGGGTGTTGGCGACCGGGCGGTTGCGGCCGGCTTTCGCCTTGGTCGAATCCCCTGCGTCGTGCGGACGAACTTAAATCCGCAAGGTCAGACACTTGGCGGCGCCGCCCGCCTTCATGAACTGGGTGAGCGGCGCGCGCGTGGGCGCCAGTCCGTGCGCCCGCGCCTGCGCCTCCAGCGCGGGGCTGGCGTCGTTGAGCACCAGCATGGCGTCGAGCGCCACGGCATTGCAGCAGAATTTTATCGCGTCGGACTCGTCCACGGCGATGCGCTGGTCCGGGGCGACGCGGCGCTCGATTTCCGCCCGCGATGGCGCGTCGAAGGCGGCAGGATAGTAGAGCAGGGCGCCGTCGGGCAGCGGGCAGAAGCAGGTGTCGAGGTGGTAGAAGCGCGGGTCGATCAGCCGTAGCGGCACGGTTTCGCGACCGAAAATCTTTGCCGCCAGCGGCGCCATCTCTTGGTCCGAGCGAAAACCGTGGCCGAGCCAGATTGTTTGCCGGGCCTCGTCGAAGAGCGCGTCGCCGGCGCCCTCGAAGCACAGCTCTTCCGGCGGCGTGATGATCTCGTAGCCCGCTTTTTCAAACCAGGCGCGCCACCAATGTTCCTCGCCCCGGCGCTGCGGGCGGCGGAAGCGGCTGAGCAGAACCTTGCCTTCGAGCGCGAGGCCGGCGTTGGCGGTGAAGACGAGATCGGGAAGGCCGGCGTGCGGCATGATCAGGCTCACGTCGGCGTGGCGCGCGATCAGATCTTTCAAGCCTGTCCATTGCGCCTGGGCCTCGGCGGCGTCGGTGTGGCCCTGCTGGCCCTCCATCCAGGGATTGATGACATAGGACACGCCGAAAAAATCGGGCGGGCACATCAGGACTTGCGGGCGAGCGGAAGCGTTCACAGGCGACCCCGTGGCTGAAGCGTTCGAATGTCGGGAGGAGCGCGCTCTTGCGCGTTGGGCGCGCATCGATCAGCGCCGCACTTTAGATGGGGAGGCGCGCCAAAGCATCAAGGGCCCGCAAACGCTTGGTTTGCAGGCCCTTGGCGCAGGGGAGGCAGGCTCCGAACCCCTCATCCGTCTCGCGGCTGTCGCCGCGAGCCACCTTCTCCCGCCGCAGGGCGTTCGTCAGAACGCCCGTCTAAAGACGGGCGATGGGGAGAAGGGATCGTCCCGACCAGTCGTGGCTAGGCCGCCACCGCTTCCGGCGCCATGCGGATCAGGTGGTCGAAGGCGGACAACGCTGATTTCGCCCCGTCGCCCATGGCGATGATGATTTGCTTGTACGGCGTGGTCGTGCAGTCGCCGGCCGCGAACACGCCGGGGAGCGATGTCGCGCCGCGCGCGTCCACTTCGACTTCGCCGCGCGGCGACAGCGCGAGGGTTCCCTTCAGCCATTCGGTGTTGGGGACCAGGCCGATCTGCACGAAAATGCCTTCCAGGTCGAGTGTGTGCGCGGCGCCCGTCTTGCGGTCCTTGTAGGAGAGACCCACGACCTTTTCGCCGTCGCCGTGGACTTCCGTGGTTTGGGCGGAGACGAGGACATCGACGTTTTTCAGCGAGCGCAGTTTGGCTTGCAGCACCGCGTCGGCGCGCAATTGCGCGTCGAACTCGATCAGGGTGACATGCGAGACAATGCCGGCGAGGTCGATGGCCGCCTCGACGCCGGAATTGCCGCCGCCGATCACCGCCACGCGCTTGCCCTTGAACAGCGGACCGTCGCAATGCGGGCAATAGGCCACCCCCTTGTTGCGGTAGTCTTGCTCGCCGGGCACGTTCATCGAGCGCCAGCGCGCGCCGGTCGAGAGGATCACGGTTTTCGCCGTCAGCGTCGCGCCGTTCTCCAGTTGCACGCCGACAAAACCATCGGCGCCGGCGGGGATCAGTTTTGACGCCTTTTGCAGGTTCATCACGTCAACTTCGTAAGCTTTGACGTGCTGCTCCAGCGCTGCCGCCAGTTTTGGTCCTTCGGTGTGCGGGACGGAAATGAAATTTTCGATGGACATGGTGTCGAGCACCTGCCCGCCGAACCGTTCCGCGATCACGCCGGTGGCGATGCCTTTTCGCGCCGCATAGATCGCCGCCGCCGCGCCGGCCGGGCCGCCGCCGACCACCAGCACGTCGAACGGCTTTTTGTCGGCGAGTTTTTCAGCGGCTTTGGCGCCGGCGTTGACGTCGAGTTTCGCCAGGATTTCCTCAAAGCCCATGCGGCCCTGGCCGAACGGTTCGCCATTGAGGAAAATGGCCGGGACCGCCATGACCTTGCGGGACTCGACCTCCGCCGGGAACAGCGCGCCGTCGATGGCCACGTGTTTTACGCGCGGATTCAGCGCCGCCAACAGATTCAGCGCCTGCACCACGTCGGGGCAGTTCTGGCAGGACAGCGAGAAGAAGGTTTCGAAGACGAAATCGCCGCTCAAACCCTTGGCCTGTTCGATGGCTTCGGGCGATTCCTTGGCCGCGTAGCCGCCGACATGCAGCAGGGCGAGGATCAGCGAGTTGAATTCATGGCCCATCGGCAGGCCGGCGAAACTGGCGCGCGGCGCCTCGCCGTCGCGGGCGATGCCAAAGCTCGGGACGCGGGGGTCCCCGCCGTCGAGCTTGAGCGAAATCTTGTCCGATTGCGCCGCCACGTCTTCGAGCAGCGCTTTCATCTCCTGGGACTTTTCGTCGGCGCCGAGCGTGGCGGTCAGGGTGATCGGGGAGACGATCCGCTCGAAATAGGCGCGCAATTGGCTCTTGATGGCGTCGTCCAGCATGGTCCAGTCTCCAAAAGTTATTCGCGTTTTCTTCTTAAAAAAGGCCCCCGGGCCGTGGCCCGGGGGTTCTCAGCGCCGCAGGAGAGGGGAGACCGCGGCTCTGGAATTGTGTTGGATCAGATCTTGCCGACCAGGTCGAGCGAGGGGGCGAGGGTCTTTTCGCCTTCCTTCCACTTGGCCGGGCAGACTTCGCCGGGGTGGCTGGCGACATACTGAACGGCCTTGATCTTGCGCAGCAGCTCCTTGGCGTCGCGGCCGACGCCGCCGGCGCTGATTTCGAGAATGGCGATCTTGCCGTCGGGGTCGACCACGAAGGTGCCGCGGTCGGCGAGGCCGGCTTCCTCGATCAGCACGTCAAAGTTGCGGGAAATCGCGTGGGTGGGGTCGCCGACCAGGAAGTAGTTGATCTTCTTGATCGCGGCGGAGGTGTCGTGCCAGGCCTTGTGGCAGAAATGGGTGTCGGTGGAGACGCCGTAGATTTCCACGCCCAGCTTCTGGAATTCGGCGTAGCTGTCGGCGAGATCCTCGAGCTCGGTCGGGCAGACGAAGGTGAAATCGGCCGGGTAGAAGAAGAACACCGACCACTTGCCCTTGAGATCGGCCTCGGAGACGTCAACGAATTTGCCCTGCTTGAACGCAGTGGCCTTGAAGGGTTTCACTTGAGTGTTGATGAGCGACATTTGCGACCTCGAAAACGTTTTATCCCGCCGTTCGGCTGGGGCTCGGCTTTGTCGCCGGCAAACGCAACCTAGACGGAAGCCGTGATCGGGTAAAACGCAAAAAATGATTTTTGTTGATCGGAAAAAACGATTATAAGGGCGCGTTCGCTCATCGGCTTGCCTTTCGATGGCTGACCCGTGGACCGCCCCCGCCCTTCGAGACGCTTGCTGCGCAAGCTCCTCAGGGTGAGGGCTACGGGGTGGTCTCTTGCGCGGGGGGCGAAGCAAGAGGTCACACATGCGGAATCTTCCCACGCTGCGCCAGCTTCGCTTCCTTGTCGCCGTCGTCGAGCGGCGGCATTTTTCCGCCGCCGCGGAAGACTGTCTGGTCAGCCAGTCCACGCTGAGCGCCGCCATTCAGGAGTTGGAAGAGCTTTTGGGCGTGCGTTTGCTGGAGCGCAGCAAACGAAAAGTGATTCCGACCGCCATCGGCCTCGAACTCGCGGCGCGCGCGGAAACATTGCTGCGCGACGCCGAGGAACTGGTGGAGGCCGCCGATTCCGCGCGCGATCCGTTGTCGGGCGCGCTACATCTGGGGGTGATCCCCACCATCGGGCCGTTTCTCGCGCCGCGCATCATGCCGATTTTTCGCGAGAAATTTTCGGACCTGAAAGTGTTTTTGCGCGAGGAGCAGAGCGCGCAACTGCTGGCGCGGCTGAAGAGCGGCCAGATCGACGCGGCGATTTTCGCCTTGCCCTATCCGTGCGACGACATGGAGACCGCGGAATTCGCCAGCGACCGTTTTTATGTGGTCTGTCCGCCGCGCCACCGGCTCGCCGCCCGCAAAAACGTCCCGCCGCAGGAGTTGGCGGGGGAGGATTTGTTGTTGCTCGAGGAGGGCCATTGCCTGCGCGACCACGCGCTCGCCGCCTGTGCGCTGGAAGGGGCGCGGCGCAACGCCGGATTTCAGGGGACCAGCCTGCACACTTTGGTGCAGATGGCGGCCAATGGGCTCGGCGTGACGCTGGTTCCGGAAATGGCGGTGGTTTCGGGCATTTTGCGCGGCTTGGATCTTTCGTCGGTTCCGCTGGCGGAAGAGGGCGCGGCGCGAAAAATCGCGCTGATCTGGCGGCCCTCCTCGAACCGAAAGGTGCTGTTTCGCAGTCTTGCCGCCGTGCTCAGGCAGGATTTGGGGGCGGGTCTTGAGAAACGCGACGCCGCTGAAGCCAATGCTCCAGCCCCTCACCCCCCGCCCGCTCCCCATTAAGCAAGCATTCGTTGGTCGCCCAACGAATGCTTGCTTAGGTTCCTTCGTTTTTGCAGGATTTTTATCCGAAAACCGGGGGCCACTTTTCGGAAATCCTGCTTGGAGCATTTTCGAGCGAAGTGGATGCCGGTTCGCGTGAAGAAAATGCGTCATACGGTTTCCGCAAGATCGCTTCGCGATCCGCGAAAACGAAATCGCGCGGAAATCCTTCAGGCGAAGGGCGGATTTCCGCGCGAGCGGAATACGATTTCCGAACTGATCCTTCGGAAATCGTATCAGGCCGCGGTGCGGTCGAGCGAGCCGCTTTGGGCTTCCGCAAATTGCGCCGCGGCGAAACCCGGTTCCGTGCGGGCCACTTTGGCGCGGATTTTTGAGCCGTCCTCGAATTGCAGCGTAATGGCGTCGCCGGTCTTGAGCCGTCCCGACGAGGTGAATTTCGCGCCATTGTCGGAGATGTCGACCAATTGCGCCGGCTCGTTCTCGCCGTTTGAAAAAATCACCAGCGCCTGGGTGGAGCGGCGGCGCAGGGCGTTTCGCCGCTCCCCGATGTCGCGCGTCAGATCGACCAAAAACGTTTCGACCGTCTGCGTCAGCGTTGTCCCGGCCTGCGCCAGAGCCTCGGTGACGGAGGCGACGCGCCCGGCCTCGACATTGGTTTCGCCGATCACGCTCGCCGCATGGGTGACGCTGTCGCTGGTGACCGTCGAGCTTTGCGCGGCGCGGGAGACGGCGCGGGCGATTTCCTCCGTGGCTTCGCTCTGCTGGCTGACCGACGCGGCGATGGTGGCGGTCAGACCGTCAATGTCCTCGGCGGCCTGGGCGATCGCCTGGATGGCGCTTTCCGCCTCCCTGGTGGCGGCCTGGATGTCGCCGATCTGGGCGCCGATCTCGTCGGTGGCGCGCGCCGTATGTTCGGCCAGCGTCTTGACCTCCGAGGCGACCACCGCAAAACCGCGACCGGCCTCGCCGGCGCGCGCCGCCTCGATGGTGGCGTTGAGCGCCAGCATGTTGGTCTGCTGGGCGATGTTGCGGATGATCTCGACAATGGCGCCGATCTTTTCCGCCAGGGCGACCAGGGCGCCGACATGGCGGTCCGTCTCCCGCGCCGAGGCGCTGGTCTGGTCGACGCGATGGCGCATGCCTTCGATCTGCCGGAGGATTTCCAGGATCGACGAGGTCAGCTCCTCCGCCGCGGAGGACACTGTCTGCATGTTTTCCGAGGACTGGCTGGCCGCGCCGAGGGCTTCGCCGGCGGCGCCGCTGGCGCGGGAGGCGACCGCGCCGAGTTTTTTCGCCGTGTCGTCCATATCGCCGGTGCGCGCGCCGAGCGCAGCGACAATGTCGTTCACGCTGGAGCGGAAACCGGCGATCATCTGTTCGAGCCCGCGCTGGCGGTCGGACTCCCGCGCCCGCTCCGTCCTGGCCTCGCCCTCCAGACGGGCGCGCGCCTCGGCGTTCTCGCGAAACACCTCCACGGCGCGGGCCATGGCGCCGATTTCATTGGCGGAGTCGAGGCGCTTGAGGTCGAGCGCGGTTTCGCCCCGGGTGATCGCGCGCATCGCGTCGTGCAATTGCCCAAGCGAACCCGCCAGATAGCGCCAGACCGCGATGGCCAGGGCGAAGGCGGCGATGAGCGCGACCGCGATGCTGGCGATCAGGACATTCAGGGCATGGCCGGCCTCGGCTTCGTTCTCGGCGAATTTTTCCGCGCTGAGCGCGGTGGCGCGGGCGACGATGGCGTTGGCGGCCTTGTCGGCGCTCTTGTAGCTTTCGATGATCTTCTTCTCGATGTCGCCGAGCGACTGCGCCGCGCGCGCCCAGGCGGAAAAGCGCGCCGAATAGAGGTCGACGAGATCGTCGAGTTTCTTGCGCTGCGACTCCAGGCCCGGGTCGGCGGCGATGGCGCGCTTCAACTCGTCGGCGACCGTCGCGTTGGCGGCGACATATTTGTCCAGGCGCCTCAGCATGAAATCCTTCTCGTGGCGGCGCAGCGTCAACACCTTCACGTTCAGGGCGGGGCGCTCCAGGGCGGTGAAGGCTTTTTCAAGCTCGTGCGCGGCGGCGCGCACCTCGCCTTCGAGGCCATTTTCCGGCGTGACGCCCATGGTCCGCAAGGTCGCGGCGAATTCCGCGAATGAAACGGCGTAAGCGTTGAGCGGCTGTTCGATGGCGCCGAGATCGCGTTTCAACTCGGGGTCATCGAGTTGCGCGGCTTTCTCCGTCAGGGCGCGCAACTGGTCGCGCGCGGCCTGCGCTCGCGTGTCGAATTCGGCGATATAGGAGTCGTCGTGACGCAGAATGAAATTTTTCTCGCTGCGGCGCATTTGCAGCAGGATCGCGCCGAATTGCGAGGCGTCGAGCGCGGTCTGCGCGGCGACGCGCGCCCGCGCCTGGAAGTCGCCCTGGGCCTTGAGAGTCCAGACGACATTGACGAGGACGGCGCCGAAGCCGAGCGCGGAGACCAGCGCCATGGCGAGCAAAAGGTGGCCAATCTTGAAACGACCGAGCATGAAATTGCTCCAGCAAATCCGGAATGAACGGGGGCATGATTGTCGAACATCGTTAAATTACAAATAAGACGGTGAAATATATCGCTGTTTTGCGCAGTCGAAATTCACGCTATACTGACGCAACGTCAGTATACTGGGCGCGCGGGCGCCGCTCAGCAGCTGTGGTTGAGCAATTCCTCGGCATGGCCGTAGCCGCTGGCGTCGAGCAGCACGAATTGGCGCGCGCTGGCGTCGCCATAGCCGACCAGGGCGAGGGAATGCGCGCCCATATTGGCCCGGGCGCCCGGCGATTCCTCCGCGACGATCTTGAAGGGATCGCGGTTCAGCCCGGTCTCGTCCAGGCGCTTGACCCGGTAGCGGTCGGCCCAGGGGGCGAGGTCGATGGTGGTCCATTTGCCGAGCGGCGGGGCGTGGCGGGCCAGATAGCGCTTCAGCCTGGGGTCGACGCAGGAAATGTGGATGTGCAACTGGTCCTGGGTGCGCGCCCGGCTTGAATTGATCGCCAGCCCGTAATCGTCCCATCCGAGCGTGCGGCCCGCGCCGTCGGCGACATAGGCGCGCTGGCTCCAGGCGTAGGCCCAGGGGTTGGGCGCGTCCGGCTTCAGCAGCAGCGGGCTCTCGATGCCGGTGATTTTGCGGATCGGCACCACCAGCACGCGGGCGTGGTCCATGGGGGCGCGCAGCACGATGAAGCCGGCGTCGCGATCGACCTTGAGGCAGGGCAGGGGCAGGCCCGTCAGCCGGTCCATGGCGGAACAGAGATTGTGCGCGACCAGCCAGAGATCGCCCCGGTCGCTGGCGCGCGCGTCCTCCGCGCGGGTGACGCGATAAAAGGCCAGCCCGCCGAGCCCGACGACGGCGAGGACGGCCAGGAGGAAGGACAGGCTAAGCAGGCGAACAATCATGAAATTCGGATCAAGTCTTTTCGAGCCTTGCAGCGTGGACGGCGAAGCCGGCGAAAGTTTGATGCCATCGCAAGCTTGCGCCATGATGGCCTATGCTTACCTCATATTGGCCTTCACCGTCTCGATCAGCTGCTTGAGGGTAAACGGCTTCGGCATAAAACCAAAGTCCTCGCCCTCCGGCAGGTTTTTCGAGAACGCGTCCTCGGCGTAGCCGGAGACGAAAATCACCCGCGCCTTGATCCCGCGCTTGCGCAATTCGCCGAACATGGTGGGGCCGTCCATTTCCGGCATGACCACGTCGGAGACGACGAGGTCGATCCGGCCGGGGTTCTCGTCGACCACGCGCAGGGCGTCGACGCCGCTTTCCGCCTCGAGCACGGTGTACCCACGTGACGAGAGCGCGCGGGCGCCAAACGAGCGCACCGCCTCCTCGTCCTCGACCAGCAGGACGACGCCGGCGCCGGTATGGTCGGCGGCGGGCTTTTTCTCCGGGGTCGCCGGCTTTTCCTCCTCGGCGGGGGCTTCGACGCCGGGGATGTGGCGGGTGAGGAAGATTCTAAAGGCCGTGCCGCGCCCGATGGTGGAATCGCAGTAGATGAAGCCGCCGGTCTGCTTGACGATGCCATAGACCATGGACAGGCCGAGGCCGGTGCCTTTTCCGACCTCCTTGGTGGTGAAGAACGGGTCGAAAATCTTGTCGCGGATTTCCAAGGGAATGCCGGTGCCGGTGTCCTCGACCTCGACCACGACATAATCGGCTTCCGGCAATTGCTTGTAGCTGTAGGCCGCGCATTCCGACGCCGCGACGTTTTTCACCCGCAAGGAAATCTTGCCGCCGTCGGGCATGGCGTCGCGGGCGTTGACGATCAGGTTCATGATGACCTGCTCGAACTGGTTGAGGTCGGCCTTCACCAGCCAGAGGTCGCGGGCCTGTTTGGAGCTGACCTCGATCTTTTCGCCGACCAGGCGGCGGGTGAGCATTTGCAGGTCGGACAGAACGTCGCCGAGTTGCAGGACTTGCGGGCGAAGGGTTTGGCGTCTCGAAAAAGCCAGGAGCTGGCGCACCAGGCCGGCGGCGCGGTTGGCGTTCTGCTTGATCTGCATGATGTCCTGGAAGGACGGGTCGGTCGGCCGGTGATTGGCCAGCAAAAGCTCGGAATAGCCCAGGATCGCCGTCAGGACGTTGTTGAAATCGTGGGCGACGCCGCCGGCGAGCTGGCCCACCGCCTGCATTTTTTGTGACTGGTGGAGCTGCTCCTCGCGGTTGCGCTCCTCCGTTGTGTCGAGCACGAACACCGAGGCGCCGCGCTCGCCGCTGTCCTCGTTGGGGGTGACGAACAGGCGCGCGGATTTTCCGGTTTCGCTGAGGGCGGCGTCGATGGGCGCGTTGTCCTCGCTGCCGCTGGAGGCGTCTTGAATCGCGCGCAAAAGGCCGTTGCGATGGGCTTCGGCGACGCCGGCGAGAACAATGCCGGCGCTGGCCGCGCCCGGCAGCAATTTGGCGAAGGCCGCGTTGGAGCGCTGGATTTTTCCCGACCGGTCCACGGTGGCGATGGCCATGGGGGTCGAGTTGAAGAAGCGGGCGAAGCGCACTTCCGCCGCGCGCGCCTCTTCCGCCGGTTCGCCGCCGGGCGAACGGTTCAGCGCCAGGGTGCGCGAGGCGCCCGGCGCGCCGTCGGCGCCGAAGGCGACGCGATGCAGCAGGCGCGAGGGCAGGCGCAAGCCGTCGCGGCGGCGCAGGTCGAGGTCGATCTGCTCGGTGCGCACCGTGTTGGGGGTCCCGGAGCCGAACACCAGCAGCGAGGCGGAATCGTCGGCGATGATGTCGCGCAGCGCGAGCCCGCCGGTGCCGACCTGGGCGAGATCGAAATCCAGCCAGTCCGCCAGCGTGGCGTTCATGTAGGAGATGTTGCCGCGCCCGTCGGTCGAAAAGAAGCCGGCCGGCGCGTGGTCGAGGAAATCGATGGCGTGCTGGAGTTCCTGAAAGACGTTCTCGTGGCGTTCGCGCTCGCGCGTCACATCCGCGATGGTCCACAGGGCGAGCTTGCGTCCGCCCTTGCCGGCCTTGCCGATCAGCCGGCCGGCGTCGTGGCGCTCCAGCGGCCGCACGCGGATCCGGTACCAGGCCACCTCGGCGTCGCCGAGCAGGGCGGGGGTGACGCGCAATTCCTCGGCGCAGCGCTTGCCCTCGCGCGCCGCCGTCGCCAGCCGGTACAGCGGCTCCGCCACCTCCGGCGCCCCGGAAAACAGCCGGTCGACCGTGCGCGGGCCGCCGTCGCGGCCGCTCGGCGCCGTCCCGCCGGCCAGCGCCACATAGGCGTCGTTGGCGTAGAGGATCGCGGATTCGCCCTCGGTCACCAGCAAGCCATCGGGGCTGGTGTCCGCCAGCAGCCGCGCGATGTCGTCGCCGGCGCGCGTGGCGTTGGTGCGGAGAAAGCCGGCGGCGAAGCCGATCAGAGCCAGCGCGCCGACGGAGGCCAGGCTCAGCAACAGGACAAGCAGGAGCATCGGGGTCTGTTCGTTGGGCAGCCAGGCAAAGCTCGCCATGACCGCGATGCAGGCGCTCGCGAGCGCCAGGACCAGCATCGGCTGGCCCGCGCGTTCGCTCCGCTGTGCGGCGATGTGCATGGAACTTGGGCTCATGCGGGGCCTGTCGTAAGATGGTGGGGCGAAGCCGACGCTTGCCGGAAAAAGCGCCGGAATCGCGACGCGGTGACGGGAGTTTATAAGGATTCATGACAAATAACAGCTTAAGGCGGCCGACGATTTCGCGGAAATTTGCTTCGGCTCCAAACGGAAATTAACCAAACTTTAACCTTTGGCGCGCGCACGCGCCGACCCTGCGTTATAGTTTAAGGTAAATGTGGCAAAGGAGCATGCGCCGCCAATGGACGAGTTTCTGCGTAGCCATCCCCTGGTGGCCTGGATCGGGGCCGGTCTGGCGTTCGTCGTCTTCGTCATTTTGCTTCTGCATATGGTGAAGATCTTGTTGGAATTGCGTCGCCGGATTCCGAGCGGCGAGCGATCGCGGCAATTGCGCCTCGGCTTCGTCGAGAATTTCGATCTCGACGGCGAGCGGCAGCTGCTGCTGGTGCGCCGCGACAATGTCGAGCATCTGCTGCTGATCGGCGGGCCGAACGACGTCCTGGTCGAATCCGGCATCGTCCGCGCGGAAGCCCGCGCGCCGCGCGGCGGTTTCGAATCGGGGCAGGTCGCGCCTTCGGCGCCCTCGCCGCTGGTGCTCGCCCCCGCGCACGAGACCAAGCCCGAGCCCCTGGCGCCCGAACCGCCTCCGCGCTCCGATGTCGCGCGGTTCGAGCCGAAGCCGGCGCCGCAGCTGTCGCCCAAACCGCAGGACAAGGCGGAGCCTCACCCCGAGCCCAAGCTGGAGGGGCTGCCCGAAATCGATCTGGAGGAAGAGCTGAAGGCGGCTCTGGAGGCGACGCCGCTGACGCCGTCCGAGCCCGAACCCGCCCCGGTCGAGCCGCCGCCCCCGCCGCCGTCGCGGTTCGCCCCGCCGCCGCGTCCCACCTTCAGGGCGCCGCTGCCGCCGAGGATGCCGCAAGGCGGGGCCGCGGGATTCCCCGGCGCCCCGACGGCGCCGGGCGCGGAACAACGGCCGCGCTTCGTCATCCCGCCGCTGGCGCGCCGCAACCCGCCGCCGCCTCCGCCCGCCGTGGAGCCGCCGCCGCCCGTCGCGGCGCCCGAACCGCCGCAGTCCCCGGTTGAGCCGCCGGCGCCCGAGCTGTTCGCGCCGCCGCAGCAGCCCGAGCCGAACAAGCCGGAGCAGGAAGCGCCCCAGGCTCCTCCGCCGCCGCGCCCGGACCCGGAGACGCTGGAGTCCCTGGAAGAGGAAATGGCGAAGCTTTTGGGTCGCCCGCCGAGACCGTGAGTGTCGCAGGGCGTCCGTGAAAACAAGAGCGCCGCCCCGGGCGACCGGGGCGGCGTCGTGTTCATTGCCAAAATCAGGCGCGAAAAAATTCGCCTGAACATTTTCAATCGTCGCGGTAGACGCGTTCGCGGCGCTCGTGGCGTTCCTGCGCCTCGATGGACAGCGTGGCGATCGGCCGGGCGTCGAGTCGCTTGAGGGAAATCGGATCGCCGGTTTCCTCGCAATAGCCGTAGCTGCCATCGTCAATGCGCGCCAACGCCGCGTCGATCTTTGCGATCAGTTTACGCTGGCGGTCGCGGGCGCGCAGTTCGATGGCGCGATCGGTTTCAGATGAGGCGCGGTCGGCGATATCGGCGTGATTCTCGCTCTCGGCCTGCAGGGCTGCGAGCGTTTCGCGCGCCTCCTGCAAAATTTCGTCTTTCCATTTCAACAGTTTTCTGCGGAAATATTCCTTCTGACGATCGTTCATGAACGGTTCGTCGTCGGACGGGCGGTAGTTTTCCGCTGCAATGTCCGCGGCCATGCTTGCATTCTCCCCAACCCCAAGGCGCGGCCTGTATATATCGCGGCGTCTGCCGCGACAATCCGGACTGGCGCCGGGGGCGGAAAAAACGCCGGGCTTGGCCTTGCCTCAGCAGCCTTCGTTGCGCTCGCGGGCGCAGCAATCAAACCGCAGCGCCATGCGGGCGCCGGGTTGCGGCAGGATCGAAAGTTGCAGCGGCGGCAGGTCGTGGCCGCGGCGCAGTCTCACCGTCCAGCCGAGTTCGCCGTGATCGACATCGCCCGAGGCGGCGACGGTTTTCGCGCGGATCGGCGAATGTGCCCGGAAGATGGGCGCGAGAAGGGCCAGAAGCTTGCTTTCGCGGGCTCGCTTGGAACTGTTCGCGCCGGATATGGACCTGCTGCTCATCGACCGTTCCCCCGAATGGCGCCGTTTGGTCACAATTTGTAAAAATTGCGGCCAATATGGTTAATTTACAGTTACCATCTTTAGGCTCAAGCATGGCGCGTGTAAAGATTACAATTGCCAATCGGCGCGGCGCCGCTAAAATTTTTTTAAAGATTTTCCCTGGCGGTTTTCAAGCTTAACCATGGGTTAGGCCTCGCCTGGCGGCGAGTTTGAGGAGGCGGAACCATGCGCGCGACATTCGAACAGAACGGCGACTTCATCGCCCTGGCCGGGCGCGAGGCGCGCGAGGAGGCCCAGCGCCTGCTGGCGCGGCTTGAAATCCTGATCGCCGGCCTCGCCGCCAAGGACCCTCACGCGGGCTTGGAGTTGCGCCGCGCCGCGGTCGAGTTCCTCGTCGCCTCGGGCGACCTGCCGATGCGGTCCGGCTTGTCCGTGGTCGCCTCGGCGCGGCCGGCCGATCGGGCGTCCGAAAAGCACGGCGAACTCGAATCGATTCTCCTCGAACTCGTCGAGGGCGACGAGGCCGGCATGCATGTCGACTCCCTTTTCGAACTGCTCGCCGAAATGGGCGTCGAAATGACCAAGGGAAATCTTTCTGTAAAATTACACCGCATGATCAAGGCCGGGCGGCTGATTTCCACGGGGCGCGGCTGCTACGGTCTCTCCGCCATGGAGCGCGCGCGCCGCATGGCCGGCTGAGCGCGGTCGCCCGACGCGAGAGACCGAGCTGAAACTCAGCTATTCCAACGCTTTGGAAAGCGCCGTTCGACTTTCCCATTTGCGGTCGCCCCCGGCTTCCGGCATGATCGCCGGCCACGCCATTGTTGGGCGTGATGGGATGGGGCGGGATGACCGGGCCGAATGCCGCCGGCGATGTGGAGATCGCGCATCTGCGCCGCCGCGACCGCATGTTCGCGGAATTCATCGAACATGCGCCGGCGGCCATCGCGATGTTCGACCGCGACATGCGCTATCTCGCCGCGAGCGCCCGCTGGCGCGACGCTTACAATCTGGGCGAGACGCCGCTCGGGCGCAGCCATTACGACATCTTTCCCGCGATCGGCGACGCGTGGACGGCCGTTCATCGGCGCTGCCTGGCGGGGGCCGAGGAAAGCGCGGAGGGCGATCTTTTTGTGCGCGCCGACGGCTCCCCGCAATGGGTCAAGTGGCAGGTTCGGCCCTGGCGCGACGTCGAGGGCGAGATCGCCGGGATCATCATCACCTCGGAGGACATTTTCCCCCGCAAGCGGGTCCAAGAGGCCCCGCGCGCGGGGGAAGAGGCGCCGCGCGCCAGGGAAGAGGTGCGCGCGAGGGAAGAGGCGCTGCGCGCTTGGGAAGAGGCGCTGCGCGCGAGGGAGGAGGATTTGCGGGCGCTCGGCGACAATCTGCCGGGACACGCGATCTACCGTTTTTCGCGCGCGCCCGACGGGACGCGGCGCTTTCTCTATTTCAGCGCCGGCGTGGAAGCGATCAACGGCGTCGCGCTGGCGGAGATTCTCGCCGACGCCAACGCTGTCTTTGGCCAAATTCCGCTGGAGCACCGCCGCCGGCTGCTGAAGGAGGAAGAGCGCAGCGCCCGCGAGCTGACGGATTTTTTCCTCGAGGTTCCGTTCCATCACCCCAACGGCTCGCAGACGCGCTGGCTGCGGTTTCGCTCGCGGCCGCGACGGCTCGAGGACGGAACCGTGGTCTGGAGCGGCGTCTGCGCCGACATCACCCAGGAGCGCTCTGTCGAGTCTGATCTGCGCGCCGCGCTGCGCGAGGTCGGCGACCTCAAGGTGGCGCTGGACGAACACGCCATTGTCGCCATCACCGATCCCAGGGGAGTCATCACCTACGCCAATGACAAGTTCTGCGCCGTTTCGGGCTACGCCCGCGAGGAATTGCTCGGCCAGACCCACCAGATCGTCAATTCCGGCCATCACCCCAAGGAATTTTTTCGCGAGCTTTGGCGGACGATCGCCGGCGGCGGCGTCTGGAGGGGCGAAATCCGCAACCGCGCCAAGGATGGCTCGTCCTATTGGGTGGAAACCACCATCGTGCCCTTCCTGGGCGAAAGCGGCCGCCCCGAGCGCTATGTCGCCATTCGCACCGACATCACCGCGCGCAAGCAGGCCGAGGCCGAAGCGCGCGAAAGCCAGCTGATGCTGGCCGAGGCCTTCGAGCATATGCCCGTCGCCATCGCGGTCCTCGACGCGCAGGGCCGAATCGTTCTCAAGAACGCGCCCATGTCCCGTTTTGTCGGCGAGGTCGCGCCAAGCCGGGACGCGAACGCCGCTGCGCATTGGATCTCCCTCGACCCGCGGGGGCGGCGGGTCGCGGCCTCGGATTTCGCCGTGGAGCGGGTCCTGCGCGGCGAGGACGCCGTCGCCTTCGAGTCGCTCTACCAGCCGCCCGAAGGCGCCGCCATCTGGACCCATGTCGCCGCGAAGCCGCTGCGCGATGACAGCGGCGCCGTGACCGGCGCGATCTGCGTGGTCAGGGACATCGACGCGGAGCGGCGCGCGGAAAACGCCCTGCGCGAGAGCCAGCAGCGCTTCCAGCTCGCCGCCGAGGCCGCCGGCCTTGGCGTTTGGGAATGGAACTTGCGCACCGACGAACTGGTCTGGGACGCGGAAATGTTCCGCATCTACGGGCTCGCGCCGACGCCGGGCGGGCGCGCCCGTTACGATCTGTGGGCCAGCGCGCTGCTCCCCGAGGAGAGGGCCGACCAGGAGGCGCAATTGCGCGCGCACGCGGAGACGGGCGGCGTCGGCCGGCGCGAATTCCGCATCCGCCGCGCCCGCGACGGCGAAATCCGGATCATCCAGGCGACGGAAACCCTGCGGGCCAATGCGCGCGGCGAAACCGAATGGGTGATCGGCACCAACATCGACATCACCGAGCGCAAGCGCGCCGAACAGCGCCTGCGCGACGGCGAGGCGAAGCTGCGGTTGAGCCAGAACTATCTGAGCCACGCCGCCGACGCCGCGCGTCTCACCTTCATCGAGATCGACCTGATCGCGCGGCGCATTCGTCCGGCGGACAATTTCGAGAAAGTGATGGGTTATGCGCCGCTCACGCCTGTCGAGGGGGGCGCCTTCAAGGCCGGGTTCGCGCATTCGCTGAAGCACGTCCATCCGGCGGACCGGGCCGGCCTTGAGGCGTTCGTCGCCGCGCTTTTCGAGCACGGCGCGGATGGCCGGATCGAATTCCGGGTGACAGGCGCGGCCGGGCTCGAACGGGTCATCGACTGCAGCGCGCGCGTCGAAAGCGGCGCCGGGGGCCGGCCCGCGCGCGCCTTCATGACCTTGCTCGACATCACCGAACGGGCGCGCGCCCGCGATGAACTCGCGGCGGCCAAGCGCAGGGCCGACGAGATTCTCGACAGCATCACCGACGGCTTTTACGCGCTCGATGCGGATTGGCGGTTCGTTTATTTCAACCGGCGCGCGGAGGCCATGCTGGAAAAATCCGGCGCGGACGTTCTCGGCAAGCCGTTTTTCGACGTCTTCCCGATGGTCCGCGAGTCCGAGGTTCACGCGCAGTACCGGCGCGCCATGGAGGACAGGCGGGCGGTCGATTTCGAGATGGTTTCGCCGATCCTCGGGCGCTGGGTGTTCTTTTCGGTCTCTCCGACGCTCGAAGGCGGCCTTTCCGTCTATTTCCGCGACATCACCACGCAGAAGCAGGCCGAAGAGGCGTTGCGCGAACGCGAGGCCGACCTGCGCGCCTTCGCCGACGCGATGCCGCAGCTCGCCTGGATCGCCGACGAAGAGGGTTCCATCCGCTGGTACAACAGGCGCTGGTACGAATACACCGGGACGACGCCGGAGCAGATGGAAGGCTGGGGCTGGCGGAGCGTGCACGATCCGCAAGTCCTGCCCGAGGTGATGACGCGCTGGTCCACCTCGGTCGCCACCGGCAAGCCTTTCGACATGACCTTCCCCCTTCTCGGCGTCGACGGGAAGTATCGTCCCTTCCTGACCCGCGCCGCGCCGCAACTGGACGCGCGCGGACAGGTGGTGCGCTGGTTCGGCTCCAACACCGAAGTCACCGAGCAGAAGCAGCTCGAGGCGGAGATGCGCCACGCGCGCGCCGAGGCCGAGCGCGCCAATGTCGCCAAATCGAAATTTTTGGCGTCCGCCAGCCACGACCTGCGCCAGCCCGTGCAGTCGCTGGTGCTGCTGCTGTCGCTGGTGGAAGGGCAGGTCAAGGACAATGCCCGCGCCGCCCGCACCGTGGACATGATGAAACAGGCGGTCGGCGGCATCAACGGGCTGCTCACCGCCATTCTCGACATTTCCCGCCTCGACGCCGGCATTATCGAGCCGACGCTGGAGCCGGTTCCCATCCCGGCGTTCATCGATCGCCTGGCGCGCGAGTACCGGCCCAAAGCCTCGGCGAAGGGGCTGTTTTTGCGCGTGCGCGTGGCGGGAAACCTTTGTTGCGTGTCCACCGACGCCGCTCTGTTCGAGCGCGCCTTGCGCAACCTGATCGAGAACGCCCTGCGCTATACGGAGCGCGGCGGCGTGCTGATCGGGGCGCGGCGGCGCGGCGATCGCATCCGCGTCGACGTGATCGACACCGGCGTCGGCGTGCCCAGGGAGAAGCAGACCGAAATTTTCGAGGAATTTCACCAGTTGCACAATCCCGGCCGGGACCTGGAGCGGGGGCTCGGCCTTGGTCTGGCGATCGTCGCCCGTTTGAGCGCGCTGCTCGGGGTGAAGGTGGACGTGTCCTCGCGCGTCGGGCGCGGCTCGCGCTTCTCGCTGAGCCTGCCGGACGTTTTGTGCGCCAGCGTGGAGCCGCCGTCGCCCGATCCGTCGCCCGGCCATCTCGGCTGCGTCCTGATCGTCGAGGACAATGGGATTCTGCGCCTGAGTCTTGAAGAGACCGTGGCCGAGTGGGGCTACAAGACCGTTTCGGTGGAGAGCGGCGAGGCCGCCGTGGAACAGGTCGAGGCGGGCGCCCGGATCGACGCCGTGGTCACCGATTATCGCTTGGGCGCGGGCCTCAACGGCATTCAGGCGGCGCTGGAGGTGGAGCGGCTTTGCGGCCATGCCTTGCCGAAACTGATCGTCACCGGCGACACCGCCCGGGAGCGCCTTGAAGAAATTCGCGCCAGCGGCTGCGATTTCTTGCACAAGCCGGTGTCGGTGGAGGAGCTGCGGAGAAAACTGGCCGGAATGTTTTCGGGCTCAGTCGGCGGCTGAGTCTTCCGCGGGCTGCGGCGCCGGCTTCGGTTGTTTTATCCGCTTGCGGGTTTGGATCTCCTTGCGCGGACCTTCGACCAGTCGCACCACCGCGCCCCAGAGCGTGCGCACGTCCTGCTGGGTGAGGTTCATGCGATGAAACATGTTGCGCAGATTGCGCTGCATCACCGGGCGCTTCGAATCCGGCTTGAAAAATTCCGAGCGCTCCAGATGGCCTTCCAAAAACTCGAAGAAGGAGAGGGTCATTTCGCGCTGCGCCGGGGGTGAGCGTTCGTCTTGCGCGAAGGGTTTTTCGCCGCCCTCGCGGGCCTTGAAAAATTCGTAGCCGCAGAGAAGGACCGCCTGGGCCAGATTCAGCGAGCCATAGGCGGGATTGACGGGGAAAGTGAGGATGGCGCTGGCCAATGCGACATCGTCGTTGTCGAGGCCGGTGCGCTCGGGGCCGAAGAGGATGCCGTGCTTTTCGCCCGAGAGCGTGGCGCGGGCGCATTCCGGCATGGCCTGCGCCGGGGTCTCGACGCGCTTGAACTGGCCGCGTTCGCGCGCGGTCGTTGCCCAGACGAAGTTTAAGTCGGCGGTGGCGGCTTCGGTGCTTTCGTAGACGGTGGCTTTTTCCAGCAGATGGACGGCGCCGGCGGCGGCGGCGTAGGCCCCCTTGCGGCGGGCGCCGGTGCGCGGCCAGCCTTCGCGCGGGCTGACGAGGCGCAGGTCGGACAGGCCGAAATTCGCCATGGCGCGCGCGCACATGCCAATGTTCACGGCAAGCTGGGGGCGCACGAGAATGATGGACGGCCCGCCCTCGAACAGGGGTTTTGTGCGGTCCGTGCCTGCTCCAACCAATTTTTTGCTCCCCGAAATGTGTGGGCGGGTTCTAGCGCAATTTTTGGAGTTGGGCAGGTGTTTTCGCCGCGTCGCCTCACGCCGCCCGATTGCGCTCATAAGGCACGATACCGGCCAAAGCGGTCGCCGAGTCGCGCTGCGCCCTCATGACCTCATAGCGGGCTTGCAGGTTCATCCAGAATTCCGGGGTCGTGCCGAAGAATTTCGCCAGCCTCACGGCGGTGTCGCCGGATATGCCCAGTTCTTCGCGGACGATGCGCTCGATCCGGGTTCGCGGCACGCCGCAAGCCTTGGCGACGCGCCCGGCGGAAAGGCCTAGCGGTTGAAGAAACTCTTCACGCAGCATTTCGCCGGGATGCATCGGCGGAAGGGTTGCGACGATTTCGAGTTGATCGGTCAAGTGTCCCTCCCTGTTGCTCTCAATGGTAGTCGACGATTTCCACATTCTCGGCGCCGCTGCTCGTCCAGGAAAAGCAAACGCGCCACTGGCTGTTGATCCTGATCGAATATTGTCCGTGGCGGTCGCCGGACAAGGCCTCAAGATGATTGCCAGGGGGCGCTCGCAAGTCGTCGAGGACCGCCGCCGCATTGACGGCTTCCAGTTTGCGTCGCGCGGCCTTGAAAAGATCGGCCGGAAAACCCTTTGGGCATTTTCCGGAGAAGACGGCCTCGGCGACCTTGTCCTTGAACGACCGGATCATGGTACGTCTGCATTTTGTCCTTGAATGTATCGCTCAGAGATACGGCCGCGTCAACGGTTTGGTGTCGAAATTGGCCGTGGCGCGGGTGCCCATGCCGATGTTCACGGTGAGTTGGGGGCGGACGAGGATGATGGACGGCTCACCCTCGAACAGGGGGGTGCGGTCCGCGCCTGCTCCAACCAAGATGGCCTCCTTTTTTGTCGCGCGGGTTTTAGGCGCGGGGGGAGGGGATGGCAAGGCGGGGGGGCGTGGGCGGAATGGCGGGTAACGGGATCTTGCGCCCTATTAAGTGCCGCCAAGGCCGGAGCGGATCGATCAATAGATGGGTTCGAGAATAGGCGTGGACCCCCCAAAAAAATATAAAATCTAGTTTAATCAAATTTTGTAGTCAACTACGACACAATAGATTGGTGCGCCCATATTAGCGAACAAACGAACGAAAACACACGTGAAATCCATCCTTGAAATTGAAATATTTCCAATTCCTATCTCATGAAGAAAACCAGACGCAGAAAAATCTCCGCTTAATCCTCCCACGTAATCGTAGCAGGAAATGTCGTATTCTGTTCTTTCATAACGTCTCAGTATTAATGGCACCAATCTTGATGGTTCGTGATTTACTTCTGGTATCTTGGACAGATTAAATGATTTTATCTGAATGAACGCAGAGGCATAAGAATGTGCGATTTTTGCTAGAAGTTGACAAAACCTCACAAGATCAAGCCCAGGTGTAGCGAAATTATCTAAGGATGAGTATTGCAGCGGGTCGGTTGGCACAAGAGAATGCAAGCTTATCCCGGAAAAGCCGGGAACATTAGGTGCTCGTGTGGTCATTATACGAGCAGGTAGCATTTGTGGAAGCAGTAATGCTGTAGGGTGCGATTCTAGAGGAAGTTTAAGCGTTGTGTCTGTGCCGTTAATGCGCGTTGTCACTTCAAACAATGTGTCTTTTGGACGCCTCTTTCCGCGAATGTTCAGCTTTCGCCTCGGGGCGTGGAATAGGGTTTTTTGTAACTTTCCTTCGAAGCTGTTGATCAAAATAGCGCACGATTGGCAACTTGCCCGCTCCAAAATAAGATTCCCTCCGAGGCCTTCTGGTATGACGTGTTCGTCGGTTGGAGGGGCGTCCCCCTTGGCAGTTTTAGTAGGCGCTCCGCAATAGATACAAAAGTTAATGCGGCCAAGAATAACACGTGTGTCATTGGTTGAGATATGGTGTTGAAATATGTCCGGCGGTGCTGATGCTTGGATTGGCAACATTTTGTCGGTCGATAATTCACCGTTCTTGGGAGTATTAGTTGGCGGATTGACCTGAAGCCGATAATAGCGGGCCGCTGGCGCGTTGCTTGCGTTTAAAATTGCGAATTTTCTTAGCATGTCGGGGCTATTGGGCATCGGAGACAACAATTAGAAAGATAAACTCACGCGATAACGCTTCAAGACGCTATCCGTCGCGCTTTATGAACACGCCTCCCGACCCGATGATGGACTCGGTTTGGGTAGCATAGCGTGTGTAAACGCAGCGAGAAAGTCGAGTCAGAAATGAATTGCAGCAAGCGAAACCCTGGGTCTTGGGGTGTAGCGGCCTCTAAGGGTCGCGCTTCTCAGCGCGAGTCGTTCGCGTCTCATGACATTTTTTTGGTATTTCGGGTGACGGTGCGCAGCGGGGGGTATTGTCGAGTTTCTATTTCTGGTTGAAATCGATTCGCGAAAAGTGATCGTAATCGCGTGATTTTTTGTGTTTTTGTGCGAAATTTTGAGCAAAATACGTTGGTTTTTGGCATTGCAGCCTCGCGGTTGTGGACGTGGGAGCGCGAGGGCGGGATTGCGTGAGGTTGGCGGAAATGTGTTCAGTTTCAATGACTTGTGATGAAAATGTTTCACGTGGAACATAACGCGAACAAAAATTCTCCTTTGTCAAGCCCCGCTTGTCCGTTTTCACTTTTTACGAAAACGCGGTTTTGGTCCGCCATTCTTCGCTCGCGAGGGGCATGCGTCACTCGCGAGAGCCATGGATTGCTTCGCTTCGCTCGCAATGACGACCGGGGCGGTTTTGGATGCCCCCTTCGGTCTGGCGGGCCGGCGTCATGCCCGGGACAAGCCCTGGAATGACGCTCGTGGGTTGAATGGTTCCGGAAAGCACAGCCGAACGCGTTTTGGATGTCCGCGCCGCTGATGCGGGGAGAAAAGGCAGGGCCGTCGCTTCGCTGCTAGGCGACCCCCAATCGGAGCAGTTTTGGCGTGATCGTCGCGATTTCTTCGCGCACTTCCTTTTGCAGCGCCTTCACCCAGCGTTTTGGGATCGCGTCGAGGCCATACAAAGCTCCCGCGAGGGCGCCGACCATCGCGCCCGTCGTGTCGGCGTCGCCGCCCCGGTTCACCACGCGAATGAGGCAGTCCTCAAACGTGTTGGTCTCGAAAAATCCGCACAGCACGGTGCGAATGGTGTCGACGACATAGGCGGAGGACGGGCCGGTGTAGGCGGCGTAGCGAAAGTACGGGTGTTCCTCGATCCAGCGGTCCGCCAGAGATCGCAAGACCGTCTTGTCGGGGGTCAAAAGCGCCTGCTGGATCAGCCGTACGAACCAGACGCAGGCCGCGTCCGACTTTTCCTGGTGATGGGTGATGCGGCCCTGCGCCAATGCCCAGGTTTCGCCGATCTCGGGGCGCCCAAAACTCGCCAGCGCAACGGGGAGCACCCGCATCACCGCGCCATTGCCGCCGTCGCCCTCGGAATAGGGCCCCTCCACGGTCCCGTGGGTCATGTAGCGGCGGATGCCGCGCCGACAGGTGTTGCCGACGTCGAGCGGGCCGGACTTGAGCCAGTTGGCGAAACCGTCCGCGACATCCTGGGCGTCGAACCCGCCCCGCTTCACCAGCGAACGCGCCAGCACCAGCGACATTTGCGTGTCGTCGGTGATGTCGCCGGCCTTGAGGCGCAGCCAGCCGCCGCCGACAATGTTCCAGTGCACGCCATATTGCGCGGCGATTTCGCGCTCGGTCATGAATTCGACGGTGGCGCCGAAGGCGTCGCCGATGGCTAAGCCGAGAAAAGCGGCGCTGGCGCGGCTTTCGAGATCAAGCGATGTGACAGCGAGGGCGCGGGATTGGGTCATGATTGCGGGGTCACCCAGAAATCGCCGCCGATGAGCAGAACCTCGCCCTCGCCGCGCAGCGGGCTGATCGAAAGCAGGTTGTTGACGAACAGGATTTTGGACACGGGCGCTCGAATCTTGACGATGATGTCGCCGAAACAGCCGGCGACATCGGGGTCGGTCGAGGTCGAGACGCAATTGTTGAGCCAGATCAGGCAGCACGTGCGCCGGGTCAGGTGGCTGGCCTCGGACAGGTTGAGGCCGCGATAGAGCGTGACATGCGTGCGCTCGCCGTGGACGAAGCGGCGCAGGAGGTATTGGGTGAATTCGTACAACAGGTCGAGCTGCGAATAGATCGAGTTCGAGTGAAAACGGCTGTCCATCTTCTCCTTGAGATAAGGCCCCCAGGCGGCCGCGTCGCCGGGGGGAAGCGGGTGCTTGTGGTAGCTCGGGCGCAGGCCGAAGCGGCTCTCCACCCAGCCTTTCATCACCGCGCCCTCGGGACCGTTGGAGTCGAACCCCCAGCCTTGCAGCAATTTCAGATAGCACGAGCGGAACGGCGTGCGGGCGCTGGAGGGGGCTTGCTCGACGTCGATGGCGAAGGCCGCGTTCATGTAGAGCTTGAAGGCGTTTTCCGCGTCCGCGAGCGTCGGCGAGTCGTCGAGCATGGCGAACAGGTCGCGGTTGAAGGTGCGGACGTTGGTGATTTCGATGCGCGCGCCGCCCGTGTTGAATTCCGGGCTCGACAAGAAGTCCGCCGTGAATTCAATGAAATTGGTCGGATGCGCTCTCGGCGTCATGGCTCAGGCTCCGGCTGTCTCGCTGAATAGCGGCGACAGCCGGCGTCTGTCCAGCTTTTCTCTAGGGACGCGTGGTCGCAGCCCCCGAGCCGTAGGACAGGATCACGCGCGCGATCGCCAGCAATTCCTCTTGCGAGTTCGGCTTGGAGAAGGCCGCGTCCGCGCCCTCGGCCATGGCGTTGTCGAGCACGTAGTTCTCCGTCGCCGTGGTCAGCACCACCGCCGGCACGTGGGTGAGCTCCAGATCGGAGCGCAGGGCGGAGAGAAAACGCCCGCCGTCGACCTTGGGCATGTTGAGATCGACGACGATGATGTCGGGGAGGCGGTTCATCAAATCCTTGCAGGCGATGTCGCCGAGCGCGTCCAGGCCGTCCTCGGTGTGTACGACGCTGAGGTCGATGCGCTTTTCCTTGGCCGCGACGCCGAGCGCGCGCTTCAGCAAGAACGCGTCGTCACGGTCATCCTCGACAATCAGGACATGGCGGGCGAGGCGCGCGTCGGACATGAAACCATACCTTGATGAAGCGTGGAAAAGCGCGTGGAATTAACCGTCTGAAAGTGGACTTAAAATGTCCTGTTTGTGATTATACCGCGCAATCGCCCGGCGTATATGGATCGACCCTGAGACGAAACGACGCGTGCGGGGAAGGGCCGGCCGGGGAGGGCGCGGTCTTGGAGGCGGGGTTTGCGCCGCGTTGCAAGCTTGCTTCCCGACCTCGCCGATGAGACGGATGGCCTCTGACAAAATCGGAAAGATGTCAGGCTTTCGCCCGGCGCTCCCCTAAAGCCGCACTAGGCGAGGGCAAGACCCGATGCTATAGGGCGGCGGCTTGGCGCGCCCGGTGCGCCAATTCGCCGCAGAGCTAGGGAGTGATCAGGGCATGAGCAAGATCAAGGTCGCCAATCCGGTCGTCGAAATGGACGGCGACGAAATGACCCGGATCATCTGGCAGCTCATCAAGGACAAGCTGATCCATCCCTATCTTGACCTCGACCTGAAATATTACGATCTCTCGGTCGAGCATCGCGACGCCACCAACGACCAGGTCACCATCGACTCGGCGGAAGCCACGAAGAAATACGGCGTCGCCGTGAAATGCGCGACCATCACGCCGGACGAAGCCCGCGTGAAAGAGTTCAACCTCAAGGACATGTGGAAATCGCCGAACGGCACGATCCGCAACATCCTCGGCGGCGTGATCTTTCGCGAGCCGATCATCTGCAAGAACGTGCCGCGCCTCGTGCCCGGCTGGTCGCAGCCTTTTGTCATCGGCCGTCACGCCTTTGGCGACCAGTATCGCGCCACCGATTTTAGAGTGCCGGGAAAAGGGCGCCTGACCATCAAATTCGAGGGCGACGACGGCACGGTCATCGAGAAGGAAGTGTTCAAATTCCCGGGCGCCGGCGTCGCCATGTCCATGTACAACCTGGACGAATCCATCCGCGATTTCGCCCGCGCCTCCTTCAACTACGGCATCGCGCGGAAATATCCGGTCTATCTCTCCACCAAGAACACCATTCTCAAGGCCTATGACGGCCGCTTCAAGGATCTGTTCCAGGAGATTTTCGACGCCGAATTCGCGGACAAGTTCAAGGCGCTCGGCCTGACTTACGAGCATCGCCTGATCGACGACATGGTGGCCTCGTGCCTTAAGTGGTCGGGCGGCTATGTCTGGGCCTGCAAGAACTACGACGGCGACGTGCAGTCCGACACGGCGGCGCAAGGCTTTGGTTCGCTCGGCCTGATGACCTCGGTGCTGATGACCCCGGACGGCCAGACGGTCGAGGCGGAAGCGGCGCACGGCACGGTGACCCGCCACTATCGCGAGCACCAGAAGGGCAAGGAGACCTCGACCAATTCCATGGCGTCGATCTTCGCCTGGACCCGCGGCCTCGCCCATCGCGCCAAGCTCGACAACAATGAAGAGTTGGCCAAGTTCTCGGCCACGCTGGAAAAAGTCTGCGTCGACACCGTCGAGAGCGGCTTCATGACCAAGGATCTGGCCCTGCTGGTCGGTCCCGACCAGAAATGGCTGACCACCACAGGCTTCCTCGACAAGGTCTCCGAGAATCTGCAGAAGGCCATGGCCTGAGGGGCTGTGTCCAGACCACGGAAAGGCGGGCCGGTTCGGCCCGTTTTTTTTGTAAGCCCGTCTTACGGAACGCGCCGCAGCGGGGTGACGGGCGCTTGGGGCAGGGCGTAATGGCCTTGCGACGGCCGCATGATCTTCCCGGCGCGCAACATCCGGTGCAGGCGCACGGTCAAGGCTTCGCGGCTCATGGCGGCGCCGGATTCCACCACGCCATTATAAATGTTCTCGACCGAGGCGCCCTCGGGGAAAATCCCGATGATGTCGAGGATGAAATTCTCGGTATTGCCGGCGTCGAAGGGGCGCTCGGGCTCCGGGCGGGCCAAGCCTTCGACGCGGGCCGCGCCGGCCCCGCCGCGGAGCGTTTCGACGCGCGCGGCGAATTCGGCGACGGCGTCCTGAAACGTGGCGGGATCGAGTGTTTGGATGGTCTCGAACTGCAGGGTTAGCCGCTTCGCCTCGCTCAGCAGCATTTTGGCGAGATCGCGCGCCGCCGCCCGGCGCATCTCGTCGTCTTCGGGATTGTAAGCCATGCCGCGCCTCCGCGTAAGATAACCATACGCAAGGCCTTCGCTTGAATCAATGCGCGGATGCCGCAGCGCTTTTGGTTAACGGACATTGACAATTCAGCATGCTGTGTAAGAATGCCTTACAATCTTGTTTGTTTTTGTTTCGTTCTGGGGAGGCTGCGATGGGCGCATTGTCGTGGGGGCTGATCGGCGTCGCTTGTATTCTCGCGGGCGTTGCCTGGCTCGCCGCCCGGTGGCGCATCGAGGCGCATCGCGCGCGCATTCCGGGGCCAGTCTCGCAACTGGAACTGCGCGTGGCGCGCCGCGCCGGATCGGCGCCCGGCTGGCGTCTCTACTGCAGCATCGTGCTCGCGCGCGGGCAGGATCGGCCGATTCTGTCTGGTCAACCGCCGGCTCAGGGTCTATAGAACGCAACGTGCGATGGACGGCCCGAGGCTCGGGTCGCCGCCGTGTGGACCTTGTTCTATCGCGAACTTTTCCGCGAAGCGCGGACGCCGGGTTGCGCCGGACTCCGCGAAGGAGCGTTGCGCATGAAAAAATTGTCTGCGACCTGCGCCGTTCTGGCGCTTTTTTCGATCATGCACAATCCGGTTGCGGCCGAGGAGCGCACGGTCAAGGGATTCTGGCAGTCCTACGACGATTCCGAAAAGCCCAACGCCTGGTTCTATTTCACGGAAAAGGATGGGGTTTTCGAGGGTCGTCTGGTCAAATCCTTCCCCAAGCCCGGCGAAGAGGGCAAGGTCAAGACCTGTGACAAGTGCGAGGGACCGTTGAAGGGGCTGCCGATCCTCGGCCTGCCGATCGTCACCGGCATGAAGCGCGACGGTCTGGCCTATGAGGACGGCAAAGTGCTCGATCCCCGCGACGGCACCGTCTACGACGCGCGCATGGATCTGGCTGACGACGGCAAGAAGCTGGAATTGCGCGGCTATGTCGGCATCTCCGTCCTCGGCCAGACCAAGACCTGGACGCGGTTGCCCGACAACGCCCTGCCGCTCGACAGTCTGCCCCGCGCCCCCGCCCCCAGCAAGAAACCCGCGACCTGACGCTTCGCTCTAGCAGGCTGCTGAAAAACCCGTGGGCCGCCCCCGCCCTTCGAGACGCCCGCCAAGGCGGGCTCCTCAGGGTGAGGGCTACGCGGTTGTTATATATAAATAAACTCCCTCATGGTGAGGAGGCTGCGAAGCAGCCGTCTCGAACCATCGCCGTCGGAACGGGACTTTTTCAGCAGCCTGCTAGTTCTACTGAGTCACGTTTTTCTCAGATTGGTCGTCGCGTGAGCTTTGCTATCCTGCCGATTCGTCTCACTGGCGGAG
>NZ_WNKS01000016.1 GCF_009720655.1 Rhodoblastus acidophilus | reverse complement strand
GACGTGAACACGGCGGAGACGAGGCGCTGGTGCGCCCCCACGACATCGTCATCCATCGCGACCCAGATAAGGCCGGCCGCGACGCGGAGCCGGGTCTCGTGTCCCATATCGGCTTCGGCGGCCCCGTGGTGAAGGTGGAGTTGCAAACCGAAGGCAAGGATCATGTCGATGTGGAGGTGACCACGACGGTCTTTCACGATCTCGATCTGAAGCGCGGTGATAAAGTCTGGTTCGCGCTCCGAAAGCAGCAGGAATACACGCCGAATTTCGCGATCTGATGGGAGGCGGACCCGTGCAGGTCGACTGGGCGCATTTCACACCCGCTTCCGCGTTGGGCGGCGGGGCGCTGATTGGTCTGGCGGCAACCCTGCTGTTGCTGCGCGATGGGCGCATTCTCGGCGCAGCCGGCATCTTCGCCGGATTGGCGCAGCCGAAGACCGGCGATTTCGCCTGGCGGTTGGCCTTTGTTGGCGGGCTCATGGTGTCGCCGGCGCTGGCCGCGCTGCTGTGGGGCGTCACCGCGCCGCAGATCGCCGCCTCGCCCAACCTGCTGATCGTCGGCGGCTTTCTCGTCGGGCTCGGCGCCCGTCTCGGCAACGGCTGCACCAGCGGCCACGGTGTTTGCGGCTTGGCGCGGCTGTCGAAACGCTCGCTCGCGGCGAGCCTGACCTTCATGGCGACGGGCGTCGCAACTGTTTTCGTGTTCCGCCATCTGCTGGGATGAGGCGATGAAAGTGTTCAGCCCTTTCCTGTCCGGTCTGCTGTTCGGTCTCGGCCTCTGCCTCGCCGGCATGACCGATCCGCGGAAAGTGCAAGCGTTTCTTGACCTCGCCGGCCCATGGGATCCCTCGCTGGCGCTGGTGATGGGCGCCGCGTCGGCTGCGGCCTTCATCGCCTTTCGCTTCGCCGGGCGGGCGCCCTTTGCGCCGGCGCCCGCGCTGTTGAAACAGATTGACGGGCGCCTTTACGCCGGGGCGGCGATTTTCGGAATCGGTTGGGGGCTTGTTGGCTTCTGCCCCGGCCCCGCACTTGCGAATTTGGGTTTTCTCGACGTGCGGGCGGCGGTGTTCGTGCTGGCCATGGCCTCGGGCATGCGCGCCGCCAATGTCCTGCTCGCGCATTTCGAACCCGCCCAAGTCCCGCGCGTAAAAATTTCGGAAATTCCCGCAACGCCGGCCCGGCTGGCGGAAGACAGTTGAGGACCCCCATGGCCTTCGAGATTCTTGATCCGCCGCCCCCGTTTTCCAACCTTTCGCCGGCGCGCCGAGCCGCGGTGATCGTTCTGTCGCTCGCGGCGCTGGCGGCGTTGATCTGGGCCTGCGACACCGTCGCGCGCGCGCCCGTTGCCGAAACAGGCGCGCAACGCCCGAATTAGCCGTCGCGCACCCCTGGCGATTTCCTTTGCCTCGCGGCGCTCACGCTTTGGCGTCGTCCTTGCGCCCGGCGGGCTCGGGAGCGTCTTCCTCGAAGTCGAGGTCCTCCTCGCCCGCGCCCGTTCCGCGCTTCCCGGCGCGGCGGGCGGCCGATTTGGCGATGGCCGCGTCAAAGCCCGCCTCCGCCCCATCCTCAAGACCGCGCCGAAACACATTGTTCTCGGGAAGCAGTTCAACAAGGAACACCGCGCCGAACACCACGCCGAAGGACGCGCCATAGGCGGCGCGATAGGCGCCCGTATGCGCGGCGGTCTTCACCTTGCGCGCGGCAACCTTGGCCGCCTGCCGAGCGTCCGCGCCCGCGTCCCCGAGCGCGCCGGCTGCTGATTCGATGGCGTCGCCGAGACCAGCCAGCGGGTCGACCTTCGCCGATGCGGATTGCGTTGTCATTACCGTCAACCTCCTGTTTCCGCAGGCCACAGCGAACGACCGCGCCGTTCGTGAAGACCGCAATTCGGCTATTCAGCCGGTTGTCATGGATCGGACGATTGACATCAATTCGCAAACGTATGATCCTATGTTTATAGAAATTATCTACTATAATAGGTTGTGTCAATTCAATGACTGCGCCCTTGCACCTCGACCAGAGCGACGCGCGCTTCGTTCGCTCCAAGAAAATCGCGGCGCCGAGCGCCGCGATCCTGCAAGGCGCAGGCGCGTGTCAGCCGCGCGTGCGCCTGTCGGCTCGGCTGCGCCGCGTATTGAGCGCGCATCCGAACGCACGCCACTTCACCGTCGACCGGATCGTCAAGGCCCTGGACGACGATGGCGCGTCCCTGGCCCTGTTCAGCGCCGCCGGCCTGTTCGAGGCGCCCGATATCAGATTGATGGCCGCGCATGTCACGAGCGCGGTCGGCGCCGGGCTCGCCACGGGTCAGCGCGCCGTCGTGCTGCCGCGTTCGCTGCTGCGTCGGCGAATCCCGCGCAATTCTCTGGCGCTGTTGATCCATGGCGTCGCCACCCTGCTCGACAAGGCCGACGGGCTCATTCGCGAACGCTGGTCCTGGGTGTTTCATCCCGCCATGAGCGTAGCGCTTGGCCTCACCGTATTCCTGCTTGGCCTCGCCGCCATGGCGCCCATTATCGGCGGCGGCGCGCAGCATGCGGCCTCGGCCTTTCTGGTCGCGCTCGGACAGGCCGAGCGCGACGGTCTCACCGTGATGATCGGGGCCGTCGCCGGCCTGGCTTCGCTCGCAGTCGCGGCCCTGAGCGTCTCGACCGGCCGCAAGCTGTGGATGAGGATCAAGGACTGGCTGATCCGCTGTGCGCGCCGGCTGAAGCTGAAAGCGCTTCATGCCCTGCTCGACCGGTGCTGCGAGGGGCTCGGCGCCCTCGCCCAGATGAAATGGACAGAGGTGTTGTTGTTGCTGATGTCGCCGGATACCGCGCCAGCGCGGGAACGGTTCGCCTCCGGCGCCGCGCAGCCGGCCTTGCGGCTGCGCGCCCGGCGCGCTCGCATGGCCGCGGCGCGCAGCCTGCTTGCGAATGGAATGAGATAATGGATCTGGAAAAATTCTCCGTCTATGTGATCGACGCGCCGCTGGACAATTTGAAGCGCAAGGTGCTCGAAGCGGAGATGGACCGCGCCGGCGTCGAGTTCGAAAAGAAAGTCACCTACAAGTGGCTTAAGCGCGGCGAAGAGAAATTCTTGCGCGTTTTCGTCGATCCGATCACGGTCGAAGTCGTGTTCTTTGACGATCGCGTCGAGCTTTACGGCGCGGCGCCGGCCTGGGCGCGGTTGCTGATGACCAATGCGCGCAAGGCCGAATTCGCCGCGCGATTCGAGAGCGCACTGGTCGCGGCGGGATTCCTGGCTGCGGCGCCGGCTGATCCGCAGCGCTGAAACAGCCGTGGAGCTTGAGGGCTTCCAGACTATCTTTTCCGAAATTTTTGCAACAATGCAAAACCCGCCGCCGCCGCGACCGCCAGCGCCGAGAGTTGGGCCGCGCCGGCGTGAAGACTGGCTTTGAGCGTCTCGCCGAGAACGCCGCGATCTCCTGGGACGGCCGGGCGGCGGCGCGCCTTTCGCGCGTTGAGATAGCGCGCCATACGCGCATAGATCGCATTAATCCGCGCGGCCTTCTCGACATCGCCGCCCCGGTCGGGGTGGTGCTGGCTGATCAGTTCGTCCCGCCGGCGGCGCAGCACGATCGTCGACTTCGCCTCGTCCAGAGACAGGCCGAACCAGGCGGCGTCCTGCTTGAACCGCGCGCGTCCGCAGCGCTCCAAAGTCATCCCCCCAGATGCGTGTCGCTGTGGGCCGCCAGGAATTGCGCGAGCCGCTCCTTTTCCGCCTGAAGTTTTGACGCCCTGCGCAGCGGCAGCAGCCCGTTGGCGACCGCCGCCAGACCGCCGATCTGGTTGAACACCATGGAATGCATGACGCCGAAATTGCCGAACAGCGCGCCGGCGATGCAGATGGCGTTGGCGCCGACGATCATGCGCCAACTGCGCTTGATGTTGCCTTGCAGCTCGGTCGCGACGTCATGGATCGCCAGCAGCTTTTCGAGGGAATCCTCCATGAACACGATTTGCGCGGTGTCCGTCGCGATGCTGGAGGCGCCGCGCAGGGAGATCGACACGTCCGCCTGCTTCAGCGCGATGGAATCGTTGACGCCGTCGCCGATGAAACAGACGCGGCGGCCTTCCTTCTGCAAGGTCTCGACGTAACGCGCCTTATCCTGCGGCAGCACCTCCGCGAAATAGCGGTCCATGCCGAGCTTCTTGGCGAGGTTTTTCGTGGGGCGCTGGTGGTCGCCGGAAATGATCGCAAGGTGTTTGGCGCCGCGCCGGCGCAAGCCGTCGATCACCTCCTGCGCCTCGCTGCGCTCGGCGGCCTTGAGCTCCAACGCGCCGCCGAGCGCATCGTCGACGCCAACGAGGATCAGCGAATGTCCCTCATCATGGACGCGCTCGCTCTCGCGCTCCAGTTCGGACGGCAGCTTTATGCCCTCATGCGCCATGAAGCGCGCGCTGCCGACGCGCACCACATGGCCGTCGACGCCGACGGTCACGCCATATCCGACGGCATATTTACTTTCGTCGGTCTGGGGCATGGAGACGCCCAAACCCTCGAATCGGTCGATAATCGCCTTGGCGATGGGGTGGCTGAACTTGTTTTCCGCCGCCGCCGCCCAACTCAAGATGCGGTCGCCGTCGTGATCGCCAAAGGTGAGGATGCGGCCGACCTCCGGGCGCTCGCGGGTGAGCGTGCCGGTCTTGTCGAACAGGAACGTGTCGACGTCCGCCATGGCTTCGAGCGCGCGTCCCGACTTCACCAGAACGCCCTGCTGCGCGGCAAGCGTCAGCGACGACAGCATGGCGATGGGCGCGGCCATGCGTATGCCGGTGCCAAGGTCGCAGTTCACCACGGCGACGGCGCTGTTGGCGCCGCGCACGGCGAGCGATAAGGCGCCCAGCGCCAGCGTCGGGGCCACCGCCTTGTCGGCGAGGTTTTGACCGTTGGATTGGGCTTGCAGCGTGTGGCCCGAAGTTTCGGACAGGATTTGCGCCAGCTTGGCGGCGGTGGTTTCGGTTCCGGCGCTGGTGACGGCGACGCGCACCTTTCCCGCGATCACCGTGGTCGCCGCAAAAACCTTGTCGCCCTTGATCTTCTCCACCGGCGCGGATTCGCCGGTGAGCGCGTGCTGGTCGATCATCGCCATGCCGTCGACAACCTCGCCGTCGACGGGCGCGGATTCGCCGGTGTGGACGAAGATGATGTCGCCGGTCTTGATCTTCTCGAGCGGAGTCTCCACCGCCACGCCGTCGACGTCGAGCCAGACGAAACGCGGCTGCTTGCCAAACACATTTAGGAGCATGCGCTTGGAATCGCTTTCGGTGCGCTCCACCAGTTTTCGCGCAACGCTGAGGGTAAGACCCAAGACCGTGCCCGCGAGAATCTGGCCGGTGGCGAGACAGGCGGCGACCACGATGGCGTCGAGCAGATCGACGCCAAGCCGCTTCTCCTTGACCACGACATCATAGGCGCCCTTGAAACTGGGAATCACCGAATAGAGGAACAGCGCCGCGCTGAGCGGGGTCAGCGCCGGCGCGAAGCGGGCGGCCACGGCGAGCGCGACCGAGCCGACATTCACGGGCAGGTCCCAATCGATGGGGGAAACCGCGAAATCCTCGGTCTTCTCCAGAGCGGCGTCGAGCAGATCAACGATCTGGCGCTTTTGAATCTGCTTGGGATTGTAATGCACCAGCACCGTGCCGGTGAGTTCCTGCACCGTATATTTATCGATGCCGAACGCGTTCATCAGTTCGGATTCGAGCGCCTGGCGCAGGGCGCGGCGGCGCAGCAGCACCGGATTCTCCAAACGGATGCGGCCGGGGATTTCGTGCTTCACCGACCAGCTCGACAGATGCTCGTCGAACCGTTGCAGGCGCACGCGGGCGCCGGCGCCGCGCCCGAATGTGACGGGAAGCGCCACCGCGCTTTTGGGCGGCGCGGCCCCGGCGATCAGCCGCGACAGCGCGACGATCTGGCCCTGCGGATCGCGGGCGCTGACCGCGAACCGGATCACCGCCTCGCGGCGCACGGCGTCGACTAGCACGCTCTCGACATGCGGCGCGGCGAAAGCGCGCTCGAAGAAGCGGCGCGACGTTTCGCCTTTCGGCTTTTCGATGAAATCGGCGCCGGTGATGCGCAGACGGCCCGGTTCGCTCGCATCGACGCGCGGCCCGAGCGGCGCCACACGAAGATCGGCGCGCCGCGCCGAAAGATGGGGCGGATTCGGCGCGAGCGGAGCAAGGCGGCGCGCGTCAAGACGGGCTTGCAGGGTCGTCATCACTTTTCCTTTGCGGCCGCGGCGCGCACGGCCTTGGCGCGGCGGCTCAAATGCGCGGCGCGGTTTTCCGCGCGGCGGTCTGAAATGTCTTCCAGGCCTGAAAGCGTGAGTCGGGCGAGCGCGGCGTAGAACGCGCCCAAGCCGGCGCCGACGCCTTCAAGACCCGCCGCGGCGGAGTGAATGACCGATGCGGCTGGAGAGGCTTTTTCTCCCCGCGCATGATCGGAAAAATGCTTTTGCGTCATGTCCCGCTAGCCCTCGATAAAGGCGACGTTTCGTGTGACAGGCTAATGACAGCCGTACATTAGTCAAGTATGTTTATAGAAGTTTAGAATTTCGCTTCAAGGATTGGCATGGCCCTTCACCAACGCGCCAAAACCTCGCCGCCGCAAGCGCGGCAAGGCGCCCCCGATCTTTCGACGCCGACCCTGCGCATTGACGGCAACCGCCTCGTGCTGCGCGACAAGACCCTGTTCGCCCAAAGCGATGAGGCCGTGCGGGATCTGGTCGATCGCGTGTTTTCGGCGGTGGAAGTGCGCGCGGTGGCCTTGTGGCGCGACCGCGCGCAAGTTCGCATCGAGTTGTCGCCCCTCGCCGATCCCACGGCAGTCTGGCCGCGCGTCGGACGCCTGCTGCGCGAGGGCGCGCCAGAGCGCCGCCGGGCGGAGAAGCTCAATCTCGCCGGACCCGCGCCGGGTTTGAGCGTGCGCGTCAGCCGCGCCGGCGACGCCCTCACGACCTTCCGCGTGCGAAAATTGTCGCGCGAACGACTGCGCATCGGCCATCCCTTGCTTCGGCGGCGCGATTTTCTGTATCGCTTCGGCCTGCTGCTGGAGTCGATCCACGGCGTGGAGCGCGTGAAGCTCGCCGGGATCGCGGCCAGCGCCGTGATCACCTACGACCCCGAGACGATCGCGCCGGAACAGGTGCTGCGCCTGCTGGAGTCGTCCTGGGATTTGGTGCTGTTCGGCCCCCATCCGCCGGAGAAGCCCAAAAGACTGATCGCGGCTGGCGGGCTGCTGGCCTTTTCCTTCTATGCGCAATTCTTCAACCCGGCCGCCCTGCCTTTCGCCGTCGCCGCCGTGCTCGTCTATTCCGCGCCGAACCTGATCGCAGCGGTAAAGGATCTTTCGCACGGGCGCGTCGGCTTGGCGGCGCTCTACAGCGCGGGACTGGGTTTCCTGCTCTTCACCGGCCTGCCCTTCGCTTCGGGCGTGATGGCGGTGCTGCGGCAGAGCTGGCCGGCGCTCTCCACTGCGCTGGCCGCCCGCAGCGAGCGAAAGCTGTTCGCCGAACATCGCCGGCGTCTCGCCTGGGCGCGGCGCGCCGACGCCAAGGGCGGCGTCGCCTTGGTCGACGTCGCCGAACTCGGGGAAACGCATCTCGTTCATGTGAGGCGTGGCGATTTCATTCCCGCGGACGGCGTGGTGGTTGAAGGTCTGGCCCTCATCGACGAGGACATGCTCACCGGATTTCGCGGCGCCGTGGACAAGCTGCCCGGAGAAAAAGTCTTCGCCGGGACTTTTGTGCGCGAGGGCGCGTTGACGTTTCGAGCGACGCGCGTGGGACGCTCCACCGCCGCCGCTGCGCTCGCCGACGCGCTGCCGCATGGCGCGCTCAACAATTTGCCTTCAAGCCGCGAGGCTGAACGCGTCGCCAACCGCAACGCCAAGCCGGCGCTGCTGCTGTCAGCCGCGCTGCTTGTGCTGACGCGGACGCCGCGCCTCGCGCAAGTGGCGCTGCGCCCCGATTTCGCCAGCGGGCCCAGGCTTTCGGCGCATCTCTCGGCCCTGACCGCCCTCTCGGAGGCGCTGTCGCAGGGCGTGTTGGCGCGTCGTCCGGCGGCGCTGGAGCGTCTGCTCTGCGCCGATCTCTACGTGCTCGACGACAGCCTGAATTTTTCCGCGCAAACCCCGCGCGTGGCGGAGGTGATCGCGCCCACCCGCGCCGCCGGCCAGGAGGCGGCGGCTTTGGCGACGGCCGCGCTCGCCGGCCTGCGCGACCCCCGCCTCGAGGCGCTTGAGGTTTTCGCGCAGCCTTTCGCGGCGCGGCGCGCTCATGGTCGCCGCCATCACGCCGGCGCCGTCAGCTTTTGGGACGATGACGGCGCGGGCGTCATCGTCGCCGCGCCGGCCTATGCGGCCCGCGAAAATTTTGGCGCGACAGCGGCGCTCGGCAAGGCGGTGGCGGCGCTCGCCAAGGCAAGGCGCGACCCGAGCGAGCGACCGCTGGTGGTGGCGCGCGACGGAAAGATCGTCGGCGTCATCCGTTTCGCCGCCGATGGCGGATCGCGCTTGGCCGCGGCTTTGGCGCAGCTGCGCGCGGCCGACCCCGAGGCGCGCTTCGTCCATGTCTCCTCGCTGCCACAGGACCGCGCCGAAGCGCGCGCGAACGAACTGCGGCTCGACGCCGTGTTCGGCGATCTCGATTGCGCCGCCAAAATCGATGCGATCAGGTCGCTCAGCCCGCGCGCGGTCTGGATCGGCGACGGCGCTGATCCGGAAAACGCGTTGGCGCGCGACGCCGCCTTTGTCAGCCTGTCGCTCGGCGGGCTCGACCGGCTCGGCGCGGATCGCGCTGACATCGTCGCGCTGCGCGGCGAACTGGAGGCGCTCGCCGCGGCGCGGCAGGCGGCGCGCGCGCATGAGGCGCGGCTGCGCGCCGATTACCGCGTCATCTATGCCGCCAACCTGCTGGCGCTGGCCGGCGGCTTTTTGGCTGGCTTCGGCAGTCTGCGCGCCGGGCTGACCTCGAACGTCGGCTCGGGACTTGTGTTCCTGGCGCGGCTGCGCGGGCTTGGCGCGGCCGGCGAGAATGCCGCGCGCGCCGCCGCCGCCCGCCGCGCGCTTCCCGCCCTCCCCCCGGCGACGCGTCTCGCCTGACACGGAGTTTTGCATGCGCATTCCCTGGCTCAATCTCGGCGCGATCGTCGCCAGCGGCGCGGCGATCGCGGTGATCGCGAATTACGATCTGGTGTGAGCGCGCCCTCCCCTGGAGAAGCAATACCGGCCTCTCCGGGGGCTTTTGCGCCCGAGCTTAAGAGGCGTCAAGACGAGCAAGCAAGCGCGCGTTGGGCCAACGGGCGTCGCCGAACAGAAAATTGTGGTTCGAGCTTCGCCCCCTCCGTCACCCTCGGGGCCTTGATCCGTCTGAAAGGGAAAAAGCCCCGACGGGCTTCGGGTTGGCCCTCAGTAGCGCACAGTGCCGCCCGCGTAGACATTGAGATTGGGCGCGTATTTATTGAGGCCGAAATTCGCGCCCGCGTCGAGCTGCACATTCGCCGCCAGCAGATAGGCGAGGCCGACGTCGAACGTGTAGACCGGCGGCGCGGCCCGGTCGGTTCCCACGGCCGAATAAAGCTCGATCGCCGCGCTCAAATCCTTGCTGATGAACGGCAAGGGATGGCCGAGGTTCACGAGATTGACGAAACTCGTGAAATAGCCGGGCGCCTCCGTCCGCTTCAGGGCGTCGATCTCGGTCTGCACGGCGAGGGTGAAATCCGAGGGCAGGTTGAATTGCGCGGGGACGGCCAAGGCTGCTTCGGTCGCCCCGTTGCCCAGCCCGCGCGCGGCGGTGGGCAGCTTGACATAGGGGACGAGCGCCAGCGCGAAATCGCCGCCTTCATTGCCGACCAGATTGAGCTTGGCTTTGAGCACCAGGTCGCCGAAGCCGTAGGCGCGGTCGCTCAAGGCGCCGGCGCGCCGGTCGCGCGCCTCAAACGTCTGATAGCCGTTTGGCGAAATCTCGAAATCGAGCGAGCTGGTCAGGCCGAGCTTGTAGACCGCGTCCGTGATCTGAAACCCCTGCGCGCGCAGGTCGCCCATATTGGTGTGGGCATAATTGACGAGATCGCCGTCGATCTGGACATGGCCGGCGTCGACCGTAAAAGGGTTCAGGATTTTTGTTGGCATTTCCGGCGTGAACGGACGCATGGCGTCGGGCGGCGTCGGATTGAACAAAGTGTAGCCGCTCTTGTCGGGCGCGGGGGCCGCGTCCTCGGCGCGCCCGGGCTGCGCCGTCAGGCCGAGGATGAGAGCGGAAAGCAGAATTCTCTTCATGGCGATGTCACCCTTGGCGGCGAAAGCGGCGCCCCAGCGGGATTGCGACGCCAAGGGCGGCGCAGGCCTCTGCTGCGCCGCCTACTCCCCTCAGACGGCGGCCGGAACCGCGTCGTCGAAGACCAGCTCCTCTTCGTCGCCGTTGCTCGCGCGCGTCTTGCGCGCTTCGGCCTTGGCGATGGCGGCGTCGAAACCTTCCTCGGCGCCGTCTTCAAAACCGCGGCGGAACACATTGTTCTGCGGCAGTAGTTCGACGAGGAAGACGCCGGTGAAGACGACGCCATAGGCGAGACCGTAGGCGAGGCGATAGGCGCCGGTGTTGGCGGCGCCGCCGACCTTGTGGGCCGCCGTCTTCGCCGTGGCGCCGACCTGGGTCGCCGCATTGCGCACCGTTCCTGCGGCGCCGTGAAGAGCGTCGCTCAGCGCCGACTTGCTCTCGCCGGCCAAGGTTTCTGCGGCGACCGTTTCGGCGGGTGCCTCGGCGTGAACGGCCGGGTCGTGAGCGGCCTCGGCGGCTTCATCGTGATGTTCGGATTTCTTGTGCGAACCCATGGTCTTCTCCTGATCTGCGGTTCCGGGACTGTGGAACCTTTTCTCCCCGATTCCGTCGGATCGCCCGGTCACTTTCCCTGGGAGACCGAGTTTTCTTCAAAAATCTGGTCGAGCGGCGCCGCCTTGAGCCGACGCAGGCGGAACAGCCAGACCGCGCCGACGGTCATGTAGGCGACGAACACCCACACCAGAATGTTGTTGGGGAAGGCCGGCGGCGGGAACAGCTCGCTGCCGGGAAGGCCCACCGCGCCGAGAAAGGGGATGATCATGAAGCCGGCGGCGAGTTCGCCGAGCACGATCGCGCGGCGGGTGAGCTTGCCCTGCTTGCGCAGATAGGCGGGCGCCGCCAGCGAAACCAGCACATAGGTCGAGAGGAAACCGAAGGCGCAGAGCGTGCCGAAATAGCCCTGGGCCTCGAATTCGCCGACGCCGAACTGGGTGGGGGCGAAGGCGACGACAAAGGTCGCCAGCGTGACGAAGCCGATGGCCAGCCAAGGCGTGCGATTGGTCTTGTGGACGGCGCCGAGCCAGCGCGGCGCGACGCCGTTGCGCGCCATGGCGAAGACGATGCGCGCCGTGGCGTTGATCGAGGCCAGCGTGCAGGAGAAGAAGCTGAGCAGGATTCCGATGGTGATGAACACGCCCAGCCAGCCCACGCCGAGCACGTTGGACAGCAACAGCAGCGGCGCTTCAGACTTGGCGAGGTCGTCGGGCAGACCGCGGAAGCCGAGGATGACCACATAGGCCATGAAGATGAAAATGGCGCCCGAAATGATCACGCTCTGCACCACCGATCTCGGGATGGCGCGCAGGGGGTCGCGCGCCTCCTCGCCCAGCGCTGTCGAACTCTCGAAACCGGAAAAGGCGAACACCACCAGCGCCACGCCCGCCATCACGCCGCCTGGCGAGGCCCCTTGAAGCGTCAACTGATCGGAGTCGAGCGCGAAGCCGTGGGCGCGCCAGATCACGATCCCCAAGGCGAGGACGGCGGCGACGGCCGCGCCTTCGAAGGCGAGCATGGACTTGGCCGACATTTTCACATCGCGGCAGGCGACAGCGCCGGCCAGCGCCGTGGTGACCAGGAAGATCAGCCACGAAGGCGGCGCCAGGCCGACCGAGCCGAACAGGCCCTTGGAGGTCGCGACGAAACCGCACAGCGTCGACATGCCGGTAAACAGATAGCCGAACAGCAGCGCCCAGCCGCCGAGCACGCCGGCGGTGGGGCCGAGGCCCTGGACGATGTAGCTGTAGAGCGATCCCGCCGACGCGGACCTGCGCGCGAACAGGTTGATGTTGACGCTGACCAGCACCAGCCCGATCATGCCGATCAGGAAGCTCAGCCAGGTTCCGTTTCCCGAAGACGCGTAAATCAGGCCGAGAACGGCGGCAGGCACCGTCGAGGGCGCGATGACCGAGACCGACTGCGCCAGGACTTCGATATAGCTGAGGCATTGCGCCTTGAGCCCCGACGTTGCGCCAGGGATGACGTGCGCGCTCTGCTCGGTGGGAAGCGTCATGAGCAAAATTCCTGTCGTATTCGCGAGCCACTCTCCATCGGGACGCGACACCCCTTTCACGCCGGCCGCGGAGGCAGGAATGTCAGGTCTTTCCAGCAAATTCATAGTGTTGGGGATTATAGTTATGGTCACGGTGCGCACGTGTCAATTTAATGACATGGCCGAATTCACATAGACTCATTCAAGCATCCACGACACATTTTGTCAGTGAATTCATTCACTTGATAAATCTTCACTCAGCGCGGAGTGCGAAAATAATTGGCATTATAGATATTCATTTCAACTAGAAGGAATTTCTGTTCCCGGAACCATGAAAATAAAGATGGAATTACCGGATTGTCTCGATGCAAGCCAGAGCCAGCCCTTGCCGGTTCAAACCGGCCTCAGGGCCACGACTCGCTGCGACGAAACCGCAACGGCGGCGGCGCGCCCGATTTCCGCGTCATGGATGATGTTGAGCGGCAGAGACGTCGTCGACTTGATCTTCTGCAATTCGAACCGTGAGGTTACGCTGCGCAGCGGCACGACGGCCGTCAGACGCTTGTAAAACGCATCGTAGGCGGAAATGTCAGTGGTGACGACCTTGAGCGCATAATCGACGTCGCCCGCGAGACGACTGAATTCGACCACTTCCGGCATGGCGGAAACCACGCGCACGAAACTTTCAAGCTTGTCGGCGGAGTGGTCCCCGGCCTGGATCGAAATGTGCACCGTGAGGCCGAGACCGACGAGGGGCGCAGCGACCAGCGCCACGCGCTTTTGCAGGATTCCGAGCGTCTCCATCTTCTGGATGCGCTTCCAGCAGGGCGTCGGGGAAAGCGCGACCCTGGCGGAAATGTCGGCCACCGTGACCGTGGCGTCTTCCTGGAGAATTTTCAAAATTTGCAGGTCGATGCGATCCATCGCACTTCTCCCGTGAATGGCAAGATTAGTTTATTTAGAATATGTTTTTAATAGACTGTCAATCGCGAGAGCGATTTTCTCGCGGCCTTGGAGCGCGCCGGGTCAGGCGACGTGGGCGTCGCTCATGCGAGGGCCTGGTCCAGATCGGCGATGAGATCCTCGACGGTTTCGAGGCCAACCGAAAGGCGGATCACGTCCGGTCCGGCGCCTGCGGCGAGGCGCTGCGCGTCCGTCAATTGCCGGTGCGTGGTGCTGGCGGGATGCAGGATCAGACTGCGGGTGTCGCCGATATTGGCGAGATGCGAGAACAGGTTTACGCGCTCGACCAGCGCAATCCCCGCCTCATAACCGCCCTTGGCGCCGAAGGTGAAAACCGCGCCCGACCCCTTCGGCAGATACTTCCGCGACAACTGGTGAAATGGGCTTGTGGGCAGGCCCGCGTAAGACACCCAGGCGACCTTGGGGTGGCTCGCCAGGAATTCAGCGACCGCGCGCGCGTTGGCGACATGGCGCTCCATGCGCAGCGGCAGGGTCTCGATGCCGTTCAGGGTGAGAAAGGCGTTCATCGGCGCCAGCGCCGGGCCGAAATCGCGCAGGGCGACGGCGCGGGCCTTGGTGGTGAAGCCGAAGTCTCCAAACGTCTCGTAAAAATTCAGGCCATGGTACGCCGGCTCCGGCCCGGCCATGGACGGGAATTTTCCGGATTTCGCCCAGTCGAACTTTCCCGATTCCACCACCACGCCGCCGAGCGCATTGCCGTGCCCGCCCAAAAATTTGGTCGTGGAATGGCAGACGATGTCGGCGCCCCAATCAAAGGGGCGGCACAGGAACGGGGTGGCCAAGGTGTTGTCGACCACCAGCGGGATGCCGGCCTCGTGCGCGATCTTCGCCACCGCCTCCAGATCGACGACGATGCCGCCGGGATTGGCGAGGCTTTCAACAAAAATCGCCTTGGTGCGCTCGGTGAGCGCCTTGCGGAAATTTTCGGGATCGGTGGGGTCGACGAAGGCGCAGGTCCAGCCGAGCTTTCGAAAACTCAGGCCGAATTGGATGAGCGAGCCGCCGTAGAGATTGCGCGAGGCGATGAATGCGTCGCCGGGCTCCAGCAGGGTGAAGAAGGTGAGGAATTGCGCGGCGTGGCCGCTGGCCGCGGCGACCGCGGCGCGGCCGCCTTCGAGGCTGGCGACGCGCTCCTCCAGCACGGCGACGGTCGGATTGGACAGGCGCGAATACACATGCCCGAAACTGTGCATGTTGAACAGCGACGCCGCCTGGTCCGCATCCTCGAACACATAGGACGCCGTCTGGTAGATCGGCGTAATGCGCGCGCCCGTGGTCGGATCGGGCGCGGCGCCGGCGTGGATCGAGCGGGTCTCGAAGCCGAAGGCGCGATCCGGTTTGGTCTGCTCTCGCGCGGGCTTGACCGGGGGTTTGGGCGGCTCGCGGCGCTTGGCGGAAATGATGCCGGAATCGACGCCCGACCAGGACAGTTCGCCGCCGAAACGGCCGAACTCGATTTTCGGGCAGCGGTCCATGATCACCGTGAGGCCGGCGTCCCGCGCCTTGGCGGCGGCGGCGTCGTGGCGCACGCCCAGTTGCATCCAAACCACCTTGGCGCCGATTTTGATGGCGTCATCGACAATCGGCGGCGCGGCTTCGGAGCGGCGAAACACCTGCACCATGTCGACGGGTTCGGGAACGTCGAGAAGGCTGGCGCGCACCGTTTCGCCGAGCAGGGTCTGGCCCGCCGCGCCGGGATTGACGGGGATGACCCTATAACCCTTGCCCTGCATATATTTCATCACGAAATAGGCGGGCCGGTTCCAGTTGGCGCTCGCGCCCACGAGGGCGATGGTGTTGACGGAACGCAGGACGCGCGCGATCAGCGCGTCGGGATAATGCAGGTCGCTCATGTCCCCGTCCAAACAGGCGGACGCTTGTCGAGAAAGGCGCCGATGCCTTCGCGCGCGTCCTGCGCCTTCAGATTGTCCGCCATGACCTCGCGCGTATAGGCGTAGGCCTCGGCAAGCGGCAGTTCCGCTTGTCGATAGAACGCCTTTTTGCCGATGGCGAGGGTCAGCGGCGATTTCGACGCGATTTTGCGCGCGAAAGCGAGCGTGTGCGATTCCAGGTCCGCCGCCGGAACGATTTCGTTGATCAGGCCGAAACGCAGCGCCGTTTCCGCGTCGATCAGGTCGCCGGAGAGCAGCATCTGCATCGCCTGCTTTTTCGAGACATTGCGCGACAGCGCCACCATGGGCGTTGAACAGAACAGGCCGATGTTTACGCCCGGCGTGGCGAAGCGCGCGTCCTCAGCGGCGAAGGCGAGGTCCGCGCTGGCGACGAGCTGCGCGCCGGCCGCCGTGGCGACGCCATGCACGCGGGCGATCACCGGTTTTGACAGATTGACGATCGCCTGCATCACCTCGGCGCAGAGTTCGAAGAGCTCGTCCACATAGGCGGGGTCATAATTTTTGCCGCGCAGCTCCTTGAGGTCGTGTCCCGCGCAAAAAGCCGGGCCGGCGCCGGCGATGATGACGACGCGGGCGCTCGCATCCGCTTCGAGTTCGAACAACGTGTCGCGCAAAACCTGCAAAAGGCCGAGCGACAGGCCGTTGCGCGCCTGCGGCCGGTTCAGGGTCAGCGTGACCACGCCGGCGTCGTCGGCACGCAGCAGCAAGGGAGCCTCGTTCATGGCTGTCTCCAGTGTCGAATCACTATCTGGGGGGATTATTTTTTCCGCAAGGCGCCGGTCTCATCGACTTTTCGCAAATTGGCGAGTTCGGTCTCGCTCGGCGCGGCGATCTCGCGCGCGTCGGGGGCGACGCGCAGCGCCCAGCCGGTGTTGGCCTTGATCTCCTCGACGCTCGAAAACGGGAACCAGCCGTCGAGCACGAATTCGTTCGTGTCCGGCTCCGGCCGCAAGATGCCGAGCGTGGTGATGATCGCAGAGGGCCCGCCCCCGACGAAGCCTTGTTTCGCGCGGGAAAGACCGCCGTCGAGATAGCCGGGCGAACTGATGTAGGTCGCCTTTTCGGCAAACCGTTTCGGCTCGTGCGTCACCATGACAATGAAACGCTTGGCGCCGCAGGCGATGTCATTCGCGCCGCCCGCGCCGGGCAATCGCGTTTTCGGCGCGCGATAGTGCGGCCCGATCTCACCGTCCCAGACGCCGGTCGTGTTGACGTTGCCGAACTTGTCCACTTGCGCCGCGCCGATCACGCCGACATCGCAGCGCCCGGACGCGACCAGAAAGCCGAGGGCATCGAGGGCGGAGGTGAAACTGGTGGCGTTGACGGCGAGGCGGTTGCACTCGATCCCCCAGGGCAGGCCGCCGACCGGCGTCGCGCCGTAGACCCCGCCTTCGGTCATGCTGCGCAGATTGGGCGCATGGTTCGCTTGGGCGAAGAAGCCGGCGAGCATCGACAGGCCGACGCCAAAGATCGCCAGTTCGCCGTCGCGGATTTCGCGCCCCGTGGCGATGGCCATCATTTCCTGACGGGTGTAGTCGAGGGCCGCGCTCATGCCGCCAAATCCCTCGCGGTCAGGCTGGCAACATCCTGGGGCGTGAGAATCCATCGGCGGTAGGGATCGAGCAGAAAGCTGGAATTGCTCGCCGATAAGGTTTTGATTTTGTCGCGGCCGATCATGTCGAGGTAGCTCTCGATGTCGGAATAGTTTTGCACGAAATCGCGGATGTAGTCCGCCGTTCCCTGTTCGCTGGCCAGCGCCTTGTTCATGAAGAACATGTGCTCCTCGTCCATGTCGTAGACGCCCGGCGAGGAATGCGGCCAGGCGCCGAAGGGCCAGTAAACCACCGCATCGACGATGATGTCGGGAATTCGGACCAGGTTCGGGAACTGGCGTATGCAGGCGGGATCGACGATGGCGTCGGCGATCAGCACGACCTTTTTCGCCGCCCTCGACAGTTCATATCGGCTCCACTCCGTGCCGATCAGGATGGCGTTGCCATTCGCGTCGGCGAGCGTGACGTGGATCGCCGCGACATCGGGTTTGAGCGGGCAGAACGCGCCGATGGTCTTGCCGCTGAACGGATCGATCACCGCAGGGATTTTGGAGCGCGCCGGATAGTCGTCGGGCGAAAAGGCGCTGCGGTCCTGCAAGTCGGAGCCGATATTGACGGTTGCAGGAACGAAGGGCCAGTTCAGCGCGCCGCCGAGCAGGCGCAGGGTCATGGCGAGATTCGAAAAATCCTCCAGCGCCAGCCGGCCGCTTTCGACCGCGCGGCGCAGGCCGTTGGCGAAGCCGACGACTTCCAGCGCTGCAAAACCGCATTCGGCCTTGGTCGCGGCGCCCGCCGCCGCCAGCAGGTTGAGCTGCTGGCCGGAGCAATGAAAAATGGCGTGCAAGTCCTTGCGCTTCTGGCGCAGGAGTTCGCGGCCGAAGATGATGGCGTCCGAACCGATCGGCAATGCGGCGCCGCTGGCGTATTGCATGCCATCCCAGCTGAAGCGGCGCACCGCTTCAGCCAGGGAAATCAACTTGTTTGACATTTCGAAATCTCACCAGGAGGCGTCGAGGCCGAGCAGACCCAAAATTTCGCGGCGGCGCGCGACGAGGTCGGGATCGTCGCGATGGCGCGGATAGGGCTTGTCGATGGCGATGTCGGCCTTGATCGAGGCCGGGCGCTCGCTGAACACGATCACACGCGTCGCCATGAGAAGCGCCTCCTCGATGTCGTGAGTGACCAGCAAGACGGTAAAACCGGCGCGCCGCCACAGGTTCACGATCTCGCCCTGCATCGACAGCCGCGTCAGCGAATCCAGCTTGCCGAGCGGTTCGTCGAGGATGAGCAGGTCGGGATCGTTGACGAGCGCGCGCGCCAGCGCCACGCGCTGCGCCATGCCGCCCGACAATTGATGCGGAAAGGCTTTCGCAAAATCCTCCAGGCCGACCAGAAGAAGGGTTTCTTCGACGCGCGCGCCGCGCAATTTCAACAGGCCCTGCGCCTCCAGCCCGAGCGCGACATTGTCGCGCACGTTGCGCCACGGGAACAGGGTGGGGTCCTGGAAGACGACCACGCGCGACGGATCGGGGCCGGCGATGGGTTCGCCATTAGCCGTGATCCCGCCTTGCGTCGGAGGTTCGAGCCCCGCGACCAGGCGCAGCAGCGTCGATTTTCCGCAGCCGGAGGGACCGAGCAGCGCGACGAACTCGCCGCGTTGCGCCGTAAAATTGACGCGGTCGAGCACCGGCAGCGGCGCGCCTTCGAGATCGAAGCGATGGCTGACGTCCTTGACGGCGATTTCGACGCCAGGAACCGTGGAAATATCATGGGCGAGACTCACCACTGCACCTCCGCCTTCTGCCAGGACAACAACCGGTCGCGCAGCCGGAACAGCAGCGTGATCAGGCCGGAGCACATCAGCGACATCACCAGCAGCGCCGCATACATGTTGGCATAGGAGGCCCAGCCCTGCGCCCATTGCAGGTAGAAGCCGAGGCCCGCCTTAACGCCCATCATTTCGGCGGTGACCAGCACCGCGAAGGAGGCGCCGAGCCCCATGAACAGGCCGACAAACACATGCGGCAGCGCCGCGGGAATCGCGACCTTGAAGATCAGGAAGGCGCGGCTGGCGCCGAGCGTGCGCGCCACGTCGTAATAGGCGGCATTGACGCTGGCGACGCCCGACCAGGTCAGCACGGCGACCGGGAAGCCGGTGGTCAGGCCAATCAGGAAGATCGACGCCGAAAAACTCGAGGGAAAGGCGAAAAAGGCGATGGGCAGCCAGGCGATCGACGGCATCGGACCGATCAGCCGCATTACCGGATGCACCCAATAGCCGAAGGCGCGCGACCAGCCGAGCGACACGCCCACGACGAAGCCAGCGAGCGCGCCGGCGACGAAGCCGAGCAGCTCCAGCCTGATCGAGGCGACCACGCTCTCCCAGAGTTTTGGCCAGTCGTCGGCGAACACTTCGACCAGCGCGTGCGGCGGCGGAAAAAACGGCTGCGGCAGCAGCGCGAATTTGGCGGTGGTCGCCTGCCACAGGGTGAAGAACAGCCCGAGCGCCAGCAGCCAGGGGGTGTAGCGGCGCAGTCTTTCCGCGCCGCGCGGGAAAAAGCCGCCGAGCAGGCCGGCGAAGACCAGCGCGCCGCCGAAGCCGCCAGCGGCCAAGGCCAATTCCGGTCCCCGCCCCCATTCGCCGACGTCAGGCCAATTCTCCGTGACGAAGGCGAAAAAGAGCCAGGCCGCCCCGGCCGCAATCGCCAGCGCGGCGCGCGCGAGCGTCTCCCTTGACGGCAGGGCGGGCGCGCCACCGGAGGACGCGGCCTCGATCGAAACCAGCGACATGAAACCTCCTCAGCTCAGCACGTCGGCATAAATGCGTTCGGCGAATTTTTTGGGATCGGTGGAGGGCTTGAAGATCGAGACAAGCTTCAGTTCTTCGGCGTAGAGCGCCAACTCCTTCTTCAGGTCGCCGCCAACCGGGTGATGCGCGTGCGTGTGGTATTTGGAGAGCGTGACGAGATCGGCCGGCGCCACCTTGCCCGGTCCATAGGGCGCGTAGGTCGCGGCGGCCTCCTCGGGATGATGCGCGGCGTAATCGGCCGCCTCGATCAGCGCGCGCGCGAGCGCCGTCGCCGTCGGCTTGTCGTCTCGGATCAGGCTGCCGCGCACGCCGACGATGCAGCAGACGCGGTGCGCATATTCGCCGTCGAGATTTGAAGACACCTCGCGGAAGGCGCCGTCCTTCTGGAACAGGAAGGTTATGGGGTCATTGTCGGCCAGCGCATGGGCCTCGCCCTTTTCCACGGACACGCGCAGCAGCGGGCCGGGGAATTGCTTGAACTCGACGTCCTTTTCGGGATCGAGGCCGGCCTTTTTCAGGCGGATCGCGAAGAAATTCTTTCCCGGCGAGTTCTGGTCGCTGACGGCGATAACCTTGCCTTTGAGGTCCTTGAGGCTCTTGATGTCGGATGCGGTGGGCGCGAGCAGGCGCAGGCAGCCTCCGTGCGTGCTGGCGATGATCTTCACGTCAAACCCCTGCTCCATCGGCTTGAGCCAGCGCAGAGCCATGCCGCCGGCGGCGTCGGCCTTGCCGGTCGCCAGGGTTTCGAGCAACTGGTCGGTCGAGCCGGAATAATTGACCAGATCGACGTCGAGCCCATGCTTGGCGAAAAACCCTTTTTCCTTCGCGACGGTGACGCCGAGCAGGCAGGGCGCGCCCGCGTTCCAGGCGAAGGAGATTTTCTTCAGCGCGCCGGCGGCGGCCGCGGCGCCATCGGCGGCGCCGGTCGTGCAGATCGGCGCGCCCTCGAACGGCGCGGGAAGAATTTTGGGAGTCGCGAAGACTTTTTGGCTGACCATAGCCAGAGGGACGGTCGCCCCCACTGTCGCGGCGCCCACCAGAAAAGCGCGGCGCGATCCGAAACTGTCGTTGGTGCTCATGTGTGGCCCTGTTCCTTTCACGGCGGCTTCTAGCGCGAGCCGAAGCGCATGAACTGAACACAGACTATAGTCTATTATTTTTATAGACAAGATATTTTTATTAGCACACCAGGCGACGCGTCAGGCTGGAGTCATTAAACTATATTTTATATCAATGGCTTAATAAAGACATGCGTGAGGATCATTTCTACGCCGCGCCCGACGCGGACGCCTTATTCCGCCTTGCGCAGCGCGACCCGCCGGCAAGCACAGGCGCGCACCGCCACATCCTTCAGGAGGAAGCTCCTCATGGCCGCGCCCCCCGGCATGAGAGAGGGCCCGAACGGCTGGGGTCCGTTCGGGCCCTTCCGGGCGGTTTCCTAAATCCGGAAACCGCCCGGATGCCTGACGCCGGAAGGATGGCGTCAAACTCAATGGCGATCTTGCGCTGACCTCTTCTTGCGGCGCAGTTTCTCGGCGGCGCGTTGCGCCTCCTGCGGCGTTCGAAACGTCTGTCCGTTGAGCAGACGAAAAGCGTCCGCCGCGGCGTGAAAGAGAAATCCGCGTTCTTCGCGCGTGACGATGCCGGCGGCCAATTCGCCGCATTCGATGACATAGGCGTGGGACATGATGCGCCCGTGAGTAGGAGATTGACGGTCGCGCGACAGGGGTCGCGCAGGAGGCGGAGACGTGCTCGACGAAACGCCGGGCCGACATCGAAGCGAAGCGATCATGGTGACCTTCAGTGCTTGCTGGCGCGCTGAAACATATTAAAAAAGTAGGATGATAAGCCATTGATGGTCAATGGATCGTCCTTCCAAAGCTTTGAAGGTCCGGACGCGGCCCGTTCATCCTGGCAGGCGCAGAAGAGATTATTTTTCTTCGCGCCGGGCGACAGCCATGCCCAGGCGTGATCGGCTTTGCGGCTTGACCCCGCTGACAAAACGCTTATTCCATAAGGTTTCTTGGATTTGGAGTTGCCTCGTGAACGCCAAACATGTCGAAGGGCCGCCGGTTACGGAACAGGATTTGACCCTGGTGATCGCCGCCCGAATGCGCGCGCGCCTGCGACAGGAAAACGGCGCCCTGCAAAAACTCGCTGATTTCGCTGGCGTCGACATCGAACGGCTCGAAAGCATCGTCAACGGCCAGCGCGCGCCGAGCATCGACGTCCTGTGGAAAATCGCCAATGCGCTCGACGTGCCTTTCGGCAGCTTGATCGCCGCCAACCGGCGCGGCGGCGCGGCCGTGATCCGCAACTGCGACGCCAACGTCCTTGTCTCCAGCGGCGGCGCGTTTCGATCCCGCGCCCTGACGGCGTTTGGCGAAACGCCGCGCGTGGAAATCTACGAACTGACCGTGGCCGCCGGCCATTGCGAGCAATCGCAGGCGCACGCGCCGGGCACGTCGGAAAACATCCTGGTGGTGAAAGGCGAACTCGAAATCGTCACCGGTCGCGAGCCCGCCTATCGGCTTGGACCCGGCGACGCCATTCATTTCGACGCCGACGTGCCGCACGCCTATCGCGCCCTGGGCGCGGAGGACGTGGTCGCGCATCTGGTGCTGGCCTATGGCCCGCGCAACTGAGGACGGCGCCTCGGCAGACCGAACGGAAACAGCATGCTGTCCAACAAGGCGAAATACGGACTGAAGGCGATGATCCATCTCGCCGGAAGCGACGGGATCGTTCTCGCGGCCAATATCGCGCAAGACAACAACATCCCACGAAAATTTCTCGACGCCATCCTGCTGGAGCTGACCAAGGCGGGCTTGCTGACCAGCAAGAAGGGCAAGGGCGGCGGCTACCAGCTGGCGCGCCCGGCCGACGCCATCACCGCCGGCCAGATCATCCGCATCCTCGACGGACCGCTGGCGCCGATCGCTTGCGCGAGCCGCACCGCCTACCGGCCCTGCACCGATTGCGGCGACGTCGAAGCCTGCGCGATCCGCGACGTCATGCTCGATGTCCGCGACGCCATGGCGCTGATCCTGGACCGGACGTCCATCGCCACCATGCGCGCGCGCGGCCGTCATCGGCAGTATCTGCCGCAATAGGCCGCGACTTTCATCGCCGGCGGCGGGGGAATGCGAGCGCCTCAGGCCTATTTAGTCTATTAAATTTGTAGAATTAGTGTATATCTAGCAACCGCGCCGTTCGTTTGCGAAGGCGTCGCGACGAGGTCTGGCCGCTCTGGTCGCGCGCTTTCGCTTCCACGCCCAACAGGATTTATCATGAGCAAAGATTCCCGCCCAGCCGTACTCGGACTGATCGGCAATACACCATTGATCGAAGCCACCCGCCTCGATACGGGGCCGTGCAAGCTGTTCCTGAAGCTGGAGTCGCAAAATCCCGGCGGTTCGATCAAGGATCGCATCGGATTATGGATGGTCGAGGCGGCGGAGCGCGACGGCCTGCTCAAACCGGGCGCGACCATCGTCGAGGCGACGGCGGGCAACACCGGCTTGGGGCTGGCGCTGATCGCCCGCGCCAAGGGCTATCGTCTCGTCCTGGTCGTGCCGGACAAGATGGCCGCCGAAAAAGTGTTGCAGCTGAAGGCGCTGGGCGCCGTCGTGCATGTGGTCCGCTCGGACGTCGGCAAGGGCCACCCCGATTATTACCAGGATTTCGCCGAGCGAATCGCCGCCGAGACCGGCGCCTTCTACGTCAATCAGTTCAGCAATCCCGCCAACCCCGCCGCGCACGAGCAATCGACCGGCCCGGAGATTTTTGGCCAGATGGGCCACGACGTCGACGCCATTGTGTGTGGCGTCGGCTCCGGCGGCACCCTCACCGGCCTGACCCGTTTTTTCCGTCGCGCCAGCCCGAAAACCGAATTCGTGCTGGCCGATCCGAAGGGGTCGATCCTTGCCGACTATGTGCGGACGGGAAAGATCGGGGTCGCCGGCTCCTGGATGGTGGAGGGCATCGGCGAGGATTTCGTGCCGCCCATCGCCGATCTCAGCGGCGTCAAGACAGCCTATGAAATTCCCGACTCCGAGAGCTTTGCCGCCGCGCGCGAGCTCTTGCGCGCCGAAGGGGTTCATGGCGGCTCCTCCACCGGCACATTGCTCGCCGCCGCCCTGCGCTATTGCCGCGAGCAGACCGCGCCGAAGCGTGTGGTCACGCTGGTGTGCGACACCGGCACGCGGTACCTCTCGAAAGTTTACAACGATAACTGGATGGTCGAGCAGGGCCTGCTGCCGCGAAAAATCTTCGGCGACCTGCGCGACCTGATCGCCCGGCGTTTCGACGACGGCGGCGTCGTCTGCGTCACGCCATCCGATCCGCTGCAAACCGCCTTCGTGCGCATGCGCTATGCGGAGGTCTCGCAGCTGCCGGTGATTGATCAGGGCCGGATTGTCGGACTTCTCGACGAGTCCGACATTCTGTCGCGCGTGCGCGCCAACCCCGGCAATTTCGCCACGCGCGCCGCGGAGGCGATGACGGGCGATCTCGAAATCCTGCCGCCCCACGCCGGCATCGGCGCCTTGCAAGATGTGCTGGACCGCGACCTCGTCGCCATCGTCGCCGAGAACGACATCTTCTACGGGCTGATCACCCGCTTCGACCTGCTCAACCATCTGCGCCGGAAGGCGGCCTGACCATGAACATGAATTCCAGGATCAAGCAGGGCTTTGGAACGCGCGCGATTCACGCGGGACAGTCGCCCGACCCTTCCACCGGCGCGATCATGCCGCCGATTTACGCCAACTCCACCTTTGCGCAGCAAAGTCCGGGCGTCCACAAGGGGCTGGACTACGGCCGATCGCACAATCCCACCCGCTGGGCGCTGGAGCGCTGCCTCGCCGATCTGGAGGGCGGCGCCAAGGGATTCGCCTTCGCCTCGGGGCTGGCGGCGATCGCTGCGGTGCTGGAGCTGTTGCAGCCGGGCGACCATCTGATCGCCGGCGACGATCTCTATGGCGGAACCTATCGCCTGCTGGAGCGCGTGCGCGCGCGCAGCGCCGGCCTGACCGTGAGCTATGTCGATCTGACCTCCCCCGACGTTTTGCGCGCGGCGCTGCGGCCTGAAACGCGCATGGTGCTGGCGGAAACGCCGACCAATCCGCTGCTGCGTCTCGTCGATCTCGCGGCCGTCGCCGAAATCTGCCGGGAAAACGGGGTCATCGCCGTCGCCGACAACACGTTTGCGACCCCTTGGGCGCAAAGACCGTTGGAGCTTGGCTTTGACATCGTCGTCCACTCCACCACCAAATACCTGAATGGCCATTCGGACGTGATCGGCGGCGCGGCCATCGTCGGCCACAATGCCGATCTCGCGGAGCGTGTTGGTTTCCTGCAAAACGCCGTCGGAGCCATCGCCGGGCCGTTCGACGCCTTCCTCACATTGCGTGGCGTGAAGACGCTCGACGTGCGCATGCGTCGGCACTGCGACAACGCTCTTGCCGTGGCGTCCTGGCTGGAGCGCCATTCAAAAGTGCGGCGCGTGATCTATCCGGGTCTAGCCTCACATCCTCAGCACGAACTCGCCACCCGGCAGATGCGCGGCGGCGGCGGAATGATTTCGGTCGAACTCGCCACCGATCTCGCGGGCGCCCGTCGCTTCCTCGAGTCCTGCCGCCTGTTCACGCTCGCCGAGAGCCTCGGCGGCGTCGAGAGCCTGATCGAGCATCCCGCTCTGATGACCCACGCGTCGATCCCCCCGGAGCGGCGCGCCAAGGCGGGGATCAGCGATTCCCTGGCGCGGCTTTCGGTCGGCATTGAAGACGCGAACGATCTCGTCGCCGATCTCGACGCGGCGCTGGCGCGCATCGAATGATACGCGGAAATCCTCCAGGCGAAGGGCGGATGTCCACGCGAGGGGAATAGGATTTCCGAACGGATCGTTCGGAAACCGTATGAGACCCACGATCTTGAGCCGGCGCGGCGTCGCCCGATCGCCGGCTTTCTCTTATGAAAACAGGGGCCCTGGCGCCCGATTGATTTAGATCATTTTATTGATAGATTTAGTATACTAATAGTGCTTCTGGCCGTCTCGCGATGATGCGCGGCGCGCGCAAAACAGGACGCTCCGCCGCTCATGATCGGCTCCCCGCCTTTCGCCAGCGCATCCCAATGCGCGGACTGCCCCTCCGACTGTCTGGAGGCTTGCTTCAATAACGCCATCGCGCCGGCGCCCGAGGGCGGCGTTCGAATACAGGCCGACGATTGCGCGGGATGCGGCGCCTGCATCCCCGCCTGCGCGTTCGGTCTTATCCGCTTGCAGTCCGGCGTCGCGCAGATCGTTCCGCCCAATCATCGGCCCCAGACGCCTCAAAACCGCGCGCCCGAGCGCGTTCGGCCGCCCTCGTCCCCCACAGTGGAGTGAATTCATGCCCGCCGAAGAACAGAAGAGACTGTACGAGCAACTTGCGACCGCCGTTTTCGAACTGGACGAGCAGCTGGCCAAACTGCTGGCGCAGGAAGTCCTCGACCGTGGCTACGACGCCTGGCAGGCCGTCGAGCGCGGCCTGCTGGAGGGCGTCAACCGCGCCGGAAAGCTGTTCGATGAGGAGGAATATTTTGTCCCCGAACTGCTGATCGCCGCCGACGCCATGTATGCCGGCCTCGCCATCCTGCGCCCGCACATCAAGACGCATCACACCGGCTTCAACCGCCGCGTCGTCATTGGCGTCGTCCAGGGCGACACCCACGACATCGGCAAGAATCTGGTGCGCATCATGCTGGAGGTCGCCGGGTTCGAGGTCCACGACCTCGGCCGCGACGTGCCGCCGCAGAAATTCGTCGACACCGCCATTGCGGTGAAGGCCGACCTGATCGCCCTCTCCACCCTGATGACCACCACCATGGAGCGCATGGGCGAAGTGGTTTCGATTCTCGAAGCGGAAAAGGTGCGCAACCGCTTCAAGGTGATCGTCGGCGGCTCCCCGCTGTCTCAGCAATTTTCAGATCGCATCGGCGCCGACGGCTACGCCCCCAAGGCCGCGCAGGCGGTGGAATTGGCCAAACGTCTCGTCGGATTGAGCAACGCCGCATGACCATTTCCATTCGCACCCAAACCCGCGAGGAACTCACGCCGCTTGAGCGCGTGGTGCTCGCCTTGCAGTACAAGAAGCCGGATCGGGTCCCCGCCGCGCCGCTGGTCTGCGGCGCCTCATGCCGGGTGCTGGGCTATTCCTACGACCGCTGGTCGCAAGACCCGAAGGTCGCGGTCGCCAGCCTGCTGGCGGCGCAGGAGCTGATCGAATTCGACGGATTTTTGACGCTGGTCGATCTCTCCGTCGAGGCCGAGGATTTTGGCCAGGAGGTGATCTTTCCCGAACGCAGCACGGCGGCGCCCAATTTCGACAATCCCTTCATCAAGACGGCCGACGATTATTCAAAGGTCAAGGCCGTCGATCCGCGCAAATCGCGGCGCATGTCCACGGTGATCGAGATCGTGCGCGGGCTGGTCGAAGCGCGCGGCGACCGCGTGCCGACCATGGGGTTTGTCTATGGCCCGCTCGGCGTGCTCTCGCAGATTCGCGGCCATGCCGAACTTTTTAAAGACATCATCCGGCATCCCGACCGCGTGCTGGAGGCGGTGCACACCATCAACAACGTGCTCGTCGAATACGCCAAGGCCCAGATCGAGGCCGGCGCGCACGCCATCGTGCTCGATCCGCTCTATTCCTCGGCCAGCATTTTGAAGAAATCGACCTGGGTGAAATTCGAGGCCGAAATTTTCAAGTCGGTGGCCGACGCCATCCGCGACGCCGGCGTGCCCGTGATCGTGCACAATTGCGGCGGCGGCGTCTATTTCGACGCGGTGCTGGAGCACATCAACCCCATCGCCATCTCCCACGCCTATCCCGCGCATGGCGCGGCCAATTGGGAGGAGCACGCCGCCAACTGGGCGAAAAAAGTGGTCAGCATCGGCGTCGCCGATCCGGCGAAAGTCGGTCATGAGTTCTCGCAGGCGCAAGTGCTGGAAGACTGCCGCCAGCAGATCGAGACGTTTGGCATCGCCGAAGGCGGCTTCATTCTCTCCAGCGGCTGCGAATTCCCGCCCAACGGCAATCTTCTGTCCGCCCGCACCATGGTGCAGGCGGCGCGTCTCTACGGCCGGTATTGACCATGGACCGCCGCGAGAGGTTTTTCCGCGCGCTGGCGCGGCGGGAAGTGGACCGCGCGCCGGTGATTTGCACGGGCGGCAGCATGACCGCGACGCCCGAAGAGGTCGTGGCGCTCTCCGGATACGCCCTCCCGGAGGCGCATGACGACGCCGCCGCCATGGCCGGACTGGCCCTGGCGGCGGCTCGCATCACCGGTTTCGAATCCGTCGGCGTGCCCCTGTGCGTCACCGTCGAGGCCGAGGTTTTCGGCGCCGAGATCGACATGGGCGACGCCCGCACCGAAGCCCGGATCGTTCGCGAGCCCCATAAATCCATCGCCGAGGTCGCGCTGATCCCCGTCGAGGATTTGTTGCGGCGCGGACGTGTCCAGGTGTCGGTCGAGGCGGTGCGGCTGCTGGCGCAAAACGCCGGCGACTTGCCGATCATCGCCAATCTGATCGGCCCCGTCAGCATCGCCGCCGCCGTGGTCGAGCCGACCGCCTTCCTGCGCGAATTGCGCACGAAGCCGAGCGAGACGGCGGCGCTTTCGGCCCACGCCACGGATTTCCTCATCGCCTGGGCGCGCCAGTTGATCGCGGCCGGCGCCGACGCCATCGCCATCCACGAGGACACGACGACTCCCGCGCTCGTCGGCCCGCGCACGTTTGAGCAGGCGGTTGTCCCGCATCTGCAAAGGCTGGTGGCGGCAATCCATGAGGCCGGTGGGCGCGCGCTGCTGCACATGTGCGGCGCGCTCGGCCGGTCGGCGGACTCCGTCGCGCGGCTGGGCGTCGACGCCTACATTCCAGACGCCTCGCTCAGCGTCGCCGAACTGCGCGAGGCCCTGCCCGGGACCGCCCTGATCGGCAATATCAGCACCTTTCTGCTGCACCAGGGCGAGCCGAGGGGAATCGCCAAACTGGCGGCGCGTCTTGCCGGTGAAGGCGGGTTTGACGCGCTTTCGCCGACCTGCGGGATGTCGAGCATCACGCCGCTTGAAAATATCCGCGCCATGACCAGCGCAACACACGCATTTCTCGCACAGGAGTCTTCAAATGTCTGACATGGCGCCGCGCGAACGTCTGAGCCGCGTGCTCGCCAACCAGCCGGTGGATCGCGCCCCCGTGATTTGTACGGGGGGCATGATGAACGCCGCCGTGGTTCAGGTGATGGACGAGAACAGTCCAACCCTGCCCGAGGCGCATTTCGACGCCGAAGGCATGGCGGAGCTGGCCCAGCGCGTCCATGCCGCCACCGGTTTCGAAAATCTCGGCGTGCCCTTCTGCATGACCGTCGAGCCGGAAATTTTGGGAAGCCGCATCGATCCCGGCACGCTTTCGTGCGAGCCAAAAATCGCCGAGGAAGCCTTTGCTTCATGCGGCGAAGTCGAAATCCGCGACGTGAAAAAGATCATCCGCGAGGGCCGCATCGCCACCGTGGTGCAGGCCGCGCATCATCTGCGCAAGCGCAATCCCGATGCGCCGGTGATCGCCAGCCTGTCCGGGCCGGTCAGCACCGCCGCCTCCGTGGTCACGCCGCTAGCCTTCCTGAAGGAGCTGCGCACCCGGCCGCAGGACGCCCATCGCGTCCTCGATTACGTGACGCGACTGCTGGTGGAATATGCCCGCGAGGTCATCGACAGCGGCGCCGACGTCATCGCCATCGGCGACCCCACGGCGACGGGCGAAATCCTGGGACCGCGCATTTTCGAGGATTTCGCCGTGCGCTACCTCAACCAATTGTGCGACGCCGTGCATACCAGCGGCAAGCAGGTGATCGTCCACATCTGCGGCGACATGTCCAAAAGCCGCAACCAGCTCGCCAACATTCACGCCGACGCCATCAGCGTCGACGCGCTGGTCAATCTCAAGCGCCTGAAAGAGGATTTTCCGCGGATCAACACCATGGGGAATGTCAGCACCGCCCTGCTCGAATTCGGCGAAGCCGAAAAAGTTTCGCGCAACACCGCGCGGCTGATCCGCGATGGCGTCGACATCATCTCTCCCGCCTGCGGATTGAGCACCTCCACGGGCCTCCACAACATCCGCGCGCTCACCGAAACCGTGAAGGGACACGCCTGATGCCGCAGGTGCATTTCCGCTCCCACGACATTCACATCGAAGTGGAGGTGGGAACCTCACTGCTCGACGCCGCGCGGCGTGGCCGCGTCCGCCTGGAAGCCCCCTGCAACGGCGCCGGCACCTGCGGAAAATGCAAGGTGCGTCTGGACGAGGAAGCCCGCCGCGCCGCCCACGTCGTCGACAGCCGCAAATTGAGCGACGACGACCGGCGCGACGGCTGGGCCTTGCTGTGCACCACGCTTGTCGAAGCCGATATCGCGCTCGATCTGCCGGCGGGCGCCGAACATGGTCTGCGCATTCTGGAGCACGGCAAGCAGATCGACCTGCCGCTGGAGCCGTGGATCGGCAAACGTTTCCGTCCCGAGCGCAATGTCACGGACATATTGTCCGGCGGGGACGCGCTGGCGGAAGAGCCCGGCGACACCACCACGCGCGCCTATGGGGTGGCGGTGGACATCGGCAGCACCACCCTTGTCGCGTCGCTGATCGACCTCGGCACGGGCTCGCATGTGGGGGCGGCTTCCGCGCTCAACCCGCAGGCGCGCCATGCGCAGGACGTCCTGTCGCGCATCAAGCTCGGGTCCGACGCGCAAGGCCTCGCGTTGCTGAACGCGGAGGTGATCGCGGAAATCAACCGGCTGATCACCACGCTCGCCGTGGAGGCCGGTATTCCGCGCCGGCGCATCTACGAAGCGGTTCTGGCGGGAAACACCTGCATGCTGCACCTTGCCGCCCGAGTCGATCCCGAACCGCTGGGCCGCTATCCCTATACGCCGACGCTGAACGGCGACGTGCATTATTCCGCGAAGGCGCTGGGCCTGATCATCTCACCGTTCGGCCTCGTCTATTTCCCGCCCGTTGTGTCAGGCTTCGTCGGCGCCGACATCACCGCCGGCATGCTGGCGGCGAGCCTCGCCGACGAAAAGGGAGTGACGCTGTTCGTCGATATCGGCACCAACGGCGAAATGGTTTTAGCGCGCGACGGACGCCTGCAGGCGACATCGACGGCGGCTGGCCCCGCGTTCGAAGGCATGAACATCGCCTGCGGCATCAGGGCGGCCCGAGGCGCCATCGAACGGGTCAGTCTTGAAGGCGGCGAGGTGACGGTGAAAACCATCGACGACGCGCCGCCGGCCGGCCTGTGCGGCAGCGGACTCCTCGATGCGGTCGCCGAACTGGCCGTTCATGGCGTGATCGAACCGTCGGGGCGCTTTACAAAAAATCGCGGCGCCCTGCCGTCGGGATTGCAGGCGTGCTTCGGCGAGCGCGACGGCAAGCCGGCATTCCATCTCACCCCAGACATCTATTTGTCCCAGGGCGACATCCGCCAGGTGCAGCTCGCCAAGGGCGCCGTGCGGGCGGGCATCGACGTGCTGCTGCGGCGCAACGGGCTGACCGCGGCGCAAGTGGACCGGGCGCTGATCGCCGGATCGTTCGGCTATCACCTGACGGTGCGCAGCCTGATCGACATCGGTCTGTTCCCACCCGAATTCGACGGCAAGGTGACCTATGTCGGCAATACCTCGCGCACAGGCGCGGAGGCCTTGCTGACCCATGCGCCAAGCCGTGAAGCCCTAGCACGCCTGGTGCGCTCGGTCGAAGCCGTGGAACTGGCCAATGACGACGCCTTCACCAAGGTGTTCGTCGCCGCCATGGCTTTTCCCCCTCCGTTGCGGCCCGCTCTCGAAGAGGTGGCGTGACCGGCATGGACACTCGTATTCCCGTCACACTGGTCACCGGCTTTCTCGGCAGCGGCAAGACCTCCTTGCTCTCCGCCTTGCTGCGCCGGCCCGAACTGGGACCGTTCGCGGTCGTCATCAATGAATTCGGCGAGGTTGCGCTGGACCAGGCGCTGATCGGGCGGGTCGAAGGTCAGCTCGTCGTGCTGAGCGGCGGCTGCCTGTGCTGCGGCATTGGCGGCGACCTTGCGACCACCCTGCTTGATCTGCACGCGCGTCGCGCCGCCCTGCCCTTCGAGCGGGTTGTTGTCGAAACCAGCGGCCTCGCCGATCCCGGGCCGCTGCTGGCGCCGCTGGTCCAGGCCCCGGAGCTGACCGGACTTTTCCGCGTCGATGGCGTGGTGGCGGTGGTGGACGCCTTGCAGGGGCTGCGCGAACTCGAACGTCACAAGGTTAGCGTCAAGCAGGTCGCCCTCGCCGATCGCATCATTCTGAGCAAGAGCGACATCGCCGCCTCGCTGGCGGTCGCCCGGCTGAAGCAGCGTATTGCGGAGATCAATCCATGGGCGCCCCTGCGCGCCGCCAATCATGGCGCCGTGGAGAGCGCCTGGCTGTTCGATCCGGCTCCCGCGCCCACAATCCCGTATTCCGACCTGCGAAACGGCAACGGGGGTCATGACCACGATCACGCCCATGGCATTGGCGCGTTCTGCCTTTGGCTCGACAAGCCTTTCACCTGGGACTTGTTTGTTAACGCCGTCACGCGCCTGACGGAGGCTCATGGCGAGGCGATCCTTCGCATGAAAGGCGTGCTGAACATCGAGGGACATCCAACGGCCGTCCATGGCGTGCAGCACTTCCTGCATCCTCCCGAACCGCTGGCGACGTGGCCCGACGAAGAGCGCCGCTCACGTGTCGTCGTGATCGCCGAGCGGCTGACGGAGACGCAGGTGCGACGTTTTTTTCCTGTATCCACCCACTGACCGCCAGACACCGTTCGACGATGTTCCCGAACAAATGACGCAGGATGTCGCTCTCGCGAAAGCGGCCTGGCCGGTTCTTCGAATAGGTTGAATGATCGGGAACCTTGCCGTCCAGTCCGAGGCGACAGAACCAGCGGTACGCCAGGTTGAGGTGGACTTCCTCGCACCGACGGCGCATCCGAGCGGATGCCGACCCAATCACCCACCAGCAACATGCGGATCATCAGTTCCGGATCGACCGAGGGCCGACCGATGTTGCTGTAAAACGGCTTCAGCGCGTTGCGAAGGCCGCCGAGGTCGAGATGCGGGTCCAGTCGAGAAAACACCGGTCGATGGCTGGATGGGAAGAATGCGCCATAAGCGGCAATTCGCGGTTCGGTGAGCGTGACGTTTCCCGGCTCCGCTCTGAAGAGACCTTCCATCGCGAGGACGGAGCCAACAAATCCCTGTTGATCGCAAACAAGGTTCTGGCAAGCTTCATCTAAGACTATGTCGAGATTGCGCCCCGGTACGCGGCGTATTCAGATTTTCGATGGAAGCCTCCATGACCGAGAGCAAGGCCGCGCTTGACCCGGCCTTTTTTCTGGCCGTCCATGACCAACTCGAACAGGCTCGCCGAGCGATCGAACAGCGTTTCCTGGGCGCCGGCGACGTCCTTGTCGAGGTTCACGAGCATATTCAGGTCTTGATCCAGGCTCTTGACCGGATCGCCGGAGCGTTCGACGAGCGGCGCGCCGATCAGACGATCGGCGCAATGCAAAATGCGATTTCAGAATTGCAAGGCCGGCTCGGAAGCGAAACCGCCCGAGACGGAAAGCTTGGCGCGATGGCGCAAAGTTTGACGGAGATCCAGAATGAAATCTCCAAGATCTGCGCCATTCTCCGGTATCTCGCCGCCTGCGCGGTGTCGACGCGGGTCGCCGCCGCCGGAAACGACAAGTTCATGTCCTTCGCCGACGAAATCGCCCGATATGTCCAGAGCGCGGAACAGGAAGTGGCGGGCTTCTTGCGCAAGGTCACTCAGATGGGCTCCGAGCTTGGGCGCATCGGCGAAGAGCACCAACATGTCGTCGCTGTTGTGGGAAGCGCCGTCGGCGCCGCCGCGCCGCAACTCATGGATGCGGCGAAAGCGATCGATCGCCGCCGCGTCGATCTCGAAGGACTGGCGGCGCGGGCGGCGCCGGTCATGCGCGCGGCGGGGAAAAAGTTCGCCGACACCCTGTCGGCCCTGCAAATCGGCGATATGACCCGTCAACGGATCGAGCACGTTCAGGAGATCATCCGGGCGATGCGCGAACATATGCAGCTGGAGCCGGAATTTCCGGGAATTCATGGTCCCGCATTGCAACTCCTCGATGTCCTGACCGCTTCGCTATCCTCCGAGTTCGACAAGGACGCGCGCAACGTCGTCGCGACGCTTCAAGGCGTCGCCAGCGACGCACGGAACATTCACAATCTGGTTCGAGATTTCGCCGCACAGTCCGAAAGCCGCGCCGATTCGACCAACCCGTCGGTCAAGGATCGGCTTGGCTCCATGCGTCAACTGGTCGTGGAGATCGAGGAGGCGGGACGGCGATCGGCCAGCGTCGATGCGACCATAAGACGCCTCGCCATCGAATTGCTCAACAACAGGAGCGACATCGGCAATTTGCGGAGTGTTCAGGGCGACATTCGCCTTCTGGCCATCAACGCCTATCTGCATTGCTCCCGCATGGGCGACCTCGGGCGGACAATCGGCGCGATCGCCACCGAGATCAATCTCGAAGGCGACAAGCTGGGCCGAAGCGCGACCGCCGTGCTTCGAGCCTTGGCGGATCTTGGCTCGGGTGGCGACGATCCCGGCTGCGCCAAAGCCGATCGCGATTTGGTCGCTGACCTCGATGATGTCGGGATCGCCCTTCAGGAAATGGACAGGGAATCCGGCGGCAGCGTGCAATTGATCGCGACAGAGGGCGAAGCGATCGCCAGGCGCATTGAAACGGTCGTCCGAGATCTCGATTTCAGCGGGGGATTGGGCGAACAACTGGCGACGTGCTCAGCCGCATTACGCCAGGCATTGGCCAGCGCCGCCCCCGTCCAGACGCAGATCCCGTCCGACGCGGTGACGACATTTTCCGATGAGGTCTATGCGCTCTACACAATGGATAGCGAGCGGGAGCTTCATTTGACCGTGTTTCCGGATATGCGGGCGCGGGTCCAGATCGGGGACCGGTGTGCGCGTCCGACCGGCGCTTCCGAAGACGAGATCGAGGACTTCTTCCTTTAGCCCCGCGCCGTTCGGAATCAGCGCGAAAGCATGGCGTCGAAAGATCAGCGCGGCTGCCGGCGCCGAAAGACGCGCGTCTCGCGCTTGGCGCAAATCCTAGTCTCTATGCACAATTTCACATGACGTACGTAATTAATATGACGTATTGGTTCGTATTTATTGTCATGCTTAAGCATCTGATTTGACGTCTTGTTTAAATTCTGCTGCCTCATATTGCATTTTTAATGAATGGTTCATGCGTTATCCTTCATAAGAGAGGCAAATATGGAGTGAATTCGCATGCAAGGTCCGTCATTGGAGCTATCGAGTTCAAGTGTTTGTTTTAGCGAAGATATTACGATTCGCTCTATTAAGGATATCTGGCGCGATTTGCTTGACCGCTTCGCCGCCACTGACGCGCTTAATCTAGTCATCGACGACGATTCATTCGTCGATCTGAGCTTTGTCCAGCTGATCACTTCGGCGCGCCAATACGCAAAAGACCATGGCAAGACCATCAGTCTTGCGCGCCCGGCGGCAGGGACGCTTCGGCGTGTCCTCGAACGCGCCGGCTTTCTGACGGATTCGCCATCCGACACCGTTCGTTTCTGGCTTCACGAGGAGCAAGCGCGATGACCGCGAATATCCTGACCGTTGACGATTCCGCTTCCATGCGCATGACGACGCGCCTCGCCCTTTCGGGCGCGGGCTACGCCGTCACCGAAGCCGTCGATGGCCTCGACGGCCTGGAAAAGGCCAAGACCCACCGCTTCGACGCGATCATCACCGACATCAACATGCCGCGCATGGACGGGCTGCGGATGATCGAGGAATTGCGGCGCCTGCCAACTCAGCTTGGCGTGCCCATCGTGTTCCTCACGACGGAATCCGACGCCGACATGAAGGCCCGCGCCAAGGCGGCGGGCGCGACAGCCTGGCTGACGAAACCGTTCGACGCCGCGCAGTTGTTGAAACTCGTCTCCAAGGTCGTGGGCAAATGAGCACAATCGATCCGATCGACATTTTCCGGATCGAGGCCGGCGAATTGCTTGAACAAGTCGAGCAGGGGCTGCTCGATCTCGAACAGCGGCTCGACGATCGCGAACAGATCGACGCCGTGTTCCGCGGCTTGCACACGCTGAAAGGCTCGGGCGCGATGTTCGGCTTCGACGCGCTCGCGGCGTTCACCCATCATTGCGAAACAGCCTTCGACCACGTGCGCAAGGGTCATGTTCCCGCCACGCTCGAACTGGTGGCGGCGGTGCTGGCGGCGCGCGACCACATGCGGGCGCTGGTGGAACACCCGAATGGCGATTACGCCAGGCAAGAGGTCGCATTGCTCGATCAACTCCACGCCGCCATCGATATCGGCGCGCGCCAGATTTCGCCCCCGGCCCAAACGGAGACCGTCGCGCCGCTCGAAGACGCCGGCGCTCCGGCAAGACATTGGCGCATTCGTTTCGCCTTGCCGCCAAATTCGCTGCTGAATGGGGTCAATCCCTTGACCTTTCTCGACGATCTCCGCGAGCTGGGGGCGTGCGAGATCCAGGTCGACGCCAGCGCCGTTCCCCCGCTCGATCAGTTGGACCCCACCGCGCTCCATCTGCGCTGGACCGTGTTCCTTGAGGCCGACGTCTGCCGCTCCGAGATCGAGGACGTGTTCCTGTTCGTCATGGACGACATGACGCTCGAAATCGACGACATGCGCGGCCCGGCGAGCGCCGAACCGCCGTCGGCGACGGATGCGCCTCCCGCCCTCGTCACGCCGACGGAAGCGACGACTCCCGAAGCCAAGTCCGCGACGGAGGCCAATGGCGTCCGCGCACGCCGCGCCGTCGAAAGCGTGCGCGTTCCCGCGGACCGGCTCGACGAATTGATGGATCGCGTCGGCGAACTGGTGATCGCCCAGTCCCGCCTGTCGCAGATCGCGGCGGCTGTCGCCAACGAGGAGCTGCGCGCGGTCAGCGAGGAGATCGAGAATCTCTCCAGCGAATTGCGCGCGACCATGATGGTGCTGCGCATGGTTCCGGTCGGCACCCTGTTCGAGCGGTTCCGTCGGCTGGCGCGCGACCTTCAGCACGAAACCGGCAAGCAGATCGAGCTGGTCACCGAAGGCGAGAGCACCGAAATGGACAAGACGGTGATCGAGCGCCTCGCCGATCCCCTGGTCCACATCGTCAGAAACTCCGCCGATCACGGCCTGGAAACGCCGGACGAGCGTGTGGCCGCCGGCAAGCCAGAGGTCGGGCGCATCACGCTGGCGGCCCGCCAGTCCGGCGGCGAGGTGATCATTTCCGTCAGCGACGACGGGCGCGGCATCAATTGCGAGCGCGTGCGCGCCAAGGCCGAAGCCAATGGCCTCGTGGCGCCGGGACAGGTCCTCTCCGAAAAGGAGGCCTTGCAGATGATCTTCCAGCCGGGTTTTTCCACCGCCGCCCAGGTCACCAACCTGTCGGGGCGCGGCGTCGGCATGGATGTGGTGAAGAAGACCATTGAATCGCTGCGCGGCGCCATCGACGTGGAGAGCTGGCCGGGCGAGGGCGCGGAGATCGCGCTGCGCATTCCGCTGACGCTGGCGATCATCGACGGGCTGCTGGTCCGGGTCGGCGCCGGCCGTTACGTCATTCCGCTGGCGGCGGTCGAGGAATGCCTCGAACTTGCGCCTGAGCAGGAGGCGCGCTCACGCGGTCGCAGCCTGCTCTCGCTGCGCGGCAGCCTGGTCCCGTTCCTCCGGCTGCGGGAAATCTTTCAGACGGGGTCGCCGCCCGATCCCCACCAGAAGGTCGTGGTGATCTCGACCGGGGCGGAACGGGTCGGCCTCGTGGTCGACCAGATCATCGGCGACCACCAGACCGTGATCAAGTCCATGTCGAAACTGCATGAGGACGTCGAAACGTTTTCGGGCGCAACCATTCTCGGCGACGGCGGCGTGGCGCTGATCCTCGACATCGTCAATCTCGTGGCCGCCGGCCAGGACCAGGAGGCGCGGTTGCGCGCGATCGCATGACGACAGCCGTTCGCACATCAGCCCAGTGGTCGGAAACCGGCGAGATCGACGCGCTCACCTTCGATGTCTCCGGAGAGACTTTCGCCCTCGACGCCTCGATCGTGCGCGAGATCCTCGATCTTCTCCCCGAGACCATCGTGCCCGGCGCCCGCCCCTTTGTCGGCGCGCTGGTCAATTTTCGCGGGCGGATCATTCCGCTCGCCGACATGCGCTTCGCCTTCGGCATGGCGCGCACGGAGCCGACCATCGACAGCCGCATCATTGTCGTCGAGATCGAGTTCGCGGGCGCGCCCTGTCTGGTCGGCCTGCGGGCCGACAAGGTCAACGAGGTGCGCACCCTCGCCAGGGACGCCTCCGAGCCGCCGCCGCGCGTCGGCATGACCTGGAGGGCCGAACTGGTCGACTGCCTCATCAAGCACGGCGACGCCGTCATCATCTTCCCCGACTTGCAGGCCCTGTTCGACGCCAGCCGAGGCAAGCCGGACGCCGAAATCATCCGCTATCCGAAAACCTGAGCCCATTCCAGCAAACCCACGACTAATGATTTTCACGAGGACTCGATCATGCGTCTGACGATAAAACTCAAACTCGCACTGGCCTTCGCCTTTCTCGTCGCTCTGATCGGCGGGATGGGCGCGCTGGCGATCTCCAATCTCTCGGGATTGCAGGGCGCGATCACCAATCTGGTGCAAGGCCCGGCGGCCGACCTCAACAATGTGCGCGGTCTCGGCTCCGCTTTTCTCATCAGCGCGCGTTACGAGAAGAACATCGTTCTGGCCACCGATCGCGAGGACATCGCCAAGTTCCAGAAACAGGAGGCCAAGGCCACTGAGGAGGCGATCTTCTATTCCGGCAAGTTGAAAGCCTCCAGCAATCCCGAGGTCGTCAAGGATGTGCGGGAAGTCGACGCAGCGCTCGAACAGCTCCTACCGCTTCGCCGCAAGATCGTCGAGCTTGGCTCCGAGAACACCACCGAATCCAACGCCAAGGCCGCCGACCTGAGCCTGCACGCGGCCGCCGAGCCGAACGCCAAGATCACTGCCCTGATCGCGCAATTGTCGGACAAGATCATCGCCAACATGGCCGCCACCACCGAGGCGACCAACCACCAGTATGAAACCTCGCGCACGCTGCTGCTGGCCTTCATCGCCGGCGCCACGCTGTTCGCCATCGCCGTGGCCATCTGGATGTCGCTCGGCATCGGGCGCGGCCTGCGGCGCGGCATCGAAACCGCGGAGGCCGTGGCCATCGGCGATCTGGACGCGGATGTCAGCTACAAGGCCAATGACGAGATCGGCGACCTCATGACCGCGCTCGGCCGCATGACCGGCAATCTGCGCGAAACGGCGGGCGTCGCCGCGAAAATCGCCGACGGCGACCTGATGGTTTCGCCCAAACCGCTGTCGGACAAGGACACGCTCGGCCAGGCGCTGGCGCGGATGGTGGAGCGGCTGCGCGCCGTCGTCAGCGACGCCATGCTGGCCTCCGGCAATGTGTCCTCGGGCGCCGAACAGCTGTCCTCGGCCTCCGAGCAAATCGCCCAGGGCGCCACCGAACAGGCCTCGGCCGCCGAGGAAGCCTCCTCCGCCATGGAGGAAATGGCCGCCAACATCAAGCAGAACGCCGACAACGCCGCCCAGACCGAAAAAATCGCGCGGCAGTCGTCCAGGGACGCGGAACTGTCCGGCGACGCGGTTTCGCGCGCCGTGCAGGCGATGAGCACGATCGCGCAGAAGATCACCATCGTGCAGGAAATCGCCCGCCAGACCGACCTGCTGGCGCTCAACGCGGCGGTGGAGGCGGCCCGCGCCGGCGAGCACGGCAAGGGCTTCGCTGTCGTCGCCTCGGAAGTGCGCAAGCTCGCCGAGCGCTCGCAGGCCGCCGCCGGCGAAATTTCTCAAATGTCCGGCGACACCGTGAAATCGGCGCAGGAAGCCGGCGAAATGCTCAACCGCCTGGTGCCCGACATTCGCAAGACCGCCGAGCTGATCGCGGAAATCTCCGCCGCCTGCCGCGAGCAGGACATTGGCGCGGCGCAGATCAACCAGGCGATCCAGCAGCTCGACCAGGTCACCCAGCAGAACGCCGGGGCGTCGGAGGAAATGTCCGCGACCTCGGTGGAGCTGGCCTCCCAGGCCGAGGAATTGCAAGGCTCGATCGCGTTCTTCAAGGTCGAGTCCGATTCCGACCGCAGGCGGGCCGCGGGCAAGACGCAAGCGCGCGCGGGGCAACGCGCCGCCACCCCCAAACCGCAAGCCGCGTCGGGAAAGAAGCCGCCGGTGCACGCCCAGCAGGAGCGCGCGCGAGGCTTCGCCCTCGACCTGTCCATGGGCGGGCGCGATGAGCACGACCATGACTTCCGTGAAAGCGCCTGAACATGAGCGCGCCAGACGAACTGCAACTCGTGACCTTCGCGCTCGACGCGGAACGCTTCGCGCTCCCGGTCCGCGTCGTGCGTGAAATCCTCGATCACCAACCCGCGTTCCGCATTCCCAACGGGCCGCGCCACCTGCTCGGCCTGTGCCATGTGCGCGGGCAGGCGGTTCCGGTGATCGACCTGCGCATGCGGCTCGGTTTGACCCCGACCGAGCCGACCGCCAACACCCGCGTGCTTGTGGTCGACATCAAGGTCGGCGCCCGCGCGCTGACCCTCGGCATTGTGGTGGATCGCGTGTTCGAGGTGACGGCGGCGCGCAGCGACGAGGTCGACACCGCGCCCGATATCGGCGCGCGCTGGGCGAGCGCATATATCGAGGGCGTGGTCCGCCGCGACGACAGTTTTGTCGTCATCGTCGACCTCGCGCATCTGCTCTCGGAAGGCGAGGCCGCCGATCTGGCGGAAGCGCCGCAAGAATGGCGCGCCGCCTGATGCGGAAGGGAGCGAAGCTCAGCCCGGAGCCCGCCGAAGCTCCGGACCCGGAAATCGACCGGCTGTCGCCGGGCGATTTCCGTCGTCTCGCCAAATTCATCAACGCCTACAGCGGCATAAAGATGCCGGAGAGCAAGCGGCTGATGCTCGAGGGGCGATTGCGGCGCCGGCTTCGCGCCACCGGTTTTTCACGCTTCGTCGACTATTGCGAGCATCTGTTCAACGGCGAGGGGATGGAGACCGAGGCCATTTTCCTCATCGATGCGGTGACCACCAACAAGACGGATTTCTTTCGCGAGCCGAACCATTTCGACGCGCTGACCGCAACAATCCTGCCCGAGTTCGTGCGGCGCGGCGCCAACAGCCTGCGCATCTGGAGCGCGGCCTGCTCGATTGGCGCCGAGCCCTATACGATCGCCATGGTCTGCGCCGATTTCGCCGAATCCCATGGCCCGCTGAAAACCTTCATCCTCGCCACCGACCTGAGCACCGATGTGCTGCGCGCCGCCCGCCATGGCGTCTATCCCGCGGACATGCTGGCGCCGGTTCCGCAGGCGCTGCGGCGGCGCTATACGAAAACCTCGGCGCGCGACCGCTCGCAAGTGCGGGTGGTCCCGGAATTGCGAGCCCATATCGGCTTCGCCCGGCTCAACCTGATGGACGAGCTTTATCCGGTCGGCGATCCCATGCACATCATTTTCTGCCGCAACGTTCTGATCTATTTCGACAAAGCGACCCAGCGCCAGGTGCTCGACCGCCTGTGCCGGCGCCTCGAGCCCGGCGGCTATCTGTTCCTCGGCCATTCCGAATCGGTGACCGGATTCGACCTGCCGATCCGCTCCATCGGCGGCACGATTTTCCAGAAGACTTGAGGGCTCCATGGCCAAGCCGATTCGCGTGCTGATCGTCGACGATTCCGCCAGCGTGCGGCAGACCCTGACCCAGATTCTGTCGCATGACCCCGACATCGAGGTGATGGCCGCGGCGTCCGACCCTTATGTCGCCGCGCGCCGCATCATGGAAGAGGCGCCTGACGTCATCACGCTTGACGTGGAAATGCCGCACATGGATGGCATCACCTTCCTGAAGAAGCTTATGGCGCAACACCCGATCCCCGTGGTGATGTGCTCATCGCTGACCACGGACGGGTCGGAAACCCTGTTACAGGCGCTGGAAGCCGGCGCCGTCGACATTATCGTCAAGCCGAAGATCGCCGCCGCCGACGCGCTCGCCGAAAGCGCGGTGACGATCTGCGACGTCGTCAAGGCCGCCGCCAGGGCGCGCCCGCGCGCCGGGGGCGCGCGCAAGCCGCAGGCGCGGCAAGGCTATGGCGAGCCCGCTCCCAAACTGACTGCCGACGCCATGCTGCCGCCGGCGCGCGCCGGAGCCATGGCCAAGACAACGGAAATCGTCGTCTGCGTCGGCGCCTCCACTGGCGGCACCGAGGCGCTCAAGGATTTCCTGCTGGGGCTGCCCGCGAACGCGCCGGGCATGGTCATTGTCCAGCACATGCCGGAAAAATTCACGGCCGCCTTCGCCAAAAGGCTCGACGGCCTGTGCGAGGTCTCCGTAAAGGAGGCCGAGGACGGCGACCCCGTGCTGCGCGGTCATGTTCTGATCGCGCCGGGCGGCCGCCACACCATGCTGGAGCGCAAGGGCGCCCGCTATCATGTCAGCGTCCGCGAAGGGCCGCTGGTCTCGCGCCATCGCCCGTCCGTGGATGTGCTGTTCCGCTCGGCGGCGCGCGCCGCGGGGCCTAACGCCGTGGGGGTGATCATGACCGGCATGGGCGACGACGGCGCGCGCGGTCTGCTCGAAATGAAGCAGGCGGGCGCCTTCACCATCGCGCAGGATGAGGCGACCTGCGTCGTGTTCGGAATGCCGAAGGAGGCGATCAATCTCGGCGGGGTCGACCGCGTCGTCGGCCTCGACGCCATCGCGCGCGAGGTGCTGTGGGCGCAGGCGCGGCCCTAGAGCTTTTTCACGTTTCATGGAAACATGAAAAAGCTCTAGATTATTGTTTTGACGCATTTTCTTCACGCGAACCGGCATCTGCTTCGCTTGAAAATGCTCTAGATATGCGCTTCGAGCGAAGGTCATTTATCTTGAAATAGAACGCGTCCATGCAGCACATTCGTATGGAATAAACTCCCGTCATATCAGCTTAGGGGCCTGCGTCCATGCTCTCCCACAGACATACCCTAAACAACAATGACGACAAGGAACTTAAAATACTTGCGGTTGACGACAGTGCGTCCATGCGGGCGGTCTTGGAAACCACTGTGCGAAAAATTCACAATACAATTGTCGAAACATGCGGAGATCCGCTCGAAGCTCTCAAAAAATGCCAGAATTTCCAGTATGATGTCGTGATTGTCGATTATCTGATGCCTGAAATGAACGGCGTCCGCCTGCTGAGCCATTTGCGACAGCTCGACACTTACCGCTCGATCCCCATCATCATGCTGACCTCGGAAAGCGACCGCGAAATCCGAATGGACGCCTTGGCGGCCGGCGTCAACGACTTTCTCAACAAACCCTTCGATCCCTTTGAGTTTCGGGCGCGCATCACCAACATGCTGGCGCTGCGGATCGCACAAAGACAGCAGGCCAGGCTGGTTGCCTACCTCGGCCAAGATGTCGAAAAGGCGATGCGCGAAATCACCTTGCGCGAAAAGGAGATGATCTGGCGGCTGGCGCTCGCGATCGATGCGCGCGACGGGGGAACCGGGGCGCACGTCTCGCGCGTGGCCCGCATCAGCCATCGCCTCGCTCTTGGGTTGGGGCTGAACGAAGCGCACAGCCAACTGATCTATCTCGCGGCGCCCTTGCACGACGTCGGCAAGATTGGAATTCCGGACTCGATCCTCGCAAAGCCGGGACCGCTGACACTGGAGGAAGAAATGATCATGCGCCGGCATGTGGAGCATGGCGTGAAGATCCTCCGCGATGGCGCGACGGAACTTCTCAAGGTGGCGGTGGCGATCATCGGCGGTCATCACGAGCGATGGAACGGATCCGGCTATCCCAGCGGGCTCTCGGGAAAAGCCATCCCCATCGAAGCGCGCATTGTCGCGGTCGCCGACGTGTTCGACGCCCTTTGCACGGCGCGTCCTTACAAAGCCGCCATGCCGTTCGAGACCGCATTCGCCCAGACTGTCGCGGGCAGCGGCTCCCAATTCGACCCCGCATGCGTGGAAGTCTTCAAGCAACTCGAAGGCGAGCTTCGCACATTGCGTGTCGACGCGACTGACCACTTTGCGCCTTCGCCGTGACTGTGACGCGAATGAAAGCGCTCTCCATCGCGGCGCAAAATCCTTCTCAATAACGCCGCGAATTGATATCGGGCCAAGCGACGGCGAGCATAGGCCAAGACAAAGCGCACCGGGCTTGCGGCCTATGAGAAATGACGGCGTTTACGCTGGGCGGCCTCGCTCTCCCGCCCATGTTCTTGATCGGGACGCCGACGACGCACGCACGAACCGCAAAGTATGATGGACTCTGGCGTTCACGGGCGAGTCGACTACCGCATGAATGATACGGTTTCCGGAAGATCGCTTCGCGATCCGCGAAAACGAAATCGCACGGAAATCCTCCAGGCGAAGGGCGGATTTCCGCGCGAGTGGAATACGATTTCCGAACTGATCCTTCGGAAATCGTATCAGCAGCAGATTTCCACCAGCGGCGAACAAAATGAACGCGACGATGGAGCGCATGACGGGTTCCGGAAGATGGCGACTGCCGAATTAGGCGACGATCGCGCCTCCCGCGGAAACTGAGACAAGCCATACCGGCAATGAGGTCGGCGCGGCATCGAAGCTTCGAGAAGCGCCGATCAAGGCCGCAATGGCGTTCAACAAATTATAGGCGGCGGTGACCGCCGCCATGCGACGCGTGCCGACCCAGTCATCGAAACGATGATGGGCGACAAGAAGACGCCGCCGCTCGTCCCCGTCGCGCCCGAAAACAGGAGAATGCCGCCGGCGACGGGATGGTAGACATAAGGAGGCCGTTGAACCGCCCCACCGGCAAGGAAGAATGGAAATCCGAGAACGCCGAGGGAATAAAAGGTTCCCGCGGACAGAAGTCCAGCCCGCCAAAATTGAAAAGTCCCAATCCCGAATGTCAACGCGCTCTGGCAAGCCGACGCCGATCCAGGAATTTGAAAGCCTACCCCATAGGTCGGGTCATCGGAGCCGGTTGCGCTCCCTCCGAGACGAGGTTTGGCGCCATCGTCTTGCGCCGGCAAAATTAATCCGATAATCTGGATATATGAAGGAAACATCCGCTCTCGCCGCGCTTGCGGCCTTATCGCAGGCGACGCGTCTGCGAACGTTTCGGCTCCTCGTCGCACGTGAACCCGAAGGCGTTCCCGCCGGCGAGCTGGCGCGTCTGATTGGCGTGCCGCAGAACACCATGTCGGCGCATCTGTCGATCCTGGCCAATGCCGGGCTGGTCGGCGGCGAGCGGCAAAGCCGCTCCATTGTCTATCGCGCCGATCTCGCCTTGTTTCGGGAGGTCGTGCTGTTCCTGCTGAAGGATTGTTGCGGCGGTCGCCCGGACGTTTGCGCGCCGGTTCTGGCGGATCTCATGCCCTGTTGTCCGCCCGGCGCTCATGAGGACGCTCCCGATCATCAATGATCGTGCGGCCGGCTTTCGCCGGACCGCACCCCGCCGACATTCACATGCAACAGCAGGCGACCAAATCCATGTCGAAATTCGAACGCTATCTGACCCTCTGGGTCTTGCTCTGCATTGTCGTGGGCATCGCCCTCGGTCATTTCCTCCCCGGCGTGTTCCAAATCATCGGCGCCGCCGAGGTCGCCAAGGTCAACCTTCCCGTGGCGGGGCTGATCTGGCTGATGATCATCCCCATGCTGGTCAAGATCGATTTTTCGGCGCTGTCGCAGGTCGCGGCGCATTGGCGCGGAATTGGCGTGACCTTGTTCATCAATTGGGCGGTCAAACCTTTTTCGATGGCCTTGCTCGGCTGGCTGTTCGTCGGCGGCCTGTTCAGGACCTATCTGCCGGCAGACCAGATCGACAGCTATATCGCCGGGCTGATCCTGTTGGCGGCCGCGCCCTGCACGGCCATGGTGTTCGTCTGGAGCAACCTGTGCAAGGGCGAACCCCATTTCACCTTGAGCCAGGTTGCGCTCAACGACGTCATCATGGTCGTCGCCTTCGCGCCCATTGTCGGCCTGCTGCTCGGACTGTCGTCGATCACGGTTCCCTGGGAGACGCTGCTGCTCTCGGTCGCGCTCTACATCGTCGCGCCGGTGATCATCGCGCAGGTCGTTCGCAAAAGCCTGATCGCCAACGGCGGCGAGGCGGCGCTGACGAATTTGCTGAACACGCTTCAGCCTTCGTCGCTCGTCGCCCTGCTGGCGACGCTGGTTCTGCTATTTGGTTTCCAGGGCGAACAGATTCTGGCGCAGCCCCTGATCATCGTTCTGCTCGCCGTGCCGATCCTGATCCAGGTCTATTTCAACGCCGGGCTGGCCTATCTGCTCAATCGGGCGAGCGGCGAAGCCCATTGCGTCGCAGGGCCGTCCGCCCTGATCGGCGCCAGCAATTTTTTCGAACTGGCCGTCGCCGCCGCCATCAGCCTGTTCGGCTTCCACTCCGGCGCGGCTTTGGCCACGGTCGTCGGCGTGCTGATCGAAGTGCCGGTGATGCTGTCGGTCGTGGCCATCGTCAACCGGACGCGCGGCTGGTACGAGTCCGGCTCCGCCGTGCGTCGCGTCGCCGCCGAAAATCTCAAGGAGAAAGCCATTGGCTGAGGACATGCAGGTGGTGATCCACCACAATCCGGATTGCGGCACATCGCGCAACGTCCTCGCCATCATCGAAGCCGCCGGCTACCGCCCGACGGTGATCGAATATCTGAAAGTTGGCTGGACCCGGCCACAGCTCGAAGGCCTGTTCGCGAGCGCCGGCCTGACCCCGCGCGCGGCGCTGCGGACATCGAAATCGCCGGCGGAACAGCTTGGGCTGCTCGATCCCGCCGTCACCAATGACGCGCTGCTCGACGCGATGGTCGCTCATCCCGTCCTCGTCAACCGGCCCATCGTCTGCACGGCGAAGGGCGTGCGCCTGTGCCGCCCGAGCGAGCTTGTGCTCGACCTGCTCGATCGCCTGCCGCCGGGACCGCTGGCCAAGGAAGACGGCCAGTTGCTGATCGATGCCGAGGGCAAGCGCGTCGGCTGAGGCTCTGGGTCTGGAAGTCTTCTCTTCGAAAACCTCCTTGCCGTGCTCTTAATATCTGATATTCTGGATTAATGGATTAGATTAAGATTCCGCGTCGGGACAACAACACCCCGGCGCTCAGCTTCCAGCCATCCATTCGATCGCGCATCGTCGCGAGGTTTTTGCGTCAATGTCCGAAGGCATTCCATCGCTGCTGTCCAAGAGGGCTCACGTCATGTCCGACCGCATCTACAATGTCTTGTTCCTGTGCACGGGAAACAGCGCCCGATCCATCCTGGCGGAAAGCATCCTCCGCAAGGACGGCGCAGGCCGGTTCAACGCCTTTTCGGCGGGAAGTCAGCCCAAGGGCGAGGTCAACCCCTACGCTTTCAAAACCCTTGCCGCCTATGGCTATCCGGACGATGGTTTGCGGTCCAAGAATTGGCAGGAGTTCGCATCTCCCGGCTCTCCACATTTGGATTTTGTCTTCACGGTTTGCGACAACGCCGCTGGCGAAGCCTGCCCGATCTGGCCGGGACAGCCGTTCACGGCCCACTGGGGCATTGAAGACCCCGCCGCCGTCGACGGCGCGGACATCGAGAAACAGCGGGCGTTCAATCTGACGTTTCGTTATCTCAGGAACCGCATTGCGCTGCTGCTTGCCTTGCGGTTGAACCAACTCGACAAACTGGCATTATTGACGAAGTTGCGCGAGATCGGCGAAACCGAAGGCGCCACCCATCTGGCCGAAGGAGGCGTCAAGTGAAGACGATTCAGGTTTTTGACCCCGCTCTCTGTTGCAGCACCGGCGTTTGCGGCGTCGATGTCGATCAGGTTCTCGTCGCCTTTTCGGCCGATGTGGACTGGGCGAAGCAGAACGGCGCCAGGATTGAGCGTTTCAATCTGGCCCAGCAGCCGATGGCCTTCGCCGAAAACGCGATCGTAAAGGGTTTTCTGGAGCGCTCCGGAGCTGAGGCTCTGCCGCTAATCCTCATTGATGGCGAGGTCGCGCTGGCTGGCCGCTATCCCAATCGCGCCGAACTGGCGCGCTGGACCGGAGTCGCGGAAACGCCGGTCGAAGTGAAGCAAGGCGGATGCTGCGGCGGCAAGAGCTGCTGAACGCAAGATGAGCTGCTGAACTCCCGAAAGGTCGTCATGAAATTTCTCGAACAGCCGCCGCGCTTCCTTTTCTTCACAGGCAAGGGCGGCGTCGGCAAGACGTCGATCGCCTGCGCGACCGCGATCCAGCTCGCCTATGGCGGCAAGAACGTCCTGCTCGTCAGCACCGATCCGGCCTCCAATGTCGGCCAGGTGTTCGGCGTTGAGATCGGCAATCGTATCACGGTCCTTCCCGCCGTCCCGCGCCTGTCGGCGCTGGAAATCGACCCGCAGGCTGCGGCGCAGGCCTATCGCGACCGCATCGTCGGCCCCGTGCGCGGGATCCTTCCCGAGGCCGTGGTCAAAGGCATCGAGGAACAGCTTTCCGGTGGCTGCACCACGGAAATCGCCGCCTTCGACGAATTCACGGGGCTGCTGGTCGAGTCGAGCCTGACCGCCAGTTTCGACCATATTGTTTTCGACACCGCCCCGACCGGGCATACGATCCGGATGCTGCAATTGCCCGGCGCCTGGACCGGCTTTCTTGAGGAAGGCAAGGGCGATGCATCCTGTCTCGGTCCGCTGGCCGGTCTGGAAAAACAGCGCGCCCAGTACAAGGCGGCGGTGGAGGCCCTGGCCGACGAAAACCGCACCCGCCTCATATTGGTCGCGCGCGCCCAGCAATCGACCTTGCGCGAGGTCGCCCGCACCCAGATGGAGCTGGCGGCGGTTGGACTTGGCCGGCAATATCTGGTCGTTAACGGTTTGCTGCCGCGCGCCGAGGCGGCGTTGGACCCGCTGGCCGCCGCCATTTGTCAGCGCGAGCAGGCGGCGCTGGCGGCCATTCCTCGCGAGCTGGCCGACCTGCCGCGCGATGTGATCGCCCTGCTTCCTTTCAATCTTGTCGGCATCCCGGCCTTGCGCCAGTTGCTGGCCGGGACGACCTCGCCCGTCGCCGCCGATGACGGCGAACCGATCACGCTTGATGCGCCCGGCCTTTCCACCCTGGTCGACGGCATAGCCGCGGACTGCCACGGGTTGGTGATGCTGATGGGCAAGGGCGGCGTCGGCAAGACCACCTTGGCGGCGGCCATCGCCGTCGAACTGGCGCGGCGCGGCTTCCCTGTGCATCTCACCACCTCCGACCCGGCGGCCCATCTCGCGGAAACGCTGCACGGCTCTCTCGAACATCTGACGGTCAGCCGCATCGATCCCCACGCGGAAATCGAGCGCTATCGTCGCGAGGTGATGGAAACCAAGGGCGCGGCGCTGGACGCCGAGGGCCGGGCGCTGCTCGAAGAGGATCTGCGCTCGCCCTGCACCGAGGAAATCGCTGTGTTTCAGGCCTTTGCCCGCGTTATTCGCGAGGCGGGCCAGAAGTTCGTGGTGATGGACACCGCTCCGACCGGCCACACCCTGCTGCTGCTCGACGCCACCGGCGCCTATCACCGCGAAGTCGTCCGCCATGTCGGCGCCAAGGGCGGCCACACCATCACGCCGATGATGCAATTGCAGGACCCCAGGCAGACCAAGGTGTTGCTTGTCACATTGGCGGAAACGACGCCGGTGCTGGAGGCCGCCAGTTTGCAAGACGACCTCCGCCGGGCGGAAATCGAGCCCTGGGCCTGGATCGTCAACAACAGCGTGGCGGCGGCGCAACCGCAATCCCCTTTGCTACGACAGCGCGCGCGCAATGAATTGCGCGAGGTCGAGGCCGTGGCGACCCGTTACGCCTCGCGTTACGCAGTCGCGCCATTGCTGAAAGAGGAGCCTGTCGGCGTCGTCAGACTGCAGGAATTGCTCGGCGTGGCGGTCGAAGCTGCTTGACGCGGCGGACGATGCAGACTCGCCCTATGGCGCGTCTGATCCGACGTCACCATGAGGCTCGAAGGGCCGGTTTTTGTCGAAGTGACAGTCCGCCGGCGGTGTCCGGCTTGTTGAGGTCGTTCTCGACGGCGTCGCATGCAGCCGTATGCAAGTCGATCTCGCGACTCAGCGACGTCGATTTTGTTGTGCGTTTCAAACCGGCCAATAGGCTGGCTTGGTGGCGCGCTAGCGACACAAAGCACTGTTCACAGGACTGTCGCCATCCCTGTTCCCGCATTCCGCAAGACTGCGCGAGTTTCAAGGACTTTGCCGCCGCGTTTCCATCTGAAAAATGCTGGCTGGGGCGGCAGGATTCGAACCTACGGATGGCGGAATCAAAATCCGCTGCCTTACCACTTGGCGACGCCCCACTACTCTCGCGAGTCGCCGCGGACCATAATTGGCGTTGCGCCCGCCCGCAAGCACGCCGCGCAACTTTTTGTTCTGATAACCAACGTCATTTTAAAAAGGGCGGGGGGAGGCGCGCCTCCCCCAAGCCGTCTCAGCGCTCGTAGATGATGCGCGCGCGCAGCGTGCCCTCGATGCCCCGGATGTCCTCCAGCACCTGTTCCGCCACTTCCAGCGCGCCGTCGGCCTCGATCACCACATAGCCGACGTCGCCGTCGGTCTGCAGGAATTCCGAGGCGATGTTCAGATCGCGGCTGGAGAAGGCGTCGTTCAGCTTGCGCAGCACGCCCGGCACGTTGCGGTGGACATGCATGAAGCGCGTGCCATTCGGACGCGGCGGCAGCTGCACCTGCGGGAAATTCACCGCCCCCACCGTCGAGCCGATGTCGGAATAATCCACCAGCTTTCGCGCCACTTCCGCTCCGATGCGCTCCTGCGCCTCTTCGGTCGAGCCGCCGATATGCGGGGTGATGATGACGTTTTCAAGCCCTTGCAGCGGCGACACGAATTTTTCGCCATTGGCCGCGGGCTCCTTGGGGAACACGTCCACGGCCGCGCCAAGCAGATGGCCGCTCTTCAGCGCCTCAGCGAGCGCGTCGACGTCGACGCAGGTGCCGCGCGCGTTGTTGATGAAGTAGGATCCCGTCTTCATCGCCGCGAATTGCTCGGCGCCCATCATGTTCTTGGTCGAGGGCGTTTCCGGCACGTGTAGGCTGACCACGTCGGACTGGGCGAGCAGCTCGTTCAGCGTATTGGTCGGCTCGGTGTTGCCGTGGCGCAGCTTGTCGGTGATGTCGAAGAAGATGACCCGCATGCCCATGGCTTCCGCCAGATAGGACAGCTGGCTGCCGATATTGCCGTAGCCGACGATCCCCAAGGTCTTGCCGCGCACCTCAAAACTGTTGGTGGCGCTCTTGTCCCAGCCGCCGTTGTGGCAATCGTGCGAGCGCGAGGGGATGCGGCGCAGCAGCATGGCGATCTCGCCGATGGTCAGTTCGGCCACCGAGCGGGTGTTGGAGAAGGGCGCGTTGAAGACCGGGATTCCGCGCGCGGAAGCCGCCGGCAGTTTGACCTGGTTGGTGCCGACCGAGAAGCAGCCGACCGTCATCAGGCGGTCGGCGTCGGCGAACACCTGTTCCGTGAGTTTTGTCCGTGAGCGGATGCCGACGATATGCACGCCCTGCATCGCCTCGCGCAACGCGTCGCCGTCGAGCGCCTTGGTCAGGCGGGTGACATTGGTGTAGCCGGCGTTGTGGAACAGATCGGCCGCGCTCTGGTGGATGCCTTCGAGCAGCAGGACTTTGATCTTGTCCTTGGACAGCGACAGACGTGCGTTCACTTTTTTCTCCTGATGCGTCGCGGCCCGTCGCAAAAAGGAAAAGCGCGAAAGCGATTGCTTTCGCGCGACGGGCCAGGCCGGTCTTTGCGGTGCGGTCTATCAGACTTTGGATTTAAGGGGAATGGGTTGTTTCGCGCCGGTTTCGTCGTGGATGGCGAAGCGGTAGCGGCCCTGGTCGTCGAAATCCACCCTGTAGGACAACCGGTCGATGATGCGGTTGTCGCGGTCGAAGGCCAGCACTTTCGGGTTGAGACTCGGAATTTCGTCGGCGTCCACATAGATGGATGAGCAGATGATCAGGCTATCGCCTGGCTGGCAGGTGCGCGCCGCCGCGCCGTTGAGGATGCAGCAGCGCGAGCCGCGCTCGCCCAGGATCACATAGGTCGAGATCCGCGCGCCGGAATTCTTGTTCCAGATCTCGACGAACTCCAGCGGCAGGATTCCCGCCTCCTCGCAATGATCGGGATCGAGCGTGATCGAGCCGTGATAGTCGATATTGGCGTCCGTCACGTGGATTCCGTGAAGTTTGGCGCCGACAACCTTGCGCATTGACCTGTCCTGCCAGTCTGGAGGCCAGCCGCCCCCGAAGCTTTGGCGGTTCCCATAGCTTTTTTTGAGCGAAATCGCCAGCCTTGCGATTCGGCTAATCCCTGGGCTTGAAATCAAGCGCGACGCCATTGATGCAATAGCGCAGATTGGTGGGCGGCGGGCCGTCCTCGAACACATGGCCGAGATGGCCGCCGCAGGCGCTGCAATGCACTTCGGTGCGCACCATACCCCAGGAGGCGTCGCGGCTGGTTTCCACCGCGCCCTCTATCGGGTCATTAAAACTCGGCCAGCCCGTGCCGCTCTCAAATTTTTCCAGCGACCGGAACAGCGGCTGGCCGCAGCCGACGCAATGGAACGTCCCGGCGCGTTCCTCGTGGTTCAGCGCGCAGGAGCTCGGCCGCTCGGTGCCATGGCCGCGCAGCACGTCATATTGCTCCGGCGTGAGCATCGCCCGCCATTCGGCGTCGGTTCGGGTCACCTTGAAATCGTCGGCCATGGGCGGTCTCCTTGCTCGTCATAGATGGGTCCGGCCTGGCCGGCGCGCAAGCGAGGTTTCGCTCCCGCATCATGCCATTGTGACGAAACGAGCTCTGTTTTAAATTGCGTCCATCTTCATCGGAGTGAGGGCCATGGCGACTTATGAGACTTCGGACGGGCGGCAGGTCACGCGCTGCAAGGAGGCCCAGGAAGAGCAGGAGGCGATCTACGAATATTTCGGCGATGTCGTGGTCAAGGGTTTTGTTCAGTCCATTGAGGAATCGGCCGACGGCGCCTCCTGGAAGATCACCGTGGTTCCGCAAATGGCGGTGACCTGACGGCCCGGGCCTATCCACGAACGTCATGCCCGGGCTTGTCCCGGGCATCCACGCCGGGCCGCGAGACGTCGCCTTCCAGATGATATGCAGACGCGCCCCCGCTTGGCGCGCGCGCCCTGAAACGGGACTGCTCCCGGCGGCATTTTTGCGAAAAGTGAAAACCGCGAAACGCGTCAGAACCCTCAATATGTCAAGACAATGTTCATGTTTTGTTTTCACGTGAAACATCGACCGAAATCACGACTCCCCCGCAAGTCTATGTATTAAAACGATAAGTCACCGTCCGCCGCCCGGAAGGCCGCGCGCCGAACACTGTTCACGCCCAGCGCCCCGTCCACAACCCGCAACGTGCAGACGCGAAAATCGCGCATTTTTCGCGAGAAATCGCGTGTTTTTTGCACAAATTCGTCGGTTTTGCGCGATTTTGCGCGACTGAATTTCAACCAGAGCGGGAAATTTCCCAAAAACCCGCTCTCACCAGCCTTCAAGACAAGATCAAAACAAGACCATCCCGTTCGAGCGGCTTCATCAGGAACCGGCGGACAGCGGACGTTCGCCAAAGCGGCCCGCAACTCGCCAGCGGGCCGGTCACCCAAACATCTTCGCGCCGCCGACCCAGGTCTCGCTGACCTTGATCGCCATGATTGTGTCGGGATCGACCTTGAACGGATCGCTTTCGAGGATGACGAGATCGCCTTCCTTGCCCTTTTCGAGCGAGCCGATCGTGTCGCCCAGTCCGATCTGACGGGCGGCGTCGATGGTCGTCGCCTTGAGGGCGTGCGCGACCGAAATCGCCTGCGCGTGGCCGACGATCGACTTGTCGATCTCGCACCGGCGGGTCACCGCCGCCTGGATCAGGCGCAGCGGACCCACGGGCGAACAGGGCGCGTCGGTGTGCAGCGTGAACGGCACGCCTTCGTGAACGCAAGCGGCCGCCGGATCCATGAACGCGGCGCGTTCCGGCCCGAACAACTGATCGCGATAGGCCGCGCCATAGAGGAAGACGTGGTTCATGAGAAAACTCGGCTGGACGCCGAGCGCCTTCATGCGCGCGATCTGGTCAGGACGCGCCATGGTCGAATGCTCGATCCGGTTGACGCCATGCGACGAATGCGCGCCATAAACCGCTTCGATCGCATTCAGCGCATCGTCGATCGTGGCGTCGCCGTTGCAATGGATTTGAATGGGCCAGCCGACCGCCTTCGCCGCCGCGCACATCTGCTTGAATTCGGCGGCTGAGAAATTGGTCGCGCCCTTCGACGCGCTTTTGAGATAGGGCCTGGTCTGCGCGCCTGTTTCGGTCTGGTTCGACCCGTCGCCGACGATTTTGATGCCGTAGAGCGAGAAGCGGCTGTTGGGGAAATGCGTCGCCCTTGCGCCCACGCCCAGCGCCGCGAACGCCTTGCTCGCCTCGATCGCGTCGGCCATCAGGCTCGCGCTCATGCGGATCGACAGGGAATTCGACAGCTTTGCGAGCGACTCGACCCATTCCGGCATGATCGTGCCCGGCTCGTGCAAGGTCGTGTTGCCGGCCGCAGCGACCTGCCTGGTATAGTCGACCAGCGCCTTGCCGACGAGTTGCGGCGTGATCGGCGGCACGGCGAGCATGACGAATTTCAGCATCGCCGGCTCCTCGTAAACGAGGCCGTTGAACTTGCCGTCGGGACCGCGGCCGAAATGCCCGCCGCCGGGCAGAACGCCGACGTCGTCGGGAATCTTGGCGAGCCGGAACGCCGCCGCATTCGCTGCGGCGTCGTGCATGTTCACATACCAGATGAAGATCGGATGATCCGTGGAGATCGCGTCCAGCTCCGTCATCGAGAAATCGCCGCCCTGCAGCAGATTGTCGAAATTGCAGCCGATGATCCATTGGCCGGGCGGGGTCTTCGCCGCCATCGCCCGCAGCGCCTCGGTCAGCGCCGCGCGCGTCGGATATTTGGTGTAGCCGACATCCGTGAGCAGTTCCGCGAACAGCGCCGCGCCGCAGGTGTGATGATGCGGATCGACGAATCCCGGCAGCAGCGTGCGCCCTTGCAGATCGACGATCTTGGTCGCGCTGGTCTTGAGGCCGGCGATCTCGGCGTCAGACCCGACCGCGAGAATCTTGCCGCCGCCGCCGACGGCGATCGCCTCGACCGCATGATGGGGCCCGGCCATCGGGAGGATCGTTCCATTCCTGAAGATCGTGTCGGCGCCGCTGTCGGCCGCAAAGGCGGCGCGGCTCGCAGCCATCGTGAGCGCCGCCGCGCCCGCGCCATAGGCCATGAACTGGCGCCGGCTGGGCGTCGCGGCCTGCAATCCGAAATTCAAAGCATTGGTGATCAGATGACTGACGCAGGCACGGCACATGGCACTCTCCTGAGCGGCTTGTCGCGGGGACGATATCGGACGGAATTCTGTCCGGCATTATTCAACCCAAGGTGGCGGATGGCCAGACATTGCGATTGTTCAACGCGCATTACGAAAAATATGGTTTTCAGCCTGTTGCCGTGTTCGATGGCGAGGGCCGTTTCAACACCGCCGCACGCCCCCCGCCGATGGGCGATCCGTTTGCGATCCCCCGATCCTGGAGTCCCCTGGAGGAGACCAGGATTTCATCAATGGGTCAGCGCGGCTCACGGCGCGATTTTTTCATTCTGCGCGACACCGCCAGGAAACGCGAGTTCTTTTGGCCGCGGGAGCCTGTTGGCCGATGCCGCGGGGGGTTTTTTTTTGCGGGCGGCGCAGTGGGCGGATTGCCGCGCGAGCGGAATACGATTTCCGAACTGATCCTTCGGAAATCGAATCATACGGTTTCCGCAAGATCGCTTCGCGATCCGCGAAAACGAAATCGCGCGGAAATCCTCCAGGCAAAGGGCGGATTGCCGCGCGAGCGGAATACGATTTCCGAACTGATCCTTCGGAAATCGTATCAGACGTCCAAAACCTCACGCGCCCCTAAACGCAAGTCCGCGCAAAGCCCACGCCAAAACCCCGGGCGCGCTCACCCCGCCACTTCAGCGCGCTCGTCCTCGACCGGGGTCATCACGCCGTCGTCGCGCAAGTCGAAATCATGGCCGCGCCAGCGCAGATGACCCGGCCAAAAACTCGCCCAGAACACGCAGAAGCCCAACAGATCGCGAAACGGAAGCAGCCCGCGCGGGTGGGCTTCTCCGGAAAACCTTGTGTCGACCGCGTCCTGCAGCATGCGGCGGCACAGCAGTCCGGCGAGCAGCAGCGCGGTCGCGCCGGCGCCGAACGGATGGAAGGCGAAGGCCAACACACCCCAGCCGACGGGATGGGTGACAAGCGTGCCGAAATAGCCGGCGGGATCGAGCGAGCGGATGGTGCGCGCCCAGCGGATTTCCTGGCGCCACAGATCCGAAAAGCCGCGCTCGCCATGGGCGTGGAGCACGGCGAAATCCGCCACCACCACGTTCAACCCGAGCCCGCGCACCAAGGCGCCGAGCACGAAATCGTCAGCCAACTGGTCCTTGAGAGGCGCAAACCCGCCGATCCCCTCCAAAACCTCGCGGCGCAGGGCGATGGTGGCGCCGATGCAGGGTTTCGCCAGCTTGAGCGCCAGCCCCGTGGCGACATTGGGCAGAAAGGCGTAATCCACGCCCATGGCGCACAGCCGCGCCCAGAAGCCGGTCATGGGAACGCCGCGGTAAAGACAGGTGACGGCGCCCACGCCCTCCCCCTCCAGCGCCGCCGTCAGACGGTTGAGGTAATCCGGGGCGACGATGATGTCGCTGTCGGCCAGCACCACCACCTCGCCGGCGATGGCGCCGGACATGTTGATGAGACTGTCGACCTTGCCATTGCCGCCATGGCGCGCCGGGTCAATCACCAGCTCCGCCGTGAGCCCGGCGGGCGCGCCCTCGATCTCGCCGGCGCGCACGGCCTCGACAATGCGCCGCGCGACCGCCGCCGCCGGATCGGCCGCGCTGTGGACCCCGAACAGGATATGCACAGGACCAGCAAAATCCTGCCGGCAAAAGGTCAGCAGATGCTCCCGCAAACCCGGCTCGGCGCCGTAAAGCGGTTTCAGGACGGTGACGCTCGGCGCGATGTTCGGCGCGGCGGCGCGATGGGCGCGCGGAAAAAATCGCCGCACCGCGAAAACCGCCAGCACCGTGTAGAGGCAGGACGCAAACGCCAAAAGATACAGGGCAGAGAGCGGCAGCGAGGCGTCGAACAGATCGCCTGCCTCCAGTCCGGTCAGCATGCTGATTCCTTTCAAAGTGGAGCGCGTGAACCCGCGCCCACTCTTGGGGATCCTGCCCTAGCGCCCCAGCAGGCTGGCGACGCGTTGGCGCAGATCCTTCAGCGCCAGACCTTTTAACGCGCGGCGCCATTGGGTGAGCTCCGATATCGAGCCGTTGGCCAATATATCGGCAATGCGCCAACCTTGTGGCGTAGCCTTCACCACATAATCGATCGGCATCGGCTCCCCCTTGAGGGGGATCATCCGGGTGCTGACCACCAGCGCGCCGTCGCGCGGTTCCACCTTGGCGTCGCGCTCAAAGCCCTTGGCCTCGACGAACTCGAACCTTTGCGCGTAAGTGGCGGCGACGTAATCGCCAAAACTTTGCGTCCAGTCGGCGCGGTCGGGCAGGCCGTCAAAACCCGGCCCATACGCAAGCTTCGCCATGCCGTCCAGATCGAAGGCGGCGCCCAGCGCCGGGCGCAGCGCGTCGAAACGCTGCTGCAAGGTCATTTTCGACGCCCGGCTCAGCAGGTCGGTCTGGCTGTCCTGCAGTTTCTGCACGACAGCGACGGCGGCGTCCGCGTCGGACGCATGGGCGGCAAAAGCCGGCAATCCCGCCAGCAGCCCCAAAAAGATCCGGCGATCAAGCACGTCCGGCTTCCTCCGCCGGCCGTTTCGCGCGCAAAACCGTCGCAAACAGGCTTTCGCCCTCCAGGCGGCGCCACAGGGCGAGGCCGGGCGCGCCGCAGATGAGATCGGGAATGCGCTTGATCAGCGACAGCGCGATGGCGTTGGGCGAACCGATGCCGAACGCGGCGCACAAAGCGATGAATCCGCCCTCCTGCACGCCCCAGGCGCCGGGAATGAGGAAGCCCGCCGCCTTGACCGCATGGCCGAGGCTCTCGATGGTGATGGCCGTGGCGAAGGAGCGCTGATCGCCCAGGAACTGCAGCGCGAAATAAATCTCCAGCGCGCCGACGAACCAGATGGTCATGTGGATGGCCAGGGCGCGGGCGAGACCGGCGCGGTTGCGCAGGATGACGTCGAGCCCTTGTCGAAGCGCCGGCAGACCGACCACGGACGGCCAGCCGGTCTGCGCCTCGATCTTTTGCGCGAGCCGATCGATCCATCCCATCGACAGCAGGCGCGGCGCCAGCCAGAACCCGGCGATGGCGGGGACCATGATGATAGCGCCCACCGCCGCGGCCAGGGTCAAATCGGCCTCGACGCCGGCGCGCAGCAGCAGGACGACGCCGATCATGGTGAAAACGGCTTGTGTCGCCGTCTGCGCCAGCAGATCGACGACGACGCTGGCGGCGGCCACGCCGCCGTCGACCCGGCGTTTTTTCAACAGACGGGCGCCAAAGACGTCGCCGCCGACCGAAGCCACGGGCAGCAGATTGTTGATGGATTCGCGCACCCAGCGCAGCTGGCAGAAGATCCAGGGCGCGGGGCGCGGTTTCGGGATCATGAAGCGCCAGGCGAAGGCGGCGCCGAACGTCTGGGCAAAGCGGATGACGGCGATCAGCAGGGCCCCGACCAGGCCAATGCGCCCAAAAGCGTGCGCCACTTCGCCCACGCCTTCATAGAACGTGAGGGCGGCGAACAGGAGGAGACCGAGAACGAGTCCCAGCGCTGCGGCTTTTTTCATCGCCTCGCCTTACCGAAAAACCCTTGCCAAGTCAGCCCTGAACACCCCAGAGCGCCGGAAAAAACGCCCCGCGATGCAAAAAAGTCGCGACGCGCGTTCAAAACCGCGCCTCACCGGCCTTTTTTCGGCGGTGTGGCGTTGGCGCGGGCAAAAGCCTCGGCAAAGGCGTTGCCCGAGGTCGAGCGTTGCGGCGGGGGCTGCCGGAACGGCTGCTGCTGCTGCTGCGGACGGCCACCCTCCCCCCGCCCGGCGCGGGCGTCGACGGCGTCGTCCAGGCGCATGGTCAGGGCGATTCGCTTGCGCGGAACATCGACCTCCAGAACCTTCACCTTGACCACATCGCCGGGCTTGGCGGCCTCGCGCGGGTCCTTGATGAAGTTTTTCGACATGGCGGAAATATGCACCAGCCCGTCCTGATGCACGCCGATGTCGACAAAGGCGCCGAAGGCGGCGACATTGGTCACAACCCCCTCCAGCACCATGCCGGGCTTCAGGTCGGAGATTTTTTCGACGCCCTCCTGGAACGTCGCCGTCTTGAACTCGGGACGCGGGTCGCGGCCGGGTTTTTCCAGTTCCTTCAAAACGTCGCTGACGGTCGGAACGCCGAACTGCTCATCGGCGAAATTTTTGGGCGACAACCCGCGTAAAATCTTGGAATCGCCGATCAGCACATGGATGTCGGCCTTGGTCGCCGCCAGAATTTTTCGCACCAACGGATAGGCTTCGGGATGCACGCCTGAGGCGTCGAGCGGATCGTCCCCTCCCCGGATGCGCAAAAAGCCGGCGCATTGTTCGAAAGCCTTGGCGCCCAAGCGCGGCACTTTTTTCAGCTCAGCCCGGGTCTTGAACGCGCCATTGGCGTCGCGGTGGGCGACGATGTTGCCGGCAAGCGACTCGCCCAACCCGGAGACGCGCGCCAAAAGCGGCGCCGAGGCGGTGTTGAGATCGACGCCGACGCCGTTGACGCAGTCTTCCACGACGGCGTCGAGCGACCGCGACAGTTTGAATTCGGCGAGATCGTGCTGGTACTGGCCGACGCCGATGCTCTTCGGGTCGATCTTGACCAGTTCGGCGAGCGGGTCCTGCAAGCGCCGCGCGATGGAGACGGCGCCGCGCAGGGTGACGTCGAGCCCCGGCAATTCGCTGGCCGCATAGGCGGAAGCCGAATAAACCGACGCCCCCGCCTCCGACACCACGATTTTGGTGATTTTTGCCGCCGGCAGTTTTGTTACCAGCTCGCTCGCCAGCTTGTCGGTCTCGCGCGACGCCGTGCCGTTGCCGATGGCGATCAGCTCCACCTTGTGCTTGATGCACAAAGCGCCGAGCGCGGCCAGCGCATCGTCCCAGCGCCGCTGCGGCTCATGCGGATAAATGACGCCGGTGTCCACCACCTTGCCGGTGGCGTCGACCACGGCCACCTTGACGCCGGTTCGAAAACCGGGATCGAGGCCCATGGTGGCGCGCGGTCCCGCCGGCGCCGCCAGCAGCAGGTCGCGCAAATTGCCGGCGAACACTTTGACCGCCTGATCCTCGGCGTTCTGCCAGAGTTTTCCGCGCAGATCGACCGATAGCGAGATTTTCAGCCGCGTGCGCCAGGCCCAGCGCACCGCGTCCATGAGCCATTTATCGGCGGGACGGCCGCGCTCGGCCACGGCAAAACTGGCGGCGATCGCCTGTTCATAGGCTCTTTCGCCATTGGCCTCCATCTCGGCGGCGCCTTCCGGCTCCAGCACGAGGTCCAAAATCTCTTCCTTTTCGCCGCGAAACAGCGCGAGGATGCGATGCGACGGCAATTTGGAAAGCGGCTCGAAAAAGTCGAAATAATCCGAATATTTGGCCCCATCCTGGGTCTTGCCGTCGCGCACTTTTGAGACCAGCCGCCCGCGCGTCCAAAACGCCTCGCGAAGCGCGCCGACCAGTTCGGCCTTTTCCGAAAATTTTTCCACCAGAATGGCGCGGGCGCCTTCCAAAGCCTCTTCAACCGTCTTGACGCCCTTGGCCTCGTCCACAAATCGAGCGGCTTCCGCGCGGGGATCGAGCGTCGGGGTGGTCAAAAGTCCCTCGGCGAGGGGGCTCAGTCCGGCCTCGCGGGCGATGGTCGCCTTGGTGCGGCGCTTGGGCTTGTAGGGCAGATAAATATCTTCAAGCTGCGCCTTGGTGTCCGCCGCCAAAACCTGTTTTTCCAGCTCGGGCGACAGCTTGTCCTGCGAGCGGATCGAGTCGAGCACCGCCTTGCGCCGGTCTTCCAGCTCGCGCAGGTAGCGCAGGCGCTCCTCCAGCGTGCGCAATTGCGTGTCGTCGAGCGCGCCGGTCGCCTCCTTGCGGTAGCGGGCGATGAAGGGCACGGTCGAGCCGGCGTCGAGCAGGTCGACGGCCGCCGTCACCTGCCCCTCGGCGACCTGCAATTCCTGAGCGATTCGGCGATTGATGGCGTTCATGGCGAGGTCTCGATCGTTGGTCCGGGCGGGCCGCGCTTTTACCCCTCGGGGGGCTTCGGGTCAAAGCCGGCGCTGTGGAAAAGGCGGTTCCGCGCCCGCCATGCCGACCGACGCGATTGACAAGACTTTTGCGCTGGCGGAACGTGCCAAAATGGCCCGCACACAGAAAAACGAAGCAAAAGGCGCGATGAGCGATCCCGCCGCTTTGAGCGACGCTGCCGAACAGGCGAGCGAATTCTTGAAATCGCTGGCCAATCCCGTGCGGTTGCGCATCCTGTGTCTGCTCGCCGACGGCGAAGCCTCGGTCGGCGAAATCACGGAAAAGCTTGACGCCCGTCAAAGCCTAGTGTCGCAGCACCTCGCGCTGTTGCGCAAGGACGGGCTGGTGCGGCCCACGCGCGAGGGCCAGAGCATCCGCTACGCCCTGGCCGACGCGCGCGTCGAGCGGCTGATCGGCGTGCTTTACGAGACCTTCTGCCCCTCGGCCTGACGCGCCGCGATCTTACGTTTGCGCAAACGCGCGCATCGCTTTCGCTCCGCCGCGCCCAGAACCTCGCGGGTCACGCGCCGGTTGCGGCGCGGTCCTCACGCGAAGCGCAGGCAAGACGGTGGAACCAATCCCGCACGCCGCCGTTTCCTCGCCAGAAAGCGGCGCCGAATTTTTCGCGCGGCCATTGTCAAGCGAGGCGTTCATGGACAAGGAAACTCTCGAAGTGCTGAAATCGCTTCACACCAGCGAAATCGACGCGCGCAACGGTTATGAGGAGGCGCTGGTGGATGCCGAAGGCAAGGGCCTGTCGCCGCTCTTTCTCGACATGGTCGCCCTGCATGACGTCAACGCCGGGGAAATCGACCAGGTGCTGATCCGCCTGGGCGAACCGTCCGATACGGAACGCTCGTTCATGAGCGTGGTGAATCACGCGATCACGAACGTCCGCGCGCTGTTCGACGGCCTGGGCGAAGGCCTCCTGCCCGGCCTGATCGACGGCGAGGAGCGCAACCTCGCCAAATACGACGAGGCGCTGGAGACCGCGACGCTCCCGGAGCATGTCGTCGATCTGTTGTCGACGCAGCGCGGCAAGATCGCGGCGAAGATCTCGATCATGCAGATGCACAGGGCCGCTTGAGGCGCGAAAATCCTCCGGGCGCGCGGAACAGGATTTCCGAACGGATCGTTCGGAAATCCTGTCAGTTCCTCTCCTCGACGACCACCGCCGCCTCGTTCCTGCGCAGGAACGGCAGGGCGAAGGGCGCATCGTAATAATACATGAAGGGCTCGCCGACGGCCTGCCACCGCGACCGGATCAGCCCGGACAGCAACTGTTTCTGGCGCAGCGGCGAAACGCCGCCGAGCCCGGTGAAGCGCAGGACCGCGATCTCCTCCGAGGGAACCGCGACGATTTGCACGCGGGGATCGCGCGGGCGCGGCGCCGTGGACACGCCATATTCGGCGGGCAGGAAAAACATCATCCGTCCCTTCGACATTTGCACCGGCGCGGTCATGGCGACCCGTTCGCCCTGAAGCTCGACGGGCGCGGTCATGGCGATGCGATCGCTCCCAGCGTTCGCGCCGGCGATATAGCCGAACAGCAGCCTGAACGCGTCGTTGCGGTCGACCACGCCCGAGGAAAATTCGACCATGGCGGCGGTGCGGGGGGCGTAGCGGCGGATTTCCACGTCCTGCACATGGTCGATGACGGTGTGGCGCGGCTCCTCGTAGAGCCGCACGCCGATCACGTTGAGCGCGGATTCGATCGCCAGCACGCAGTAATAGGGAATGGCCTGAAACACTTTTCGAACCCCTTGCCTGAGCCTCCGAAAAAGCGCGGGCGGGGAGATTCGGTTCCATTACATCCGCGCCAGGGCGCGGCCCAGCGCGTCCTGGGTCAGGCGCCACCTGCGCCGCAACCGCTCGCTTTCGCGCGCCGACGACAAAGCGAGGCGCTTTTCGGTCATGGCGCGCCAGCCGCGACACAGACGGGCGAGCGCGGCGGCGCCCATGTTGCCCGCCATGCTTTCCAGCGCATGGGCCTGGCGGCCGAGCGAAGCGACGTCGCCGCGCGAAAAACTCGCGTGGATGTCCTCGACCAGATGCGCGGCGTCGGCGGCGAACTGGATCAGCAATTCACGAACAAAATCGGCGCCGCCCAGCCGGTCGAGCGCCGACAACGTCGCGGGGTCGAGTTTTTCGCAGCGCGCGGTTTCCCGCGGCGCGCCGGGCTTGGCCGCCGCAACGGCCTCAATGGCCGCGCGTAAAACTTCGGGCGCGATCGGCTTGCGCAGACAGTCGACCATGCCGGCGGCGCGGCAGAGTTTTCGGCTTTCGGCGCTGTCGTCGGCGGTCAGCGCCAGCACAGGCGCGCGACCGCGCGGCCGGGCGGCGGCGTAGATGCGCGCCGTCTCGATCCCTCCGAGCCGGGGCATGTTCACGTCGAGGACGACGACCTCAAAGGTTTCGCGCAGCATGGCGAGCAGCGCCGCTTCGCCGTCAGCCACAACCTGAACCTCATGGCCCGCCTCGGTGAGGATTTTCTCCAATACCCGGCCGTTGACGGCATTGTCCTCCGCCAGCAGGATTTTCATGGGTTGTCCCGGCGCCCGGCGCAAGGCCGCGAGCCGCCGCGCCATTGTCCTGGCGCGCGCCTCGGCGAAGGGAAAGACCAGAACCGCGAGGTCATGGCGCGCCGCAACGGCCAGACTGTCGAAATCGTCGGTGACATCGAGGCAAACCGGCTCGGCGTCCGACGCCTCGGCGACGTCCTCGGCCGGGTCGACCGGCGTCACCGGCCAGCCCAGGCGGAACAGCGCGCCAGCGGCGGGACTTTCGACCGCGATGTCGCCGCCCATGGCGTCGAGCCGCCGCTTGACGATGGAAAGGCCGAGCCCGGCGCCGCCGAATTTCGCGCCGATCGACGCGTCTCCCTGGCGAAACGGTTCAAAAATCCGCTGTTGCGCCTCGGCGGCAATGCCGGGGCCGGTGTCGCGCACCTCGACATTCACCCAAACGCCGTCCTCCCGCCGCGTCGCGCCGACGCGAACCGCCACCGCGCCTTCGCGGGTGAATTTAACGGCGTTGCCGACCACATTTTGAAAGATTTCCTGCACGCGGCGGCGGTCGCAGAGAATGTGGCTTGGCGTGTCCGCCTCGATCATCAGGCCGAGCCGCACGCCCTTGGCCTCAGCCTCCACCGCGAGCATGGCGCGCAACGACACAAGCAGCGCGACGAAATCGACGATCTCTTCGTCGCCCCCCTCCTCCTGCCCGATTTCCTCGCGCGCGCCGGAAAGCAGATGCTCGATCTGGCGCAGCAGCGTTTGCGCGGATTCTTGCAGCGTGCGGGTCATGTCGCGCTGCTCGGTGTCGAGGCGGCTGTGCTGGAGCAGCCCGGTCAGGCCGATGATCGCGGTCAGCGGCGTGCGCAATTCATGGCTGACGCTCGCCAGAAAAAGGGTTTTGGCGCGATTGGCCTGCTCGGCCTGCGCCCGCGCCTCCGCGATGTGGCGCAGCAGGATCGCGCCATAAAGCGGCAGGACCACCAGCGACAGCAGCAGGCTCATGGAAAGCGCCGCATGGTCGCGCCAGAATGGCGTGGTCGCCACCACCACCCCGAAGCCAGACAAGGCGAGCGCGACCGTATAGGCTAAAAAGCCCGCGCCGAGCCGCGCGCCGGCGCCGAGGATCATCCAAAAATAGAGCGGAAGCAGCCAGGCCGCCGCGCCGCCGCCCAAAACCATGGCGGCGGTGATCATCAGTCCGTCCATGGTCAAAGCAAGACCCAGTCGCACGGCGCTGACCTTGGGACGCCAGGACATGTGGGCCATGAGCGCCGCGGCGCCGAGCAGATAGGCCAGCAGGATCGGCAGGCTCGCGCGCAGGAAGGCGCGCGCCTCCTCGCCCTCGGCCTGCGCCACGACCGCGACGACAAGGGCGATGAACGACAGGCCCACACGGTTGCGCATCACCTCGCGCTCTTCGCTCGGGCGGGCCTGGAAGCGCGCCAGCGCGGGCGCGAACGGCTTTGATATGTCCATCGCCGCGTCTCAGGCCAGCCGTTTGAGCGCGGCGGTTTCCAGCGGCGGAAACAGGTTTGACAGATCGCGGGCTGCGAAGGGCGCGCCAAAACAGGCGCCCTGGGCTTCGCACACCCCCGCCCGCCGCAGCAGCGTGAGCGTCGCCGCATTGGCGACCTCGCCGGCGACAAGAGGAAAGCGCGCGCCGCGCCCGAGCAGGCGGGTGATTTTCAGCGCCTCCGACGGCGACACCGGACAGGAGAAGGCGACGGTCGGGCGCAAGGCGTCGATGAACTGCTCGATCGGCGCGGCCAGCCTGCCGGTCTTGCCGATGTCGTGTCCCAGAATGCCGAGATTGACCGCGCCGAGGTTCAGCGTCAGCCCCACGCCGAGCGTTTTCAGCGCCCGCGCCTCCTCTTCCGCCCGCTGCGGGGCGACAAAAATTTCCGCCGCGTCGAAGCGCAGATCGAGCCAGTGCGGCGCGACGCCGGTCTCGGCCAGCCTTTTCGCCAGCGCCACCGCGGCGGACTCTTGCGCGTCGCCGTCGAGCCGGGCGGCGAGCGAAAGCCGGATCGTCCCGCGCCGCCCCGCCTGCAAGGGCGCGGCCGAAGCGAGAAGCAAGCGCAGGGCGTCGGCGTCGGCGAGTTCGGCGGCAAGGCCGTCGCGCAACAGCTGAGCGCCCGCCACCCGTCCGGTCATCAGGTCCAGCCGGGGCGCGAACCGCCAGTTCGCCGCGGCGGGCCTTTTGGCCCGATGCGCGTCGAGGCGCGCGACCGGCGCCGCTTCCGGAGGCGGCTCCGCGCTCTCGGCCCGCGCCTCCACCGCATGCGCCAGTTTGAGAAGATTGCGGGCGCGCATCACGAATTCGCAATGGTCGACCGGCGAGTGGAGGAAATCATTGGCGCCGCTTTCCAGCGCGCGCAGCCGCAGCACGCGCTGGTCGTTCACCGTGATCATCATCACGGGCACCGTTTCGGCGCGCGGCATGGCGCGAAAGCGGGTGATGAATTCGTCGCCGTCGAGCTGCGGCATATCGTGGTCGGTGATGATCAGATCGGCGCGGTTGAGCGCCAGCCACGCGAGCGCGTCGGTGGGATTGCCAAAGTCGCGGACCTCGATTTCGGGTCCGATCGACTGTGCGAGCTTGGCGTAGATCGTCCGGTTGATGCTCCGGTCGTCGACAATAACGATGTTCGACATTGCCTTACCTGGCTGTTTGTTTTCAGACTGCAACCTACGTTACGGCAGTCAATGTCGAGCAAAGAAATTAAGAGCTTGTATCCGATGGATTTTACTTGAGAGTACGAAACGTGAACTAAAACCTCAGGTTGAGAAGACGGTTAAAAAGACGTCAGCCGTTTTACTTCCTCGGAACGACACTTTTGGCAAAGCTGGTAAATCGTCGATCCCTTTACGCGAAGGTCCGGCGCGATTTCAGCCAGAGGGTGCAGGACGAAGGCGCGGCGGCTCATTTCGGGATGCGGCAGGACCAGTTTTTCATCAGAAAAATCAATGCCTTCGTAAAGAAGAATGTCGATGTCGATCACGCGCGGCCCCCAGCGCAAACCGGGCGTGCGGCCAAGCGCGCGCTCCGCCTCCTGCGTCAGCGCCAGCAGCGCGCGCGGCGCGAGATCCGTGCGCGCCACGGCGCAGGCGTTGACGAAATCAGGCTGATCCTCGACCCCCCAGGGTTTTGTCGAATAGAGTGAAGAAATCTTTTCGAAGACCACCCCGCGCGCGCCCAAAAACGCCACGGCGCGGCGAATATTGCCTGCGGAGTCGCCGAGATTGGCGCCGAACCCCAGCGCGACGAGATATTCACGCGCGGACAAGGGCGCTCCACACCTTGATCGCATCCGCATGTTCGGCGACGTCGTGGACGCGCAAAATATCGGCCCCCGCGTGCAGCGCGGCGAGGTCGGCGGCCAGCGTGCCGGCGAGCCTGCGCTCCACGGGCGCGCCGGTGATCGCGCCAATGAAGCGTTTTCGCGAGAGGCCGACCAGCACCGGCAGCCCAAAAATTTTCTTCAAAGCGCCCGCGCTGGTCGCGGCGACAAGGTTTTGTTCAAAGGTTTTGCCGAAGCCGACGCCGGGGTCGAGGATGATGTTTTCACGCCTCACCCCGGCCTGCTCAGCCCGCGCGAGCGCGCGGGCAAAAAACGCGCGCATATCCTCCAGAATATCGCGGGCGGGATCGGCTTCGGCGCAATGGTGCATGACAACAAGCGCGGCGCCGCTCTCAGCCGACACCTCCGCCAGAGCGGGATCGCCGTGCAGGCCGGAGACATCGTTGATGATGGCCGCGCCCAGGGCCACGGCGCGGCGCGCGATCTCCGCCTTGGTGGTGTCCACCGAAACCGGCGCGATGTTTTCGCGCAAAATGGCGGCAAGCGGCGCTTCAAGGCGCGCCCATTCCGCCTCGGCCGAAATGGGGGTGAAGCCGGGGCGGGTCGATTCCGCGCCGATGTCGATGAGGTCGGCGCCCTCCTCCACCATTTTTTTCGCGCGCAACAGCGCCGCATCCGCGCCGGCGAACAGCCCGCCGTCGGAAAAGGAATCCGGCGTGACGTTGACAATGCCCATGATCAGCGGTTTCGCGCCGGACCGGGCCAAAACATTTTTCGCGGCCATGGCCGGGTCTAGGCCCCGGCCCGAGCAAAAGTCAAACGCTCTCCACCTGCCGCTCGTCGAGCGCCACCGCCTTGACGAGACAATAAACCTCGCCGCCGGGCGCGATGCGCAACTCATCCACCGCCATGCGGGTGAGCGAAGCGAAAAGCTTTTCGCCGCCTTTGAGCTCGAGGCTCACCATGGCCAACGGCCCCTTGGTCGCGGCGACGCTCACGACTTTTCCGCGCAACAGGGTGCGGATCGAGGTGTCCGGCGGCGGGCGGTGCGCCAGCGACACGTCGATGGCCTTGACGAACACGCGGGTTTGCTGCGCCGGCGGCACGCGGTCGGGCAGAAAAATGTCGCCGGCGGGATGATGCAGTTTGGTCAATCGGTAATGCGCGTCAAAACTGGCTTCGCCGCAGGCGAGGCTGACGCCGACGCCGAAACGGTCCGAGGGCGTTTCCTCGCGCGCCGAAGCAAAAATGTCCTCGGGCGCGCCGACTTCCACGATCCGGCCGCGCTCGATCATCACCACCTGTCCCGCGAGGCGCATCACCTCCTCGATCTGGTGCGACACCAGCACCACCGGCGTGTCGAATTCGTCGCGCGCCAGTTCGACCAGCTCCATCGCCTTGGTGCGGCGGGCCACGTCGATGGAGGCGAAGGGCTCGTCCATCAGCAGCAGGCGCGGCGCCGCCATCAGCGCGCGGGCGACGCCGACGCGCTGGCGTTCGCCGCCGGAAAGCTGCCCCGGCCGCCGCGTCATCAAATGACCGATGCCCAAAGTCTCGACCACGCGCGCAAAAGGCAGCCGGCGCCCCTCCTTCGGCGCGAAGAATTCGGCGAAGCGCAGGTTTTGCGCGACGCTCAGATGCGGAAACAGCTGCGCGTCCTGAAACACCAGGCCGACGCCGCGCTTGCGCGCCGGAATGAAGATTCGTTTTTCGGTGTCGACCAGCACGCGGCCGGCGATTTCGATACGGCCGACGTCGGGCCGCGCCAGACCCGAGATCAGCTCGATCAGCGTGGTCTTGCCGGAGCCGGAATGGCCGAACAGAGCGGTGATTTTCGAATCGCTGGCGAAGGCGGTTTGCAGCGAAAACTCGCCGCGCGAAAGTTTGACGTCGACCGAAATCATGACGACAGCCCCCGCGTCTCGATCTTCATGCGCTTGGCCAAAAATTCGGAAACCACCAGCGCGCCGATGGCCAGCGCCGCGGCGACGGCCGACATGACGATGGCGTCCTGATCCCCGCCGGGCGTTTGCGTCAGCAGGTAGATTTCGGCGGGAATGGTGCGGGTTTCCCCGGGAATGTTGGAGACGAAGGTGATGGTCGCGCCGAATTCGCCCAGCGCCTTGGCAAAGCCCAGCACCGCCCCCGCCAAAAGCCCGGGCGCCGCCAGCGGCGCGGTGACGAGGAAGAATACGGCCAGCGGCGGCGCCCCAAGGGTCGCGGCGGCCTGCTCCAGCCTCGGATCGACCGCCTCGATCGACAGCCGGATCGCGCGCACCATCAGCGGGAAGCCCATCACGCCCGCGGCCAGCGCGGCCCCGGTCCAGCGGAAGGCGAAGGTGATGTTGAAATGCTCGTAGAGGAAGGCGCCGATCGGGCCGCGCCGCCCGAACAGCAGCAACAGGAGCAAGCCGGTCACCACCGGCGGCAGCACGAGCGGCAGATGCACCACGGCGTCGAGCAGGGTTTTGCCCGGGAAATTTCCCCGCGCCAGCACGAACGCGACCAGAACGGCGAAGGGCAGGCTGCACAAAGTGGCGGTAAAGCCGATGCGCAGGCTCAGATTGATCGCCGTGAGCTGTTCGGGCGTCAGGGTCGGCAAAAAGTCCATCAGGCGAACGGCCTTCTCTGCGAGGCCACCGGATTGGCGGCGCGGGTTTTCGAAATCAGCGCGCGGTCGAGCCGGGCGGTGACGTAACCGGGATTGTCCGAGGCTTTGGCGACCACGTGGCCCCAGGGATCGCAGACCAGCGAATGCCCATAGGTCTGGCGAATCTCGTCCTTGATCCGGTGCGGACCGATCTGCGCGGGGGCGACAAAATAGGTTTGGGTTTCGATCGCGCGCGCCCGGCACAGCACCTCCCAATGGTCCTTGCCAGTGAGCAAGGTGAAGGCGGCGGGCAGCGCGATGACATCGACGCCGCGCGCGGAAAGGGCCTGGAACAGAGCGGGGAAGCGCAGGTCGTAGCAGATGGCGCAACCGAATCTCAAACCCTCGGCGTCATAGGTCGCAAGGTCCGTCCCCGGCGTGAACAGCGCGCTCTCCCGGTAGGCGGCGCCGTCGGGCGTCACCACGTCGAACATGTGGATTTTTCGATAAAGTGCGATCTCCCGACCTTTCCGATCGAACACGACGGTCGTGTTCGACAGGCTGTCGCCGTTCCGTTCAAGGAAAGAGCCGGCGTGGATGAACACGCCATGTTTGGCGGCAAGCTCGGCGGCGAGCGCATAGGCCGGGCCATCGCGCAAAATTTCGGCGGCGGAGAGTTTTTCCTCGCGCGTCCCGCCGAGGAAATCGAACACTTCGGGCAAGCCGACCCAATCGGGTTTTTCCTGCGCGCAGGCCTCTTCGACCAGCGCGCGCGCCTGGGCGAGATTGGCCGCCTTGTCGGCGACGGAATTCATCTGGATCAGCGCGACCTTCATGGGGCCTCCTCAATATGTAAGCTGAATTGCAATTTTCGCGCCGCAGAACAAGCCCAAGCTTCTGTCACGAGGCCCAAGCTCTTAAGATCAGGTGACGAATCACGCGCGGATTTTCATGTTCACCTTTCTCCACGCCGCCGACCTGCATCTGGGCAGCCCGTTAAGAGGCTTGAGCTTGCGCGACCGTGAACTGGCGGAGCGATTCGGCGCAGCGACGCGCGAAGCGTTCGAAACCTTGATCACCCGCGCGCTTGAAGAAAAGATCGCCTTCGCCATTTTTGCCGGAGACATTTTCGACGGCGAGGGGAAGGACGCCACCGCCGCCTTGTTCTTCAACCGCCAGATCGCCCGCCTGACGCGCGAAAAAGTGCGCGTCTATCTGCTCAAGGGCAACCACGACGCCGACAATGTGGTGACACGAAAGCTGCCGCCGCCCGAACTGGCGCATGAGTTCCCGTCCCGGAAGGCGGAAACGTTCCTGATCGAGGATCTGCGCGTGGCGCTGCATGGGCGCGGTTTTGGCGAGCGCGCCGAGATCGACAATTTCGTTTTGGGCTATCCCGATCCCAAGGCGGGCTGGCTCAACATCGGCGTCCTGCACAGCTCGCTCGACGGGCGGCCGAACCACGATCCTTACGCGCCCTGCGCTTTGGACGACCTGCGCGCAAGAAATTACGATTATTGGGCGCTCGGCCACGTCCACGCCCATGAGGTGGTGTGCGAAGACCCTTACGTCGTCTATCCCGGCAATCTTCAGGGGCGCTCCATTCGCGAATGCGGAGAAAAGGGGGCCGTTCTGGTCGATGTCGAGGACGGCGCGATCAAGGGGGTGCGCCGGTTGCTCGTCGATCGCGCCCGTTTCACCGAAATTTTCGTCGACGCCTCGGCGTTGGAGACGCCGGAAGACCTGCGGCGGGAGATCACCCGACGCGCGGAAGGCGAAATCGAGAGAGCCGCCGGCCGTTTCCTGGCCGCGCGGCTGCGGATTCACGGCGCGAGCGCGCTGCACCCGCTGTTTGCCGCGGATCCCTCGGGCTGGCGCGACCAGTTCGAAAACGCCCTGGCTCATGCGGGCGAGACCATAGCGCTGGAAAAGCTGCTGATCGAGACCCATGCGCCGAAAGCCGGGGCGAAGCGCGACAGCGAACTCGATTTCGCCGCCCTGCTCGACGAGGTCTTGGCCGATCCGGCCTTCGCCGCGCAGGCGCGGGAGGCGATTGCCGCGATCGAACAGAAAATGCCGTCAAAGAGCGAAATTCCCAGCGAAGACTTCGACAGCGTGCTCGCCGAGGCGCGCGATCTGGCGCTGGCGCGCGCGGAGCGGTCCGCATGAGAATTTTGGAACTGGCGCTCGACGCCTACGGTCCCTTCGCCGGCGAAAAACTGCATTTTGACCGCGCCGCGCGCCTACACATTGTGCATGGCCCCAACGAGGCCGGCAAATCCAGCGCGCTCACCGCCATCGGCGACCTGTTCTACGGCGTGCCGCGCTCGGAAAAATCGTTTCTGCGCCCCGGCGACCTCAGGCTCGGCGCGCTGGTCGAGGCGCGCAACGGCCAGATGCTGCAATTTTTTCGCCGGCGCGGGGTGAAGGCCACCCTGCTCGACGCCGGCGGCGCCGCGCTCGCCGACGATTGCCTCATCCCCTTCCTTGGCGCCGCCAGCCGCGACATTTTCCATCGCGCCTTCGGCCTCGACGCCGAAAGTCTGCGCAAAGGCGGCGACGAAATGCTGCGCGCGGAAGGCGAGATCGGCGCCAGCCTGTTCGCCGCCGCCTCCGGCTTGCGCGGCCTGATCGATCTTCGAAAAGGCATTGAAGCCGAGGCCGACGACATTTTTGGCGAGCGCAAGGCGAGCCACCGCTCCTTTTACCAGGCGCTCGCGCGTTTCGACGACGCCAGCAAGGCGGAAAAGGAGACACGCCTCACCGAAACCGCGCTCAAAACCCTGCGCCGCCAGATCGAGGAGGCGGATGCGCAACTGGCGGCGATCAAGCAAGGCGACGCAGAGGAGGCCGCCGAGCAGCGCCGGCTGCAACGCCTGCTGAAGACCACGCCGCTGCTGGCAAATCTCGCGCAATTGCGGAGCGAGAGCCCGCTTTTCGCCGATCTCGCCGCCTATTCCGACAGCTGGGCGGCGACGCTCGAGACGCTGCTTGCCGCGCGCGACGCCGCCCGGGCGCAGGCCGAGGCGGCGCTGGAGGCGCGCGACCTCGCGGCCGAGGAGCTGGAGCAGGCGCAATGCGACGCGGCCCTGCTGGCGCGCGCGGAGGACATCGAGGCTTTGGCCGGCGAAGCCGGCGCCGAGCGGGATCGGCTGGAGCAATTGCCGCGCCGCGAAGACGCCCTGCGCGCCAGCGCCGACAAGTTGCGGGCGCGCGCCTTCGCCTGTGGCTTCGACGACATCACCACCCTGCGCGCCGCCACGCCGGACGCCGCAAGCCTGTCGCGCGCGGAAAAACTGGTCGCCAGGGGGCGCGAACTGGCGGCGCTGAAACAAAAGCCGCAAGCCGACCTCGCCCGCGAAAAGGACGACCTCGCGCATCTCAAGGCGCGGATGGGCGGCGATCTGCCTGACGTCGCCGCCTTGCAGGAAAAATTCGCCGCCTTTGGCGCGGTGGAGGCCGAGGAAACCGCGCTGGCGGAGCTGAACGAAGCCTGCGCGCGCGAAGCGCGCGGGCTCGACGAGCGCCGCGCCCGGCTGACGCCGCCCCTGCCCGATCTCGATTTGTTTGCGCGCGCCCCCGCGCCCGACGAGGCCGCCATCGCGCAGGCGGAGCAGGATTTCGAGGCCGTGGCGCGGCGGCGCGACGAGGCCCGCCGTCAGGCGGACGAGGCGCTCAGGACCGAAGCGCAGGCGCAGGCGCGGCTGCGCGCCCTGGAGACCTCCGGCGCCGTGGCCAGCCGTGACGATCTGCGCGCTTTGCGCGCGCAACGCGACACCTTTTGGGAGGAGTTGGCGCAGGCGCGCGGCGACGAGCAGCTTTTTCGCGCGCGCGCCGCCCTGTTCGCGGCGACGCAGCGCCAGGCGGACTCCCTGGCGGACGCGCTGATCGGCGACGCCGCGCGCGTGGCCGAAGCGGAAACGGAGCGCCAGACGATCGTCGCCGCGCGCGACGCCGCGCGGCAGGCTCAGGACCGTCTGGCGACGATCGAAGACGACGAGCGCGCGTTGCGCGCCGCCTGGGCCAGGGCCTGGGCCGGGTGCGGCGTCACGCCAGGCGCGCCGCGCGCCATGGAGCGCTGGCGTGACGAAGCGCTGCAATTGCTCGACGCGCGCGAAAAACTTGCGGCGCAAACCAGCAGGCGCGAGGCGCTGGCCGCGCGGCTCACGAGCGTCGAAGCCGGGCTGAAAACGCTGTCCGCCGAAGCGGGACTTACGCCGCTGGCGCTGCCGCCCGGCAAGCAGGCGCGCCGCATCGCCGCGCAGGTGCAACAGCTGGCGCGCGCCAGCGAGGAGGCGCGCGCCATCGCCACCAGAATACAACTCGCGCCGCCGCGGATCGCCGCGCTGGAACAGGACCTCGCCAGGCTTGAACAGGACGAACTGGTCTGGCGCGCCGAATTTTCCACCGCCCTCGCCGGGCTGCGGGTCGACGCCGACGCCTCGTTCGACGAAGCCCAGGCGCGCATCGCCCTGTGGCGCGCCTTGCCCGGCGAGCTGGACAATCACAGCCAGAGCGAGCGGCGCGTGACCTCGATCCATGAGCAACACGTCGCCTTCACGCAACGGGTGAGCCAGCTGCTGGCGCAATGCGCGCCCGACCTCGCCGGCCTGCCCGCGCTCGATGGGGCGGGCGCCTTGCAGCGGCGGCTGACGGCCGAACGGCAGAAAGCGACGACGCGCGCCAATGCCGAAACGCGCCTCGCCAAGGCGGAAAAAGCCGCCGCCGCCGCGCAAGATCTGGCCGCGAAGGCGGAAAGCCGCCTCGCCGACCATACCGCCGGACTTGGGCTTTCCGGCGACGCGGAAATTTTGTGCGCGCGACTGCGCGAGCGGCGCGCGCTCCATGCGCGCATTCAGTCGGAAAGCGAGCGCCTCGCGCTGGTCGCCGATGGCGCCGACGAGGCGCAACTGGCGCAGGAGGCGCGCGATTTCAACGCACAAGCCGCGCACGACCGGCTCGGCGACATCGTCCGCGCGCTTGAAGCCCGAAAACTTCAGGGCCAGGAAATCTTCGCGGCGAAACGCGCGGCGCAGACCAGCCTCGCGGCGCTCGAAGACAGCACGGGCGCCGAGCAGGCGGCGTTCGACCGCGAGGCCGCCAAGGCCGAGATGGCGGTGGAGGCCCGGCGCTGGGCGGTGCTCAAAATCGCCTCGCTGATGGTCGCCGCCGGCCTCGAACGCCACCGCCAGAGCCGCCAGGACCCCCTCCTCGCCCGCGCCGGCGAGATTTTTGGACATCTGACCTCCGGGCGCTACGAAAACCTCAAGCAGGATTTTGCGGAAGACGAAAAGCTGCATCTGCTGGCGGTGCGGCGCGACGGCGCCGCCCTGCCGCTGAGCGCGCTGAGCGAGGGCGCCCGCGACCAGCTCTATCTGGCGCTGCGCCTCGCCTTTCTGGAGGATTACGCGAAAAAATCCGAGGCGCCGCCGTTCATCGGCGACGATCTGTTCGCCAGTTTCGACGACGCGCGCGTCGCCGCCGGCTTGAAAACCCTGGCGGATCTAAGCCCGGCCCTGCAGCCCATCCTGTTCACGCACCACGATCATGTGGTCGAGATCGCCGCCCGGGCGCTGGGCGCGCAGGCGCAGGTGCTGCGTTTGCAGGCCTGACGAAAAAACTGGCGCGCCGCCCCGTTTGCGATTAGACTTGATCTAGATCAAACCTTTTCGAGGGCGCAGCCATGCAGCAGTCCAGGACAAAGCCGAACCATCTGGTCCGCATGATGATCTTGAACTGGGCGTTCGGCTGGGCCGTCGGATTTATCTGCGCGGCCGGCGTGCTCGCCTCCAATGTCGGCCATATCTGGGACATGGTTTCGAAGTCGGACTCCATGGGCCTCTTCATGGTGCTGCTGTTCGGCAGCTTTGGCCTGACTTTTGGCGGCGTGGTCGCGGCGACCGCCATCATGCTGCTGCCGACCGACGAGCAGGAACGCGGCGGCGGGACCCGCGCGCCCATCCTGCTGCCAGCCTACGCCTTCGCGCGAATTCGTCGCACGCGGGGCTGATTTTCTCGACTTTACAGTTGTCGGGCGCTAGAGCATGAGCTTGAACGCTTCACTCTCGCCCGTGCTGTCTCATGGCCAAACCCAAGCTCGCGAACAAGTCCGCCGCCGCCCCCGCCGAAATTTATCATCTGCTGCTGAGCTGCCCGAACCGTCCCGGCATTATCGCCCGCGTCGCCAGCCATATTTTCGAATCCGGTTTTAATATCGCGGATTCCCGTCAGTTCGACGAGGAAGACACCGACCAGTTCTTCATGCGCGTCGAGTTCAATCCGGTGCGCGAGGACGCCGACATTGAGGCGTGGAAGGCCAGTTTCTGTGAACTCGCCGAAGAATATGACATGACCTGGAAGGTGCGCGGCCAGTCGCAGCGCGCCAAAGTCCTGATTCTCGTCTCGAAATTCGACCATTGCCTCGCCGACCTGCTCTATCGCTGGCGCATCGGCGAATTGCCGATCGACCTCGTCGGCATCGCCAGCAACTATCCGCGCGAAACGTTTCCCCATCTCGATTTCACCGGCGCGCCGTTCCACTACCTGCCGGTGACGCGCGAAACCAAGATGGAGCAGGAGGCGCAGATCTGGGCGCTCACGCAGCAGTCCGGCGCCGAACTGGTGGTGCTCGCCCGCTATATGCAAATCCTCTCGGACGGCCTCGCCGCCAAGCTCTCGGGGAAATGCATCAACATCCACCACAGCTTTTTGCCCGGCTTCAAGGGCGCCAAGCCGTACCACCAGGCGCACGCGCGCGGTGTGAAGGTCATCGGCGCCAGCGCGCATTACGTGACCTCCGAACTCGACGAAGGCCCGATCATCGAGCAGGACGTGGAGCGTATTTCGCACCACCACCGCCCCGAAGATTTGGTGAGCAAGGGCCGCGACATCGAGCGCCGCGTTCTCGCCCGCGCCGTGCGCCTGCACGTGGAAAACCGCGTGGTGATCAACGGCCGAAAAACCATCGTCTTTACAGAATAAGGTCAAGCCGCAGCCTCCCTTCTCCCCATCGCCCGTCTTTAGACGGGCGTTCTGACGAACGCCCTGCGGCGGGAGAAGGTGGCGCCCGAAGGGCGCCGGATGAGGGGTTCGTCCTTCTTCACTTGCCCCTTCACTTCGCCTGAAGCGCCGCCGCCGCATCGGCGGCGCCGAAATTTTCGCCCGCGACTTTCCGCGCGCTCTCGGCCAAAATCCGCCGCAACCCCTTGAGATCAAGCCCCGGATTCCGCTCCAGCAGCAGCGCAGCCACCCCGCTGACCTCGGCGCAGGCGATCGACGTGCCGGTGGAAAGATCGTAGCCCCCGTGCGGCGCCGCCGCGAGCACGTCCACGCCCGGCGCCGCCAGTTTGATGTAATCCCCCCGGTTGCCCTGCCGATAAACCTTACCGGTCTCGTCCACGGCGGCGACCGCGATCACCGGCGCATAGGCGCCCGGATATTGCGGCGGCGCCCCCGGCCCCTCGTTGCCAGCCGCCGCGATCAGCGCCATGTTTTTTCCGGCCGCCGCGACCACCATGCGCTCCATCAGCGGATCGGCGGGCCCGGCGAAACTCATGCTCACCACGCGCGCCCCCTTGTCCGCCGCCCAGTCGAGACCCGCAACAATCGGCAGGGTCGCGCCGCGCGCAAAACCGCCGACCGGATCAAAAGCCCGCACCGCGAGCAGCCGCGCATCCGGCGCGGCGCCCAAAAGTTTGACGTGGCCGGAAATGGCCCCGGCCATGGCCGTGCCATGCGCATGCGCCTCGCTCGCGCCGCCAATCGGATCGAAATTCTCCGCCGCCACCCCAAAAATTTCGGGATGCGCGGCGTCGACCTGTGAATCGATCACCGCGACGGCCACGCCTTTTCCACGCGCAAGCTTATGGGCTTCCGTAAGGTTCAGCGCGGCGCCGGCATAGCCTTCCGGCGCTGCCGCCTTCTCCTGGGCCTGGGCCGGGACCGGCGCGGCGACCGGCGCCGCCTGCTGCAACTGATAATAATAATTCGGCTGCGCCCAGGCGACCCGAGCGTCCTGTCCGGCGCGGCGCAGGGTTTTGCGCAGGTCCGCCCCGCGCGGCAGTTTTAAACGATACACGGTGACGCCGATCAATTTCAGAGACCGCGTCTCCACAAGATCGAGTTTTTCCGCGCGCGCGAATCTTTCCGCTTGCCCGGGCGCTTCCTTCTGGAACGCGACGAGAATTTCGTCGGGCGCCAGCCTTTTCTCCGAAACGACCGGCAACAGCGCGCGGTTGGCCACAGGCGCGGCGACGACGGGCTTTTTCAGCCTGGGAGGCGGCGGCGGCGCCTCGCGCGCCGCCACGGGCCGGCGCAAATGAGGACGGGGCGGCGGCAAATCGCCCTCCACCATCGCCGGGGGCGGAGGCGGAAAATAGCGCGGCGGCGGCGGATCATAGACACGCGGCGGCCAAGGGCCCGGCTGCCAAGGGCGCGGCGGCCAGTAGCGTGGCGGCGCGCCGTCGCCATAGCGCGGCCCCGGCCGGCGAGCCCCCTGCCCGGGATAGGCCGGATGAAAGCGCCCGCCGGGCCGATAGACGCCGCCGGGGTGAAAACCGCCGCCGGGGTGAAACCCGCCGCCGCCATGAAACCCGCCGCCACGCGAAAAAAACCGCTCCTGCGCGAAGGACGGAACCGCCAGCGCAAAAACCAGCGGCGCAATCAGCAGCCAGCGCCACATCTTCATGGCTCACCCCTTTTTCTGGGCGAATGTGACCAGCCCCGAGGCGCGCAAGGCCTCCAGCTTTTTGGCGGCGTCGTCCTCGCTCATGTCGCTGCCGCCAAGCTTGACCTGAAAGAACCCCGCGCGCGGCCCGCCGACGATTTGCGCCCCGTTGCGCGCCAGAAACGCGGCGATTTTTTCCATCGTCGCCTCGGGCGCGAAGGCGACCAGGGCGAAACGCCCCTCCAGCCCCGCTTCCTCGCGCGAAGCCGTGCTATAGCCGCCCGGCCCCGGCGCGGGTTGCGCCAAGAAACCCGCCTCCACCGCGACCAGCAGGCAGGCGGCCGCCGCGACCCAACCAAGCGCGCGAGGGCTGAAGAAATCGCCGAGCCGCGCGCCAAGGTCCAACCGCGCCCAAAGCGAGGTCCGCGCCGGTTCGGCGTCGAGCGCCTCGAAAAGTTTTTGCACGGCCCGCGCGCTCGGGGCCGGCAGCGCCTCGTTGAGCGCGACGATTTCGTCGCGTTCGGCCCGCGCCGCCTCGACATTGCGGGCAAGCTCGGGATCGTCGGCGAGCGCGCGCTCGAACGCGGCGCGCTCCTGCGGGTCAAGCCGCCCCGCGACGAAAAAAGGCGCGAGTTCCGCCAGCCTTTGCCTGTCCTGCGCGTTCATGGCCAACCTCGATCGACGCCGGCGCGCTTGCAAATCTCCGAGAGCTTTTGGCGCGCATAAAAGAGACGGGTTTTGACCGTGGCCGGGGGAATGCCGATGATCGCGGCGGCCTCCTCCACGGATTGCTCCTGGTAGTAAACGAGATCGACGATCTCGCGGTGCTCCGGCGACAGTTTTTGAATACAGGCGCGCAACACCGCCGCCTTGTCGCCCTTGGCCATCCGCACTTCGGGGTCGTCGGCCTCATCGGCGAGGCCGGCGGCGAAGTCGTCGTCCAGCGGCGCATCCTTGCGCATCCGCGCGATGGACAAAGCCTTGAACCGGGCGATGGACAAAATCCAGGTGCTGACGCTGGACCGGCCCTCGAAGGCGCCAGCCTGGCGCCAGACGTCAACAAAAGTTTCGGCGAGGGCGTCCTCGGCGCGGCCTTCGTCGCGCAGAAAGCGCAGGATGAAGCGGAACACGCGCAGGCGGTGGCGTGCGAACAGAACCTGCATCGCCAGCCTGTCGCCGCGGGCGATCCGCGCCAGAAGCTGCGGATCGTCTGACTCCGTCGTCTGCTTGCCCATGACCCCCTGGAGGAATTGAGCCCTTCCGAGGATCGGGCGGCGGAGGCCAAAGGTCAAGGCCCCGCCGCCGCCCAAACCGGTCATTCGCAGACACGCACCCGGCCGATATACTCGCCATATTCGTCGTAGCGGCGCTCGAAGTGGCAGTAGCCGTCATTGGCGTAGGCGGCGGAAGCGGCGGCGGCGCCGATCAGGCCCAAACCCAGACCAATGCCGATGCCGGGGCCCCAGTGATGATGCGGATGCGGCGGCCAGGGCTTGGCTTGCGCGGCGGGGACGGCGGCGAGCGCGGCGGCGACGGCGAGGGCGGTCAGGCTGGCGCGAAAAGTGTTGGTCATCGTTCTGCTCCCTGGGTTCAAGGCCCCTTGCGGCCCTTGCATCCATGGGTCGCGGCATCCGCAAAAAGGGTTCAAAGTTTTTTCGAAGTTTTTCGCTGATCGCCAAAGGGGAGTGGATCGCATTGCGCTTCCCAGTCCTGTCCTTGCCACGGAGCCATGGGCAATGCGTTCCTGTCCCCGCCCCCCGTCTCGCAGGCGGGCAAAGGAACCCATCGCGCCCGTCAGCCGTCGCCCATGCCGCCAGGATGCTCTTGCGCAATTCGCTTCCGTCTCCTTGTCCTCCCAGCGCTCAATTCTTGCCAATCCGGACGCGAGGCTCTATCGAAACGCGCAACTCCCTTCGCGCGCCCGGCGCCATGCAGAGGCCGATCCCTTGACCGCCCAGACTTCTAAAGAACCGGCCATCACCCCGGACCTGATCGCCCAGCACGGCTTAAAACCTGACGAATACCAGCGCATCCTCGACCTCATCGGCCGCGAGCCCACCTTCACGGAGCTGGGCATCTTTTCCGCCATGTGGAACGAGCATTGCTCCTACAAGAGCTCGCGCCTGCACCTGAAGAAACTGCCGACCAGCGCGCCCTGGGTGATCCAGGGCCCCGGCGAGAACGCCGGCATCATCGACATTGGCGACGGCCAGGCGGTGGCCTTTAAAATGGAAAGCCACAACCACCCCTCCTATATCGAGCCCTACCAGGGCGCGACGACGGGCGTCGGCGGCATTTTACGCGACGTGTTCACGATGGGCGCCCGCCCCATCGCCTGCCTGAACCTGTTGCGGTTCGGCTCGGTCGACCACCCGCGCACAAGACATCTGGTGTCCGGCGTCGTCGCCGGCATCGGCGGCTACGGCAATTCCTTCGGCGTGCCCACCGTCGGCGGCTCCACCGAGTTCCACCCGTCCTATGACGGCAACATCCTCGTCAACGCCATGGCGGTCGGCCTCGTCAAGACCGACGAGATTTTCTACGCCGCCGCGACCGGCGTCGGCCGCCCCATCGTCTATCTCGGCTCGAAAACCGGACGCGACGGCATCCACGGCGCCACCATGGCCTCGGCCGAATTCGACGCGGACAGCGACGAAAAGCGCCCCACCGTGCAGGTCGGCGACCCCTTCTCGGAAAAGCTGCTGCTGGAAGCTTGCCTCGAAATCATGCGCAAAGGTTGCGTCGTCGCCATTCAGGACATGGGCGCCGCCGGCCTGACCTCCTCGGCGGTCGAAATGGGCGCGAAGGGTAATCTCGGCGTCGAACTCGACCTCGACAAGGTCCCCTGCCGCGAGCGCGGCATGACCGCCTACGAAATGATGCTGTCGGAAAGCCAGGAGCGCATGCTCATGGTGCTCGACCCCGACAAGGAAGAAGAGGCGGAAGCCATTTTCCGCAAGTGGGGCCTGGATTTCGCCGTCATCGGCAAAACCACGGACACATTGCGCTTTGTCATCAAGCATGGCGGCGAGATCAAGGTCGACCTGCCGATCAAGGAACTCGGCGATCAGGCCCCGCTCTACGACCGCCCCCACGTGCCCACGCCGAAGCCGCAAAAACTCGACTCCACCGCCCTGCCCGCGCCGCTCACCACGGGCGAGGCGCTGAAAAAACTGGTGTCCTGCCCCGACATGGCGTCAAAACGCTGGGTCTGGGAGCAATACGACCATTTGATTCTTGGCAACACCATCGTCGGCCCCGGCGGCGATTCCGCGGTCGTGCGCATCGACGACGGCCCCAAGGGCCTCGCCCTCAGCACAGACGTCACCGCGCGCTATTGCTACGCGGACCCGGTCGAGGGCGGCAAGCAGGCGGTGGCCGAAAGCTGGCGCAACATTACGGCGGTCGGCGGCAAGCCGCTCGCCCTCACCGACAATCTCAATTTCGGCAATCCGGAAAAGCCCGAAATCATGGGCCAGTTCGTCGGCTGTCTCCAGGGCATCGGCGAAGCGTGTCGCGCTCTGGACTATCCCATCGTCTCCGGCAACGTGTCGCTTTACAATGAAACGCAGGGCAAGGGGATTTTGCCGACCCCGGCGATCGGCGGCGTCGGCTTGGTCGCCGACGTGACCAAGGCGGTCGGCATCGCGTTTCGAAATCCCGGCGAAAAGCTGATCCTGATCGGCGAAGGCGAGGGCTGGCTCGGCCAATCCCTCTACCTGCGCGAAATTCTGGGCCGCGAAGAGGGCGCGCCGCCGCCGGTCGACCTTTCGGCTGAAAAGCGCAACGGCGATTTTGTTCGCGACCTCATTTCGCGCGGCGACGTGTCCTCGGTCCACGATCTTTCGGATGGCGGCCTCGCGGTCGCGGTGGCGGAAAGCGCCATGGCCGGCAAAATCGGCGCGACGGTTTCCGCCCTCGGCGGCGACGCGCCAAAAAATTGGTTCGGCGAGGACCAGGGCCGTTATCTCCTGGCGGTCCACACCGCCAAGGCGGATGCCGTGCTCGTGGAAGCCAAGCTGGCAGGCGTCCCGGCGGCGCTGATTGGCGAAACCGGCGGCGATGTTCTAAAACTCGGCGCGGAAAAACCCGTTCTGGTGCGGGACTTGCTTGAAGCCCATGAATCCTGGATGCCGGCCTATATGTCCGGCGGCAAAGCCTGAGGAACGCCCATGCCTATGGAACCCCACGTCATCGAGCAGATGATCAAGGAAGCCCTGCCCGACGCCGAAGTCTATATTACGGCGCTGGTCAACGACGGCGACCACTACCGCGCCCAGGTGGTTTCGGAAGCGTTTCGCGGCCTGAGCCGCGTCAAGCAGCATCAGCTGGTTTATGCCGCGCTGAAAGGCAATGTCGGCGGCGCGCTGCACGCGCTGGCGCTGGAAACCGCGCCGCCCGAAACGGCTTGAACGGTTCGCCGGCCCACCTTACTTTTGGAGTTGACGGAGCCTTGACCTCCGTTGAAAGGATTTTGACATGTCGAACCAACAGACTCTCGACCGCATCAAGCAGGACATCGAATCCAACGATGTCGTGCTGTTCATGAAGGGCACGCCCAACTTCCCGCAATGCGGTTTTTCCGGTCAGGTCGCCAAGATTCTCGGTCACCTCGAAGTGCCCTACAAGGGCGTGAACGTGCTTGAGGACGGGGAAATCCGCGAGGGCGTCAAGGCGTTCTCCAATTGGCCGACCATTCCGCAGCTCTACATCAAGGGCGAGTTCATCGGCGGCTGCGACATCGTTCGCGAAATGTTCCAGTCGGGCGAGCTGGTCAGCGCCTTCAAGACGGCCGGCGTGCCGGTGAAGGACGCCGCGCAGGCGTAAATCGAGGCGACGCGGCGAAAAAAGCGTTGCAGTTGCGCCGACAATGGTCACGCGCTCCCCTTCTCCCCTTGCGGGAGAAGGTGGCTCGCGCGGAGCGCGAGACGGATGAGGGGCCCCGCGATCGGCGCGATTTTTCCCTTGTTTTTCGAGGCTCCGCGTCCGTGCGTTTTGACGTGGAGCGGCTGAACTTGTCTCAAATTTTCTGATGATCGTGCATCAAAACAAAGCTTTTTGGCGGCCCATGGCCGCCGAGGACCTTCAAACAGTCCATGAAATCGCGACGGAAATTCACACCTCACTGCCGGAGCGCCCGGAAGTTTTTCGCGAAAAATTCAGCCTTTTCCCAAAAGGCTGCCTCATCCTTCACAGCGACGGCGGCGCGGCCGGCTACGCGATCTCGCATCCCTGGCTGCTGAATTCGGTTCCGCCGTTGGATGCGTTTCTGAACGCCCTTCCCGCGGCGGCGAATTGCCTCTATCTCCACGACGCCGCGATACGGCCAAGCGGCAGAGGCCAGTCGGCGAGCGCGACGCTCGCCGCACAACTCCGGACCATTGCGACGCAAGAAAACCTGAAAAACCTGGCGCTGATCTCGGTCTACGGGACGGACCGCCTATGGTCCCGATTCGGTTTTTCCGCCGTCCAAAACCCCGATCTCGCGGAAAAACTCGCGTCCTATGGCTCGACAGCAAAATATATGGTCGCGCCCGTCTGAACTCCGCGTGGGCGCCTCCCACTTGCGCCAGCCCGCCTTGCCATGTCGGGCGAGCGATGAGCATGAGGGCCTCTGGCCTTTCCACCGTCATTGCGAGCGAAGCGAAGCAATCCAGGCGCCGATGAAGGCCCCGGCGCAGATCATGTCCACGGATCGTCAGACGGATAGATTTCTGGATTGCTTCGCTTCGCTCGCAATGACGATTTTGACGCGGGGCGCTACGATTTCAACCTCGGGCTACACTTATTTCAGCACGCCCACCAGCGCCTTCGCCTCATCCCCATCCCATTTCGCCGGCCCCGCCAGCGCGGCGATCTCGCACCCATCGGGTCCAACAACAAACGTGGTCGGCAGCCCCAAAACCTTGCCCGCCCGGCGCAGCGCCTCGAAACTCGCGCCATCCGCGTCCTGATAAAATCCCAAATTCTTCACGCCGATCTCGCCGAAAAACGCCCTGGCCCGCTCCTTCTTCGCCGTATCGACATTGAGCGCCACCACGGTCACGCCCTCAACCGCCCCCTGCAGGCGATCCAGCGCCGGCATTTCCTCGCGACACGGCACGCACCACGTCGCCCAAGCGTTCAGCAGAATCGGCTTGCCGCGAAAACTTGCCAGCGTGGTCGGCCCCTGCGGCCCGGCAAACGACAGCTCCGGCATCGGCTTGGGATCGGACCGCACCGCCAGAGCCGCAAAATCCCCCTTAGCAAATGGCGCGATCCGCTCGGCCACGGCCCGCGACGCCTCGCATTGCGCCGCCGCCGCTTTCTTGCCCTCCCCGCCCAACACGTATAGGACGAACCAAACACACGCGGCCAGGGCCGCGGGGACGAAGATCGCGTGCGGCAGGATCAGTTTTCGCGCGATCTGGCGCATCTGTTCGGGCGTGGCGCGCACCGGCTCTTGCGGTTCGTCAGGGTCAGTCATGAGGGCCTCGGCTACGGTCTTCTGGAGAAAGTCATGAGCAATCAGATGTGGGGCGGCCGGTTCGCCAGCGGTCCCGACGCCATCATGGAAGAGATCAACGCCTCCATCGGTTTCGACTATCGCTTGGCGAAACAGGACATCGCCGGCTCGAAGGCCCATGTCGCCATGCTGGCGAAACAGGGCATCGTCAGCGCCGCCGACGCCGAAGCGATTTCCAAGGGTCTAGACGAGGTCGCCGCCGAAATCGAGAGCGGAAATTTCACCTTCTCCCGCGCCCTCGAAGACATTCACATGAATGTCGAATCGCGGCTCGCCGAAAAGATCGGTCCCGCCGCCGGTCGCCTGCACACGGCGCGCTCGCGCAACGATCAGGTCGCCGTCGACTTCAAGCTCTGGGTGCGCGACACCATCGACGACCTCGACGCCCAGCTCGCCGACCTGCAAGCGGCGCTGGCCGACAAGGCGGAAACCTACGCCGAAGCGGTCATGCCCGGTTTCACCCACCTGCAATCCGCGCAACCCGTGACGTTCGGCCATCACCTGCTCGCCTATGTCGAGATGATTTCCCGCGACCGGGGTCGCTTCAACGACGCGCGGAAACGGCTGAACGAATGCCCGCTCGGCGCGGCGGCGCTCGCCGGCACCAGCTTCCCCATCGACCGTTTCGCCACGGCAAAAACGCTGGGCTTCGACCGCCCCACCGCCAATTCGCTCGACAGCGTCTCCGACCGCGATTTCGTCCTGGAAACCCTGTCGGCCGCCGCCATCGCCGCCACGCACCTGTCCCGTTTCGCCGAGGAAATCGTGCTGTGGACCACGCCGCAGTTCGGTTTCATCGCGCTGTCCGACAAGTTCACGACGGGCTCGTCGATCATGCCGCAAAAGCGCAATCCCGACGCCGCCGAACTGGTGCGCGGCAAATCGGGCCGCGTCATCGGCGACCTCGCCGGCCTTCTCATCGTGATGAAGGGCCTGCCGCTCGCCTATTCCAAGGACATGCAGGAGGACAAGGAAGGCTGTTTCGACTCCCTCCAAAGCCTGTCGCTGTGCATCGCCGCCATGGCCGGCATGGTCCGCGACCTGACGCCAAAGCTTGAAAAAATGAAGGCGGCGGCGGGCTCCGGCTATTCCACCGCAACGGATTTGGCGGACTGGCTGGTGCGCGCGCTCAATCTGCCGTTCCGCCAAGCCCATCACGTCACCGGCCGCATCGTGGCGCTGGCCAGCGACACGGGCAAGGAGCTGGAAGAGCTGACGCTCAGCGAAATGCAGGGCGTCGAGCCCGCCATAACGTCAGAGATTTTTGACGTGCTTGGTGTAGAGAAATCGGTGCGCAGCCGCCTGTCCTATGGCGGCACGGCGCCGCAAAACGTGCTGGAGCAGGCGCGCGGCTGGAAACAGAAGCTCGCCAAGAAATAGTTTGGAGGCGCGACTTTATCGCGCCTATAGTTCGCGCAATTGGAAAGGTTTGGACCTTGGCTCGACTGCTTCGCCTGCTCACAGCCGCTTCCCTGCTCGCTGGCGCGCTCGCGCTCGAAGGCTGCGGGCGAAAAGGCTATCCCGAGGCGCCCTCCACCGCCGCCCTGCCGGCGAATTCGCCGCAGAAACTGCCGCACGGCGTCAGCGATCCCGCGCTGAAAGCCGGCGCGAGCAAGCAACCCACGCCTTTCGACTTCCTGCTGTAAAACCATGCGTCATTTCGCTTACGAGAACGGCGTGCTGCACGCCGAAGGCCATGCCCTGCCCGATCTGGCGCGGGAGGTCGAAACCCCGTTCTATCTCTACAGCGCCGCCACCATCCGTCGGCATTTTAGCGTTTTTTCCAAGGCCGTGGCCGACCTCGACGCCCTCGTCTGCTATGCGATGAAGGCCAATTCCAACCAGGCGATTTTAAAACTGCTGGCGGGAATGGGCTCAGGGATGGACGTCGTCTCCGAAGGCGAACTTTTACGCGCCCGCGCGGCTGGCGTCGCGGGCGAAAGAATCACCTTTTCCGGCGTGGGCAAGACCGACCGCGAGATCGCGCTGGCTCTCGACCTGGGCATTTTCTGCTTCAACGTCGAATCCGAGCCGGAACTGGAGCGCATTTCCCAGATCGCTTGTTCGCGCGGGCAAACCGCGCCCATTTCCATCCGCGTCAATCCCGACGTGGACGCCAAAACCCACGCGAAAATTTCGACGGGAAAATCGGAAAACAAGTTCGGCGTGCCGATATCGGTCGCCGCCGACGTTTACGACCGGGCCGCGAAACTCCCCGGCGTGAAAATCGCCGGCGTGGACATGCACATCGGCTCGCAGATCACGGATTTGACCCCGTTCGACAACGCCTTTGCCCTGCTGGCCGGGTTTGTCGGCGAATTGCGCCGGCGCGGCCACGCGATCCATCACGTCGATCTCGGCGGCGGCCTCGGCATCCCCTATTCCGAGCAGGAAGAGGCGAGCGCGCAAACCTATCATCCCGAGCGTTACGCGGCGATCGTGCGCCGCCACATCAAACCGCTGGGCGTCAAAACCGTGTTCGAGCCGGGGCGGCTGATCGTCGGCAACGCCGGGGTGCTGGTCACCAAGGTGATTTATGTAAAGCGCGGCGCGGGGAAAAATTTCATCATTGTCGACGCGGCGATGAACGATCTGGTGCGCCCCACGCTCTACGAGGCGCATCACGACATTTTCCCGGTGGCGCAGCCCGCGCCCGAAGCGACGAACATCAAGGCTGATCTGGTCGGCCCGGTCTGCGAGACCGGCGATTACCTCGCCAAGGACCGCACGCTGCCCGAGCCGAAGCCGGGCGACCTCCTCGCGGTCATGTCGGCGGGCGCCTATGGCGCGGCGCAGGCCTGCACCTACAACAGCCGGCTGCTGATCCCGGAAGTTTTGGTCGATGGCGACCAACACGCCGTGATCCGCCCGCGCCTGCGCTACGAGGACTTGATCGGACTCGACCGCGTTCCCAACTGGTTGCTATGATCCAAGCCAGCAGCCCGCCAAAAGCCCGCTGGAGTTAGCCCTCATCCCGAGAAGCGCCTGAAAGGCGCGTCTCCAGGGACAAGGGCGGTCCAAGGTTTTTGCGGTCGACCGGGCCAGCAACGGAGACAGAATGGAAGAGTTGCGCGCCGCAAGAACGCGGCTTGGCCTGCTCACCCTCCTCACGCAATTCGCCCTGTTCCTCGAACAGCTCATCCTGCTCCTCGCGCCGGCGCTGGCGCTGCTGATCGGTTTCGCCGCCCTGTCCTGGACAGGGATTTGGCTCGCCGCGCCGCCGGCCGGGCGGATCGCCGGCGGCGTCGCGCTGGGCGTCCTGCTGCTGCTGGCGCTGTCGCGCCTGCGCCGCTTGCGCTGGACCGGCCGGGCGCAGGCGCGCGGCAAACTCGACCAGGGCCGCGAGGACAATCCCGCCGCCGCGCTCGCCGACGCGCTCGCCAATCCGGATCAGGAACCCACAAGCCTGCTGTGGGCCGCGCATCTGCGGCGCATGCGCAAAAACGTCAAAAAACTGCGCGCGCCCCTGCCATCGCCCCGCCTCGCCGCACAGGACCCGCGCGCCTGGGGCGCGCTGGCGATCCTGGCCCTGTGCGCGACCGCTTTTGTCGCCGGCCCCGAAAAATACATCCGCCTCGCCGCCGCTTTTGATTGGCGCGCCCTCGCGCCCGGGGATTCGACCCGCGTCGATGTCTGGATCGACCCGCCGCGCTACACCGGCAAGCCGCCCCTCGTCCTCACCCTCAACCAGAACGAGGAACAGAGCATCTCCGCGCCGGTCGGCTCGCTCGTCGTGGCGCGGGCCGGCAATATCGCCGCGCTCGGCCTCAACGTCTCCGAAGGCCTGGCGCCCGCGCCCGAAAAGGAAAAAGGCGGCGAAAAGCATTTTGTCCTGCGCGGCGACGCCCGCTTGGGCCTTTCCGGCGCAGCCCGCGGAAATTTTGCCCTCCACGCCGAGCCCGACCAGCCTCCGAAAATCGCGCTGGTCGGTGAGCCAAAAACCAATGCGCGCGGCTCGTTCACGCTCTCCTATCGCATCGAGGACGATTACGGCGCCCGCGACGCGAAAATCGCGGCAAAATCGGTCGAGGACAGCGGCCACGCGCTGTTCGCGCCGCCCGAGGCGCCGCTGGACCTGCCCGCCGCGCCGGGCGGGCTCGGCGAGGCCCGCGCCACGCTGGACTGGAGCGACAGCCCCTACGCCGGCCGTCCCGTGCAGTTGAGCCTGAGCGTCCGCGACGAGGCCGGGCAAGAGGGCGAGGCGCGCATCGGGCCTTTTGCCCTGCCGCAGAAAATTTTCAAGGACCCGCTGGCGCTGGCGCTGGTGGAGCAGCGGCGCATTCTCGCGCTCGACGCGGAGCGCCGGGGCCAGGTGAACTCCGCATTGGAGGCGCTGGACATCGCGCCCGAGCTGTTCACGCCGAAATTTTCCGTCCATCTCGGCCTGCGCCACGCCATTCTCGCCCTGCGCCACGCCCAGAACGACGACGATCTGCGCGGGGTCGCCGACTATCTCTGGGCCATGGCGCTGCAGATCGAGGAAGGCGACATGTCCCAGGCCGAGCGCGACCTGCGCGCGGCGGAAAAGGCGCTGCGCGAGGCGCTGAAGACCGGCGCCTCGAAAGAGGACATCGACCGCCTGACCAAGGACATGCAGAAGGCCATGGAGAATTTTCTCCAGGAAATGGCGAAAAAGGGCCAGCAACGGCAGGGCGAGAGCCAGACCGGCGAGGGCAAGGCCGTCTCGCCCGAGGATTTTCAAAAGCTATTGGAGCAGATGAAAAAGGCCATGGAGGACGGCGACATGGAGACCGCCCAGGCCCTGCTCGACCAGATGCAATCCATGCTGGAAAACCTGCAGAACGCGCAGGGGGGACCGTCGCAAAAATCGCGCGACCGCCAGTCGCGGCGCGAGCTCGACAAGATGATGCGCGAGCAGCAGCAATTGCGCGACGAAACCGCCGAACAGGAGCGCGGCAAAGGCGCGCCGGGGATGCAGGGCCGCGAGCAGCAGCAGGGCGAGGGCCAGAAAGCCGGCAAGGGGAAAGGCGACAAGCCCGGCGAGGGCTCGCTGGAGCAGCGCCAGGGCAAGCTGCGCGAAAAACTCGACGCGCTCAGAAAAAACGCGCCCGCCATGGACGAGAAGGCGGCGGAAGGCCTGAAACAGGCCGAGGAGTCGATGAAGGGCGCGGAAAACGCGTTAAAGCAGGGCGACGAGGGGCAGGCCATGGCCGACCAGCAGAGCGCGCTCGACCAGATGGGCAAGAGCGCCGGCGAAATGGCCAAGGGCAAGGACGGCGAGGGCCAGGAGGCCGGCGGCGAGAAGCGCGGCGGCCGCGACAAGAACGGCGAAGGTCCGTTCGACAACGCCCAGCGCAGCGACGGCGTCAAGGCCACGGCCGCTCAAAAAGCCCGCAGGATTCTCGACGAGTTGCGCAAGCGGCTCTCGGACCCCAGCCGCGCCCAGGAAGAGCTGGACTATCTGGAGCGACTGATTCGCCCCAATTGAAACATTCTACAGCTACGAGAGCATCTCGCCGGCCATGCAACTCCGTGTCGTCATGTCCGGGCGTCGTCCCGGCCATCCACGCCGCACCGATCCGCTCTGGCGCCCCGGCACCAACACGTGATCCGGTTTTTCCGCAAGACGGCTGCGCGATTTTGCCGAGAGGGCGCGAGGGGCTGCGAAGGCCCCGATTTGTCAGTCGATTTCCGCGCGGACGCCGGAACCGGCGGATCCGGACTTTTTTCCACCCCGCGCCGCAATTGACTAAGTTTTCCCGCCCGACTAACAGAACATGACGGACAATTAGATCATACCTAAACCAATTCCCATTGGGAGGCTGAAAGCGATGAAACTTCTCGTGCCCGTGAAGCGGGTCGTCGATTACAACGTGAAGATCCGCGTCAAGGCGGACGGCTCGGGCGTCGAGCTCGCCAATGTGAAGATGTCGATGAATCCCTTCGACGAAATCGCCGTGGAAGAAGCGCTGCGCCTGAAGGAAGCCGGCAAGGCGACGGAAGTCGTGGTCGTCTCCATCGGCCCGCAACAGGCCACCGAAACCCTGCGCACCGGCCTCGCCATGGGCGCGGATCGCGGCATTCTGGTCAAGACCGACGAGACGGTGGAGCCGCTCGCCGTCGCCAAAATTCTGAAAGCCGTGGCGCAGGAAGAACAGCCCGGCCTGATCATTTTGGGAAAGCAGGCGATAGACGACGACTCGAACCAGACCGGACAGATGCTCGCCGCGCTGCTCGGCTGGGGCCAGGGCACCTTCGCCTCCAAGGTGGAAGTCGCGGACGGCACGGTTGACGTGACCCGCGAAGTCGACGGCGGCCTGCAAACCGTGACGCTGAAGACCCCGGCGGTGGTGACCACCGACCTGCGCCTCAACGAGCCGCGCTACGCCTCGCTGCCCAACATCATGAAGGCGAAGAAAAAACCCATCGCCGAAAAGACCCCCGCCGACTATGGCGTGGACACGACGCCGCGCCTGAAGGTGTTGAAGACCACCGAACCGCCGACCCGCAAGGCGGGCGTGAAAGTGGCCTCGGTGGCCGAACTGGTGAGCAAACTCAAAGACGAAGCCGGGGTGATCTGATGACGACTCTTCTCCTTGCTGAAGTGCATGGCGGCAAGCTGAACGACGCCACCGCCAAGGCTCTGACCGCCGCCGCCGCCCTCGGCGGCCCGGTCCACATCCTCGTCGCCTGCGGCTCGGACGCGGCCGCGCAGGCGGCCTCAAAACTCGCGGGCGTGGAAAAGGTGCTCACGGCGTCCGGCGACGCGTTCAAGCACCAGATCGCCGAAGTCACGGCCGATTTGATCGTGTCGCTCGCCGGCGGCTATGACGCCATCGTCGCCCCGGCCAGCTCCAACGGCAAGAACGTCCTGCCGCGCGTCGCCGCGCTGCTCGACGTGGCGCAGGTGTCGGAAATCTCGAAAGTCGTCTCGCCCGACACGTTCGAGCGTCCGATCTACGCCGGCAACGCCATCCAGACCGTTCAGGCGACCGACGCGAAAAAGGTGATCACTGTGCGCACCTCCACTTTCGCCGCGACCGGCGAAGGCGGTTCGGCGCCGATCGAGGCGGTGACGCCGCCGGCGGATTCCGGCTTGTCGAGCTTCAAGAGCGAGGCGCTGGCCGTGTCCGACCGTCCGGAGCTGACGTCCGCAAAAATCATCATTTCCGGCGGCCGCGCCATGGCCAATGCGGAAAACTTCAAGACCTACATCGAGCCGGTCGCCGACAAGCTCGGCGCGGCCATGGGCGCCTCGCGCGCCGCGGTGGACGCGGGCTATGCGCCCAACGACTGGCAGGTCGGTCAGACCGGCAAGGTGGTCGCGCCCGAGCTTTACATCGCCTGCGGCATTTCCGGCGCCATCCAGCATCTGGCGGGCATGAAGGATTCCAAGGTGATCGTGGCGATCAACAAGGACGAGGAAGCCCCGATCTTCCAGGTGGCGGATTACGGCCTTGTGGCGGACCTTTACACGGCCCTGCCCGAGCTCAAGGACGAACTGACCAAGATCGGCCGCTGAGGCGGCCGGCTGGCGGGATCATGACCATTCGACTTTCTGGGATCATGCTCTAGACCTATGGACTGGCGACGATTAAGCCCTATGATCGCCGCCGGTTTCACCCCTCGGGAATGAACAATGAGCTTCGAAATTCGCAAGATCGGCGTCGTCGGCGCGGGACAGATGGGCTGCGGCATCGCCCAGGTCAGCGCCTCCGCAGGTTTTGAAGTTCTCCTCAACGACATATCCCCCGAGCGCATCGAAGCCGGGATCGCCCGGATCGGCGCCAATCTGGGCCGCGCGGTCGAGCGCGGCGGCATGACCGTGGCGGAAAAGGACGCGGCGCTGGCGCTGATCAAGCCGGCGGCCGATTTCGCCGCCCTTGGCGACGCCGACCTCGTCATGGAGGCGGCCTCCGAGAACGAGGAGGTCAAGCGCGCCGTTTTCACCAACCTTCGCGGTCATCTGAAGCCCGAAGCCGTGGTCGCCACCAACACCTCGTCGATTTCCATCACCCGCCTCGCGGCGAGCACCGACCGTCCCGGTCGGTTCATCGGCATTCACTTCATGAATCCGGTGCCGCGCATGCAGCTGGTCGAGCTGATCCGGGGCATAGCGACCGACGACGAGACCTTTGCGGCGGCCAAGGTTTTCATCGAGAAGCTGCACAAGACCGTCACGGTCTCGGAGGATTTCCCGGCCTTCATCGTCAACCGCATCCTGCTGCCGATGATCAACGAGGCGATCTACACGCTTTACGAGGGCGTTGGCTCGGTGGACGCCATCGACACCGCCATGCGGCTCGGCGCCAACCACCCGATGGGACCGCTGCAACTGGCCGATTTCATCGGCCTGGACACCTGCCTGTCGATCATGCAGGTGCTGCATGAGGGGCTGGCGGATTCCAAATACCGCCCCTGCCCTTTGCTGGTCAAATATGTCGAGGCCGGCTGGCTCGGCCGCAAGACGCAACGCGGTTTCTACGACTACCGCAGCGGGGCGCCGATCCCGACGCGCTGACGCGCGCAGACGCATGGCCCCGGTTTTGGGGATCGGGCCGTGCGCGGATCAGTCGCAATGCGCTAAATCAACAAAATCTTAACCTGGTCTTCACAAAGGCGTCATCGGCCTTGTAGACTATTGCCGCAGGGAATCGGCCGGTGGACTCTTGTCCCGGTTCGGTATACTGAGGCGGCGCATCATGTTTAATGACATGCCCATGTGCGAAAGTTTTAGGGACGCGACCCCCGTCGCCCCGTCCCTCGCGCCGCTGACTCCGCACACGCTCCCTCATCGGACTCCGAGGGCGGAATGAGCATCGGGTTTCTGCATTCTTCCCCTGGGATCGATGCGGAAACGCCGCCAACAGCCGAGCTGTCCGCGCTTTCCGGGATTGGGAGGGCGCGATGAACGTAGCCAATCTCCGCACGCTGGTCCTCAACGCCGACATGCAGCCGGTGAGCTGGGCGCCGCTGTCGATCTGGAGCTGGCAGGACGCGCTGGTCGCGCTGCTCAAGGGCCGGGTTTACCCGATCGCCCATTACGACGACGTTCGCGTGCATTCCGCCGACAAGTCCTATGAAGTGCCCTCGGTGGTGGCGCTGAAGAACTATCATCGGCGCAAGAGCATCGCCTTCACCCGCTACCACGTGTTCCTGCGCGACGAATTCACCTGCCAATATTGCGGACAGAAGGGGCTGGCGAAGGACCTGACGTTCGATCACGTGACTCCGCGCTCAAAAGGCGGGCAGACGAGCTGGACCAACATCGTCACCTGCTGCCAGCGGGACAATCTGCTCAAGGCCGACATGACGGCGCGCCAGGCGGGTTTGAAGCTGCGGAGGGCCCCGTTCGAGCCGAGCCCGTTCCAGCTCGACATGATCGCCCGCCGCCTGCCCCAGGCCAACAGCGAGCTGCACAAGACCTGGCACGATTTTTTGTATTGGGATTCCGAGCTCGAAGGCTGAAGAGGCCCGAGACATGGCGAGGCCGGCGCAACCCGCCGGCTTTTTTGCGCGCCCATTCCGCGCCAATCGGGAGCGCAGGCAGCGCAGGCAGCCTCGCGGCTGCCGCCCCGCCACGCCACCGCGCGTACGGGTCGGATAGGCGCCGAACGACAGGGCGCGCTCTTGACCATGGAGTACGCGTCCGGGTTGGACCGCCTGTGATTTCGCGAGCGGCTCGGTAAGACACTATACGTATGCATAGTCATACGCACAGTGTCGAAAAGCTGGAGATCGTGGAGACGGGGCGTCGGCGCCGTTGGTCGGACGAGGAGAAACTGCGGATCGTCACCGAAAGCCAGGCGGGTCCTCGCCTGGTTTCGGCCACGGCGCGACGCCACGGGATTTCGCCCGGGCAATTGTTCACCTGGCGGCGCGAGTTGGGCGTCCAGCCGCCACGGCCCGCCATTGAGCCGCCGCAGATGGTTCGCGTCTGCGTTGAGGATGCCCCCAAGTCGAGCGGGTCGCCGAGAACGGTCGAGATCATTCTTCCGAGTGGCGTTCGGCTCGTTGTCGCGCCCGACATTGATCCCGCCGCCCTGAGGCGGATCGTGAACGTCATGGAAACGAGATGATCGGGCTGTCGAGCGACGTCCGCGTCTGGCTGGCGACCGGCCACACCGACATGCGCAAAGGCTTCAACTCTCTGGCTTTGCAGGTGCAGGAAACGCTGAAGCGCAATCCTCATAACGGCAATTTATTCTGTTTTCGCGGTCGCCGCGGCGATCTTTTGAAGGTGATCTGGCACGATGGCCAGGGCGCATGCCTGTTCACAAAAAGGCTTGAACGCGGGCGTTTCCTGTGGCCGTCCATGGCCGATGGCGTCGTGACGATCTCGGCGGCGCAACTGTCCTATCTTCTTTCTGGAATTGACTGGCGCATGCCACAGAAAACCTGGCGTCCGGAGGCGGCGGGGTGATCTGCGGCCGATTGACTCGGGCAGACTCGGCCCGCTGTTTTGGGACGATTTCGGCGGACAGATATGGTTCAATTCCGAGCGTGAAAGACGCCTCCGATCCGCTTCCTTCCGACCTCGCCGCCGCCCACGCGATGATCCTCGCGCAGCGCGAACAGCTGGCGCAGAAGGAGGCGGAAAATCTCGCCGCGCAGAGCGAAGCCAAGATCACCAGGCTGGAGATCGAGCGCCTGAAGTTTTTGCTCGCCAAGGCCCGGCGCGAACAGTTCGGACAATCCTCGGAGCGCGGCAAGCAGTTGATCGAACAGCTCGAACTGGCGATCGAGGATTTGGAGGAGACCCAAGGCGCCGAACAAACCAAGGCGGAAATCGTCGCGCCGGAAACGACGAAGGACAAGCACAGGCGGGCGCCGCGCGGACCGCGCAAACTGCCGGACGATCTGCCAGTCGAACGGATTGTCGAGGCGGCGCCCTGCGCGTGCGGCAAATGCGGCGGCCCCCGGCTGCGCAAGCTGGGCGAGATCGTGACCCGGACGCTGGAAAGCGAGCCGCGGCGCTGGAGAATCATCGAGCATGTGCGCGAAAAGTTCACCTGCCGGGATTGCGAGGCGATCACTGAACCGCCGGCGCCCTCGCATCCGATCGCGCGCGGCTTTGCCGGCCCCGGCCTGCTCGCAATGATCCTGGTGTCGAAGTTCCGTTAGCGGTGCGGCTCGACCGGTCACCCATTTTCAGACCGTCAGCGCCGACGGCCACCTCGCAGTTTGGCAAGGCGTCGGCTGGCGGATCGTCCGCCTGCGCAATGTCGGCATAAGGCGACGACGGCGCCGGCGATGGTTTCGTGAGCCGTCGCTGCAATCCGTTCGATTTCCGCCTCCGAGACGCCGAGTAGCAGGTCGCGTCCCATTGGATTGACGGACAGGATTGGAGCCAGGGTCATCCCGAAGTCAGAGATCATCAGCGACCGCCATGCGTTGGAGCGCATGCCGACGCCGAGCAAGAAGCCGATCGACCAGTCAGTCATGACGGCGCAGCCCTCGGCGTTCATGAGCAGTGGAAGATAGGCCTCAGGCCGATGGGCGAGGATTTCAACAACCTCGTCGTGACGATGCAGGATGGTCTGAACGAGGCGATGCTCGGGCGTCCCCGGCTCTTTCATCGGCATTCGTTTGCCAAAGACTTGCGGCAGCCATTCATGGGTTGGAATAAAGGCCGGCCCAGCCGCGACTGCGGCGATCAGGCCGTCGATGGCGTTGATGCCGACAAAATCGCTGTGACCGTCGCCACGCAGGATCACGTCTGCTTCGTCATAGGTGAAAAGCGTCTCGCTCACGCCGCCGCCTTCATGGTTTCAGCCCTGCGCGCCGCTTTCCAATTCCAGACCAGCAATTCGTCCAACTGATTGTTTTTCGTTCGACCCGAGACAATGCGCTCAAGCACGTCGGTCAGATAGGTTTCCGGATCAATCTCGTTGAGTTTCGCCGTGTTAATGAGCGACGAAAGAATGGCCCAGGTTTCACCCCCGCCTTCGTCGCCGCAGAATAATGAGTTGCGGCGCCCGATGCCAATCGGTCTGATCGAACGCTCGACGATATTGGTGTCGGGCTCAAGGCGGCCGTCGTCGAGGAACAGGATCAAGCCAGCCCAATGGTTGAGCGTGTAATTGATCGCCTCCGTCAGCGTCGACTGGATCGAAAGCCCATCCCGCGTCTCATCCAGCCGAGCTTTCAAAGCCGCCATCAAAGGCTTGGTTTCGGCCTGCCGCACGGCGCGGCGCTGTTCGGCGTCGAGGCCGCGGATCGTCTTCTCGATCGCGTAAATCGCCGCGATGCGCTCGACCACTTCCTGCGCGAACGGCGATTTTGTCGACTTGAACACGGCGACAAATTTGCGTCGCGCGTGGGTCAGGCAAAACGCCAGCTGGATCGCGCCCGCCGCCCGCTCGTCCTTGAGGAGCGCCTTGTAGGCGCTATAGCCATCGACCTGAAGCGTTCCCGAGAAGGTCGCGAGCTGCGCCGCAATTTCTTTCTTGCCGCGCCCGTCGGCGAACACATAGGCGACCGCCGGCGGGGCCGGCCCCCGCCAGGGCCGGTCGTCAGTCGCATGCGCCCACAGCTGGCAGGTCTTGGCGCGGCCCTTTCCCGGATCGAGCACCGGCATCCGCGTCTCGTCGCAGAACAGATGCGCATGCAGATGCATGGCGGCCAACTGGCGTTCGTAAAGGCTCTTCAGCATCCGCGCCGCTTCCTTGAGCCAGCGCGACAGCGTTTGCCGGTCAACCTCGACGCCGTAGCCGGCGAGGATCTGCATCTGGCGATAGAGCGTCGAATACCAGCCGTATTTCGCCACGGCGATATGGCTGACGAAGGCGGTCGTGACCATGCCGCCCTCGATGAGACGCGCCGGCGCCTTGGCCTGAACGATGACCTCCTCGCAGGCCCGGCAGGCGTATTTCGGGCGGATCGTGCGCACCACCCGGACCACCGGCGCAATCCGGTCGAGCGCTTCGCTGACCGCCTCGCCGATGCGATGCAACTTCCCGGCGCAGCACGGGCAGTCCATCGAGTCCGGCTCGATCACCACCACATGGCGCGGCAGGTGCGGCGGCAAGGCGCCAATGTTGCGCTTGCGCCTCTTTTGCGCCCCGGCGGGCGCGCCCGCCTCGTTCAGGCGCTCGTCATTCGCCGGCTCCGGAGGCGCAGCCTGCGCCTCGCCGAGACTGAGCGCCATTTGTTCGGGGACGACGACCGTGAGCTTTTCCGACCGCGACCCGAAAATCATTTCCTTCAGGGTGCGGATCGTCGCCTGCAAGGCTTCGTTTTTCCCTTCGCTGGCGAGCAGCATCTCGATCAGTCGATCAGGATCGCGGGGAAGTGTTTCCGGTCGAAGCGCCATAAGGACAAGCTAACGCCAATCGCCTCGAAACGCTAGCAAAACAGGGTGTTTCAAGCGGTTTTGATCGGCCGCGCCGCCGGCCGCGGCGCGATCTTGAGCCACTCGCTCAGCCCGTCCAGAAGCATGGCCAGTTGCGTCGCCGACAACATCATTTTGCCCTCGCGGATCGGCGGCCAGGCGAAACGTCCGCCCTCAAGTTCGAGCCATTTCGTCATGAGCCACATGCCCGTTCCGTCAAAGACCAAAATTTTCAAACGATCGGGCCGTTTCGAGCGAAA
>NZ_WNKS01000015.1 GCF_009720655.1 Rhodoblastus acidophilus | reverse complement strand
TTCATAACCGGAGCTCCTTAGTGCATCCAGGGGGTCATCGAGAAAGCGAGGAAGTGCGCGACCAGGGCGATGCCGAGGAAGACGCGCGCGCCATCGATCACATACTTGTGGAGCTCTTCAGATTGCTCCGCAGACAGAACAGCCATTGTACACCTCTTAGATAAGCCGCTGTTGTTATCGTGCGAAACCCGCACGCGGGCGCCCCAGCGACTGGGCGGCGCAAGCACTGCGAAATCAAAGAGATATCGTCGTCCGAACGCAGGTGTCATCATAGATTGACGTCTTGAGAGATCAACTTGGGTTGACATAACCCCATGTCAGAAAATCCGGCAGCTTCCCATGGGGGGAATCCGGACATTGGCCTTGGGGTTTTCCCTTGAGGCTCAGCTTGGCTGCCCTTTTGGTGCGGAACACGGTCGGCGCCGTTTTGCGCCGACCGAACTATTCGCTTTCACTTGGCTGATCGACGCATGGCGTCGTCAGTCAGGCGAACACGCGTCGCTCTGTCATGAGGCGGTTCGAGGAGCTGGCGCGGCGGCGGACCCTCCAAAAGCCAACGCCTGCCGTGCGCAATCCGGGCGTATTCCGCACCGCCAACAGAGCGGCTTCATGCGATCAGCCGACGATCTGCTCGATCGACGCCGCCTTCTTCAGGCCGCCCTGCATGAACGCGGGGAACCAGGTGGTGTGCGTCAGAATGGCGAGGTGCACCAGCAGAGCGGTGATGGCCACGGAGCCGAGCAGCAGGGGAAGGCCGACGGCCGGGTTGACGACGGTCCAGATTTTGCCTTGGTTCATAACCGGAGCTCCTTAGTGCATCCAGGGGGTCATCGAGAAAGCGAGGAAGTGCGCGACCAGGGCGATGCCGAGGAAAGCGCGCGCGCCATCGATCACATACTTGTGGAGCTCTTCAGATTGCTCCGGGGACAGAACAGCCATTGTACACCTCTTATGATAAGCCACTGTTTTTCTCGTGCTAAACCTGCACGCAGGTCTGCGCCCCAGTAGCTGGGCGGCGTAAACAACAACGACATCAATGAGATACCGTCGTCCAAACGCAGGTGTAAGTATAGATTGACATTCAATAAGGTCAACTTCGTTTTACATAAGAGCGCGTCAGTGAAATCGGCGATCTTCTATGGGGAAACTTGCCGCAAACGCCAAGGGTTTCCCCCGAATGGGGTTGGTCTATCCCCATTTGCTTCAGGGTTTCCCCGACGGCCCATCGACGCAGGCGCGCGATCGCGCGCGACGGCGTCGGCCAGCCGGGCCACACGACGCAGTTCTGAACGGCAAGCAAGACGGGTTGGGAAGGGTGCGGAAGGCCGCTATGGCCGCCAAAGCCGTCGACAAATCGACGAATCCCCAGCGCTGCTCGACTCAAGCGCGCCAGCGTTTCGCAGCGACCGCTTGACACGAAAAAAACCGGCCGGTATCTTTTTGATACCGGCCGGCATTGTCCGACTTCATTTACTTGACCAGCAGCTGGTGACGTCGATCAAGTCAGGTGAAGGGGCGTAGCAGGATAGAGCGCCGTTCGGTTCGACAATTGACGGTCGCGAGGGGTGGACAATCCGCGCGGGCGTCTTTTGTTTTCCGACATCTGAAGCGGTGGGCAAAAAATATTCCCCGCACAGCAGATCGACGTCACGATCCTGGCCAGCGCCACACACCGTCGGCCATCTCAGTCGATAGCGACGTTGCTCGGCAAATCGGCTTTACATGGTCAGCCGACCACGTGCACGATCGCGGCGGACTTCTTCATCCCACCCTGCATGAACGCCGGGAACCAGGTGGTGTTCTGCAGAATGGCGAGGTGCACCAGAAGAGCGGTCACGGCCACGGAGCCCAACAGCAGCGGAAGGCCAACGGCCGGGTCGACGACGGTCCAGATTTTGCCTTGGTTCATAACGGAACTCCTTAGTGCAGCCAGGGGGTCAGCGAGTAGGCGAGGACGTGCGCGAACGCCGCGATCGCGACGAAGGCGCGGGCGCCGTCGATGACATACTTGTGGAGTTCCTCAGCCTGATCGGCGGTGAGCGGTTTGTCAGCCATTGTACACCTCTCGTTAATACCGCTGCTTATTCCTCGCGCATGCCTGCGCACAGGTTTTTCGCCCCAGCGGCTGGGCGGCGTAAACTTACACGAAATCAAGAAGATATCGTCGCCGAAACGCAGGTCCGACTATAACTTGACGCTTCTCTATGTCAATTTGGGGTGACATAGCCGGGCGTCAGAGAATTCGTCGGCGCCCTTTGGGGGAATTTCGTGCCCCGCTTCAGGGTTTTCCCTTGGGTTCGCGCCCGCGGAGGCGCGAATGACTTGCAGCACTGCATGATCACATTCCGTCTCGACAGGAGCGGACCGACACCCGAGATCTGCCCTCCACGAAGATATTTTTACGCTTTAACAATATCTTGGCGCGCAAAATCGCCCGGCGCCGGCGGCCAGGGCGAACCGACGGGATCGGCTGCGAAGGGGTGAGCGTCAGGGTTTTCCCCGACCGCCTGTCCGTTGCTTCCCAGCTTTCCCTCGCAAAGCTTTCAGCATAATGTGGGGCTCAAGCTTCAAGGTCCCAAGGAGGCTCAGCGATGGTTGCGACGCTGCGGCCCTGTCCGCCATGAGCGGCGACCACACCCATGTTGGCGGCGGCCACGATCCCGTTCCAGGTGCGCTCGACCTCACCCATTGCGACCGCGAACCGATCCACATCCCGGCGTCCGTCCAGCCGCACGGGGCGCTGCTGGCGTTCGACCCGGAGACCTTGCAGGTCATTCAGGCGGGGGGCGACACCGAGGGCATTTTGGGACACGCGCCGGAAAACCTGCCGGGCCAGGACCTGAAAAGCTGTTTGCCGCGCGGTCTGGAGCGGCGCATCAAAACCCTGCTCGGGACCGAGGGACCGATCGTGCGGCCCGTGCACGCCTTCACCTTGGACGCGCGCGACGGGCGGACCGTCGACGCCCTCGTGCACGAGAGCAGCGGCCTCGTCGTCCTCGAACTGGAGCCGATCCAGGAGAGCAATCCCGAGGACGCCCTGAGCCTCATGCAATCCATGCTGCTGCGCGTGCAGCAGGCGGCCACGCCGCACGACTTTTGCCAGAGCATGGCCGAGGAGGTGCGGCGGGTCTCCGGCTTCGACCGCGTCATGGTCTATCGCTTCCTGTCGGACGGCAGCGGCATGGTGGAGGCGGAATCGCGCAACGCCGGCGTCGAGTCCTTCCTCGGCCTGCATTACCCGGCGTCCGATATTCCCCGCCAGGCGCGCGAGCTTTACCAAAAGAACTGGATCAGGCTCATTCCCGATGCGCGTTACACGGCCGCGCCCATTCTGCCGCCGGTCAATCCGCGCGACGGCCGGCCGCTTGACCTGAGCTACAGCCAGATCCGCAGCGTGTCGCCCATTCATCTCCAATATCTGGCCAATATGGGCGTGACGGCGTCGATGTCGCTGTCGATCATCCTGGGCGGGCGCCTGTGGGGCTTGATCGCCTGCCACCATCCCACGCCGCGTTTTCTCACCCACCGTCTGCGCATGGCCTGCGAATTGTTCGCGCAAATGGTTTCGTCACAGCTCGAAACCCGCGTCGCGGCGCAAGATTTCGAGGAGCAGTTGCGCCGCAAGCGCGTCCACGAGGAGTTGCTGACGCGGATGAGCCAGGAGGGCGACCTCGCCCAAGGACTGATCCGCTGCCGGCCGAACCTGCTCGACTACATACCCGCGGAAGGCGTGGGCCTGTGGTTCGACGGCGTTTATACGGAGCTTGGCGCGACGCCGCGCGCCGATCAGATCGCGGCGCTGGTCGCCTGGCTCAACAACACCGCAGCGGACGGGATTTATCACACGGACCGGCTGCCGCTGGTCTATCCTCCTGCCAGGGAGTTCGCGGAGGTCGCCAGCGGGATCATGGCGCTTTCCGTGTCGAAATTTCCGCGCGACTACGTGCTGTGGTTCCGCCCCGAGGCGATCCGCACGCTCACCTGGGCCGGAAACCCGTCGAAACCCGTGACCTCCGGCCCGAACGGCGACCGCCTGTCGCCGCGAACGAGTTTCGAGGCGTGGCGCGAGTCGGTGCGGCATCACTCGCAGCGCTGGCGCAACGTGGACTTGGAGGCGGCCCACACCCTGCGCGTCTCGCTGCTCGAGGTCGTTCTCAAGCGCATCGATCTGGTCGCCCGCGAGCGGGAGGATGCGCGCGCGAAGCAGGAGGCGCTGGCGATCGAACTGGACCGCCGGCTCGAGGAGCTGAAGCAGGAAAGCCGGCGCCGCGCCGTGGCCGAGGCGGAGCTGTCGATGGTGTTGCGCTCCACCGTGGAGGATCAGGAAGCCGAGCGGCTGCGGATCGCGCGGGAGCTTCACGACACGCTGGGACAGAGCGTTACCCTTCTCCAGCTTGGTCTCGATGAACTCGGCGACGCCATGCCGGCGCTGGCGAAGGAGCGCCTCGCGGCCCTGCGAACTCTGGCCAAGGGCGTCGGCTCCGACGTGAACCGGCTGGCCTGGGAAATCCGTCCCACGGCGCTCGACGACCTCGGCCTGCAGACCGCCATCCATCATCTCGTGGAGACATGGAGCGAGCGGCTGAATTTTCGCGTTGACCTGCGCCTCGCCCTCGACGACCGTCGTCTCGATCCGGCGGTCGAAACCACGCTCTACCGCGTGTTGCAGGAAGCGATCACCAATATCGCCCGTCACGCCGGCGCGACGCGGGCCGGCGTGCTGCTGGAAGTGAGGGACAAGGAGGTCCGCATGATCATCGAGGATGACGGCCGGGGATTTTCGGTCGACGATCCCCTGCGGACCGGCGCGCCGACACATCGGCTGGGGCTTCTCGGCATCAGGGAGCGCCTGTCGCTGGTTTCGGGCGCGCTTGAGGTCGAATCCGCGCCGGGGCGCGGCTGCACGCTTTTTGTAAGGGTTCCGATATGACATCCGACCTTGGACCGCGCTTGCGCATTCTTCTCGCCGACGACCATCCGCTGGTGCTCGACGGCATCCGCTCGCTTTTGAAGGGCGATCCCGATCTCGAAATCGTCGCCGAGGCGCGCGACGGGCGCACGGCGCTGCGCCTGGCGCTCGACCTCAAGCCCGATGTCGTCGTCCTCGACCTCTCCATGCCCGGCCTGAACGGGGTCGACGTCACCCGGCAATTGCTGCGCGAATGTCCGCTCTGCAAGGTCATCGTCCTGACCGTGCATGAGGACCGCTCCTATTTTCGCAAGCTGATCGAGGTGGGCGCGGTCGGCTATGTGCTGAAGCGCTCGGTCTCCGAGGATTTGCGCCGCGCCATTCATTCGGTCGCGGCCGGGGGCGTCTATCTCGATCCCTCCGTCGCCAGCAAGGCGATCGACGGAATCGCGCACAAGCCCGGGGAGACGGCTGACCACTGGGTCGACCTGAGCGAACGCGAGGTCGAAATCCTGCGGCTGGCCGCGCTCGGCCACAGCAACAAGGAGCTGGCCACCCTGCTCAATCTCAGCGTCAAGAGCGTCGAGACCTACAAGGCGCGCGGCATGGACAAGCTGGGTTTTCACAGCCGCGTGCAACTGGTGGGCTATGCCGTCTCCGAGGGGTGGCTGAAAGAGGTTTAAGCTCAGTCCCGCCCTGCATGGCCCGGTCGCGGCGGTCCACGCCATGCCCCAGCCGCCCGCGCCGATCTGTGCCATATGGGACAATCGGACAGATGTCCGCGCTGCTAGAGTCGGGAAAGGCATTTGCGTGGGGGAAGGCGATGCAATTGATCGACGGCGGCAAGCATGATGCGATACCAGATAAACAATACCTCATTTGCGAGGGCGGTTATACAAGAGGAGAGGCTCCGACTTTCCAGCAAGCCGTGACGATGGCGAAAAGAATGCGCTGGTTTTCGCCGGAGGGCGCGTTTTCAATTTACGAAGTTCGCACAGGAATACACTTTGAAGTTCCCACCAACACGGTGTTCGACGACCTGATCCTGATGGCCTACCCGAACCGGCCAATGAACGCAGCCAGTTCGACCTGACTGTGAACGCCGCATTTTTGCATCGCCGCCTTGAGATGATTGCGCGCCGTTCCTGTGCTCACCCCAACTTTTTGCGCGATGGCCGAAACGGAAAGGCCAACTGAAATCAGCCCCGAGATCACGGTCTCCCTGTCCGTCAAACCGGCCGCCATTTGCACGCGCTGCAAAGCGGCCGGATCGGTTCGGCTTTTGGTCGCCGGATCGATCAGCACGCCGATCGCCGCCACGGGCGCCATGACGTCGACCGCCTCTCCCCGAACGGGCGTGACCATCAGGAAAAATGGCGCGCCATCGCTTTGACGCGTCAACCGCAAGGCGCCGGCGGCGGGCTGAGGCGCGACGGCCCGGCCGATGATCGCGTCAAGGCGGGGCTGTTCGGCCGCCACCTGGCACGCAAGCCGGCCCCGGACGACGGACAAGGGATCGCCGTGCGCAACGATGGCTTGAACACCCGACTCCAGCGGCCTGCCGGCAAAGTCGAATTCGATGATGAATTCGCCGCGTCGCCGGAACAGCACGGATTGTTCGCGCGCCTGCTGGCCGAGACCGAAGACCGCGAGCTGAGCCGACGCCCGAATCGCCGGAAGAATGGAATTCAGTCGCTCGACGTCCTGCGGGTCGAACGCACCCTGTTTGCCTCCGCGCCAGAACGACACTTTCAAGCCGGTCATGTCCGAGGGCCCGAGCAGCGACACCGACGCGCGGTAGGGCACGTCGGCTATGGGCTTCATGAACTCGCGAAAGAACCGTTCCCGCTCCAGCCGCTCGCGAATGCGCGGAGCGCCGTCCGACACGAAGCCGTTGACCTTCGAATCCAGGATCAGGACTTTGGAGCTGTAGGGCGGCGTCTTGCGCGACCTGATGTCCTGATAGGCCTCCGCCAATCCTATCGACGGGAGCATTCTCAAGTCGGTCTTGGTCGAGCGGCTGAAGCAGACGGCTTTGGCGCCCGCCGCATCCGCGAGCTGTTCGAGGGCTTGCGCCCAGGAACGCCCCAGGACGATGGCGGAGTTGAGCTCATCGCTGGCGCGAGCAAGCCGTGCGACATCGACGGACACCTGACGCTTCCTTGACCTCGCGGTTAACGCACTTGACGACACGCGACTGCGGCGACTGCGTTCTTTTTTGGTTTGTATATTTTCTCACGCCACGCCGTCAATTGCGGTCATCACGTCAGGCGTGGCGGACGCAGCGGCGCCAACCAACGCGCAAACGTCATCCGCGCATCAGCCCGGAGGCCGCGAGCCAGTAGAGCATTGTCAGGGTTTTGGCGTCGCGAATCTCGCCCCGCCCGGCCTGCGCCAGAACCTCGTCGAAATCGGCCTCGACCACCAAAATCTCCTCGCCCTCCTCCTCGAGTCCGCCGCCGTCGGCGACGCGGGCCTCCGGCGTGTAGGGCGCGACGAAGAAATAGAGTTTTTCCGTCGTCGCGGCCGGGCTGACAAAAGCCTCGAACAGAAACCGCGCCTCGCCGACTGCGAGGCCCATTTCCTCATGGGCCTCGCGGCGCATGCAGGCTTGCGGGTCCTCGCCGGGGTCGAGCGTGCCGGCGCAGGCCTCCAGCAGGCCCGGAGAACGGTCGTTCATATGGGCGCCCAGGCGAAACTGATGCGTCAACAACACTTTTCCGCGCTGCGCATCGTAGGGCAGCAGGGTCACCGCGTCGGGACGGCGGAACAGGCTGCGCGTGTGCGCGTCCCAGCGCCCATCCGCGCGCAAAAGGTCGTAGGTGACGCTCGAATAGGAATATTTGTCGGAAACCAGCACTTTTTCTTCGAGGTCGCGCAGCAAAGGCGTTTGAGCGTCGGATGATGTCGTCATGGTCAATGCCTGAACTGTTCGCGCAAAATGCGCTCTTCCATGGAATGTCCGGGATCGTGGAGCAGCTCCAGCCCGGTGCTCTCGTCCATCGCGATCGCCACGAGCGCGACGTCGCGGATTTCGAAATGGTCGGCGACCGCCGCCACCGGCCGCTTTTCCTGCTCCAGCACCTCGATGACCACCTGGGCCTTGCTGGAGATCAGCGCGCCGCGCCAGTGGCGCGGGCGGAAAGCGGAAATGGGGGTGAGCGCCATCAGCGGCGCCTCGATCGGCATGATCGGCCCGCCGGCGGAGAGGTTGTAGGCGGTCGACCCCGCCGGCGTCGCCAGCAGCACGCCATCGGCGATCAACTCCGCCATGCGCGTGTGGCCATCGACCAGAATGCGCAGTTTCGCCGCCTGCGCCGACTGGCGCAGCAGCGACACTTCATTGATCGCCCGCGCCTCCGCGGTTTCGCCGCGAAACGTGTTCGCCGTCATCTTCAACGGATGGATGATGGTGCTGCGCGTCGCGGCCAGCCGCTTGCGCAAGCCGGTCTCGCGGAACTCGTTCATCAGGAAACCGACGGAGCCCCGGTTCAGGCCGTAGATCGGCACGCCGCGCCCCATGAAGCGATGCAGGGTTTGCAGCATCAGGCCGTCGCCGCCCAGCGCCACCACCACATCCGCCTCTTCCGAATGGACGTCGCCATAACGGCCGACCAGCCGGGCGCGCGCCTCCTCGGCCTCGGGCGCGTCCGAAGACAGGAAATGGATCCGCTCGAACCGGCGGCCGCCGTGATACCCCTCGATCATCGAAAGGCCCGTCCCTTCCGTCGCTTCCGCACCATCGGGCGGAAACGATCCGCGCGGCAAATCGCCGCGCTTTCGCCGCAGACTTAAGCCGGGACGTCGCGCAGAGCAAGCCGAGAGCGGGCGAGCCGACCAACAAAACCGCGCCGCGCGCGCCCAGATTGTCCGTCCGGGGCATTCAATTGCGTCGAAGACGTTTTCATGTTTTGTCGTTGACGAGGATCAAAAACTTTCTCGTTCTGATTTTCAATGCTACAGTTGCCCTCGCGGCAGTGCGGCCGCGAAAGTTCAATAGGGAGCGCGGCTTGGATACGCTGGTCGATAAGGCCCTTGTGGAAACGGTGTTCGGGCGTCTCGACGCCAACACGCGCGTCATCCCCTGCAGCGGACACAAGGTGGCGCAAAGTCCGGGGCTCGACTGCTGCGACTGCGAGATCAAGGACCAGAGCGTCTGTTGCGCCCTCGATCCCGACGAATTCGAGGTTTTGGACAAGATCGGCCGCAGCCAGGGCTATCCCGCCAAGAGCACGATTTTCGAGCAGGGCCGCGAAGCCGGCTTTGTTTACAATCTCACCGCCGGCGCGCTGCGGCTGTCAAAACTGCTGCCGGACGGCCGGCGCCAGGTGGTCGGCTTCGCCATGCCGGGCGATTTTTTGGGACTCGATTTCGAGCCCACCTATCTCTACACCGCCGACGCCCTGACCCCCGCGAAAGTCTGCCAGTTTTCGCGCACGGGCTTCAGCGAGATGCTCGACGACAAGCCGCGCCTGCTGCGCCGTCTCATGAACATGGCGTCGCACGAACTGGCGCTGGCGCAGGAGCAGATGGTGGTGCTCGGCCGCCGCACGGCGGAGGAAAAGATCGCCGCCTTCCTGGTCGGCATGCGCAAGCGCTATGCGCGCATCCAGGGCCCCTCGGTCCACGTGCCGCTGCCGATGACCCGTCTCGACATCGGCGATTATCTTGGCCTCACCGTAGAGACGGTGAGCCGGATGATGACCCGCATGGCGCGGGAAAAAACCATCGTCATCGTGCCCGACGGCGTGCGCCTGCTCGACGTGCAGCGCCTGGAGCGCCTCGCGGAAGTCTGATGTCTTGAACGCGCGGAAAGACCGACGCTGGTTTTACGCCGGCGCGCGAACGGCTTTGACCGGCCCAGCCTGGTATGTCGCCCTATCATTGATGAGTACGGGGGCGCTGGCGCGGGCCGCCGACATGCCGCCCGACGCCGCCATGCTGGCCACGGCGCTGATCTGGGCCGGCCCCGGCCAGGTGCTTTTCTTCGGCGCGCTCGCGGCCAAGACCGCGCCCGCCGCCATCGCCGTCGCCGTCAGCCTGTCCTCCGTGCGCCTGCTGCCGATGTGCCTGTCGGTGCTGCCGATGCTGCGCGGGGAAAAGACGCGCCGAATCACTCTGCTGTTCGCCGCCCATTTCATCGCCGTGACCGTTTGGGCCGAATCGCTGCGCCGCCTGCCCGAACTGGAGAAGGCGCAGCGCATGCCTTTCTTTTTCGGCTTCGCCCTCACCTGCCTCGGGCTGACCACGCTGACCAGCGGTCTCGGCTATTGGCTGACAGCCGCCGTTCCCGCGCCGGTCGCCGGCGGCCTGATGATGCTGTCGCCCTTCTATTTCCTCGCGGCGACGGCGCGAGCGGCGCGCGACGGCTCGGACTGGCTGGCGATCGGCGCCGGCGCGGCGCTGGCGCCGCTGACCCAGATTTTCGTCGGCGGCGGCTTCGATCTGATGATCCTGGCGCTGGTCGGCGGCGGCGGCGCCTGGCTCGCCGGTTTTTACGCGCGCAAGGTGGCGGCGTGAGTTTTGATCCCGCCCTGTCCCCTTATCTCGCCGTCGTCCTGCTCGGTTTTCTGCCCAGCGAGGTCTGGCGCTGGCTGTCCGTGCTCGTCGCCCACCGAATCGACGAAGACTCCGAAATTTTTCGGTTCGTGCGCAGCGTCGCCACCGCGCTCCTTGTCGGGGTGGTGCTCAAAATCGTCGCCACGCCAGCGCGGGAGCTGGCCGCCGTGCCGATCTGGGCGCGCGGCGGCGCCTTGCTGTTCGCCGGCGCCGCCTTCTTCGCCTTCCGCCGCTCCGTCTTCGCCGCCATTCTCGCCGGAGAGGCGGTCATTGTCGCGGGCGCGTGGTGGTGGGGCCGCTGACGGTGTAGGCTCAGCTCGTTTCCATCCAACCGGATGAGCCCTCGTGTCCCTTGTCATTTCCATCGCCGCGATCAGCGTCTGGCTGTTCGGCCTCATTCTCCTGGCCGCCCAGGGCCTCGCCCACATGATCGGCTATGTCGTCGGCGTCCGCGCCCGGAGGCGGGGCCACAGCGCGTCCGACAGCGTCAGCGCCCTGGTCGCCGGCATGCTCGGGCTGCTCGCCTTCGTGCTGGCGCTGACCCTGTCCTTCGCCAACGAGCGGTTCACCGAGCGCCGCGCCGGCACGCTCGCGGAGACCAACGCCATCGGCACGGCTTTTTTGCGCGCGAAAGCCGTCGGAGGCCCCGATGGCGAGGCGATCGCCCGGCTGTTCGAAACCTATGTCGAGGCGCGCGCCGATTTCGTCCGCGCCGGCGCCGAAGCGGAAAAGATCGAGGGGATCAACCGCCAGACCAACGCGTTGCAAACGCAAATCTGGAGCCATGTCAGCACGATCGTGCGCGAAAACCCCAATCCGGTTTCGGTGTCGCTGATGACGGCGGTCAACGAGGCGTTCGACGCCAGCGCGGCGGTTCGCTTCGCCTTTTCGATGCAACTGCCGTGGCAATTCTTCTTGCTTCTGATCGTCCTCACCCTGATCGGCGCCGGCGCGCTCGCCTACCAGCTCGGCCTGCGCGGCAAAGAGCCCCAATGGCTCGTGTTCCTGCTGATGACGATGTGGAGCGCGGTGATCGTCAGCATTCTCGATCTCGCCACGGCGCGGCTCGGCGGCATCAGGACGGACGCGACCGCCTACGAATGGACCCGCCAGAGTTTTGGCCCGCCGGGCGCGCGGTAGCGCCCGCCCCACATTGCGGCTTGCCGGAAGCGGCGTTTCGCGGTTTCATTTGCCTCCGCCGCCGTTCGAGCGGCCGATATCGAGGAGCGCCCCATGCGTATGCCGATCGCCGCCGCCCTGCTCTGCGCCTTCGCCCTGCCAGCCTTCGCCCTGCCCGTCGCACAGGCCGGCCTGTCCGCGCCGGTCGTTCATCAGGTCAAGAGCAAGGCCAAGCCGGCGAAAGCCGCCAAGGCGAAGGGCGGCAAATGCGCGCCCGGCGCGATCTGCCCTCTGGTCGGCGCCGGCGACTACTGAGTCAGAGCTCCCCGCCAAATCGTTCGATTTCAAGGCGGTGGCGCCCTTTCGCCACAAATTACGCTGGCGCGATCATTTTTTACAAAAGCTTGCGCAGTGTAAGTCCAGGACGTCCGGAAAAATACTGTGTCCCGAACGCAACGCCGGAGCAATCTTTGCCCCAGCAGATTGCGTCCACTCCAGGGGAATGCGACTCTGACGATCCTTTCTCTTGGAGGACGTGGCCATGCGTCGCATTCTGATTTCAACTTTCCTGCTGGCTTCAACGGCTTACGCAGCCGTGGCGGCCGATCTGCCTTCGGAGAAGGCCGCTCCGGTCTATATTCCCCCGGCGCCCGTTTTCACCTGGACCGGCTTTTATCTCGGCGTCTACGGCGGCGGCGTGTTCGGCACGAGCAACGTCACCGGCCCCGTCGGCCCCTTCGCCAGCAACGCCTACAACCAGAGCCCGAACGGCGGCGCCCTCGGCGGCCTCGTCGGCTATAACTTCCAGTTCAACCCGAACTGGGTGATCGGCCTCGAAGGCGAAGGCGGCTGGCAGGGCGTCACCGCCACCAACACCCTCGTCAGCGCGACCAGCAACTCCGCCTTCACCCAGACGGCCGAAACGAGTTATTCCGCCCGCATCCGCGGCCGTCTCGGCTACGCCCTCGGCGCTCGCGCCCTGTTCTTCGTTGCCGGCGGCGTGTCGTTCACCGACGTCAACCTGAAACTCAACACCCTGACCATCGTTGACGGCCCTTACAGCATCCGGAATAATTTGGTCGGCTGGAACATCGGCGGCGGCGTCGATTATGCCTTCACGCCCAACTGGATCGGCCGCGTCGAGTATATTTACGACAACTATGGCTCGCAGAATTACGCGTTCGCCAATTTGCCGATCGTCGGCGGCGCCGCCGCGATCGGATACGCCGACCGCAGCGTGAGCCTGCAGGCGAGCACCATCCGCGGCGCGCTCATCTACAAGTTCGGCGCCCCGGTTGAGGCGCCGGTCGTCGCCAGGTACTGAGACGAGTCGTCTGATTGTCAATCGACCCGGCCCGAAAGGGCCGGGTTTTTCCTTGCCTGCCTCATACGGTTTCCGCGAAGATCGCTTCGCGATCCGCGAAAACGAAATCGCGCGGAAATCCTTCAGGCGAAGGGCGGATGTCCGCGCGAGTGGAATACGATTTTCGAACTGATCGTTCGGAAATCGTATCAGAACCAGCGCGTCAGCGCCGCGACATCAGGCCTGACCCGGTCCTCGATCTCGCCGTCGACGCGGCCGATGTGGATGAAGCCGGCGATCCTTTCGTGCTCCTCCAGGCCGAGCCGGCTCAAAAACGTCCGGTCATAGGCGATCCATTCCGTCAGCCATGCGGTTCGAAAACCCATGGCCACCGCCGCGATGGTGAGGGCCATGCAGACCGCGCCCGCCGACATCTCCTGCTCCCACAGCGGAATTTTGACGTGGGGCGCGGCGCGCGACACGACCGCGATCACGTTCGGCGCGCGCGAGAATCGACCCTGCTCCGCAGCCAGCCGCTCCTCTCCAGCATCGGGATTGCGTGCGCGGAAAACCTCCGCGCACAGCGCGCCGGCGCGGTCGCGACCCTCGCCTTCGAACACGATGAAACGCCAGGGCGCGAGCTTGCCGTGATCGGGAACGCGCGCGGCCAGCGCCAGCAGGCGCGTGAGCTCCTCGCGCGTCGGTCCCGGCCCCATCATGGTCGGCGGCGGCGCGGAGCGGCGTTTCTCCAGAAGTTTCAGCGTGTCGGTCATGGCTCGTCCTTTTCCGCGACATTGGCCGCAAAATCGCCGCTTTGTAAACCGATGCGAAAAGGCCATTGTGCGCGGATGAGAAGACCCATGACTCTCTGGCGGTATCGCTGGCTTTTCGCGACCCCGTGCCTTTTGCCCGGCGCGCCCGTTCTGGCCGCGGCGCCGGTCAGCCTGAGCGCCGTTTACGCTCCCGCCGATTCACAACCGATCCGCTCAGGCGTCGTCTGGCGCGTGTTCGCCGCCGAAGGCGAACACGCGCTGGTCGCGGAATCGAACGAAGCGGCGCCCGTGGTGACGCTCGACAACGGCGAATATATCGTCCACGCCGCCTGCGGCCTCGCGGGGGTCGCCAAGCAGATCAGCGTGAACGGCATCGCCCCGCAAGCGCAGCGACTGGTGATGAACGCCGGCGGCCTCAAGATCAACGGCGTGCTCAACGACAGCGCCATTCCCCCGACAAAACTCGTCATTCAGGTCTATCTTCCTTCCGCGAGAGATCCGGAGGCCAAGCTGATCCTGCCGAACCTGAGGGCCGGCGACTCCGCCTGTCTGCCGGAGGGGAATTATCACGTCGTCTCGAAACTGATGGACGTCTCCGGCGCCACGACCAACGCCACCAACTCGGTCATCTACGCCGACCTGCGCGTCATCGCGGGCAAGCTGACCTCCGGCGCGCTGCGCCACCGCGCCGCCACCATGACGTTGAAACTGGTGAATGCGCCCGGCGGCGAGGCGCTGGCCAACACCAGCTTTTCCGTGCTGACGCCCGGCGGCGACGTGATCCGCGAACTGATCGGCGCCTTCCCCTCGCTGGTGCTGGCGGAAGGCGAATATGTCGCCATCGCCCGCCACGAAAACCAGACGTTTCAGGCGACGTTCAAGGTGCAGTCCGGCCAGGACCGCGACGTGGAGGTCCTGGCGGAGCAAGGGACGCCCGACGCGAAACCTTGACCGGCGCGATGGTTAACCCATTGTTTTCCAAAAGCCGTAATTTCAGGAGGCCGCGCGTCTTCGCGGATGCGAAGGCCGCGTCGGGATGGCAATATGCGGTCACAACAAGCCGCGCGGCGGAAACAATCTCCCGAAACCTCAGCCCGGCCTCGCCGGGCTTTTTCGTTCAGGCGGCGGTTGCGGCAAAGGCCGGCGTCGTCTCCGCGAAGTCATCGAGCCAGGCCACCAGGCGGGGGTGAGTCGCCCGCCATTCGCCGGAAAACCGCAGATCGAGATAACCGAGCGCGCAGGCGAGCGCGATCTGGCCGATGTCGGGCGTCCCCGCCAAAGCCGGCGGCGCCTGCTCCAGCCGCGCCAGCGCGCGCGCGATCTTCTCGCCCTGATGGGCCAGCCATTTGCCGCTGCGCTCCTCCGGTTCGCGGAAGCGCGATTCGTAGATGATCAGCACGGCGGCCTCGGCAAGGCCATCGGCCAGGGATTCAAGCACCAGGGCGCGCGTGCGCGCCTTGGGATCGCGCGGGATGATGCGGCCGCCGCCGGCCTGCGCGTCGAGCCAGGCGGCGATCACGGCGCTGTCGAAAATGCAGTCCCCGTCGTCGGTTTCCAGCGTGGGGATCTTGCCGAGCGGATTTTTTTGCCGGATCGGATCGTCGGGATTGATCGTCTCCGTCGGCGTCAGCTCGAGCTCCGCGCCGAAACCGAGCGCGGCCGCGGCGATCCTGACCTTTCGCGAAAAGGGCGAATAAGGCGAATAGTAAAGCTTCATGGCGACCTCCAAGCGCGCGGCGGGCCGGACCAAAGCCGATTTCCGGCGCGCGGACAAGCCGCCAACCTTTCTGGAGTCTTTCGCCTCTGAAAAAGGTTGGCTCGGCCGCCTATTCGAGATGGAGGTTGACGGCCTTCGGCCCCTTTCCCTTCTTGTCCGGCTCGACCTCGAAGGTCAGCCTCTGCCCCTCGTTCAGAGAGGCGAGGCCGGCCTGTTCGACCGCCGTGATGTGGACGAAGATGTCCTTGCCGCCATCGACCGGCTTGATGAAGCCATAGCCTTTTTCCGCATTGAAAAACTTGATCACGCCCTGTTGCGTCATGACGCCTTTCCTCCGGTCATGCGCCGATCGGCGGGGCGGCCGATATTGCCATTCCTGCAATCCCTAAGCCCACCCGGCCGCACGGCCGATTGGCGGATCGTCTTGCTTGTTGCAGTCTTCTTATTTGCAAGACCGCCGCGGATATTTCCGTCAGCCCTTCGGTGCGCCGAAGGCCCCTCCAATTCCAGCCAAGTTGCGGCAGATTGTCGCAAATGGCAAGACCCGCGGGGGCCTTGAGGAGTATCTTTATTGTGAGGAAACCTTCGCCGCCCCCAGACGTTCGAGCCAGAACGCGGCCCTTTCGTCTTGCGCCAGCACGCGCGTCAGTTCGGGAAGCAGCGTCGCCGCCTCCTGTTCGAGCACATAGGGGGGGTTGACAACGATCACGCCGGTCCGGGTCAGACCTTTTCCTGACGTCGCGACCTGAAGGTCGATGCGCAGGGCCTCCGCGAGCCCGCCGACGGCGGCGCAGAAGGCGTCCGCCACCTCCGGCTCCTTCACCGGCTGCCAGACCATGAACATGCCGCCGGGCCACTTCCGCAGCGCGCTCTCAAGCGAATCATGGACGCGCTCGTAATCGTCGCGCCGTTCGAAAGGCGGATCGATCAGGACGAGTCCGCGCCGCTCCGGCGGAGGAACGAAGGCGTTCAGCCCCTCGAAACCGTCGCGCGCGATCACCTTGATGCGCTTGTCGCGCGCCAGCGCGCCGCGCAGATGATTCGCGGCCTCCGGCAGCAGTTCGCAGCACAATCCACGGTCTTGCGGACGCAAGAACGCCTGGGCGATTTTTGGCGAGCCCGGATAAAGCGGGCCGGCGCCGGCAGCTTCGAGATAGGGCGCGAGCAGCTCGGCCGCCTCCGGCGAGATGTTCGCATCGCGCAGGCGCAAAATCCCGCCGCGCGCCTCGCCCGAGCGCTGCGCCTCGGGCCCGTCGAGATCGAAAAGCCCGGCGCCGGCATGGGTGTCGATGTAGCGGAACGGCTTGTCCTTGCGCCGCAGATAGAGCAGCACGCGCACGAGCAGCGCGTGTTTGAGCACGTCGGCGAAATTGCCGGCGTGAAATTCATGGCGATAATTCATGCGCGCCCATCCTTCAACGCAGTCACATAGAGCGGGCGGCGCGCCTGAGGCAACGACGGAGATCGGCGGCGAGCGCCGCCGACGCGGGCCGGGCGGCGCAGCAATTACGGACATCGCCGAGCGAGCGGGCGCGAAGCACAATTTCGAGCAACTGAAGCTTAAAATGCATGCGCCGACGACGTTTGCACCGCCTGCCAAACTTGAGCGTCGCCAAGAAAACATCTATAAAAATAATCGCTTGAAGCGCAGGAGGCGTGACGCGATGTGCATGATGTGCAATCCAGCTTTTTCCGGCGCGTTCAAAGGCCTGAGCTATAAATCGCGCCGCACTTTTTTGCGCGGCGCCGCGGTCGCGGCCGCGGGAGCCTTCGTCGCCGAGGCTGTCGGGCCAGCGCTGGCCGATGGCGCCCTCAACGAAACGCTTGCAAGCGGGCTGGGCGCGCCCATCGCGAAAATCTTCGTCGCGAAGAAGATCATCACCATGGAGCGCGAGAACCCGACGGCGACGGCGGTGGCCATCGCCGGGAACAGGATCGTCGCCGTGGGTTCGCTCGATCAGGTCAAGGCGGCGCTCGGCGAGCGCCCGTTCCGCATTGACAAGACCTTCGCCGACAAGGTGCTCACCCCGGGCCTGATCGACCAGCATCTGCATCCGATCCTCGGCGCGTTGACGCTTGCGGTCGAGGTGATCGCGCCGGAGGACTGGCCGATGCCCGGCAAGTTCAACAAGGCGGCGTTGACGCCGGAGGACTATCGCGCGCGGCTGAAGGCGGCGGAAACGGCGCTGAAAAGCCCGAACGAATGGCTGTTGACCTGGGGCTATCAACCGCTGTGGCACGGGAAGTTGACGCGGGCCGACCTCAACGCGATCAGCAAGACGCGGCCGATCTCGGTCTGGCATCGCTCGTGTCACGAATTTTTCCTCAACGACGCCGCCATCGCCGCGCTCGGCTTGACCGAGGCCGCGACCAAGGGCAAGGGCGAATGGAGCGAGCAGGTCAATTTCAACGAGGGCCATTATTGGGAAGGCGGGCTGAACTTCATGATGGCCCCGATGCTGAAGGTGCTGGCCACGCCGGAGCGCCTCGGTTTCGGTCTCAGGCAGATGGTCACATATCTGCACGCCAATGGCGTCACCGCCTATAACGAGCCCGGCGCGCTCTATACGCCGGACATGTGGGCGCTCTATCAGGACATCCTCGGCGCGCCGTCGACGCCGATCTATTCGACCTTCCTCGCCGACGGGCGCGGCATTCCCGATCGCGTCGGCATGGCCAAGGCGCTTCAGGCCACCGAGGAGCAGATCGCGGTGTCGCCGGCCGGACCGGGCAAGAAACTGATGTTCTTCCCGCGCCAGATCAAGCTGTTCGCCGACGGCGCCATCATCTCGCAATTGATGCAGATGAAGGACGGCTATCTCGACGGCCACAAGGGCGAATGGATCATGCCGCCGGACCAGCTTGAGGAGCGGGCGCGGCTCTACTGGAACGCCGGTTACCAGCTGCATATCCACGTCAACGGCGACCTCGGCCTCGAAGTGCTGCTGAACATTCTGGAAAAGCTGATGGCGGAAAATCCGCGCGCCGACCACCGCACCGTCATCGTGCATTTCGCCAATTCCACCGAGGAGCAGATCGGCCGGATCGCGCGGCTCGGCGCGATCGTCAGCGCCAATCCCTATTATCCCGTTGGCTTTGCCGACAAATATTCCGAAACAGGCCTTGGCCCGGAGCGCGCCAATGCGATGGTGCGGGCCAATTCCGTGCGCAAGCACGCGATCCCGCTCTCCTATCATTCCGATCTGCCCATGGGCCCGTCGGCGCCGCTGGCGCTGGCGTCGTTCGGGGTCAATCGCGTCACGCCTTCGGGCCGCGTCGCGGGCCCGGAACAGCGCATCGACGTTGACGCCGCTCTGCGCGCGGTCACCATCGAGGCGGCCTATTCGTGGCGGCAGGAGGACCTGATCGGCAGCATCGCGCCCGGAAAAATCGCCAATTTCACCGTGCTCGGCGAGGATCCCTATGCGGTCGATCCGATCAAGCTCAAGGACATTCCGGTCTGGGGCACTGTTTTCGAAGGCGAAGTCCATCCGGTCCCGAAATAAGGATCGTTTCCGATGATGTCGCCGCCTGAGGCTTGTCCGTTGTGAAGCAAGCCATGGCCCAGGCCGCGCTGCGTTCACCGCAACGGACGGTTCACCGTCCCGCCGGCACGACAATGTCCTGACTGCGGCAACCGCGCCGCACGACATCGGGACAGGCGACGAAATCGCGCAAATCGCGGGACAGGCAGATGCGCGCCTCCTGCAAGGCGCCGCGCTGGCAGGTCACCGTCATCATGCCCGGCCTCAGACGCGGGTTGGCGGCGATGAAGGCGCGCTGGATGTCGAGCGGCGACACGAACAGATCTTCGCGCAGGGCTTTCAACTCGGGAGGAATCGCCACGGCGTCGCGCGCCGCGCGCACATCGGCAAAATAGTTTTGCGGGCTCTTGCCGGAACAGGCGCCATGGGCGCGCCATTCGTGCCGGGCGAGCCCCGGATCGGGATAGAGGTCGTTCAAGGTCGTCAGGACGCTGTAAGGCAGATCGCCGCCGTCGCAATTGGGCGGATAGCCCCGCGCATATTGCTGCCAGAGCCCGTGAACGACAAAGCCGGGATTGGCGCCGGGCGCGCACTGGCGCCGCGATCTCTCCGCGCCGCCCGTGGCGCAAAACGACGGCGACCACGACAGGGAGAGCAGATAATAATCAAAATCGCCCGAGGGCGTGGTCCCGCGCCGGCGAAAAGGTTCGGCGGCCCCGTCATTGTCGCGCGGCGCGGCCCGGTCATTGTCGCGCGGCGCGGCCCGGTCCTCAGACGGCGCAGATCCTTGTCGCGCCGGGCGCTGGTCCGCGCAATTGTCGAGGATGCAGTCGTTGGCGGCGCCAACCGGCGTCGCCGCCAGCAAAGCCGCGGCGACCGCCCAAACCTTCATCTCACCGCGCCCGAGCAATGCGGCGGGAATGCCCTCGCGCGGTCTTCGCCGACGGCGCAGAACTCGACGCCGGGCCCGAAGCCGACAAATCCGCCGCGCTCGATGATGTTGTATTTCACTTCACGGGGCCGGCCGTCGTTGAACATGGCGCGGATGACGCAATAGCGGCGCGGGATGAATTCGGCGCCGTGCTTGCGGAAGCCCACCTGCCTTTCCTGGCCCACGTCGAAGCTGACGATGGAGAGATCGCTTTCGCCGAACCAGAACTGCTTGGAGTCGAATTGGTCCTTGATGGCGCTGAGGATGCCGCCGTCGTCGCAGGCCGGCAGATCGCCATTCAGGGAGATGGCCCGGTCTTCGGCTGGAAAAGTATAAGGCGCCATGTCGCGCGACGCGGAGCCGGCGAAGGCCGGGAGCGCGAGAACGAATAAGGTCGCCGCGAGGGCGGGACGCGAAAAAAGCATGGGAATCCCCGGTATGCATTCGCGCAGACGATGCGCGAAACCGCCGCGCAGCGTCAAGGTTTTTCTACCGGGGGAAGCGCGCTCTCACCCCTGCCCGACCTGATAATCCTTGATGTCGGTGAACTGGATCGCCGGCCAGCGCTCCTGATCGTAGCGCAGGTTGAAGGCCGACTGCGCCAGGAAGACCGGAGCGCCGTCGAGGTCGTTGGCCATGGCCGTCGGATAGGCGCGGACAAATTTTTCCAGTTCCGCCGGCTGGTCCGAACTGATCCAGCGGCAGATTTCGAAACGGCTGGTTTCAAAGCTGACGGGCAGGCCATATTCGGCCTGAAGCCGCTCGGCGAGCACGTCGAGCTGCAGCGCGCCGACCACGCCGACCATGGCCGGCGAGCCGTCATGCGGGATGAACAGCTGCACCACGCCCTCTTCGGCCATTTGCTGCAGCGCCTCGCGCAGCTTTTTCGCCTTCATCGCGTCGCCGAGCTTTACACGACGCAAAATTTCCGGCGCGAAGCTCGGCACCCCGCGAAAGACGAGGTTCTCACCCTCGGTGAGCGTGTCGCCGATGCGCAGCGCGCCGTGATTCGGAATGCCGACGACATCGCCGGCAAACGCCTCTTCGGCGAGCTGGCGGTCCTGGGCGAAGAAGAATTGCGGCGCGTTGAGCGCGATGTTTTTGCCCGTGCGCGCCAGACGCGCCTTCATCCCGCGCGTCAGCTTTCCAGAAGAGACGCGCATAAAAGCGATGCGGTCGCGGTGGTTGGGGTCCATGTTCGCCTGAATTTTGAACACAAAGCCGCTCATTTTGGCTTCGCGCGGATCGACTGTTCGCGAGGCCGCCGCCACCGGCTGCGGTTCGGGCGCGAACTCGGCCAGAGCGTCGATCAAATCCTGCACGCCGAATTTTTTCAGCGCCGAGCCGAAGAAAACAGGCGTCAGGTGACCTTCAAGGAAAGCCTGGACGTCGAACGGCTTTTGCGCCTCGCGCGCCAGCTCGATCTCCTCCATCGCCAGCAGCGCGTCGCCATCGGAGGAAATTTCCGCGATTTTCGGATCGTCGGGGCCAGAAACTTTTATCGGCTCCGAATCCTCTTCCAGCAGCCGCACCAGATTGGCGCGCAAATCGTAGGTTCCCGCGAATCCCCTGCCCCGCCCGATCGGCCAGGTCAAAGCGACGGTGTCGAGCGCCAGGGTCTTTTCGATTTCGTCGAGCAGATCAAAACAGTCGCGGCTTTCGCGGTCCATCTTGTTGACGAAGGTGATGATGGGGATGTCGCGGAGACGGCAAACCTCGAACAGTTTGCGTGTGCGCGCCTCAATACCCTTGGCGGCGTCGATGACCATGATGGCCGAGTCCACCGCGGTCAGCGTGCGATACGTGTCCTCGGAAAAGTCTTCGTGGCCGGGCGTGTCGAGCAGGTTGTAGACGCAATCGCCGTATTCAAAGGTCATCACCGAGGTGACGACGGAAATGCCGCGTTCGCGCTCGATGCCCATCCAGTCGGAGCGGGTCTGGCGGCGATTGGCCTTGGCGCGCACCTCGCCCGCGAGCTGGATGGCGCCGCCGAACAGCAGCAGTTTTTCGGTCAGCGTGGTCTTGCCGGCGTCCGGGTGGGAAATGATGGCGAAGGTGCGCCGCCGGGCGACGGGGTCTTTGGACATGGTCAACCGCAATTTCTCATAGCGTTTTCAAGCGAAGGGGATGCCGGTTCGCGTGCGGAAAACGCGTGAAGCGAAGAATCAAGTCAGCATCCGGCGAACCGAGGTTCGCCGGATGCTGACTTGATTGCGGCTGATTAGAGCATGGGCCGCGAAAGGGGAAGCCTTTTCACGCCGGGGTCTTCTGCCCAGCCTTGTGCGCGGCGATCCATTTTTGCAGCTCGGCGACGTGGCCGGCCTCCTCCTCGACGAATTCGGCCGCGAGCGCCTTGATCTCGGGGTCGGTGGTGGTGTCGAGAACGTTCTTGTAGAAATCGTAGCCGGCCTGCTCGGCTTCGAGCGCGATTTCGAGCGCCTCGCCCTTGCCGATCATCGGATCGGCGCCCCAGATCGCGGCCTTTTCCGGGCTCTCGAAATCCGGCCACTCGAACGCCGCGGGCAACAGTTCCGGCACCTCGCGATAACCGGCGCGCGCCTTGGCGTCGCCGAGGTGGAGACGCGAATAGTCGGACAACTGGCGGAAAAGTTTCGCGGTCTCGCCATTGCCGGCGCTCTGCATGACGTCGGCGAGTTCGCCGAAGCGCTCGGCCGCCTCCTGTTCGAGACGAATGGCGTAGGCCAAAAATTCCTCGACGCTTTGCATCATTGTTCTCCTCTGCGTCCTGCTTTAGCGCCGGGGCCGCGGGGCAACAAGCCTGTTTTCTGTGCATGCCCGCCAAAGAGGCGGCGCCTTTGCCCGCTCTAATTCTTGCCTTAACGCATTTTCTTCACGCGAACCGGCATTCCCTTCGCTTGAAAATGCTTTAGCGCACGCGCTCCAGCCCCTTGCGCTGGAACGCGCCCTCCCGAAAAAACACCACCGCCTGGCGCAGCGCGTCGCCGTCCCAGGCGATCAGCGTGTGCGAGGCCGGCAGGCTGATGTGGTCGGCGAGGCCGGGCAGCCGCGTGCGCTCCACCGTCACCTTGCCGTCGTTGGGGCCGCGCAGGAAAAAATAGGACAGCAGCGGGTTGAGCGTGCGGTCGCCGGCGATCACCCCCACCGGAAAATCGATCGGGCCGCGTTCGGCCGAACAGGTCAAATCGTCGATGGCCGGGCCAAACAGCGACCGCAACAGCGGGCTGGAGGCGATGAAATCGGCGATCTCGCTGCCGCCGAGCGGCGGCGCCAGCATCACCACCTTGCCCAGGTTCTTCGGGCGGTCGCGCGCGATCAGCGCCCAGGCCACCAGCCCGCCCATGGAATGGGTAAGGAAATGCACGTCGCCCTCAAGCTTTTCGGCAAAGGCGCGCACCCGGGGCGCGAGCCGCGTCGCGTGCTCATCGACCGAAGCGCGGCGCGACGGATACGCCAGGTTGAGCGTCGCGAAGCCGCGCATCTCCAGAAAAGCCTGCGCGCCCCACATGGAGGCCGGGGTGCGGCCGAGGCCGTGCAGGAGGACGACCCCGTCGGTCACTCAGAGTTTCTCCTTGCGATGGTCGCGCGCCAGCAGCGAATAGACCGTCGGCGTGACGAACAAGGTGAACAGCGTGCCGATGCTCATGCCGGCGGCGATGACGATGCCGATGGCGGCGCGGCTTTTCGCGCCGGCGCCGGCGGCCATGATCAGCGGAATCACGCCGATCACCATCGCGGAGGTGGTCATCAGGATCGGACGCAGGCGCACGCCCGCCGCATGTTCGATCGCCTCGCGCGGCGAAAGCCCCTGGTTGCGCTGCATGGCGTTGGCGAAGTCCACCATGAGGATGCCGTGCTTGGAAATCAGCCCGATCAGCGTCATCAGGCCGATCTGGGTATAGATGTTGATCGAAGCGGCGCCGAAGAACCCCATCACGTTGAGCGGCAGCAGCGCGCCGAACATGGAGGTCGGCAGCGCGATCAGAATGATCAGCGGGTCGCGAAAACTTTCGAATTGGGCGGCGAGCACCAGATAGATGACGATCAGCGAGAAGGCGAAGGCCAGCGCCAGCGTATTGCCCTCCTGCACGTATTGCCGGCTCTCGCCGAGGAAATCGTAGGTGTAGCCCTCGGGGAAAATTTCCGTCGCCTTGGCCTTCAGGAAGTCGAGCGCCTCGCCGACCGTCCGGCCGGGAAACGGCACGCCCGACAGGGTCGCGGAGTTCAATTGCTGGAACGAGGTCAGGGCGTTGGGCTGAATCTTTTCCTTGATCTGCACCACGGTCGAGAGCGGCGTGAGCGTCCCCGAGCTGGTGCGCAGGTGGTAGCGGGTCAGCCAGTCGGCGTCGAGGCGGAACTCGCGCGGCGCCTGCGGAATGACTTGGTAGGAGCGGCCGTACAGGCTGAAGCGGTTGACATAATTGCCGCCCAAAAAGGTGGCGAGCGTCGCGCCGATGTCCTGCATGGAAATGCCGAGCGCATTGGCCTTGGCCGCGTCGATCTTCACCTCGAGCTGCGGCGTGTTGAACTTCAGATCGCCGTCGGTGAAGATGAACAGGCCGCTCTTGGCCGCCTCGGCCTGCAGGCGGTCGAGCACGCCGGACAGGGTCTGGAAGTCGCCGGCGGTGCGGATGACGAATTGCACCGGCGGCCCCCCGGCGCTGCCGGGCAGCGACGGCAGAGCAAAGGCGACCACCTGTCCGCCCGGAATTTCCGCGAGTTTCGGCCCCAGCCCCTGCAGCACCTGCTTCTGGCCCTTTTCGCGCTCGCCCCAGGGTTTGAGAATCATGCCGGCTATGCCTTGCGTGACGCCCTGGGAGCCGTTGATGGCGAACACATGGTCCTTCTCGGGCACGCCGTCGAGCACGCGCTGCAGATTGCCGGTGACCTGCTCCATATAGTCCAGATTGGCCGATTGCGGCGTCTTGACCATGGTCAACAGAAACCCCTGGTCCTCCTCAGGGGCCAGTTCGCGCGGCGTGGAGAAATAGAACACGCCGGTCAGCGCCAGCGCCGCCGCGAGGTACAGCAGCGTCACCGGCCGATTGTTCAGCGCCCGGTGCAGGCGGGCCTCGTAACGCAACCGCAGTTTTTCGAAAAGGGCGTCGAGTTTTTCCGCCAGCCCCTTCTTGCCGTCCTCACGGCGATGGGAGCGCAGCAGCCGCGAACACATCATCGGCGACAGCGTGAGCGCGATGAAGCCCGAGACGATCACCGAGCCCGCCAGGGTGAAGGCGAATTCCTTGAACAGCGCGCCGGAGAGGCCGCCGACAAAACCGATGGGCGCATAGACGGCGGCGAGCGTCACGGTCATGCCGATCACCGGCAGCGCGATCTCGCGCGCGCCCTTGATCGCCGCGTCGTAGGGCGTCATGCCCTCCTCGATGTGCCGATAAATGTTTTCCACGACCACAATCGCGTCGTCCACCACAAGGCCGATAGCGAGCACGAAGGCCAGCAGCGTCAATAGGTTGATGGAATAGCCGAGCAGCAGCATGAACAGCATCACGCCGATCAGCGACAGCGGAATGGTGACCAGCGGGATGATGGTCGAGCGGAGGTCGCCGAGGAACAGGAAGATCACCAGGACGACGATCAGGACCGCTTCGAGCAGCGTTTTCTGCACCTCGTAGATCGAGGCGCGGATGAATTCGGTGGCGTCATAGGCGACCGCCGCCTTGAGGCCGGTGGGCAGGCCCGCCTGAATGTTCGGGAAGGCTTTGCGCACATCGGCGATGACGCTCAGCGGATTGGCGGTCGGCGTGCCATAAATGCCGATGAACACCGCCTTGAGCCCGTCGAACACGGCGGAGGATTCGGCGTTTTCCGGCCCGAGCTGGATTTTGGCGACATCGCCGAGCCGCACCAGCGCATCGCCCCGGTTGGACACGGTGAGCTGGGAAAACGCCCTGGCGCTTTCGAGCGAGGTCTGCGCGTCGATGGAGACCTGCGTATAGTCCGACTTGATCTGGCCGGCGGCGGAGGTGAAATTGTTGGCGATCAGCGCCAGGCGGATGTCCGCCGCGGTCACGCCGCGCGCCGCCATGCGGTCGGGATCGAGCCAGACGCGCATCGCGAAATTCTGGCCGCCGAGGATCTGGGCGCTGGCGACGCCGTCGATGGTTTGCAGCGCGGGCTGGACGACGCGGGACAGATAGTCGTTGATCTGCGGCCCCGTGAGGTCTGCCGAGTTGAACGACATGTACATCAGCGCCGTGCTCTGCCCGGCCTGTTTGACCACCACGGGGTCCAGCGCCTCGCGCGGCAGCAGGTACTTGACCTGGTTGACCTTGGCGAGCACGTCGGTGACGGCGCGGTCGGCGTTGGCGTTGAGGCGCAGATTGAGCGTGATCAGCGAGGTGTTCTGCTGCGAGCTCGACACCATCGTGTCGATCCCTTCGGCGCTCGCCACCGCCTGCTCGATGGGGGTGGTGATGAACCCCTTGATCACCTCGGCGTTGGCGCCGGGATAGCTCGTCGTGATGGTGATGGTCGCCGAGGACAGATTGGGATATTGCCGGATCTGCATCTGGAATCCGGCCTGCGCGCCGACCAGCAGGATCAGCAGGCTGACGACGCTCGCCAGAACCGGCCGGCGGATGAAGAGATCGGTAAAGGCGCCCATTATCTATCCAATGTGGACTGCCACTGAAGGCGTTTATGAACGCCCGCCTCGCGACGGGCTCTTGCGAGTCGAAAAATCACCGAACGTTGCGGCTGCCGGGGGCGCCTCCCTTCTCCCCTTGCGGGAGCAGGTGTCGCGCGCGAGCGCGACGGATGAGGGGTTCGTCCCTGAAACTCATTGCAGCGGCAACGGTTTTTGCGGCGGCAGGCCCGAATTGGCCTCGATCGTCACCGGCGCGTTGGGCTGGAGCTTGATCTGGCCTTGCGACACCACCTTGTCGCCCGGCTTCACCCCCTCGGAGATCGCCACGCGCTCTCCGCGCGTGTCGCCCAGCCGCACAAACCGCCGTTCGGCGCGCAGCGGCCCGTCAAGACCTTTTTGCGCATCCTCGGGGACGACGACGTAAACCGAATCGCCATAGAGCGAATAGGCGATGGCCGTGCGCGGAACGGAGACGACGTCGTGCGGCTTGCCCGCCTCGACCTCGACATTGCCGAACATGCCGGGCAGCACCTTCTTGTCCGGATTGGCCATTTCGGCGCGCACCAGCAGCGTGCGGGTTTCGCGGTCGACCCGCGCGTCGAGATTGACGATTTTTCCCGTGACCTTCAAGCCGCCGAGCAGGTCGACTTGCGCCGTCACGCTCTGGCCGATCGCCAGATCGCTGAAAAACTGCTCCGGCGCGGCGAAATCGATATAAATGGGGTCGAGCTGCTGCAGGGTCACCAGAGGGGCGCCGGCGGCGACATATTGCCCGACATCGACCTTGCGGATGCCGATTCGCCCGGCGAACGGGGCCAGGATGGTTTTTTGCGCGATGATCACCTTGGCGCGCTCCACGGCGGCGGCGGCGGTGTCGCGCGCGGCGATGGCGGCGTCGAGATTGGCCTGGGCGGCGACGCCGCGCGCCATCAGCGATTGCTGGCGCTGGTAGGCGATCTCGGCGTTCTTCAACGTGGCGGCGTTGGACTTCAGCTCGGCCTGCTCGATGGCGTCGTCGATGCGGAACAGCAGCGCGCCCTGGAGCACGTCCTGGCCGTTTTTCACCGCGACCTCGGCGATAATGCCCGCCAATTGTCCGGCGACGTCGATGCCGGGCACGGCCTTGAACGAGCCGATGGCGGCGAGGCGCGGCGTCCAGGTTTCGGACCGCGCCTCCTCGACGGAAACGCCGCTCGCCGGACGCGGCATTTTCGCCATGAAGGCAGCCACCATCGACGGCTTGACCTTGAACTGGAAGTAGGCGAGTCCGCCGACCACGGCCGACAGAATGATGAAAGTGAGGAGGAAAGACCTGACGCGCATGATTTCCGTCTGTGCTCAATGCGAAGCGCTTTGTACGGAGGCCGAAGCGAAAGGGCAAATGACTTTTGAGTCACAATCGCCTCGCTTTCGCCAGAGTTCCGCTATTCCTAACCTTACGATGGAGGCGAATCGTGGCGAGAGTGTTGACGACGGTTTTTGCGCTCACGGCCCTGTGCGCGCCGGCCCTGGCCCATCCGCATGTCTGGGTCGCCGCCCGCGAGGAGGTTTTGTTCGACGCGCAGGGGCGGGTCGAGGCGGTCAGGCACATCTGGACGTTCGACGAAATGTATTCCGCCTTCGCCGTGCAGGGCCTGGGCAAGGACGGCAAGCCGCCGACCCGCGAGGAGATGGCGCCGCTGGCGAAGATCAATGTGGAGTCGCTCGCCGCGTTCCAGTATTTCACCGCCGTCAAGACGGGTCCGACCTATCAGGAATTTGGCGAGCCGAAAGATTATTCGCTGGAGGCCGACGCCAACAAAATCGTCACGCTGCGCTTCACCCTGCCGCTGAAAACCCCGATTTCCGCGCATAAGCCCGTCACCGTCATGGTTTACGATCCCACCTATTTCGTCAGCATCGAGCTGGAGAAGAAAGATCCGGTGATCCTGAAGAGCGCGCCGTCCGGTTGCTCCATGACCACGATCAAGCCCGACCCGCTCAGCGCCTCGGACCAGAGCAAGATGACCGAAAGCTATTTGTCCGGCCTGGCGCCGGGCCAGGATTTTGGCGTGAAACTCGCGCCCCGCACCCTGGTGGCCTGCCCATGAGGCGGTTTTTTGTCGTGGCGCTGATGTTGGCGTCCAACCCGGCGCTGGCGCAGATCGGCAAAAGAAATCCGTTTTCCCTGGGGGTCGATGAAGGCTCGGTCGGCAATGCCGGGCGCATCGGCCTGTGGCTGCTGCATCAGCAGGGGGAGTTTTACAAAACCCTTCGCGGCGGGGTTGAAGCCGCGCTGCACGACCCCTCGGCGCTGTTGTCCCTGGCGGCCGCCGCCTTCGCCTATGGGGTTTTTCACGCCGCCGGCCCCGGCCACGGCAAGGCGGTCATTTCCTCCTACATGCTCGCCAACGAGCGGGCGATGAAGCGCGGAATCGCTTTGTCGGTGCTTGCCGCCGGCTGGCAGGCGCTGGTCGCCATCGCCCTGGTGGGCGTGGCCTCGCTGCTCCTGGGGGCCACGGCGCAAACCATGACCGCCGCGACCTCCCTTGTGGAAAAGACGGCTTACGCGCTGATCGCCGGTTTCGGCGGCTGGCTGCTGTGGCGAAAGGGCGCGGCCCTGCTCGCCGCGCTGCGCCCACCGCCGCCGCCCTCGCGCTTCCAATGCGATGACGGCAGCGGCGCCCATCCCGCGGATTGTCCGCATTGCGTCGCGCCCGACCCGAAAAAACTCGCCGGCGAGCTGTCCTGGCGCCAGGGCGCGGCGACCGTGCTGGCGGCGGGCTCGCGCCCCTGTTCCGGCGCGATTCTGGTGCTGGTGTTTTCCGCCGCGCTGGGCGGTTTTCAAATCGGCGTCTGGGCGACGCTCGCCATGGCCGCCGGCACGGCGCTGACCACCGCCGGGCTCGCGGCGGGCGCCGTGCTGTTCAAGTCCGGGATGACGCGGTTGCTCGGCGGCCAGCAAAACCGCCGCGCCGAAATTTTTGCCCGCGCGCTCGAGGCGCTGGCCGCGCTCGCCGTCTTCCTGCTCGGCCTGTCGTTGCTGGCGGGTCTGCTGGCGTCGGGCGGCTGACAATCGCTCGTATTGGATTGCGCGTATAAACGGTACGGTGAGACTTTCATTCCAATCTCCTCGCAGGAGGCCGCCATTATCTCTCCCCACAAACTTTTCGAGCAGAAACGGGTCCGCGACGCCATGAATGCGTCGGCGCCATCCGTGCATCCCGAGGATTCCGCCTGCCATGCCGCGGAAATCATGATCAAGCTGCGGGTCAGCGGCCTGCCCGTCGTCGATGCCGAAAACCGCCCGATCGGCGTGGTCAGCGAGAGCGATTTTCGCTACGCCGACGCCGCTGAGCGCGCGCGGCAGCGCGAGGCCTGGGTGCGCTACATTTCCGAGGGCCAGGCGATCTCCTCGGCCTATCTCGAAGCGCTGGAATGCGAGGCCGACCAGGTCAAGCGCATCATGGCCTCGCCGGCGATCTGCATCGACGAGGACGCCAGCCTGGTCGAGGCCGCCGAAAAGCTGGCGGAACATCGGCTTCGCCGCCTGGTCGTGACCCGCGACGGCAAAGTGACCGGCATCGTCGGCCGCTCCAGCCTGCTGCGTTACTTCGCCCCGCAACAGCGCACGGCGCGCCCGCTGCCGACGCCCGACGAGTTCGAGGCGGCGATCGAGGCCGCCGGCCTGCCGCCGGTCAAACCGGCGAAGCCGGCGCCGCCGCCCGCGCCCGACGGGGTCGTCAACGCGGCGGAGCTGAAACAGCTGGTTTCGGATTACGAGCGCCGCAAGGCGGAGCTGAAGGCCGATGTCGCGCGGCAAACGCAGGCCAAGCGCGACGAGGCGATCAAGCATCTCTTGCACGCGAAATTCACCGACGCCGAGATGGGGCAATTGCTCGCCCGCGCCGTCGAAGCGGCGCGGCGCGGCGAAACCGGCTGCGCCGCCCTCGCCTTCCCCGTCGCGCTATGCACGGACGCCGGGCGCACCATCAACCTGCCTTCCCCGGACTGGCCGGCGAGCCTGCGCGGCAAGGCCGCCGACTTTTTCCTGCGCTGGGAGAGCGAGTTGAAGCCGCTGGGCTACGCGCTCTCGGCGCGCATCTCCAGCTTTCCCGACGGATACCCGGGCGATGCGGAGCTTTCGCTGGTCTGGGGCCGCTCGAACGGCTGACGCCCTTGGAACACCCTCGCCCGCGGAGCGCTTGAAAGCGGCCTCCGAGGGCGAGGGCTGATCTCGTTTTCAGTTCAGAGAAACAAAGCGTCTCGCACGGTTTCCGAACGATCGCTTCGCGATCCGCGCAAACGAAATCGCGCGGAAATCCTCCACGCGAAGGACGGATTTCCGCGCGAGCGGAATACGATTTCCGAACGGATCGTTCGGAAATCGTCTCAATCCATCAATTGCAAATGCGCACGGTGCGGATGCGCCAGCCATAGGGGGTCTGAACGCGCGCGCGACGCAACACGCAATAGCTGTCGTAATAGTCGTAGCCGGCGTAGACCGGAACGCCCCAACCGCCGCCCCAGCCCCAGCCGCCGCCCCAGCCGGCATAGCCCCAGCCCGGACGCCAACCGGGACGCGCCCAGCCTCCGCCGCCCCAACCGGGACGACCCCAACCGCCGCCGCCCCAGCCGGGGCGTCCCCAACCGGGGCCGTGCGCCCAGCCGCCGCCACCGTGGCCCCAACCGCCGCCGCCCCAGCCGCCATGGCCGCCGCCCCAACCGCCATGGCCGAAGCCGCCGCCCCCATGGCCGAAGCCGCCGCCGCCGAAACCGCCATGACCGAAGCCGCCGCCGCCAAACCCGCCGTGGCCGCCAAACCCGCCGCCGCCGCGCGCCGACGCGGGATCGGCAAAGGCCGAGATCGACACGGCGACCGCCGCGCTCAGTGCGAACTTCACGAAAGATGACGCCATTGACGCTCACTCCTCTTTCCTTCAGGCGCGAAGCTTACGCAGTTCACGTCTGAACTCAAGATTAACGGGGGCCTTGGCCGCATCGCTGGGCCACAGCGGCGATCATACCTTCGTGAGCGGACCGCCTGGAGCCTTGACGGACCGCCCTAGGCCGCCGCCGCCATCTCCGCCGCCATCCGGTTTACGGCGGGATAGTCGATCTTGCCCGAGCCCAGCAGCGGGATTTCCTCCACCACCACCACCTGCGCCGGCAGCATCAGCTCCGTGGCGCCCATGCCCTTGGCGAAGGGAATGAAATCGCTGCGGTTGGCGTTGGCGTGTTCGGTGAGCAGGATCAGCTTTTCGCCTTTTCGCGGGTCCGGGGCGGTCACCACCGCCAGCTTCGCCTCCGGCCAGAAGGCGCTGGCCAAAGCCTCGACCGCCGCCAGCGAGATCATCTCGCCGCCGATCTTGGCAAAACGCTTGGCCCGACCCTTGATGGCGACGAACCCCTGGCTGTCGATGTCGACGATATCGCCGGTGTCGTGCCAGCCGTCCGCGGGCCTTTCGATGACGCCGGGATTCTCCGCGCGCAAATAACCCATCATGATGTTGGGGCCGCGCACATGCAGGCGCCCGCCTTCGGAAATGCCGGGCACCGGCTCCAGCTTGGCCTCGATCCCCGGCAGCAGCCGGCCGACCGTGCCGAACTTGTTGAACATCGGCGTGTTCAGCGCCAGCACCGGCGCGCATTCGGTGACGCCATAGCCCTCGAGAATGCGCAGCCCGAACTTTTCGTCATAGGTTTTCCGCGTCGACGCTTTTACGGCTTCCGCGCCGGCGATGACATAGCGCAGCGAGCGGAAATCGTAGGGGTGCGCCGAGCGCGCATATCCCGCGAGCAGCGTGTCGGTGCCGAACAGGATGGTGGCGTTGCCGCCATAGACCAGTTCGGGAATGACGCGGTAGTGCAGCGGCGAGGGATAGAGATACAGCGGCACGCCGGAGGCCAGCGGCAAAAGCATGCCCGCCGTCAGGCCGAAGGAATGGAACACCGGCAGCACGTTGAACACCAGGTCCTGCGGGCCGAAATCGATACGCGCCGCCGCCTGCGCGATGTTCGACAGAATATTCTGGTGCGACAGCATCACGCCTTTGGGCGCGCCTTCCGAGCCCGAGGTGAACAGGATGGCCGCGCAGGCCTCCGGGTCGCTCTCGTGGATCGGCTTGCGCGCGTTCATGATGGCGCGCAGTTTGTCGAGCGTCGAAATCTTGGCCTTGACGTCTTCAAGCCAGACGAACTTGACCTTTTCGCCGACCCGGTCGACCAGCGCCTGCAAATTGGCCTTTTCAATAAAACCGCGCGAGGAGACGATGGTGTCCACCTTCGCCGCCGCGCAAGCCGAGATAATGTTCGCGGGACCGGCGGTGAAATTGATCATGGCCGGCGGATGATTGGCCGAGGACAGCCCAAGAACCGACACCGCCGCCGCATTGGAATTGGGCAGCATCAGGCCGATGGGCGCGCCCGGTTCGGCCAGCGCATCGAGCTTTTCGCCCAGCGCCCGGACGCCGATCAGCAGCTTTTTGTAAGTCAGCTTGCCGCCGATGGGATCTTCCACCGCGACGCGGCCCACCCCGTATTTCTCCGCCGCCTCGATCACCGAATGCAAAAGGCTTTTTTTGGCGTCCGTGGTGCGGAAGACGAGGTCCGACATCACCTGATAGAGGGCGGCGCCCGCCGCCATGCGCCGCGCTTTTCCGCGCAGCTTTTCGTCGACCTTCAGTTCGACCGGCTCCAGCACGGTGACGCGCACCTTTGGAAACCAGCGGCGCGGCGCCTGCTCGCGCGACAGGCGGGAGAAGGCGGTGGCCTCCAGGCCGTCGAGGCGCACCGGCACGACCTTGACGCCGGCCTTTTCGGCGATCATGCCGGCGCCGTCATAAACCTTCATCAGCGAGCCCGTGACGGTCAGGCGACCCTCGGGAAAAATCACCAGCGAGGCGCCGTCGCGCACTTCCTTGATCAGGCCGCGCGTCGCCAAGGGTTTGGTCGGATCGAGCGCATAGGTGCGGGCGAAGCGCAGGAACGGCTTGACCCACCACGCCTTGGCGATCTGTGAGTCGATGGCGAACACCGGCTTGCCCTCGAGCAACGAGAAGGCGAGCGGCGCGTCGAGAAAACTGACATGGTTGAGGGCGACGATGCAGTTCGGACCGGCCTTGGCGAAATTTTCGCGCCCCACAATTTCCACGCGGTAAAAGGCGCGGAAAACGATCGAGAGGAAGTCGCTCAAGGGGTTGGTCGGCAAGGTCTTGAACATCCACAGAGCCGCGGCCAGGCAGGTCAGGCCCATCAGGCCAAATAATGCCGCAAAGTCAAGCCCAAGCGCCTGGAGCGCGGCGACGGCGATCGCGCCGATCACCATGAAGGCGGCGTTGAGCACGTTCACGGCGGCCACCACCCGCGCCCGCTTGTCGGCGTCGGCCCAGGCCTGCGCCGCCGAGAAACTGGGCACGGCCAGCACGCCGCCGGCAAAGGCGATGCCGAACAGGTCGGCGCCCACCCGCCAGGCCAGGGCATGGCTGAAGAAATCGCCCTGCGTCAACGCGCCGCTGCCGTTGAGCGCCAGCGCCAGTTCGACGGAGAAGAAACCCATCACCAGAGTGGCGATCGGCGCCGGCAGCAGGACGATGCGACCGGCGCAGAGGAAGGCGCCGAGGCCCGAGCCGAGCGCCACCGCCACGGCGAAGGCGGCGAGATAAGAGGAGACGGCCATCTCGTCGCCGCCAAGCTGCATCTTGACCAGGGTCGGCAGCAACGACAACGCGATGGAGCCGAACATCCAGAACAGGCTGACCATGACGCCGGTGCGCCACAGACGGCTGTCCGCCCAGAGTTCGGCGATCAGCCGGCCGGTGGAGCGAAAAATGTTGGTCTCGATCCGAAGATCGGGCGCGGCCTCGCTGGTTCCAGGGATGAACAGGCTGGCGGCATAGCAGGCGGCGGCGACGCCAATCATGGCCCAGGCGAAATGCGCGGGATCGCCGCCGCCCCGCGAGGCGAAACCGCCGGCGAGCGTGCCGAGCAGGATGGCGACGAAGGTCGCGCCCTCGATCAGGGCGTTGCCGGCCGGGAGTTCGCTCTTTTTCAAGTGATCGGGCAGGATGCCGTATTTGATCGGCCCGAACAGGGCGGAAATGCAGCCGAACAGGCCGAGCGCCAGGAACAGCAGCGGGATGGATTGCAAGGCGAAGCCGCCGACCGCCAGCGCGGCGGCGAGCATTTCGGTGAGTTTCAGCCGCCGCGCGATCATGGCCTTGTCGAAGCGGTCGGCCATTTCGCCACCCAGGCCCGACAGCAGGAAAAACGGCAGGATGAACAGGCCGCCGGCCAGCGTCACCAGCGTTTTCGCGGAGGCGTCTTCGCCCACCCCCGCCATCTTGAACATGATCAGGAAGACCAGGGCGTTCTTCAAGAAATTGTCGTTGAAGGCGGAAAGGAATTGCGTCCAGAACAATGGCGCGAACCGGCGCTCGGTCATCAAGGCGAACATCTGATCCTCCCGAAGGCCGCAAAATGCGGCCAAAAGCGGAAATTATCCGTTGACGCGGGGACCGCTCCCTTTTGGCCGGAGCGGTCCGATTCAGGATTCACTTGTTGATGTCCATCAGCAAGCGTTCGGTCTTGGCTTCCTCGATGCGATTCAACAGTTTTTCGGCTTCATGCTTGTCGCGCGCGGTTTTGGTCACGGACACGCAGGACTGCACCAGCATGACCACGCCCATGCCGAGATAGGATTTGGTCCACATATCGACGGGCAGGAAGAAGATGCCGGCGCCGACCATGAAAAAAGCCAGCACGAATGTGGCGTAAGTGAAGGTGACCCAGGCGGAGGAATGAGACGCGGCGTTCTGGTTCATGATCCTGATCCTTTTGTCGAAGTTTCGGTGAAGGGCTCGATCCACTCCCTCTCCCCGCTCAAGCGGGGCGAGGGCGCGTCACTCACGCGGCGGACGCAGCGGCGGCGTTTTTCGCCCGCAGCCTTGCGAAAACATCCTCGGCGGCGGGGCGCAAACGCGGGCCGCAGCCGGCCTGGGCGAGCTTTTCCGCCATCGTTTCGGGGGAGCGCTCGTTTTCAAAACCGGCCAAAGCCTCTTCGGCGTCGTCGGCCAGCTGATTGCGCTGGTTGAGGCGCGCCAAGGTTGCTTCCGCCTCCTCAAACCCCGCGCGATAAAAATTGCCCGCCTGCGCGTCGCGGCGCAGCTGGCCAAGCGAGTCTTTCGCGCGGGCGAGATTGCGGCCCCTGTTGAGTTCGGCGAGGCGGGCCTCCGACTTGCGCAGCCGCGCCCGCATCTTTTCACATTCGCGCTCGCACAGGTCGCAGGCGCGGCGGCTGACCTCCCGGTCGGCTTCGAGATCGGCGATCAGGCCGGCGGTCTCCAGCGCCAGATCGTCGCGGCCCTGGTTCAGCGCCGCGCAGGCGCGGCTTTCCAGATCGGCGATCTGCGTCTCCAGCATCTGCAAACGGCGGCGCTCGGCCTGGTGCTGGGCCGAGGCGAGCGCCATGGCCTTTTTCGCCTGGGCCAGCGCCGCGACGCAGTCGCGGATCTGCTGGTCGAGAAGGGTCAGGGCCTGGGCGTCCGAAAATGTCTCTTCAGCGATAAAGGTCCGGGCGCGAAACAGTGTGACAAGCGTCTTGAACATTGCGATCCCCGTGTTATGAACATTGTTCACAATCTAGCTGTAGCGCAGTTTTGAACGTTGTTCAAGACAAATGTTGAACATAGTTCACAATCTAGCTCCCAGGGCAAAAAGACATGACCAAAGCCGAGGACCGCCGAACCCTCCAGCGCGAGCGCCTGATCGAGACGGCGGAGGCGACCATCGCGCTCTCAGGCCACGCCGCGCTGAAAGCCCGCGACCTCGCAGCCAGCGTCGGGGTGTCGCTGGGCGGCCTCTACAATCTGGTCGGCGACCTCGACGAGCTGATGCTGCTGGTGTCGGCGCGCACCCTGCGCCGGCTCGACGCGGCGCTGGGCGCCGAGGCCGGCGACGACCCCGTCGAACAATTGGTCGGCGCCGCCCTCGCCTATTGCCGATTCGCCCGCGACAACCTTTCGCTGTGGCGCGCCGTGTTCGAGCATCACCCGGCCGCCGTCCCGGACTGGCATGTCGAAACCCAGCTCGGACTGTTCCGTCACCTCGCGGAACCGCTGCGGCGGATCGCCCCGCACAAGAGCGAGGCGCAACGGCAATTGCTGGCGCGCACGTGGTTTTCCGCCGTCCACGGCGTCGTGCTGCTCGGGCTGGAGGCAATGCTGGTCGCCGTGCCCTATGACGCGCTGGAGGCGCAGATCGCGGAGATGGTCCGGGCCTTGTGCGCGGGCGCGCGACAGGGTTAACGTAATTTTACAAAGCCGCTTGATCGCGCGCGACAAAAGCGCGCATAAGCGAAAAATCACGTCAAAAGGCGGATTGAGGAAACGGAGCAGGGTGATGGCGGAATTGCAGGCCCCGGCGAGCGCTGGGAAGAAGAAAAAGGGTCCCTTTTACAAACTGCTCTATGTCCAGGTGCTGTTCGCCATCGGGCTTGGCGTGGTCTGCGGCATTTTCTTCCCCGATTTTTCCACCACGCCCGGCGTGAAGGCGCTCGGCGACGGCTTCATCAAATTGATCAAGATGGTGATCGCGCCGATCATCTTCTGCACGGTCTCCTCGGGCATCGCCCATATTCAGGACGCCAGCAAGGTCGGCCGCGTCGGCGTCAAGGCGCTGATCTATTTCGAGCTGGTCTCCACCTTCGCGCTGCTGATCGGTCTGGCCGTCGGCAACTGGTTCCAGCCGGGCGCGGGCTTTTCCGGCAAGATGGGCGACGCGGCGGCGGTTGAGAAATACGCCGGCACCCACCGCACCACGGTCGATTTTCTGCTCGGCGTCATCCCGGATTCCGTGGTCGGCGCCTTCGCCGCCGGCGATATTTTGCAGGTCCTGCTGTTCTCGATCCTGATGGGCTTTGCGCTTCTGGCGCTCGGCGAACGGGGCGCGCCGCTGCGCGCGCTGATCGACACCTCGGCGCAGGCCGTGTTCGGCGTCATCAACATCGTGATGAAGGCCGCGCCCATCGGCGCCTTCGGCGCCATGGCCTACACCGTCGGCAAATATGGCGCGACCTCGCTCGGCAGCCTCGCCTCGCTGGTTGGCGTGTTCTATCTCACCTCGGCGCTGTTCATCGTCGTCGTGCTCGGGACCATCGCGGCCATCGCCGGGTTCAACATTTTCAAGTTCCTGGCCTATATCAAGGACGAGCTGCTGATCGTGCTCGGCACCTCCTCCTCGGAAAGCGCCCTGCCCCAATTGATGGAAAAGCTGGAGCGCGCGGGCTGCGCCCGCCCGGTGGTCGGCCTCGTCGTTCCCACCGGCTACAGTTTCAATCTCGACGGCACCAACATCTACATGACGCTAGCGACCCTGTTCATCGCCCAGGCGCTGAACATCCACCTCGACCTGATGCAGCAATTGACCATCCTGCTGGTGGCCATGCTGACCTCGAAAGGGGCGTCCGGCATCACCGGCGCGGGCTTCATCACGCTCGCCGCGACGCTGGCCGCCGTCGATCCGCGTCTGGTGCCGGGCATGGCCATCGTGTTCTCCATCGACAAGTTCATGTCGGAGAACCGCGCGCTGACCAACATCATCGGCAATGGCGTGGCCACGGTGGTGGTGGCGGCCTGGGAGGGCGAACTCGACCGCGCCAAGCTGAAGGCGGCGCTGTCGGGCAAGCTGGAGCCAATCACCGCGTAAACGCAACCCCCACAGCCGTCATGCCCGGGCTTGTCCCCGGGCATCCACGCCGACCCGCGCGAGACATTGTTTTCATTTCGCGTGGCGGCGCCGCGTGGATGGCCGGGACGACGCCCGGCCATGACGACATGGAATGGCAGGATAACGAGATAAGCCCGTGATTGTGGACCTGTGCCTGGACCGAGGCGCCGTGCTGCAGAACGAGACGTCCGCTTCAATCGCCGCCGCCGCACCCGCCGCCGCAGGACGATCCGCCATCCCCGCCGCCATCGCCCCCGCCATGGCCGTCGCCGTCTCCCCCGCCCAATCCCGACGTCGTTCCGTCAACGGAGCTGTCGCTGAAATCGCCGCCGCAATAGGCGGAGGCGACGCCCCGGTCGCGCAAGGCCCGGCAATCCGTGGAATAACGAAATCCGTCGGCGATGCGCAATTGTGCGTCCAGCGCGAACAGCAGCGGCAGGCGGTCGGGTTTTCGCGGATTGATCGCCTCTTCGGCGCAACAGGCGCTCCACACCCGCCGCAACCCGGCGTTGGACTCCCGCTGCGCCGGCTTCAGCGCCAGCGCCGGGGTGTGATGGAGGAAGCCGCCAAAGGCTTTTTGGCAAAAATCCTGGTAGGCGCGGGTGAAAAGGATGAACTCGTGCCAGAGATCGTCCACCACCTGCGAGGGCATGGCGACATAGGCGCGTCCGCCCGAGAGATAGGCGCGAAAAAATTGCCGCAAGCCCAGCTCGACGCGGGCGACATCGGCCGGCGACAGGCCGGGCCGGCGCTTGCGAAACCGGTCGATCAGGCCCGGCGGCCAGCCAAAATCGTCGATGAAGTCGCGGCGGCGAATGCGTCGCGTGATCGCCCAATAGACCAGCGCGGAGAACGCAAGGACGCCGACGACGCCGGCGACGACCAGCGCGGCCTGCCTCACCTCAATTCATGCGCCACAGAACGAAATTGAGCACCCCGGCGAACCCCACCCACAGCGCCAGGGGAACGAACAGCCAGCCGGCGAGCCGATCGAACCGCCAGAACACCAAACCCGTGGCGACCACCAAAATCCATTGCGGGATCACCACCATGAGCCCGTACAGGGGGCTTTGGGCGGCGAAAAACGCGAAGGACCACAGCACGGTGAACAGCAATTGCCCGAGAAACAGGCCGACGGCGAGCTGCTTTCCCGGCTGGCGCGGCAGCATCAGGATGCGCCAGAACGCCACCGCCATCAGGCAGTACAAAAACGTCCAGACCGGGCCGAACACGGCGTTCGGCGGATTGAACCAGGGTTTTTGCAGGCCCTCGTACCACGGGACGAGATTGGGCGCGGTCGCCATCTGCCCCAGCAGCGAATCGAAAAAGACGAGACCGGCGGCGATGACGCCGGCGCGGCCGGGCGACATGCCGGGGCGCAATGGGGTTTGGGGGGCGTCCGTCATAAGCTCTCCTGAGGCGCGGCCTGGCTTTTTTGTTTTAACGCATTGTCTTCACGCGAACCGGCATCCACTTCGCTCGAAAATGCTTTGAAGGTCCACATGCGGTGAACGATGAAATTGATCACCAGGATCAGGCCGGTGGTGAACATTTGCGCGAGAATGTAGGGAACGCCGAGTTTTGAAGTCAGCAGCGCCATCAGCGCCCAGGTCATGAAGAAGCCGGCGGCGGCCACCAAAGCGAAGCGCCAGCCGGCCTCTGCGTGGGTGCGGTCGGTTTCAAAGGTGTGGCGGCGGTTGAGGATGTAATTGGTGACGCCGCCGACGACATAGCCGGTGAGGGCCGAGGGGATCACCGGCGCATGCGCCAGTTCCCGCAGCCCGATCATGACGGCGTAATGGGCTGACGTGGCGATGCCGCCGACGACGAGGAAAGAGGAGATCTGGCGCCTCAACATCGCGTCAACGCGGCGGCAGTTGCGCGAAATAGGCGGCGAGGCTGGTCATCTCGTCGTCGCTCATGTGGCGGCTCATGTGTTGCATTTCCTGATGCGGCCGGCGCCCGGCGCGGAAGGCCTTGAGCTGGTTGAACAGATAGGCTTCGTTCTGCCCCGCCAGATTGGGAATCTCCGCGTCGCGCCCGATGCCGTCGAGACCGTGGCAGGGGATGCATCCGGCGATCAGATCGGTCTGCGCCGCCAGAGCGCCGGGCGACAGGGCGACGCAAGGCAACAAGGCGAGGATCGGCAAAACGGGGCGCATGCGAAAAATCTCGGCGGCGACGGTTGGGCTCTTAGCATGGCCGCGTGAAAAAGTCGTCATTCGATGACGCACGCCTCATGAGGCGTGCGAAAAGGGTTCACAGTCGAAAAAAACTCGTTTAACAGGTGCGGCTTGTGTGGGACCGCGACCGCGGCCCCGGACCGCGCGCGCCCTCCTTGGCGCCAGAACGCCGGTCCTCGGGCCGGCGCGCGGCCTTTTTCATATGCGGCCTCCCGCCGCCCGACATAACTAAAGAGCAGCCATGCCGAAACGGACAGACATCCAGACGATCATGATCATCGGCGCGGGGCCGATCGTCATCGGGCAGGCCTGCGAATTCGACTATTCCGGAACCCAGGCGTGCAAGGCGCTGAAAGCCGAGGGTTACCGGATCGTCCTGGTCAATTCCAATCCGGCGACCATCATGACCGACCCGGATCTGGCCGACCGCACCTATGTCGAGCCGATCACACCGGAAATCGTGGCGAAGATCATCGAGAAGGAGCGCTACGCCGTCCCCGGCGGCTTCGCCCTGCTGCCGACCATGGGCGGCCAGACCGCGCTCAACTGCGCGCTGTCGCTCAAGAAAATGGGCATACTCGAAAAATACGACATCGAGATGATCGGCGCGACGGCGGAAGCCATCGACAAGGCCGAGGACCGCGAGCTTTTTCGCAAGGCCATGACGAAAATCGGCCTGGACACGCCGAATTCGCATCACATCAAGACGCTGACCCAGGCGCTTGCGGCGCTCGACGACATCGGCCTGCCCGCGATCATCCGCCCGTCGTTCACGCTGGGCGGCACCGGCGGCGGCATCGCCTACAACAAGGCCGAGTTCATCGACATTGTCGAGCGCGGCATCGACGCCTCGCCCACCAACGAAGTCCTGATCGAGGAAAGCGTTTTGGGCTGGAAGGAGTATGAGATGGAGGTGGTCCGCGACAAGGCGGACAATTGCATCATCATCTGCTCCATCGAAAACCTCGACCCGATGGGGGTGCACACCGGCGATTCCATCACCGTCGCTCCGGCGCTGACCCTGACGGACAAGGAATACCAGATCATGCGCGACGCCTCGCTGGCGGTTTTGCGCGAAATTGGTGTTGAGACGGGTGGATCGAACGTGCAGTTCGCCATCAATCCGGCCAACGGCCGGATGATCGTCATCGAGATGAACCCGCGCGTGTCGCGTTCTTCCGCGCTGGCGTCGAAAGCCACCGGCTTCCCCATCGCCAAGGTCGCGGCGAAACTGGCGGTGGGCTACACGCTCGACGAGATCGCCAACGATATTACCGGCGGCGCGACCCCGGCCTCGTTCGAGCCGACCATCGATTACGTGGTGACAAAAATCCCGCGTTTCGCCTTCGAAAAATTCCCCGGCGCCGAGCCGGTTCTGACCACGGCGATGAAATCGGTGGGCGAGGCCATGGCCATCGGCCGCACCTTTGCCGAATCGCTGCAAAAGGCGCTGCGCTCGCTGGAAACCGGCCTGTCCGGCCTCGACGAATTCGAGATCGAGGGCCTCGGCCGCGGCGACGACATGAACGTGCTTCGCGGCGCGTTGGGCACACCCACGCCCGACCGCATCCTCGTCGTGGGCCAGGCGATGCGCATGGGCATGAGCCAGCAGGACATTTTCGAGGCCTGCAAGATCGATCCATGGTTTTTGGCGCGCATCGGCGAAATCATCGACCTGGAAAACAAGATCAAGACTTTCGGACTGCCGAAGGACGCCGACAATTTCCGCGCGCTGAAGGCGGCCGGTTTTTCGGACCTGCGGCTCGCCTCGCTCACCGGCAAGAACGAGGCTGATATCGCCGCGTTCCGGCGGGAGCTCGACGTGCGCCCGGTCTACAAGCGCATCGACACCTGCGCGGCCGAGTTCTTCTCGCCCACCGCCTACATGTATTCGACCTACGAGACCCCGTTCGCCGGCGTTCCCGCCTGCGAAGCGCGGCCGAGCGACCGCAAAAAAATCGTGATTCTCGGCGGCGGCCCCAACCGCATCGGCCAGGGCATCGAGTTCGACTATTGCTGCTGCCACGCCTGTTTCGCGCTGAGCGACGCCGGCTTTGAGACCATCATGATCAACTGCAATCCGGAGACGGTCTCGACCGACTACGACACGTCGGATCGCCTCTATTTCGAGCCGCTGACCCGCGAGGACGTCCTCGAAATTTTGGCGAAGGAAAAGGAAAACGGCGCGCTGGTCGGCGTGATCGTGCAGTTCGGCGGCCAGACGCCGCTAAAACTCGCCAAGGCGCTTGAGGACGCGGACATTCCGATTCTCGGCACCTCCGTCGACTCGATTGATCTGGCCGAGGATCGCGACCAGTTCAAGCGCCTGCTGGACAAGCTCGGCCTGAAGCAGCCGAAGAACGGCATCGCCTATTCGGTGGAGCAGGCGCGCATTGTCGCCAGCGATCTCGGCCTGCCCCTGGTGGTGCGCCCGTCCTACGTGCTCGGCGGCCGCGCCATGGCGATCCTGCGCGACCAGAGCGATCTCGACGATTATCTGTTGGGCACCCTGCCCGGCCTCGTCCCCTCCGACGTGAAAGCCCGCTATCCCAACGACAAGACCGGCCAGATCAACACGGTTCTGGGCAAAAACCCGCTGCTGTTCGATCGCTACCTCGTCGACGCGGTCGAGGTGGACGTGGATTGCCTGTGCGACGGCAAGGACGTGTTCGTCGCCGGGGTGATGGAGCATATCGAGGAAGCCGGCATCCATTCCGGCGATTCCGCCTGCTCGCTGCCGCCGCGTTCACTGGCGCCCGAAATGATCGCCCGGCTGGAGGAGCAGACCAAGAAACTGGCGCTGGCGCTCAACGTCGGCGGGTTGATGAACGTGCAATATGCGCTGAAGGACGGCGAGATCTACGTGCTCGAAGTCAATCCGCGCGCGTCGCGAACCGTCCCGTTCGTCGCCAAGGTCATCGGCCAGCCCATCGCCAAGATCGCCTCGCGCATCATGGCGGGCGAAACCCTCGCGTCGTTCGGGCTCAAACCGTGGAAGGGCGGGCATGTCGGCGTGAAGGAAGCCGTCTTCCCCTTCGCCCGCTTCCCCGGCGTCGACACGGTTTTAGGTCCGGAAATGCGCTCCACCGGCGAGGTGATCGGCCTCGACCGCTCGTTCGACGTCGCCTTCGCCAAGAGCCAGCTCGGCGCCGGCGCCAAGGTGCCGACCTCGGGCGCGCTGTTCGTCTCGGTGCGCGAAACCGACAAGGAGCGCGTGCTCGACGCCGTCAAACTGCTTTCCGGCCTCGGCTTCAAGGTCCTGGCGACCGGCGGCACCGCCCGTTTCCTCAGGGAACAGGGGATTCCGGCCGAGCGCATCAACAAGGTGTCGGAGGGGCGCCCGCATGTGGTGGACGCCATCAAGAACGGCGGCGTCCAGCTCGTGTTCAACACCACGGAGGGAGCGCAGGCCCTGGCCGATTCCCGCTCGCTGCGCCGCGCCGCCCTGCTGCACAAGGCGCCCTATTACACCACGCTGGCGGGCGCGCTGGCGGCGGCGGAAGGGGTCCGCGCCTACCGCGCCGGCGACCTGGAAGTGCGGGCGTTGCAGGACTATTTCGATTGACCATTTTCGCGAGCGCTCCAACCGCGCTCGCGAACGGGCCGCCCGCCGTCCGGGCCGAAGGTCAATGAACGAACTGGATCACCGCGTCGTCGCAATGTGTATTGGCGCGCGGACCGACCGAAAGCGCGATGCGCGCGTCGGCCGGCAGATCGAATTCCGCGCGGCCGCCGGGCGGCGCATCGACCGTCCGGCTCGCCGCGCCCTCGACCTTCAGCTCCGCGGAAACGCCATCGGCGTCCGGGCAGCGCCGCAAAACCTCCGCATCGACCGAAACCACGGCGCGCCGCGCGGCCAGAACCCCGGCGTTGCGGAACGCGATCTCGACGGCGTCGCCGTTTCCAGGAGAAATCGACAAGGCGTCATGCGACAGCTTTCTCACCCGGCCGGCGTCGCCGGTGATGTCCGCGACGGCGAGCAGTAAGCCGACATCGCCCTGATCGTCCCGCCGCCACTCGGGATAGTGCGCATAGAGCCGCTCGGCCAGCCCGGCGACGGCGTCGGCGGCAATGGGTGCGTTGCGCTTGTAAACATAAGCCAGCGCTTCGTTGCCCAGCGTGTAGGGGCCGACGATCCGTTCGAGACCGGCGCCGATTCCCGTGCCGTTGGCGATCTCCTCGGCGGGATAGGTGATGACGCGCTGGCTGGAGCGCGGCAAGTCCGTCGGCGTCGGCGCGCCGACGACAAAATAGTCCCCGCGAAGAACCTCCCAGTGAAAACGGTCGCGCAAATCCACGTGTCCCGGCCAAAGCAGGCGCGGGCGAATCTCTTCATCCAGCGCGTAGAACAGCGATTCCGACAACAGCAGCGACGAGGCGAAAACCGTGATCTTGCCGTCGCGCGGCAGCGCCTTGAGATCGCGGAGCAGACGCTGGACCTCGTCGAAATGGTTGATGCGCAAGGGCAGGAAGCGCGCTTCAGGAAAGGGCGCGCGCAAAAAATTCGCAGGCGCGGGCCACTCCTTCAGATAGACGGTCAGAAAGTTCAGGGCGATCAAGCCGCAGATGAGCGGACGGGAGATGAGAACAAGTCGGCTTGAGGCCAACGACAGCCCGGAAAAATACGCGGGAAACAGCAGGAAGGCGACGGGCAGGAAATGCTGCGGGGACGGCGCCTGCACCCGGGCGAACAGGACGCCGGTCAGCACCGCGACAGCCGCGCAGAACAAACTTTCGAAGCGGCGCCGCCAGAGGTCGTAGCCCAGTCCGACCGCGGCGAAGGCCAGCATGAAGGCGCCGAAATTCGCGTAATAGGAGCGCAACTGGTCGGCGGCGCTGGCCTGATAGGCCGAAAAGGCCAGGGCGTAGTTGGTGTCGAGAATCTGGAGCAGCAGCGGCGCCTGGAACGCCAGCGCCGGACTCAGGCAGGCCACGCCGGCCAGGACGTAGATCAGGGCGGTCCGCCGCGCCGCCGCCAGGCTGAAGGGCCGATTCGCCGCCAGCAGCGCCACGGCGACCGCGAGCGAAGCGGCGATGAGCGCGATCAGCGAAAAAGCGTACCATCGCCGGAACACGAACGTCAGCCAGATCGCGAGGCCGAAGCCCAAGGCTTCGTAAACGGACGCCCTGGTGAGAAATCGCGACCTCAGGACGATCCATGTGGCGGCGCCGAACGGGATCAGCCCGATCATGTCGAGATAGCCGCGAATGGTCGGGTTCCAGAACAGCGGAGAGAACAGGGCGGCGAACAGCGCCAGCGCGGCCGTCCACCAGCCCGGCGCGCTGGACCGCCTGGCGATGTGCGCGGCGATCATCGCGGCGGGCGTCAGATAGAGGGCCGCGACGGCGGTGACATAGACGAGCCGGTCGCCGCCAAAGAGCCGATAGACGGGAATCAGCGGAACGACCGCGGCGGCGTTGTATTCGTCGTGGGCCACGGACTGGCGCAGAGCCTTGAGCCAGGGACCATGGGCCGCGGCTTCGCGACCATAGACCTTGAACGCATCCCAGTATATGCCGAGATCCCAGATATACAAAGGCTGCTCATGTCGCAAATACAGCCTCACGAAGACGGCCGACGCAAAAGCGCAAACCAACATTTTAAGTAACAATGACATCGTGCACTTCAACGCATTCATTAAAAACGCCCCAGCGCTCTGAATTCAACCTAACAAGACTCAGCGCTGCGGAGATAAGAATCTCCGCGACGCTTTCGAACACCATGACAGCTCGCGGCAAAGTAAACATATGGACGCCAGCTTTGCAATTTGAATTGGACCGGGGTTCTAGGCTCCTTGCCGCCTCCGTTGTCCACGCAATGCCTTCGTCCGAACGCGATTGACCTGAAGCGCCGACTGTACGATCATGACGCCCCTTTTTGTGCAAGTCCGACGCGCCCCACGGGCGCGTTGCGCATTTAAACCCGGCGCGTCCGAACCGGACCGCCACCAACGAAAGACGTAAGGATGGAAAAGCTGCCCATGACCGCCGCCGGCTTCGCTGCGCTGGAAGCGGAATTGAAGCATCGCCAGCAGGTGGAGCGTCCGCGCATCGTCGAGGCCATCTCCGAGGCGCGCTCCCATGGCGACCTGTCCGAAAACGCCGAATACCACGCGGCCAAGGAATCGCAGTCGCTGAACGAAGGCCGAATCGCCGAGCTCGAAGACAAGATCGCCCGCGCCGACGTCATCGATGTCGGCAAATTGTCCGGCAACAGCGTCAAGTTCGGCGCGACCCTCACGCTGATCGACGAGGACACCGAGGAAGAGAAGCGCTACCAGATCGTCGGCGACACCGAGGCCGACGTGAAATCCGGCCGAATCTCGATTTCCTCGCCGATTTCGCGGGCGCTGATCGGTAAGAAGGTGGGCGACACCGTCGAGGTCAACACGCCCGGCGGCGGCAAGAGCTACGAAATCCTCAAGGTGGAATTCATCTGATACGGTTTCCGCAAGATCGCTTCGCAATCCGCGAAAACGAAATCGCGCGGAAATCCTTCGGGCGAAGGGCGGATTTCCGCGCGAGCGGAATACGATTTCCGAACTGATCCTTCGGAAATCGTATTCCGCGTCGGCGGAGCGATTCGACGCAAGCGCTCCGCTCAGGGCGTTTTCAGCAACGCTTCAACCCCGAACAATAGCGCATCCGGCGAACGCGAGGACGGCGAGCGCGCTCCAGGCGCCCTCCCGTGAGACCGGGGTCAACCGACGCCGCGCGAGTCAGCGCAACATGACGCGATCCACGCGCGCGCCCGGAGCGTCGGCGAGAATCACGCCGCCAGGACTGCCCCCGCGCACGATCAGCCATACCAAAAACACATAAACGCCGCCAAAGTCAGGCGCTTGGCGCAATTGCGCGCGCGAAGCGCAACCCATGGCGCGAATTTGCCCACAACCAGACCCCAAGGCTCCAATCTCCAGGTTGCAGCACAACCTGCCGCGCTTATGCGGCGCCTCCTTGATTCTTAAGGGGCTTCCCCACCCGATGCCGCGATGGCGCGGCGACGGATACCCACATCCATAAGTGGTATTCGCGGCAGAGCCTCCAGCCGCCGCCGACACGCCAGCGCCCGCTGTGTCCGAGCCTTTTTCCATATTCTCCGAGCGTTACGACGACAACTCGCCATTACACCCCCAATACCCAATTTCTACTTTCGGTTGAATTGCCTCAGGTTTGATCAAGCAGGACAAAAAACGGCTTCCTCATCTTTATCGCGTGCGCTGACATTCCCTACGTATTTCACACAGTATCCCGCGGCGCCCGTGACCCCTCCACCACTTGCCATTGTTTCATATTGGTTTTCTCGCCTTCAAGACGAGCCTCGCCGCCATATTTGTGGCCAGACAGCGTCCTTGCGGCGCCAAATTACGATGCAGGACAGAAATTTGGGCTGGAAAAGCGGGTACGCCGATGTTACCAAACGTAACGGTTACTCATCGTAAACCATGAAGTGGTTGGTAACCATTTCGAGGTCGTTCAAGCGGCTGGAGGGTGTATTGGCGCAAGTGACGCAAGAGCAGGAAACGGCGATCACGGTAAACCGTGGGTTGTTTCTTTTGCGTTACGCAACCGGCGCCGCGAACGGCAGCTCCCCTTTCGCCGTCGTGAGGCCGGCCTCGGCGAGCGCTCCTTTCATCGAGGTCATTTCCCCTCCCGGCGTCGTTGCCGGGTTTCTTTCGGCGCCTGGCGATTTCGCCATCGTGCGCGCCGAACAGAGCGGAAGCCTCATCGTCAAGATCGTCGCCCAGAATCCCGGCGACCCCCTTGAAGCTTCGTTGCGCATGGAGCCCCTGGCGGGCGGCGAGAAGACCTCTGCCGCCGAGGCGTCCATCGCGCCTGCGATCCAAGCCCCGCCGACCATTCTGGCGCATGTCTCCCGGCGCGGCGACATCGAGGTCGCGATGGGAGCCTGGATCGCCGGCCCCGACGCGCCGGCGCCCATCGAGGGGCTGGAAGTGCGCGGCGCGCTGCCGGACGGAGTCTCTGTCGAATTGCAACCGCTTCTGGCCACCAATCCGCCGCGCTGGCTGGACTGGGCGGGCCCCGGAAGCTTCGTCGGCACACGCCGGCGCGCGTTGCCGCTGGCCGGGTTGCGGATGCGCCTGTCGGGGGCGTCAGCGGGAAATTTTGAAATCGTCGCCAGCGGTCTGTTCCTCGGGTCTCCCGTGGTCAACCGCCGCGGGCGCGAAGTTGAGATCGTCGGCGCCGCGGGCCTGGACCCGCTCGTGGGGCTGCAATTGAGATTGGTCGCGGCCTCCTTCGGGGATCCTGCGGCGAATGAGCGGACTCTGGCGGATCCTCCGTCCGAGTCCAAGTTGAAGGTTTTCCGCGCCATGGCGAGCGCCTGAGCGGAAATTTCGGACTTTTGATTACAACAGGCGGGGGCGGCTGTGACTTTTACATACAATCTCCACAAATCATCTCTTGAAGCACTACTTGGCGGAACCGTGAGCGCGTCAACCCAGGCAGCGGTTGAAGCGGCCTTGAACGTCGCCAATCTGGGGTCGGGGACGATCTTGACGACCTATGTCGACCAGGGTCTTCCCCATACTTTCGACGCCTCGACGGTGGGCTTCAGCAATTTCACCACGAGCGGGCAATTGCTGATCGCCGACGCGCAACCGTCGGTCGACCTCATCAACGGTGAGGTTGTGGTTGGCACGCCCACGATCAACGTCACGGACAGCGCCGGCGGCAACTTTTTCGTGACCGGCGCCAACGTCAACGGGGAAAATCTGACCATCGCCAACCTGGGTTCTGCGCTGGATAACGTGTGGGGCAGCGGCGCAGGCGAGACCATCACCCTTGCCCAGGGACCGTTCGTGGCCAGCGGCACCGGCGAAAACGCGTCCGGCCATTCCACGATCATCGGCGGAACGGATTCGGTGACGCATTACGCCAACACGCTTTGGGGCGGCAATGGTTCGGACGTGTTGTGGGGCGGCGGCCTGAGCGCCGTGCACGCCGGCAACGGCGCGAATCAAGTCCTCAACGGCGGTCAGTGGTCGACCTCGGCGGATACGCTCTATACCGCCTCCGGCAACGATGTGGTCAACACCTGGAACGGCAACGACGTCATCTACGGATGGAACAACGACGGCACCGGCCAACACTGGACGGACGGCAATAACACCATCTTCACCGGCTCCGGCAGCGACACCATCTACTCTGGCGCCCACACCGACATCTACGGTGTCGCCGTCGGCGACACCCTGCATTCGGGCACGGGCGTCACGGAAGTCGTTGGCGCCACGGTCGCTGGAGCGATGTCCAACATCGTCGCTGGCGAGAACAACATGTACATCGGTCTGGGCATGGGCAACGCCTCGATCGAAGGCGGCACGGGAAAACTGTTCGTCTGGAACGGCGAGGGCAGCGACACCATCAAGCTCGGCTCCGCCGACGACGTGGTCAACCTCACCAACACCGGCAGCTCGAGCATTCTCGGCGCTGCGGGCAACGATACCGTCAACTACTGGAGCTCCGAGTCGAACGCGACGGTGCTTGCTGGCACAAGCACGGGCACGACCGTCAACATCGTGGATCAGGGCAAAGCCATCACCGGCGTCACCCACAACGATGGCACGACCACGTTCACGTTCGGCAATCATTCGCTCACCGTGGATCAGAACGTTCATCTCACCTGGGGCCAGGCGGCGGACCTGTCGGACTTCAACACCTTCAAGAACAACACCTGATCGGCGCTGTTCGACACACAAGACGCCGCGCGGGATCCGCGCGGCGTTTTCTTTTGGCTCGGCCGGGGTTAACCTTGGCCCGCGCGCGCGCTATCTTTCGCGCAGAAATTGCATGATCAAGGGTTGCAAGGCCCGTCGCCCACGGGCCTGGCGAGAAGAGCGGTATGCAGATCTTATTTATCCATAACAATTTTCCCGCCCAGTTCCGCGGTTTGGCGGGAGAACTGGCGAAATCTCCAGACAACCGCGTCGTCGCCATTGGTTCCGAAACCGCACAGGACCTCCCCGGCGTGGAGTTGCTGCGCTATCGGATGCCGTTCTTCAATGTCGGACAGACTCACCCGTTCGCACGCCGCCTCGACATCGAGGGACGCCGCGCCACCGAGGTTCTCTTCGCGCTGAGCGAATTGCGCGCCAGCGGTTTTGTTCCCGACCTGATCGTCGGCCATTGCGGCTGGGGCGAAACCCTGCCGCTGCGCGCGTGCTTTCCCGAAGCGAAAATCGCGATCTACTGCGAATTCTATTATCGCCCGGAGGGCCAGGACGTCCATTTCGATCCCGAAGATCCCCAGTTCGGCGTCGACGGCCTGATTACGCTGCATTGCAAGAACGCGGCGACCCTGCTGTCGCTGGTGGACGCCGATCTCGGCCTTTCGCCGACGCAATGGCAGAAGCAGACCTATCCGCGGGAATTTCATTCGAAGATTCATGTCGTGCACGAGGGCGTCGACGGCGAGCGTCTGGCGCCCGACCCGAATGCCCGGTTCGAACTGCCGGGCGGCCGGGTGCTCTATCGCGGCGACGAGATCGTCACCTTCATCGCTCGCAATCTCGAACCCATGCGCGGCTACCATATTTTCATGCGCGCGCTGCCCGCCATCCTCGCCGCGCGGCCCAACGCGCAGGTCGTCCTCGTCGGCGGCGACGACGTGTCGTATGGAGCGGCGCCCGAGCAGGGCAAGAGCTGGAAGTCGATCTATATCGACGAGGTGGCCGACCGGCTCGACCTGTCGCGCGTGCACTTCCTGCCGCCGCAACCCTACGACCGTTTCGTCCAGTTGCTGCAGACCACGACGGTCCACGTCTATCTCACCTTTCCCTTCGTCCTGTCCTGGTCGATGGTCGAGGCCATGGCGCTTGGCTGCGTCATCATCGGCTCCGACACGGCGCCGGTGCGGGAAGCCATCACCGACGGCGTCGACGGACTGCTGACGCCGTTTCACGATCCCGCGGCGCTGGCCGAGAAGGTGACGCGCGTCCTCGCCAATCCAGGCGACCACGCCGCCCTGGGCGCCGCCGCGCGCAAAACGGCGCTTTCGCGCTACGACCGCAAGGACTGCCTCCGCGAGGTCCGGCGGATTCTCGGCCTCGAGCCGGCTTCGGCCCCCCTCGTTCCCGAGCCCGTCGCGGCGCCGGACAGGCCAGCCTTCATCGTTCGGCGCAGCCGCGGCGCCTTGGACGCCACCCCAGCGGCAGAGGACGTCGAATGACCGAACACAAGAAGATCATCCTGAACGCCGGCTCGGGCTCCCGCTCGGCCGGGCGCATTCCCCCCATGTTCAATGAACAGGAGTGGTCGGAGGTCCGTCTCGACATTTTTCCCGCCAACGAACCCGATATCGTCGGCTCGATCGTTGACATGCGCGCGCTCGTCGGCGACGCCATGGTCGATGTGATCTATTCCTCCCATGCGATCGAGCACCTCCACGCGCACGAGGTGATCCCGGCCTTCCGCGAATTCCGCCGGGTGCTCAAGCCGGGCGGCTTCGCCATCGTCACCTGCCCGAGCCTGGTCGCCATCGCCCGCTTCATCCTCGCCGAGGGCGCCGAAGCGATCGCCTACGAATCCCCGGCGGGCGCGATTCGCCCCATCGACATGCTCTATGGTCATAGCGAGTTCATCGCCAATGGCGCGACCTATATGGCCCATCACACCGGCTTCACCGCGCAGCGGCTGGGCCGGGTGGCGATGAACGCCGGCTTTTCCGAAGTCCGGGTGATCGAGGGTAAGTTCTTCGACATCTGGGGCCTGCTGCTCACGCCGGAAACATCCTGGGACGCGCTGAAGAAATTGTTCACCGGCTCCGTGCTCGAACCGCTGCTGACACTGGACAAGGTGGCGAAGGAGCAGGCGGCCGCCCAAGTGGCGCCGCAAGCGGGGGCCCAGGCGGCGGCCCAAGTGGCGCCGCAAACGGGAGCCCAAGCGGCGGCTCAAGTCGCGCCTCGACCGGCTGACGAATCCGCGGCCCGGACGGCGACGCAGCCCGGCCCGGCGTGAGCGCGGCGGCGCCTCCTTCCTTCCATGACCCCGCGCGCCATGGCGAAGCCCTGGCCATGCGGGCGGCCGAGCATCTGCGGCGAGGCGACCACGTCGGCGCCTTCCGCTTCGCCGACCGCCTGTGCCGCGTCACCCGGGCGACCGCGCTGGATTTCCTGCTGCGCTCCGAAGCGGCGCGCGGCGCCGGCCTCGATGACCGCGCCGCCGCCGATCTCGCCCGCGCCCTCGACCTCGACCCGACCCAGCGCACCGTGCTGCGATTCGTGCTGCAATGGGGCGGCCGGCTGGAGAAGCAGGCGGCGGCGCGCGCGCTGATCGACGATCCCGCCGCCGACCCCGACCTGTTGCGACGCGCGGTCGCGGAAATGTTCGCGGGCGGCGTGGAGGCCTTGTTGCTGCTGCGCCCGGTCGGCGCGCGTCTGGCGGGCTGGGCGGTTTTTCGCGCGGGCCATCCCCCCGATGTCGTCGAGCTGCGCGAAAAAACCGTTTCGCGCCTCCTGGCGGCGGACCCGCAGCATGTCTTGCGCCAGGAGGGCCTCGACGCGGCGAACCTGACGCTCGACCCCGCCGGCCTGCGCGGCGTCCGCCTGATGAACGGCGACCGTGAGATCGCCTCCTGGTCGCCGCCGCCTGAGCCGCCGCCGCTCCCGCGCGCGCCCCAGACAGCGAAACTGTGGATCGTCGTTCCCGTCTACGAGGATCTGGCGGCGACCCGCGCTTGCCTGAACGCGGCGATGGCGCAACTTGACGACGACATGCGGCTCGTCGTCATCGACGACGCCAGCCCGAATGCGGCGCTGCGCGGCTGGCTCGACGTGATCGCGGCCTCGGGACGGCTGGAGCTGATCCGCAACCCGAAAAACCTCGGCTTCGCCGCCTCCGTCAATCGCGCGCTCAAACTGTGCCTGGGCGGCGACGTGATCTTGCTCAACGCCGACGCCCTGCCGCCGCGCGGCGTTTTCGCGCGCCTGGCGGAGCTGGCGCGCGCGGCGCCCGACGTCGGCGCGTTGACGCCGCTGTCCAACAATGGCGAGACCTGCAGCTTTCCCGTCGCCAACGCCGCCAGCCCGCTGCCGGACGAGGACGAGATCGCGCGTCTCGACGCCCTGGCGCAGCGGGCGAACGGCGACCTGCTGATCGACCTGCCCAACGGCATCGGCTTCTGTCTTTACATCACCCGCGCCTGTCTCGACGCGACGGGACCGCTGCCGGAAATTTATGGTCGCGGCTATTACGAGGACGTGGAATTCTGCCTGAAAGCCCGCGAACGCGGTTTTCGAACCGTCTGCGCCGCGGGCGTTTATGTCGGCCATGCCGGTTCGCTGTCGTTCGGCGCCGAAAAGCGCGGGCTGGTGATGCGCAACATGAACCTGCTCGAAGACCGTTTTCCGCATCACGAGGCGGAATGCGCCGCCTTCTTGCGCGCCGATCCGCTGCGCCCGGCGCGGGCCGCGATCGAAAGACTGGACCCGCCGCGCCGGCCGTTCCGTCTCATCGTCGCGGCGCTGGGCGCCAGCGCGCTGGAGGCGCAGGGTCTTGCGCGCGCATTGGAAACCGACGGCGAGGCGCCCGCGCCCCTGCTCTGCCTCTACGACCCCATCGAACAAAAGGCGCGGCTGCGGGCGCCGGAAGGCTGCGCGCCGCAGTCGCTGGAGTTCGACCTGAGCGCGCCCTTGGGATTCGATGCGCTGGGCAAATGGTTTTTTCGACTGCGCCTGTCGGGAGTCACCCTGTTCTTTTCCACCACGCTGCCAAAAACCCTGGTCGAAATGCTCCCCGCGCTGGGCGACGTCGAACTGGCGATCGCGGGAATCGAACTTTTTTCCCCGCCGCCCCGGCCTGAAACCTGCGCGCAGCCGGAGGGCCCAAGACCATGCCCGTCCTGCGCCAGCGCCTTCACCGCCTCCGAGGCGATGGCGGCGCGGCTGCGGGCCTGGCGGTTCGCCGCCAACATCAGCGCGGCGTTGCGACCGCTCGACCGCATGAGCGCCCATGTGGCGGAACGTCTGTTTCCGCAGGCGCGCCTCCTGCCGCCGCCGGATTTTTCGCACGCCATTTCAGCCGCTCCCGGCGGGCGCGTGCTCGGCGTGCTGTCGCCGCAGCCCAGCGCCGAGGCCGACGCGCTCGTCGTCGCGCTGGCCCGTGCGTTGCGCCGGCGCGGCGATCCCGCCGAAATCGTCGTGCTTGGCGCCTGCCTCGACGATTTCGCCGTGATGGCGCCGGGGAATGTGGTGGTTTCCGGCTCCGTGGAGGGCGAGGACCTCGCCCCTCTGGTCCAGGCTTTCGGCCTCACCGAACTCATGTCCGGCTCGCGCGCGTATTGCGGACGGCTCGATGCGCTGGCGGCGGTCTGCGGCCTGCCGCGCGCCGGATTCGACTGGTCCTCGGGCGCGCTGCCGTTCGGCGCCGGGGAGCTGGCGCTCGATCCGCGCCTGTGCGACCGCAAGACGGCCGAGATCATCGTGGACTGGCTGGCGGCCCGCCGCGCATTTGACTTGAGCGACGCCCCGAGAGACCAAGGCGCATGAGCGAACACACCATCACGGCGACTCTTTTCCTGTCCGGTCCGCAGGTCGCCGGCCACGCCTTCGACCGCGAAAACCCGTTTCGGCGGCTGGTGGTGGAATTGCTGCTGGACGGGCGCCCGGCGGGTCTCGCCCGCGCGGAATTTTTTGATCCCGACCTCGCGCGCGACGGCCAGGGCGATGGTTGCCACGGGTTTGTGTTCACGCCGCCGCCGGGCGCGCTGGCGCAAGCGAAGAACCTGGAGTTGCGGCTCGCCAACACCGACGTCGCGCTGGCCCGCCTGGACGCGCCGCTCGCCGCCGCCGACAAACCTGGGCCCCGCGGCGAGGCGCGCTGGCTCGGCGGACTTCGCCTCAATGGCTGGCTGGCCGAAGGCGTCAGCGACGGCTTTGTCCGCGCCTTGGTGGACGGCAAGGTGGTCGCGCAGGCGCGCGCCGGAAGCTGGGCGCATCTCGACGACGGCGCCGCGCCGCGTCCGCGTCGCGCCTTCGACCTGTTCCTGCCGGAAACATTCGCCGACGGCCGCGCCCATCAGGCGCAGGTGATCGACGACAGCGGCCAGGAGCTTTTGGGCAGCCCGGTGTTCTTCGTCGCCTTCGCCGATGGCCTCGCCCGCTTCATCCGCGACGGCGCCGACCTGGAGTCGCAGCGCCTGCGCGCCGAATTTTTCGACGAGGTCATGCCGCAGGCCCTGCCCTTCTCCGCGATCGGCGCGTGGAAAGAGCGGTTCGCGCCGCCGCCGCGCCCCGCCAGGGAGGCCCCGGTCGCGGTGGTCCTGATCGGCGAGACCGACGCGCAGGACAGCCTGGCGACGCTGGAGGCGCAGCAAGGCTGCGACTGGCTCGCCGCCGTGCTGGACACGCGCGAAGCCGCCCGCTTCGACATCGCCAGCCTCACCCAGTTCCTCGACCAGGACGCCAGCGCCTGCGACGCCATCGTCTTCGCCCTCGGCGGAACCGTTTTTGAACCCGGCGCGCTCAGCCTGCTGGCCGAGGCGCTGGACAAATTCCCTTCAGCCCCCTGGGCCTATGCGGATTTCAGCCTGACGGGCGCCGATGGCTCGGAATGGGCGGTGGCGCACGGCGCCTTCGACTATGAACGGCTGCTCGAACAGGGCGCGGGCGCGCTGTTCTTCGCCGCCCGCCGCGATTTTTTGCGCGCCGCCTTGCAGGCGGGGGCGGACTCGCTGTTTCGCATCTGCACCTTCGCCTTCGACCGGCGCCGCACGCGCGGTCCGCGCCAGTCCGCGCCCCTCGACGCCATGCCGGTCCATGTCCCCGGTTTTCTCGCGCGCCTGCCCCGCTTCGACGCCCGCGCCCTGACGCCGGCGCTGATGCGGGCGGTGAAGAGCCATTTCGACGCCCGCCACGCGCCGGCGCGCATCGACGCCGCCGCCGGCTTTGCCTTCCCCCGCCTGCGGCTGACGCGCCTGCCGGCGTCCGGAAAGGTGTCGATCCTCATTCCCACCCGCGACCGCGTCGATCTGCTGAAACCCTGCATCGACTCGCTGTTCGCCACGGCCGACCTCGGCGCCCACGAAATCATCGTGCTCGACAACGAGTCGAGCGCGCCCGAAACCTTGACCTATTTCGAGGAGCTTTCGGCGCGGGGCCTGCGCGTCTTCCGCGTCGGCGGCGCCTTCAATTTCTCCCGCATCATCAACGCCGGCGCCGCCGTGGCCACCGGCCAATACCTGCTGCTGCTCAACAACGACATCGAGGCGTTGCACAAGGGCTGGCTGGAGGAAATGCTCGGCCGCATGATCGAGCCCGATGTCGGCGCGGTCGGCGCGCATCTGCTGTGGCCGAGCGGGGTGGTGCAGCACGGCGGCGTCACGCTTGGACCGCGTCTGGCGGCGGCGCACGCCTTCAACGACCGCATCGACGGGGATCCCGGCTATGCTGATCTGCTGCTCGCCGCCCACGAATGCAGCGCGGCGACCGCGGCCTGCCTGCTGACGGAAAAACGGCTGTTCGACGCCGCCGGCGGGTTTGACGCGCTGAACTTTCCGGTCAATTTCAACGATGTCGATTATTGCCTGAAATTGCGCGCGCAGGGGCTGCGGGTGGTGCAGACGCCGCACGCGCGCCTGCTGCACCGCGAGTCCGCGTCGCGCGGGCGGGACGAGGCGCCGGACAAGGCGAAGCGGATGCAGCGCGAGTTGCGCAACCTGCGCGCCGCCTGGGGCGAGGCGCTGGTCGCGGATCCCGGCTATAGCCCGCTGCTGTCGCTCGATCCCATTCCGTGGAGCGCGCTGGCGTGGCCGCCGCGTGCTTCCGCCCCGCGCCAGCCCGGCTTCCCCAGCCGGCGCGCCGTCCCCCTCGGCTTCTAACACGCTGAATATGCTTGAGTATTCGCCGCAATTGCCGTGCAGTTGACGCTATTCATCTTCTATTCAGCCGGGAAACGGCCATTATGGCGCCATCATCGGGGCGCTCCCGGCCAGACTCGAATGGAAGACCTTTGCAGATCATGCTCTCCAGCGAACGACTGATCGAATCCCTCGCCCCGGATCGCGGCCTGGCCGAGCCGGTTTACAAGCAGATGGCCCGCGCCTTCAACAAGATGCTTGAAACCGGCGAGATCGGCGAGGGGCAGAGCCTGCCGGCGGAACGCCTGCTGGCCGAAAAACTCGACCTGAGCCGCACCACCGTGCGCCGCTTCTACGAGGAGCTTCGAAAAGACGATCTGCTCAGCACCAGCCGCCGCAACGGCGCGGTGGCCAAGGCGCCGCAGCGCCTGTCGCCGCGCATGGGACCGCTCAAGGGTTTTACCGACGAGATGCGCGAACTGGGCATGGAGCCCTCGACGCGGCTGCTGGCGCGCGACATTGTTCGCGACCGCGTCGTCGCCTCGGTGTTCAACCGCCCCTCGACCGCGCATTTTTTGAGGCTGGTGCGTCTGCGCCTGGGCGACGGGACGCCGTTGTCGCGCGAGATCGCCTGGTTCGACCTGGCGCTCGCGCCGGAAATGGCCGAATGGAACGTCGAGGGGTCGGCCTATGCCTATCTCTCCAACAGCTGCGGCATCAGGCTGGGCGCGGCGGAGCAGAGCATCGAGGCGGTGCTGAGCAGCGACGAGGAAAACGCCGCCTTCGGCTTCGACAGCCCGCAACCCTGCCTGCTGATCAAGCGCAAGAGCCGCGCGCTCACCGGCCAGCTCGTCGAATATGTCGAAGGGACTTTTCGCGGCGACGCCTACACCTATCGTCTCAACCTGGAGCCATCGGGCGGGAACTGAGAAATTTTTCCAGCTCGCCCGTATGCGGCAGCACATCGAACACGCCTTTTCGCGAGGCGACGAGCGCGCCGCAGGCCGAGGCTTTTCGAAGGGCGGCGTCGAGGCTTTCGCCAGCGGCCAGAGCTGAGACCAGTCCGCAGCCAAAACCGTCGCCCGCCCCGGTGGCGTCGATCTGATCGATGGGGAAGGCCGGGGCGACCGTGCAGGCGCCGCCCTTGAGCGCCACGGCGCCGCGCTCGGCGAGGGTGACCACCAAAAGTTCGCCGCGCCAGCCCCGCCGTTTCGAAAAATCGGGCAGATCGCGCGCAAAATCCTGCGCCGGCGCGCCGGCCGTGGCGACGCCGAGAAAATCCATGGCCTCGGGTTCGTTGACCACCATAATGTCGGTCAGCCCCAAAAGCTCGTCGCTCGGCTGGCTCCACGGCGAGGGATTGAGATAGGTGACGCGGCCCGCCGCCTTGGCGATGCGGAAGGCGGCGAGAATGGCCGGCTCCGGCGACTCGAACTGGGCGAGGCAAAAATGCGCGGCTTCGATGGTTTTACGCGCCTGCTCGACGTGCGTTTCACCGAGCAGGGCGTTCGCGCCCATATAGGCGGCGAGCAGGTTTGCGCCGTCCGGCGCGATCAGGCCGATGCCGAAACCCGAGCCGACCTCCGCCGTGTGGACATGGTCCGTCGATAGGCCCATCTCGCGCAGCAATTGGGTGATTTCCCGCCCGCGCGCATCGTCGCCGACCGAAAGCAGCAGGTCGGTGGCGACGCCGAGACGGTGCAGGCCGATGCCGAGATTCAGCCCCTTGCCGCCGTGGTCATGAAAATAGCCGGTCGCCGCCGCGGTCTGCGCCTCGCGCGGCAAGGAGGGGACGAACAGGAAATTGGCGCTGACGTAAGCGCCGACAACGAAAGCGCGCATGAAAAGACTCTCTCGGTTGCGCGCAGCATTCCAAAGGACCCGGCAAAGTCAACCCGCTCGGGGCGCGTCGCGTCGCCGAGCATGGCGCCGGTCAGGACGACAAGGGCCCGCAAAAGCGGTCACCCGTGACGGGGGAAGGGGCGTTCCGGGGCGCCCAAGGACAAGGCGCCAAAATTTCGTCATGGCGCGAAAGTCGTGATATGAAGGCGCGAAATTCTGGAAGCCCCATGTCACACACGCCCCACCCCTTCGCCCGCTTCATCGCCATCCTCGGCCGCGGCCGCAATCTCACCCGACCCCTCACGGTCGAAGAAGCCGAAGAGGCCATGGACCTGATCCTCGCCGGCGAGGTCCTTCCCGAACAGCTCGGCGCCTTTCTCATGCTGTTGCGCGTGAAAGAGGAGAGCCCCGAGGAAATCGCCGGCTTTGTCCGCGCCGTGCGCAAAACCCTGCCCTCCCGGCAGGGCGCCGACATCGATTTCTCCTCCTATGCGGGCAAGAAACGGCAATTGCCCTGGTTCCTGCTCGCCGCCTTCGCCCTGGCGCAGTCGGGCCGAAAAGTGTTCATGCATGGGTTCGACGGCCACACGCCGGGCCGCCTCTACACCGGCGAGGTTTTGAGCGCCCTGGGCGTCGCGCGCTCGAAAAACCTGGTCGAGGCGAGCGCCCAGCTGACAAAGCACAATTTCGCCTATCTCGATCTCGTCGCGATCAGTCCGCCGCTGGCGAAAATGATGGGCTTCAAACCGATCCTGGGCCTGCGCTCGCCGGTCCACACCATCGCGCGCATGATCAACCCGTTCGGCGCCCCCTGCCTGCTGCAAGGCATTTTTCATCCGAATTACATGGCGACCCACAGCGGCGCGGCCAAAATTCTGGGCGAGCGCAACATGATCGTGTTTCGCGGCGAGGGCGGCGAAATCGAGCGCCGCCCGGGAAAACCGTGCGAAACCCTGGGGCTGCGCGACGGCGTCCCCTTCGAGGAGCGCTGGGCGCCGCTCATGGAGGAGCCTAGGCAATTGCCCGACGACGACATGGACCCGAAAAAACTTGTCGCGGTTTGGCGCGGCGAAGACAATTCCTACGCCGAAGCCGCGATCACCGGCACGATGGCGCTGGCGCTGAAAACCAGCGGCGCGGCGCCGGACCAGGATTCGGCTCAGGCGCTGGCGACCGGGCTTTGGAACGCCCGCGACCGCGACATGTGGATCAAGCAGTAATATGGACCGGCAACCTCTCTTCCTCTCCCTTCAGGGCCGGCGCGTCGCTGTCGTCGGCGATGGCCCCATCGCGGCGCGGCGCGCCGCCACGCTGCTCTCCAGCGGCGCCAAAGTCGTTCTGTTCGCCAAAAAACCTCACGAGGAGTTTTTGGGCCTCGCCAACCGCTGCCTGCGCGGCGACCTCGCGGCGAACGACGCTTTCGAACACTGCGCGCTGTGCTATTTCGCGCCCGATGGCGACGACGCGCCCGACGAGGCCCTGGTCGCGCGCGCGAAAGCGGCGGGGGCGCTGGTCAATGTCGCCGATCATCCCGAATTGAGCGATTTCATCAATCCCTCCGTGCTCGACCGTTCGCCGCTGATCGTCGCCATCTCGACGGGGGGCGAGGCGCCGCTGCTCGGGCGCATGCTGAAGGCGCGGCTGGAAACGCTGATCCCGGCGTCCTATGGGCGGCTCGCCGCGCTCGCCGGCGAAGGCCGCGCGGCCCTCGCCCAAAAACTGTCAAGCCATTCGGCGCGGCTGCGCTTCTGGGAGCGTTTTTACGAGGGCCCGGCTGTCGAAATGGCGCTGGCGGGCGACGAGAACGGCGCGCGCGCGGTGCTCGACCATGAGATCTGGCGCACCCGGCCCGACGGCTCCTCCCCGGACGCCGAGGTCAGGGGCGAGGTCTATCTGGTCGGCGCCGGCCCGGGCGATCCGGACCTGCTCACCTTCCGCGCCTTCCGGCTGATGCAGAAGGCGGACGTGGTGCTCTACGACCGGCTGGTCGAACCCACCATTCTGGAGCGCGTGCGTCGCGACGCCGAACGCATCTATGTGGGCAAAAAACGCTCCAACCATGCGCTGCCGCAGGAGGAAATCGGCGAACTCATGGTGAAGCTCGCGAAGCAGGGCAAGCGCGTGCTGCGGCTCAAGGGCGGCGACCCCTTCATTTTCGGGCGCGGCGGCGAGGAAATCGACACGCTCGCCGGGCACAGCATTCCCTTCCAGGTCGTGCCCGGCGTCACCGCCGCCGCCGGGTGCTCGTCCTACGCCGGAATTCCGCTCACCCATCGCGATTACGCGCAATCCTGCGTGTTCGTCACCGGCCACGGCCGCGAGGGGCCGATCGATCTCGACTGGTCGACGCTGCTGCGGCCGAACCAGACCGTGGCGGTCTACATGGGCCTCGCCCACCTCGATTTCCTGATGGGCGAGTTCTTGAAACGCGGCGCCGATCCGGCCCTGCCCGCCGCCATCATCGAAAATGGCACGCGGTCAAATCAGGTCACCGTCACCGGCACGATCGCCGACCTCGGCGACAAGGCCAAGGCGGCGGGCCTGAAAGGGCCGACGATCATCATCATCGGCGATGTGGTGAAGCTGCGCGAAAAATTGAACTGGTACGCGCCCAGTCCGGTGAACTAGAGCTCGTTCGGTGAACTCCCGTTCACCGAACGAGCTCTGGTTTTTTGTTTCTACGCGTTTTCTTCACGCGAACCGGCATCCACTTCGCTCGAAAACGCTCTAAATTATCGCCTTTGCGGGGTGACCTGGAGCTCCAGGCCAGCCCGCTTTTGCAGGTAGCCGATAACGCCGAAAAGATTTCGCGCCTGGGGATTTCCGCTCGGGCCGAACATGCGGATGAGACTCTTGGGCGGGGTGGCGGTCGCTTCGCCCAATTTCTCGAAGCCGACCGTGGCCTTGATATAATCGCGCAGGATCGACTTGCCAGCCTCGACATCGCCGGACAGCATGGTCTCCAGGCCTTTGCGCAGCAACGACTCGACGAGAACGGGGTCCTGGTGCTTGCTTCTTGTCACGGCATGACGCCTTGTTCCTTGCCGCCGCGCCTCAAGGTGCGCTTAGACACTGTTTCGGCGATCTAAATTCACAGTTCAAGACGAAAAACGGTAACAGTGACTTTGCGTCAACGCATGCCTCGGCACTTAGTCGCGACGAAACGAAAACCCGAGTTGATCGTCTTCCGCCCGCGTTCCCTCGAACCCAGAGACGGTGACCCCGAGCAACCGCACCCCTTTGGCCGACGGGAACAAAGGTCTTAGCAGGTCGAGCGCCCGACGTGACAAATCGTCGCAAGAACCAACGGGCGCGCTTTCCGTGTGCGCGCGGGTGAGTTGCTGGAAATCGGAATATTTGACTTTGACCGTGACCGTGCGGCCGAACATGCGCAGCCGCTCGCAGGCGGAAAACACCTTTGTCACGATCGGCGCGATTTTTTCCCGCATGGCTTCGGGCGTGAATATGTCCTGGAGAAACGTGCTTTCGGCTCCGATGCTTTTTCGCTCGCGGTTGGGTTTGACCGGGCGATGATCCTCGCCGCGCGCAATGGCCGCGTAAAAGGCGCCGGCCTTGCCGAAGTGACGGGTCAAAAATTTCGGGTCGCGGGCGCGCAAATCCTCGCCGGTCTCGATGCCGAGTTTTTTCATCCTGTCGGCGGTCGCCGGGCCGACGCCATGGAATTTGCGCACCGGCAGAGCCGCGACGAACGCCGGCCCCTGTTTCGGGGTGATGACGAACAGGCCATTGGGCTTGCGCTGGTCCGACGCCATCTTCGCCAGGAACTTGTTGTAGGACACGCCCGCCGAAGCGGTGAGCCCGGTCTCGGCAAAAATGGCCGCGCGAATGGTTTCCGCCGCCTGCGTCGCCGTCTCGCCGTCCTGGAGAAAATCGGTGAGGTCGAGATAGGCTTCGTCCAGCGACAACGGCTCGATCAGCGGCGTGTGGCGGGCGAATATGTTGCGAATCTGCAGCGACACCGCGCGGTACACGTCGAAGCGCGGCGGGGTGAAAATCAGCTCCGGGCATTTGCGCTGCGCCGTCACCGAGGGCATGGCGGAATGGACGCCAAAGGCGCGCGCCTCATAGCTCGCCGCCGCAACGACGCCGCGCGCGCGGCCATAGCCCACGGCCAACGGCTTGCCGCGGAAAACCGGATTGTCGCGCTGCTCCACCGACGCGAAGAACGCGTCCATGTCGATGTGAATAATCTTCCTGACCCGCTCCGGCGCGGTCATTTCCACATGCCGCGCATGCGCGCGCTCAGGTTGACGCGGGTTTTCGAATCCGGCCCTTTTTCGTCCGCGCGGACCGCCGGCCAGCCGATCGTGTCGAAATGTCCCAGAATTTCGGTCGGAATGAAGCGGCTGCGCGCGGCATAGACGTGGCGGTCGCCCCGCGCGTGCTGGCCGTGGGTAAAAAAGCGTTGCGGCGTGACCAAGCGCAAATGGTCCTTGGCGCGGGTCATGGCGACATAGAGCAACCGGCGCTCCTCCTCGATCTCGGCGCTGGTCCCGGTGGCGAGGTCGGAGGGGATGCAGCCGTCCACGACGTTGAGAACAAAAACGCTTTTCCACTCCTGCCCCTTGGCGGAATGGATGGTGGAGAGAATGAGGTAATCCTCGTCGCGCAATGGCGGCCCGGCTTCGGCGCTGGTGGCGTCGGGCGGATCGAGCGTGAGTTCGGTCAAAAATTTTTCGCGCGACGGATAGTTTTGGGCGATGACCTCCAATTGCGCGAGATCGATCTTCCGCGTGACGGAATCCTCGTGCAGCCGGTCGAGATGCGGCTCGTACCAGTTTTTTGCCCGCGCGAGATCGCCGGGCCAGGACGAAGGCGCGCGCAAAACCTCCACCAGCGCGCCCCAGTGCTCGCCGGCTTTCGCCGGCGCCGGCAGCGACGCCAGCATCTGCAGCGGCGCCGCCTCGGGCGCGATCTTGTCCAAAATTTTCCGCGCCGCCGCCGGCCCGACGCCGGGCAAAAGTTGCAGCAGGCGGAAGCCGGACATGCGGTCGCGCGGGTTTTGCGAAAAGCGCAGGAAGGCCAGAATGTCCTTCACATGGGCGCTGTCCAAAAATTTGAGGCCGCCGAATTTGACGAAGGGAATGTTGCGGCGGGTCAGTTCGATTTCCAGCGGCCCGGAATGATGGGCGGCGCGAAACAGCACCGCCTGGTCCTTCAGCCGCATCCCGGTTTCGCGCGCCTCCAGAACTTTTTCGGCGACGAAGTTGGCCTGATCGGTTTCGTCGCGCACGATCACCAGCGCGGGGCGCTCGGCGGTTTGCCGCTCGGTCCACAGGTTCTTGGTGAACCGCTCCTTAGCCAGCGCGATGACGCCGTTAGCGGCCTCCAGAATGGCTTGCGTCGAGCGATAATTGCGCTCCAGCGTCACCACCTCGGCGGGCGGCGCAAACTTTTGCGGAAAATCCAGAATGTTGCGCACCTCGGCGGCGCGGAACGCATAGATGGACTGCGCGTCGTCGCCCACCGCCGTCAGGCCGCGCCCGTCCGGCTTGAGGCCAAACAAAATGCTGGCCTGCAAGCGATTGGTGTCCTGGTATTCGTCCACCAGCACATGGTCGAACCGCGCGGAAAACTCTTCCGCGAGCGCCGGCTCCTGCATCATCTGCGCCCAGTAGAGCAGCAGGTCGTCGTAATCGAGCACGTTTTGCGCCTGCTTGGCCTCGACATAAGCCCCAAACACTTTTCGAAGCTCATCCGCCCAGCCCGCGCACCACGGAAACTGTTTTCCCAAAACCTCTTCCAACGGCGCTTCGGAATTCACCGCGCGCGAATAGATCGCCAGACACGTCCCCTTTGCGGGAAAGCGTTTTTCGGTCTTGGACAGGCCGAGATCGTGCCGCGCGAGATTCAGGAGATCGGCCGAATCCTCGCGGTCGTGGATGGTGAAATCGGGATCGAGCCCGATGTTCAGCGCCTGCTCGCGCAGCAGACGCGCGCCAATGCTGTGAAACGTGCCGGCCCAGGTGAGGGCGTCGGCCAGCACGTCGGCGCGTTGGCCGAGCGCTTCCTTGCAGATGCGCCGCACGCGCGACACCATTTCGCTGGCGGCGCGGCGCGAAAAGGTCATGAGCAGGATGCGGCGCGGATCGGCGCCGGTGACGATCAGATGGGCGACCCGGTGGGCGAGCGTGTTGGTCTTGCCCGAGCCCGCCCCGGCGATCACCAGCAGCGCCCGCTCCGCGCCCGGAAAGACGGCGGCCCGGCGCTGGGCGTCGTTGAGTTTGGCGAGGTATCCCTCCCCGATAAGCGAATCGCTGGTCTGCACGCCTGAACATAAAACGAACGCGCGGGCGCGCCAAACGGGCGATTAATCGGAATTTCCGATCAAAAAACCGAATCTTTTCTGTTGGCGCAAACGCGAGCGCACCGCCATATATAGCTCAGCCCCAGGCGCCAATTCGAACGAAAAATTTGCAACGGAGATCATGATGACCAAGAAGCCCACCATCAACATCGGCATTCCCGAAGACGTGCGCAAGAAAATTGCGGCAGGCCTGTCGCATCTGCTGGCCGATTCCTACACGCTCTACCTGATGACCCACAATTTCCACTGGAACGTGAAGGGTCCGATGTTCAACACGCTGCACGTGATGTTCATGCAGCAATATACCGAGCAATGGACCGCGCTGGACCTGATCGCCGAGCGCATCCGTTCGCTGGGTTTCCCGGCGCCCGGCACCTACAAGGAGTTTTCGAAACTCGCGTCGATCCAGGAGGTCGAAGGCGTGCCGGCGGCCACCGACATGATTCAGCATCTGGTGGACGCGCAGGAGGCGACGGCCCGGACGGCCCGCGACCTGTTCCCGCTGGTCAACGACGCCAACGACCAACCCACCGCCGACCTGCTGACGCAGCGCCTCGACGTGCATGAAAAGACCGCGTGGATGCTGCGCAGCCTGCTGGAGGAATAATACGATTTCCGAACGATCAGTTCGGAAATCGTATTCCGTTCGCGCGGAAATCCGCCCTTCGCTTGGAGGATTTTCGCGCGATTTCGTTTTCGCGGATCGCGAAGCGATCTTGCGGAAACCGTATAATTCGTGGACCGCCCTCTCCTTCGAGACAGCCGCCTTCCGGCGGCTTCCTCAGGATGAGGGCTAATCCAAGCTGTTTTCTGAAAGAATAGCCCTCAACGTCTCGAAGGGCGGGCGGCCTCGCCCGCCCGGAACGGAAAGCCGCGTTAATGGTCTTACGCAGGAGACGTTTCAGGCGGAGGCCGTATGGACAATTTCCGCATCGAACAGGACGCGCTGGGCGAGGTCCGCGTTCCCGCAAAAAAACTGTGGGGCGCGCAAACCCAGCGGGCCCTGCAAAATTTTGTCATCGGCCGCGAGAAAATGCCGCCGGAAATGGTGGAAGCCTATGCGCTGCTCAAAAAAGCCTGCGCCCACGCCAATGCCGCGCTCGGCCAGCTCGACGCGGAAACAGCCCGCCTGATCGAAAAAGCCTGCGACGTCATCCTCTCCGGGGATCTTTTCGAAAATTTTCCGCTTCCGGTCTGGATCAGCGGCAGCGGCACGCAGTTCAACATGAACGTCAATGAGGTGATTTCAAACCTGTGCTGCCGTTTTTCGGGGACGGCGCTGGGGAGCAAAACCCCGGTCCATCCCAACGACCACGCCAACAGGTCGCAATCCTCCAACGACACGTTTCCCAGCGCCATGCACATTGCGGCGGCGCTGACGGCGACACGCCGGCTGATCCCTGCCGTCACGGACCTGCGCGACAGCCTCGCCGCCAAGGCGCACACGTGGTCGGAAATCGTCAGGATCGGCCGCACCCATTTGCAGGACGCGACGCCGCTCACGCTCGGCCAGGAGTTTTCCGGCTTTTCGGCTCTGCTTGACGACAATCTCGACCGCATCAACGACGCGCTGAAGGGGGTTTTTCGCTTGGCCCTCGGCGGCACGGCAGTCGGCACGGGCGTCAACGCCCCCAAAAATTTCGGCGAGACCGCGACCATGGAGCTGGCGGCGCTCACGCAACACCCGTTTGTCACCGCCCCCAACACATTCGCGGCGCAGGGTAGCCATGACGCGCTCGTCCATCTTTCCGGCGTGCTGCGCACGCTCGCGGGCTCGCTGAAAAAGATCGCCGACGACATACGCCTCGAAGCCTGCGGCCCCCGCGCCGGTCTCGGCGAATTGTCCCTGCCGGAAAACGAGCCGGGCTCCTCGATCATGCCGGGAAAGGTGAACCCGACGCAGACAGAGGTTTTGACCATGATCGCGATGCAGGTCAGCGCCAACGATGTCGCCGTGGGTCTGGGGGGCGCCGGCGGACATTTGCAGATGAACGCGCAAAAGCCGCTGATCATCCATAATCTGCTGCAATCCATGATCCTGCTGGCGGACGGCTGCGTCAGCTTTCGCAAAAACCTTGTCGAGGGCATGCAGCCGAACCCGCAAAAAATCGCGAAAAACGTCGAGCGCTCGCTGATGCTGGTCACGGCGCTCGTTCCCGTGCTCGGCTACGACAAGGCGGCGCAAATCGCCCATCACGCCGCCGCGCACGATCTCAGCCTGCGCGAGGCCGCGCTCGCGCTTGGCCTCGTCAGCGCGGAAGATTTCGACAAATGGGTCGATGCGCGCAAAATGATCGGCCCCGCATGAGTCCGGAGACGGTCTTGGCGAAAACCCGTCTTTTCACTCCGCTCGCCCGTGAAGGCGCGGTTGCGGCGTGAGGGCGGGCGCGACGAACTGGCCGAAGGCGCGCGGGCTCGCCGCAACGGGAATTTTTTGCGTGACGGCGAGGGTGGTGGCGTCGATGCGGGCGAGGACGTCGTCCATCCAGCAGGCGACATAGACCGCGCCGTCCACCGCCAAAACCCCTTCGGGATAGCCGCACACGTCCAATGTCCTCAGCTCTTCGAGCGTCTCGCCGTCGAAGACGGACACGCTGTCGTCGTGCTGGTTGGTGACGAAGATTTTTCGATCCGGCGCCAGCGCGATGGCGTAGGGAAAGCTGCGCACTTTCAGCCGCCGCGTCTCGCGGCGCGACTCCGGGTCGATCACCGAGACGTCGCCGGATTGCACATTGGCGACGAACAGGCGGGGGCCGCTGGGGTCGTAGGTGACGCCGAACGGCGCCTTGCCGACGGGAATCGTCGCGACCGTCTTGCGCGCGGAAATGTCGACCACGGAAACGGAATCGCTCTCGCGATTGGCGACGTACAAAAACTTGCCTTGCGGATCGCTGGCCATGCCGGCCGGCGACTGGCCGACTTTGGCCGCGCCGGCTTTTTGCAGGCTGTCGGCGTCGAAGATGTGGACCTCGTCGGCATACCAGTCGGCGACAAAGATGGTTTTGCCCGTGGGATCGAGGGCGATCCCGAGCGGTCCAACGCCGGCGGGGATTTCCGCGATCACGCGATGCGCGCCCTTTTCGCGTTCGATGACGGAAAAGCTGTGGCCCTCGGGGTTGGTCGCATAGATGCGTTCACCCCCCGGCGCCACGGCGACGCCGGCGGGTTTCTTGCCGATCTTCAGCGTCTCCACCACGCGCCCTTGCGCCAGATCGACGATCGAGAGGGAATCCGCCCCCTGCGCCGTGACATAGGCCAGCGGGGCGGCGCGCGTTGGCGCGGCCAGGGTGAGGAGGAGGAGACAGACGTGGACCGCCCACAGGGCGTTTCGAAGAACGCCCGTCTGACGGCGGGCTATGCTTCGAGACGCCCGCTCGCGCGGGCTCCTCAGGGTGAGGGCTAATGTAAAGTCAGCTGCATCCGTCAGGGGCCGTCTCGAAGCGCGAGGGCGGTCCACGAACGCGGCCGTCACGGCGCGGATTCAACCATCTTCTTCAGATTGTCGAGCCCCGCGCGATAAACCCCGCGCACCGCCTTCACCGAACTCTCGTCATTCAGCTCTTCGGGGGGATCGTTGAGCATGTAGCCGCGATAGAAAGCCCCCTTCCATTCCACGGTCGAACCGCCCTTGCCGTTGTCGAGCACGGTGATGGTCGAGGCGTAGTTGTTCACCGGCAGGATTTTTGGGTCGACCTTGGGGATCTCGTATTTGTAGCTGTGGCCCGCCACGTCGTATTTGTCCAAGACTTCGTCAAAGCTTGGATCGCCCGGCGCCTTCAGCACCAGATGCCGCACGGAGCCGACTTCATTGCCCTTGTCGGCGACGCTGGAGGCGACCACCGGATGCCACTTGGACAAGGCGTCGTAATCGCCCATCACCGCCCAGACTTTTTCGACGGGCTTGTCGATGTCCACGGTCTCGACGATTTTCTGGCGCGTCGGTCCGTGGGCCGTCGCCGAAAACGCCGACATCGCCACCATTGCCGCAGCCAGAGCCAGAGCACGCATGCAGTCCTCCCCATTTCGTTATGGGAGGATTGTGGCAGAGGCCGCGTCCCGCCGAAAGCCGGCTATGGGATTTCTAAGATTTCATACGGTTTCCGCAAGATCGCTTCGCGATCCGCGAAAACGAAATCGCACGGAAATCCTCCAAGCGAAGGGCGGATTTCCGCGCGAGCGGAATACGATTTCCGAACGGATCGTTCGGAAATCGTATCACTGCGCGGGCGCGGCCGGCGCTTGCGGCGGCTGAAGTTTTTCGGCCTGCTTGCGGGCCGCCTCCTCCTGCTTGCGCCGCTCCACTTCGACCTTGCGCTGCCGGTCCGCCTCGCGCTGGCGGGCGATGCGCGCCTGTTCGCGCTCCAGCGCCTTGGCCGCCGCCACCGCCACAAAAGGCGCCGCCTCGACTTTTCGAACCGGCGACGCCCACGCGCCGGCCCAAGTCAATTCGCCCTGCCTGTCCGGCAGCGACGAGTCCAGGGCAAAGGTCAGATCGTTGAGATCGTAGCTGAAGGCGAGGCCCTCGCGCGCCGCCTTCAGCTCGCCCTTGGCGAGCCGCAGCGCCGCCTCGCCGTCGCCGACGCGCAACTCGCCCCCGGCGAGCGCCTTGTCGAGATCGCGAACGGTGTCCTTGGCGTTGAACGGTTTTTCGGACGCCGCCTGGGCGTCGAGCACTTGCGCCGGCGCGTCCGGCGCGGCGCCGGCGACGATCACATCCGTCAGTTTCGCCGACCCCGTTCCCGAAAGCGCGCCGATCAGCGCCGCCATGCTCGCGCCCGATCCGGCCACTTTTATCCGTCCGCCCGCCGTCGCCGACAGGGCCGGGTTTTTCAGCGCCAGCCCCTCGCCCGAAACCTCTCCCGAAAAAATCGCCTGACCGGCCTGGCGGCGCAGATCAAAACCGCCGCGCAGCTTGCCGCCGTTCACCGTCGCTTCGAGATTGGCGACGCTGAGCGCGTTGGCGGCGAGGCTGAGCTGGAAGGTGGCGGGAACGCCGAAGGGCGCGACGTCGGCCGCATGAATCGCCAGCTTGGTGCGCGGCGGATCGATCACGACGGGGGCGAACGACAGGCTCGGCCAGAACGCGCCGGGTTTCGCCGGCGCCGGCGGCCCGAGGATCAGGGCTAAAAATGCCGGCGCGGAGAATTTGTCGACATCCAGTTCGCCGCTCACCCCGTCCGAGGACAGGCGCAATTCGCCGCTGAAATGCGCGTCGCCGCGCTCGCCGACGATTTTGCGCAACAGGATGCGGCCGTCGCGCGACTCGACATCGCCGTCGATCTTGCCGGCGCCGGAGGGACCGCCGATCAGGCTCGACGGATCGCCGGCCAGCGACAATCGCCCTTCCACTGCGCCGTCGCGCAAAGCGCCGTCAAACTGGCCGTTGATTTTTCCAAGCGCCGCCCTGCCCGTGACCGCGCCGCGCGCCCCCTGGATTTGCGTCTGCACAAAAATCTGTCCGGGGCCGAGCTTTTGCGGCGACAACAGCGGCGGCGCGCCCAGTTGCGCCAGCAGATCAAAAGCTTCAGGGGCGGACACGTCCAGCGCCAGCCCCTTGTCGTCCAGGCTCGCCGAAAATTTCGTTCCCGCCGCCTGCCCGTCGAAGGCATATCCCTTCTCCTCCGCTTTGGCGTTGAAGGTGGCGGGCGACAGGATTTTGGCGCGGGAGGCCACGAGGCGCGTGGTTTCGTTGGGCGCCAGACGCGCCAGCAGGACTGCAAAATCCTGGAGTTCGCCGGCCTTCAGCCGCACAAAACCCTTGAGGCCGGAAAACTTGTCCTTCCACTCGCCCGAGGCGGACACGTCGGCGCCGGCGAGGTTTTTGCCCTCAAGCCGCTCCAGCCTCGAAAACCCTTTTTCGCGCAGCAGGCGCAGGCTGAGTCTTCCGTCCGCCTTGCCGAGCGTCTGCGCGTCCAGGGTCAGATCGAGATCGGACTCGCCGAGCGCGGCGCCGTAGTCGGGAACGCTCGCAAGGTCGAGCGCGCTCGCCGCGAGTTTCGCCGTCAGTTTTGCACGCGACTCTTTCGTCGCCGGGGTCCAACTCGCGTCGCCGGTGAATTTGGTGCGGTCGAGCGTGACGGTGGCGTTCGAGAGCGCCAGCGCGCCGCCGGAAAAATTGAACAGGCCGCCGGCGGCGATCTGGCGGAACGGCAGCGCCGGCGCGCCGACATCGGCGGCGAAGACGGGGTAGTCGACGGTCGAAAAATCGCCCTTGCCGCGCCAGCTTTTTGACCCCTCGCGGGTGACGGCGACATCAAATCGCGCGCCGCCGGCGCCCTCGGCGGCCACTTTGAGCGGAGAGCCGGGGTCGCGCGCCAGTTTCACCCGGCTCCAAGACCCCCGCCAGTTCAGCGCGTCGAGTTGCGCGCGCAAAACCGTCGGCGCGGGACGCTCCATGGCGCGCGCCAACAAACCCGCCCCGACATCCGCCCAGGCGCCTTCGAGATGCGCGCCGGAAAGATCGACCGCCAGCGCGCCATTATCGACTCCGTAGTCGGCGCCGCCGGAAAAATGCATGGCCTGGGCGCCCTCGCCCAGATGCAGCGCCGCCTTGTCCAGCTTGACGGCATCAGGCTTGGCGAAAACATCGCCCTCAACCCGCCAGGGGCCGTCCGCCGCCGCGCCCTCGCCCAAAATTTTGCCGGAAAAAGCGAGGTTGCCGCCGAGGTCGAGCGCGCCGTCGAGCGAGAGCGCGCCGAGGCCGTCGCTGTTCAGCGCCAGTTTGAGCGGCAGGCGCGACCCGGAAAAAGCGTCGCTGCTGAGGGTGTAGCGGATGCTGCGATCCTTGACCCGAAATGCGCCGCGCGCGTCAAACGGGCCTTCCGCGGCGAGGCGGCCGGAGAGATCGACATGATCCAGCGAAAGGAACGGTTTGCCCGCATGAAGCACGCGCAGCGTTCCGTCGCGCAGGGACAGATCGTCGAAGCGCACGGAAGAGTTCGGCTTGCGCAAAAGGTCGCCATCGACCTCCAGCGCGAATTGCGACAGCTCCGCGCGCGTAAAAGTCATGCCGCCCTGGATCAACGCGGGCAGCGACAGTTCGAAAGTGGCCTTTTCCGCCTTGAGCGCCCCCAGCGGCCCCTTCAGCGACAGGTTTTGCGCGGAAAAATAGGGCGTGGGCAGGACGCGGAACTCGATAGGGCCGTCAAGCTGCGCCTGCGACCCCGTCGCTTTCGAGATTTCCTCGGCGAAACGCCCGCGATGCGCGTCGAAATCGACGACATAGGGCGCCCCGAGCAGCGCCGTCAGCACGAGGATCAGGCCAATGCCGAGATAGGTGAGAAAATCGCGCATAAATCACTTGCTTGCTTTCTCGACGAAGGAGTCGAGCACGAGTTTGCGTCCAGCTTTATCAAAATCGATGGTCAATTTCGAGGCGTCGACGGCGACAACGGAACCCGGGCCGAATTTTTGATGAAACACGCGGTCGCCCGGCGCGAAGGCGGCGCCCGGCGTGGACTTGCTCAAAACCTCGCCCTCGATGGTGAGCGGGCCGCGCCCGCCGGGTCCGTTTTTCTGCGCGCGCTTCCAGCCCGGCGTGTCGTAGCGCGAGCCGAACGAATCCATGTTGGCGAAGCGCGATTGCGCATAGGCGCCATAGCCCGAGCCGCTGCCGCGATTTTCCGTGACCTGCACATGGGCGGCGGGCAGATCGTCCAAAAAGCGCGAGGGCGTGGTGGTCTGCCACAGGCCGTGGATGCGGCGATTGGTCGCGAAATAAATTTTGGCGCGCCGCCTTGCGCGGGTGACGCCGACATAAGCGAGGCGGCGCTCCTCCTCCAGCCCGGCGCGGCCGTTGTCGTCGAGGCTGCGCTGGTGGGGAAACAGCCCCTCCTCCCAGCCCGGCAAGAACACCGTTTCGAATTCCAGCCCCTTGGCGCCGTGCAGGGTCATGATGGAGACGCGTTCGCCGCCGTCGGCATTGTCGGCGTCCATCACCAGCGAGACATGTTCGAGGAAGGCGCCGAGGTCGGGAAACTCCTCCATGGACCTGACGAGTTCCTTGAGGTTTTCCAGGCGACCCTCGGCTTCCGCGCTCTTGTCCTGCTTCCAGAAATCGGTGTAGCCGGATTCCTCCAGAATTTTTTCCGCGAGTTCGTGATGCGGCGTTTGGCCGATCCCCGCCCCCCAGCGCTCGAAATCATTGAGAAGCGCCCGCAAGGTGGAGCGTTGTTTCGGCTTCAGCTCCTCGGTTTCGACCAGCATGCGCGCCGCCTGCATCAGCGGAATCTGCTGGCGACGGGCGTGATCATGAACAATTTGCAGGCTGGCCTCGCCCAACCCGCGCTTGGGCGTGTTGACGATGCGCTCGAAGGCGAGGTCGTCGGCCGGTTGCGCCGTGCAGCGCAGATAGGCCAGCGCGTCGCGAATTTCCATGCGCTCGTAAAAGCGCGGGCCGCCGATCACCTTGTAAGGCAAGCCCAAAGTGATGAAACGTTCCTCGAATTCGCGCATCTGGAAGGAGGCGCGCACGAGGATGGCGACTTCGTCGAGCGAATGGTTTTGGCGCTGCAATTGTTCAATGTCTTCGCCAATGACGCGGGCCTCCTCCTCGGAATCCCACACGCCCGAAACCTGCGGCTTCTCGCCATCCTCGCCATCGGTAAAAAGGGTTTTGCCGAGCCGGTCGGTGTTATGGGCGATGAGATGGGCGGCGGCGGCGAGAATATGGCCGGTCGAGCGGTAGTTGCGCTCCAGACGGATCACCTTCGCGCCGGGAAAATCCTTTTCAAACCGCAGGATATTGTCGACATCGGCGCCGCGCCAGCCATAGATCGACTGGTCGTCATCTCCCACGCAACATAAATTCGGTTTCCGCACGTTATCCGTGCGTTGCGCCAACAATCTCAACCAGAGGTACTGGACCGCGTTGGTGTCCTGGTACTCATCGACGAGAATATATTTGAAGCGCTGCTGATACTCCGCCAAAACGTCGGGATTCTCTCGTAAAACCTTGAGAGCCTCCAGCAGAAGATCGCCGAAGTCGGCGGCGTTCAGGATCTTCAGTCTCTCCTGATACAGCGCGTAGATTGCGCCGCCCTTGCCGTTGGCAAAAGCCTGAGCCTCGCCGGCGGGCACGTTTTTCGGCGAGAGACCCCGGTTTTTCCAGTTGTCGATGAGATAGGCCAGCGTGCGCGCCGTCCAGCGTTTCTCATCAATGTCTTCCGCGCGCAAAACCTGCTTGAGCAGGCGCATCTGGTCGTCGGTGTCCAGAATGGTGAAATTGCTTTTGAGACCGGCGAGTTCGGCATGGCGGCGCAGGATTTTTGTGGAAATCGCGTGGAACGTGCCGAGCCAGCCCATGCCCTCGGCGCTGGGGCCGATCAGGGCGGCGATGCGCTCCTTCATCTCGCGCGCCGCCTTGTTGGTGAAGGTGACAGCGAGGATTTGATGCGGGCGGGCCAGGCCTTGCGCGAGGATATGGGCGATGCGCGCGGTGAGCACGCGGGTTTTTCCCGTACCCGCGCCCGCCAGCACGAGCACCGGACCTTCGGTCTTTTCAACGGCCTCGCGCTGTTCGGGATTGAGGGCTGAGATGAAATCCGGCGCGGGGTTCAACGCCGCGAGCGCGCGCGCGGCAATGCCGCCGGCGCGCGGCGCGACCGGTTCGTAACCGGGAAAATCGTCGAATGGATCGGACACGGCGGCCTTTTGCGAATCGTCGCCGCCAATGTGGGGGCTTGCGCCCCGCTTGTCGAATCGACTTCGCGCGGCCGGTTGTGGAGAGCGGCGGCGCCGAAGCCCACGCCGCTCGGCGTCAGTTCGCCCGTGTCCACTGCGCCGACTTGCAGATCATGCCGCCGAACGCGCAGCCCGAGGTCGTCATCGACGCGCCCGACAGGATCACCTTGCCGTCATAGGTCTTGCCGTCCTCGGGATTGAAGGCGGAGCCGGTCCAGCCCTCCGCCGTCCGCGTCAGCCCGGAGAAAACCTGCTGTCCCACACGCGCGGGCGAATTGGGATCGCGCAGCCAGGTGATGGTTCCGCAGACGGCGCCGCCGCAATTGGCCATGCGGATGCGCGAGCGGCCATCCGTGCGCTTCCATTCGCCGATGATGTCGCCGGCCAGAGCCGGCGCGGCTGCGGACAGGGCGATGGCGACCAGAGCAATTCGTTTCATTTCTTCCTCCCCATTTGGCGTCGTTTTCGGGACGCTTCAAAAATTCAGCCGCGCGCGCCCGCCTCCGCGGCGATCCAATGCGCGAGCCAGTCCGGGACTTCGGACTCCGGCGCCTCCGCCGATATGGCGCGCAGCAGGTCGGCTGTCGGCAGTCCGCCCTCGCGTCCAAGCAGCAGCGCCTTGACCACCGCCTGACAACAAAGTTCGCCGTCGCTCTCTATGCGATGTTCGATGAACAGCCATTTCGCGTCCCAGCCGATGATCCGGCTGCGCAGGACGAAAAGCTGGAACGGCGCGAGCGAGCGGCGAAACCGCACCATGGCGCTGGCCACCACGGGTTTCAGTTTTTCGCGCCACACCAACCCCGCAAAACCGCCGCGCAGCGCGAGGTCGAACCGGCCGATGTCCATCACCGCGAGATAGCGGGCGTTGTTCATATGCAGGTTGACGTCGAGGTCGTTGGGCCAGACGCGAAAGGTCAGGACGGATTCGTCGCGCCAGCCCAGTTTGGGGCGGAACGGGGCGCCAAAGGCCATTTTTAATAATCGCAACCAGGGCGCCATTCGACTTCATTCCTCGGCCAGTTCCGTCATTGCGAGCGGAGCGAAGCAATCCACCTGTTCGAGAACCGCAGCGTGGATTGCTTCGTCGCTACGCTCCTCGCAATGACGGCTTTCCGGCGAAGGTCCGTCAGAACGCCGCTTCCTCGAACGCCATGATGGTCTTGCCGCCGGCGGTGATGGTGGCGAGCAGCGCGCCGGTTTGCGGCAGCAGGCGCTCCATGTAAAACCGCGCCGTCAAAACTTTCGCCTTGTGGAACGGATCGCTGTCGGCCTGCGGCAGGCTGACCTCCGCCATGCGCGCCCACATGAAGGCCAGCACCGTCAGGCCGAACAGCCGCAGATAATCGGTCGCCGCCGCGCCGGCCTCGTCGGGCCGCGCCATGCCGGCGCGCGCGACATGCATGGTCGCCTGCTGCAACCGCCCGAAGGCTTTTCCCAGCGGCCCGACGAAATCCGCCAGAGCGGCATTGGCCTTGTTGGCCTCGACATATTCGGAAATGGGGTGGAACACGGTGCGCATGTAGCGCCCGGCGTGCATGGCCATCTTGCGCCCGACAAGATCGAGCCCCTGAATGCCATTGGCGCCTTCGTAGATCTGGGCGATGCGGGCGTCGCGCACCAGCTGCTCCATGCCGTTGTCGCGGATGTAGCCGTGGCCGCCGAACACCTGCACGCCGATATTGGCCGCCTCGAAACCGATGTCGGTGAAGAAGGCCTTGATCACCGGGGTGACCAGGGCGACGTAATCGTCCGCCTTTTCCCGCTCCGCCGGATCGGGATGCATGCGGTAGATGTCGATGCACTTCGCCGTCCACATCGCCAGCGCGCGGCAGCCCTCGATATAGGCGCGCTGCGTCAGCAGCATGCGGCGCACGTCGGGATGGACGATGATCGGATCGGCGGCTTTTTCGGGGAATTTGGCGCCGGACAGCGCGCGCCCTTGCAGCCGGTCCTTGGCGTAGGTCACCGCTCCCTGATAGGCGGCTTCGGCGAGGCCGAGGCCTTGCACGCCGACGCCGAGCCGGGCCGTGTTCATCATGGTGAACATGGCCTTCATGCCCTTGTGTTCCTCGCCGACGAGAAAACCCTTGGCGTCGTCGAAATTCATCACGCAGGTGGAAGAGGCCTTGATGCCCATCTTGTGCTCGATGGAGCCGCAGCGCACGCCATTGCGCTCGCCGGGATTTCCATTGGCGTCCGGCAGGAATTTGGGCACGAGGAACAGGCTGACGCCCTTGGTCCCCTTGGGGCCGCCCGGAATCTTCGCCAGCACCAGATGGATGATGTTTTCGGTGAGGTCATGCTCGCCGGCCGAAATGAAGATTTTGGTGCCGGTGACGCGGTAGGAGCCATCCTCCTGCGGCACGGCCTTGGTGCGCATCTGTCCCAAATCGGTGCCGCAATGCGGTTCGGTCATGCACATGGTGCCCGACCATGTGCCGTCCACGAGTTTTGGCAAATAGCTGTCTTGCAGCTCCTTGGAGCCGAAGGCGTGCAGCGCCTTGTAGGCGCCGTGCGTCAGGCCCGGATACATGCCGAACGACATGTTGGCGGCGCAGATCATCTCCTCGACCAGCGCGTTCACCGACACCGGCATGCCCTGGCCGCCATATTGGGGGGCGCAGGCGAGCGAGGTCCAGCCGCCATCGCGAAACAGGGTGTAGGCTTCCTTAAAACCTTTGGGCGTGCGCACGACGCCGTTTTCGTAGTGGCAGCCTTCGGCGTCGCCAGAGTGATTGAGCGGTTGCAGCACCTCCTCGCAAATCTTCGCCGCCTCGTCGAGCACGGCGTCCACCGTGTCGCGGTCGAAATCCTCGTAGCCCGGAAGTTTCGTCAGATCGTCGTAGCCGATCACGTCATAAAGGGCGTAGCGCATGTCGCGCAGCGGAGCCTTGTAGGCTGGCATTCAGTTTCTCCTCCCTGCGGTCGCGCCTGCAGCCCTGACAAGGGCCGCGGGCGCCCGCGCCGACTGGCGCGGCGGCGGCTGATGCCGCCGGGCGCCGCTGCTTCCGACCTGTCGGAAGCAGCGGCAAACATTCAATTGCGGAGCGGCTTGCCGGTTTCGAGCATGTGCTCGACCCGCGCCATGCTGTCGGGATTGCGCACCAGGCGCATGAAGTTTTTCCGTTCGAGTTCGAGGAGCTTGTCCTCGCTCAGTTCGTCGAAATATTCGACGTCGCCGCCGGTGAGGATGTCGGCGAGCACGTCGGAGACGACCACGTCGTGTTTGGTCGCCTTGCCCATTTTGGCGAAACTGTCGACCGCCATTTTCAGCGCCAGTTTTCCCGAGAGACCGGGCAGGCGATAGGTTGGCGGCGCCGGCGGCTTGTAGTTTTCCGCCATTTTGAGCGCCTTGGCCTTGGCGTCGAACAGCAGGCGGTCGCGGTTCATGGTGATGCCGTCGCCATCGCGCAGGATCATCATTTCGCGGGCTTCGGCGGCAGACTTCGCCACGCGCGCCGTGCTGATGTATTCGAACACCTGCGCGACGGAGGGCATGGGCCCCTTGGGCATTTTTGTGTTGGCCTGCCAGCGCGCCAAAAATTCCTTGCAGCCGCCCCAGGCGGGGATCAGCCCGACGCCGACTTCGACAAGGCCGATATAGCTCTCGGCATGGGCCTGGATCGCGGAACAGTGCAGCAGGATTTCACAGCCGCCGCCCAGCGCCATGCCCGAGGGCGCGCCGACCACCGGGAAGGGCGCGTATTTCAGGCCCTTGTAGGCGAACTGGCCGAGCCCCACCAATTGCTCGATTTCGGTCCAGGCCGCGATGTTTGCGGCGAAAAGAGCGAGGCCCAAATTCGCGCCGACGGTGAAATTGCTGCCCTCGTTGTAGATCACCAGCGCCTTGTACTTGGATTGCACCAGCTGCACGGTCTGGTTCAGCAGCATGACGATATCGGCGTCGAGCGAGTTCATGATGCTGGTGAACTCGAAACACAGCACGCCGTCGCCAATGTCCCACACCGAAGCCGAGCCGTTTTTCAGCACCGGCTTTTGCGTGAGTTTGATGTCGGCGAGCAACAAGACGCCCTCGCGGCGCTCCAGCGTGACGTAATCGCCTGACAGCGTGAGCGCCTGGCGCTTGCCGTTCTCGATGCGGTAAAAAGTCTTTCCGCGCGCCGCTTGCAGGATCGGCGGCACGAGGCAACCCGCCTCCTCCAGTTTTGAGACGAACCAGTCGACGCCGATCTTGTCGAGCAGCTCGAACGGGCCCCATTTCCACGCATAGCCAAGGCGCATGGCCTCGTCGATGGAGACAATGTCGTCGGCCGCGTCGCCGACCAGCGCCGCCGCATAGGTCAGGGTTTTGCGCGCGACATCCCAGGCGTAGCGGCCATGCTCGCTGTCGTGCGTGAACAGTTTCTTCAGATCCCTGCCGGCGTCGGTCACGGCGTCGACCCGCATTCTTTTCTGCGCGCGATAGTCGCCGGTCTGGAGGTCGAGCGCCTCCTTCAGCTTGCCCTTCTCGCGATTGAGCCGGTAAAAACCGCCCTTGCCCTTTCGCCCGGTATAGCCGTCCCTAATCATGCGCTCGACCAGCGGCAGCGGCTTGTTCATGCCGTGGAACGGGTCGGTCGAGGGCAGCGCCGAAGCCATGCTGGCGTTGATGTGCGGCATCAGGTCGAGGCCGATCAGGTCGAGCAGGCCAAACACGCCGGTTTTCGGTATGCCAAGCGGCTTGCCGATGATCGCGTCGGCTTCCTCGACTTGCAGTCCGTGCTCGAAGGCCAGCACCACGGCCGATTGCAGCCAATAGACGCCGAGTCGGTTGGCGATGAAGCCCGGCCGGTCCTTGCAGACCACCACGCCCTTGCCGAGCTTGTAGTCGCAGAAATCGGTGATTTTTTTCACCGTATCGGCGCTGTTCTTGTCGCTCGTCACCAGTTCCAGCAGGCGCATGTAGCGCGGCGGATTGAAGAAGTGGGTGATGACGAATTTTTCCGCGAATTCTTGCGGCATGCCCGCGATCAGCGTGGCCAGCGGAATGGTCGAGGTGTTCGACGAAACAATCGCGTCCGGTTTTTTGTGGGCGTCGATCTTTTTGTAGAGCGCCTGCTTCACCTCAAGTTTTTCCACCACGACTTCGACGATCCAGTCGCAGTCGCGCAAAAGTTCGAGATGGTCTTCGATATTTCCGGTGGTGATCAGCTTGGCCGCGGCCTTGCTCATGAACGGCGCCGGCTCGGTTTTCAGCAATTTGGCGACGGCGCCCTCGGCCACCGCATTGCGGTTTGTCGCGCCCGCCGGAACGATGTCGAGCAGCACAACCGGCGTTCCCGCATTGGCCACTTGGGCGGCGATCCCGGCGCCCATCACGCCGGCCCCTATGACGGCGACTTTGTTGATGGTCATCACACCGCCTCCAGAATGGTGGCGATGCCCTGGCCGCCGCCGATGCACTGGGTCGCCAGCGCATATTTGCCGTTCTCGCGCTTCAACAGGCTCGCGGCCTTGCCGACGATGCGCGCGCCGGTGGCGCCGAGCGGATGGCCGAGCGCAATGGCGCCGCCGTCGAGATTCACTTGCTCCGGCGAAAGACCGAGTTCGCGCATGCAGGCGATGCTTTGCGAGGCAAAGGCCTCGTTCAACTCCACCACGTCGAGTTGCTTGGCCTCGATCCCGGCGCGCGCGAGCGCCTTGCGGGTGGCGCCGACCGGGCCGATGCCCATGATTTCGGGATCGCAGCCGCAAACCGCCACGCTCTTCACCACGGCCAGAATTTCCAACCCCTTGGCCTTTGCGTAATCCTCGGAGCAGACGAGGCAGGCGGAGGCGCCGTCGGTGAGCGGCGAGGAGGTGCCCGCCGTCACCGAGCCTTGCGCGTCGAACGCCGGCTTCAGCTCGGCCAGACCTTCGGCGGTGGCGTCCGGGCGCGGACAGCCGTCGACGGACACTTCGCCCTTTTTCGTCTTGATCGGGATGATCTCATCCTTGAATTTGCCAGCGGCCTGGGCGGCGGCGGTGCGCTGTTGCGAGCGCAGGGCAAACTCTTCCTGTTCTTTCCGCGAAATCTGCCACTTGTTGGCGACATTTTCCGCGGTCTCGCCCATGCCCATATAGGCGCCGGGCATTTTCGCATAAAGCTCGGGGCTCGGAAGGGGATTGAACCCCATCATCGGCACGCGGGTCATGCTCTCGACGCCGCCGCAGATAAAAACGTCGCCAGCGCCCAGCGCGATCGCGCCGGCGGCGATATGAACGGACGACATGGAGGAGCCGCAGAAACGGTTGACGGTGGCGCCGCCGGCCGATTTCGGCAGCCCGGCGAGCAGGCTGACGAGGCGGGCGACGTTAAAACCCTGCTCGCCCTCGGGGAAGGCGCAGCCCATGAGCACGTCCTCGATGTCGGCGGAATTGACGCCGGTTTTCGCCATGAGGCCGGCGATCACCTGCGCGGCGAGGTCGTCCGGGCGGACCGAAACGAGGTCGCCCTTTTTCGCCAGGGTGAAAGGCGAGCGCGCATAGCCCGCAATGACGGTGCGAGTCATTCAAAAATCTCCCGATGTGAAGCGTTCAAGCTTGCTGGCAGCTTAGAGCCCGTTCGGCGAACTCCCGTTCACCGAACGGGCTCTAGCTTCTTGTTTTGACGCATTTTCTCTACGCGAACTGGCATCCAATTCGCTCGAAAATGCTCTGGAGGCGCGCGCGGCGCCCATTTTCGCGGATGGCGTACAAAACCGGCATTCCTCCCGCGCCGCGCGCTTATGTCGCGCGCCGGCGAAAACTTTTTCCTTGACGCTGAAGGTAGTCGAAGCGCCCCCAGAGGTCAATATGGTTCATGTATGAACTTTTCGCGCGACGTCAAGCCGGGCTCAATCGGATTCCGGGTTCAATCGGATTGAACGGGTTCAATCGGATTGAGCGAGCTCAATCGGATTGAGCGAGCTCAATCGGATTGAGCGAGCTCAATCGGATTCAAAGAGATCGCGCGTGTAAACCTTGGCGGCGACGTCGGCGAGCGCCGGGCTGCGGCGGTTGCAGAGGATGAGGTCGGCCTCCTGCTTGAAGGCGTCGAGGTCGCGAACCACGCGCGAGCGGAAAAACTCGTCCTGTTTGAGCATGGGCTCGTAAATGATGACTTCGATGCCCTTGCCCTTGATCCGCTTCATGATGCCCTGGATGCTCGACGAGCGGAAATTGTCGGAGCCCGCCTTCATGATCAGCCTGTAAACCCCGACGACCCCAGGATTGCGGCGGACGATGTCCTCGGCGATGAAATCCTTCCGCATCGTGTTGGAATCGACGATGGCGCGGATCAGCGTCTGCGGCACGTCGGAGTAATTGGCCAGCAATTGCTTGGTGTCCTTGGGCAGGCAATAGCCGCCGTAGCCGAAGGAGGGATTGTTGTAATGCGCGCCGATGCGCGGATCGAGGCAGACGCCGTCGATGATCTGGCGCGAGTCGAGACCGCGCGTCATCGCGTAGGAGTCGAGTTCGTTGAAATAGGACACCCGCATCGCCAGAAACGTGTTGGCGAACAGTTTTATGGCTTCGGCCTCGTCGGAATGGGCCAGGATGACCGGCGCCTCCGGCTCCAGCGACCCGGCTTTCAACATATCCGCGAATGTTTTCGCGCGTTCCGAAACCTCGCCGACGACGATGCGCGAGGGATGCAGATTGTCGTGGAGCGCCCGCCCTTCGCGCAAAAATTCCGGCGAGAAGATCAGGTTTTCGGTTGCGAAAAACTCGCGCATGGCGCGCGTAAAACCGACGGGCACGGTCGATTTCACCACCATGATGGCGTTGGGGTTGATGTTCAGCACCTCGCCGATCGTAGCCTCGACCGAGGAGGTGTCGAAGAAATTGGTTTTGGGATCGTAGTCGGTGGGGGTGGCGATGATGACATAGTCCGCGCCCGCGTAAGCGTCCACAGCGTCCAGCGTCGCCCGCAGGTTGAGCTTTCTGCGCCTGAGCCAGTCCTGCAATTCCGCATCGACGAAGGGCGCCTCGCCCCGGTTCAGCAGCTCCACCTTTTCGGCGACGACGTCGCGCACCACGACGTCATGCGACTGGGCGAGCAGGACCGCATTGGCCAGGCCGACATACCCCATTCCTGCAATGGCTATCTTCACGTCAATTCCCTCGCATGCGCCTGGCGCGCGAGCAGTCTATCAACAAGATGACGTTTGCGTGAAGCTTCTGGCTTCGCGGCCGATACGGGAGGGCGAGAGCCTTTACCCTTCGATAAGGCGGAAGCGGATATTCTCTTCCGGTCGGCGCGTATTTGCCGATGTGTGGTGAGGCCTGGGTCCGCGTGACCCAGGCCTTTTCTTTCCGGCGGCGCAAAAGAAAATGCCGCAGGCTGGGGCGGCCTGCGGCATAAGGGAAGGCAAGGGATCGCTTAGTCGGCGGCGCGCGCCACGTCCTGGGCGATCGAGAAGGCGCTGGTCAGCGCGTAGCCAATCTTGGCGTCGGGCTTGTGCAGCGGACGCACCTGAACCATGTGGGCGCCGGCGATCTCGTCGCCATACAGGTAGATCAGCGCCACCTTGGCGCCCGGCGCCAGCTGCGCGCAATGCACGCGGGCGGTTTCGGCCTTGATCGGGTCGTTCAGCCGGTTGAGCTGGTAGGTCAGGATCTGCGTGCGGGTCTGGCAGAGCAGCGCCGGCTCCGATCCGACGATGGCGGTCTTGAACTTCGGACCGGCGAAGGCGGGGGCCGCCACGAGGGCGAGCACAGTCGTCAACAGGATGCGTCGCATGGGAATCTCCATTTGTTGAGTTTTATGTAGTGGAGATCGCGGCGCGCGAGATACGGTATTTACTCACGCCTGCCATGCGGAACAAACAGCGGCGATTTGCCGCACTATACTGAGCTTTGGGAAACCGGATTTGAGGCGATCTGGCTTGGAACTTGCCAAGCTTAACTATTGATCGCTCTTCCTGCGACATAATGTTGCACAAGACTGCGCCGCTCGCAAGCGGGCGGACGCAATTTCGTCATGATCTCGCTTGCAAGGCGCCGCCCGCTTCAGCCTTGCCCCGAAAAGAGCTTGACAAATGACTGGGAAGTCAGTCAAATACCAAAATGGTCGGCGCTCCTCCCCATAGGCGCAACAAGCGCGAAGCGGCTTCCGAGGCGCGTCGGCAGGCGATCCTCGATGCGGCGCTCGACGCCTTCGTCAGCCAGGGTTTCGCCGCCGCCCGGCTTGACGACATCGTCGCCGCCGCCGGCGTCGCCAAGGGCACGATCTACCTGTTCTTCCGCGACAAGCAGGATCTGTTCGAACAGGTGGTGCGCGGCGCCATCGGGCCTGTCTTCGCCGAAATGGCCGCGCTCGCGGAAAAGACCGACGCGCCGTTCGACGTCATGCTCGCCGCCTTGTTCGAAAAATTCCAGCGCGACATTCTCGCGACGCCGAAGCGCGAAATTCCCCGGCTTATTCTCGCCGAGGGGCGGCGCTTCCCCGAACTCGCCGCCTTCTACCATCGCGAGGTGATCACGCCGGGTCTCGACCTGCTGCGCCGCCTCGCGCGGCGCGCCCATCAGCGCGGCGAACTCGCCTCCGACGCGCTGGTGCGGCAGCCGCTGCTGGCCTTCGCGCCGATGCTGGTCAGCCTGCTGTGGACCTCCACCTTCGACCCCATCGAAAAACTCGATGTGCCCGGCCTGCTGGCGACACATCGCGAGATTCTGTCCGCCCCTCAAGCGCGAAAGCCGACGTCATGAACACGCGCGCGAAAATCCTTGTCGTCATCGCCGTCCTCGCCGTCGCTGGCGGCGGGTTTTGGTGGAGCGGGCGCCACAAGGGCGAGGGCCCGCTGGTTCTGCAAGGCAATGTCGAGGTCCGCCAGGTCAATCTCGGCTTCAAGGTCGCCGGGCGCATCGCCCAGCTCGACGTCGACGAGGGGGATAAGGTCGAAGCGGGCAAAAAGTTGGCCTCGCTGGACAAGGTCTATTTTACCGATGCGCTCGGCCAATTGCGGGCGCAGCGTGAGCAATTCGCCGCCAATCTGGCGAAAATGGTGGCCGGCAACCGGCCCGAGGAAATTTCGCAGGCCGAGGCCAATGTCGCGGATCGCGAGGCGTCGCTCGCCAACATGCAGCTAACGGTCGAGCGCGCGCAAAAACTCTTGAAAAACGCCGCCGGGACGCAAAAGGCCTATGACGACGCGACGCAGGCGGTGAAGCAGGCGCAGGCGCAGCTGGATTCCGCGCGCGCGGCGGAAAAGCTGATGAAGGCGGGATTCCGCCAGGAGGACATCGATCTCGCCCGCGCCCAGCTCGCCGATCGCGACGCGGCCATCGCCATCGCCGAGCGCCAGCTCGCCGACGCCGACCTGTTCGCGCCGGCGAACGGGGTCATCCTCAGCCGCGTGCGCGAACTCGGCGCCATCGTCAACGCCGGCGAGACCGTTTTTGTCGTCAGCCTGACGACCCCGGTCTGGGTGCGCTCCTATGTGTCCGAGCCCGACCTCGGCCGGATCAAGCCGGGCCAGGAGGTCGAACTGCGCACGGACACGCCGAGCATAAAACCGCTGAAGGGCCGGATCGGCTTTATCTCGACGACAGCCGAATTCACGCCAAAAACGGTGGAGACGCGCGAATTGCGCACCGCGCTGGTCTATCGCCTCCGCATCGTCGCCGACGATCCCGAGGGCGTGCTGCGACAAGGCATGCCGATGACGATCGCGGTCGCGGAACCGGCGCCGCAGGGATCGTCCCAATGACCACGCTGGTCGCGATCGACGGACTGGTCAAGAATTTTGACGCCAGCGGTCCCGCTGCGATCGACGGTCTGACGACGCAGATAAAATCGAACCAGGTGACCGGGCTGGTCGGCCCCGACGGCGCGGGAAAAACCACGCTGATCCGCCTGATGGCGGCGCTGCTGACGCCGAGCGACGGCGTCATCAAAACCTGCGGCTTCGACACCCGCGACACTCCCGAGCCGATCCGCGACGTGATCGGCTACATGCCGCAAAAATTCGGTCTCTACGAAGACCTCACCGTCATGGAGAACCTCACCCTCTACGCCGACCTGCGCGGCGTGGTGGATCCGCAACGCAAGGACACGTTCGAGCGCCTGCTCGCCTTCACCGATCTGGCCCGGTTCACCAACCGGCTCGCGGGCGCGCTGTCCGGGGGCATGAAGCAAAAACTCGGACTCGCCTGCGCCATGCTGCGCTCGCCAAAACTTTTGTTGCTCGATGAGCCCAGCGTCGGCGTCGATCCGATCTCGCGCCGCGAACTCTGGCGCATGGTTTATACCCTGATCGGCGAAGGGGTGGGTGTGGTCTGGAGCACGGCCTATCTCGACGAAGCCGAAAATTGCGCCGAGGTGATCGTGATGAACGCGGGCCGCGTGCTCTACCAGGGCGATCCCAAGGCGATGACCGCGACCATGGCCGGCCGCGTGTTTTACGCACGAGGCGCCGGCGCCGAGCGCCGCGAGGGCCTGGCGCGGGCGCTGCAAAATCCGGACATTGTCGACGGTGTGATGCAGGGCCAAACCATTCGCCTTGTGACGGCGCAAGGCGCGCCCCCGCCGACGCCTGAAATTCTGGGCGTCGCCGCTCCGGTCGAAATCGTCGCGACAGCGCCGCGTTTCGAGGACGCCTTCGTCGCCATGCTCGGCGGCGCCTCAAAACGCACGCTGTCGGCGCAGGCGCGCCGGCCCGTGGACGAGACCGACGCGCCCTCCGTGGAGGCCAGGGGTTTGACGCGCCGCTTCGGCGATTTTACGGCTGCGGATCACATCACGTTCCGCATCCATCGCGGCGAGATTTTTGGCCTGCTCGGCCCCAATGGCGCCGGCAAATCCACGACCTTCAAGATGATGTGCGGGCTGCTGCGGCCCAGCGAAGGCGCGGCGCTGGTGGACGGGCTTGATCTCGCCAAGGCGCCCTCGGCCGCGCGCGCGCGGCTTGGCTACATGGCGCAGAAATTTTCGCTCTACGGCGATCTCAGCGTGCGGCAAAACCTGGAATTTTTTGCTGGCGCCTATGGGCTTTCCGGCGCCAGGCGCCGCGACGCGGTCGCCCGCGTTGTCGACGCCTTCGACCTCACGCCGCATCTCAACGCCAATGCCGGCGGCCTTCCGCTTGGCTTTAAACAACGCCTCGCGCTGGCCGCCGCGATCATGCACGAACCGCCCGTGCTGTTCCTCGACGAACCGACCTCCGGCGTCGACCCGCTCACCCGGCGCGAATTCTGGGCGACCATCAACGCCATGGTCGGGCGCGGGGTGACGGTGATGGTGACCACCCATTTCATGGACGAGGCGGAATATTGCGACCGCGTCGCGCTGATCTATCGAGGCAAGGCCATCGCCACCGGCGCGCCAGAGGAATTGCAGGCGCGCGTGCGCTCGGAAAAAATGCCGAATCCGACGCTGGAGGACGCGTTCATCGCCCTGGTGGAAGAGAGCGACCGTCAGCGGGAGGCCGCCGCATGAGCGCCCCGAGCGGCCGCTGGCGGCGCATCCGCGCCCTGATCGTCAAGGAGACGCGGCAGGTGTCGCGCGACCCCTCCAGTTTTGTCGTCGCCTTCGTCCTGCCGGCCTTGCTGCTTTTCCTGTTCGGCTTCGGCATTTCCTTCGACGCGACGCGGCTGAAGGTCGGGCTGGTCATCGAAGACCCCACGCCCGCCTCGCGCGAATTTTTGATCGCGCTGTCGAACACCCCCTATTTCGACGTGCATGAATCCTCCGACCGCCGCGCCTTCATCGACGATCTCTCGGCCGGAAAGCTCAATGGCGTGATCGTCCTCGCCGGCGATTTTTCCGAAAAACTGGCGCGCGGCGACACCGCCGCGATCCAGGTCATTTCGGACGGCAGCGACCCCAACACCGCCGCGCTGGTGACCGGCTACATGCAAGGCGCCTGGGCGTCATGGCGGGAAAAACGCGGCCTCGGCGCCGAGGCGCCGCCCGGACAAATCGAGATCAAGGCGCGGTTCTGGTTCAACCCGGAGCTGCAAAGCCGCCGCTTTCTCGTGCCCGGCTCGATTTCGCTGATCCAGATGATGATCGGCTCCATGCTCACCGCGCTGGTCGTCTCGCGCGAATGGGAGCGCGGCACCATGGAGGCGCTGTTGGCGACCCCCGTCGGCGTCGTCGAATTCATCATTGGAAAACTCGTGCCGAATTTCGTGCTCGGCATGATCGCCATGGGGGTGTGCGTCGCAGCCTCGCTGTTCGTGTTCGACATTCCGTTGCGCGGCTCGTTTCTCGTGCTCACCGGTTTCACCGCGATTTTCCTGATGGTGGCGCTGAGCATCGGCCTGCTGATTTCGACCGTCGCGCGCACGCAGTTCATCGCCAGCCAGATCGCCATGCTGGTCGCCTTTTTGCCGGGCCTGTATTTCTCCGGCTTCCTGTTCGAGGTCGCGAGCATGCCGGCGCCGTTGCGCGTTTTTGCGCGCGTCGTCCCTGCCTATTATTACGTGCCGGGTCTGCAAACCATTTTTCTCGCCGGCGACATCTGGGCGGTGATCCTGCCCGAAAGCCTTGTGCTCATCGTCATGGCGATCGCCCTGTTCACCCTCACCGCGCGAAAAACGCGCCAGCGGCTGGATTGAACCCATGCTGTGGACCCGCCTCTCCGCACTGGTCGTGAAAGAGCTGCTTGCGGCGTTCCGCGACAAGAAGGCGCGCTTCGCGCTGATCATGCCGCCGCTGATCCAGGTTTTTTTGTTCGCCTTCGCCGCGACCATGGAAGTCACCAACGTGCCCGTCGGCGTGGTCAACCAGGATTGGGGCGCGCAATCCGAACAGCTCATCAGCCGGTTCGAACGCGCCTCCGCCTTTTCCGAAATCCGCCGCTACGACAGCCAGGCTGACGCGCGCGCCGCCATCGACCGCCAGGAGGTGATGGTCGTCGTCCAGATCGGCCAGGATTTTTCACGCAAGATTGCGGCGCGCGAGACGCCCGACGTTTCGGTCCTGCTCGACGGGCGAAAATCGAACAGCGCGCAGATCGTCAATTCCTATCTGAACACCATCATCAGCCAGTTCGGGACCGAAACCTTCGCTCCCGACAAATTGAACGCCGACAGCCGCATCGTCGAGCGCGCCTGGTACAATCCCAACCGCGACTATCGCAACGCCATGGTTCCCGTCCTGATCGCGACGCTGCCGATGACCATGGTGTTGATGATGGTGGGCATGTCCGTCGCGCGCGAACGCGAGCTTGGCACGTTCGAGCAATTGCTGGTGTCGCCATTGCAGCCGCTGGAAATCGTCGTCGGCAAGGCCGCGCCCGGCCTGCTTGTGGGCCTCGGCCAATGCGTCATCATCAGCGGCATCGTCATCCTGCTGTTCGGCATCCCGCTGCTGGGCTCGGCGGCGATGCTGTTCCTGTCGCTCACCGTGTTTTTGGTCGCGGTGATCGGCATCGCCTTGTTCATCTCGTCGCTGGTCTCGACGCAGCAGCAGGCGATGATGGGCATCATGCTGGTGATGATGCCGGCGATGATGCTCTCGGGGTTTTCGTCGCCGGTGCAGAACATGCCGGACTGGCTCCAACCCCTCGCGCTGACCAATCCGCTCACCCACATGCTCGTCATTGTGCGCGGCCTGTTCCTGCGCGACATGCCGTTCTGGCTCGTCGCGCAGCGCATCTGGCCCATGGCGGTCGTCGGCATGGTCACCATGGGGCTGGCGGCCTGGATGTTCCAGCGCAAGGTGCAGTAGCGATCACTCCGGCTTGATGCTGTCGATCACATAGCCGCCGGCGCCGCGCGACAGCGTGAACACGACTTTTTGGCCGCTCTTGAGCGCGGAAAAGTCGACGCCGGGCGCGACGTTGAAATCCATGGTCATGCCGGGCCATTTGAGCGCCGCGACGGGGCCGTGGGTCATGTTGAGCTTTTTGCCGGCGGCGTCGATGCTGTTGATCGTCCCCTGCCCCGTCGGTTTTTCCGCCTGCGCGACGACGATGTTTTCGGTGGCGAGCGCAGGCGTGGCAGCGAGCGGAACGGCGGCGACCAGCGCGGCGGCAAGTGCGATTTTTTTCATAGTGCTTCTCCTATTCGGCGGCGATGGGACCGCTGTGCTGAGACGGGACGGTTTTTTCGGCCGCCGCGTTGTTTTCACGCGGCAAACCAAAACCCTTGACGAGATCGTAGATCGCCGGAATGACGACGAGCGTCAGCAGCGTGGACGACACCATGCCGCCGATCATCGGCACCGCGATGCGCTGCATGACTTCCGAGCCCGCGCCCGTGCTCCACAGGATGGGCAAGAGGCCGGCCATGATCGCCGCCACCGTCATCATCTTCGGGCGCACGCGCTCGACGGCGCCGAGCATGATGGCGCGATGCAGGTCTTCGCGGGTGAACAGGCGCCCCTCTTTTTCGCGCGCGATCATCAGCTCGCGCCGCGCGTGGTCGAGGTAGATCAGCATGACCACGCCGGTTTCCGCCGCGACGCCGGCGAGCGCGATGAAGCCGACCGCGACCGCCACCGACATGTTGAAGTTGAGATACGCCATCAGCCAGACGCCGCCCACCAGCGCGAACGGCAGCGAGGCCATCACGATCAGGGTTTCGACAAAACTGCGGAAGTTGAGATAGAGCAGCAGCAGGATCAGCAGCAGCGTGACGGGGATCACGAGTTTCAACTTCGCCGCCGCGCGCTCCATATATTCGTACTGCCCGCTCCACGTGACATAGGCGCCGGGAGGGAATGTTATCGATTTCGCCACCGCCGCCTTGGCCTCCGCGACGTAAGAGCCGATGTCGCGGTCGCGCACGTCAACGAAAACATAGGCCGCGAGTTGGCCGTTTTCGGTGCGGATCGAGGTGGGGCCGCGCGCCAATTGCACCTTGGCCACGTCGCCGAGCGGCGTGGTTCCGCCATTCGGCAAGGGGATCAAAACCTCGTCGGCGATGGCCTGCGGCGACGACCTGTAATCTCGGGGATAGCGGATGTTCACGCCGTAGCGTTCGCGCCCCTCGACCGTCGTGGTCACCGTCTCGCCGCCAAGCGCGGCGGCGATCACGTCCTGCACGTCGCCGATCATCAGGCCGTAGCGCGCGAGCGCGGAACGGTCGGGAATCACTTCGAGATAATAGCCGCCGATGATGCGCTCGGCATAGGCGCTCGACGTTCCCGGCACGGTTTTGAGCACGCTTTCGACCCGCCGCGCCAGTCCCTCGATCTCGGTGAGATCGCGGCCGAAAATTTTGACGCCGACCGGGGTGCGGATGCCGGTCGAGAGCATGTCGAGCCGGCCTTTGATCGGCATGGTCCAGGCGTTGGAAACGCCGGGGAATTGCAGCGCCGCGTCCATCTCCGCGATCAGTTTGTCGATGGTGAGGCCCGGCCGCCATTGCGCCTTGGGTGTAAGCTGGATCACCGTCTCGAACATTTCTGTCGGCGCCGGATCGGTGGCGCTGTTGACGCGCCCCGCCTTGCCATAGGCGCTCTCGACCTCGGCAAAACTCTTGATGATGCGGTCCTGCGTTTGCAGCAGTTCCGCCGCCTTGGTCACCGACAGGCCCGGCAGCGTCGTCGGCATGTAAAGCAGCGTGCCTTCGTTCAGCGTCGGCATGAATTCGCTGCCGATTTTTTGCGCGGGAATCACGGTTGCGGCGAGGATGGCCACGGCCAGCAGGATCGTGGCGAGGCGTGCGCGTAAGACCACGCGGATGACCGGTCGATAGATCCAGATCAGGAATCGGTTGATCGGATTTTTTGACTCCGCGACGATTTTTCCCCGCACGAACACCACCATCAGCGCCGGAACCAGGGTGACGGACAGGAACGCCGCCGCCGCCATGGCAAAGGTTTTGGTGTAGGCGAGCGGGCTGAACAGCCGCCCCTCCTGCGCCTCCAGCGAAAAGATCGGCAGGAACGAAACGGTGATCACCAGCAGGCTGAAAAACAGGGCCGGTCCGACCTCGGTCGCCGCCTCTATGACGATTTCGAGGCGCGGTTTTTCGGGCGGGGCGCGCTCCAGATGCTTGTGGGCGTTCTCGATCATGACGATGGCGGCGTCCACCATGGCGCCGATGGCGATGGCGATGCCGCCTAAGCTCATGATGTTGGAGCTGAGGCCCAAAATTTTCATCGCGGCGAAGGCCATGAGCACGCCGACCGGCAGCATGACGATGGCGGCCAGCGCGCTGCGCACATGCAGCAGAAAGACGATGCAGACCAGCGCGACGATCAGGCTTTCCTCGGCAAGGGTGTGTTTCAGCGTCTCGATGGCGGCGTGGATAAGTTGCGAGCGGTCGTAAACCGGCAGGATTTCGACGCCTTTGGGGAGGCTCGGCGCCAGTTGCGCCAGCGTCGCCTTGACGTTTTCGATCACGCTGAGGGCGTTGGCGCCGTAACGCTGCAGGGCGATGCCGCTGGCGACCTCGCCCTCGCCGTTCAACTCGGTGATGCCGCGCCGCTCGTCGGGGCCGATCTCGACCCGCGCCACATCCTTGAGCAGCAGCGGCGTGCCGCCGTCCGCCTTCAGCACGATCTGTTCGAGGTCCGCAACGCCGCGCAAATAGCCGCGCGCACGAACAATGAATTCGAATTCCGAAAGCTCGACGCTGCGACCGCCGACATCAGTGTTGCTGGCGCGGATGGCGTCGCGCAGTTTTTGCAGCGGAATGTTCAGCGCCTTGAGCCGGCTCGGATCGACCACGACATTGTATTGCTTGACAAAACCGCCGACGCTGGCGATCTCCGCCACGCCTTCCGCCTTGGCGAGGCCGTAGCGCAGCGTCCAGTCCTGCAAGGAGCGCAGTTCCGCGAGCGTCATCTCCTTTGCGACGACGGCGTACTGAAAAACCCAGCCGACGCCGGTGGCGTCTGGCCCCAGCGTCGGCGTTACGCCTGCCGGGAGTTTTTTGCCGGCCGCGCCCAAAAATTCGAGCACGCGCGAGCGCGCCCAGTAGAGGTCGGTTCCGTCCTCAAAAATGATGTAGACGAAGGACACGCCGAAGAAGGAGAAGCCGCGCACCACTTTTGACTTGGGCACGGTGAGCATGGCGCTGGCGAGCGGATAGGTGACCTGATCCTCGACCACCTGCGGCGCCTGTCCCGGGACTTCGGTATAGACGATCACCTGCGCGTCGGAGAGGTCGGGCAGCGCGTCGAGCGGCAGAGTCTTCACCGCATGAATCCCGGCGGCGACCAGAAACGCCGTGGCGATGAAGACCAGCACGAGATTGCGCGCCGACCAGGCGATGAGGCGGCCGATCATTTCGAATCTCCGAAATTTTTCAGCGCCGCCTTCAGATTGCTTTCGGCGTCGATCAAAAAGTTCGCCGAGGTCACCAGCCTGTCGCCCTCGGCCACCCCCTCGCGGATTTCGACAAAGCCCTCGCCGCGCCGGCCCAGCTTGACCTCGCGCGGTTCGAAACGCCCCTCGCCCAGATCGATCAGGACAAGCTGCTTCGCGCCGGAGTCGATCACCGCGCTTTCGGGCGCCGCGATGACGTTGCCGTCGTCGCCAGAAAAAATTTCGGCGTCGACATACATGTCGGGGCGCAGAGCAAGTTCGGGGTTTTGCAGTTCTACGCGCACGCGCGCGGTGCGGGTGTCCTTGTTGATTTGCGGATAGACGAGGCCGACGACGCCGTTGAAAACCCGATCCGGCATCCCGCGCGCCTGGACCACAACCTTTTGCCCCGGCTTGATGCGCGAAAAATCGCGTTCGGCGACATCGACCAGCGCCCAGACTTTTTGCAGGTCGACGATCTTGAAAAGCTGCTGGCCCGGCTCGGCCTTCATGCCCTCAAACGCGTTGCGCTCGAAGACGATGCCGTCGCGCGGCGCCCGCCAGTCCAGGCTCAGCGGGATTTTGCGCGCGCGGTCGATCTCCGTGATGAACTCGGCGGGCACGTCGAGCACGTCGAGCCGGCGTCGCGCGCCTTCAAAGCCGGGATTTGCAAAATATTGCGCGGCGGCCGAGGCGATTTCCGGCGAATAGAAGCGGAACAGCGCCTGGCCCTTTTTCACCCGCTCGCCCGTCGTCACCTCGGCGACCTGTTCAATGAAGGCGGTGGCGCGGGTGGACACCAGGGTGATGCGGCGCTCGTCCAGCTGAATCGTCCCGGGAACGCGGATTTTTGTCGCCAGCGTGCGGCTGGTCGCCGGCTCTGTGCGCACGCCTGTGCGTTGCAGTTTCCCGGGCGCAATTCTGATCGCGGACTCATCGTCCTCGCCCTCGTAAACAGGGATGTAGTCCATGCCCATGCCGTCCTTCTTGGGAACCGGGGAGGTGTCAGCGAGGCCCATGGGATTGCGGTAGTAGAGGATGCGCTTTTGCGCGGCCTCCTCGGCGGCGGCCATGCCCGCGCAGGCGAGGACAGCCGCGAGCGCGAGCGCGCCCGTCAGGCGATAAAATGGCATTTTGGACTCCCGGCCGGCTGACCGGCCTCAAACATGAAGACGCGCCGCTCGCGCCCGGTCGGGGCGCGGCGTTGGACGGCTTCAGGCGATGGGAGGTCGCAGATCGGGAGAGGGCGAGCGGCTTGGGGGGCCCGCGTCATCCAGAACGGCCGCTCTGGCTTCGGCGAAAACGGCCGGCGCCGCAAGGGAGGCGGTCGGCGGCGGAGCCGGCGGCAGGACCGCGCAGGCGCCGAACACGCAGCAATCCGGCAGGGCGCGATGATGGTCGCCACCGCCCGCGGCGTGATCGTCCATGGTCATGGACGCCGTTTCGGGACAGCACTGGTGGGCGTTTTTGGCGACAGCTCCGCCCGCTCCCGCGGCCAGCAGACCGACGAGAGCCAGAACAGAGACGATGAGACGCAGCCAATTCGCCATTGCCGCATCATAGCGCCTGGCGCGGCCGTTGTCATGAAGGCCGGCGGGGTGTCGTCAAAGGACCGCCTCCGCGGTTTCCGGAGGTTGACCTACCGTCATCTTGGCCTAGCCTCGCTTCCCGAGCGAATCAAACCGAGGGCGCATCGCCATGGAAATTTTGTCCGATCATGAGGCGCAGCGTGGTTTGACCCGGAGCGAAATCTTCGAGCTTTATTGCCGATTGCTGGCGCTGGAGGAGCGGCTGCGCGAAATCGACGCCATGGCGGCGGTTCGTCAGCCGTTCGCTGAGACCGAAGAGGCGATGGCGGAGGCGCTCACCCTTCAAGCCGTCGGCTCAGCTCCCGCGCAAGTGTCAGCTCTCGGGTGAAAGGACCGCCCTCCGCCGTCATCGCCTTGGCGCGAAAAAACCCCTCGGTCCCGAAACGGGCGCGAATCGATTCGTCGACCCAGGCCCGTTGCTGGATCGCGCGGCGCGCCTTGAGCGCGCCTGTGCGTTCGGCCCAGGCGCGGTGGTCGGCGAGCGCCTTGTGCAGCTCCACCATGCCGCCGGCGCCGTGGGTCGCGGAGGCGAGGATCACCGGCACGCGCCAGTCGTCGTCGCGCTCGAACAGGGTGAGCGCGCCTTCGACCTCGTTGCGGGCGCGCTGGGCGACGTCGCCCATGTCGGCTTTTGTCACCACGACAATGTCGGGCAGCTCCATCACCCCCGCCTTCATGAATTGCAGGCTGTCGCCGGAGCCGGGCTGAACGCAGAGAATCACCGTATCGACCGCAAAGGAAATATCGGCCTCGGACTGGCCGATGCCGACGCTTTCGATCAGCACGCGGTCATAGAAAGCGCGAAAAAGGACGCTGGCGGCCACGGTCTGGTCGGAGAGGCCGCCGAGCCGGTCGCGGGCCGCCATGGAGCGGACAAAAACCCCCTGGTCCTCGGGGTCGGTGGCCATGCGGGCGCGGTCGCCGAGCAGCGCGCCGCCCGTGCGCCGCGAGGAGGGATCGACGGCGATCACCCCCACCGTCTCTTTGCGCGCGCGCCAGTCGCGCAGCAGGGCGTTGGTGAGCGTGGATTTGCCGACGCCGGGGGGGCCGGTGAGGCCGGAGGTGTGGGCGCGGGTTTGGGCGAGAGCGGCGTCGAGGAGGGTGGCGAGTTCGGCCGTGCCCTCGTGGGTTTCGACCAGGGCGAGGGCGCGGGACAGGCCGCGCTTGCCGCCGGCTGCGATGGTTTGGAGATCGGGAAAGGGCGGCACGACGGAACCTCTGCGCAAAATGTTCCGCTTCGGTAATGGCAAAAGCGCGCGTTGAAAAGCGCCCTATTCGCCGAGCGCGTGCAGCACGACTTCGCGGTGGTGCGCGGCGCGGCGGTGCTCGAAAAGATAGATCCCCTGCCACGTCCCCAGCGCCAGTTCGCCATCGGCGAAGGGGATGGCGAGCGTGGTCTGGGTCAGCGCGGCGCGGATGTGGCCCGGCATGTCGTCGGGGCCTTCGGTGTCGTGGACATAAAGCCCCCTGCCCTCCGGCGCGATCCGGCTGAAGAAGGTTTTGAGGTCGTCCACCACCGAGGGGTCGGCGTTTTCCTGGATCAGCAGCGACGCCGAGGTGTGCCGGCAGAAAATGGTGAGTTGGCCGAGGCGCAGGTGCGCGCCGCGCAGAAACGCGCGGGCTTCGGGCGTGAATTCATAGAGGCCCGGGCCCTTGGTTTTGAGCGTCAGGACTTTTTGGCTTTGGCGCATAAATATTCCCCGCAGCTTCGCTGGCCTCGGTGAACGCAGTCACGCTGGACAGACGTAACAGCTAATGCGGCGCCGTGCCAGCAAGGGTCAGCCTCGGCCATTTCATACGATTTCCGAACGATCAGTTCGGAAATCGTATTCCGTTCGCGCGGAAATCCGCCCTTCGCTTGGAGGATTTTCGCGCGATTTCGTTTTCGCGGATCGCGAAGCGATCTTGCGGAAACCGTATCATTCACGAGGCGGGGGGCCGGCGAACGGGATTTGAGGTTTTTTTTTGGCGCCCTCCGCACCCCCGGGCGACCCGTCGATTTTGCAAAAATTCTACGCAGGGTTGAATTCGACTCGCGAAAAGTGATCACAAACCGTGTGTTTTTCTGCATTTTCGCGCAAAAACCGCGCAAAACACGTCGGTTTTTGCGCGTGCAACTCCGGGGTTGTTGGGACGGCGATGCGGCGGCCGGGCGGCGGTCGCTCGAACAAATGCCTCTTAAATCAAAAGGTTACGCAAAAACGTTTCACGTGGAACATAACAGGAACAACTTTTGGACGTTTGTCAAGGGTGGGGGATTCGTTTTCACTTTTCACAAAATGGCGGGTTTGGCGCCCGTGGACCGCCCTCGTGGTTCGAGACGGCCGCCTCGCGGCGGCCTCCTCACCATGAGGGCTACTGGAGTGGGGGCCTTTTGGGGCTCACGCGGATCATGCGTCGTGAAGTCGTCGCTTCGCCTCGCGGGCTGGTGTGGATGCCCGGGACAAGCCCGGGCATGACGTTGGGAGCGTTGCGTCAGGCCGTGGTGGCGCCGCCGTTGTGCAGCGCCGCTTGCGCGGCGGCGAGGCGGGCGATCGGCACGCGGAACGGCGAACACGAGACATAGTCGAGCCCGGTGCGTTCACAGAAATCGATCGACGCGGGATCGCCGCCGTGCTCGCCGCAAATGCCCAGCTTGATGCCGGGGCGCGTCTTGCGGCCGCGCTCCGCCGCCAGCGCCACCAGTTCGCCCACGCCCTCCTGGTCGAGCGTGACGAAGGGGTCGTGCGCCAGAATCCCCTTCTGGACGTAGGGGCCGAGGAAGGAGCCGGCGTCGTCGCGCGAAATGCCGAGCGTCGTCTGCGTGAGATCGTTGGTGCCGAAGGAGAAGAATTCCGCCGTCTCCGCGATGTCGCCCGCGCGCAGCGCCGCGCGCGGCAGTTCGATCATGGTGCCGACATGGTAGGGCAGCGTCACGCCCTTGGCCTTGAACACGGATTCCGCCACCGCGTCGATCCGCGCCTTGACCATGTCGAATTCGCGCTTCGACAGCACCAGCGGCACCATGATCTCGGGGGTGACGGCGACGCCGGTCTTTTGCTGCGCTTCGATCGCGCCCTCGAAGATGGCCTTCGCCTGCATTTCCGCGATCTCGGGATAGGCGACGGCGAGGCGCACGCCACGGAAGCCCAGCATGGGGTTGAACTCGTGCAACTCGTCGGCGCGGCGCTTGAGTTTTTCCGCGCTGATTCCAGTGGCTTCCGCGACCTCCGCCACTTCCTCCGGCTTGTGCGGCAGGAATTCGTGCAGCGGCGGATCGAGCAGGCGGATGGTGACCGGCAGGCCCTGCATGATCTCGAACAAAGCGGCGAAATCGCCGCGCTGCATCGGCTCCAGCTTGGCGAGCGCGGCGCGGCGGCCGGTCTCCTCCTCGGCGAGAATCATCTCGCGCACCGCGATGATGCGCGATTCCTCGAAGAACATGTGCTCGGTGCGGCACAGGCCGATGCCCTCGGCGCCGAATTGCCGGGCGATGCGGGCGTCGGCGGGGGTGTCGGCGTTGGTGCGCACCTTCAGCCGCCGCGCGCCGTCGGCCCAGGTCATGAGGATGGCGAATTCGCCGGACAGTTCCGGCTGCAGCATCGGCACTTCGCCGGCGATCACCTGTCCGTTGGCGCCATCGATGGTGATGATGTCGCCCTTCTTGAACGTCTGGCCGGAGGCGGTGAAGGTCTGGGTGGCGTAATCGACGCGGATCGAGCCGGCGCCGGAGACGCAGGGCTTGCCCATGCCGCGCGCCACCACGGCGGCGTGCGAGGTCATGCCGCCGCGCGTGGTGAGGATGCCCTCGGCGGCGTGCATGCCGTGGATGTCCTCCGGCGAGGTTTCGACGCGCACCAGGATGACGCGGCGCCCCCCGGCCTTGAGCGCCTCGGCCTCGTCGGAATCGAACACGACTTCGCCGCAGGCGGCGCCGGGCGAGGCCGGCAGGCCCGTCGCGACGATTTTCCGCGGCGCCTTCGGGTCGAGGGTGGGGTGCAGCAGCTGGTCGAGCGAGTTCGGCTCGATGCGGCCGATCGCCTCTTCGCGGGTGATCAGGCCTTCATTCGCCATTTCCACCGCGACGCGCAACGCGGCCTTGGCGGTGCGCTTGCCGTTGCGGGTTTGCAGCATCCAGAATTTGCCGCGCTCGACGGTGAATTCCATGTCCTGCATGTCGCGATAATGCTTTTCCAGCAATTGCGTGGCGCGGACGAATTCGTCGTAAACGACCGGCATCGCCGATTCCAGCGACGGCTTGTCGGAGCCGGCGCCGATGCGCGCGGCTTCCGTGATGTTCTGCGGGGTGCGGATGCCCGCAACCACGTCCTCGCCCTGGGCGTTGATCAGGAACTCGCCGTAGAGCGCGTTTTCGCCGGTCGAGGGGTTGCGGGTGAAGGCGACGCCGGTGGCGGAGGTGTCGCCCATATTGCCGAACACCATGGCCTGGACGTTGACCGCCGTGCCCCAGCTTGCGGGAATGTCATGGAGGCGGCGATAGGTGATCGCGCGCTGGTTCATCCAGGAGGAGAACACCGCGCCGATCGCGCCCCAGAGCTGTTCGCGGGCGTCCTGCGGGAAATCCTTGCCGGTCTCGCGCTTGACCACGTCCTTGTAGCCGTCGACGACCTGCGTCCAGTCGTTGGCGTTGAGGTCGGTGTCCTGGCTGTAGCCCTTGCGGTCCTTGTAGAGCTCCAGGATTTCCTCGAAATTGTGGTGGTCGATGTCCATGACCACGTTGGAATACATCTGGATGAAGCGGCGGTAGCTGTCCCAGGCGAAGCGCGGGTCGCCCGACGACGCCGACATCGCCTCGACCGAGACGTCGTTGAGGCCGAGGTTCAACACCGTGTCCATCATGCCCGGCATCGAGGCGCGCGCGCCGGAGCGCACGGAGACCAGCAGCGGATTGGCGGCGTCGGCGAACACGTGGCCGGTGAGCGCGCCGACCTGGGCGAGCGCCGCCTCGACCTGCGCCTTCAGATCGTCGGGATAGGTATGGCCGTTGGCGTAATAATAGGTGCAGACTTCCGTGGAAATGGTGAAGCCGGGCGGCACGGGCAGGCCGAGATTGGCCATTTCGGCCAGATTGGCGCCCTTTCCGCCGAGCAAATTCTTCATTGCGCTGGCGCCCTCGGCCTTGCCGTCGCCAAACGAGTAAACCCATTTCGCCATTTTTGTTTTCCTTTAGCGTACGACAAAAGTTTGACGCCACGCGAAGCTGAATGGTCCGCGGGCTGGTTCTCCGCCTCCCTGACGGGAACCAACAGGATGAATACCGCCCGGCGCAGGCGCGTCAAGGTGTTCCTAATCAAAAGGGCTAAAGCGTGACTGGACCGCACGCATCACAAACTTGCATGGGATTCATTGCCCCAGCGGCCGGTTGCGTGTAAAGCAGCCTTTCGCCCTGGCTCCCCGAGCCCGTGAGATATTGAGTGCTGTGACTGATTTGACGAAATACTCCCTGCTCGACAGGGTGAAAATCCCCGCCGATCTGCGCCGCCTTCCGGAGAGCGACCTCAGGGCCTTGGCCGACGAAGTCCGGCGCGCGACGATCGACACGGTGTCGGTCACCGGCGGGCACCTTGGCTCCAGCCTCGGCGTGGTCGAACTCACCGTGGCGCTGCACTACGTCTTCAACACGCCGGACGACCGCCTGATTTGGGACGTGGGACACCAGGCCTACCCGCACAAGCTCCTCACCGGGCGCCGCGACCGCATCAAAACCCTGCGCCAGGGCGGCGGCCTCTCCGGCTTCACCAAGCGCACCGAGAGCGAATACGATCCCTTTGGCGCCGGACACTCCTCCACGTCGATCTCGGTTGGCGTCGGCATGGCGGTGGCCCGCGATCTGCTGAAACGCGACAATCATGTGATCGCCGTCATCGGCGACGGCTCGCTGTCCGCCGGCATGGCCTATGAGGCGATGAACAACGCCGGCGCCATGCAGTCACGGCTGACGGTCATTCTCAATGACAACGACATGTCGATCGCGCCGCCGACCGGCGCCATGTCGTCCTATCTCGCCCGCCTGTCGTCCGACAAAAATTTCCTGAAACTGCGCGATGTGGGCAAGCATCTCTCCGCCCATCTGCCGAAGAGCGTCGATCGCGCCCTCACCCGCGCCGTCGAGCACGCCCGCACCTATGTCACCGGCGGCACCTTGTTCGAGGAGCTCGGCTTTTACTACGTCGGCCCGATCGACGGCCATAACCTCGACCACCTGCTGCCCGTCCTGAAAAACGTGCGCGACGCCGATCCGGGCGGCCCCGTGCTGCTGCACGTGGTCACGCAGAAGGGCAAGGGCTATCCGCCCGCCGAAGCCGCCAAGGACAAGTACCACGGCGTCAACAAGTTCGACGTGGTCACCGGCGCGCAGATCAAGCCCAAGGCCAACGCCCCGTCTTTCACAAAAGTGTTTGGCCAGTCGCTGGCCAAGGAGGGGGAAAAGGACCCGAAGATCGTCGCCATCACCGCGGCCATGCCGACCGGCACCGGCGTCGACCTGTTCGAGCACGTTTTTCCGGATCGCACCTTTGACGTGGGCATCGCCGAGCAGCACGCGGTCACTTTCGCCGCCGGCCTCGCGGCGGAAGGTTTGAAGCCGTTTTGCGCGATCTATTCCAGCTTCCTGCAGCGCGCCTACGACCAGGTGATGCACGACGTGTCGCTGCAAAAGCTGCCGGTGCGCTTCGCCATCGACCGCGCCGGTCTGGTCGGCGCCGACGGCGCCACCCATGCGGGCTCGTTCGACGTGGCCTTTTTGGGCTGCCTGCCGAACATGGTGATCATGGCCGCCGCCGATGAGGCGGAGCTGGTGCACATGGTCGCGACCTGCGTCGCCTATGACAATGGCCCGATCGCGCTGCGCTATCCGCGCGGCGACGGATTTGGCGTCGAGATGCCGCAAGAGGGCGTTCCGCTCGAAATCGGCAAGGGCCGCATCGTCCGCCAGGGCGAGAAGGTCGCCATCCTGACCCTGGGTCCGCGTCTCTACGAGGCGCTGAACGCCGCCGATCAACTGGCCGCGCAGGGGATTTCGGTGACGGTCGCCGACGCCCGCTTCGCCAAGCCGCTGGACGTTGAACTGTTGCGCCAGCTCGCTTCGTCGCACGAGGCGCTGATCACGGTGGAGGAAGGCTCCATCGGCGGCTTCGGCTCTTACGTGATGCAGCAGCTCGCCGAGGACGGCTTCCTCGACCGTGGGCTGAAGGCCCGCGCCATGGTCCTGCCCGACGTCTATCTCGACCACGACAGCCCGGAAAAACTTTACGCCAAGTCCGGGTTGGATGCGGCGGGCATCGTCGCCAAGGTTTTGAACGTGCTGGGGAAGACGCCGGTCGAGGCGGCGACGGTCTGAGGCTTTGCCCTTCTCCCCTTGCGGGAGACGGATGATACGATTGCGAAAATCCGCCCTTCGCCTGGAGGATTTCCTCGCGATTTCGTTTTCGCGGATCGCGAAGCGAACTTGCGGAAACCGTATGGGGCGACGCACCCCGCAGTTCGGCTGGGTCTTGAAGAGACGAACCCCTCATCCGGCCCCTTCGGGGCCACCTTCTCCCGCAAGGGGAGAAGGCGCGCGCGGTCACTCCCCAAAATCCCCCTCGCCGCGGCGCCAGACATTGGCCAGCGCCTTGAAGCGCATTTTCCAATTCGCCCGTTCATTGCCAAGCAAATCGAGGAAGTTGGCGAGCCGACGCGACTTCATCACCGTGTAGAAGGTGAGGAACGTGATCGGAATGAACACCGCCAAGAAAATCAGGAAGCGATCCCACGCCGGCAGTTCGGCATAGCCAAAAATGTTCATTCCCAAAAAACCGGTGGTGACCGTGCCGATCAGGCTGAGCATGGTGACGACGGTGAGTTGCAGAATGGTCACGGCCTGCCGGCGCAACAGGTCGGCTTCCATAAACCCCTCGCCGTCGTTGACCTCGTCGCGCAACTCCTGAAACAGCGCGGCCGTGCCGAGTTGCGTCGACCACAGCCGAAAAATGTCGCGCAGCACCGCCTGGTCCGAGACTTCGGAGAAATAATAGCGGTGGGTGAAGCGCAGGAAGCCGGCCGAGAGGTTGCGGATGTCGCGGCGGAACCGCGCGACCGTGCGGCCGTCGCCAGGATCGAGCCTGCGGATGACCTCGACAAGGCGGTTCGACATCATCAACACCGCCGCGCGATGAAAATGCGCGATCATGCCGAGCATGAAGAACTGGTGGCGGAACTGGCCGAGATAGCCGCGCTCGGGGTCGGCATAGGCGGGATCGCCGGCGCGGCCGACCATGACCAGGGCCTGCGCCGTGCACATGATCCGCATGTTGAGCCAGTCGGGTTCGCTGCGCTCGGGGTCGAAGTAGCGGTCGTAGCAATGGTTCTTCTCGAAATCTTCGAGAAAGGCGCCGGAGAGCGGCAGGGCGGCGCGCGGGCCGGGCGCGGCGGAATAGGCGAGGCGCACGAATTCCGCGCGGGTGAGGCGCAGGGGATCGTCCACCGCGAGGAACGCCATCAGCGGCATGCGATGGAACTCCAGGGGACGGTAGCGCACCGGCGCCTTCACCCCGGCGCGGTTGAGCCGCATCGGACGCAGCAAATAGTCCCAGTGGGCGCCGATCTCCACCACCTGTTCGCTGACGACCGCCGAATAGAACCGCTCCTTGTCGCCAAGATCGGACTGGGCGAGAGGCTGCCCCTGGGCGTCGAGCCATTCGACGCTGTCGAAACAATTGGCGGGATCGCCGCGCTCGTCCCAACCCGAAGGATAAGCGCGCCCGAACCGGTTCATCGTGTCCAGGGCGACATCGAGGTCGATGTCGTCGGCCCAGATTTCGATCACGGGGATGATCACATCGGCGTCGAAAAAGAAGTAGACGTCGGCGTGCTTGACGCGAAAGGTGCGGCTTTCCGTCTCGTCCGGGGCGCGCACCCGCACGGCGGAAATGTTTTTTCGCCGATAGATCCGCAGCGGCGACTCGCCATAGCTCGCCGCGCCGCCGCAGCGCTCGCCATAGAGAAAACGCTGGACGTGGGGCAGGAAGGCGACGAATTCGCGGTAATGGCGCTCGCGGTAGCGCGCGACGTCGGAGGGAAAATCGTCCTCCAGCAGCATCCAGTCGGAATGATCCTCCAAGGCGTGCCAATGTTGCGCGCGCGGCGCGGACAGCGGCATGAGCTGCAACGGCCAGAACAGAATCTGGCGAAACGTCCGAACCGCGATCTTGTCCGATGTGTCGTCCATGCGCCCCGCCGCTTCTCTCGCGCGTCCCGATGTGATAGGCGCAGGACTCCTCGCGCTCGACAAGCCCCGCTTTCGCCCGATCCCCAAGGACAATTTCTCATGACCCAGCGCGCCGATCTGGCTCTGGTCGCCCGGGGCTTTTTCCCGAGCCGCGCCAAGGCGCGCGAGGCGATCGAGGCCGGGCTGGTGCGGCTCGACGGGGTTTTGGTTCGAAAGCCGTCCGAGCCGGTGGAGGACGCCGCGCGGATCGAGGCGGAAGCGCCGTATCCGTGGGTATCGCGCGGCGGCGTAAAACTGGCGGCGGCGCTGGAGGCCTTCGCCATTGACCCCGCGGGAAAACGGGCGCTGGATGTCGGCGCCTCGACAGGCGGGTTCGCCGATGTGCTGCTGTCGCGCGGCGCCGCGCATGTGACCTGCGTCGATGTCGGCTCCGGCCAGTTGCACGCGCGGATCGCCGCCGACCCGCGCGTGACCGCGCTTGAAAAGTTTGACGCGCGCAAGCTGACCCCCGCCGACCTGCCGGGCGCGCCGGAATTATTGGTCTGCGACGTCAGTTTCATATCGCTCACCCTGGTCCTGCCGCCGGTTTTCGCCTTGGCCGCGCCGGGCGCCGAGGCCGCGATCCTGATCAAACCGCAGTTCGAGGCCGGGCCGGAGCACGTCAAAAAGGGTTTTGTCCGCGACGCCTGTGTGCGCGACGCCGTCTGCGAAAAAACAAAGGCGCTGGTCACCGAATTGGGGTGGCGCGTGCTGGGCGTCGTCCCCTCGCCGATCTGCGGCGGCGACGGCAATGTGGAATTCTTGCTAGGAGCGCGCCGCGCGTGATCGACCTCAACGCCCATCTTTTCATCGACAAATTGACTTCGCGTGGCGAAGGCATGGCGAAAGGCCCCGTCTTCGTTCCCTTCGCCCTGCCCGGCGAAGAGGTTTTGGCCGAAGTCGACGGCGAGCGCGGCCGGCTGATCGAGGTTTTGAAACCCTCGCCGGACCGGGTGGCCGCGCCCTGCCCGCATTTTTCCGCCTGCGGCGGCTGCGCCGTTCAGACGCTGGCCCCCGACGCCTATGCCGAATGGAAACGGGGCCTTGTGGTGGACGCCTTACGCCACGCGGGCGTGAGCGCGGAGGTCGCGCCGCTGCGCGCGGCCTGGGGCGCCGGTCGGCGCCGCGCCACGTTCCATGCGCGGTTCGATTTTCGCGGACGCGCCCGCGTCGGCTTCATGGAGGCGCGCAGCCACACGATTTTTGAACTCGACGCCTGCCCGATTCTCGCGCCCGAAATGGCCGGCGCCGTGGCCGCCGCGCGCGAGATCGCGGAAAAACTGGCGCAGAACGAAAAACCGCTGGATCTCGTCGTCACCGGCGCGCGAACCGGGCTCGACGTGGACGTGCGCGGCTGCGGCAAGCTCGATTTCCATACGGAACAGGCTCTGGTCGCGGTCGCCCAAAAACTCGACCTCGCGCGCATTTCCAATCACGGCATCGTCCTGATCGAGCGCCGCGCGCCTGAAATTTTGTCCGGACGCGCGGTGGTCACGCCGCCGCCGGGCAGCTTTTTGCAGGCGACGGCGGCGGGGGAGGAGATTTTGACCTCCGTGGTCGTCGAGGCGCTCGCGGGCGCGAAAAAATGCGCCGACCTGTTTTCCGGCTCGGGCGCCTTCGCCCTGCGTCTGGCGGAAAAGGCGGACGTTTTCTGCGTCGAGAACGACGCCGCCGCGCTGAACGCGTGTTTGCGCGCCGCGCGCAACACGCAGGGTTTGCGCGGCGTGAAGGGCGAGGCGCGCGACCTTTTTGTTCGCCCCCTGCTTCCGGCGGAGCTGGAAAAATTCGACGCGGTCGTGTTCGACCCGCCGCGCGCCGGCGCCGAGGCGCAAGCGCGCGAACTGGCGCGCAGCACCGTGCCGAAAATTGCGGCGGCATCCTGCAACGCGCAAACATTTGCGCGCGATGCAAAAACTTTGGTCGCGGGCGGCTATGTGCTGGAAAGCGTCATTCCTGTTGACCAATTCCTCTATTCGCCGCATGTGGAGCTGATCGGGATTTTCGCCAGCGATGCGCGCGCCAAAAGGAAGAAGCGCCGCCTGCTTGGCTGACGTTTGAGGATGAAATGGCTGAGCAAATCGCCAAGGCGCTCGCGGGCATTGTCGGCGACAAATACGTTTTGGTCGGCGCCGATATGGCCGGCTATATGAGCGAGCCGCGCGATCTCTGGCATGGCAAGGCGGCCTGCGTCGTCCGCCCCGGCTCCGCCCAGGAAGTGGCTGCGGTGCTGGGCTACGCCGACGCCCACGGCCTGAAAGTGGTGCCGCAGGGCGGCAATACCGGCCTCGTCGGCGGACAGATCACCGATCAATCCGGCACGCAAATTTTGTTGTCGCTGAACCGGCTCGACAAGATTCGCGAGATCGACCCCGCCTCCAACACCATGATCGTCGAAGCCGGCGTGACCTTGCAAAAGGTCCAGGAAGCCGCCGAGAGCGTGGACCGGCTGTTTCCGCTGTCGCTGGCGGCCGAGGGCTCTTGCACCATCGGCGGCAATTTGGCGTCCAACGCGGGCGGCACCGCCGTGCTGGCCTATGGCAATGCGCGGGACCTCGTCACCGGGCTGGAAGTGGCTCTGGCCGACGGCAAGCTGCTGAACAATCTTTCGAAATTGCGCAAGGACAACACCGGCTACGATTTGAAGCACGTGTTCATGGGCTCCGAAGGCACGCTCGGGGTGATCACGGCGGCAGTTGTAAAACTTTATCCGCGCCCGCGCGCGGTGGAGACGGCGCTGGTCGGCTTGGACAGCCCGGAAAAATGCCTTGAGCTGCTGATGCTGGCCCAGGAAATGGGCGGACCGGACCTGAAAACGTTTGAGTTCATGTCGCGGTTCGGCGTCGAGATCGTGGTCCAGCACACGGACGGCGCGCGCGAGCCGCTGGAGGGCGAGCACAACTGGTATGTGCTTCTCGAATTGGCCTCGCAGTCCGAAGCCGGCCTCAACGACAAGCTGATGGCGCTGCTCGAAGCCGCGTTCGAAAAAGAAATCATCGAGGACGCGGTCGTCGCCGCCTCGCTCGACCAGCGGACAGCGTTTTGGACGCTGCGCGAAAATCTGTCGGAGAAGCAGAAGCACGAGGGCGGGTCGATCAAGCACGACGTGTGCTTGCCGGTGGCGCTGGTTCCGGCCTTTCTGGCCGAGGCCGGGCCGATTGTCGAAAAGACAATTCCGGGCGCGCGTCCCGTGCCGTTCGGGCACATGGGCGACGGCAACGTGCATTACAACGTCACGCAACCCGTCGGCGCCGACAAGGCGGGTTTTTTGGCGCGCTGGGAGGAGCTGAACGAGGCGGTGCATGCGGTTGTGACGCGCATGAACGGCTCGATTTCCGCCGAACACGGCGTGGGCGTGCTGAAGCGCGACCTGCTGCCGGGCGTCAAAGACCCGGTGGCGCTGGAGGTGATGCGCCGCTTCAAGGCCGCGCTGGACCCGAAGGGGACGCTGAACCCGGGGAAGGTGCTTTAGATCGTCGGATTGGCTTCCCGCTCTGACGCGGTCCCGGGCGCGCTGCGAAGGCGCGCCCGGGAGTCTCGCTGCTAGCGAAGCGCGACGCGATAGGCCCTTTCGACATGCCGGGCGAAGGGGTTGCCGGCGTTGTGGCAGATCATCATCTGGCGGGCGTTGGCGGCGCCCATTCTGATACAGGCGGCCATATGGGCGACGCCCGCCGCGATGCCGCCGGCGCAGGTGCGGGCGGCGGAAGGAGAGATGCCGAAACGGTGGGGATCGCCGACCTGAAAGACGCCGTGATGTCGGGTGTTGCCGCGCGGATTGCACTGCATGCGGGATTCGATCTGGGCGATTTTTAACGCCGTTGGAACCCATTGCGCGCCGATCTCGGACGAGACCTTGGCGGAGATCATGGAACGGATGGCGTATTCGGAAGCCATCGTGGCGGTCGGCGTCGCGACGAGCGCGACGAGGATCGTCAAAACCTTCAAACTTCTACTCCTGTGCTCGCCACTTGCGCGTGGCTCGTACCTCTTGGGATGGTCTGGGTTGAGGTCAGGGGTTTGTGCTCTGGACATGAGTCCAGTGCGGCTCAGCGCAAGGCTCGACAAGCCCGGCAGCGGTTAAGTCGCGTAAGATCAAGGCGTTGGCGTGGCCATTTTGTTGCCCTCCCGCGAATTCTGCGATCGGGGGGTGTAAGGCGCGCCTCGCCCAATGACGGGCCTGTCCCCTCTCCCCGCGTGCGGGGTGTGGGTTAGGGTGAGGGGGACTGGGGCGCTGGCTTCAGCGTCTGATACGGTTTCCGGCTGAATGACTCGGTCGGATTCCCTGGTGCGCACAATAAGGCTAAGCTTTGTGGTCATGAATCGC
>NZ_WNKS01000014.1 GCF_009720655.1 Rhodoblastus acidophilus | reverse complement strand
TCGGCGCCGGCGCCGCCGTTGAACGCGTCGGCGTCGCCATCGTAATTGTCGTTGAACGTGTCGGCGCCCGCGCCGCCGTTCAGAACGTCGTCGAACGGCGTGTCTGAGAAGTAGTCGGCATTGGACGTACCGGTGACCGTCACGCCCGCTGTCAGATAGTCGTCCCCGTGTACGGAGACGGAGTCGCCGCCCGTCACGAGGCTGGTGAAGTCGATCGCACCGCCCGCGCCGCACATGTAGACCAGGAACTGCGTGGTGAGCTTGCCGCTGTCGATCAGGCTGGTGAAGGTGGAGAGCTGCGCCGCAGTGGCGTAGACGAGGGAGCTGTCGAGCACTTCCACATTGCTGTAGCTGTAGCCACCGAGGATCGCCCCCTTGACCGTGTCGATATCGGCTCCGCCATCCACGGTTCCTCCACCGCCGGAACCTCCCATGATGACAAATGTGTCGGCGCCAGCCCCGCCGGACAGGCTGTCGAAGCCGTCGTCAATCGCCGAGATGGTGTCGGCGCCGTCGCCGCCCTGAATGTTGTCGCTCCCCCACTGGCCGTCGATGTCGTTGTTGCCGGCGTTTCCGATGAACGTCTCATCGGCGGATGTTCCGAATATTTTGATCGGCGCAGCGCCCGCCAGGGTGATGGCGGAGATCAGGCCATCTGCGTACAGGACGATGCCCGTGACATTGCCGGGTGCGTTAAAAATCAGATTGTTGACTGTTACCGTGACATATTCATTTCCGCCATAAGACGAACTAATCTCAATCGTGTCTCCTGCGCTGGCGGCGTTAACTGCATCCTGGATGGTCGCGTAGGAGGAGGGAACACGCCGTAATGCCATAGCTTGCCTCTTTGTCAATAAATTTTTGACTTTTGTCAATTTTAAACAACGCAGAATGCAGCGTTGCTATCTCGCCGCTAAGCTTACCTTAGGTAATCGTCAACACGCAAGTCTGGATTGCAATACATTTCCTGCGCCGGAGACAGGGCAGACCCCACTCGCTAACCTTCCGCGCGGCAGAGGAAAATCTCGCTTGGGGGGCGCAATCGAAGAGATGCGGGCGTCGCTGATGCGGCCTTATCGGGATCGTGTGCCGCGCGGCGCATGCAACATGGAGTTTCGACACCATTCTCGTCGACCGCCGGCTTCGCCCCGGTCTGACCGGCCATGCCGCCGCAGAGGAAATCACCCGCAGGGCTTTCCCCGCGTTCGAACAGAAAAGCCCCGCCGCAATCGGCGGGGCTTGTGTGGATCGCGCGCGGGATCAATCTTGATCAGACGTAGCTCACGAAGGTTTCCGTTGCGCTGGAGGTCAACGAGAAGTGGGTTCCGTCCGTGCCCGCGAAGGCGAAATTGGCCACGTTCGAACCGTTGGTCAGTGTCAGGACATTGCTCGAGAAGCTCGAGGTGGTTCCGGTTCCGAAACCCTTGATATCGAGGAGATCGTTGACTGCCCAACCGTTGATCTTGCCGCCAAAGGTCATCGCCCCGCCGGCGCCGAAGACAAGTTTGCTCTTTCCTTGCAAATAGACGCTTTGTCCGGAACCGACGCTTGAATCGAACTCGATGATCGCGCCGGTTGAACTGGAATTGTAAAGGTAGAACGAACCCGTTCCAGTCACGGCGCTGCTGATGAGCGTGTTGCCGTTGTCTTGGAAAGCGCCGTTATTGACGATGCCGCCCGTAGCGGAGATTGTCGTCGGCGAACGGCCGGAGGCATAATAGGATGATCCAATCGTGATGTAATCGCCAGCGCCGTTGGTGAGGACGCCGCCGACATTCAGGCTCGAACCCGCCGAGGTCGAGTTGGTGTTGGTGTCCAGAGAGATGTAGGCGGAGTTGGTGAGGGCGCCGGTAGTGGCGACGACGACGCCATTGTTGAAATAGAGACTTCCGCTGTTGGTGGCCAATCCCTTGAGCGCGCTGCTCGACGTCAGCGCGCCCACGTCGGCGATGAAGGCGTTCGGTCCGTCGAGCGCCAGGCCCGCCCCGCTTGCGATGGTGGTGATCTGTCCGCTGGCGAACGCCACCAACGCATTTCCGGAAAGGTTCACCTCGCCGCTCAACACGCCCGAGGCGCCAAAGCCGGCGGCGCCGGTGACATTGAGCACGGCCTGCGCCGACGACGAACCGCCGCCCACGAGGGTGATCGTTCCGGCGTTGGCGAGGCCGGTCGCGGTCAAGGTGTCCGATTTCTTCAGGTTCGTCGAGCCGACAGACAAGCTGCCGCCACTGCTATTGGTCAGGACTCCGCCGAGCGTCAGGCGTGTCCCCCCGTCTTTGTAATAGGAGTCGTCAAGATGGATAGAACTGCTGTTGGTGAGACCCACCGTTGTGGCGACGACGACCCCGTTATGGAAGGTGAGATTTCCGCTGTTTGTGGACAATCCCTTGAGCGCGCTGTTCGAGGTCAGCGCGCCCGCGTCGGCGATGAAGGCATTCGATCCGTCGATCAACAGGCTCGCCCCGCCCGCGATGGTGGTGATCTGCCCGCTGGCGAACTCAACCATCGCGTTTCCGATAAGGTTCACGCTGCCGCTCAACACGCCGACTGTCCCGAAGCCGGCGGCGCCAGTGACATTGAGCACGGCCTGCGCCGACGACGAAGCGCCGCCAGCCAAGCCGATAAATCCAGTGTTGGCGATGCCGGTCGCGGTGAAGGTGTCCGTTGTCATGAGACTCGTCGAGCCGACAATCAAGTTGCCGCTGTTCGTCAGGACTCCGCCAAGCGTCAGGCGCGAGCCCCCGATGAGGCCCGAGGCGTAAGCGTTGTCAAGATTGATGGTACCGCCGCTGTTGTTGGTCAGGCCCGCGGTTGTCGTGAGGGCGGCGCCGTTGTTGAAAGAGAGAGACCCGCTGTTCGCGGCCAATCCCTTGAGCGCGCTGTTCGATGTCGGCGCGCTCGCGACGGCGATGAAGGCGCTCGACCCGTTGAGCGTCAGCGACGCTCCGCTGGCGACGGATGTGATCTGCCCGCTGGCGAACTGCACCAGCGAATTGCCGGAAAGGCTCACCTGGCCTTTCAACAGGCCAGCGGTCCCAAAGCCGGCGGCGCCGGTAACATTGAGCACGGCCTGCGCCGAAGGCGAGGAGCCGCCTGTGACGGAGATCGTTCCGCCGTTGGCGAGGCCGGTCGCGGTCAAGATGTCGGATTGCGCCAGGCTCGTCGAGCCGAGATACAAGTAGCCGGTGTTGGACAGGACTCCGCCAAGCGTCAGGCGCGTCCCCCCGATGACGACGGGCCCGTAGTAATTTGAGTTCGCATCAAGATAGATGGAGCTGCCACTCGTGTTGTTCAGCCCACCAGACGTCGTGACCACCGCGCCGTTGTAGAGAGAGAGATTTCCGTTGTTCGTGGCCAATCCCTTGAGCGCGCTGTTCGACGTCAGCGCGCCCGCGTCGGAGATGAAGGCGCTCGGGCCATTGAGCGTCAGCGAAGACCCGCCCTCGATCGTGGTGATCTGCCCGCTGGCGAACTCCACCATCGACGTTCCGGAAAGGTACACGGAGCCGCTCAACACGCCAGTGATCCCGAAGCCGGCGGCGGCGGAGACATTGAACAAGGCCTGCGCCGACGAGGACTCATCACCTCTGAGGGTGATAAAGCCGTTATTGACGACACCCGTCGCGGTCACGGAGTCCGAGTTCGTCACGCTCCTGGCGTCGACAGTCAGACTGCCGTTATTGGTCAGCACGCCGCCGAGCGCCAAGGTCGTCCCCCCGGTCCCCCCGGAGTAATTTTCGAGAGAGATTGAGCCGTCGTTGGTCAGACTCGCGGTTGTTGCGACGGCGACGCCGTCGTTGAGATAGAGACAGCCGCTGTTCCCGGTCAATCCCTGGAGCGCGCTGTTCGACGTCAGGGCGCCCGCGTCGGCGATGAAAGCGTTCGTTCCGTTGAGCGTCAGCGACGCCCCGCCCCCGATGGTGGTGATCTGCCCGCTGGCGAACTCCACCAGCGAATTTCCGCCAAGGTACACCTGGCCGCTCAGCACGCCAGTGCTCCCGAAGCCGGCGGCGCCCGCGACATTGAGCAAGGCCTGCGCCGACGACGAACCGCCGCCCTCGAGGGTGATCGTCCCGGTGTTGGCGACGCCGGTCGCGGTCAAGATGTCCGAATTGGACATGCCGAAATCGCCGACATACACGGTGCCGCTGTTGGTCAGGACTCCGCCAAGCGTCAGGGTCGTCCCCCCGACGCCGCCGGACCCATATTGGCTGCGATCAAGACCGATATAACTGTAGCTGTTGTTGGTCAGACCTGCGGCTGTGGTGACGGCGGCGCCGTTGTAGAGATAGAAAGACCCGCTGTTCGCGGCCAATCCCTTGAGCGCGCTGTTCGACGTCAGAGCGCCCGCGTCGGCGATGAAGGCGCTCGGACCGTTGAGCGTTAGCCACGCCCCGCCCGCGATGGTGGTGATCTGCCCGCTGGCGAACTCCACCATCGAGCTTCCGGACAGGCTCACCTGGCCGCTCAACACGCCAACGGTTCCAAAGCCGGCTGTGCCGGTTACGTTGAGCAAGGCCTGCGCCGACGGCGAAGCGCCGCCCGTGAGGGTGATCGTTCCGGTGTTGGCGACGCCGGTCGCGGTCAAGGTGTCCGCTTTCGTCAGGCTTGACGCGCCGAGATACAAGCTGCCGATATTCTTCAGGACTCCCGTGAGCGTCAGGCGCGTCCCCCCGGCGCCCCCGGACGAGTCGAGATTGATATAACTGCCGCTCGTGTTGGTCAGACCAGCGCTTGTCGTGAGGGCTGCACCGTTCCTGAGATTAAGGGACCCACCGTTCAAGGCCAATCCGTTGAGCGCGCTGTTGCGCGTCAGCGCGCCCGCGTCGGCGATCAAGGCGCTCGGCCCGTCGAGCATCAGCGACGCTCCGCGCGCAATGGTGTTGATCTGCCCGCTGGCGAACTCCAGCAACGCATTTCCGGAAAGGTTCACCTGGCCGGTCAACACGCCAACGGTCCCAAAGCCGGCGACGCCGGTGACATTGAGCACGGCCCGCGACGACCACGAAGCGCCGCCTGTGAGGGTGATTGTTCCGGAATTGGCGACGCCGGTCGCGGTCACCGTGTCCAAGGTCATGAGGCTCGCGGAGCCAACAGAGAAAGCGCCCTTATTGGTCAGAACTCCGCCAAGCGCCAGGCTCGTCCCCCCGTTGACGACGGCCCCATTTCGGTTGACATCGAGATATATATAACCGCCGCTCGTGTTGGTCAGACCCGCGGTTGTCTTGATCGCGGCGCCGTTGGAGAGGGAGAGCGTCCCGCTGTTTGTGGTCAATCCCGTGAGCGCGCTGTTCGACGTCAGCGCGCCCGCGTCGGCGATGAAGGCGCTCGGCCCGTCGAGCTTCAGCGACGCCCCGCCCGCGATGGTGGTGATCTGCCCGCTGGCGAATTCCACCATCGAATTGCCGGAAAGGCTCACCGCGCCGCTCAACACGCCAGCGGTCCCGAAGCCGGCGGCGCCAGTGACATTGAGCAACGCCTCCGCCGACGGGTCAGCGCCGCCTTTGAGGGTGATCATTCCGGTATTGGCGACGCCGGTCGTTGTCACGGTGTCGGGGCCGGTCAATGCCGAACCGCCGATCGCGAGAGCGCCCGAATTGGTCAGCACGCCGCCGATGGTGAGTTGTGATTTCCCGCCATACTGACCGCTCCGGTCGTCCGAATAGCCGTTGTTGTCGAGATAGACGGAGCCAAGAATGGTGAGCGCGCCTGTCGTCGTGACTTTCGCCCCCTTGTTCAGCGAGAATGTCCCGGTGACCGTTTGCAGACCGGCAAGCGCGCTGTTGGCGCCCGGGGCGGTGTTGCCGACGTTCACAAACGCGTTGGCGCCGCTCAGCCCGAGGTTTCCCTGGATCGTCGTGATCTGGCCGCTCGCGAACTGGATGCCGGCGTAGCGGGTGATGAACACCGTGCCGGTTTCCACCCCCGCCACGCCGAAGCCGGCCGCTGCTTGGACGTTCAAGCACATCCGAAATGCGGTGGGCAAACTCGATGAAATGTAAAGATATCCCGAACTCGCGTTGTAAAGCCCGTTCGTCGTGACCGTCGTCGTCCGGGTGAGCGAATAGGAGCCAAGGTTCACGGCGCCATAATTGATCAAACTGCCATTGATCTTGAGAGACGATCCGCCAGCAGTGTTGTAATAATCCACGCTAAGCTGGCCAGTGTTTTTAAGATTGCCGCCAATGACGACTGCGGAGCCCGGCGCGCTGACGTTGGCCGAGCTGATTTCCATCTCCCCGAGATTGGTGAGACCGACGCTGGTCGTCAATTTCACGCCATTTTCCAGCGTGAGCGCGCCAGCGTTGAGGCGCAGGCCCGTCAGTGCGCTGTTCGAGGTCGGGGATCCGGCCAGGGCGACAAAGGCGTTCGCGCCATTCAGAGAGAGCCCCGCATTTGCATCAATGGCGGTGATCGCGCCGCTCGCGAACGAGATCGTCGAATAGCCGGAAAGACTCACCCAGCCTTCGACCTTGCCCGTCACGCCGAACCCCGCCGCGCCATTCACTTTGACGAGCATGGTGGAGGTGGAGGCCGCGCCGCCCGCGACCATGAGCACGCCGTTGGTGTTGTCGAGTCCGCCGACGGCCACCGTATCCGATTTCGACAATGAATTATCGGTGGCGCCCAAAAGCACAACGCCCGTATTGGTCAGAACGCCGCTGATCGTCAGGTTCGAGCCGCCATTGCCAGCGCCTGCGTCGAGCGTCAGCACGCCGGTGTTGGTCACGGCGCCGGTGATCTTGCTTGATCCCGCATTGGTGAAATCGACCTGAGCGGCGTTGACAAGCGACGCGATCGTGATCGCCGAGGTCACCTGGGCCCCGCCTGCGGAAATCACGCAATTCGAGGTCGCGATCGGGATGCCGGCGCTCCAATACGCAGCCGTGTTCCAATTCGCGATAATGTCGCTTGTCCAAGTGTCGGTGGCCATGGTCGCTTCTCCTGCCGCGCGCAGGCGGCCTGCAGAGGTCAAAAGCGGCTAAGATCCGATCGGCAAAACAAGGCCCGCGCCTGCGAAAATTAGCCTTCGTATTAAATTTCTGCGCTTCAACGGCAATGCAGAAAGACTTCAATCCCTTCAAATATATCGCTTTATTTCACAAAGTTGCGCCCCTCTTCGCGTTAACTCAAGGGCAGCGATTTAATTCGAAGACATTTTAAGCAGAGCCAAAATAACCGCTAAAGCTACAGCTACGTAAGCTGCCTAAAACAACGTGGGAGCCAAGTCAAGATTTCGCGACCGAGGTCGCAATCTCCTCGGTGTGTCCACAGCCGTTCGTCCGCATGATAACCGCGCCAAATTCCGGCCCTTGGCCGGCGGCGTGCTGGCGTCCATGATGGCTGCGATGCGCCGGCGAACGCGCCGCGCTGTTCAGGATTCGCCCCTGGCGCCGAGCAATGAGGATTTCCGCTCCGGCGGATGTCCGCCCTCCCTTTCGGCCCGAGCTTGGGCGCGAAGGGTGGGCGAGCATGCGGGGCGCTCCGCTTTTTGCGTCGTTGTCCGCTTGCACGCGGACTCGCGCGGCTTCAAAACATTCATCTGATACGGTTTCCGCAAGATCGCTTCGCGATCCGCGCAAACGAAATCGCGCGGAAATCCTTCAGGCGAAGGGCGGATTTCCGCGCGAGCGGAATACGATTTCCGAACTGATCGTTCGGAAATCGTATGAGAATTGGAGCGCGGCGGAGAAAGCTCCGCCGCGCCGATCACCTCCCTCGCCAGCGACCCGAGGCGCGAAACGTCAGAAGACATGACCTCCGCACCTCAGGGCCGCCGAGCGGCGCGGGATGTCAGGCCTGCGTCTTCTTGAGGGAAAATCCCAGGCCGATCCAGCTTGCGCCGGCGAACACAAGGTCCACCCCGAGGAAAATGCCCAGCGTGTAGACCGCCGAAACCGGCCACTTCACCAGGATGATGACGCCAAGCAGCAGGGTGACGAGGCCGGAAACCGCCACCAGGATCCAGGGCGAACCCTGCTTCATGCCGAAGGCCAGGAAAATGCGCGTGATCCCGGACGCGGCCAGCGCCGCCCCGAGGAACAGGGTCAGCCAGACCGCCGTGAGCGCGGGATTGTCCCAGGCCAGGATGCCGGCGGCGATGTAGAGAATGCCGAGCAACAACCAGAGGAAGAAACGCCCCCAGGTCTTGACCTGGAAAGCGTTGATCACCTCGAACACGCCCGCCACGACCATCATGATGCCGACCACGAGAACGCTCGCGGCGGTCGCCGCTACGACGCTGCCGAGCGCCACAAGGCCCGAGATGAGATAGACGACGCCCAGCGCGATGATCCAGCCCCGCTTGGCGCGCAAGGGCGCCAGCGCGGTCTCGATATCGCCGCCAGGTGAAAAGATGGAGGCCATTGCATATTTCCCTTCCAGAAACTCTAGAGTCTGACTTCGCTTTTCAAATCCAGCGCCAGCCACAGATGCGGCGGCCCCTTCTCCACCAGCAAACCCAACGGCGGCGGCGTGGCCCGACGACGACGACTTGCGCCTTGGAGATCGATGGATCGGCAGGGGCGGCGACGCTTGCATGGATCGGCATCGCCTCGCCGCCCGTGGGTAATACCAAGGTCGCGGCGGCGATCAAGCCGCCGCAGATCAGTTTTCGACGATCCATTGTGTCCATCGCTCAATGTCTCCTGCGAAGGGCGTGGCGGTCTCCGCCCGGTCTGCAAGCCGCCGACGCGGAGCGGCTCGCCGCTTCGCGCCTCTTTTCAGTCGATGAGAAGCGGCGAGCCGCTTCGCGCGCATTTTCAGTCGCCGGCCGATTCCGGCGGCGCCATGTCGGGCAGCTTGAACGGGTCCGCCTGTTTTTCCTCGGGCGCGCTCGCGGGCTTCGCCGCCGTGCCGGGCATGATTTCGAAATTGGGCCTGAAAGCGACGATCAGACCGCGCAGCTGGTCGAACGGCTTGCGATCGCCGGTAAACGTCGCCTTGCGGGCCTTGACGAGATCATCAAAAGTCGCCGCGCCCATCATCACCTGATTGAGGTCGGCGCGGTTGACCGTGATGGTGAGGTCCGGGTTGTCCGCCTGCTCGCCCTTGATGTTGGTCAGCGTCGCGTTGCTCATTTCGATGATGTATTTTTCGCCATTGTCGGGCGTGAACAGGTTGATGGTGAAGCGCAGGCCCTCGGCCTTGCGCGGGTCGATGCTGATGCCGATGAAGTCGAGCCAGTTCTCCGTCGACATGGCCCTGATCACGTCGGGTGAGCCCGAGCGCACGGCCGGGCCGCCCGGCAGGCCGTTGCGCAGCTCGTAGGCGCCCTGCAGATAGATGTTGCGCAAGGTCGGGCTCTCCATCTGATAGCCCAGCTGCTCGAAGGACGTCGCCAGCAAATCCTTCGCCGGCTGGTTGCCCGGTTGCGCGAACACCAGTCTGTTCAGGATTTCCATGGCGTCGCGATATTTGCCGGCGTCGTTGAGCTCCTTGCCCTTGGCCAGAATCTTTTCCGAACCGCCCATCATCTCGACGTAGAGCGGCGCGGAATCGCGCGGCGACAGCGGCGCGATGTTGGTCGGGTTGCCGTCCCAATAGCCAAGGAAGCGGTTGATGACGCCGCGGCTGTTGTGCATTTCCGAGCCGTGATAGCTGTGCGCGGGCCATTGTTTCCACAGGCTCGGCGGCAGCTTGTAGACGTTTTGAATTTCGTTGATGGTGACGCCCTGATTGGCGAAGTGCAGGCTCTGGTTGTTGAGATTCGCATAAGTGTCGCGCTGGGTGCGCATGACCTCCTGGATGCGCGCATTGCCCCAGCGCGGCCAGCTGTGGGAGGCAAACATCACGTCGGCGGACTGGCCGAACTTGTAGAGGGCGGTGTTGATCTGCTTGGACCAGTTCAGCGCGTTGCGCACCGGGGCGCCGCGCGGCGTATAGATGTTGTGGATGGTGCCGGTGATGTTTTCCGCCGCCCAAAACCCCTTGAACTGCGGGAACCAGGTGTTCATCTCGACCGGGGCTTCGGTATCGGGGGTGTTCTGGAACACCATTTGCACGCCGTCGAGGGTGAGGTCTTCAAAATCCTTCTTGATCAGGACGTTTGGCGCGATCAGGCCGACATTGCCGTTGGCCACGTTCTTGCCGATCGACTGGTCCGCGTGGCCGTGGGGGTCGCGCGGCAGCAGCACGGCGTAGGAATATTGGGTGCGCCGTGACATGGCGTTGCCGCTGAACACGTTTTCTTCGATCGCCGCCTGCATGAAACCTTCGGGCGCGATCACCTTGACCTTGCCGCTGGCGGCGTCGGCCTCGTCAATGACACCGCGAACGCCGCCGAAATGATCGACATGCGAATGCGAATAAACGACGCCGAGCACGGGGCGCTTGCCGAGCTTTTCGTTGACGAGTTCGAGCGCGGCGCGCGCCGTCTCCTTGGCCGTCAGCGGATCGAAGACGATCCAGCCGGTATCCCCCTTGATGAAGGTGATGTTGGCGAGGTCGAAGCCGCGCACCTGATAGACCTTGTCCGGCACGACTTCATAGAGGCCGTAGGCCATGTTGAGCACGGCCTGCCGTTGCAGCGAGGGATGGATGCTCTCGAAATCCTTGCCTTGCAGCAGCCATTGGTAGCTGCCCATGTCCCAGGCGACATGGCCGGCGTCGGCCATGATCTTTTTGTAGGGCGGCTCGGCGACAAAACCTCTCTTGGCTTCCTCGAAATCGCGCTGGTCCTCGAAGGGCAGCGTGGCGGACACGCCTTTTCGCAGCTCGATCGTGAAGGTCGAGGGCGGCGCGCCCTTGGGGTCAAAATGCTTTTCCTGCGCCTGGCTGGCGGAGGGCAGGCCCGCCAGGACCAATCCGAGCATCAACCTGTTCAATTTCATTTCCATTTCCCCATCGCAATGTTGAAGACTGCGCGCGTCTGAGACCGGAGGACGGACAATCACCGCTAAGCAAACATTCGTTGGTCGGCCGGCGAATGTTTGCTTAGGTTCCTTTGTTTTCGTAGGATTTTCATCCGAAAGCCGGTGGCCACTTTTCGGAAATCCTGCGTAGGGCGATAATCGCGTCGAGAACGCCAAACATGACCCAAGGAGGCCGACGATTTCGAGCTGACCGTCAGCACTCCATGGCGAGAATGTCGAGATCGGCGGTGGATTTTTTGCCGAGGTCGCCGCCGTGGACCCGCAAGAATTCGTCGGCGGCGCGGCGGCCTTCCTGCTTGAGAAGGTCAAGGAACGGTTTTTCGGCATTGAGCTTGGACGAGGCGCCGAAATCCGCGAGCTTGTCAGTGAGAATGCGATGCATGTTCATCTCCGCCCAGCGGCGCCCCTCGCCCGCGCCAGGATCGGCCGCCTGCCGCAGCAGCGCGATCATGCGCAATTCCTTCATCAGCGGCGAATTGAAGGAAATCTCGTTGAGCCGGTCGAGGATTTCGGCCGCCGTGCGCGGGGTGGTCCGACGCTCGCGCGGATTGATCTGAACCAGGATGACGTCGCGCGCCTCGCTCTCGCGCACCAGCGGCGTGATCGTCGGATTGCCGGCGTAGCCGCCATCCCAATAGGGCTCGCCGTCGATCTCGACCGCCTGGAACAGGGTGGGAAGGCAGGCCGAGGCGAGCAGGACGTCCGGCGTGATCTCCTTGTTGCGAAACACGCGGCCTCGCCCGGTATGGACATTGGTCGCGGTGATGAACAGTTTGATATCCGCCTCGTTGAGATGGGCGAAGTCGATGCTGTCCTCGAGCATCGCGCGCAGCGGGTTATGGCCGAAGGGGTTGATGTTGTAGGGCGAGACCACCCGGCTCATCAGGTCCATCATCAGATAGCCGGGCGAAGCGTCGAGCGACCAGCGGTTCATCATCCGGTCGAGCATCGAGCGCTGGATCGGGCTGAAACGAGCGGCGTCGGCTACGCGCGCCCAATAGGCGTCGAGCGCCGCGCGGGCGCCGGGCGCGCCGCCCTTCACATAGCCGCTGACGAGAATGGCGGCGTTCATCGCCCCCGCGGACGTGCCGGAAATGGCCTCGATCTTCAACCAGGGTTCTTCGAGCAGACGGTCGAGCACGCCCCAGGTAAACGCGCCATGCGAGCCGCCGCCCTGAAGCGCCAGATCGACCAGAATTTTTTCGCGCGAACCCTGGGCTTCAGGAGTCGGCTTCTTCGCCATGCGGGCTCCGTGTCAACAAACGAGGAACAGGCATTCTGATCTAAAACGATTTTTTGGACCCGGCGCCGGACCCAGCTCCTCTAACCCGTAGCTTTGATCTTCTACACGAATGCGACAATCCGCAACACCCGCAATCCGATCAGCTCTTCGTAGGGCGGTTGAGTTTAGCAGCGAACGCGGCTTATGGTGCGCGCGTCGGCAGGACTGCAGGAAGGAACGCGCGTTGATGAAGCAAGGTCGCCCGAGGGCTCATCGCGCTCCTGCCGGTGGAGCCTGACATGGAGGTCGATTCCAAGAGGTCGCCGGGGCGGCTGACGCGGCTCGCGAAACGAACGATTCTGCTGCTCGCCGTCATCGCCGTCGTCTTGCTCGGCGTCCGCGTCCACGACAGCCAACGCGGCCCGCCGCTGGAGCTCTGGCACACGTTTGCGCCGCATGAGCTCAAGGCCAAGGCCTTGGACAGCGCCGACTGGGCGGCTTATCTCAAGGCCGAAGACGAGGCTTTCACCGAGGTTCGCAAAAACGTCACGGACGAACTGCCCGCCGACGAACAGATCCCGATCAATCGCTATTTCAAGGACAGCCCCGTCTATCCCGGGCATTTCAAGCAGGATTGGAATCGCTCCTACACGCTGGAGCCGCAGGGGACGCCAGCCGGCGCCGTTGTGCTCCTGCACGGCCTGACGGATTCGCCCTACAGTTTGCGCCATATCGCGCGCGTCTATCGCGACCGCGGCTATTTCGTCATCGCGATTCGTCTGCCGGCGCATGGCACGGTTCCCGCCGCCTTGACCGATGTCGCCTGGGAAGACTGGAGCGCCGCGACCCGGTTGGCGGTGCGGGAAGCGCGGCGACGCGTCGCCGCGCCTCTGCCCTTGCACATCGTGGGCTTTTCCAACGGCGGCGCGCTCGCGCTGAAATATGGGCTCGACGCCATCGAGGATCCCAAGCTGGCGCGGCCGGATCGGCTCGTGCTGATTTCGCCGATGATCGGCATCACCCAGTTCGCGCGTTTCGCCGGATTGGCGGCGCTGCCGGCCGTGTTTCCGTCCTTCGCCAAGGCGGCGTGGCTCGGCGTCGTGCCCGAGTTCAATCCCTTCAAGTACAATTCGTTTCCGGTGAACGGCGCGCGCCAGTCCCATCTCGTCACCCAGGTGCTGCAAGAGCAGGTGGCGCGGCTCGCCGACGAGAAACGGCTCGACGCGCTGGCGCCGGTCCTCACCTTCCAGTCGATCATGGACTTCACCGTGTCGACGCGCGCGATCATCACCAATTTTTACGCGCGCCTGCCGGCCAACGGCAGCGAACTCGTGCTGTTCGACCTGAACCGCACCGCGAAATTCGGCCAGTTGCTGCGTATCGCCGCGAACACGACGGTGTCGCGGCTGCTGACGCCGCCGCCGCGCGCGTTCAGGACGACGATCATCTCCAACGCATCGCCCGACAGCGGCGAGGTCGCCGAGCGCGTGACCGAGGCCGGCGCCGAGACGGAGCAAACGCGCGCGCTGGGCCTGGCCTATCCGCCCGGCGTGTTTTCGCTGTCGCATGTCGCGCTGCCGTTTCCGTTGAGCGATTCGCTCTATGGCTTGCAGCCCGACCAAGACGAGGACTTCGGCCTGAACCTCGGCGCGATCGCGCCGCGCGGGGAGCGCGGAACGCTGATCGTCAGCCTGGACGCGCTGCTGCGCATGTCGTCGAATCCGTTCTTCCCCTATATGATCGGTCGGATCGAAGAAGGTTTGACGGCGGCCGCGCGCTGAGCGCGCCTCAAGATGATAGAGTCGTCGCGCCATTGGAAAAGACGTTTTCTTTGCCGCAGTCGTGAACGCAAAAGATTTGGAGGACTGACGTGCCCAACACGCCCCTGCGCCTGGCCGCAGCGCTGATCATCGCCTCGATCGTCATTGGCGCCCTCTATTTCGCCTCGGCGGTTTTCGAGCCTGTCGCCTTCGCGTTTTTCTTCATCGCCATCAGCTGGCCCATGCAAAAGGCGCTGCAGACGCGCGCGCCGAAGACCGTGGCGCTGATCGCCACCGTCGTCGTCGGGCTGGTGATCGTCTTCACCCTGACCTCATTGATCGCCTGGGGCGGAGGCCAGGTCGCCCATTGGCTGACCCGGAATTTCGATCGCCTGCAAGGCCTTTACGCGGCCAGCGCGCAATGGCTGGAGCAACACGACATTTTCCTTTCGACGCTGATTTCGGAACGGTTCAACGTCGTCTGGGTGCTGCGTCTGTCGCAACAGGTCGCCTTGCGGCTGAACAGCCTGGTCGGCTTCTCGCTGCTGGTGTTCGTCTTCCTCGCTTTGGGGCTGCTCGAAGCCGAGGCGTTTTCGAAAAACCTGCGGACCGTGGGCGGCGAGGTGACGGGAAGCAGGCTGATCGCCGCCGGCGTCGAGATCGGCGGCAAGCTCAGGCGCTACATGCTGGTGCGCACCTGGGCGAGCCTGCTCACCGGCCTGGTCGTGTGGGGATTTTCCTTCCTGATCGGCCTGGAGCTGGCCGCCGCCTGGGGCGTGATCGCCTTCGCCCTGAACTACATTCCCTTCATCGGCCCGCTGGTCGCAACCACGCTGCCGGCCCTGTTCGCCCTGGCGCAAACGGGATCGTGGGAACTGGCCCTCATCGTGCTCGTCACCCTGGCCATCCTGCAGTTCCTGATCGGCAGCTATCTGGAGCCTCTGCTGGCGGGAAAGAACCTGACGATCTCGCCCTTCCTCGTGCTGTTTTCGGTGTTCTTCTGGGGCTTTATCTGGGGGCTGCCGGGAACGTTCATCGGCGTTCCCATCGCCATCGCCTGCCTGACCCTGTGCGAACATTTCCCCGAAAGCCGCTGGATCGCCGTCCTGCTGTCAGGCAAGGCGTCCAACGCCAAGGCGGAAGGCGAAGCCTGAGGTTTTCAGCGCGCGTCCTTGTTTCTCGTTCTCGCCGGGCCGGCCTGAACGCGGTTTTCGGCCGTTCTGCTTGCGAAAGCATAAACCATGCGTGAAGGACGTGGGATGACTTCCGATGCCCCCTTGCGTTTCGTGCGTTTTCCGGCGCATTTGCTTCGCAAGGTCTCACATCGCGTGGATGCTTTGGCGGACGCCCTCTCCGCCACCATCCGCGCCAACACAAAGCCGCACTGGCGCTGAGCATCACGGAAGCATGAAACATCGTCATACGGTTTCCGCAAGATCGCTTCGCGATCCGCGAAAACGAAATCGCGCGGAAATCCTCCAGCCGAAGGGCGGATGTCCGCGCGAGTGGAATACCATTTCCGAACTGATCGTTCGGAAATCGTATCACGTCTCTGGCGCGCTGATGCTCACGATGGTCGCGTGCGGGCTTGCCGCCGCCGCAACCAAACCTCCGGTGCGGCCCCCGGAGACGACAACGCCGGCTCAGCCGCTCGAACGGCAACCGGTCGATGTCGATGTGCAGAGCCTGCAGCCTTACAATCTCCCCCCGGCGTCACGCGCGAAAATGCGCGCCTGCGGAGAGGAATGGCGGGCGATGAAGCTCGCCGGGCAAGCGGGCGGGTTGACGTGGCGGACCTTCGCCGAACAGTGTCTGGTGAAATAGCGGCGCATCTTCCGACGGCGCGCGGGCGACTGCTGACAATAACCCGTGGACCGCCCTCGCCCTTCGAGACGCCTGCGCCGCAGGCTCCTCAGGGTGAGGGGCTACTGATACGGTTTCCGCAAGATCGCTTCGCGATCCGCGAAAACGAAATCGCGCGGAAATCCTTCAGGCGAAGGGCGGATTTCCGCGCGAGCGGAATACGATTTCCGAACTGATCCTTCGGAAATCGTATGAATTGTTATTCTTAGAGCGTTTTCAAGCGAAGTGGATGCCGGTTCGCGTGAAGAAAACGCGTAGAAACAAAAAACTAGAGCCCATTCGGTGAACGGGCTCTAGAGAACCGGGCGCGCCGGCGGCGCGCCCTGGATATTCGGCTGTGACCTCAGCCCTCATTTTCCGAGGATGGAGCTTCGGTCGGCGCGGCCGCTTTCGGCTTGCGCGTGACCTTCGGCTTTGCGGTCGCCTTGGCTTTCGGCGGCGCCTTGGGTTTCGGCGGGGGCGGCGCGGCTTCCGTCACCTTCTTGCTGACACGGCGCGACGCGGCGGCGGTGCGCGCGGGGGCTTCCGTCTTTGCCTTCTTCGCGGCGGGCGCCTTGGCGGGCTTGGCTGCGTCCGACTTCGCCGCGTCCGATTTGGCGGCGGCGGACTTCGCGGGCTTTTTGGCGGCCGGCTTCGCGGCGGGCGCCTTGGCGACGGGGGATTTGGCTACCGCTTTCGCGGCGGCGGGTTTTGCCTTGGTCGGCTCGGCCGCCTTGGTTCGGGCGTTCTGGCTGGCGCGGCTCTTCGGGCTCGCGACGCTCTTCGGATTGGCCGCGCTCTTGGGGGGCTTGGCCGGCTTTTCGGCGGGCTTCTTCGCCGCAGGTTTGGTGGCGGTGGCTTTCTTTTCAGCGGATTTGGCGGCGGGCTTCGCGACGGGCGCCTTGGTCGCGACCTTCTTGGTCGCGGCCTTCTTGGTCATCTTGGCCTCAGCCTTTGGCGGCGGCGAAATTTTCGGGGCGGATGTCTTCGCGACGGTCTTGGGTGCAGGGGCCTTGGCCGCGGCCTTCTTCGCCGGCGCTTTCGCCGCGGTCTTGCCCGTCTTTTCCGCGCTCTTCTTCGCAGCGGGCGCGGCGGTGGTTGTCTTCGTCGCCTTCTTCGTCTCGACCGGCGCCTCAGGCGCCTTCGTCTTCCCCGGAGCCTTCGCGGATTTGCTCGCCGGCGATTTGGCGGCGGCGGATTTCGATTTCGGTGCTTGCGCCATCTCAAGTCCCCCTTTGCGGCCGGCGCTTTCAGGCCGGAATGGCGAAATTGAGCCTAAACCTGTTCACGCCGCGCGCAAGTCTTCCGCGCGGCAAGACTTGCGCAAGACTTGGTTCGCAAGCGCGATGTCGTCGATGACAATTACAATGTCGCAACTGTCCTTGACCACGTCGGCGCCCACGCGGCGCATCGGAGCCTCCGCCGCGCGCCACCGCCGAAAAACTTTTATTTTCATGAGACTGCCGCAAGATTGCGCGCACGGTGATCACACGCGCGCGCGCAGGAGTCGGCGCTTCGCACATGCGCTCGGCGCTTCCTTCGCATGTGTCGCCATGCGCGAAAACTTTTTTGGGAAAACTGAAAACGCGCGCCGAAAACAGCGCGCGTCTTGTTTGATCACCGATTCTTCGCGCAAACAGCGCGGCGAATCAGATGCCGAGTTTGCTCTTCAGGAGATCGTTCACCGCTTGCGGATTGGCCTTGCCGCCCGTCGCTTTCATCACCTGTCCGACGAACCAGCCGAGCATGGTGGGCTTAGCTTTCGCCTGCTCCACCTTGTCGGGATTTTTGGCGATGATGTCGTCCACCGCCGCTTCGATCGCGCCGGTGTCGGTGACCTGCTTCATGCCGCGCGCTTCGACGATCTGCGCGGGATCGCCGCCTTCGCTCCACACGATTTCAAATAGGTCCTTGGCGATCTTTCCCGAAATGGTGTTGGCCGAAATCAGGTCGACGATGCCGCCGATCTGCGCCGCCGAAACGGGGGAGTCTTCAATCCCCTTGCCTTCCTTGTTGAGGCGTCCGAACAGTTCGTTGATCACCCAGTTGGCGACGAGCTTTGAATCGCGGCCCTTGGCGGCTTCCTCAAAGTAATCGCCGAAGGCGCGCTCAAGAACCAGCACGCCCGCGTCATAGGGGGTGAGCCCATATTGCGCGATGAAGCGGGCCTTCTTTTCGTCGGGCAGTTCAGGAAGACCTTTGGCCAGTTCATCGACGTAAGCGCCGTCGAATTCGAGCGGCAACAGGTCGGGGTCGGGGAAATAGCGGTAGTCGTGCGCCTCCTCCTTGGAGCGCATCGAGCGCGTCTCGCTTTTCGCCGGATCGTAGAGCCGCGTCTCCTGGTCGATCTTGCCGCCGTCCTCCAGAATGCCAATCTGGCGGCGCGCTTCGACCTCGATGGCCTGACCGATGAAGCGGATCGAATTAACGTTCTTGATTTCGCAGCGCGTGCCCAAGGGATCGCCCGGCTTGCGCACGGACACGTTGACGTCGGCGCGCAGCGACCCCTGCTCCATGTTGCCGTCACAGGTGCCGGCGTAACGCAGGATGGTGCGCAGTTTTGAAACGTAAGCCTTGGCCTCGTCGGCGCAACGCATGTCCGGCTTCGACACGATTTCCATCAGCGCCACGCCGGAGCGGTTCAGGTCCACGTGCGAGTCGTTGGCGCCGAGATCGTGCAGCGATTTTCCGGCGTCCTGTTCGAGATGCAGGCGCTCGATGCCGACCTTGATCTGCTCGGTGGGCGACAAATCGACCAGCACCTCGCCCTCGCCGACGATGGGGTGCTTGAACTGGCTGATCTGATAGCCCTGCGGCAAGTCCGGGTAAAAATAGTTTTTGCGGTCGAAGACCGAGCGATGGTTGATCTGCGCCTTCAGCGCCAGGCCGGTGCGGATTGCCTGCTTGACGCACTCTTCGTTGATGACCGGCAGCATGCCCGGCATGGCCGCGTCCACCAGCGAAACGTGGGTGTTGGGCTCGCCGCCGAATTCGGTGCTGGCGCCGGAAAACAGTTTGGATTTGCTCGTCACCTGGGCGTGGATTTCCAGACCGATGACAACTTCCCAGTCGCCGGTCGCGCCCGCGATCAATTTGTGTTTGGCTGGCGTGTTCATGTGCGATCCTTCTCGGCCGCCTCGTGCATCAGGCGCTCTTCATAGGCGATCGACCAGTCGATGATGGTGGTCCACAGCGACTTCGCCAGACCGCCATCGAGATTTTGCTTTTCCGCATGCGCGGCGACATTTTTCAAGACTTCGTCCACCCGCTCCGGCACCAGCGCGGGAATGCCGTTGGCGCGCTTGATGCGGGCGGCGGCCTCGATCTGGCGCTGGCGACGCGCCAGCAGGACGACGAGTTCGTTGTCGAGATCGTCGATGCTCTGGCGCACGTCCGCCATCGGTGTTTCCGGGGTCATCAGCCCCACCACGGTTCGGGCAGCACGATTTTCGGCGCCGCCTGCTCGATGGCCTCTCCCAGCGAAAACAGGGTTTCCTCCTCGAAGGGGCGGCCGATCAGTTGCAGGCCGAGCGGCAGGCCGTCCGACGACATGCCGGCGGGCACGACGAGGCCGGGCAGGCCCGCCATGTTCACCGTCACGGTGAAGACGTCGTTGAGGTACATTTCGACGGGATCGGCCGACCCCTTTTCCCCTTGGGCGAAGGCGGGCGACGGGGTGGCCGGCGTCAAAATGGCGTCCACGCCGGACGCGTAGGCGAGATCGAAATCGCGCTTGATCAGCGTGCGGATTTTTTGCGCGCGCAGATAATAAGCATCGTAATAGCCGGCCGACAGCACGTAAGTGCCGATCATGATGCGGCGACGCACTTCCTTGCCAAACCCTTCCGCGCGAGTCTTCTCGTAGAGATCGACAATGTCCTTGCCGGTCTTTCGCAAGCCGTAGCGGATGCCGTCGTAGCGGGCGAGGTTTGACGACGCTTCCGCCGGCGCGACGATGTAATAGGCGGGCAACGCGTGTTTGGTGTGCGGCAGCGAGATTTCGCGAATCTCCGCGCCCGCAGCCTTCAGCCAGGCTACGCCCTGGTCCCACAAGGCCGCGATTTCGGCGGACATGCCGTCGAGGCGATATTCGCGCGGGATGCCGATCACCTTGCCTTTGACGGAGGCGCCCACCGCCTGCTCGTAATCGGGCACGGGAGCGTCGACCGACGTCGTGTCTTTCAAATCGTGGCCGGCCATGGAGCGCAGCATGATCGCCGCGTCGCGCACGGTGCGGGCGATGGGGCCAGCCTGATCCAGCGACGAGGCGAAGGCGACGATGCCCCAGCGCGAGCAACGGCCGTAGGTCGGCTTGATGCCGACCGTGCCGGTGAAGGCTGCGGGCTGGCGGATCGAGCCGCCGGTGTCGGTCGCGGTGGCGCCCAGGCACAGATGCGCGGCCACCGCTGCGGAAGACCCGCCCGAGGAGCCGCCGGGAACGATTTTGGCGTCCGAATTTTTCCGACGCCAGGGCGAGACCACCGGGCCGAAGTAAGAGGTCTCGTTCGACGAGCCCATGGCGAATTCGTCGAGATTGAGTTTGCCCAGCATCACCGCGCCGTCGCGCCACAGGTTTGTGGTGACGGTCGATTCGTATTGCGGGACAAACCCTTCGAGAATGTGGCTGGCGGCGGTGGTCTGCACGCCCTCGGTGCAATACAAATCCTTGATGCCCAGCGGCAGGCCTTCGAGCGCGCCGCCCTCGCCTTTCGCCAGTTTCGCGTCGGAGGCCTTGGCCATGTCGAGCGCCTTTTCCGGCGTCTCCACAATATAGGCGTTGAGCGAGCGCGCTTTCGCGACGGCGTCGACATGGGCCTGCGTCAGTTCGACGGAGGTGAAACGCTTCGCCTTGAGGCCGTCGCGCGCTTGCGCCAGGGTCAGGCGGGTCAGATCGGTCATTTCGAAAACCTATTCGATGACTTTGGGCACGACAAAAAAACCGTCCTCGCGGGCGGGCGCGTTGGCGAGCACTTTTTGCTGGATGTAGCCGTCGGTGATTTCGTCCACCCGCTTCTTCATGCGCATCGGCAGCACGGAGGTCATGGGCTCGACGCCGTCAACGTCAACGCTGTTCAGTTCCTCGACGAAGCCGAGAATGGCGTTGAGCTCGTTTTGCAGGTGCGGGGCCTCATCCTCGCTTACGCTGATGCGCGCCAGGTGGGCGATGCGCCGCACCGTCGCCAGATCGACCGACATTTTCGGACTCCGTAGCCAAACAGGACGGATTGGCTATACAGCCCGCTCTCGCGCCGCGCAATCATGGGCGGGCGGGGAAGTTGACCATGATCGCAGAGACTTTTGCGCCGGCCGCGCGCAGGCGCTTGTCGGTGGAGGCGATCTTGACGCCGTCGCCGCTCATGCCGTTGGGCAGGTCGCCCTCCACGGCGAAACGGATCGACAGCGTGCAGCCGCCCGGAAGTTTCGCAAGCTTGCCGCCATGAAAATCCTCGATATAGCCGCCGTAATCCCAGTCAAACCCGCTCACCTCGAAAGGCTTGCCGTTGGCGGCCTCAACCGTCGCGACATCCGCGCCCGGGGCGAGCCCGGCCACCGTCCATTTGCCGCCCTGCTCCGGCAGTCGATAGCCCGAAACCGTCGTCAGCTTGTCATCGGAGAAGATTATTTCGATCCGCCGCGCCGGGTCTTTGGGAAACAGCGCCAGGGCTTTCAGCGATTCGCCTTCGGCCCCGGAAACGCGGGTGATTTTGGCTTCGGCGCCGAAGCGTTTTTTCAGGCTCGCGGCGGTGTCGTTGGCCGCCACCGGGCTGGCGCAGCCGGCTTCGCCTTCCCTGGGAAGGGCCTGCTCCGCACGGGCCGCGCCGGTGAGCATGAGGGCGACGAGGAGCAGAATGCGCATGGCCCGGCCTCAAAAAGTCAAGGTTTCGCCGAGTTTTGGCGTGTGAACGCGGGTTTTGGCGCCCTGCATCGCCGCGACAAACCTCTCCGGCGTCGGGTCGATGATTGGAAACGTGCCGTAATGCATGGGGATGACGTCGCTGAAGTCGAAATAGCGGCGCGTCGCCAGAGCGGCTGTCGCCCCGTCCATGGTAAAACGGCCGCCAACCGGGATCAGGCCAATGTGCGGCTTATAAAACTCGTGCGTCAGCGCCATGTCCGAAAACATGGCGGTGTCGCCGAAATGATGGACGCGCGGGCCGCTGGCCGGCAGAATCACCACGCCGTTCGCATTGCCCAGCGCCGTGAGTTTTCCGTCTATGGTCGCGGCGGCGGAATGCAGCGCCGGCGTCAGCGCCACGGAAAAATGTTCGGTGGGAATCACGCCGCCGGTGTTGCCGGGATTGACGTTTTCCACGCCCAGCCCGTTCAGGTGCATGCAGATTTCAAAATTGGCGATCACCTGCGCGTCGTGTTTTTGGGCGATTTCGGCGGCGTCGCCGATATGGTCGTCATGGCCGTGGGTGATGACGATGTGGGTGACGCCGGAGGTGACTTCGTCGAAATCCAGACTGAAATTGGGATTGCCGCGCAAAAAGGGGTCGATGAGGATTTTCGCCGCGCCGAGATCGAGGCGAAAGGCCGAATGGCCGAGCCAGGTCAGTTTCATCGCGTCCCCCTCTGCTATAGAGCAAGTCTATCCCGCCTCGAGACGCAAGTGAAACGCCCGATGGAAGAAAACTTTGTTCCCGTCCTGACCCTCGAAGACCTCAGCCTCCGCCTGCCCGGAAAGGCGCGGCTGATGGGAATCGATCTGGGAACAAAAACCATCGGTCTTGCCCTGTCCGACGTCGAGCGACGGCTGGCCTCGCCGCTCGAAACGATCCGACGGACGAAATTCACGGCGGATGTGACCCGGATGATCGAGCTTGCGCGCAATCATGGAGTTGCTGCTTTCGTCATCGGTCTGCCGCTCAACATGGATGGCAGCGAAGGCCCGCGCGTGCAATCCACCCGCGCGTTCGTCCGCCAGACCGCGCCGATGGCGAAAATTCCCTTTGTTTTCTGGGATGAGCGGTTGTCCACAGCGGCGGTCACCCGCGAACTCATCGCCCAGGACGCCAGCCGGGCGAAACGCGCGGAAGTTGTAGACCGCATGGCCGCGGCTTACATCCTGCAAGGGGCGCTCGACCGTTTGGCGCGGGTGACGAAAGGTTGAAAAACTGTCCGCTGTTCCTCCTCGACGACGCCATAATTACTGGTTATTCTTATAACTTAGGGGAATGGCGCGACCTGATGGAACTTTCCGCATGAATGGAAATTATCGTTTGTCACATGCACGGCGTTGAGCGTATGGTAAACAACCATTGGTTGTGTCTCGCATGGAGACAACGATTGTTGCGGAAGCAGGTGGTTTCCCCGTGAACGCGCTACGGAAACAAGCATAAGGCTGGCTTGAGGCGACATGTTCAAGAAATCCAAACGCGCGACATCAGCGCAAACCCGACCCGCTCCCATTGAGGAGAACGCCCATCAGGACCTGGCCGCCGGGGAGGCGGACCTGCGCTATGACGAGCCCGAAAGCGATCCCGACCTCGTCGGCTGCGCGGAAGACACCGCGCGCTATATCGCCGACATGGTCGGCGCGCTGGCGGCCATGGCCGGCGAGGCGCGGCTGGACCTCCTCACCTATCTGCTGAACATGGCGAGGGTCGAGGCGGAGTTGCAATCGCGCCAGAGCGAGGATGCCGACAGCGCCGACGATTAAGGGCGCTGGCGCAGCGACACGCGGTCGCCGCTGTGGCGCTCGATGCGGTCTTCCAGTTCAAGCTCCTGAAGACGCATGCGAATCTCCGCCGGCGTCCAGCCGGATACGCGGGCGAGTTCGTCCACGGACAGCGGCGTCGGACCCAAAATCTGTTCGATGGGCGCGGGCGCCGGTTTTTCGGCAAGGGGCGCCGCCGCAATCCCGATCGGCCGCGTCTCGGCGCCCTGGGACTCCACGAACGGCGCGTCGTCGTCGTATTCGTCCCACAGGGCCTCATGGATGTAGCCGGCCCCGGGTTCGGCCAGCATGCCGTAGCTCGCCGCGCCCCGACGCGCCAGCGGCGCCAGTCTGTCCACCACATCCGCCGCGCTCCGGCACATGAAGGCGCCCTCGGCCAGCAGATCATTGGTCCCTTCCGCGCGCGGGTCGAGCGGCGATCCCGGCACGGCGAACAGCTCGCGGCCCTGTTCGCGGGCGAAGCGCGCCGTGATCAGCGTGCCCGAGCGCCGCTCGGCCTCGACGACCACCACGCCCAGCGCCAGACCGGAGACCAGACGGTTGCGGCGGGGAAAATCCCGCCCGCGCGGCTCGCAGCCGAGCGGCATTTCCGAAAGCAGCGCGCCACGCGTCGCCACGGCCTCGATCAAGCCGAGGTTTTCGGGCGGATAAGGCCGGTCGAGCCCGCCCGCGAGCACGCCAATGGTTCCGCTCGCCAGCGCGGTTTTATGCGCGCACGAATCGATGCCTCGGGCGAGGCCCGAGACCACGGCGAAACCGGCCGCGCCAAATCCCCGGGTCAGGCGCTCGGTGAAGGCCAGCCCGGCGCCGGAGGCGTTCCTGGCGCCCACCACCGCGACAATGGGCCGCGCGAAAACACCGGGGTCGCCGCGCAGGCAAATCAGCGGCGGCGGCGCGTCGATGTGGACGAGGCCTTGCGGGTAATCGGGCTCGCCGAGCGCGATGTAGCGGGCGCCGAGTTTTTGCGCCGCCGCCAGTTCGCGCGCGCAGGAGTCGCGCGAGGCGATGGCGATCTTTCGCCCTGCCCCCTGGCGAATCAGCGCCGGCAGCGCCGCCAGCGCCGCCGCCGCCGAACCATGGCGAAGCATCAATTTATGGAAACTGCGCGGCCCGATGTTCTCGCAACGAATCAGCTGGAGCCAGTCCAGCCTCTGTTCGTCCGTGAGGACCGCCGCCTTCATTTCTGGCCGATGCGCCCTTCGGTTCCGGCGCGCAGGCGCGCGATGTTCTCGCTGTGCTTGGCCCAGAGAATCGCGGTCATGACCAAGGCCGCGCCCGCCGCGAGCTTTTGGCCCATCGCCAGCAAGACCAGCGGCGAGGCCGCGCTGGCGACGAGGGCTGAAAGCGAGGAATAGCGGCTGAGCTTGGCCGTGGCCAGCCAGATCGCGGCGAAGGCGAGGCCCGCCGGCCAGGCGACGCCCAACAGCGAGCCGATATAGGTCGCGACGCCCTTGCCGCCCTTGAATTTCAGCCAGACCGGGAAAATGTGCCCGAGAAAGGCGAAAAAGCCGGCGACGACCGCGGCATCCGGTGAAAACGGGGCGAAAAGCAGCGCGGCGGCGGTGGCTTTTAGCGCGTCGAGCACCAGGGTGGCGGCGGCGATGTCTTTTCGCCCGGTCCGCAAGACATTGGTCGCGCCGATATTGCCGGAGCCGATGTCGCGCACGTCGCCGAGGCCCGCTGCCTTGGTCAGCAGCAGGCCGAAGGGGATGGAGCCCAGCAGATAGCCGGCGACCGCCGCCCCCGCCAGCAGGATGACGCCGCTCATGAAAAAATCCTCGCATCCTTGCCATGGACCACGGCGCCCGCGACCATGGTGATCTTCACCACGCCCTGCAAACGCGCCTCGTCGAAGGGCGTGTTCTTGCAACGCGACTTGAGACTGTCCTTGTTGAGAACAAAGGGCTCGTCCGGGTCGAACACGATCAGGTCGGCCGGGGCGCCCTTTTTCAGGCGGCCCTGCGGCAACCGGAGAATGTCCGCGGGACGGGCGGTCATGGCCCGCAAGACCTGGGGCAGAGATACGGCGCCGGCGTGGACGAGGCGCAAGGCGGCCGGAAGCAGGGTTTCCAGGCCGACCGCGCCGAAATCGGCCTCGGCGAACGGCAGGCGCTTGGTCTCGACGTCCTGCGGGTCGTGATCCGAAAAAATGATGTCGATGAGGCCGCTGGCGAGCGCCTCGACCAGGGCGAGACGCTCCTCCTCGCGGCGCAGCGGCGGCTTCACCTTTAAAAAGGTGCGGTAGTCGCCGATGTCATTTTCGTTGAGCGTCAAATGGTTGATGGTGACGCCGCAGGACACCGGCAGGCCTTCCGCCTTGGCCTTGGCGATGGAGTCGAGCGCCAGCGTGGTCGAAATCGGCGCGGCGCAATAACGGGCGCCGGTCATGCGCACCAGACGGATGTCGCGGTCGAGCGCAATGGCCTCGGCCTCGCGCGGGGCGCCGGAAAGGCCGAGCCGCGTCGCCAGTTCGCCCGCGTTCATCACGCCGGCGCCGGCGAGATCGCGATCCTCGGGGAAATGCACGATCAGCGCGTCGAAATCGCGGGCATAGGTGAGCGCGCGGCGCAGAGTCTGGCTGTTGCGGATCGAATGGGAGCCGTCGGTGAAGGCGACCGCGCCGGCTTCGCGCAGCAGGCCGAATTCGGAAATTTCTTTCCCCTCCAACCCCTTGGAGATCGCGGCGGCGGGAAGGACACGGACGCGGCCATGGTCTCGGGCGCGGCGTTTCAAAAAATCCACGACGGCGGGGTCGTCGGTGACCGGGCTGGTTTCCGGGCTGGCGACGATGGTCGTGACCCCGCCGGCCGCCGCCGCCGCCGTCGCCGTGGCGATGGATTCGCGGTGCTCGCCGCCGGGCTCGCCGAGATAGGCGCGCAGGTCGATCAGGCCGGGGGACAACACGTTGCCGGCGCAATCGATGACGCCAATGTCGCGCGAAAAGGCGCCGGACGCGATTTTTTCGCCGAAATCGAGGATGCGGCCGTCCTCCACCAGCAGGCCGCCGCGCGATTCCACGCCGGTCTCGGGATCGACAAGGCTCGCATTGACGAAGGCGGTGGGAGGGGGTGCGGACATGAGGTTTCGATAGCGCGCGGCCATTGTTTCCGCAATGCCCAAGCGGCATTTCCACCGTTTTCGCTGGCCGCGCCGCGCCGGACGCCGTCGTCCGACGCGCGCGGCTGGCTCGGGAAGAGCTCGACGCGGCGGCGCGACTTATGGTCAAAAATCGCTGAAATGCGCGCGAATTTCGTCAAGCGCCGGTAAGACACCGCTTCGTATGACCCGAGCGTAACGTCCCGATCACACCGTCACGCCAGCGCGGCCCTTCAGCTCCGTTCCGATGGGCTAAGGCCTTGAAAAAGCGAGACGCTGGCATTCGCGTCGTCATGGAGAAAAAGCACGAATGAACTGCGAGCGACCGATTTGCGAACATCTTGAACGCGCGCTGGTGGATATCCTTTTCGCGATCGCCGAGTTCGACGCCATGCGCGCGGAGGCCACGGCGCACGGCCAGCCCTTCCCTCACGACGCGCTCGGCGGCATGTTGCTGCTGCTGCGCTCGGCGCTCGACTCCGCGCTCATGCTGGCCCGTGCGTTCACCCGGCCCGGCGGGTTACAGCCGGGCTGGCCCGGACAGCAAACGGTAAAACCCTGACAGGCCGGCGCCGGCGAGCGCCTCCATTCCCAAGCCGATCTCGGAGGCGCCGAGGCCGAGCGCTTCGGCGAGCCAGGCCATGCCCCATCCGATGCTCGCGCCAACGCCCGCATAGGCGGGAAGGTTGCGAAGGCTGAACGCGCCGGCGAGTTTTCGAGTCAGCCAGAGATTGGCGCTGAAATTGAGGAAGGTGATCACGACAGTCCAGGCCAGGACGAAGGCTGCGGCGTTGGGGCCGATCAAGGCGAGGAAATCCTGGCTCATCGGCTCCATCGCGCTCGGCATGCCCAGGAGCGCGACGTCATGCTTGCCGATGGAGCCAAGCGCGACCGTAACCGCCGTCAGGGCGGCGCAGGCGATCAGTCCGGCGCGGCGGTTCAGGCGCGGCGCCGCCTCGGCGCCGGCCGAAGTCCGCTCGGACGCCTGCGGCTGGTCGCCGGCGAACAGATAGGCGCGCTGCTCCGGCGTCAGCGCCAGTTCGGCGCGCGACGGCGCGGGCTTGAGGGCGGGCGTGGGGGCGCGATTGCGTCGTCCAAATACGGCGGTCATGGGGGGAGGATGCGTCCGAAATCTTGAGATTTCCTTGCGGCGCCGTCATTGGCGCCCGGACGGCGCCATCAGCCTTGCCTGACCCGGCGCAACATGGCGATCACCTGAGCAAAACTTTGATGGGCCATGCCGCCGAACGCGTCGCCGCGCAAAAAACTCCAGTCGGTCGACCAGTCTGGCGGCGCTCCGGCCTGTTGCTGAATGCGCCGCATCAAGTCGATGAGCCTGCGCCGATGCTCGGCGATTCGCAGCCGCACCCCTTTGGCGATCATGTGCGGATCGATGCGCCGCTCCGCCATCTCGCGGACCGCCCGCGCCACGGCCTCCGGCGTGGGTTCGCAGACGCGCCACCAAGCGGGGTCGGCGAATTCGTCACGCCCGCCCTTGTTGGGCACGCTGACGACCGGCACGCCGCACAGGAGATATTCAATCGAGGCGTAATTTGCGCCTTCGACGAACGAGAGGCACAGCCCGACCCGCGCCTTGCGGATGATCTCGGCGGTTTCCCGCGGCGAAAGACGCCGGTAGCGCGCCGGATCCGTCGCGCTACCATTGATGAAATGCGCATAGGTGAGCATCCGCTCCACGCGGGCCGCGTCATGCGCCGAGTGCGCCTCGCTGAACAGCAGGGCGAGATTGTCGACCGACTTGGCGAGGTGGTGGTTCTTGAAGGCGTCGAAGCGCGCGTTGTAGAGCGCGGTGAACTGTTTCGCGCCGGCGCCCGGTGTGAACACGGTTTCATCGACCAGGGCGTTGTGATGAACGTTCCACCAGTCGAGGCCAAGCGCGTGGGCCACGCGAGCGTCCTCGGCTTCGGCGATGAGGATGATCACATGGCCGGGTCCATGGCTGGCGAGCGCCCGTGTGAGAATGGCGCGATAGGTGTCGTTTTTGGCGACATCCGCGAAATGCCAGGTGGGCTGGATCAGGAAGTAGGGTTTTTCGTCGCCCAGGAGCTCTGCGAAAACCGACAGGGAGTCGTGCCCACTGTCTCCGGGAATGTTGACGAGATTGGTCGTTGAGGTCAGCAGCACCGGCGGATTGGCGCAGAGCAGCCGCATGTGGATTCTGAAATCCGCGGGATTCATGCCCTCTCCAGAAACGACGCATCTGGCGTCAAAGTTTGAGGAGGTCCAGGTGGCGCGAAGCCATTTGCACCCATTTAAACCTGCGCGCCAGCACCGCTTCGGTCAAGCCCTGGTCCGCCGCCGATCGCGCCGCCTCCTTGTTGGCGACATGGAACACCGGAGAGACGCGGAAGTCCGTTTCGGCGGAATGGTAGGCGGCGGCGTATTCGCCATACCAATTGTACTCCCATGGCGCGATTTTGATGGTTTCGACGAGGTCGAGATCGCCGGACGCCATGCAGCGTTCGAATTCAACAAGTATTTTTCGCGCGAAAATTTGTCCTGGCTGGTAGAAAAACCACTGTTTTGCGCCAAAAAACTTGTAAATCGCGCCGCTGCGCGCCTCAAGCGACATCTGCTCCTGGCTCAGCGAGCGGATGGCGTGAAGCTGGGAAAAATCGAGCCGGGGCTGTGGACGAACGGGCGGGAAATCTTGGGGGCCGGGCGTCCAGCCGTCCCTGACATAGGCCAGCAGCCGCTCGCTCCCGCTGGGCTCCAGCACGGTGCGCACCCCGGAGCCCCAGACGATCGCCGTCTTGCCCGGTGGCGGCGTGAGGTCCGCCCTGGTCACGTCGGCAATAAAATAGCTGTCGGAATCCAGCACGGCATGGTGATCGAGCCCGGTCGCGCGCCAGGAGGCGAGCTTGCACACCTGCTGCGCATACCAGCCGGGCAGCGCGGAGAGGTCGAAGCCGCAATAGTCCTCGTCCGCCACGATCGTCACGTTTTTTGGCGCGCCGAGCAGGACCAGAAACGGTTTGATGTCGCGGGACGGCAGGGACAGGGTCAGGGGCAGGTTGTCCGGGTTGTGCGCGGCGAAGGACTCCAGCATCCCCCGCAAATGCTTGAAGTCGAACGCATAGGACTTGCAAAAAAATCCGACGTGCGGATCGGCCATGCCCCTGCTCCCGCCCCTATCCGTCATACGATTTCCGAAGGATCAGTTCGGAAATCGTATTCCGCTCGCGCGGAAATCCGCCCTTCGCCTGAAGGATTTCCGCGCGATTTCGTTTTCGCGGATCGCGAAGCGATCTTGCGGAAACCGTATCAGACCCGCCTGTAGTCGACATATTCGAGGTCGGCCTCGTCCTTTTCGCCGCGCGGCGGTGTTTCGCGGCGCAATTCGGTCCACTGCCGCCAATCGACGTCGGGAAAGAACACGTCGGCCTGCGGTTCGCAATCGACGCGGGTGAGCCGAAGAAAGCGGGCGAGCGGCAGGGCGCGTCGAAAAAACGCGGCGCCGCCGGCCACGATGATCTCGGCGCAGTGCAGGCTCCTGCCGATGTCGTTGGCGAGCGCCACCGCCGATTCGAAATCGCCGGCGAGATGGGCGCGGGCGGGTGGTTCGCCGCCGAAAAAATTCGGGTCTCGTGTCACGACGACGGTTTCGCGGCCCGGCAGCGGCTTGCCGATCGACTCAAAAGTCTTGCGGCCCATGATCAGCGGGCGCCCCCAGGTGATCTCCTTGAAGCGTTTGAGATCGCTCGGCGCCCGCCAGGGTATGGCGTTGCGGAAACCCAGCGCGCCGTTGCGGGCGACGGCGGCGACGATGGTGATCGGCAGATCGCTGGGGACACCATTCATGCCGAAGCCCCGCGCATGTGCGGCGGACGGAAGGCATGGCGCGGGATTGCTGGCGTCGACACGAGAAAGTTCCGGGATACGTTCGCGGTGGGGGATGCGAATTTTAGATCAGAAGCGCATGAGTCGCCACCAAGGATCAGACGGCGACCTCCGCCGCGATATGCGGATGCGGGTCATAGCCCTCGACCTCGAAATCCTCGATGCGATAGCCGTCGATCGACGACGGCTTGCGCTTCAGGCGCAGCCTGGGCATCGGCCGGGGCTCGCGGTACAGTTGCAGCCGCGCCTGGTCGAACTGGTTGAGATAGAGATGCACGTCGCCGCCGACCCAGATGAACTCGCCAAGTTCGAGGTCGCATTGCTGGGCGATCATGGCTTGCAAGGCCACGGCGCCCGCCCAGTTGAACGGGCATCCCAAAAACAGGTCCACCGAGCGCTGCAACATCATGCAGGACAGCCGGTCCTTGCTGACGTGGAACTGATAGACCATGTGGCACGGCGGCAGCGCCATCTGGTCGATTTCGGCGACGTTCCAGCCGTGGAACAGGATGCGGCGGCTTGACGGGTTGTTCTTCAGGGCGTCGATGACGCCGGCGATCTGGTCGTGCTCGCGGCCGTCGGGGCCGCGCCAGCGCCGCCATTGCTTGCCATAGACCGGGCCGAGATCGCCCCATTTTTGCGCGAAGGCGTCGTCCGCGACGATTCGGTCCTCAAAAGCCTGCTGGCTGACCGGATCGCCGGTCTCCCGGCGATAGCGGGCCAGCGGCCAATCCGACCAGATCCGCACATTGTCCTTGAGCAGCGGCTGGATGTTGGTGTCGCCGGTCAGGAACCACAGCATTTCCTTGACAGCGGTCTTCCAGAACACCCGCTTGGTCGTCAGGATCGGCGCGGCGGCGCCGACATCGAACCGGGTGAGCGCGCCGAACACGGAGAGGGTGCCGACCCCCGTGCGGTCGACGCGCTTGTCGCCATGCTCAAGCACCTGTTGCAGCAGGTCAAGATATTGATATTCGGGATGGCGGTTCTGCATGGCGGACTCCGGGCGAACCCGGGTCCATGCCGCTCAATAGCTGAAGAAGCCGCGCCCGGTCTTGCGGCCGAGATAACCCGCGTCGCACATTTGTTTCAAGAGCGGGCTGGGGCGATACTTCGGGTCCGCAAACCCTTCGTACAGCACCTCCATCACATCCAAAACGATGTCCAGGCCGATCAGGTCGCCGAGCGCCAGCGGGCCCATGGGGTGGGCGGCGCCAAGCTTCATCATGGCGTCCACGTCTTCCGGCGTCGCCACAGTCTCATAGACGCAATTGATCGCCTCGTTGATCATGGGGATCAGCACGCGATTGACGACGAAGCCGTAGGAATCGCGCGCAACCTTGGCCTCCTTGCCGAGCCTGGCGACCGTCTCGACCACGGCGGCGTTGACGGCGTCGGTGGTCTGGATGGCGCGGATCACTTCGACCAGTTGCATCATCGCCACCGGATTGAAGAAGTGCATGCCGATGACGCGCCCCGGATGCTTCGAGGCGGCGGCGATCCTGGTCAGCGACAGGGAGGAGGTGTTGCTGGCGAAAATCGCCTGGTCCGAACAGATGCGGTCAAGATCGGCCACGATCGCCTTCTTGACCTCGAATTTTTCCACGACCGCCTCGACGATCAGGTCGCGATCATGAAAATCCTCGAGCGTCAGCGTGGGCGTGATGCGCGCCAGCGCCGCGTCCACCTCGGCTTGCGTGAGCTTTTCCTTGGCGACGAGGCGCGACAGGCTGGTCGTGATCGTGGCCAGCCCGCGGTCGAGCGCGGCCTGGGAAATGTCGCGCAGCAGCACGGGAAAGCCGCTGGTCGCAAAGGCCTGGGCGATGCCCGCCCCCATCACGCCGGCGCCGATCACGCCGATGGTCTCAATCTTCATCTTGTCGCCTGTCTTGTTCGCATTGCCAGTGGAAACTAGGCGCGCGGCTTGACGAAATCGCGACGGAAGCCGCCGCGCCGCGCGACTTGGAGCCCGCTCGGTGAACTCCAGTTCACCGAACGGGCTCCAGTATTTTTCTTTAACGCGTTTTCTTCACGCGAACCGGTATCCACTTCGCTCGAAAACGCTCTGGCGCGACCTTGGGCGGGCGCGGCCGCCTGCGCAAGACGCGGGCGCCGCGTTTTTCCCCTTTCGCGGCGCAACCGGCTCCCCTATATTCAGTTCGCCGTCCTCGGACGGCTATGGCGATAAATGGTCATCGAAATAAGCCTATCGGACCCGGGGGCGGTACCCGGCGCCTCCACCCAAGTCCATGCGCAAGCTTGTCTTGCGCCTTGAGAAAGATGGATTTCGGCGGGGGCGAAATAGGATAGACGAGGGTGTAAAGGGTGTTCTTTTGCCCGGCATGATACCGCCGTTATCGGGTCAAACCTATAGTTGCCAACGACAACTATGCTCCGGTGGCCGTCGCCGCGTAATGCGGTGATAGTACCGAAATTGAAGTCCTGAGGCTTAGCCGCTTCAGGCGGGGCCCGGAGGCGCCTGGCAACAGAAGCCTCCACTTCTTTTCAGGCGCGGCAAGGCGGGCATGTCGAAGGATTTGATACGCTACGATCTTCAGGTTCAGGACGCCCTGCGCGGCGTCGTGCGAAAAGTGCTGGCCGACGCCGCCCGTGACGGGTTGCCCGGAGACCATCATTTTTACATCACGTTCCGCACGCACGCCCCGGGCGTAAAACTGTCCAACCGGTTGCGCGAGCAATATCCGGAAGAGATGACCATCATCCTCCAGTACCAGTTCTGGGATCTGAAGGTCGATGAGATCGGGTTCGAGGTCGGCCTGCACTTCAAGAATGTGCCGGAGCGGCTCATCGTGCCGTTCGAGGCCATCGCCGGCTTTTACGACCCCTCCGTGCAATTCGGGCTGAAGTTCGAGGCCCAGGCCGAGGGCGACGAAGACGACGATTCGGACGAAGAGGCGATCGAGTTCGGTCCGGTGGCCAATCCGCCCCGCCCGGTCCCCCGCGAGGCCGAGAAGCCGCGCGGCGCGGAGTCGAAGGCGACGGCAGCGGAAAAGTCTGACGAACCCGCGGAAGCCGACGAGAAGGCCGGCGACGAGGGCGCCAAAATCGTCTCCATCGACGCGTTCCGCAAGAAAACCTGATGGGCGAGGTGGTCAACCTCCGGCAGGCGCGCAAACGCCGCGACCGCGACGCGCGCGCGAGCGATGCCGAGGCCAATCGGGTCAAGCACGGGCTGAGCAAGGCGGAGAAAACTCTCTCCGTCGCGCGCCGCGAACAGGATGCGCGCAAGCTCGAGGGGCACAGGCTCGAGCCCGAAGATAAAGACTGAACGCCAGATGGTTCGTGAAAGCCTCGACCTGCGCTCTCGCCCCGCTTTTGCCGGGAGAGGCAGGGGCGGTGGGACAGCTTGCTGTCCTGACGACGCCGAGGATCACGCCTCTGCCCCTCACCCTAGCCCTCTCCCCGCAAGCGGGGCGAGGGGATGGGCGTCGCGCTTTACTGCGGTTTCGGCATGACCGACGAAAAGCTGCGCAAGCGCTCCCTCGTCATCGCCGGCCACCGCACCTCGATTTCGCTTGAAGACGATTTTTGGGACGCGCTGCGCGACATCGCCGCCGCACGCGGCATCAGCGTTCCCGCACTGGTCGCGGACATCGATTCGGCGCGCGGCGCCGCCAACCTGTCATCGGCCCTGCGCGTCGCCGTGCTGCGTCACTATCGCGCCGCCGCCTTGTCCTTTTCGCGCGCGTAAATGCCATTCGAGGCGCCGCCACATTGCCCGTTGCCGCGCACCAGCAAAATTTCGCCGCCGCGCGCCATGCGCAAGCGGCAGCCGGGCGCTTCGGGGGTGTCGGGATCGACGCCGTCGCCAAAATACAGACCAATGCCGTCGCGCATGTCCATCTCGCCGGAAAACGCGCCGGCGCCCGAGCCCTGGACGGTCAAGCGGCCGTCGTCCTGCCAGCTGATGCGGATCACCGAAGCGCCGCGTCGCCAGGAGCCGACGAACGAGCCGGTGTCGTTGATGCGCGGGACGATTTCGAGCGCGTCGGCCGGCAGCCAGCCGGCCCCCTGCCCCTTGAGCTTTTCGGCGCAGACCTGCGCGCCCGAACTGGCGCCCAGCGCCACAAGTTCGCCGCGCGCCACCGCGAGCTTGCCGCCGGAGACCGAAGCGCCGGACGGTTTGCCGAAGCGCAGCCAGGGCATGTCCGCAAAGGTGACGCCCGAGCAATCCGCGGCAAGCGCCGGCGCCGTTGAAATCAGTGCGGCGCCAAAATAAAAAATCAGACGCCGCATTGCGCTTACGCCTTCTTGCCGAAATCCGAGGCCCCGCCATGCGCGGCGGACCACTGGGCCGGAGCATGCAGGAATTTTTCGACTTCGTCGAGGGTGGCCGCAGGTAGGTAGTTTGTGCGCCGCGCCACGGTCAGCACGTCCCACCAGGTTGTGAGCTGGTGCAGGCTGATCCCCTCCTTCGCCAAATCCTCGCGCGCCGAAGGAAAAATGTCGTAGAAAAAGAACACGAAAGTATGGGCGCAGGACTGGCCGGCCTCGCGGATCGCGTTGCAAAAATTCACTTTCGAGGCGCCGTCGGTGGCGAGGTCCTCAACCAGCAGCGTGCGGGCGCCGTCGCGCAGCTCGCCCTCGATCCGCGCGTTGCGGCCAAAACCCTTCGGCTTCTTGCGTACATATTGCATGGGCAGGCTGAGGCGGTCGGAAATCCAGGCCGCGAAGGGAATGCCCGCCGTTTCGCCGCCGGCGATGATGTCGAGGCTTTCATAGCCGATCTCGCGCTGGATCGTGGTCACGGCGAAATCGAGCAGGCGCGAGCGCAGCCGGGGAAAAGCGATCAGCTTGCGCATGTCGGTGTAGACCGGGCTCGCCCAGCCCGAAGTGAAGATGAACGGCTTTTCTGCGTTGAACAGAACGGCGCCGACCTCCAGCAGCATTTTGGCGGTTTCTTCGGCGATCAGCTGTTTTTCGAGCGCGGCGGGCGACAGGTCGGACATGGGAACCCCTTTTTCCGATCCTTAAATCGCCCTCCGCCCCGCCGTCAAATCAGGCGGCCATTTTCCTGGGTTTCTTGCCGAGCCGCTTGCGCACCGAGGCCCAGAGCGCGCGCATTTCCTCCGCCGCCGCGCCATTGGCGTTGACCTCGCCGACGCCAAGCCCCCGGCGCGCGGCCTCCTGGTAGTCGACGCGCGTGGCGACCAGCGGGTTCATCAGCACGCCCAGGGCTTGCAGGGTCGCCATGCCCTCTTCGATTCGCGCGTTCTGCCGCGAGGTCGGGCACTGGTTGAGCACAAAGGCGTAGTCCCGCCCACGCTCCTTGATCTTTTTGAGGGTCTTCTCGCCGGCGACGAGGTCGAAGGCGTTGGGACGGGCCGGCACGAGGCAGATGTGCGCCGCCCGGATGGCGGCGTCGACCGCCGCGCCGTCGCCGCCGGGCGAATCGATGATCGCCAGCGTGATCCCGCGCGCGGCGAGTTCCTCCAAAACCTTTTCCAGCTTCGACGGAGGCGCCGCGACCACCGGAATGTCGTCACAGTCCCGCCGCCAGCCCCAGCCGCACAGCGACTGCAGGGGGTCGAGATCGATGAGAAACACCCGCTCGCCGGCCGCACGGGCCGCGACGGCGAGACAGGCGGCCAGCGTGCTCTTGCCGGCGCCCCCCTTCTGCGTGACAAACGCGACGCGACGCATCGCTCCCCCCGTTCCGTTCCACGGCGCCGAATCGCCGTGACGTCATTTGAATCAGACACTTCGATTCAAGACCAGATACCGGGAAGGCGAGAGCAGAAATAATGGCGCGATCTCATTCGGAGTCTTGGGGGCTATACTTGACGTTACGCGATCTCGCGCATCCCAGCCGGGAAAATTGCTTCCAGCTTGAAAATGCGCGAGAATTTTCCGCTCACGCGGCGTCCGACTTCCGGTGTTCGGCGACCCCGTCGAGCCGGTCGCGCGTCGAGCGCCACAACTCGCGCATCTCGGCCGCAGCCGCGCCCGACGCGGCGAATTCGGTCACGCCAAGACCCCGGCGCGCGGCCTCCTGATAATCGGCGCGGGCGGCGACCAGCGGCGTCAGCAGCACCCCCATGTCGGCGAGCGCGTTGATCCCCTGCTGGATGCGCGGCGCCTGGCGCTGCGGCGGGCATTGGTTGAGAACGAAGGAATAATCGCGGTGTTTCAGCTTTTGCAGCGTGCCCTGGCTGGCGGCGACATCGAAAATATTGGGGCGCGCGGGCACGAGGCAAAGCTGCGCTTCCGCGATCGCCTCCTCCGCCAGTGCGCTGTCGCCGGCCGGGGTGTCGATGATCGCCAGGGTGACGCCGAGCGCCTCCAACTGGCCCATGATCTCGCTGAGTTCGCCGGGCGAGGCCGCCATGACCATGATATCCCCGCCATTGCGCCGGTTGCCCCAGCCGGTCAGGGAGCCCATGGGATCGAGATCGACGAGGGCGACGCTTTCGCCCGCTTCACGCGCCGCGACCCCGAGACAGATGGCCAGCGTGCTTTTTCCCGCGCCGCCCTTTTGCGTTACCATGGCGATCCTTCGCATCGAACTCTCCCAGTATGAACGTTGGTGCAAGTGGACATCGGCCCAAAACCGAAGCTACCAGACCAAAAACCGTTGACACGCTTTTTAAAGAGTTATTCACAGGAACGCCGCGCATTACGCAAGTAAACCAGACGCAGGTAAACTTACGGATTGAGACACATGAGTGATCTATTCGACGGAGCTGGATTGGAGCAGGACGCGCCGCGTCCGCTCGCGGAACGGCTGCGTCCCAGGCTTTTGCGCGAAGTCGCCGGCCAGGACCATTTGTTGGGCGCCAACGGCGCGCTGACGCGACTGATCGAATCCGGGTCGCTGGGAAGCCTGGTTTTCTGGGGGCCTCCGGGCACCGGAAAAACAACGGTGGCGCGATTACTTGCGCATGAGACACAATTGCATTTCGTTCAGGCCTCCGCCATCTTCTCCGGCGTCGCCGACCTGAAGAAAATCTTTGAAGAGGCGCGGGCGCGGCGCCGGACCGGACAGGGCACGCTGCTGTTCGTCGACGAGATCCACCGTTTTAATCGGGCGCAGCAGGATTCCTTTCTGCCGGTGATGGAGGAGGGAATCATCACCCTGATCGGGGCGACGACGGAAAATCCCTCGTTCGAACTCAACGCGGCGCTGCTGTCGCGCGCCCGAGTCATGACGTTTCGAAGCCTCGATGACACGGCGATTGAAAAACTGCTCGCCCGTGCGGAAACGATTGAGGGCAAGCCGCTCCCGGTGGACGCGCAAGCGCGTAAAACGCTGGTGCGCATGGCCGATGGCGACGGCCGCGCCGCGCTCACCCTGTCGGAAGAGATTTGGCGCGCCGCGCGTCCCGGCGAATCTTTTGACGGCGCGCAGCTCGCCGAGGTCGTGCAGCGGCGGGCGCCGATCTATGACAAGGGCCAGGAGGGCCATTACAATCTGATCTCCGCCCTGCACAAATGCGTGCGCGGCTCCGATCCCGACGCGGCGCTTTATTATCTCGCCCGCATGTTCGACGCCGGCGAAGACCCGCTGTTTTTGGCCCGCCGCGTCGTGCGCATGGCGGTCGAGGACATCGGCCTCGCCGACCCCCAGGCCCTGGTCATCGCCAATGCGGCGAAAGAAGCCTACGATTTCCTGGGATCGCCGGAGGGGGAGCTCGCCATCGCCCAGGCCGTGATCTATTGCGCCACCGCGCCCAAGAGCAACGCGGCTTACCTCGCCTACAAGGGGGCGATGCGGCTGGCGAAGGCGCATGGCTCGCTGATGCCGCCGAAGGTGATCTTGAACGGGTCCACCAAATTGTTGCGGTCCGAGGGCTATGGGACCGATTACGCCTATGACCACGACGAGCCCGACGCGTTTTCCGGGCAGAATTACTGGCCGGAGGCTTTAGGGCGGCAACAGCTTTATGAGCCGGTCGAGCGCGGGTTCGAGCGCGAGATCGGCAAAAGACTGGATTACTGGGAGAAGCTGCGGCGGGAGCGCGGCAGGTCTTGAATGCGTCGATGTCGTGACCCGCTCGGACACTCATCCACCGTCATTGCGAGCACGGCGAAGCAATCCAGCTCCATCCCGTTGTAGTGTGATCGCAATCACGCGCTGCATTTCAGTCATCCGTCGCTGCGGCGAGTCCTGGATTGCTTCGCTGCGCTCGCAATGACGGCCTGAAGCTTGGGAACTCTACTCAAGCATTCGACCTTGCTCTGCGCAAAAAGAACTGACGTGGCCGTTTTTCCGCGCTAAGGAGGGCGATGGCCTATCTTATCGTCTTCCTCGGCGCCGGTTTCGGCGGGTGCCTCCGGCATTTCATCAACCTCCTCGCGGCGCGGACGCTGGGGACAGGTTTTCCATGGGGAACCTTCTTCATCAACATCTCGGGATCGCTGACCATGGGCCTGATCGCAGGCTTTCTGACGTTCCGCTCAGGCGAGGCCTGGACGCAGCACGTTCGGCTGTTCCTGCTCACCGGCATTTTGGGCGGCTACACCACCTTTTCCGCCTTCTCGCTCGACGCCGCCCTGCTCTACGAGCGCGGCGATCTTTTGGCCGCGGCCTTGTATGTCGGCGGCTCCGTCGCCTTGGCGCTGCTTGGCGTGTTTTCCGGGCTTGCTGTGATGAGGGCGCTGTCATGATCAATCCGCGCAAACCCGCCGCGCCGGCGGCCCGCAAGCCCAAGCCCATGGACAAGCCTGCGGCGAAAACAACCGCGCCCGAAAAAGAAAAAGAACCGGTCAAGGTGGCGACCGGCGTGCAAAATCTCGCCGTCACCGAGGACGAGGACGGCATGCGCCTCGACCGCTGGTTCAAGCGGCGGTTTCCGACGCTGGCCCTGTCGCATCTGGCGAAAATCTGCCGCAAGGGCGAGGTGCGGCTCGACGGCAAGCGCGTCGAGACCGCTTCGCGCATCGCCACGGGCCAGAGCGTGCGCGTGCCACCGCTGTCCGTGGATGCGCCCAAGGCTCCGGCGGTGAAAAAGCCGGCGCAGTCGGAGGCCGATCAGCGCGCCATCAAGGATATGGTCCTTCTTGAAGACCGCGATTTGATGGTGCTGAACAAGCCGTTCGGCCTCGCGGTCCAGGGCGGGTCCGGAACAAAGATTCATCTGGACGGCATGCTGGCTTCGCTGGCCAACGAGCGCGGCGAGCGACCGGTGCTGGTGCATCGCCTCGACCGCGACACATCCGGCGTGCTGTTGATCGCCAAGACGCGCAAAATGGCCGCCGATCTCGGCGAGATTTTTCGCTCGCGCTCGGCGAAGAAGATTTATTGGGCGCTGGTGGAAGGCGTGCCGAGACCGGCGCAGGGGCGCATCTCGCTTTATCTCGCCAAGGGCGAGGCCATGGGCGACCAGCGTGGTCCAATAAAAGGGCGCCACGGCATGGAGGAGCGCCGCGACATCGAAAAGATGCGCGTGGCCAAACATGGCGACGAGGACGCCCAGCATTCGCTGACCTATTACGCCATCGTCGACAAGCTCAGCCCCCGCTGCGCCTGGCTGTCGATGAAGCCGATGACCGGACGCACCCACCAGCTGCGCGCCCATGCCGAGGCGATCGACTGCCCCATCGTCGGCGATCCCAAATATGGCCACGGCGACGAGGACCGCCGCCGCCGCGCCGATCCCAACCGCAACATTCCCGACGGCGTCGACCAAAAACTGCACCTGCTGGCGCGGCGGCTGATCCTGCCGCATCCGCGCGGCGGCGTGGTCGACGTTACGGCGCCGCTGCCGGCGCACATGAAGCGGTCGTGGGAGCTGTTCGGCTTTGACGCCTCGCAATATGATCCGATCCTCGACGCGCCCGAGGAGTGATCGCCGCGCGCCGCCCGCGGCCGTCCTTTGATCCGGCGAAGGCCGCCGCATCAAAGGGGGGGGTGGCGCGCCTTCGGCGTCACGACCGCCGAACGAGCCGCTTGATACGGTTTCCGCAAGATCGCTTCGCGATCCGCGAAAACGAAATCGCGCGGAAATTTTCCAGGCGAAGGGCGGATTTCCGCGCGAGCAGAATAGGATTTCCGAACGGATCGTTCGGAAATCCTATCAGGCCTGCCTCGCGCGTTCGCGCAACGATGCGATCCTCTGCTTCAATGCGTCCCGCTGGGCGACGAGAACAGGATATTCCGCATTTTCCGGCGCCGAGGCTTCTATGGCGTCGTCATAATGAACCAGGACGTGCTCCTCGCCATCAATCAGGTTCGGCAGGATTTTTTCGTCCAGCTCGGTGATCAGCGAGGTGAACTTCATCACCACGCGGTCGAACGTTCCCATGAGGGAGCCGTGATCGTCGACCGCCGCGCCAAGGCGTTTCAGCTGTTCCGCGACGGCGGCGGCGTCCTGCCCATGCAGGGCGATCAGTTCCTGGAACAGAGGGCTTAAACCCTTGCCGTGGGCGTCCTTCAAGCCCTCCTCATAGCCGCTGCGGGCGTCGATCAGGCTTGTGTGCAGGGTTTTGAGCTTGCGAACGAGGTCGTCCATGATGTCCTCCCGAACAATGCGCGCAAGATGGCATGTCTCGCGACCTATGTCAGCGCCTTCGCCTGCGCGCGCGCCTCAGCAAAGAATGCAACGACATCCTCCGCGCCGGTGCGGTGGTTGAAAATGGCGCAGCGGATGGTCGTGCGACCGTCGAGGCGGGTCAGCGACGGGGCCGCGATCCCTTGGGTTTGCAGGCGTTCGACCAGCGCGCGATTGGCGGCGTCGGGCGCGTTTTTCAGGCGGAAGCAGACGATGTTGAGCGGAACCGGCGCCGCGCGCTCGAAGTCTTGAGACTGGTCGATGAGTTCGGCGAGTCTTTGGGCGGCGGCGCAGTTGCGCTCCATGCTCTCGCCGAGGGTTTTCAGGCCGTAGGCGCGCAGGGTCATCCAGACTTTGAGCGCCCTGAACCCGCGCGAAAGGTCGGGACCGAGGTCGCAGGGCCAAGTTTCGCCTTTGGCCAAGCCGGTGTTGGTGCGCGACAAATAGGCCGCCGGCGCGGCGAAGGCGGCGCGCTGGGCGGCGGCGTCGCGGACCAGGATGAAGCCCGCGTCATAGGGGACATGCGCCCATTTGTGGAAGTCGAAAGCGATGGAATCGGCGCGATGAATGCCGGCGAGCTTGGGCTTGAGTTTTTCCGAGAAGATTGTCAGCGCGCCGAAGGCGCCGTCCACGTGCAGCCAGAGTTTTTCCTGCGCCGCGATGTCGGCCAGTTCGTTCAGCGGGTCGAAGGCGCCGAAATTCACCGTGCCCGCCGAGGCGACCAGCAGGAAGGGTTTATCGCCGGCGGCGCGGTCGGCTTCTATGGCTTGCCGCAAAACGTCGAGGCGGATGCGGCCCTGCGCATCGGTGGGGATTTTGCGCAGCGCGTCCGTTCCCAGGCCGGCGAGGTCCATGGCCTGTTCGACGCAGGCGTGGGCCTCCTGCGAGGCATAGGCGCGCAGCCGCGCTGTTATCCCCTGCGTGCGAACCTGCGCGCCCAGGGCGGCGCGGCGGGCGATCACCACGCCATGGAAATTGGCCTGCGAGGCGCCTGTGACGAACAGGCCTGATGCCGTTTGGGGAAAGCCGAATTTTCGCGCCATGGCGGCGGCGATCTTTTGCTCCAGCGCCACGCCGATGTGGTTGCGGCCGCCACAATTGAGGTTGAGGCCCGCCGACAGCATTTCGGCGACCATGCCGACCGGGGTTCCCGCGCCATGCGCCCATCCGAAGAAGGCGGGGTGGCGGTTGCCGACGCCATACGGCTGGATGTCGCGGGCGAAATCGGCCAGGACCTGTTCGAGGCCGACGCCAGTTTCGGGCGCGGCGTCGTCGAGGCGGGCGAGAACCTCGGGCGGGGTCTCGCGCCAGACCGGGTTTTGGCGCACCGCCATGAGATCGTCCAGGGCGGCGTCGAGCGCCTGATGGCTCAGGCGGCGGAAGTCCTCCCAGTTTTCGGGGTCGAGATTTTTTTCGGCGTCGGTCATTTGTACGAATCCGCTTGGCGCTGGCGGCCCAAATGACTATGCGGGGCTTGCCCGGAGTTTTCTATGGCGCGCCTCTATTTCGACCATAACGCCACCTCGCCGCTGCGCCCAGCGGCGCGCGAGGCGCTGATCGCCGCGCTCGACGCCGGCAACGCCTCGTCCGTCCATGCCGAGGGACGGTCGGCGCGGGCGAAAATCGAGAATGCGCGCGGAAAAATCGCGCGGCATTTCGGCGTCAGGCCGGAGCTTGTCGTGTTCACCTCCGGCGCCACCGAGGCCGCCAATATGGTGTTGCGGCCGGCGTTGGCGGGGCTTGCGTGCGACCGGCTGCTTTTGGGCGGCGGCGAGCACCCTTGCGTGGTCTCCGGCCACGGGTTTGCCGAGGCGGTTCGGGTGGCGCTCGATGGCGAGGGGCGGCTCGATCTCGCCGACCTGCGGGCGAAACTTACGGGCCCGGGCGTTCCCATGCTGGCGCTTCAGGCCGCGAACAATGAAACCGGCGTGATCCAGCCTGTGGCCGAGGCCGCCGCTTTCGTTCACGAGGCCGGGGGCGTGGTGGTGTGCGACGCCGTGCAGGCTTTGGGGCGGGTGGACTGCGGCTTTGCCGCGACCGGAGCCGACGTCCTGTTCGTCTCCAGCCACAAGATCGGCGGGCCCAAGGGGGTTGGAGCCGCCATTTTCGCGCGACGCGCCGTCACGCCAGCCGAAAAGCTGCTGCGCGGCGGCGGTCAGGAGCGCGGTTTTCGCGGCGGCACCGAGAATGTGGCCGCCATCGCCGGCTTCGCCGCGGCTTTTTCTGAGGTTTTGGCGCAGGGGGCCGCCGAGATGGCGCGGCTCGGCGCGCTGCGCGACCGGATCGAAGCTGACGTTTTGGCGCTGGCGCCGGAGGCCGTCGTGTTCGGGGCTGGGGCGCCGCGATTGCAAAATACTTTGGCCTTCGCCCTGCCCGGCTTTTCCGCCGAGACCATGGTCGCCGCGCTCGATGTCGAGGGCGTCGCGCTTTCCTCGGGCTCCGCGTGTTCATCCGGCAAAGTTTCCGCTTCGGCCGTGCTGGGGGCCATGGGGGTGGCGCCCGAGGTCGCGCGCTGCGCCTTGCGGATTTCACTCGGATGGCCAAATAGTGAGCAGGAGGGCGTGGCTTTTCCCGATATTTTGGCTAAAGTGCGACAAAGGATGTCGCAACGGCGCTAGAGCATGATCCCGAAAAGTGGAAACCGGCTTTCGGACAAGATCATGCGTTAGGGATAAAGTCGCGCTCCGGACCATACTCAACCAGCGGGCCTTGAACCCGCGTTAGGTGAGGAGTTGTAAATGGCGGCGGTCCAGCAGACGGTCGACACGGTGAAGACGCTCGACGTCGACGCCTATAAATACGGTTTTACGACCGATATCGAATCCGACAAGGCGCCCAAGGGGCTGAACGAGGACATCGTTCGCTTCATCTCCGCGCGCAAAAAAGAACCGGACTGGCTCACCCAATGGCGCCTGGACGCTTTCAAGCGCTGGCTGACCATGGAGGAGCCGCGCTGGGCGCGGGTCGATTATCCAAAAATCGACTACCAGGACCTTTATTACTATTCCGCGCCAAAGGGGACCGACGGGCCGCGCACGCTCGCCGATGTCGATCCCGAACTTTTACGCACCTATGCGAAACTCGGCATCCCCCTGAGCGAGCAGGAGATTCTGGCCGGGGTGCAGGAGCGCCGCGTCGCCGTGGACGCCGTGTTCGACTCCGTTTCCGTGGTCACCACCTTCAAGGAGGAGCTGGGCAAGGCGGGCGTAATCTTTTGTCCGATTTCGGAAGCCGTGCATTCCCATCCCGAACTGGTGCGCAAATATCTGGGCTCCGTCGTCCCGGTCACCGACAATTATTTTGCGACACTGAACTCCGCCGTGTTCTCCGACGGCTCCTTCGTCTATGTGCCGCCCGGCGTGCGCTGCCCGATGGAGCTTTCCACCTATTTCCGTATCAATGAGCAGAATACCGGGCAGTTCGAGCGCACGCTGATCATCGCCGACGCCGGCTCCTACGTGTCCTATCTGGAGGGCTGCACGGCGCCCAAGCGCGACGAAAACCAGTTGCATGCGGCGGTGGTCGAACTGATCGCGCTGGATGACGCCGAGATCAAATATTCGACGGTGCAAAACTGGTATCCCGGCGACAGCGAGGGGCGCGGCGGCATCTTCAATTTTGTCACCAAGCGCGGCGACTGTCGCGGCGCGCGTTCGAAAATTTCGTGGACGCAGGTGGAGACGGGATCGGCGATTACCTGGAAATATCCGTCGTGCATTTTGCGCGGCGATTTTTCGCGCGGCGAGTTCTATTCGATCGCCATTTCCAATGGGCGGCAGCAGGTCGATTCCGGGACCAAAATGCTGCATCTCGGCAAGAACACGTCGAGCCGAATCATCTCGAAGGGGATTTCGGCGGGGCGGTCACAAAACACCTATCGCGGCCAGGTGTTCGCGCATCGCAAGGCGGAGAACGCGCGCAATTTCACCAATTGCGACTCGTTGCTGATCGGCGATCGGTGCGGCGCCCATACCGTGCCTTATATCGAGGCCAAAAATTCCTCCGCGCAGTTCGAGCACGAGGCCACCACGTCGAAAATCTCCGACGACCAGCTGTTTTACTGCATGCAGCGGGGGCTTGAAGCGGAAGAAGCGACCGCGCTGATCGTCAATGGTTTCGTGCGCGACGTGTTGCAGCAATTGCCGATGGAGTTCGCCGTCGAGGCGCAAAAGCTCATCGCCATTTCGCTCGAAGGCAGCGTCGGCTGACAAGGTTTTGCACCATGCTTGAAATTGACAATTTGCACGTCTCCGTCGCCGGCAGGAAAATTCTGGACGGACTCACGCTGAAAGTGGAGGACGGACAGGTCGCGGCGATCATGGGGCCGAACGGGTCCGGCAAATCCACTTTGTCCTATGTGGTCGCGGGGCGCGCCGACTATGAGGTGCAGGACGGAACCATCCGGCTCGACGGCGTCGATATCATGGAAAAGTCGCCGGCCGAACGGGCGGCGATGGGGCTGTTTCTGGTGTTCCAATATCCACTGGAAATTCCCGGCGTCGCCACCATGACGTTTTTGAAGGCGGCGATGAATGCGCAGCGCAAGGCGCGCGGCGCGGCGGAGCTTCCCACCATCGAATTCATGAAACAGGTGCGCGCCACCGCCGCGAAATTGAACATCTCGCAGGACATGCTCAAGCGTCCGGTCAATGTCGGATTTTCCGGCGGTGAGAAGAAGCGCATGGAGATCTTGCAGATGGCGCTGCTGGAGCCGCGCTTTTCCATTCTCGACGAGATGGATTCCGGCCTCGACATTGACGCGCTCAAAACCTGTGCGGAAGGGGTGAACGCGCTTCGCGGCGAGGGGCGCAGTTTTCTGGTGATCACGCACTACCAGCGCCTGCTCAACTTCATCACGGCCGATGTCGTGCACGTCATGTCGCGCGGACGAATCGTGAAGAGCGGCGGTCCCGAACTGGCGCTGGCGCTGGAGGCCAGCGGCTACGCCGAATATGCGGAAGGAGCCGCCGCGTGACCGGGCTTTCCAGCAAGGCGGAAGACGAATTTGGACGGCTGTTGCCGGCCGACGTAACCCCTTCCGCGCGGCTGTTCTTCGATCAGTTCCAGCGCGCCGGCCTGCCCGGCCGGCGGGTGGAGAGCTGGCATTATTCCGATCTGCGCACGAAACTGCGCGCGGTTCCGGAAATGGCGCACGCGCCTGACGATGCGGCGCGCGCGGTCGCGCGGCACAAGCTCGAAGCGAGCGAGCGGCTGCGCCTGGTCACCGTCGATGGTTTCTTCGCCCCGGACCTTTCGGACGATATTTCCGCTGTTGCAGGGATCGACATTTCGCCGGTTGGCGAGGCGGAGTTTTTCGGCGGCGCCGCCGATCCCATGCTCGACCTCAACGCCGCCTTTTCGCGCGGCGGCTTCCTGCTCGACATCGCCGTCGGCGCGCGCATAGATCGCGTGATCGAGATCGTCGCGCTGACCGGCGCCGAAACCGACCGCAGCCGTTTCGGCCGCAGCCTGATCCGCCTTGGCGCCGGCGCGCGCGCGGAGATTTTGGAGACGCGCGACGAGGGGTTTGCCGGCTTCGGCGACAGCGCCTTGTTCATCGCACTGGGCGAAGACGCGCAACTCGATTACGCCTGCCGCTGTCGCGAAACGGCCGGAGTCGAAGTGCAGACGGTCAATGTGATGCTGGCGGCGCGGGCGACATTGCGCGCGGTGTCGCTGCTGGCGCAGACGCCATTCTTGCGCCGGCAATTTTTCGTGTCGCTCGCGGGCGAAGGGGCGGAGTTGAAACTGGCCGGCGCCGTGATTTTGGGCCGCAATGACCATGCCGACATGACCATGGTCGTGCACCATAACGCGCCCGCCTGCGTCAGCCGCGAGATTTTTAAATACGTGCTCGGCGACCACGCGAACGGGGTTTTTCAGGGCAAAATCGTCGTGCCGCCGCATGCGCAAAAGACCGACGGCAAGATGATGTGCCGGGCCTTGCTGCTCTCCGACGAGGCCGCGATGTCCGCCAAGCCGGAACTCGAAATTTTCGCCGACGATGTCGCCTGCGGCCATGGCGCGGCGGTGACGAAACTCGACGCGCAACAGCTTTTCTATCTGGAGACGCGCGGCGTTCCTCATATCGAAGCGGAAAAGATCTTGATCGACGCTTTCGCCGCTGACGTGTTCGACGCGCTCGAAAGCGAGGTTTTGCGCGATCTGCTGCGGACCGATCTGTCCGATCTCTTGGGTGAAGAGGAGCCGGCGTCATGAACCAGATGAAGCCGATCTATGACCTGACGAAAATCCGCGCGGATTTTCCGATCCTCGCCGAAAAGCCCTATGGAAAGCCGCTGGTCTATCTCGACAATGCGGCGAGCGCGCAAAAACCACGTCAGGTGATCGCGCGCATGACCCATGCGATGGAGCATGAATACGCCAATGTGCATCGCGGCCTACATTTTTTGGCCAATGCCGCCACCGACGCCTACGAGGCCGCGCGCGAAAAAGTTCGGGCCTTTTTGAACGCCGGCTCGACCGACGAAATCATTTTTACCCGCGGCGCGACAGAGGCGCTCAATCTGGTGGCTTCGTCCTTTGGCCGCGCGAAAATCGGCGCCGGCGACGAAATCGTGCTGTCGATCATGGAGCACCATTCCAACGTCGTGCCCTGGCATTTTTTGCGCGAGCGTTCCGGCGCCGTGTTGAAATGGGTCGATGTCGAGGACGACGGCTCGTTTTCGCTGCAACGGTTCGAAGACGCGCTGACCGAGCGCACCAAAATCGTGGCGATCACGCATATGTCCAACGTGCTCGGCACGGTGACGCCGGTGAAGGAGATCGTGCGGATCGCGCATGCGCGCGGCATTCCCGTATTGATTGACGGCGCGCAGGGCGCGGTCCATGCGCAAGTGGACGTGCGCGATCTCGACGTCGATTTTTATGCGATCACCGGCCACAAGCTTTATGGACCGACCGGCATCGGCGCGCTCTATGGCAAGAAGGAATGGCTGGAAAAGCTGCCGCCGTTTGCCGGCGGCGGCGAGATGATCGAGACGGTGACATGCGAAAACGTCACCTATGGCGTTCCGCCGCAGCGTTTTGAGGCGGGCACGCCGCCGATCGTCGAGGCCATCGGGCTCGGCGCCGCGCTCGACTATATGGACTCGCTCGGCCGCGACGCCATCCGGGCGCACGAGGCCGATCTCGCAGCTTACGCCGGCGCGCGGCTCGCCGAATTGCCGTTCCTGCGCCTGATCGGAACGGCGCCGGACAAGGGGGCGCTGTTCTCGTTCGAAATGACCGGCGCGCACGCCCATGACGTCGCCACGGTGATCGACCGTTCCGGCGTCGCGGTGCGCGCCGGCACGCATTGCGCGCAGCCGCTGCTGGCGCGCTATGGCGTGACCTCCACCTGCCGGGCGTCCTTCGCCCTCTACAACACCCGCGAGGAAGTGGACGCGCTGGTCGCGGCGCTGATCCGCGCCGCCGATTTGTTCGCCTGATGGATGATGCGATGACCGAGACCGACACACAGCCCAATCATCCCGAAATCGCCGCCAATCCGGAGCTGCGGCCGCAGGATTTCGACCAGCTCAGCGAGGGCATCGTCGCCGCGCTGAAGACGGTCTATGATCCCGAAATTCCGGCCGACATTTACGAGCTCGGATTGATCTACCGCGTCGAGATCGACGACAGCCACTTTGTCAAGATCGACATGACGCTCACCGCGCCGGGCTGTCCGGTGGCCGGGGAAATGCCGGTGTGGGTGGAAAACGCGGTGGCTTCCGTGCCCGGCGTCGCCGGGGTGGACGTGCGGATGGTGTTCGATCCGCCGTGGGACCAGAGCCGCATGTCCGACGAGGCGCGCGTGGCGCTGGACATGTGGTGATGTCCCGCTGAATGAGTCTGACCCGGGGACGGGCTTCCACGGCGGGACATGGCTTCACCGCTTCAGGACTGGACACCCTGCTCGCAAAGCGGCTCGCGTTTTGCGCTCCATGCTGGCGTGGATGGCCGGGACAAGCCCGGCCATGACGACACGAACCGCGGTATCGTCCGCGGGATGTTTTCGTTTTGGTACAAAAGCGACGTTCACGCCTTCTTCAAAAAGCAGGTTTTCAGCACCAGGCCCTTCACCTTGTCGGTGCGGCCCTCGATTTCCTCGGGGTCGTCGGTGAGGTGAATGCCGCGGATCGTCGTGCCGCGCTTGAGCACGGTGGACGACCCTTTCACCTTCAAATCCTTGATGACGGTGACGTTATCGCCTTCGTTGAGGATCGCGCCGTTGGAATCGCGGGTTTCGGACATTTGGCTTTCCCTTTTGGCGCGTCGCGCGCCTTGAGACGGCGGTAAACCATGGATTTGCTGGCTTGCCAAGGCCATGGTAGGCTTGCCCCGAGTTTGCCAACCCAAGATATACGCCGCACGGCCGTAAAGACGTGACGCGATGCCCAAACGATTAGTCGAACTCGATTACTTGCGCGCTTATGCCGTCGCCATGGTCATGGCCTTGCATTTCATTCTCAACTCGCCGCCGCAAACGAAAGGCTTGCAGGATTTTCTTACGAAAGAACACTTGGGCGCCGGCGTCGACTTGTTTTTCGTCATATCGGGCTATGTGATTTCCAGCGCCTTGCATGAGCTCTGGAGCGTGAGGACGGCGCAGGAGGCGCTCCGCCAGAAATTCGCGGTCGTGCTGTTCTACGCCAAGCGCTGCCTGCGGCTGTGGCCGGCCATGGCCTTCTGGCTGCTCGCCAACGTGCTGGTGTCGGCCGTCTTGAACGCCAACGGGATCGACATCATGCCGCCGCCCGGGGAGGTGCTGCGAAAAGCGGTCTCCGGCATGGTCTATCTGTTCAATTTCCAGGAATACGCCAAGGGGAGTTCGCTGGGCTATTTCTGGTCGCTCTCGGTGGAGTGGCAGTTCTACGTCGTCTTCCCGCTGCTGCTGCTGCTCGTTCGCGACATGACGTGGCGGCTCACGCTGCTGGCGCTCTCGGTGGTCGCCTTTCTCTATGTCTTGCCGGGCGGCGGCGGCTGGTGGATGTTCCGCTTCTACGGGGTCGTGATCGGAATCTTCGTCTATTTCGTCCATCGGCGGCTCGGCGTCGCGGCGCCGCGCGTGGCGCTGCTGGACCGCGGCTGGGCGCGCGCGCTGACCACGCTGGGCCTGCTCGCCGCCATCGCCATGGCCGCCTGTTTCATGCAGAACCTGGCCTACAGTCTGCTGCTGTCCTCGATCATATCGGGCGCGCTGGTCTGGTTCGCGGCGGGAAGCAGCGGCTTCGTCAGTTGCTTTGGCATGCGGCCCCTCGTCCGTTGGACGGGCTCGCGGTCCTATTCGCTCTATCTGTGCCATGTGCCGGCAAACACCCTGGCGATCCTGCTTTTGAAGGAGCTGGGCTTGCGCCAGCCGACGGGGTCCTTCGGCTCCTGGACCTTCGTCTATTATCTGGTCTCGCTCGGTTTCGCCCTCGTCTGCGCGGAACTGACCTATCGCCTGATCGAAAAGCCGAGCCACGCCGCCTCGCGGCGGCTGACCCTGGCCGATCTCGGCTATCTTGACGCGCGCGCGGAGCCGGAAGGCGGATCAAAAGCCCCGCCGGCGGGAGCGCGCAAAGTTGGGGTTGAGCCTGCGCCATAAGCCGCTAAACACAGATCATGCTCTACGCTTGGCTGGTCGCGCCCTTCGCCGATTATGAATTCATGCGCCGCGCGCTGATCGGCGCGTGGGCGCTGGCGCTCGCGGGGGCGCCGCTGGGCGTGTTCCTGCTGCTGCGGCGCATGGCGCTGTCCGGCGACGCGCTCGCCCACGCCATCCTGCCCGGCGCGGCGCTGGGCTATCTCGTCGCCGGCCTGTCGCTGCCCGCCATGACGCTTGGCGGCGTTCTCGCCGGTTTTGCCGTGGCGCTCGGCTCCGGCGCCGTCGCGCGGGCAACCGTGTTGCGCGAAGAGGCGTCGCTGGCCGCTTTCTACCTGATCTCCCTGGCCTTGGGCGTCACCCTGGTTTCCGTGCGCGGCTCCAATGTCGACCTGCTGCACGTGCTGTTCGGCAGCGTGCTGGCGCTGGATGACGCCACCCTGATCCTGTTGGCGGCGATCGCCAGCGTCACCCTGGTGGGGCTGGCCGCCATTTACCGGCCACTGGCGCTGGATACGCTCGACCCCGGTTTTCTCGCCTCCGTCAGCCGGGCCGGCGCGGCAATCCAGAGCGTCTTTCTCATGCTGGTGGCCTTGAATCTGGTCGCGGGGTTTCATGCGCTGGGCACGCTGCTGTCGGTCGGCATGATGATGCTGCCGGCGATTTCCGCGCGTTTGTGGACGCAAAACATGAGCGGCATGATCGCGCTCGCCGCGCTGTTCGGGCTGATCGGGGCCTATGCCGGCCTGCTCGCCTCCTATCATTGGGCGCTGCCCTCGGGGCCGCTGATCATTCTGGCCTGCGGCGGGCTTTATGTGCTGTCGCTGGTCGCCGGACCCGCGGGCGGGATGCTGCGCAGGTTCACGCCAAGGTCGCATCTGGAGGGGTGATTTTCTGGCAGCCGGCGCACAGGCCCCGCACCTCGATCGAAACGGCTTCGGCGGCGAACAGATTTTTTCGTGCGGTCTGCCCCAAAAGACTTTCCAGCGCCGCGCCGGAAAATTCGCGCGTGGCGCCGCAGGACCGGCAGATCAAAAAACCCGCGCATAGGGCATGCCCCTGGCTTCGGCACGCCACATAGGCGTTTTGCGACTCCACCCGGTGCGCCAACCCCGTATCCATCAGTTTTTGCAGGGCGCGATAGACCGTCGGCGGCGCCATGCGCTTCTCTCCGCTCAGCGCGTCGATGACGTCATAGGCCGACAGCGGTTTTTGCGCCGCCGTCAGCAAGTCCAGGATCTGGCTCTGCACGGCGTTGAGTTGCGGGCTGGACATTCGTTTCGATCTGATATGTTATAACATACACCGTCACGTCGGCGGCGCCATCGAAACTAGGACGCCTTCATGCGTATGAAAAGCCTGCTGGCCGCACTCCTCCTGCTGCCCTGCGCCGCCTGGGCGGAAACCCCTGAAAAACCGCGCGTGGTCGCCAGCTTCTCCATTCTCGGCGATTTTGTCCGCGAGATCGGCGGCGAGAAGGTGGACTTGCGCGTTCTCGTCGGCCCCAACGGCGACGTCCACGCCTTCCAGCCGAGCCCGGCCAACGCCCAGGCGCTGAAGCAGGCGAAGCTGATCGTCGTCAACGGCCTCGGCCTCGAAGGTTTTATCCCCCGGTTGATCGCCTCGTCCGGATCCAAGGCGCCGGTGGTGGTGGCGAGCCAGGGGGTCAAGACCATCGAAGGCGAGGAGGACGGGAAAAAAGGCGTCGATCCCCACGCCTGGCAGAGCATCGCCAACGCCAAAATCTACGCCGCCAACATCCGCGACGGTCTTGTCGCCGCAGATCCCGCCGATGCCGAATTTTTCAAAGCCCGCGCGGAAAAATTTTTGGCGCGGCTCGACGCGACGGAGCAGCGGGTGCGCGCCGGCGTCGCCGAAATCCCCGAGAAAAACCGCCGCATCGTCACCACGCATGACGCCTTCGGCTATTTCGCCGCCGCCTATGGGTTCGAATTCCTCGCGCCGCAGGGGATTTCAACCGACGCCGAGCCTTCGGCCAAGGACATCGTCAAGCTGATCCAGCAGATCAAGCGCGAAAAAATTCCCGCCGTGTTTCTCGAAAACATTTCCGATCCACGGCTGATGAAGCGCATCGGCGAGGAAAGCGGCGCGAAAATCGGCGGCGACTTGTTTTCCGACGCGCTCTCGGCGAACGATGGGCCGGCGCCCACTTACATCGACATGATGAATCACAATATGGATGAGTTGAAGAAGGCGCTCGCCCCCCACAGCTGACCGGGGCTCGCTCGCGAGGCTCGGGAGCGGACGCGGCGTCGAGCCTGTGCGAGCGATTGACCGCGACCCCTCGCGGTCGAGAACCGAAATGGAGTTTTGATGTCCGAACAAAAAATTCCCGTCACCGTGCTGACCGGCTATCTCGGCGCGGGAAAGACCACGCTGCTCAACCGCATCCTCACCGAGGACCACGGCAAAAAATTCGCCGTGATCGTCAACGAATTCGGCGAGATCGGCATCGACAATGAACTCGTCGTCGACGCCGACGAAGAAGTTTTCGAGATGAACAACGGCTGCATCTGCTGCACCGTGCGCGGCGATCTCATCCGCATCATCGAGGGCTTGATGCGGCGAAAAGGCAAGTTCGACGCCATTCTGGTCGAAACCACCGGGCTCGCCGATCCCGCCCCGGTCGCGCAAACCTTTTTCGTCGACGCCGACGTGCAGAAGGAGACGCGGCTCGACGCCATCGTCACCGTCGCCGACGCCAAGTTTCTGGCCGACCGGCTCAAGGACGCGCCGGAAGCCAAGAACCAGATCGTGTTCGCCGACGTCATCCTGCTCAACAAGACCGATCTGGTGAACCGCGACGAACTCGAAGAGGTGGAGGCGCGCATTCGCGGGCTCAACCCTTATGCGAAACTGCACCGCACCAACCGTTGCGACATCGCGCTGGAGCACGTGCTCGACCGAAACGCCTTCGAGCTCGACCGCATCCTCGATCTCGACCCGGATTTTTTGAAGGTGGACGCCCACGACCATGACCACCATGGTCATGAGCATCACCATCACGGCCACGATCATCATCACCATGATCACGGCCATCACCACCATCACGACCACGATTGCGCGCCCGACTGCGATCACGAGGACCATCATCACGCGCCAAAAGTGCTGCATGACGATGAGGTTAAATCGGTCGCCATCGAGATCGACGGTCCCGTGGACCCCGACCTGTTCCTGCCCTGGATCAACGAAGTGGTGCAGCGCGACGGGCCCGACATCCTGCGCTCAAAAGGAATTTTGGCGTTTCCGAACGAGCCCCGGCGCTATGTCTTCCAGGGCGTCCACATGATTCTGGACGGCGATTTGCAGCGGGAATGGAAGGCGGAGGAAAAGCCCAACAGCCGCATCGTCTTCATCGGCCGCAAGCTCAAGGAAAAGGAATTGCGCGAAGGTTTTAGGGCCTGCGCGGCGTTTCAGCCGGCGTGAGCGCGGCCTTCAGGCGCCCGCGCGACCAGGCGCGGGCGTCCGATTACAAGAATTGATGCAGAACCCGCATCAAGAAGCGGGTGTCGCCGCTGGCCATCATCCACGAGAGACCGGCGAGGAAGCCGACCAGCAGCGTCGCCAACACCAATCGGCCAAGGAATTGGACGGTCTGCGCGGCGCCGTCGAATTTTCCCAGCGGCCGGCTCTGATCCTCGAAACGGTAAACCAAACGGCCCATGGCGTCCTCGCGGGAATTCGCCGGTGGCAAAACACCAGCAAATTCAATTTAAAGTTGCACGATCAGCACCATGTTCACCCCAGGTTGCTTTTCTCTTAACAACCGCTGGGGTGGTCGGCTATTTGTGTCTCGCCGCGGATTTGGCGCGCGGGCAAAAAGGAATTATGGCTTCGGCTTGGCCTGATTGGTCTTCCAGCGCGGATTCGATCCGAACAGGGGCCAAACGGCGCATGCGGGTTTTGAGAGATGGCGGCAGGTTTTTTCAACGACCAGGATTGGGCCAACGAGGCCAATTGTCCGGCAGACTCATTCCCGGCGCCGCGACGCTGGGACATCGTGCTCACCTGCGGCGAACCCTTCGCCCCCGGGGACCAGGGGCTGGCTGGCGAGACCCTGCGCCTGCTGGGCGCGCTGGCGGCGGAAGCGCCCGACCGCGCCATTCTGCTGATCTGCGCCGAACCCCTCGATCCCGCGCTAGAGCTTTTTCACGTTCCATCGAAACATGAAAAAGCTCTAGATTCTTGTTTTGACGCATTTTCTTTACGCGAACCGGCATCCACTTCGCTTGAAAATGCTCTCAGACCGGCGCTGGCCGGGGCGTCCGTGCTGGTGGCGCCGCCGCGCCAGAATGCTTTTGGACGCTATGTCCACTTCCTCGAAGCGCCGGCCCTGCGCTTCGCCTTCGCCGCCGCCGAACTTTTGCTGGAGCTGCAGCGGCGCGGCCATGAATTCGCCCTCGCCTGCTGCGCCGACCGGGGCGCCGAAGGGTTTTTCATCGAAAAGATGCGTCGCCACGGGCAGTTGCGCCTCGACGGCCTGGCCGTGCGGCTGCATGGCCCCACCGCGCTGGCGTTCGAGGATCGCGCGGCGCCGCTGCACGACATGAGTACGGAGGCCCGCAATCTGCTGGTCGAGGAAATCGCCTGCCTGCGCCGCGCCGATATTTTGGTGCATCGCGACGACGCGACCTGGGCGCGCGTCCAAAAGCTTTGCCGGCGGTTCGGCTTCGACGCGCAGGCGCGCGCGCGGCGCGAAACCGCGCCGCTGTGGAGCGCCTTGCGTCCGCCGCCTCCGCGCCTCCCGGCCGAACCCGAAAATCTTCCCGTCGGTTTCGTCATTCCCCATTTCAACAATGCCGCCTTCATCGAGGGGTGCCTGGCGTCGGTGCGCGCCTGCGCCGAACCGGGCGACGAAATTTTGGTGGTGGACGACGCCTCGCGCCCCCAAGAGAAGCAGGCGCTGCGCGATCTTGTCGCCCGGCTGAACGCGCAAGGCGCGCCCGAGATTGTCCTGCACGAACTGCCGCACAATGGCGGACCCGCCGCGGCGCGCAACGCCGGCGTGGAAAAACTGGGGCGCGCCGAACTGGTGCAGTTCATCGACGCCGACGACGCCCTCCATCCCGAAGGGTTTCGGGCGACCCGCCGCGCCCTGCTGCTCAATCCCGACCTCGCCATGGTCTATGGCATGCAGCGCAATTTCGGCGCGGACCGATTTTATTGGGTCACCATGGACCCCAACCCGCTCACGATTTTCGACGAGAATTTTTGTCACAGCGCGCCGCTTGTGCGCCGCGCCGTGTTTGCGGCGCTGGGGGGACAGGCGACCGCATTGCGCCGCCATTACGAGGACTGGGAGTTCAATGTGCGCTTGCACCTCTCGGGGTTCGCCGGCGAAATGGTCGTGGCGCAGACCCAGCAATACCGCATGGGCCACGCCTCCCGCACGTTCGAAAAAGCCGAGAAGACCAACCAGTCGCGCGAGGCGCTCATGGCCCATGTCGCGCGCGCCAGACTTTCAGGACACCCCCACCGCGACAGGCTCGCCGCGACGCTGGCCGTCTATGCCGCGAAACTCGAACATGCGGGGCTGCTCTGTCCGGCCGCCGGGCAAAGCCGGTCGCAGAGCGTGCAGCAGCGGACCGTCGAGATCGTCAACCTGATCGACCTCGAGGAACAGCTAAAAACCCAGCCCTTGCCAGTGTGGCGGAAAAAACTGGCCCGGCTGGCGCTGTCGGTCGCGCGCCGCCTCGGCCGCGCCCGGCGGAAATAAGCTTCAAGCCTTCGCCTTCTGCTTGTCCTGCGCCGCGAGGGCCGCCTCGCGCCAGCGCCAGTACAGCGGCGTCAGCGGATGGGGGCAGTCGGGCAGCCAGGGTTTGTGGACGTCCGTGTAATGAATCAGCGCCGGGCGAAGCGCCGCCTCGTGCGCTTCGGCCTCGGTGTAATCGTAATCGAGCTCGTTGGTGCGGAACAGCCGGCCGTTGGCGTTCCAGCGCAACGGCAGCCGCAGGGTGCGGCCGCAGAAGGCGATGTTGAGAATGTCCTGATCCTGCAGGTTGATGTCCTCGCGCCGGCTGTCGAAACTGCGCCAGTACAGCGCGTCGGCGTCCATGGCGCGCAGCGCCTTGAGATTGAACAGGCAGACGCCAGCGTTGAAATAGGCGTGCGACAGCGGCAAGGCCAGCCGGCGCGATTGCGACACCCCGCCCTCGTCCGCGACCGCCGCCGCGAGATGGTCGCCGAGATCGAGCCAGATTTTGGCGATGTTGTCGGCGAGGATGATGTCGGCGTCGAGATAGATGGTCTTGTCCACGCTGTCCGGCAGCAGTCGGTGCAAGGCGAGGCGGTAATAGGTGGCGCGCGAAATGTGTGGGCGGTTGTGGGGATAGCGCTCGAATTCCTCGGCCGCGACCGGGACGAAATCCAATTCGACGTGCGGATTCGGCGGCAGCGCCGCGAGCAGCGCCTGGCTGTCCCTGGACAGGCTGTCGTCGTGCAGAATGTGCGCCGTCAACCGCTGCTGCGGGTGGAGGTGGGCGAACAGCGACGCCAGCGCCGCCGCGCAATGCGGCGTGTAATTGTCGTCAATCGCAAAGGTGACGTGAATGCGCTCGGCGACCCGCGTTCTTGGCGCCTCGGTTTGTTGCGCCGCGACCGTGTCAAGGATCGGCGCCCCGTCGAGCACCGGCCGGTCCAACTGGCCGTAGGCGACGCCAAAACCCGCGATCCACGCGCCATGGGTCGTCGCGACATAATCGAGGTAGCCGGGAAACAGTTGCTCGGCGAGACAGGCGAGCACGGGTTCGCGCCGGCGCGCGGCGAGGTCGATCTGCGCCTCGCAGGCGAACAGGATGTCGAACAGCCATTGCGCATAGGCGCGAAAACGGTCCGCCCGCATCACGAAGACATGGCCCGCCCGCTGGCGGCGCCAATGCAGCCGCCGCACCACGAAGGGATAGACGGCCGGCGTCCGTTCCCGGATCAGCCGCAGCGCCAGGTCGAGGTCGTCGATGACGTGGTCGCGGCGATAGAGCTCGTAATTCGTCATCACCCTTTGGGACAGGCCGTGTACGGTCGTATCCATCCACGGGGGCGCGACGATGTCGTGGTCCTGGCACACGCGCGCGATTCGCTCCTGCGACCAGCCGAAAGCGTCCTGGCGCTCGGGGCTGAAGTCCTGGAAGGCGGTGAACTCAGGCCTTGCCTCGGCAAAATTCGGCCAGATCCGGTGGTGGAAGAAGCCGTAATGGTCCGCGTCCAGGTTCTTCCACATCCAGTAGAGCGCGGTGAGCTCGGCGAAGGCGGAGGATTTTGTCGAAATCGAGTCCCCGGAATCGTCGCGCAACGGCGTCGTCGGCGCGTCCGCCTTCCCCGCGTCGAGCGTGATTGAAGTGAAGATCTCGTCGTCCTGAACGAGGCCAGGACGATTTTGGCAAACGAGGAAGGCAAATCTGCGTTTCATGCCGGGCAAAGCCTGTCTCGATTCGCGCATTGCGCGAAATGACGCGCGTCTTCAATCCGCCGGCGCGATTCTGCTCCTCTTAATAAAAATGTCGCGCGCGTTCAAGGATGGGCCAGCCGGCCGCGACGCTCGATTTCCAGGGCCCGGCCTGCTAGAGAGGGAAACAACCTTTTTCGGATTTTTACATGCCTCTCGTCGCCGAAGACGCGCCGACCCCGTTCGGCGCCTTTTTCGAAGATCGCCATGCCCAATTTGGACTTTCGCCCCGCGCATGGGATTTCGTCCTGACCTGCTACGAGCCGCTGAGCATGGTCACCGGCGGCATCGGCACCTATTCGCGCCTGTTGCTGCGCCTGCTGTCGCGCGACGCCGGGCACACATCGATCCTGCTGATCTGCGCCGTCGAACCCGATCCGCGCCTGCGCAAACTGCTGCCGGAGGTTTGCGTCATTGTCGCGCCGCCGATCCACCACCGGCGCGGCCTCCATGTCGAGGATGTCGGCGACGACCACATGCGCTTTTCGCTCGCCGTGGCCGAGACGCTCCAGGCGCTGCAACAGCACGGGCACGCGTTTCGCTTCATCGAATTCCCCGACTACGGCATGGAGGGCTATTTCAGCCTGAAAATGCGCCGGCACGGGCAGTTGCGCGCCGACAGGATGGCGGTGCGGCTGCATTCGCCGCTGCTCATGCTGTTCGAGGACAATGGCGATCCCCTCCACATCGATTCCGTGATTCGACGCAAGTCGCTGGTCTATGAGCTGTTCTGCTATCGCCACGCCGACGTCCTGCTCTACGGCGCCGAGGCGATGCGCGACCGCATCGAAAACATCTGCGGGCGTTACGGCGTCGACATTTCGGCGCGCACGAAAAAAATCCCGCATCCCAAGGCGGAGCCGGGCCTGTTCGGCCTCACCGAGGCGCCGCCGCCGCCGCTGGCGCTGCGCCCCGAGGATCGCCCGCTCACCCTCTGCTATGTCGGGCGGCTGGAAAACCGCAAGGGAATCGCGACCTTCTTCGACACCATCGCGGCCTCGCCCGAGATCGTCCGGCTGATCAAGGACCGCAACCTGCAATTCCATCTGGTCGGGCTCGACCTGCCCCATGACGAAAAGCGCAGCAATGGCGAGCTTATCCGCGCCGCCGTGGCCGCCGCCGGACTCGAAGCCCATGTCGCGATTTTCGGCTATGTCGACCAGCAGGCGCTGCCGACCGAATTTTTCGGCCACGTCGACGCCTTCGTCTTTCCCTCCATTTTCGAAAATTATCCCAACGCCCTGCTCGAAACCCTGCCCTATGGCTGCCCGACGCTGGTGAGCGCGCGCGGCGGCATGCCGGAGATCGCCGCCCCCTTCCCAAAAATCACGCGCTACGATCCGCTGGCGCCCGACGCGCCCGACGCGATTCTTGCATTCCTCGCCGCCCTTCGCCCCACCCAACCCGACTCTTGCGCGCGGGAAAAATTCGACGACGTGGCGCGTCAGTCCAACGCCAAGATGATCCGCGACTATTTTGCATTGGTCGAGGCGCCGGTCGCGCCCCCGCCCGCCGAGGGCGCGGATTTTTCCGTCGGCTTCGTCGTGCCGCATTACAATTCCACCGCCGATCTCGCCGATTGCCTCGCCTCCATCCGGGCCTGCGCCAACGAGGGCGACGCCATCGTCGTGGTGGACGACTGCTCTTCGCCGGAGGAAGTCGCGCGCGCGAAAACGATTGTGGCGGCGGCCAATGCGGCGGGGACGCCGGAGGCGCGGCTGATCCTGCTCGCGCGCAACGGCGGTCCCTCGGCGGCCCGCAACGCCGGCGCGACCGCCGTGGGCGACATCCACGCGCTGCAATTCCTCGACGCCGACGACATGCTCGACGCCGACGGATTCCGCGCCACGCGGACGGCCCTGCGCCGCAACCCCGACATCGACATGGCCTATGGCGTCCAGCGCTCCCATGGCGAACGCAACCATTTCTGGTTCACCACCGACGCCAATCCCATGACCGTGCTCGACGAGAATTTTGCGCACAGCGCCGTTCTCGTGCGCAAAGCCGCCTTCGACGCGCTGGGCGGCTATGCCCCGGCGATGCGCGCCCTGTTCGAGGACTGGGAGTTTTACGCACGCTTTTGCCTCGCCGGGTTCAAGGGCGAGGCGGTGATGGCGCCCACCCAGATCTATCGCGTCCGTCCCGCCTCGCGCTCGACCGACAACGCCGAAGCGCTTTTTCACGCGCGACAGGACCTGCTCGCCAACCTCGCCCGCTGCGAAAAGCTTTCGGGCGACCCTGTGGCTGACCGGCTGGTCATGGCGATCGCCTGCCAGGCCTCGGCCCTGGTCAAGCACGGCCTGATTTCACGCGCCGCGCTGCAGGACCCGGAGGCGCTGAAGCAAGTGGTCGAGGTGCATGTCACCCGCGAGGCCACCGTGCGCGACCTGCGCGAGCGCATAAAAGCGCAGCGCCTGCCCCGCTGGCGCAAATCCGCGTCCAGCCTGCTGCTGTCGCTGACGAAAAAGCTGGGGGGATTTCCGGTTTAGTCGGCTTATGAAAAATCCGTGGACCGCCCCCGCCCTTCGAGACGCCCGCCAAGGCGGGCTCCTCAGGGTGAGGGATACTGAATGTTCTAGAGCATTTTCAAGCGAAGTGGATGCCGGTTCGCGTGAAGAAAATGCGTCAAAACAAAAATCTAGAGCTTTTTCATGTTTTCATGAAACGTGAAAAAGCCTCTAGGAGGCGGGTCGGCCGTCGAGGACAGCCGCCGGAGTCCCCCTCACCCTAACCCTCTCCCCGCTCGCGGGGCGAGGGAACACTCCCGTCACATCCCCATCAGCGTCAGCACATGGGCGGCGACCGAGCGGGCGAGGCCGTCGAGGTCGTAGCCGCCTTCAAGCAGCGACACCACGCGGCCCTTGCACTTGCGGTCGGCGACCTCCATCAGCTTGCCCGTGGCCCAGGCGAAATCCTGCTCGACCAGATTCAGGTTGGCGAGCGGATCGCGGCGGTGGGCGTCGAAGCCGGCCGAAATGATCAGCAGGTCGGGGCTGAACGCCTCCAGGCGCGGCAGGACCGCCACTTCCATGGCCTCGCGAAAGTTCATGCTGCCGTCGCCGGCGGCGAGCGGCGCGTTGACCATGTTGTTGTATTCGCCGCGCTCGCCGGTCGCGCCGGTGCCGGGATAGAGCGGCATTTCGTGGGTCGAGGCGTACATCACCCGCGCATCCGACCAGAAAATGTCCTGGGTGCCGTTGCCGTGGTGGGCGTCGAAATCCATGATCGCCACGCGCTCGGCCGCATGAATGGCCAGCGCATGGCGGGCGGCGACCGCCGCATTGTTGAAGAAGCAGAAGCCCATGGGCGTGGCGCGCTCGGCGTGATGCCCCGGCGGGCGCATGGCGACGAAGGCGTTGTTGACCTTGTGGGTCATCACCTCGTCGATGGCCTGGCAGCAGCCGCCGATGGCGCGATAGGCCGCCGCCAGCGTCCCCGGACTCATGGTCGTGTCGCTGTCGAGCCGCGCAAAACCGTCGCGCGGCGAGGTCTGCTCCAGCGCGGCGAGGTAGGATTCGGGATGGACGCGCAAGGCCTGTTCGCGCGAGCCTTCGACCGCCTGGTCGCGGATGAGCGTCATGAAACGCTCGTGTTCAAGGATGCGCTCGACGACGCGGACGCGATCGGGGCGCTCGGGGTGCCCGGGCCCGTTGTCGTGATCGAGCCCGCTGGGATGCGTAATCAGCAACGTGTTCAAGTTCTACTCGCCAATGTCCTCGACAGGTCCGCCTCCGCCGGCCGGCGGGCGGCGAACTCCGGGCATTTCCCCCTGTCTGGATGTCGAGCGCTCCTTTGGCGGACGAAAATGATCCGCAGGGTCGCCGGCCATGCATTCCGCGCGGGAAAAACCTCGGCGTCTTCCTTCCCTTTGGTTCGACTCAGCGCTTCGCCTCGCCTCACCGTTATTGATTTGGCGCGACGCTTCGCCTGACGGCGCGCGCCCCGCTTGTTGGCGGCAAAGCCATGCTTTCCCACTCTGAAAACCAACATCGCGCTATTTGCCGCATCTGTCCAACGTTGTTTATGGCTTTCGTCGAAAGTCGTGCCCTTAGGCCAACAAATTCACCATGTTCGCAGATGACGCTCGGACATGGCGCGCCAATCCCGCACTGTGTCGCGGGTGGGCAACTGTGTGGCGCATGTGTCACATCGCCCCGGTTTCGCAGGCGGACGGCCGCCTTCACGGTTGCAACGGGGCAAGTTGCCGCTTCATATGGTCGTTAACGGGCGGTCAGCTTGGGCGTGATCTTTTTGGGGCGGGCGATGAAGTTTCGAACCTTTGCAACGATAGGCTTGATAGGAGCGGCCTTGGCCGGCTGCAATGGCGTGGGCGGCGTCCGCTCTCCGGACCCGGCGCTCAACGCCAGGGACAAGGAATTTCTCTCGCTCGCGCCCAGCGCCAATGTCGGCGGCGAGTTCGAGCGCTATGTCGTCGATGACCCGACCGGCGCCGCGCCGGGCACGATCACCATCGATTCCGGCAAGAACCTGCTTTATTTCTCCATGCCGAACAAGAAGGCGATCCGCTACGGCGTCGCCACCGGCAGCGAGGCGGCCGGCTGGAAGGGCACGGCGACCATCGGCAAGCTCGCGGAATGGCCGGGCTGGATGCCGCCGGCCGACATGCTGGAGCGCTGGCCGCACCTGCGTCCCACCGCCGAAGCCGGCGGTCTGCCGGGCGGTCCGGACAATCCGCTCGGCGCGCGCGCCATGTACCTGTACCAGGGCAGCAAGGACACCCTGTACCGCATCCACGGCACCAACGAGCCGGACAAGATCGGCCAGCACGTGTCGTCGGGCTGCATCCGCATGCGCAATGTCGACGCCATCGACCTCTACAACCGCGTGAAAATCGGAACCAGAGTCAACGTGCTCTGAGATTTGCGACAGCGCGGAACGTTTGACGCCCCCGGAGACGGGGGCGTTTTGTTTTTTGCGGGGTCTCTGTCGACGACAGCCGCAATTTGCGCGCCTGTCCGTCCGTCATGGCCGGGCTTGTCCAGGGGCGTCCACGCCGAGCCGCGCGGATTACGGGATGCGCGCGGCCCTGTGGAGCCTGCTATGTCCTGCCGAGCACGCCCGTCCCGAAAAGGAAGCGAGCGCCGTGGACAAAACAAAAGGGGCGCCGTAGCGCCCCTCAGCCGTGAACCGCCCTCGCCCTTCGAGACGCCTGCTCCGCAGGGTGAGGGCTACTGAATGGAATTCAGCCGCGCGCCGCGCGCTTTTCGCGCTCGCGGCGGCGGTCCTGCACCGGCTGGTAAGCGATGCGGGCGTGCGCCAGGCAATAGGGCCCGGCGCCGATCTGCATCTTGGCGCCGCAATAGCGGAAGTCGGTGTTGGTGGGATCGCCGAGCGGCCAGCGGCACATGGATTCCCGCAGGTCCATGATGGTCACGCGCTCGGAAATGGGGATGACCACGTCATCGAAGGCGACGCGCGGCGCCGGCGCGGGGGCCGGACGCGCGTCCATCGCCAGCGCCAGCGCGCCATGGGTCATCGGAGCGGGGGCTGGACGCGCCGGCTCATCCTTGCGTGGCCGGACGGCCGCCGCCGCAGCAGCAGCAGGCGCCGGCGACTTGGCGCGGCCCGACAGGCCGAGACGATGCACCTTGCCGATCACGGCATTGCGGCTGACGCCATTCCCCAGTTCATTGGCGATCTGGCTCGCGCTCAACCCGTCGAGCCACATTTTCTTCAATTGCTCGACACGTTCATCGGTCCAGGACATACCGCGATCTCCAGTTTATTCTTCGTGCGTCATGACGCGCAGGACTCAACCTTCGCCGGCGCGACGAGCGCGCCGCGAGCGAAAAATCTAGCAACGGGACTGACGAGGACGACGCCGATACACGCGCGCCGCACAACAAAATGTCGTAGCCGACAGATGAGAATCTACAACGAGCGCGGAATCGGGCGCAAGAGTCGTTAACGCCGCAAAAAGGTTTTCCCCAGCCCATTGCGGACGCTCCGGACTGTCGCGCGGCGCCCGACAATTGACCGGGGCGCGAGGATTCCCTAAGATCATGAGCCGATGCCGTCCCCGGGGGGACGGCTCTTTCATTTTCTGGGCCGCACACGGCATGTTTGCGCAAGAGTCTTCGCGCGCACGCCTTCGCCAGGACCAGTTGGGAGTTCGACATGACCTCTGCTCTACTGCCGACTTACGCACGCTATCCGCTGGCGTTCGAGCGCGGCGAGGGCGCATGGCTGGTTTCGACGACCGGCGAAAACTATCTTGATTTCGGCGGCGGCATCGCCGTGGCGAGCCTGGGCTACAACCATCCGCATCTGGTCGCGGCCCTCACCGAGCAGGCGAAAAAACTCTGGCACACTTCCAACCTGTTCCAGATGCCCGAAGGCGAGCGGCTGGCGCGGCGGTTGTGCGACGTGACGTTCGCGGATCGCGTGTTCTTCACCAATTCCGGCGCCGAGGCGCTGGAGCTGACCATCAAAATGGCGCGCAAGTGGAATGCGGCGAACGGACATCCCGAGCGCTTCCACATGATCACCTTTGAAGGCGCGTTCCACGGCCGCACGCTCGCCACCATCGCCGCCGGCGGCAATCCCAAATATCTCGACGGTTTTGGCGAAAAGACGCCCGGCTTCGATCAGGTTGCGTTCGGCGATCTTGACGCGGTGGAAAAGGCCATCGGGCCGCAGACCGGCGCCATTCTGGTCGAGCCGATCCAGGGCGAAGGCGGCATTCGCGTGGGCTCCCGGGATTTCATTCGGGGCTTGCGCGCTTTGTGCGACGAACACGGCCTGCTGCTGTGCTTCGACGAGGTGCAGTCGGGCATGGGCCGCACCGGCAAACTGTTCGCCTATGAGCTTTATGACGTTGCGCCTGATATCATGGCGTCGGCGAAAGGCATCGGCGGCGGTTTTCCGCTCGGCGCTGTGCTGGCGACGGAGGAGGCCGGCAAGGGCATGACCGTCGGCGCCCATGGCACGACCTATGGCGGCAATCCGCTCGCCATGGCCTGCGGCAACGCCGTGCTCGACGTGCTGCTGTCGGACGGCTTTTTGGCGGATGTCGCGCGAAAGGGTTTGTTGTTGCGCCAGCAGCTCGCGGGGCTCGCCGCCGCCTGTCCCGAAATCGTCGCGGAAATTCGCGGCGAAGGGCTGATGCAGGGCCTGAAACTCACCGTGCCGCCCGCCGATTTCGCCGCGGCCGCGCGCGAGAAAAAACTGATTGTCATACCGGCGGGCGACACTGTCGTCCGCATCCTGCCGCCGCTGATCGTCAGCGACGAGGAGATCAGGACCGGCGTCGGCAGGCTGGCGGAAGCCTGCGCGGCGATGAAGACGGCCAAGGAGCCGGAAGAAGCATGAACATGTCGAAACATCCTCGCACCCGCCGCTGCTTTCTCGATCTCGCCGATTTTTCCCGCGCCGAACTGCGGACCATTCTGGATCTCGGCCGCGACATCAAGAGCCGCCGGGTGAAAGGTCGGCCCGCGAAAAACCGGCCGCTTGAAGGCCGCACGCTGGCGATGATTTTCGACAAGCCCTCGACACGCACGCGCGTCTCCTTCGACGTGGGCATGCGCGAACTCGGCGGCGAGACCATCATGCTCACCGGCGCGGAAATGCAGCTCGGACGCGGCGAGACCATGGCGGATACGGCGCGCGTGCTGTCGCGCTTCGTCGACGCCATCATGATCCGCATCCTCAGCCACGAGCATCTGACCGATCTCGCGACGCACGCCACCGTGCCCGTCATCAACGGCCTGACGAAAAAAACCCATCCCTGTCAGGTGATGGCGGACATCATGACGTTCGAGGAGCATCGCGGCGACATTTCCGGCGCCCGCGTCGCCTGGGTCGGCGACGCCTGCAACGTCTTGACCAGCTGGATCCATGCCTCCGCGAAATTCGGGTTCACGCTCGACATCGCCACGCCGGAAGAGCTGGCGCCGCGTCCCGAACTGATCGCCTGGGCGCGCAAGCAGGGCGGCATCGTCAATGTGATGCGCGACCCCTATGAGGCGGTGAAGGATTCGGACTGCGTGCTCACGGACTGCTGGGTGTCCATGGGCGACAAGGATGAAAAATTGCGCCACGCCCTGCTTGCGCCCTATCAGGTCAACGCCAATCTCATGCGTCACGCCGCCAAGGACGCGGTGTTCATGCATTGCCTGCCCGCCCATCGCGGCGAGGAGGTCACGGACGAAGTGATGGACGGACCGCAATCCCTGGTGTTCGACGAGGCGGAAAACCGTTTGCACGCGCAAAAGGGCGTGTTGGCCTGGTGCCTGGAGGCCGAATTCGCCGGGGTCCAGGGCTGATGGCTGATGTTTTTTCGTCTGGAGACGACGCCGTCCTGCCGTTCGCGGTGGAGGCGCTCGACATGCGCGGGCGCATCGCCCGGCTCGGCCCGGCGCTCGACACGATTCTGACGCGACACGCCTATCCGGCGCCCGTGGCGCAGCTTTTGGGCGAGGCCGCCGCTCTGTGCGTGCTGCTCGGCACCACGCTGAAGGACGAGGGCCGCTTCCAGTTGCAGACCCGCACCGACGGCGTGGTCGATCTGCTGGTGGTGGATTTTGACGCGCCTGACCGGCTGCGGGCGTTTGCGCGGTTCGACGCGCGAAAACTTGCGGAGCTGGCGGCGGGCGATCGCGAACATCTGCTCGGGCGCGGCCATCTCGCCTTCACCATCGAACAGGGCGGCGAGAACGCCCGTTACCAGGGCATTGCCCCGGTCGAGGCGGGGTCGCTGGACCAGGCGGCGCTGAGCTATTTTACTCAGTCCGAGCAAATCCCCTCCTTCGTCCGGCTCGCGGTCGGGCAGGTGGTGACGCCGCAGGGCAGCCAGTGGCGCGCCGGCGGAATTTTGACGCAATTCCTGCCGCATTCGCCGGAGCGTCAGCGCATGGCGGATTTTCATCCCGGCGACGCGCCGGAGGGGCATGTCGTTCCGGAATTTTCGGAAGACGACGCCTGGACCGAGGCGCGGCTGCTCGCCGCCACCGTCGAGGATCACGAATTGCTCGATCCCGGCCTGTCCAGCGCCGATCTGGCGTGGCGGCTGTTCAACGAGCGCGGGGTCAAGGTTTTTACGCCGCGCCCGCTGCGCGAGGCCTGCCGCTGCTCCGACGCGCGGATCGAGGAGATGCTGCGCAACTTTTCGCAAGCCGAGCGCGACGACATGGTTCACGACGGGCGGATCACCGTGACCTGTGAATTCTGTTCGACGAAAAGGGTTTATGATCCCGGGGATTTCAGGGTTTAGAGCATTTTCAAGCGAAGCGGATGCCGGTTCGCGTGAAGACAATGCGTCGAAACAAGACTCTAGAGCTTTTTCATGTTTCCATGAAACGTGAAAAAGCTCTAGCGGGGCGACACGCGTCGAGGGCGGGCGGGTCTTTGCCGACGCTCCCGACGCGCCAACGACGGCCTCCAGTTGAGCCGAAGCGGCGGTTCGCCGTCGAAAGGGGCTATTTCGTCGCCCACCCGCCGGACATCGGGAACACCTGCCCGACGAAGCAATTTGCGGCGTCGCTGCACAAATAGGCCGCCAGAGCGGCGTCCTCTTGCGGGCTCACCAGCCTTCCCAGAGGAACCTCCCGCTTCAACCTGTCCTGAAACGCCGGATTGGCTTGGACCTCAGCGGGAAAATAGGTGGGGTTGTCGACGAAATTCTGGGCGATGGCGTTGACCTGGATATTTTGAGGCGCGAGTTCGACCCCCACGGCCTGGACATAGGCGAGCTGCGCGCCCCGGGCGGCGCTGTAGGTGGATGCGCGTTTGATGCCGCGAAGGGCGGAGGCGCTGCCCATCACCAGGATCTTCCCCGAGCCGCGCTCTCGCATTCCCGGGATCGCCGCGCGGACCAGCCTGGGAAGAGGGTCGACAAGATGTGCGAAGACCTCTCGCCATTCTGCGTCATCGGCGGCCTGGACGGGCGTGCTGGGCGCGGCGATCGCCAGATTGGCCACCAGCGCGTCGATCGGTCCCGCCGATTGCACGAGGGTCTTGGCTGCCTCGGCGGCGATCAGCGCACGCGTGTCGGCGATCACATCGGCGCCGAGGTCAGAAAACATCTTGGCCAGGGCAGGACCCATGAACATGTCGGCCTGGGTCAGCAGGATGCGTTTTCCCTCAAGGCTGAGCAGGTTCACAAAAATGCTCCCGATCTGATCCGCACTGGCCTCGGGGGAGAGTAGCGCCGTTCATCAGGTCATTGAAGCTGCAAACCACCCGTTCGAGAGTCCATGCGGTTGGTCGGGGCGCCGAGGCGGGCGTTTGCGGCGCCGCTCGGGGTCGTCCGCTTCTCGCTGATTCCCGATGCGGGCGCCCGGGCGCTCTGGTCTTTTTTGCCGCGCCCGCTGCGCGAGGCCTGCCGCTACTCCGACGCGCGAATCGAGGAGATGCTGCGCAACTTTTCGCAGCAAGAGCGCGACGACGTGGTTCACGACGGCCGGATCACCGTGACGTGTGAATTCTTCTGGACCAAACGGGTTTACGATCCCGCCGATTTCAGGGTTTAGCGGGGCGACGCGTGGCGCGAGCAAGCGGGTCTGAAGAGACGATCGCGACCAAGCCTGCGACCGTCCCGTGTTGACCCGTTCCGGTCATTCTACACCGAGCCAAATTGGCAACCCACAATCAAAGACACAAATCGCAAAGCGGGTTTTCTGGGCTAGTGGCTTGCCATGAATACATTGGCCTCCCGCAGTGCAGGCAGGTCGTGTCCTCCTTACCCATCTTGCGCATACTCGACTCGCGCTGATCATCTCGGTCCTTATTGGCCTTTGATCGACGCTCTAGCTCTGCCTGTATCTCGGCGTCGGTAAACCCGCTCATCCGTTCCTCCGTAGATGGACGATGCTCAGCTAAGCATAAACGGTAAAACAAAAACTAGCCGACGTGACCTCGATTATTGTAATTGGCGAAATTCATGACCTTGCCGGGCATCGACGAGCTTCCGTAATCCGCTCGTGAAGCAGGCGCCCGAGGCGGGGCTATGGTCTTTTTTTTGGCGCCGTCTCATGGGCTCGCGAACGGGCTTTTTTCGGAAACTTCCCGTTCTGGTTGAAGTTTCGTCGCGAAAAATCGCGCAAAACAGGCCCATTTGTGCAAAAAACGCGCGTTTTTTGATGAAAAACACGCGATTTTCGCGATTGCATCTTGCGGGTTGTGGCGGCAGCCTCTGCGGGTGAACAGTGTTCGACGTTTCGCCTCGAACGGGCGAACAAAAATAAACCTTACATTACATATACTTATGAAAACACATGATTTCGGCCTATGTTTCACGTGAAAACAAAACGTGAACATGTTTTCGACATATTGATGGTTTTGGCGCGTTTCGCCATTTTCACTTTTCGAAAAAACGGGCGCGGCGGCCGATCAGGCCCGATATTCCGCCCAGCACATCGGCGTTTCAAAAACTTTGACGGCCGTTAGTTGCGGCAGGTCCGGGCTGACCTTTCGGAAAATCCACAAGGCGATGTTTTCCGCCGTGGGGTTTTCCAGTCCTGAAATATCGTTGAGCAGATAATGGTCGAGTTGCGCCAGCACCGGCGCGAACACCGCCTCGACGTCGAAGAAATCGACGACAAATCCGGTGTGCGGGTCGACCTCGCCGGCCAGGGTGAGTTCGACGCGATAGGAATGCCCATGCAGCCGGCGGCAGCGATGGGTTTCAGGCACATGGGGCAGATGATGGGCGGCCTCGAAGGTGAAGGCCTGCGTGATGCTGATCGACATGGCGGGGTCTTAGAGCATGATCCCCAAAAGGAAAAGACTTTTGGGCGCGGCGCGCCGACAAACCCGTGGACCGCCCGCGCCCTTCGAGACGCCGCCTTCGGCGGCTCCTCAGGGTGAGGGCTACTGATTGAAAAACTGCTCAGCCGACGGACCAGAGCGGATCGCGCCCTCGCCCGTCCGTGAGGGTTACTGATTTACAAGCCGGGCGGCGGCGAGGCCGGAGCGGATCGCGCCCTCTATGGTCGAGGGAAGGCCGGTTTGCGTCCAGTCGCCGGCCAGGACAAGATTGCGCCATTGCGTTTCGGCGCCCGGCCGCAGCGCGTCCTGCGCCGGCGTCGCGGCGAAAGTGGCGCGCTTCTCCTTGATGATCTGCCAGAACGGCAAAGGCGCCGAAATCCCCGCGACCGCCTGCACCTCATCCCAAATATGCGCCGCCAGCTCCTCGCGCGCGGTCGACATGAACCGGTCGGCGGCGCTGATGGTGACGGAGAAGCGGTCCGGGAAGGCAAACACCCATTCGCTCCAGCCGCCGACCACGCCGGTGAGCAGCGGCATGTTTTTGGGCGCCGGCAGGGCGAAATGCGCGTTGACGATGGAGCGGAATTCGGTGGGGGCGGACAGGCCGGGCAACAGCTCCTGCGCCACCGGCGCGGTGACCGCCAGCACAACCTTGTCGTCCGGCGCGAGCGCGACGGTCTCGCCAAATTCGAGGCTCGCGACGCGGTCGCCCTCGAAGGCGAGGCCGCGCAATTTGGCCCCGAACGCGACGCGCGCGCCCCTGCCCTGCAGATAAGACAGCGCGGGATCGACGAAGGCGGCGGACAGCCCGTCCACCGCCACCACGGGACGGCAGGCCTCGCCACCCTTGGCAAAAGTCTCGCGCACGATGGCCGCGGCCAGCGCCGCGAACGCCTCTTCGGGCGCCGTGTTCAGCGCCGAGACGAAAATCGGGTCCCACAGCCGCCGCGCCATGTCGCCGTTGCCCAGGAATGGCCGCAGGGTCTGGCCCGGCTTGGCGAACAGCAGTTTGGCCAGAGCGAGATAGTCCAGCCCGGCGGTGTCGGGCAGCCGCCGGTCCGGGGCGAGAATCCACCATGGGATTTTCCCGGCGTTGGGCCGCAGCCGCCAGCGCGCCTTGGTCTCCAGGTCGCAAAAATCGAATTCGGCTTCCGCGGCGATGGAGAGTTTTTCGAAACCGCCGGTTTTTTTCGCGTAATCCAGCGCGGCGCTGTTGCCCGACAGCAGCAAATGGTTGCCGTTGTCGATGGTCATGCCGAGCGTGGCGTCGAAATAGGAGCGGCAGCGGCCGCCCGCCTGCGGGGCCGCCTCGTAGAGCGTGACGTCAAACCGCTCGCATAGCTCCACGGCCGCCTGGAGGCCGGCGAGGCCGGCGCCGATCACATGAACACGGGTCATCAAAAGAGTCCGTAGCGCAGGAAGGCGCCGAGCACGGCCAGTTTCGGCGTCGCGATTCTTTGGCGCGGCGCGCTAAAGCCGCGGGAGTCCAGGCGCCGCCAGATCGCGCGATAGGCAAGATACATGATCATGGGCGCGCGGATTTCCGCATGGGGGCGCGCGGCCATGATCGCGGCGGCTTTGTCGAAATGGGTTTCGGCTTGCGTCAGCAGCGGGCGGCACACCGGATCGAGGTTTTCGCAGGCTGCGACGGTCTCTGGCGTCGGGTTGGCGATGGCGACGTTCGACAGCAGCTCGCGCGGGAGATAGACCCGGCCGAGCCCCGCATCCTCGTCGACGTCGCGCAGAATGTTGGTGAGCTGCAGCGCCCGGCCCAGGTGATAGGCGAGGTCGATGCCGTCCTGCTCCGGCAGGCCGAACACGCGCACCGACAGCCGCCCCACCGCGCTGGCGACGCGGTCGCAATAGAGATCGAGCTTTTGCGCGTCCGGCGCGACAATGTGCTCGTCGACATCCATCTGCATGCCGTCGATGACAGCCAGAAAATCGTCCTGCTCGAAGCTGAAGTCGCGCAGCGCGTTGATCAGGCCCTCGGCCAGCCCGGCATGGTCGCCCTCGTAGAGCGCGCGAATGTCGCGGCGCCAATGGTCGAGGGCGGCGGTCTTTTCCTCTCTCGTCCCCTCGCCGTCGGCGATGTCGTCCACCGCGCGGCAGAAGGAATAGATTTCGAACATGGCGTCGCGCTGCGCGCGCGGCAGGATCGCCATCGCCCGATAAAACGAGCTGTTCCGCGCGGTGTTGCGCGCTTCGTCGTGGGTGATGATGCTCATGCCGCCCTCCCGGTCCAGCGCGACACGGCCGCGAGGCCGGCGGCGGCCAGCGCGCCGCCGATCATCTCGCTCTTGCTCAGCCGCACCTTTTCGCACAGGGGATCGTTGGCGATCAGCAAATCCGCGATTTTGCGGGCATGGGCGACGGTCACGGCGATCTCCAGGCCGAGACGGAAATTCTTGACCGCGCCGCCAAGCCCGGCGCCGCGTTCGAGCAGCTCGCGGTTCTTCCGCGCGAGATTTTGCAGGCAGGACAGCAGCGCCGGCGAACTTTTGGGGCCGTCCAGCTCTTCCGTGCGCGCGCCGGCCGCCGCGAGGGCGTCTTGCGGAATGTAGACGCGGTCCAGAGCTTTGTAGTCTTTCACGCAATCCTGGAGATGGTTGTTGATTTGCAGGGCGGCGCAAATGTCGTCGTTGGCCTGCCAAAGGCTTTCGCTCTCGCCGTGGACGTCGAGCATGAAGCGCCCGACCGGCATGGCCGAGAGCCGGCAATAGTCGATCAGCTCGTCCCAGCTGGCGTAACGGTTCTTGTCCACGTCGAGGCGGAAGGCGTTGAGCAGGTCGCGCGCGTGCTGGTTGGTCACGCGACGCTCGGCGAGCGCGGCGCGCAGCTTGACGCCGAGCGGCTCGGCGTCGCTCTTGCCAATGAGCGAATCGTCCATCTGGTCGAGCAGCGCGTGCTTTTGCGTCGGCGAAAGGGTTGGGCTGTCGGCGACGTCGTCGCCGGAGCGGGCGAAATCGTAGAAGGCGAGGACGATGGGCCGCAACGGCGCGTCGATCAGCAGGGACGCGACGGGAAAATTCTCGTCGGCGCCGGTCTTGCCCGACCGCAGGCTCTCCGCCGTCAACTGCGCGTGCGCATTCTCTTGGGCTTGCGCGTTCATGCCTCCCCTTTCCCGTTCGGCGCCTGCGCCCGGCCTTTCCACATGCCGCCGCGCCCGCGATGATAGTCGAGCGCCGAGCGCACCGTATAGACCATATAAACCCCGGCAATCAGCGGCAAGAGCGCCGCCCACGCCCGGCTCAGGCCGTAGAACCGGTTGATCGGCATGAAGCTCGCGATCATCAAGCCCAGCGCGAGCGCGCCCAACAAGCCGGCGGCGCCGGGCGCGGTCAGCGCCAGCCAGACCGGCGCCAGGAAGGTGAGGGCCAAGCCCAGCGTCGCGCCGAAAAGGCGCATGGGCGAAAATTTCAGCTGCGCATAGGCGGACCGCGAGATCATCCGGCCGATGTCGCCGATCCCGGGATAGGGGCGCAGGCTGCGCACGCGCTTGGTCAGGCCGAGCCAGACCGGCCCCACCGTCTTCATCCGCAGCGCCAGCGCGCAATCGTCGATCAGCGCGCCTTTCATGCTTTCGAGGCCGCCGGCGGTCATCAGCAGGTCGGGACGCACCAGCATGCAGCCGCCCGCCGCCGCCCCGGTGCGCTTGCGCGGATCGCGCGCCCAGCGGAACGGATAGAGCATCTGGAAGAAATAGACGAAGGCGGGGACCAAAAGCTTTTCGGCAAAACTCTCGCAGCGCAGCAGCGCCATCAGCGAGGTCAGGCCAATGACGTCGGCTTCCGCGCGCGCCACTAGCATCCGCAGCGAGTCCGGCGCGTGCAAAATATCGGCGTCGGTGAACAGCAGGAGGCGTGGCGCGAATTTTTCGCGCGCGTGCCTGAAACCCTGTTCCATCGCCCAGACTTTTCCCGTCCAGCCCGGCGGGGGGGCGGCGCCGTCGAGCACGGTGAGCGCTTCGGCGCCCGGCAGCGCGCGGGCGATGTCCGCCGTGCCGTCGCTGCTCTGGTCGTCAACGAGCACGACGTGGAAATCGCCGCCATACTCCTGCGTCAGCAGGCTGCCGAGACTCTTGGCGATCAGCGCGGCCTCGTCGCGGGCGGGAACCACCGCGACCACCGAGGGCCAGTTCGTCAGCACGCGCGGGCTGTCAAAATCCGTATCCAGGCAGGCCCAGAATTTTCCGCGCAGGAAAATCAGAACCAGCCAGATCGCCAGGACGAGGAGGCCGAGACCAATCACTTGACCATGCCCCTTTCGCGGAACCATGCGAGCGCGTCGGCGATGGCGTCGGCATAGGGGCGCGCCGCATAGCCCAGTTCGGCCTGCGCCTTCGCCGACGAGAAATACATGCGGTATTTCGACATGCGCAACGCGTCCACCGTGGCGAAGGGTTCCTTTCCGGTGAAGCGCGCCAAAAATTCGGCGGCGCGGGCGAAGGGGAACAGGGGCGCGCGCGGAATTTTCAGCATGGGCGGACGCCGGCCCGCCATTTCGCAGATTTCCGTGAGGAATTTGCCAAAGGGCGCGTCCTGGCCGCCGAGAATGTAGCGCTCGCCGATCCGGCCCCGGTCCATCGCGGCGAGATGGCCCGCCGCGACATCCTCGACATGGACGAGGTTCAGGCCGGTGTCGACATAGCCGGGCATCTTGCCGTTGGCGGCCTCGACGATCACCCGCCCCGTGGGCGTCGGCTTGATGTCGCGCGGGCCGATGGGGGTGGAGGGATTGACGATCACCGCCGGAAGGCCCTGCTCGGCGATCATCTTCTCCACGAGACGCTCGGCGATCGTCTTGCTCTTCTTGTAGGCGCCGATGGCCTGCTCGGGCGTGGCGGGCGCGGTCTCGTCCACGGGGCGGCTCTCGTCGTTGAGTTTTAGCGTCGCCACCGAGGAGGTGTAGACGATCCGCGACACGCCCGCGCGCAAGGCGGCGCTCATGATATTGGCCACGCCGATCCGGTTGGCCTCGACGATCTCGTTGGGGTCAGGCGCCCAGAGTCGGTAATCGGCGGCGACGTGATAAAGCCGGTCCACCCCCTGGAAGGCGGGGGCGAGCGAGTCGGCGTCGCGCAGATCGCCGATCACAACTTGCGCATCGAGCCCCTCGACATTGCCGCGCGGCGAATTTTTCCGCGCCAGCAGCACCACGTCCTCGCCGCGCGCGATCAGCGCCCGCGCCACCGCCGCGCCAACAAAGCCCGTCGCGCCGGTCACCAGAACCTTGCCGCCTGAACTCATCTTTCGATCCTTCCGCGCAACACGCGCCGGCATGCCGGACGTCCTCCTAGCACAGGCGCAGCCCGACCCCAACGCGGAAAGCCTTGACGCCACGTACGGCGCACCAGGAAGTAAATTTTCCTCCCTGAACGCAGCCATGACATCGACAAAGAGACCATCCTTCTCCCATTGTGGCAAAAATAGCCAATTTCATTCTGTTTCATCGCATTGAAAGGTGATCCCGGGGCGGCTAGTTTCCGCGAAGAAACTCGCGAGGTCCCCATGGCCGCCGTCAAGCGTCCGCCTTTTCCTGTCATTCTCGTCGCCAACGACCTCCTCGAAGGCGAAGTTGTTTTCGCGTCGGAGGACGGCTGGAGCCGCGACCCGCGCCACGCCAAGGTCGCCCTGGACGAAGCCGCCGCCCAGGCGCTCGAAACTTTTGCCGCGCGGGAGTTTCTCCACGCGAAAGTGGTCGGCGCCGCTCTGGTCGACGTTGAACTGCGCGACGGCGCGCCGGTTCCACGCCACATCCGCGAGGCGATCCGCGCGTCTGGGCCAAGCACCCGGCCCGACCTCGGCAAGCAGGCCGATTTCCAGATCTAGAGCGTTTCCAGGCGAGGTTCGCGCCAGGAAAACGCGTCAATACAAAGCCAGATCGCCTCGAAGGAGGTCCCATGTATCGCTATGATGAATTCGACGAACGGCTGGTGCGCGAGCGCGTCGCCCAATTCGCCAGCCAGGTTGCGCGCCGCATCGATGGCTCGCTCACCGATGCGGAATTCCTGCCGCTGCGCCTGAAGAACGGCCTCTACCTCCAGCTGCATTCCTACATGCTGCGCATCGCCATTCCCTACGGCACGCTGCACGCGCGGCAATTGCGCCAGCTCGCCCGCATCGCCGACGAATACGATCGCGGCTACGGCCATTTCACCACGCGCACCAACCTGCAATTCAACTGGTCGAAGCTCAAGGACGTCCCGACCGTCCTCGGCCTGCTCGCCGATGTGGAAATGCATTGCATCCAGACCTCCGGCAATTGCATCCGCAATGTCACCGCCGATCAATTCGCCGGCGTCGCCTATGACGAGATCGAGGACCCCCGCCCAATCGCCGAACTAATCCGGCAATGGTCGACCCTGCATCCCGAATTCGAATGGCTGGGCCGCAAGTTCAAGATCGCGGTGTCGGGCGCGACGCATGACCGCGCGGTCGTAAAGTCGCACGACCTCGGCGTGCGCATCGTGCGCGACGCCAAGAGCGGCGCGGCCGGCTATGAAATCCTCGTCGGCGGCGGCCTCGGCCGCACCCCGCTCGCCGCCCAGGTGCTGCGCGAATTCCTGCCGCGCGAAGACCTGCTCGCCTATCTCGAGGCGACGCTGCGCGTCTATAATCTCGACGGACGCCGCGACAACAAATACAAGGCGCGCATCAAGATTCTCGTACATGAAATCGGCATCGAGGCGTTCCGCGCTTTGGTCGAGGAGGAGTTCGCCCGCATCGACAAGGCTAGGGTGAACGCCGATCCCCAGGAGCAGGCGCGCATCGCCGCCTATTTCGCGCCCCCCGCCTACCAGGACCTGCCCGAAGTCTCGCGCAAGCTGGAGGAAGCGCAGATCCGCGACCCCGAACTGGCGCGCTTCGTCGAGCACAATCTGTTTCGCCACAAGCGCCGGGGCTATACGGCGGTGACGATCTCGCTGAAACCCATCGGCGGAACGCCCGGCGACATGTCCTCCGAGCAGATGCGGGTGGTCGCCGACCTCGCCGAAAAATATTCGTTCGACGAATTGCGCGTCACCCACGCCCAAAACCTCGTCCTGCCCTATGTGCGGCTCGACGATGTCGCGGAGGTTTACGCGGCGCTCAAAGCCCATGATCTCGCCACCGCGAATGTCGGGCAGATCACCGACATCATCGCCTGTCCTGGCCTCGATTATTGCAGCCTCGCCACCGCGCGCTCCATCCCGATCGCCCAAGCCTTGTCGAAGCATTTCGCCGATCCGGAGAAGCAGAAGGAGATTGGCGAAGTCAGCATAAAAATTTCCGGCTGCATCAACGCCTGCGGGCACCACCATGTCGGCAATATCGGGATTCTCGGCCTGGAGAAGAAGGGGGTCGAGTCCTATCAGATCACCATCGGCGGCGACCCCAGCGAGACTTACGCTTTGGGCGAACTTTTAGGCCCAGGCCTGCCCGCGGAATACGTGCCGGAAGCGATCGACAAGGTGATCGCCGTCTATCTCGCGGAGCGTCAGCAAGGCGAAACCTTCATCGAAGCCTATCGCCGGCTCGGCCTCGATCCGTTCAAGGCCGCATTCAAGGAGATCGCCGATGTTGTTGCTTGATCGCGAGGGCGCCAAGGCCGACGTCTGGACGCGCGTCGAAACGCTCGATCTCACCGCCGACAACGTCATCGTTGCGTTGGCGCAGCTGCGAGACGCGCTCGCCGCGCGCCGGCCCGGCCAGCACATCGGCGCGGCAATCGACAACACCGAAAGGGCGGCGGCGCTGGAGCCTTTTTTCCGTGAACTGGCCCTGATCGTGATCGCCTTCCCCACGGGTTACAATGGCCGCGGCCTTTCCATCGCGCGTCAGTTGCGCGAACGCGGTTTTGTTGGCGCGCTGCGCGCCAGCGGACCGCTGGTGTCCGACCAGTTCCCCCATGCGCTCGCCTGCGGTTTCGACGAGATCGAGCTGCCGGACGACAGCGCCAAGCGCCAGCCGGTCGAGCAATGGCTCGACGCCGCGCAGCGCATCAGCGTCACTTATCAGCGCGGCTACAGCTATGGCGCCGTCACCAACATCCTCGAACAACGCCGCGCCGCGCGGCTGGCCGGAGTCGGCAACAATGTCTGAGTCCTCGCTTTCCCTCGTCGACACGCTCAACGCCGCCTTCGCCAGCGCCACGCTGCCCAATCGTCTGCGCGCGCTGCGCAAGGCGGTTGACGGCCGCATCGTCTTCACCACCAGTTTCGGCATCGAAGACCAGGCGATCACCCACGCGCTGGCGGAGTCGGAGGTCGATTTCGAGGTGGTGACGCTCGACACCGGCCGCCTCTTTCCCGAGACCTATGAACTGTGGCAGCGCACCGAAGAACAATACGCGCTGCGCATAAAGGCCTTTTATCCTGACGCTCATGCGGTGGAAGCGCTGATCGCCGACCAGGGAATCAATGGTTTTTACTATGGCCTCGACATGCGCAAGGCGTGCTGCGAGGTGCGAAAGGTCGAGCCGCTGGCGCGCGCGCTTTCTGGCGCGCAAGTCTGGGTGACAGGTCTGCGCGGCGACCAGAACGCCCATCGCTCCAATCTCGGCTTCGTTGAATGGGACGCGGAGCGCGGCCTGCTCAAGGCCAACCCGCTGTTCGATTTCTCGCGCGACGACGTCGTCGCCTACACCAAGGCGAACCACGCGCCGGTGAACGCGCTTCACGAAAAAGGCTTTGTCAGCATCGGCTGCGCGCCCTGCACCCGCGCCATCAAGCCCGGCGAACCCGAACGCGCGGGACGCTGGTGGTGGGAGAGCGAAGACAAGAAGGAATGCGGCCTGCACGTCTCCACCGAGGGCCGTGTGTCGCGCGTAAAGGAAGCTGCGGAATGAACGCGCCTTTGACCCATCTGCAAAAGCTCGAAGCGGAATCGATCCACATATTCCGCGAGGTCGCGGCCGAATGCGAACGGCCGGTCTTCCTCTATTCGATCGGCAAGGATTCGGCGGTGCTGCTGCACCTCGCTATGAAGGCGTTCTATCCCTCAAAACCGCCGTTCCCGTTGCTGCATGTCGACACCACCTGGAAGTTCCAGGAGATGATTTCCTTCCGCGACCAGCGCGTGAAGGAGCTGGGCCTGGAGCTCCTCGTCCACATCAACGAGGACGGGGTGAAGGCCGGCGTCAATCCGTTTGACTCAGGCTCCCGCCTGCACACCGACGTGATGAAGACTCAAGGGTTGAAACAGGCGCTCGACACGTACAAGTTCGACGCGGCCTTCGGCGGCGCCCGCCGCGACGAAGAAAAATCGCGGGCGAAGGAGCGCGTGTTTTCGCTGCGCTCCCCCGAACATCGCTGGGACCCCAAGAACCAGAGGCCGGAACCGTGGCGGCTCTACAACACGCGCAAGCGTCCCGGCGAATCCTTCCGCGTGTTCCCGCTGTCCAACTGGACCGAGAGCGACGTGTGGGATTACATCGCCAAAGAGGACATTCCGGTCGTCCCGCTCTATTTCGCCAAAAAACGTCCGGTGGTGCGCCGCGACGGCGCGCTGATCATGCGCGACGACGAGCGCATGAAGCTGCGCCCCGGTGAGCAGGTCGAGGAATTGAGCGTCCGCTTCCGCACGCTCGGCTGCTATCCGCTCACCGGCGCCGTGGAAAGCGAGGCGTCCACGCTCCCCGAAATCATCGCGGAAATGCGCGCGTCAAAAACCAGCGAGCGCGAGGGCCGCATCATCGATCACGACGGCTCCGCCTCCATGGAGCAGAAGAAGCAGGAAGGCTATTTCTGACATGAACGCGCACGTCGCCGAGGCCGAAATCCTTTCGCCCGCACCTCGTCCCCACACGTCGGAAAAGGCGCTGCTGCGCTTCATCACCTGCGGCTCCGTGGACGATGGCAAATCCACCCTGATCGGGCGCATGCTCTACGATTCGCAGATGATCGCGGAGGACCAGCTCGCCGCGCTCGACCGCGATTCCAAAAAATTCGGCACGCAGGGCGGCGCGCTCGATTTCGCGCTGCTGGTGGACGGTCTCGCCGCCGAGCGCGAACAGGGCATCACCATCGACGTCGCCTACCGCTATTTCAAGACGGACAAGCGCGCCTTCATCGTCGCCGACACGCCCGGCCACGAGCAATATACCCGCAACATGGCGACGGGCGCCTCCACCGCGGATTTGGCCATCATCCTGATCGACGCGCGAAAAGGAATTTTGCCGCAGACGCGCCGCCATTCCTTCATCGTCTCCATGATTGGCGTGCGCGATGTGGTGCTCGCTATCAACAAGATGGACCTCGTCGACTACAGCGAAGCGCGCTTCAACGAGATCGTCGCCGCCTATCGCGAGATGGCGAAAGACCTCGGTTTTCGAACCATCGCGCCGATCCCGATTTCCGCGCTCAACGGCGACAACATCGCCACTTTGTCCGAGCGTACGCCCTGGTTCCAAGGCGAGCCGTTGCTGCCGCTGCTCGAACAGATCGAGGTAGCCGGTGGTGAAATCAGCGAGGCGCCGTTCCGCTTTCCCGTGCAATGGGTCAACCGCCCAAACCTGGATTTCCGCGGATTTTCCGGCTGGGTGGCGAGCGGCTCGATAAAGCCCGGCGATTCCGTGGTCGCCCTGCCCTCGGGCCGCGCCAGCACGGTCGCGCGCATCGTCACGCAGGATGGCGATTTGCCCGTCGCTGTGGCCGGTCAGTCGGTGACGATCACGCTCGCCGACGAGATCGACGTGTCGCGCGGCGATATTTTGTCGAGCGTCGAACGCCAGCCGGACGTCGCCTTGACCGTGGAAGCGCGGCTGCTGTGGACGGCCGAGACCGACATGCATCCGGGCGCCTCCTACATCGTCAAGCTCGGCGCGCGCACGGCCAATGCGACGGTCGCCAAAGTCCGGCATCTCATCGACATCCACACCTTTGAACCGGGTCCGGGACGGCCGCTGGCGTTGAACGAGATCGCCACGGCGCAACTGCGTTTCGACCGCGCCCTCCCGATCAGCCTCTATCGCGACAACCGCGATCTCGGCGGCTTTATTCTCATCGACCGCATTACCAACGAGACCGTCGCCTTCGGCATGATCGAGCCAGGCCGGGCGGTGGAGGAGGAGCCGGCGACGGAGGACGGCGAGATCGACTGGGCGCGGCTGGGAAAGGATGTGTTGGAAAAATTCCTTCCAGCGCTCGGCGGCGGCGCGCTGGTCGGCCTCGGCGCCAAGATTTTTGGCGCCCCGACCTCGACGGCGGTGGCGCTTGCGCTGGCCGACGCGGCCTTCCGCCCGCTGGTCCGGGGATGGTACGCGGACTTCCGCCAGGCCATGGCGAAACGCAAGGCCGGGGACGACGTCACGCCCGACGGCGCCGGCATATGAAATCGAGGTTTTCAGGCTTGGCCTGATCGGCTAGGGTGCGCTTTCATTGCTGGAGCGCATTGATGAAAACCCTTCGTTTCGCCCTTGTTTGTGCGGCCGCCCTCGCCGCGCAGCCCACGCTGGCCGCGCCGATCGAGGCCGGCGCCTTGATGTGCGAGGTTTCCGCAAGCATCGCCATGATCGTGATGCAACGCCAGGACATGCGCTGCACCTTCCTTCCGGCCAATGGCGGACCCGAGGTTTTCTACAAGGGACGCATTGACGCCTATGGCATCGCGCTCGGCGCGGTGGCGCGCGGCAAACTCGCCTGGGCCGTGCTGGCCCCCTCGACCTCCGTGCCGCCCGGCGCGCTCGCCGGCTCCTATTCCGGACTTGGCGCCCAAGCCTCCGCTGGCGGCGGCGTGGGGGTGAATATCCTCACCGGCGACAACGACTCCAGCTTCACGCTGCAACCGATCGCCGTCGAAGGCCATGTGGGCGTCAATGTCGCCGCCGGCGTCTCCAGGGTCACGCTCAGGGCCGCCCCCGAGACTCGGCCGCGCCGGTTCTGGGACCGCTGGGACGATTAGCGCGTTCGCTCCCGTCCTTTTCCCCAGCTTTTGCGCGCGCGATGCTTGATTCCGCCTGACACATGGCGCCTTGTTCCACTCTGGAACAGCCCATGAAATTCGACAAACTTCGCCTCACCGGCTTCAAGAGCTTTGTGGAGCCCACGGAATTCGCCATCCAGCCGGGCCTGACGGGCGTCGTTGGGCCAAACGGTTGCGGCAAGTCGAATCTCGTGGAGGCCCTGCGCTGGGTCATGGGCGAGAACGCCTACAAGCAGATGCGCGCCTCCAGCATGGACGACGTCATCTTCTCCGGCTCCGGCGCGCGGCCCGCGCGCAATCACGCTGAAGTCATGCTGGTGCTCGACAACAGCGCCCGCACCGCCCCCGCCGCCTTCAACGATTCCGACATATTGGAAATCACCCGGCGCATCGAGCGCGAGGAAGGCTCGACCTACAAGCTCAACGGCCGCGAAGTGCGCGCCCGCGACGTGCAACTGCTGTTCGCCGACGCCTCCTCGGGCGCGCGCTCGCCGGCCTTGGTGCGGCAAGGGCAGATCGGCGAGATCATTTCCGCCAAGCCCCAGGCCCGCCGCCGCATTCTCGAGGAAGCCGCCGGCATCGGCGGTCTGCATTCGCGCCGCCACGAGGCCGAACTGCGTCTCAAAGGCGCGGAGGAAAACCTGCTTCGCCTTGAGGACGTGATTGGCCAGATCGGCGCGCAGACCGAATCGCTGCGACGCCAGGCCCGGCAGGCGGCGCGCTATCGGGCGCTGGCCGCCGAAATCCGCAAGAACGAGGCTCTGGTCGCCCTGATCGCCCTGCGCGGCGCGACCAAGGAGGCTGAGGAGACCAAGGCCGCCGTCGAATCCAACGTGCTCGATGTCGCCGAGGCCACCCGCAATCAGGCCGAAACCGCCCGCCTGCAAGCCATAGCCGCGCTGGAGGCGCCCAAGGCGCGCGACGCGGAATCGCAGGCCGGCGCCGCGCTGCAACGCTTGATTCTGGCGCGCGAGGCGCTGGAAGGCGAGGAAAAGCGGGCGCAATCGCGGCGGCTGGAGCTGGAGCGGCGCTTCGCCCAGCTTTCCAACGACATGGGTCGCGAGACCCACCATTACGACGACGCCGCCGCCGCGCTGGAGCGCCTGCTCGCCGAGGAAGAGGACCTTTCGGGCGCCGGCGAGGACGAGGCCGACCTCGCCGAAGAGGCGCGGCTGCGCTGCGAGGAAGCCGAGGCCAAGCTCAAACTGTCGGAAGCCGCGCTCGAAGCCGCGCAAAACGCCTTCGCCGGGGTCGAGGCGCAACGCAATGCGCTGGCCGATTCGGCGCGGCGCGAGGAACAGGCGTTCGCCCGCTACGACGCCGAACTGAACCAACTGATCCAAGAGATCGAGGCGCTGCGCGACAGCGCCGGCGAGGATTCGGAATTCGCCGAGGTTCTTACGGAAGCCGAGCGTCTCATGGACGCCGCCGCCCAGGCCGAAGAAGATGCGCTCGCCGCCGAAAGCGCCCTTGCGCTCGCCCGCGACGAGGAAACATTTCTGCGCAACCCGCTGAAGGAGGCCGAGCGCAAGGCGCAGGCGCTGGAAACGGAAGCGCGCACACTTTCAAACCTGCTGCGCTCCGAACATGGCGCCTGGCCGGCGGTGATCGAGGAAATCGTCGTCGAAAAGGGATTTGAAGGCGCTTTGGGCGCGGCGCTCGGCGAGGACCTCCAGGCCTCCACCGACGATGAGGCCCCCGCCTTCTGGGCGCATTCCTTTGGCCTGGGTGACCCCGCCCTGCCGGACGAGGCCATTGCCCTCTCCGGCAGAGTGCAGGCCCCGGACGTGCTGAAGCGCCGCCTCGCCCAGATCGGCGTGGTTCCCCGCGAAAAAGGGCGGCTGCTGCAAAGCCGCCTCAAGCCGGGGCAGCGGCTGGTGTCCGTGGAGGGGGACCTGTGGCGCTGGGACGGTTTTGTCCGCGCCGCCGAGGCGCCCACCGCCGCCGCGCGCCGGCTGAGCGAGAAAAACCGACTCGAAGACCTTGAAGCCGAGGCGAAAGTCGCGCGCGAAGAGCTTTATCTGCTGCGCGAGCGCATGGAGGCGGCGGAAAACGCCGTCGCCGACGCCTTGGAGGCCGACCAGCGCGCCCGCATCGCCGCGCGCATGGCGCAAAAAAACCTTTCGGAAGCCCGCGAGGCCGCCAGCGCCGCCGAACGGCGCCAGGGCCAGTTGCTGTCGCGGCTGTCGAGCCTGGAGGACGCCCGACGCCGCGCCCAGGACATGCGCGACGAGGCGCGGGAGCGCCTGGCGCAGGCTCGCGAAGCCTATGACGACCTGCCCGAGCCCGCGACGCTGTTGGGCGAACGCGACGCGGCGCGCACCGCCAATGCGCTCGACCGCGCCGCGGCCTCCGAAGCCCGCGCCGCCCTGCAAAACTTCGCGCGCGAGGCGGAGTCGCGCATTCGCCGGCGCGAGGCCATCGAAAAGGAAAGAAAATCCTGGGCCGACAGAAAAGCCCGGTCGCTGGCGCAGAAAGAGGAAATTCAGGACCGCCTCGTCGAGACACAGGAGGAGATGGACCGGCTCGCCGAGGCGCCCGACGAATTCCTATTGCAGCGCCGGACGCTCACCTCAAGCATAGAGGAGGCCGAGCAAAAGCTGAAAGACGCGGCCGACGCCCGCGCGCTCGCCGAAACCGCGCTCGCCACCGCCGACCGCGCCGCCCGCGCCGCGCTGGAGGCGATGTCATCCGCCCGCGAAAGCCGCGCCCGCCTTGAGGCTCAGGCGGAAGCCGCGCAACAGCGCTTGGCCTTTCTCACCCAAAACATTCTTCAAGAATTGCAATGCGCGCCGCACGCGCTGCTGGAAATGGCCGGTGTGGCGGAAATCAGCGAAGACGCCGACATCGAGCTGGTGCAACAAAAACTCGCCAGCCTGAAAGCGGACCGCGAACGTCTCGGCGGCGTCAACCTGCGCGCCGAGGAGGAGCTGGCGGCGGTCGAGACCGAGCATCAGAAACTCGCGCAGGAACAGGCCGACCTCACCGAAGCCATCCGGAAATTGCGCGCGGCCATCGGCGCGCTCAACAAGGAGGGCCGCGAGCGCCTTCTCGCCGCCTTCGAAAAGGTGGACGCGCATTTCCGCGAGCTGTTCACAGTGCTGTTTGGCGGCGGCTCGGCCGAGCTTCAGCTTGTGGAATCCGACGACCCGCTCGAAGCCGGCCTCGAAATCATGGCGAAACCGCCGGGAAAAAAGCCCGCGACCATGTCGCTGCTGTCGGGCGGCGAGCAGGCGCTAACCGCCATGTCGCTGATCTTCGCCGTGTTCCTCACAAATCCCTCGCCGATCTGCGTGCTCGACGAGGTGGATGCGCCGCTCGACGACGCCAATGTCGAGCGCTTTTGCGATCTGCTGGAGGACATGCGCGGCAAGACCGACACGCGCTTCATCGCCATCACCCACAATCCCATCACCATGGCGCGCATGGACCGGCTTTTTGGCGTCACCCAGGCGGAGCGCGGCGTGTCGCAGCTGGTTTCGGTGGAGCTGGCGCAGGCCGAGCGCCTGCTCGAGGCCAGTTAGGCGATTCCGAAAGGTTCACACAAGACCTGAAGCGCACCATTGAGCCCGAAGAGGGGGGATCGGCCTGTGGCGCTTAAGCTTAACTCCATTTCGACACGCATTGGCGGCATCGTCGCACTGGCTTTTGTCTGCATCGGCGGCGGCGGCGCGTTTTCTTATTTCAATTTGCGCGCAAACCTTCTGGATCAGAAGGAGCTTCAACTGAAAAATGAGGTCGACACCGCCAAGACCTTCATAGACTCGATCCGGCAGAGAGCGGAAAAGGGAGAGTTTTCGCAGGACGAGGCGAAGGCGCGGGCGGTTGAAGCGCTGCGGCCCGTGCGCTTCGGCGAGGACAGCTATTTCTTCATCTATCGCACCGACGGGGTCAACGTTCTGCTTCCGCCCAATCCCAAGCGCGAGGGCGTGAACCTGATCGAACTCAAGGACTCCAACGGCGTCCCCTTTGTCCGCGACCTGATCGAGCACGCCAAGGACGGCGGCGGCCTCACAAAATATCTCTGGGTCAAGCCGGGCGAACAGGCCCCCTCGCTCAAGCTCGGTTACTCCGAGCTTGTTGAGGGCTGGGATTGGATCGTCGGCACGGGTTTTCACGTCAGCGACATCGAGACCGCGCTCGCGCGCAGTTCGCGCCTGCTGATCGCCGCGATCTGCGCGGCCATGGCGACGCTGGCGATCATCGCCTTCATCGTTCAGCGCAGCATTGGTCGTCCGCTCAAAAGCCTGACCCATTCAATGGAGCAATTGCGTCGGGGCGATCTCGACGCGGCGATCGCCGGCGAGGCGCGCGGCGACGAAATCGGCCAGATCGCGCGCGCCGTCGCCGAATTCCGCAACCTTCTGCGCGAAAAACTGGCGCGCGACGCGGAGGCCGAGCGCGACCGGCGCGCCGACGCGGATCGGGTGCGCCGCGAGACGCTGCAAAAGATTGCGTCCGACTTCGAGGTGCGGGTGGGCGGCGCCGCCGGCGCCATCGACAGCCAGGCCCAACGGTTCGAGCTGGTGTCGCGCGACCTGCACGCGCTGTCCAGCGCGACCCGCGACCAGGCGGCGACCAGCGCGCAAACCGGCCGCACGGTGGAGCAAAACGTGCAGGCGGCCTCGGCGGCGGCGGAGGAACTGTCCGCCTCGATCCGTGAAATCCTCGCTCAGGTGTCGCGCGCCGCCGAATTCTCCAGCGTGGCCGTGGCCGAATCGGCGCAGGCCAAGGCGGCCATGCATGAATTGAGCGAATCGTCCCGGCAGGTCGGCGAGGTCGTCGCGCTGATCGAGGACATCGCCAACAAAACCAACCTGTTGGCGTTGAACGCCACCATCGAGGCGGCGCGCGCCGGCGAGGCCGGCAAGGGATTCGGCGTGGTGGCGGCGGAAGTGAAGACGCTCGCCGATTCCACAAAGAAGGCCATAGAGGACATCACGCGGCGAATCGAGGCTATCCAGCATGGCGCCGACGCCTCGATGACCTCCAACCGGACGGTGGAGGAGACCATCGGGCGCATCGATTCGAGCGCATCGGCGATTGCAGCGACCCTCGACCAGCAGAGCGCCGCCGTGGACCAGATCGCCGAGGCGATCACGGGCACGCTCACCCTGGTCTGCGAGCTGACCCGGAGCATGACCTCCCTGCAGGATCAGGCGCTGGCCGCCGACGGCAAGTCGCAGGAAGTCGCCGAGTCCGCCCGCGACATGAGGGGTCAGGCGGCCGAATTACAAGCGCAACTCGGCCAGTTGAGCCAGGCGCTGCGCGCGGGTTAGAGCATGATCCCGAAAAATGGAAACCGGTTTTCGGAAAAGATCATGCTTAAACAAGAACTTTAGAGCGTGATGCGTTTCCGTGGAAACGCATCACGCTCTAGCGCCGCTGCCGGCTGGTTTCCGTGCGCGTGTGAAAATCCGGACGCTTGTTCGCGATCCAGCGCAGGAACAGGCTTATGTCGGGGTCGGCGCGCAGGGCCTCGAACGTGTGATACGATTTCCGAAGGATCAGTTCGGAAATCGTATTCCGCTCGCGCGGAAATCCGCCCTTCGCCTGAAGGATTTCCGCGCGATTTCGTTTTCGCGGATCACGAAGCGATCTTGCGGAAACCGTATGATAGCGGTCGCGCAACTCCCGCTCCGACAAGGACGTGTGGATCTTGCGGTGGCAGATCGGGTGCAAGGCCACGGTCTCCCGCCCGCCAAAGGTTTTGGGCATGAGGTGCTGCGCCTCCAACCGCGCGCCGAGCCGCCGGCCGCAGAGCGCGCATGTCGCGTCGTTCGTCTGGCGCAAAATATGCTCTTTCCGCTCAAAAGCCCGGCAAGGCGGCGTTTTGGCCCGCGTTGCGACACAAAAGAGAGCAAGACGCCATGAAAGTCGCCATTGCAACAATAGAGTGGAAAGAAGTGAGCGGCCACGCCGGCAAGGCGCAGCAATGGTTTGTTTACGATCTCGCCGGACACACGCCGGGCGGCCCCCTGCCCGAGCCCGCCCGCGTCACCCTCACCAAGGAGCAGACGCCGCATTACATCGAGGACGACAACGCCCCGCATCCCCTTGATGGCGTGGAAGTGATGATCGCCGGCAGCGCCGGCGACGGTTTTGTCCGCCACATGAAGAAGCGCGGCGCGGACGTCGTCCTGACAGGCGAACCCGACCCGGCGGTCGCGCTGACAAAACTGATCGCGGGCGAGGATTTGCCGGACCAGCGATTCGATATCACCACAAGCCTCTGCAAGCTGCGGGATTTTTTCTCGCGGCATTGATTGGCGCGGGATCGGCGACGCCCTCATGACCGGACTTGTCCCGGTCCATGACGGTCGTGAAATGGAATCAACCGAGCGAATATGTCGGAGTCTATTCAAGAACCCTGACAATTCGCCGATCGGGAATCAGCCAGATCGCCGCCACGGCGACATAAAAGGCGCCGGCGAGCCAGGGTTTCCACCCGCTGGCGGCGATCCCCGCGACATAGAGCGCCATCGACAGTTTGCCCTTGAAATCGCCGCCGATCGCCGCCTGCAGCTTCGAACCGGCGCCTTGCGCGCGCAAAAGGGTGCGCACCAGCACCAGATACGCCGTGGCGCAAGCCAACAAGTTGACGCCGTAAAGGGCCATGGGGGCGGCGGCGAACTCGGTTTCCGCCGCCCAGGCTGTGGCGAAGGGCAGCAGCGACAGACAGAACAGCAGGACGAGATTCGCCCAGAGCACCGCCCCGTCGATCGATTCGACCACATAGAAAAGGTGGTGGTGGTTGTTCCAGTAGATCGCCACATAGGTGAAACTGACGACATAGGCGAGGAGAATCGGCCAAAGCTTCGCCAGCGCAGAAAAATCCTCGCCATGGGGCGCCTTCAGCTCCAGAACCATGATGGTGATGATGATGGCGATCACACCATCCGAAAACGCCTTCAGCCGTTCGCTAGACACGCCGCCCTCCTTTTCAAGCCCCCGGAACCGCGCGCCCCAGCCTAGACCTTCGGGCGCCCCCACCAAAAACACCCTTATCGTCTTTATTTACAATGACTTGTCCCGCGACAAGAAATACCGTCCTAATCTTGACAGCCGAAAGGGCCGCCAATATGGTGCGCCCGGTTCAAGAAGGGCGGAACGCGGCAAGGCGTTCCGGAGTCCGGTTCCATCGGATGGCGCTTCAGACGACCTGTGATCGAGGCCGCCCCAGGCGCCTTCCCTGACAACGCAATTCTTACGAATCGGCGGGGAGCACGATGCAGAACGGGTCTGACGACGACGCCGACATGAAGGTGCGGCTTGCAAAACTGGCGAGCGCACTTCAGGCGAGACGCGAGGCGGACACCGCCGAAGAGCGTCGCCGCTCCGATGCCGGCCCCGACAAGAGCCTCGGGCGGGCGATGAGTCTCGGCTTTCGCGTGCTGACGGAATTTGTCTCGGCTGCGGTCGTGGGCGGCTTGATTGGCTGGCTCCTTGACAAATGGCTGGGGACGACCCCATGGCTGCTGGTCCTGTTCGTGGGATTGGGCGTCGCCGCGGGGTTCAACAACGTATACCGGATGGCGGCGAAAACGACGCCGCCGCCACGCGACGGCGGGCAGCCGCCGCAAACCTGAGAATAGCGGGCGCGCCCCGCCAAAAGTGAAGGACGCAACATGTCGGAAGCCGGCTCCGCAGCGGTCGATCCCATCCACCAGTTTCACATCAACGTGCTCGCGCCGTTGGACCTGTTTGGCGTTGACGCTTCCTTCACCAACTCGGCCCTGTTCATGCTGATCGCCGCGGCGGCCGTGATCCTGGTCATGCTGATAGGCACCGGCGGCAAGAAGGTCGTTCCCGGCCGCATGCAGGCCACCGCCGAAATGGCTTACGAGTTCGTCGCTGACATGGTGCGCTCGGTCTGCGGCGAAAGCGGCATGAAGTTCTTTCCGCTGGTCTTCACCCTGTTCGTCTTCGTGCTGGCCTGCAACCTGATCGGCCTGTGGCCCTATACGTTCGAGGTGATGGCGCAGATCATCATCACCGCCGGCCTCGCCTTCTCGATCATCCTGCTCACGATCGTCTACGGCATCTGGAAACACGGCTTCCACTTCTTCGGCCTGTTCAAGCCCTCCGGCGTGATGCCGGCGCTGCTGCCCTTCATCATCATCATCGAAATCCTGTCGTTCATCTCCCGGCCGATTTCGCTCTCGGTTCGTCTTTTCGCCAACATGCTGGCTGGCCACATCATGCTGGTCGTGTTCGGCGGCTTCTGCGTGATGCTGCTTGGCGCCGGCTTCTCCTATCTGGCGCCGCTGCCGCTGCTCGGCATCACTGTCTTGACCGCGTTTGAGCTGCTGGTCTCGGTGCTGCAAGCCTATGTGTTCGCCGTTCTCACTTGCGTCTACATCAACGACGCGATCCACCCGGGCCACTGATAATCTCATCTCAACAACAAATGGTCGCCCACAATAAAATGGAGTCTTATGATGGGTTCTGAAGCAGCTAGACTTATCGGCGCCGGCCTCGCGGCGATCGGTGTCGGCGCCGCCGCGATCGGCGTCGGCGCGATCTGGGGCAACTTCCTCTCGGGCGCGCTGCGCAACCCGTCGGCCGCGGACGGCCAGTTCGGCCGCGTGTTCATCGGCACGGCGCTCGCCGAAGGTCTGGGCATCTTCGCCTTCCTCATCGCGCTGATCCTGCTGTTCGTCGCGAAGTGATCTTTGCGCGCCCCGGTTCGCCCGGGGCGCGTCTTTCCTGTTGTGTTCCATGCGTTTTCCTCACGCGATTTCCTTCGCTTGAAAACGCTTCTCAAGACGACCCAAGGAACGTATATGGCCACGCAAGGCGCTGAAGGGCACGCCGCCGGAACCGAGGTTCCCGCCGGTCACGCCCACGAAGATGTGTTCCCGCCCTTCGACTCGACCTATTTCGCGCCCCAGCTGATCTGGCTGGCGCTGATTTTCGGCTGCCTCTATCTACTGATGTCGAAGGTCGCCCTGCCGCGCGTCGCCGGCATTCTCTCGACCCGCAAGCAGACCATCGGGGACGATCTCGCCGCCGCCAACAAGGCGCAGCAGGACGCCGCCGCCGCCGCCGCCGCGCATGAGGCGACCCTCACCGAGGCCAAGTCCAAGGCGCAGGCGCTCGGCCAGGCCGCGCACGCCGAGGCCGCCAAGGCCGCCGACGCCTCGCGCTCAAAACTTGAGGCCGAACTCGGCGCCAAGCTCGCGGAAGCGGAAAAGAAGATCGGCGAGACCAAGACCGCCGCCATGGCCAATGTCGAAGGCATCGCCACCGAGGTCGCGCACGCCATTCTGCAGCACGTGACCGGCAAGCCGGCCGATTCCGCGGCTGTCGCCGCCGCCGTCGCCGCCACCAAGGCCTGAGGAGAAGAACATGGAATTTGACGCTGAATTCTATTTCTTCGTCGGCGCGCTTCTGCTGATCCTGTTCTTCGGCTACATCGGCGTGCACAAGATGATCGCCAAGGGGCTCGACGGCCGTATCGAAGGCATCGAGAAGGAACTCGCAGAGGCTTCGCGCCTGCGCGCCGAGGCCCAGGCTCTGTTCGACAGCTTCGCCGCCAAGACGGCGGAAGCCGAGGCGCAGGCCGCCTCCATCGTCGCCCAGGCCAAGACCGAGGCCGAGGTGCTCGCCAAGGAGGCGCAGGTCCGTCTCGAAGACTATATCGCCCGCCGCAAGAAGCAGGCCGACGACAAGATCGCGCTTGCGGAGGCCCAGGCCATCGCGGACGTGCGCTCCGCCGCGACCGACGCTGCGGTGAAGGCCGCCGAAACCGTCCTGAAATCCTCGGGGAACCAGGCCAGCTTCGTCGACCAGGGCATCGCCAGCGTGAAGACGCTGATGAACTGAGGTCTTTTTTCGATCTTCCTTTTCAAAAGCCGGGGCGTCGCTCCGGCTTTTTTCTTTGGAATATCCGTCTCTTAACCAAGCCTCACACGAATGTCCGAGCCTGACGCCAGAGCGTTTTCACGCGAACCGGCATCCACGTCGCTTGAAAACGCTCTGGAACAGGCCGGCGCGATTGTCAGCAATGCCGCTCGCGCCGCGTGACCATGTCGCCGTCGCCGCGCCGGTAGCGGATGACCCGGACGGTGCAGCCGTCGTCGTCCTCGTATTCCCTGATGACCCTGCGGTGATGATCGCCGCCCATATCGACCCCGACACCGCCCGGGCCGATATGAATACCCTGCGCCGGAACCCCGGACACCGTAAGCGGTAGCGCCAGAATGGCGACCGCAATGCTTCGAGTTGTCTTCATGATCGGACTCCCTCTCCCGAGGGTCTGTGAACGGTTTTGGCGCGGCAATGTTCCCGGGCGGGTTTTGCGCGTTCGGGTCCGCGCCTTGCCGTCTATTTCTCGGCCTTCGCCTGCATGACCATGATGGTCTGCTGCATGAGGGCGCACAAAGTTTCCTGACCCGCTTTCACGGCGACCACCTCCGCCCCGGTCACGACCAGCGTGCGGCCCGACCTGACGACCCGCCCCCGCGCGATCAGCTTTTCGCCGTCCGCCGGCGCCAACAGGTTGATCTTGTACTCGACGGTCAACACCGTGGCGATGGCCGGCGCCATCGTCATTGCAGCATAGCCGGCGGCGGAATCGGCGATCATTCCGACCTCGCCGCCATGCACGAAGCCGTGCTGCTGTTCGACGCCATCCCAATGGGGAACGTGGATTTCGGTTCGGCCATATTCGACGACAGGCAAGGTCGCCCTGATCAGGCGCATCGCATTCTGCTTATCGAAGCTGGCGGCGACATGTTCAGCGAAATCGGGATTCTTGGCTCGTGTCATGGCGGCTCCGGGGCCGGGACGGCGCTCAGCCCGTGTTGCGCAAACCGGCCGCGATCCCGTTGATCGCCACGAGGATACCGATGCGAACTTTCCTGTCATGGTCGCCGGCGCGCCAGCGGCGCAACAAGTCCGCCTGGAGATAGTTCAACGGCGCGATATAGGGGAAGCGATGCGCGATGGAGCGGGCGAGCGCCGGATTGTCGGCGAGACGCCCCTCTTCGCCCGTAATGGTTTTGAGCGCGCGCGTCGTCCGCTCGGCCTCGGCCTCGATGGCGGCAAAAATGTGCTTGGCCAACGCCGGATCGGGGACCAGTTCGCAATAGCGCCGGGCGATGGAGAAATCGGCTTTCGCCAGCACCATGTCCGTGTTGGAGAGAAGCGTGCGGAAGAACGGCCACTCCGCGTGCATGCGCCGGAGCACCGCCTCTGAGCCGCCGTCCGCCAGAAATTTTTCCACCGCCGCGCCGAACCCGTACCAGCCCGGTAGCGCGACGCGGCTCTGACCCCAGGAAAAACTCCAGGGGATGGCGCGCAAGTCCTCGATGCGTCGCGTCGCTTTTCGCGAGGCCGGGCGCGAGCCGATGTTGAGTTCGGCGATTTCGGCGATGGGGGTCGCGGCGTAAAAATAGTCGACAAAACCGGGCGTGTCGTAAACCAGCGCGCGATAGGCCCGCATCGACGCTTCCGACAGGGTCGCTGCCGCGTTCAAGAACGCGGCGGGCGGTTGCTGACCATCCGCGAGCAGGGTGGCTTCGAGGTCCGCCGCCATCAGCGTTTCGAGGTTGCGCCGGCCGATTTCCGGATTGGCGTATTTGGCGTTGACGACCTCCCCCTGTTCGGTGAGGCGGATCTGGCCGCGCACCGTGCCCGGCGGCTGGGCGAGGATGGCCTGATAGGACGGCCCGCCGCCGCGCCCCACCGCGCCGCCGCGTCCGTGGAACAGCCGCAGACGCAGGCCCGGCAGCGAATCGAACAGGGCCGCCAGCGCGGTCGAGGCGCGATAAAGCTCCCAGTTGGAGGTGAGATAGCCGCCGTCCTTGTTGGAATCGGAATAGCCGAGCATCACGTCCTGCACGCCGCCCGAACGCCGCATCAGGTCGGCCATCCCCGGAAGGGCGTAGAAATCGCGCATGATTTTTTCGGCCGCGCGCAAATCCTCGATGGTCTCGAACAGCGGCGTGACGATCAGGCCCAAGGTGGCCTGTTCGCTGTCATGAAGCGCGCCGCGCAGCAGACCGCATTCCTTTTGCAGCAGCATCAGCTCCAGCAGATCGCTGACGCTTTCGGTGTGGCTGATGATGGCGTGGCGAATCACGCCGGAACCCAATTTCTCCCGCAGGTCGCGCGCGGTTTCGAGCACCGCGAGTTCGCTGAGCGCGTCGGCCGAGTAGACGCGGTCGGGCGCGCGCAGCGGGCGCGGGTCGGCGAGCAGGCGCAACAGCAGCTCGATCTTTTGCGGCTCGGCCAGCGCGGAATAATCAGGCTCGATGCGCACGGCCGCGAGCAGTTCGCGCAGCGTCGCCTCGTGCCGGTCGGAGTTCTGGCGCAGGTCGGTGGTCGCCATGTGAAAACCGAACACATTTATGGCGCGGATCAGTCGGCTGAGCCGCCCCGCAGCCAGAGCGCCGCCATGATGGGCCTCAAGCGAATCGCGAATGATCAGCAAATCGGCGCGAAACTCTTCCGGACGCGCATAGGGCGCGCCCGGCGTCGCCGCATGGCGCATGGCCTCGCCGCCGGTCAGCGCCCGAAGCGTGCCCGCGAGCCGGGCGTAAACCCCGATCAGCGCCCGGCGATAAAATTCGTCGTCGCGGTGCGGGTTATGGTCGCCGGACGCCTCGGCCAGCGCCTTCAGCGCCGGGGAACATGGCGTGACCATGTCGGAAATCGACAACTCGCCGCCGAGCCTGTGGACATCAACGAGGTAATGGCGCAACACCGTCTCGCAATGCAGGAGCACGCTGTCTTTCAGCGTCGCCGCGACGACATTGGGATTGCCGTCGCGGTCGCCGCCGATCCAGTTGCCCATGCGGAAAAAGGACGCCGCCGGCGCGCCGAGGCGACGGTCCAGATCGGCGTAGAGTTTGGGAATCTCCTTCAAAAAGGTCGAGCGGTAATAGAGCAGCGCGTTTTCGATCTCATCGTGGACCGTGAGGCTGGCGGTGCGAATGATGCGCGTCTGCCAGAGCTGGGTGACGCGGGCGGCGAGCTGCGCTTCGTTTTCAGAAAACTCCGCCTCGCCCCGGCAGAATTCGCGCGCGTGCAGCAAGTCGGCGATATCGCGCTCGGCGTCCAGCGTCGAGCGCCGCTGCACCTCGGTGGGATGGGCGGTCAGAACCGGCGACACATAGGCGCCCTCAAGCGCCGCGCTGATTTTTTCCGGCGCCACGCCCGCCGCCTTAAGCCGCGCAAAAGCGTGGCCGAGGCTTCCGGGCTGCACGTCGCCGGCATGGGCGGCGCGGCGGCGCAGAAAATGCCGGTCTTCGGCGATATTGGCGAGATGGGAGAAATAGGTGAAGGCGCGCACGACCACCACCGCCTCGGCGTTGGTCAGGCCGCGCAGCAACTCATCAAGTTCGGCGGCGGCCCTGGCGCCGCCGCGCGTTTCCGCCACGGAGAGACGGCGTATCCGCTCGATTCGCTCGAAAACCGCGTCGCCCTCGTGCTGCCGGACGGTTTCGCCCAGAATTTGCCCGAGCAGGCGAATGTCCGCGAACAAAGGCGCCAGCTTGGCGCTTTCCTCTGGCGTGGTGTTGTTCATCTCGTCCCGATCATGCAGCCGCCGCACGACGCGGCGCCTGCATCATACGAAAGTCGGATGGTTGGGCAACTCACCAATGCAATGAGGGCTGCGAAAATCCCAACGCTTCCTGGATATGGGCGCGCGTCGCGGGGGTTGTGTTTTCCGGCAGCGCGTCGAGCGGAAAGAACCCGCATTCGGCGATCTCCCAGTCGGCCGGGCGCGGTTTTGTCTGGCGCGCGCGGACGAGATAGAGCACGACATGGTCGCGCGAGGAGTGTTTTGGATTGTAATAGAAGCCGACCAGCCGCGCCGGGCCGGTGGTCTCCAGCCCACCTTCCTCGTCAAGCTCGCGCTCCAGCGAACGCAGCGCTGTTTCGCGCGCTTCGACGCCGCCGCCGGGGAGGCAGAAGCCGGGCAAATAGGTGTGGCGCACTAGGAAGACGCGGTTCTGGTCGTCCAGTGCGACGGCGCGCACGCCCAGAGTTTTGGGACGCAACAGCAATCCGGCGACGCGCTGTCCCAGGCGAACGAAGCGCTGCCAAGGGGCTTGAGCCGGGACCATCTCTCCCGTAATTTCCGCACAGGTCATCCCACACCACCTATATGTTCTGATTCGCGATCATGCGGCGAAAATCCTGCCAAATTGCAAACCGAATTCCGCCGCGGCGCGCAAGGAGAAACGATTGGCCCTGAAGAAATTCTCGGACCTGACCGAGCGCGAAATCCTGGCGATCGCCATCGCCTCGGAAGAGGAAGACAGCCGAATCTACATCTCCTTTTCCGAAGAACTGGCGGAACGTTACCCGGCGACCTCAAAAGTCTTCGCCGAAATGGCTGAGGAAGAAGACGGCCATCGCCGGCAATTGCTTGAAATCTACCGTCAGCGGTTCTGCGAAAACCTCCCGGCGATTCGCCGCGAGGATGTCGCGGGCTATTACAGCCGCCGCCCCACCTGGCTGATGAAGAACCTGCCGCTCGACACGATCCGCGCCCAGGCGGAAGCGATGGAGAAGGACGCCCAGCGCTTTTATGTCCAGGCCGCCGAGGCCTCGCAGGATGTCGGCGTGCGCAAGCTGTTGGGCGATCTGGCGCTTGTCGAGCGCAGCCACGGCCAGAAGGCCAACGCCCTTTCGGAGGCCATCCTCACCGAATCCGCGCGCGACGAGGAAGGCCGCACCGCGCACAAATTCTTCGTGCTGCAATTTGTGCAGCCGGGCCTCGCCGGGCTGATGGATGGCTCGGTTTCGACACTGGCGCCGCTGTTCGCCGCCGCCTTCGCCACCCACAACAATTTTTCCACCTTTCTGGTCGGACTCGCCGCGTCGCTCGGCGCCGGCATCTCCATGGGTTTTGCCGAAGCCCTGTCCGATGACGGTTCGATCACCGGACGCGGCGCGCCGCTTTTACGCGGCGCGGTGTGCGGGGTGATGACGACATTGGGCGGGCTGGGGCATACGCTCCCCTTTCTCGTGCCGGATTCCTGGCCGAACGCCTTCTGGACCGCAACGAGCATCGCCGCCGCCGTCGTCTTCGTCGAACTTTGGGCCATCGCCTGGATCCGGGCGCGCTACATGGACACGCCCTTCCTCAAGGCGGTAGGGCAAATCGTGGTCGGCGGCGTGGTCGTCCTTTTCACCGGCATTTTGATTGGCGGCGCGTGATGGCTATCTTTCGGCTCGCCCACCTCTCCGATCCGCATATCGGCCCCCTGCCCCGGCCGAAATGGCGCGAACTCTTGGGCAAACGCGCCACAGGCTACATCAATTGGCGGCGCGGCCGCCATCGCGCCCACGATATGGACGCGCTGACGGCGCTGGTGGCCGACTTGCGCGCCCACAAGCCGGACCACGTGGCGCTGACGGGCGACATCTGCAACATCGGTCTGCCCGGCGAATTCTCCTTCGCCGCGCAATGGATGCGCACGCTTGGCGAGCCGGCCGACGTGAGCCTGGCGCCGGGCAATCACGACGCCTATCTGCGCGCCTCCGTCCGCCACATGGTGCGCGAATGGCGACCCTGGATCATCGGCGACGATGAGGACGGAAAATTTCCGTTTCTGCGCCGGCGCGAGGGCGTGGCCATTATCGGCCTGTGCTCGGGCGTGCCGACCCTGCCTTTCGTCGCCGCGGGAAAACTTGGCGCGGCCCAGCTGGACCGTCTGGAGGACATGCTCGCGGCGACGCGCGGCGACATGCGCGTGGTGCTGCTCCACCATCCGCCCGTGGACGGCGGCGGCGCGATCCGCAACTTGCAGGACCATCGCGACTTCGCCGACGTGCTGGCGCGACACGGCGCGGAACTCGTGCTGCACGGCCATGCCCACAGCATCACGCGAAAAAGCATGATCGGCCCCGCCGGCCCCATCCCCGTGCTCGGCATCGGCTCAGCCTCGTCGATCGGCCGCAATCCCACCCGGCGCGCCGCCTATTATTTGATCGACATCGACCCAAAATTGCGGCGCCTGCACATATCCGTGCGCCAGCTGGGGCCCGACGGACAGTTCCACGTCATCGCCACACAACAGCCAAACGAAGTTTGGCGCCGCGCCTGAACCGTTTCGCGCACCCCGGCGTTTTTCGGTTCTCAGGCGCGAAAACCCTGGTGTTTCCGCAGTAAAGTCGAAGAGCAATCGCTCGGCGCGCGCTGCCGATTCACATTACCGTCGTCCAGCGCAAGTATTGTTCGCCTTCGCGCGGCGCCAATTTTGCATGGTTCATCGCGCAATGTCAGGGAGACTTTCCCATGCCGAAAATCACGTTCTATGTGAAGCCAGGCGAAACAAGCGCGTTCTCTTACAATAAGACGCTTGCCGACAAGGGCTATGAAATCGAAATCCGCGACATCGACGAGGAGATTTGGACATCAGCGCTGCTGCGGCCGTATTTCGACACCAGACCGGTGGCGGAATGGTTCGACCCCAAGGCGCCAAAAATCCTATCGGGTGACATCGATCCGCGCAAAATGAACGCCCAGGGGGCGCTCGTCGCGATGAGCGCGGACTTCGCGCTGATCCGCACGCCGCTGGTGAATTGCGCGGGCCGCTGCGCCGCCGATCTCAGCGACGAGGAATGGCCGAGATTCCTCGCGCGAAAATCCATCCCCCTGCATGAGCCGGACGTCATCTCCGAATTCTGGATGCACGACGAATAAAAAAAGCCCCCCGCCAATGTTGCGGGGGGCTTTTTTTCAGGCTCGCTGAATTCAGGTTTCCGCAAAAGCCTTTTCGATCACATAGGAGGCGGGCTCGCCGCCCGAGCCCTCCCTGAAACCGCGCGCTTCGAGCATCTTGACGAGATCGCGCAGCAGGCCGGGATTGCCGCAGATCATCACGCGGTCCTCCTCGGGATTGATCATGGGCTGGCCGAGATCGGCGAAGAGTTTGCCAGATTCCATCAGATCGGTGCAGCGGCCCTGATATTTGTAGGGCTCGCGGGTGACCGTAGGATAGTGCAGGAGTTTCTCTTGCACGATTTCGCCAAAAAACTCGTTGTTGCGGGCGGCTTCGACGATGTCGAGGCCATATTTCAGCTCGGCGACCTCGCGGCAGCCATGGATCAAGATCAGATGATCGTAGAGGTCGTAAACCTCGGGGTCCTTGATGATGCTGGAGAAGGGCGCGATGCCGGTTCCCGTCGAAAACATGTAGAGGCGCTTGCCCGGCAGCAGGTTCGACTGCACCAGCGTGCCCGTGGGCTTGCGGCCCACCAAAACCTCGTCGCCGGGCTTCAGATGGGCGAGATGCGAGGTCAGCGGACCCTCAGGAACCTTGATCGAGAAGAATTCGAGGTCTTCCTCGTAATTGGCGCTGGCCATGGAATAGGCGCGCAGCAGCGGCTTGCCGTCGACTTCGAGGCCCATCATGGCGAACTGGCCATTGATAAAGCGGAAGGCGGAATCGCGCGTGGTGCGGAAGCGGAAGAGACGGTCGGTGTAGTGCTGGACCTCCAGCACGGTCTCCCGGTTGAAGGCGCCGCCGGCCTTTTTCTTTGGGGCGGTGACGGTCGCTTCGGCATTGGTCATCGTCATGCGTCTCCTGTAATACGGTTTCCGCAAGATCGCTTCGCGATCCGCGAAAACGAAATCGCGCGGAAATCCTTCAGGCGAAGGGCGGATTTCCGCGCGAGCGGAATACGATTTCCGAACTGATCCTTCGGAAATCGTATAACTCCGCAGCGCCCGCGCATTGGTTCGGAGCTTAGATAGGATCAGTCGCGAAAGAGTAAAGCAAGGCGGGTGCGCTTCCGCATCGACCGGTTCGCCGTCCTAACGGACCAACGAAATTCCATGGATTTGGTCTTATAACGCGGCGACATGGAATGCAAGCCGGAGCTTGACGAAAGCTTGCGCAAGCGCAGTGGAAGTTCACCTAAGGCGTTTCAGAACAGCTCGGGCCGGTATTCGAAATGCATGGTGTCGTAATGACCCCATTTGCCGCCCCAGATGAAACCGTGCTTCTCGAAAATGGCGACGATCTCGGCGGGCATGCGGTTGCGGTATCCGCCCTTGCTCCACATCCAATAGTCCGCGTGCTTGGTGTTCAGGTCGATGGCGGCCCCCCAAGCGTGCATGCTGCGGTTGCCGGTGTCCTTCACCACGCGGCAATTGTAGGTCCCAGCGCTCGGAAATGCATAAGTTTTCAACGCGGACGGAAGAGCGTCGAGTTCCTCCGACACAGCGCGCAATTTTTCCGCCACGCCATTGACCGAGGTGATTTTTACGACACCGCCACCAGATTTCGGCAACCAGGGTACTGTGACCAATTTCTTCTCAACCTGCCCCTTCGAGCAGTCGCCATAGATCTTGTCGAAGAAGGCGACGTTACGGAATCGGCCGGGATCGTCCTGAGGTCCGGGCGGCGCAGCGAGCGGCCCCCTGGGATAGGGCAATTCCATCTGGTCGAGGAGGCTGGGATGGCGCAGTTTCTGGTCAAACGCCTTGTCCGCCTTGCCGTCGGAGACCGGCATTCGCGTTCCATCCTTCCATTGCAGCGTCTGACTGTCATGGCCGACGAGAAAGGCAGGATAGGCGGCGACCAGCTTGTCCAGCGCGCCCTCCGCCGAAGCGCCGTGCGCCAACAGCAATGCGGCGAAAAGCATGGCGACCGCCGACCGTGTGGGACAGACGAGCATGATTGCCTCCCAGCTTGGCGCCGGTTTTTACAGCGTCTTCGAGCGAAGCGAATGCTGGTTCGCATGAAGACCCGAAGGGCCGCATCAACGAAGACGCGCAGAAACAAAAGACGAAAGCCCGTTCGGCGATCGGGAGTTCACCGAACGGTTCAGCAGCCCTTGCGGGCTTCCCACATTTGGATTTCGTCGACGCGGTCTTTCTCCCAGCCGCTCAAGCGGCCGAAGGGTGGGAAGCAACCCTCGCCAAACACGGAAATGGCGCGCGGCGTCTTGAAACAATAACCGTTACGCGCATAGATCTTGTTGCGCGCGTACCAAAGTTCGCCGCAGCTCATGCCCGCCTGGGCTCGAACGGGTTGCAGCGCGCCCGGCGCAATGGTGACGGCGAATGCGAGGACCAGACCTGTCAAGATGAGTTTCGAGGCGGAAAACATGACGCGCTCCTCACTCGGGTGCGCCGGGCGCTCCCGGCGCGAAACTCGGCAGCGGGATGATCGCGATCTGATTGCCGACGCCCGCAACCTTGATGTTAACATTAGCAAGCAGGCGAGAATCCGCATTGTTGCAAGTCAACAACGACGACCGGAAGTTGCAGGCGCGGCTCACCACCAATCGAAAAAATCAAAAGCCGCGACCACCAGAACCAGCACGGCGCCGAGCGGCAGGATTGTCCACGCCGGAATGGCCAGACCGATCAACGCCGTCGCCAGGAAGAAAACTCCGAAGCCCAGGGCCGCGCAAAGACCGACGCCCGCGAGCACGGAAATGGACACGCCTGTCGGGAGCGCCAGATCGGCGCCGAGCCAGTAGGGAACCCGCCATCCGAGGAAGGCGACGAGGATGTGCCGCCGAGCGCGAGGGCCATGCTAGCCACGTAAACGCTCAGGACAGGCCATATGTCCAAATTCCACAGAACGGCCAATGCGACAATGACCGCGCTGGTGGCCATAATCACATTGCGAGACAAGGACGAGCGCTTGTTGTCCTGCATGAGAGCAATCCCGGCTCGACGTCGCGCTAATGCTAAGTCAGCCTACGCTCGCTTACCCAAAAAGTCAGGCCCAAGTTCGACACCCATCGGCGACGATCATCCGTGCTCCAGCGTCAATTTCTGGCCGAAGGGCGGCTGCGCCAAAGCGTTCGCTTCGGGAACCGCCCAGATCACCGGCCAGACCGGCTGGAAGCGCGCGGGTCCATCGAGATCGGTGAGCACCACACCGATATCAGGGCGATATTGGTTGGCGCACTCCAGCAACGGCGTAAAATCGGTGCCGCCGCCGCCGGAAAAATCGACGCGCCCGAGGTCCAGACGCCCCGGCTGGAAAACCTCGACGCGGCGGACCTGGTCATCGCCGATCACCAGAATGAGGCCCGCCTCCTGACGGCGGCTGATCGCGCAAATCTCGTCGGCGAAACATTCAAGCAGATCGTCGTCGATCGAGCCGGAGACATCGACGATGACGGCGAGGCGCGGCTCCATCTTGTTGGCGCAATGGCCGGGCTCGAAGGGCATGCGCTTGTCGCCGGCGCGGCCCTGGTTGGCGATGTAGGAGCGCGTCGGCCGCGACCACGACAAGGATTGTTTTCGTGAGAGCCCCTTGGCGAGACGTGTGCGCAACAGCTGGCGCCAGGGGGTGCGGGTGCGCGGCAGATCGGCGATCAGGGCGCGCAGCATGGAAAAATCGCCATCGCCGGCATGGCCGCGCAGCAGGCGCTCGCTCCATTCGCGGGACTGTTCGGCCTCCAGCTCCGGCGCCGTGTCTTCCGGGCCCGGCGCGAGATCGGACTCGGTTTGCGCGCCCATCGCCCGCACCTGCGCCGCGCGCGGCCCGTCCTGGCGGGGGCTCGGCCGCGACGGGCTGCCTCCCTGCTTCGGCGAACCGCCATCCGGCGACTGGGAGTCCTGACTGCTCGTCGAGCCGCTGTCGGCCCGCTGCTGACCGCTGGTCTCGCGGCGATCGTCGATGGAGCGATAGAGCCGCTCGACGTCCCATTCGAGCAGCGCGGTTTCGACATCCTGTTTCCGCTCCAGCGCCTGCGCCAGAAGCTGGTCGAGGAAAACCGATGTCGGCGGCAGTTTGAGCCAATTCAGATGCGACAGCGCGCTGTTGACGATGGCGTCGGCGCAGATGTTGAACAGCCGCATGTCGATGTCGCCGAGCAGCCGCTGCAATTCGAGCGCCCGCTGCGGATGGCGCAGCGCAACGTGCAAAACCTCGTGGGCGACCCATCCGGTCTGCTCGGGCAAAGCGAGCCTGTCGAAGCGGGGGCCGTACACAAGGGTCTCGCCGTCGGTCATCACCATGGGCGCGGCGGGATCGTCGCTGTTCCGGTGGCGGACCCACAGGGCGAGACCGCCGGTGGAGGGCGCGAATTCCACCATGCGCTGGATCGCGCGAACGCCCCTGTGGTCGTCACGCATCGACGCCATCGCGGCGGCGCGCATCGGCGTAACGATGGTAGGTGGGGCTGTCGAGGACCGCCGCCTCCAGGCCGGAAGCGAGCGCGCGCTGCATCAGCAGCTCCATCGCCAGTGTCTGCGCCTCGCGCAGCGGAAGCCCGCTCCCCCGAGCTTCCGGCAATTGCCCGATGATCTCCACGGCGCGCGAAAGCGTGTTTTCATCGGTGCTGGCCGCCAGCAGGCCGTAGATCATGCCATAGAGGGCGTCGAGGGTTTTGGGCAGCAGGGCGACGGTTTCCGCGCCGGGCCGCGCCGCCAGCAGGCGCACCACATCGGCGCCGGCCTGAATTTCCTTGAGCACGCCGAAGAACTCGGCAGCGTTGGCGGCGCCGATGCGGCCCTGCACGAACACGCGTTTCGCCGCGTTGGACAGGCCGGACTTCAGCACATTCGAAATATCCTCCCAGCCGCGCGGGCTCGCGCCGATCAGATGGTCGCCCGCAAGTTGCGCCTGGGTGTCGTCGAGCTTGTCCGGCCGCACTTTCAAATAGGCCATGACCTCCGGCGCGAAATTGCCCGCGCCGGCATGGTCGAGAAAGGCGTCGATCACGGTCTGTACATTGAAATGGAACATGCGGTCGGCCAGCGCCGTGCCCATGTCGTGGCTGACCGCGCCGTGAAAACTGGCGTTGCCCGCGGCCACCACCTGCCAGCGATCCGGCAGGACGTAATTGCCGACGCGGCGGTCGAGGATCAGCGAATAGGCGGAAATTTGCAGCCGTTGGTCGGCGGCGGTAAGTTCGTCGAGAAACAGGATTCCTTCCGGCGTCTCGGCGTTGGGCAGGAATTCCGGCGGGAACCACACGGTTTTCGCCAGCGCGTCATCGGCATAAATGGCGCCGCGAATGTCCACCGGCTCGATCGTGGTCAGGCGCAGGTCGATCAGCGGAATTTTGAAATGGTCGGCGACCTGTCGGACGATCGAGGATTTGCCGACGCCGCGCGTGCCCCACAGCATGGTGGCGCGGCGCCGGAGCACCGGGTCGGCATATTGCTCGATCAGCGCGGCCTTGGCCGTGGCGATCGAGACCGGGGGAATGTTCATCGGATTTCCGCGCATCAAACCTCGCTTGGCAAGATAGTTTGAGGACCTGCGACGTTCTGAGAACTCCTGACGTTTTCAGGACCAGTCCCTTTCTCGGGACTTGCCCCTCCTTCGGGACTTTCCCCTCCTTCGGGACTTGGACGAACGTTTTGAGCCCGTCCGGGAAACCACGACGGCGCGCGGGAAGGACGCGGCGCCGAAGGGATTTCCAGCCGCGGCATTTCCTGCAGGGTGAAGAGCGTGGCCAGCAGGATCGGCGGAGCGTTGAACATCATCAACGCCAAGGGCGAGTCCTGAGGAACATCGATGAAGACCATCGCCAGAGCGCCGGCGAACAGCGCCACGGCCCCCAGCAGCGGAATCGTGCGGCGGAACGCCACACCCCAGCGCGCGCGCGCAAACTTTTGATGAAACTGGCGCGGCGGCTCCGCCAGCGTTTGGGCCAGATGCGCCACGCCCCTCTCCAGCGCGGTTTCGACGCGACGGCTGCGGTCGGGTTCGCGGCCCGGCGCGCGCAGGGTTCCGATCCAGCCGGTCCCGCGCCGGCGCAACAGCCCCCAGTTCCAGCCGAGAGCGGCGAGAAGGTCGTCCGGCAGTTCGTGCGGTTGTTCCTCCTGCGGCGACAGCTCGATTTCGGCCGGATAGCCTCTTGCGGTGCTGGTCTTGACGGACAGGGTGAGGCCGTTCAACCGCGCTTCGGCGGTGGTGAGCGCCATCAGAAACGGATCGCCGGGAACGCGGGCGGTGGGGTCCAGCCGATAGCTTCGGGCGAGAACGACATCGCCGACCCCGACGAAATGTGTCCGCAAGGAAACGCTTTCGATGCGGTCCAGCAATTCGCCGAGATCGGAACCCTCCGTGACCAGCTGCGCCGTCTCGCCTGTCGGCAATTTCGTCGTGCGGATCAGCCGCCAGACACTGGGGCGCAGGTCTTCGAGTTGGAGAACTTCGATGGCGCCCTCGAAAACTTCGGCGTCATCGCCATGCACGATCGGTTTGAAAAGCAGGCGCCGCTCGATGCGGTCGCTTGCGGCGAGATCGACGTGGCGGCCTCGCCCGGCGAAGGGCTCGATCAGCCGCAGGATCTCGTGGTGGGTCAGGGGGCGCCGCTCCGTCACGCCGCCTGCTCCGTGTATCTGCGGTTACCTGAGGGAATCCGCGATTTCGCTGTGGCTTCCGTTGCTGTGCAAACTGTCAAGCGGTCGTCTCCGGCTCGCTTCACACCCATGCCAGCAAAATGTGTCCGATTTCGGCCTTTTGAGCAAGAGTACGTCGCGCGTGCCCTTTTAGAACGAACGCGACGCGACGCGGTTCCCTCGAATCACTCGAGGTCGCGTCCGCCCTCCGCCCCGCGCCGCAGCCATAGAGAACGGCCCTCGGAATTGCGCAGACGGTCGGACGGGGTCTCCCTCCGCGACGGCCAGACGGTCGATGTACATCGGATTTCCGCGCATCGAACCTCGCTGGCTCAGGCGTTTTGAACACTCACGACGTGCTGGGCCTCACGGCTCGCCCGCAGGGGAAACCATGAGGGCGCGCTGGACGGACGCGGCGGCGCCGGAACTTCCAGCCGCGGCAATTCGCGCAATCCGAATATCCCGTAGAACATGAACCCCGGCAGGGCCAACAGGAACCGCGCCAGCGGCGTGTCGGAAGGAATATCCGCGAAGGCCAGCGCGACGCTGCCCGCCAGCAGGGCCGCAAGCCCCAGCGCGGGCGTCATCCGCCTGATCAACACCAGCCAGCGCGCCCGAACGAACCGTTCGTGAAAACGGCGCGGCGGCTCCGCCAGCGTCCGCGTCAGATGCGCGACGCCCACCTCCAGGGCCGTCTCGATGCGCTTGCTGCGTTCGGGTTCGCGGCCCGGCGCGCGCAGGGTCCCGATCCAGCCGGTTCCGCGCCGGCGCAGCACCCTCCAGTCCCAGCCCAGCGCCGCGAGTATGTCGTCGGGCAGGTCATGCGGCTGATCCGCCTGCGGCAACAGTTCGATTTCCGCCGGATAGCCTTGCGCTGTGCTCAGCTTCATCTTCAGGGTCAGGCCGTCCAGCCTGGCTTCGGCCGCCGTGAGCGCCATCACAACCGGCGCGCCCAGGGTGCGGGCGGTGGGCTCCAGCCGATAGCTCCGGGCGAGGACGACGCCGCCGACCTCGATGAAATGGGTCCCGAGAGAAACGGCTTCGATTCGGTCCAGCAGGTCTCCCAGGTCGGAGCCTTCGGTGGCCAGCTTCGCCGTCTCGCCGGTCGCCAGGGTCACCGTGCGGATCAACCGCCAGACGTTGGGCCGCAGGTCTTCAAGCGTGAGACCTTCGCTGGCGCCTTCAAAAACGTCGGCGTCGGCGCCATGCACGATCGGCTTGAACAACAGACGCCGCTCGGCGCGGTCGCTCGCGGCGAGATCGACGTGGTGGTTGCGCCGGGTGAACGGTTCGATCAGCCGCAGGATCTCATGGTGGGTCAGGGGGCGCCGATCCGTCACGGCGCCAAGTTCCCGAATGTGCGGCTCGCTGAGGGAGACCGCGCTTTCAATGTGGCTTCCATTGCTGTGCAAACTGTCAAGCGGTCGTCTCCGGCTCGCTTCACGCCCCATGCCAGCAAAATGGTTCCGATTTCGACCTTTTGAGCAAAAGTGCGTCGCGCGTTCACTCTTAAAACGAACGTGACGCGACGCGGTTCCCTCTGATCACTCGAGGTCGCGTCCGCCCTCCGCCCCGCGCCGCAGCCATTCGGCCAGGAGCGTGCGGCCCTCGTCGCACTCCTGTTCCCGCCCGTCGGATTTGCGCAGGCGTTCGGCCATGTCGGACAAGGTCTGCGCGACCTCCCAGCGGAAAGCCTGCGCGGCGGCCAGACGGTCGCGGATGTCGGAATTCAGCAAGTCGGTTTCCTCAAATTCTATTTTGTCCAGGGATCGCGGCCCCTTTAGCGAATCACTCGTTAAAATTCGATTGGACAGATTCGCGCACCCCGTTCAATGCGGGAAACACTGAAAATCGGGCTCGACGGAATCGGCGATACCCTCATATTGTCAAGTTGCGCGCGGCGCGCGCCTGAGACGTAACGAGGTCGGACATGAAAAAAAGCAGGACCCTTCTCGCCGGCGCCGTCGCCGTGATGATCAGCGCGGCGCCCGCCCCCGCCGCCGACGCCGTCCTGAACATCTATAACTGGAATGATTATATCGCGCCCGACACGGTCCCCGCCTTCGAAAAAGCCACGGGCATCAAGGTCAGCTACGACCTCTACGACGCCAACGAGACGCTGGAAGGCAAGCTGTCCGCCGGCAATTCGGGCTATGACATCGTCGTCCCGACCCTCGTGCCCTTCGCCGCGCGCCAGATCAAGGCCGGGTTCTACCAGCCGCTCGACAAGTCGAAACTTTCGAACTACGGCCATCTCGACAAGGGTTTGTTGGCGCGCATGGAGGCGCAGGACCCAGGCAACGACCATCTCGTGCCGTGGCTCTCCGCCATCGTGGTGATGGGCTACAATGTCGACAAGATCAAGCAGATCATGCCCGACGCGCCGCTCGACAGCCTGCGCATGGTGTTCGACCCGAAAGTGGTTGCGAAATTCAAGGAATGCGGCGTCTCCATCATGGATTCGCCAACCGAGGTGTTTCCGCCCGCGCTGCTGTGGCTCGGGCTCAATCCGGATTCCAAGAAGCCCGAGGACTTGAAAAAAGCCGCCGATCTGTTGAAGGAAATCCGCTCGTCGGTGCGCCGGTTCGACAGCTCCGAATATATCAACGCGCTGGCCGCCGGGGATATTTGCCTCGCCTGGGGCTATTCCTCCGACCTCGAGGTGGCGAAACATCGCGCCATGGAAGCGGGCAAGGGGGTCAATATCTCCGTCGTCATCCCCAAGGAGGGCGCCGAGCGCTATATCGACGTGCTGGCCGTCCCCAAGGACGCGCCGCATCCCGAAGCCGCCCTCAAATTCATCAATTTCGTCATGCAGCCGGAGGAAGTGGCGAAGACGTCCTCAAAAGTCTACGCCATGAGCGGAAATGCCGACGCCAAGCCGTTCGTGTCGCCGGAAGCCGCAGCCGACCCCGTCATCTTTCCGTCGCCCGAAGTGGAAAAGACCCTTTACACGATCACCGGCGCCGATCCGGCCGCCGACCGGCTGCGCACGCGGCTGTGGACCGAAATCAAGACCGGGCATTGATGATCCCGGCGCCTCAAGACAGCCCGTGGGCCGACGCCGCCGCGACTCCGCAACTGCGAATCCGCAACGTCGTCAAGACGTTCGAAGGGTTCGCCGCCGTGGACGACGTCAGCCTGGACATTTATCGTGGCGAATTCTTCTCGCTGCTCGGCGCCTCGGGCTGCGGCAAGACCACGCTTTTGCGCATGCTCGCCGGCTTTGAATTCCCGGACCGGGGCGCGGTTGAACTCGACGGGCTCGACCTGCTGAAATTGCAGCCCTACGAGCGCCCGGTGAACATGATGTTCCAGAGCTACGCGCTGTTTCCGCACATGAGCGTGGCGCAAAACATTGGCTTCGGGCTGCGCAGCGAAGGGCTTTCGCGGGACCACCTGGAAGAGCGCGTCGTCAACGCGCTGAAACTGGTGCAATTGTCGGAATTCGCCCATCGCAAACCCAATCAACTCTCCGGCGGACAGAAACAGCGGGTGGCGCTGGCCCGCGCCTTGGTCAAACGCCCCAAAATTCTGCTTCTCGACGAGCCGCTGTCGGCGCTCGACAAGAAATTGCGCGAGGCCACCCAGTTCGAGTTGATCAACATTCAAAAGCAGGTCGGCGTCACCTTCATCATGGTCACCCATGACCAGGAAGAGGCCATGGCCATGTCCACCCGCATCGCCGTGATGGACAAGGGGCGCGTCGTGCAAGTCGGCGCGCCCCACGAAATCTACGAATATCCGCACTCCCGCTTCGTCGCCACGTTCATCGGCTCGATAAACCTGTTCGAGGGCATGGCGGCGCACGGCCCGGACGGTTGGCGCGTGGACTGCGCGCACTGGCCCTTGCGCACCGCGCAGGATTTGGCCGCGCTCGACCACCACCAGGTCGCGCTGGGCGTGCGGCCCGAAAAAATCCGCATCGCGCCGCTGGACGAAAATTTCGCCGCCGACAATGTGTGTGAGGGCGTGGTCAGGGAGGTCGCCTATCTCGGCGAATCCATGCTCTACCGCGTGGCTCTGCCGAGCGGTTTTTTGGTCAGGGTCGCCGCGCCCAACCTCGGCGCCCGGTTTTCGTCCGGACAGCCCGTGCGCATCGGCTTTGGCGCCGACGCCGGCGTGGCGCTCGACAAATGAGAGGGCTTTCGGAAGAGCGAAAGCGCGCGCTCGGGCGCTTCCTGGTCATCGCCATTCCGTTTCTGTGGCTTGGAGCCCTGTTCCTCGCGCCGTTCCTGATCGTCGCCAAGATCAGTTTGTCCAGCGCGGCGGTGGCCATCCCCCCTTACGAACCGCTGATCTCCTGGGCTGACGACGGCGCGCTTGTGCTCACCCTGCATGTCGGCAATTACAAGCTCATCTTCAGCGACCCCATCTATCTCATCGCCTACGCCTCGTCGCTGCGCAATGCGGCGGTGACCGTCATCTTCACCTTGTTGCTCGGCTTTCCCCTCGCCTATTTCATCGCGACGCGCGACCAAAAATGGCGGGCGCCGCTGCTGCTGCTGGTGATGCTGCCGTTCTGGACCTCGTTCCTGATCCGCGTCTACGCCTGGATCGGCATTCTAAAACCCAATGGCGTGATCAACGGCGCCCTGCTCTGGCTTGGCGTCATCGAAAAACCCCTCGTCATTCTCAACAACAATTTCGCCGTCATCGTCGGCATGGTCTACGGCTATCTGCCCTTTATGGTGCTGCCGCTCTACGCGCATCTGGAAAAAATGGACTGGTCGCTGCTCGAAGCGGCCAGCGATCTCGGCGCGAAGCCGTTTCGTGTGTTCCGCAAGGTGACGCTGCCGCTCGCCGCGCCGGGAATCGTCGCGGGCAGCCTGCTGGTGTTCATCCCGGCGGTCGGCGAATATATCGTCCCCGCCCTGCTCGGCGGCCCCGACACCCTCACCATCGGCGCGACGCTCTGGAACGAGTTTTTTAGCAATCGCGACTGGCCGGTGGCCTCGACTGTGGCGGTGGCGCTGGTCGCCCTGCTGGTCGGACCACTGCTGGCGTTGCAACACCACCGCACCAAGGGCGCCAGGCCATGAGCGCGGGAAGGATCGTCAAGGGGATGTCAGCGCTGGCGCTGGTCTTCCTCTACGCCCCGATCCTCTGGATCGTCGTCTATTCCTTCAACGAATCCCAACTCGTCACGGTCTGGTCGCGTTTTTCGACCAAATGGTACGCCGCCCTGCTCCAGGACGACCAGATCCTCCGCGCCGCCCGCATTTCGATTGAAGTCGCGGTTCTGAGCGCCACGGGCGCGACCGTGCTGGGAACGATGGTCGGATATGCGCTGGCGCGGTTCGGCCGTTTCCCGGGCCGCACCCTGTTTTCCGGGATGGTGATCGCGATCCTGGCGATCCCGGAAATCATCATGGCCATTTCCATGCTGCTGCTGTTCGTGGCGCTGGAATCGGCGACGGGCTGGCCGCATCGCGACGTCCAGACCATCGTCATGGCGCACATCACCTTCTCGACCGCCTTCGTCGCCGTGGTCGTCCAAACCCGCGTGAGCGAACTCGATGTGTCCCTTGAGGAGGCGGCGGCCGACCTGGGCGCGCGGCCGTTGCGCGTCTTTTTCCTCGTCACCCTGCCGCTGATCGCGCCCGCCCTGCTCTCCGGCTGGCTGCTGGCGTTTTCGCTGAGCCTCGACGATCTCGTCATCACCTCCTTCGTCTCCGGCCCCGGTTCGACCACCCTCCCCATGGTGGTGTTCTCGAAAGTGCGGCTGGGCCTCAATCCCGAGATCAACGCCTTGGGAACGCTCATCATCCTGGTCGTCAGCCTCGTCGCGGCGCTGTCCGCGCTGCACACGATCTGGTTTCGCGGACGCCCGACCTGACCGCGCCTTACCGTCGGTAATGAAGATTCAGGGTGATCCCGCGTCCCGTGGGCGGGGGCGGATAGGGCGCGGCGGCGCGGATGGCGGCCAGCGCGGCCAGGTCCAGTTCGGGCGAGCCGCTCGACTTGATGACCCGCTGCCCGACAAGATGGCCGACGCCATCGACCCCGAAGACGATCTCTCCGATATTCTGCCCGTGACCGGCCGCGCCCTCAGGGTAACGAATGCGCGACATCACCATGCCGTAGATGATGGAAAGATAGGTCGAAGCCGCCTTGCCCGTGGCGATGGGCGTTTTTTTGGAAACGGGCGCGAAACTGTAGTCAGGCAAGGCGGCGAAAGCCGACATGGGGTCTTGCGCCGGCTTCTTTTGTGTGTCCGGCTTGGGCGTGGGCTGAGGCGCCTTCTGTTGCTCCTGCGGCGCCGGAGATGGTTTGGCTACGATCGGCTCCCCGTTCGGGTCCTGATCCATGGGCTCAGCGGCCGGCGACGCCTCCGGCTTCGAGGCGGCGGCGTCCGCGGGCGGGCGCGCGGCCGGCTCGACGCTGTTCGTCTTCGGCGAATGCGAGGCGTCGTCCTGCGCGTCCCTCCTCTCGACCTTCTCTTCATTGGCCGGGCGCGGCGCGTCGGTGGCGATTGTCTCGTCGAGGGGTTTTTCCTTCTGGGGCGGAGGCGGCTCAGGCTCCGGCTCCTTGGGCGGCGGCTCGACGACGACCTCGACAGGGATTTCCTGCTCTCCCGGCGCCAATTCCTGCGACCGGTCGAAATTGATGAAAACCCAGATCGGGGTGGCGTGAAGCAGGAAGCAGATCACGAGGATGAAGGCGAATCGTCCCCTGGCGGCCGGCCCCGGGGGCCTCGGCCGCTCGAACAAACGTTCGCCGGGAGATGCTGAAAAAGTCATGGCCAACTTTGGCACGGATCAGCCGAGAGGCAAATCCGCGTCTTCGACTTCGCGCGACGGCGCGGCCCTGTTTCGCGACGAGGGGACGTCGCCTGATGGGACCGCCCATGCTGTTTCGATTTGACATATTATACTAATTTTATAGACTAAATTAACTGCCTTGCTCCGGAGCCGCTTTCATGGACCGCATCGACCTTCATATCCTGAAAATTCTCCAGGAGGACGCCACCGTCACGGTCGCCGACATCTCCTCGCGCGTGGCGCTGTCGGCGACCCCCTGCTGGAAGCGGATTCAAAAGCTGGAGACGCTCGGAATTCTCAGGAAGCGAGTCGCCCTGCTCTGCGCGGCGAAGGTCGGCCTCGGCCTGACCGTCCACATTTCCATCCAGGCGGGCGAGCATTCGACCGAGAAGCTTGAGGCCTTCGTCCGCGCCGTCTCCGCCATGCCCGAGGTTCTGGAGTTCAGCCGACTCGCCGGCGAGGTCGATTACGCGCTGAAAGTGGTCACGACCGACATTTCCGCTTACGACGCCTTCTACAAGCGCCTCACCGCGATCATGCCGCTGCGCAGCGTGACGTCGCGATTCGAATTGCAACAAATCAAGTCCACGACCGCCCTGCCGCTCGACCTCGCCCCGGACGCTCCGGTCGCCGAGACGTTCGGACGGCCGCCCGAGCGGTTGGTGGCCCTGCGGCCGGTCTGAACTCGACGGCGCGGCTCACTTCCGCGCCAAGGCAGGATCGCCTCCGCGCCCCCGGCCTCGCCTGACCTTGAGTGCGGGGGGCGGGGCGCCGCGCCTTTGGAGACTCAATCGGAAACTGATTCGGGAATTGGCCGCTGGAGCGGTCTTTCGAGAGTCCGGTTTTGTCCGAAAGAGGTACGCCTTTTTCTCCATAAGGGGTATTGCAAATAATAAAACGCATAAAGATCAATCTTCGATCGCTTAGCTTAAGTCAATGAATCACAATAAGTTGTACATTGTTTAGCTTGCGCCACATTTTCGACTGAAACCATCGTGATTTTCCCGCCTGCAATCACCAACAACATAATGAAATCTCGAAACAACAGGGGCGATCATGGCTTTGGCAGGTCCGATAACTTCGCTGCATTACGCGGCCAACGGAAATTTCGTGAATGGCGACTATGCGCCGGGCTCGGCTGGTTTCAACCTTGCCGATGTCGGCTCTGCCGACGAACTGAACGCGCTGCCATCAGGCGTGAAGGGTCTCGTCTATCTCGGCATGACGGATGGCGTCACGGCGGCGTTCAAGGCGGCTGTGGACGCCTGCAAGGGCAATCCCAACCTCTACGGCTTCTATATGGTCGATGAGCCGGGCGCGAGCGCAACGACCGCCGCAAACCTGAAAGCGGAAGTGGCCTACATCAAAGCCAACATTCCTGGCGCCATCACCTACATGACCGAGCAGAACCTCAGCAGCGAAACGAATCCGAGTTTCTACTACACCCCCGCGAACACCGGCATCGACCTCTACGGCCTCGATCCCTATCCCGTTCAGACCAACGTTCCGAACAACCTCGATTACAACATCATTCCCTTGGCGGTTGCAGCCGCCCAAAAGGCGGGCATTCCGCTTGCCAGCATCGTGCCCGTCTATCAGGCGTTCGGCGGCGGCGGATATGACACCTACATTCTGCCAACTCCCGAGCAGGCCCAACAGATCCTGGCGACGTGGGCGTCGGTGACGCCGAATCCCGCCTTCGACTTTGCCTACAGCTGGGGCACGCAAAACGGCGATACGGCGCTCGCGACGGATCCCAGCCTCCTCGCGGTCTTTGCCGCGCACAACGCAAGCAATCCGCCGGTCGATCCGACGCCGGCCCCCGATCCGACGCCGGTCCCCGATCCCACGCCCCACCCGCAACCGCCGACGCTCACCATCGCCGATACCACCCTCACGGTGGCGCCCCACGGCTCCATCGACCTGGGGATCAAGGAGACCGCGCCCGCCGGCGCAACCAATGTCAAAGTCACGATCACCGGTCTTCCGCGTTATGAGACCATTACGGACAAGCTCGACGGCAAGACCTTCTCCGGCTCGTCGATCACGCTGACCGCGGCCCAGGTCAACAGCGGCCTGACCTTGACGTCGAACTATCGCCGCTCCGGGCACCCCACCGCCACGCTGACGCTCACCGCCAGCGATACGGTCGCGGGCGTCGCCTACACCTCGACCGCCCAGTCCATGACGATCGCCACCAGTTCAACCGCCGCGCAAACCAGCCAGCTCGCCTTGCTGAACCAAGCGATGGCGGGCGACTTCGGCGCGACGTCAGGCGCAGCCTCTCTGAGCGTCGCCGCGACCGGCCTTGACCAAGACCATGGGGTCTTGTCCTCGCCGCGTCATCACTGACCGGACCACAGCGTTTTCGAGCGAAACGGATACCGGTTAGCGTAAATAAAGCGCATAAAAACAAAAGCCTAGAGCATTTTCATGTTTCCATGAAACGTGAAAATGCTCTGGTGCGCGCCATCGGGCGCGCTTATCATCTCAGTTGATGGCGGGCCTATGTCTCGGCAGGAAAATTCGCATGCCCTGGACTCCGACTCCGACGCGCTGGCGCTCTTCTTGCGCCTGTGCGGCGTCGCCGACGCGCGGGCGGAGGCCGTTCGCTCCGCGGGGCGGGCGCGTTGCAGTCCGAGAACCTTGGCGGCCCGAGCGCAGGCGGCGGGACTCCGTGCGCAGGTCCGCTCCACGGATTGGGACGGCTTGGCGACGGCGGCCTTGCCGGCGCTGGCGGAATTGCGCGACGGCGGCTACCTCGTGGTCGGCCGCGTCGGCGAGGCCGGCGTCGTTGTCGTGCGCAGATCGGAGCGCGGCCCAAAGGCCGAGCTGATGTCCCGCGAGGTCTTTGATCGCGTTTGGACGGGCCGCATTGTCTTCGGCGCGCCTTCTCAAGACTCGCGTTCGCGGGTCAAGCGATTGGTCGAGCCGCTTCTGCTCTTCGGCCGCGCGCTCGTGGCCCGGTGCAAGGCGCGCTGGCCCGCGTCCGGGTCCGAGCGCCTCGCCTTCGAGGCCGGCGCCGCCGATGGCGACCAGACAGGCCTGGGCGCGTTCGTGCTGCTGCTCGGCTGTCATGGGATCGGCGCGGAGCCCGCGCAAATCCTCCACAGGCTGGGCGTCGCGCGCGTCGGCCTGGTCGAAATGCTGCGTTGTGCGCGCGAGCTGGGTCTCAAGGCCAGCGTGCGCCGGGCGGATTGGGACCGCCTTGCGCGCGCGCCGCTGCCGGGCGTCGCCGCCCTGCGCGACGGGAGTTTTTTGATCGTCGGCAAGATCGCAGACGGCGCGGCGCTCGTTCAGCGACCGACCGCGCCCGGCCCCGAAACCATGACGCGGCAAGAGTTGGAGGCGTGCTGGGATGGCCGCCTGTTGCTGATGGCGCGCCGCAGCGCGCTCGCCGACGTCACCCGCCGTTTCGACATCAGCTGGTTCGTCGGCGCCATGCACAAATATCGCCGCCTGTTTGGCGAAGTGCTGGTCGCCTCCTTCTTTCTCCAACTCTTCGGCCTGGTGTCGCCGCTGTTCTTCCAGGTCGTGATCGACAAGGTGCTGGCGCACAGGAGCCTCAGCACGCTCGACGTCCTGATCGGCGGCCTCGTCGCCGTGACGCTCGCGGAAGGCGTTCTCGGCGCCCTGCGCACCTATCTCTTCACGCATACGACGAACCGGATCGATGTGGAGCTCGGCGCGCGGCTGTTTCGCCATCTGCTGGCTTTGCCCATCGCCTATTTCCAGGCGCGCCGCGTCGGCGACTCGCTGGCGCGAGTGCGCGAGCTCGAAAACATCCGCCAGTTCCTGACGAGTTCGGCGCTCACGCTGATGGTCGATCTTGTCTTCACCTTCGCCTTTTTCGCGGTGATGCTGAACTATTCGCCGGCGCTGACGGGAATCGTGCTCGCTTCGATCCCGCTTTACGTCGGCATTTCGGTGGTCGCCGCGCCGCTGTTCCGCAAGCGCCTCGACGAAAAATTCCGGCGCGGGTCGGAAAACCACTCTTTTCTGGTGGAATGCGTGACCGGCGTTGAAACGCTGAAATCCATGGCGGTCGAGCCGCAGATGCAGCGCCGCTACGAGGAGCAGCTCGCAGGGTATGTGGCGGCGAGTTTCAAGGTGCTCACGCTCAACAACAACGCCAGCCAGGCGGTGCAGACCATCAACAAGCTGGTCGTCGCGGCGACGCTCTATGTGGGCGCGCGCCTGGTAATCGAAGGCGATCTGACGGTCGGCGAACTCGTCGCCTTCAACATGCTGTCCGCCCGCGTCTGCGCGCCGGTGCTGCGGCTGGCGCAGATGTGGCAGGAATTCCACCAGGCGCGCCTGTCCATCGACCGCATGGGCGACATCCTCAACACCGCGCCGGAGCCGAGTTTTGCGCCCGGCCGGATCGCTTTGCCGGCCATCCGCGGCGAGGTGACTTTTGAACATGTGAGCTTCCGCTACCGCATCGACGGCGTGACGACGCTCGACGACATCAATTTCACCGTGCGTCCCGGCGAGATGATCGGCATCGTGGGCTCGTCGGGCTCCGGCAAGAGCACGCTCGCAAAGCTGGCGCAGCGGCTGTTCGTGCCGGAGAAGGGCCGCGTGCTGGTCGACGGCGTCGATCTCGCCATGGTCGACGCCGCCTGGCTGCGGCGGCAGATCGGCGTGGTGATGCAGGACGCCACCCTGTTCAACCAGTCGATCCGCGACAATATCGCGCTCGCCGACCCCGCGATTCCCATGGATCGCGTCATCGCGGCGGCCAGTTTCGCCGGCGCGCACGAGTTCATCCTCGAACTGCCCGACGGCTACGACACGATTGTCGGCGAGCGCGGCGGCTCGCTTTCGGGCGGGCAAAGGCAGCGCATCGCCATCGCGCGCGCGCTGGTCACAGATCCGCGCATCCTCATTCTGGATGAGGCGACAAGCGCCCTCGACTATGAAAGCGAACGAGTCATTCAGCAAAACATGAAGCGCATCACCGCGGGCCGAACGGTTTTCGTCATCGCGCACAGGCTCTCCACGGTCCGAAACGCCGACCGCATCATCACGCTCGAACACGGACGAATCGTCGAAGACGGCTCGCATGAACAGCTGTTGCGACGCGGCGGCCGCTACGCGTCTCTTCACCAGATGCAGGCGGGACTCCATGACGTCGGCTAGCCAGAAGATTGTCCCGTTTCCGGCGCGCAAAACCCCGCAGCGGACGGCGCAGGACATCGCCTTCCTGCCCGCCGCGCTCGAAATCACGGAGACGCCGCCCTCGCCGGTCGGACGCGCCGTCGGCGCGACCATTGTCGTCATCTTCTGCTTCGCGCTGATCTGGGCGACCTTCGGCCAGGTCGACATTGTCGCGACCGCCAACGGCAAGATCGTGCCGAGCGGCCGCACCAAATTGGTGCAGCCTTTGGAAGCCGGCGTCGTCAGCGCCATCCATGTCCGCGACGGACAGAGGGTGAAGGCCAACGAAATCCTGATCGAGCTCGACCCGACCACGACCGGCGCGGAACTCGAACACCTGCGCGGCGATCTTGTCTCCGCGCAACTCGATGTGGCCCGCTTGCGCGCGGCGTTGACCTGGCTGGAGCAACCCGAAAGGACGCCGGCCGAGCTCTTCACGCCGCCTGCCGGCGCGACGCCGCAGCAAATCGAGACGCAGCGCCAGTTTCTGACAAGCGAAACCTCGGAACAGGCGGCCAAGCGCGCGGAGCTCATGCGCCAGGAGGCGCAGAAGGCGGCGGAACGCGCCACGGTCGACGCCCAGATCGCCAAGATCGAGGCAACCATTCCGGTGCTGCAGGAGCGCGTCGACGTGCGCAAGGTGCTTTATGACAAGGCGCTCGGCAGCAAGCTCGTCTATCTCACCGAGTATCAGGATCTCGTCGGCATGAAGCATGACGCCGAGGTGCAGCGCAGGCGGCTGCGCGAGGCGGACACCGCGATCGCCGCCCTGCGCGAGGCCCGCGCCCGCAATGAGGCGGAATATCGCCACGCCGTCTACGCGGATCTCGCCAAGGCCGAACAGCGCGCCGCGGGTTTCGCACAGGACGCGTTGAAGGCCGAGCGCCGCGCCGGTCTGCAAAAACTGCTGGCGCCGGTTGGCGGCGTCGTGCAGCAACTTGCCGTCCACACGGTGGGCGGCGTCGTCTCGCCGGCGGAGACGCTCGCGGTGATTGTGCCCGATGGCGACGCCGTCGAGATCGAGGCCACGCTCGGCAACCGCGACGTCGGCTTCGTTCATGCGGGGCAGGACGCGGCGATCAAGGTCGAAACGTTCAACTTCACACGCTACGGTCTGCTGCACGGCGTGGTGGCGAACGTCTCCCAGGACGCCGCGCCTCAGGCCAAATCGGGTGAGGCGCGGCAAGCGCAGGGCGGTGAGAAGCAGGCGCCGTCACTCGACTATGTCGCGCGGATCGCGCTGGACAGGCCGGAGATGCGGATCGACGGCAAGGCGACGCCGCTGCGTTCCGGTATGGCCGTGACGGTCGAGATACGCACGGGCTCGCGCCGCATCATCAGCTATCTGCTTTCGCCGCTCGAAAAGGCCGGACAGGAGGCGCTGCGCGAACGCTGACGTTCGCGCAAGCGGAATAGGTTTCCGAACTGATCGTTCGGAAACCGTATTACACGAATTTGAAATCGGCCGGGTTGGCGATCAGCTGAGACGCGGTCACGCCGGTCAGCGTGATCGTATTGTTGGGATCAGCCGTGATGACGGCGCCCTGGGCGCTGTCGCTGATGCCGCCGATCAGGGTGATCCAGTCGACGAACACCGTCGTCGAGACTTCAATGGTGTCGTGCTCCGCCCCGGACACCGTGAAGTCGGCGATGACATCCTTTCCGAAACCCGAATTGAATACGAACGTGTCCGATCCCGTTCCGCCAATGAGCATATCCGCGCCGCCTTTGCCCTCGAGGCGATCGTTGCCCGTAAGCCCGTTCATGTAGTCCGAGTCTGAACTGCCGTTCATCACGTCATCGTCGCTGGCCAGCAGCGGATCGGCGCCTTGACGATCGATCGTGTAAGTGTCGATCAGCGTTCCGCCGTTCGCGACGGACCAGAACTCGAAGGTGATGGTGGCGTCGCTGGCCTGAATGAGCATTGTGCCGTCATTGGCATTATAGCGGACCTGGCTGCCCGCGACTGGCGTGTTAAAAGCGTACCTTTGAGCGCCGCCAAGACCCGTGACGAAATACGGCAGTGAGCTGCCGTCAGAATTGTCATCGCGCATGATCCGTTCATAATCGTGATCATGTCCGCTCAGGACCGCAGTGGCGCCCCAGGCCTCGAAAGGCCACTTCGCGGATGTTTGCGATCCATGTTCCACACCCGAAGAGTAGGGCGGGTAGTGGCCGAGCACCAGGTTGAAAGCCGAATCAGAGGCTGCAAGTCCTGACTGCAACCAACCGGCTTGGGTCGAATTCGCTGTGTACCCATCCGGCTCGTATTGCGTGTTGTTCAGCGAGAAGAAATGAATGGACCCCATCTGGAAGTCGTAGTAGCGCTCATTGTCCGGCAAATTGAAGTAATTGTAGTAATTGATCGCGTTCACCCCGCCGGCGGGATCCTCATATTCGTGATTGCCGACGGTTGGAAAGAAGCGGTTGATTGCGCTTCCTGCGCCATAGGCGCCGACATAGTTCCCGATATAATTCGAGTAGTAGCGCCCAATCTGCTCGTCGATTGGCGCATTGACGTACACATTGTCTCCTGTCGTGACGACGAAGTCGACATTCATGTTCGAAACGAGGTTGGCGACGGCCTGTACCCCCGAGCCGTTGCCGCCGTAATCGCCGAACGCCGCGAACCTGACCTCGGCAACATCGCCGACAGCGATGGTGAACGGCTTCGAAACGCTCAACCCGCCCTGATCCGTCGAGGTGACGGAAAGGTTGACGGTGGGCGTACGCTCGTAATCCAGACGCTGTCCCGCCTTCAGTTTGAGCGTATTGCCGACAACCTCGAACCGAGAATCGCTGACCGTGTAGCTCTGCGTGTCGCCCGGATCGTCCGTGGTGGACAGCGTTCCGACTGCCGCGCCAGCGACGTTTTCCTTGAACGGCTGTGTCGTGGACAAGGCGATGTTGGTTGGCGCGTGGTTGACGCCTGAGCCGTCGTCGTTCGTGATGGTCCCCACGCCCTGCGCAACGGCGATGACGCCGCCGTTGCTGGCGTTGGAAAGATTGACGAAGAAGGTTTCGTCAGATTCGACCGTTGTGTCGCCGTTGATCGTCACCGTGATCGTCTGGGAAATCTGGCCTTGCGCGAAAGTCAGCGCGCCCGAAGCCGCGACGTAATCGCCGCCGGCGGTCGCCGTTCCGTCCGCCGTCGCGTAATTGACCGCGAAACCCGCCGTTCCCGTGCGGCTCACCGTGAAGGTCGCCGCCTTGGTTCCCGAATCGCCTTCGGTGATCGAGACATTGCTGATCGAGATGTCGCCGACGGCGGGCGGCCCCATCGTATATTCAATGTGCAGCAGCGGGGCGGCCGCGGCGTTGCCGTCGTAGGCCCAGGCCGTGCGCGTGCCGGAGCCTGTAACGACAAAGGCCATGCTGTTGAACGCGGCCCATCCGCTCGTGCTGACGATCTGCTGTATGATCGCGGTCAGGTCGGGCGTGCGCTGGTCAACGCCCGCCGCGCCGATCGCGCCCCATGACGCGATGGTCCAGCCGACGCTGGCCGAGGTTTTGGTGCGCGACGAGACATTGTTCGTGCTCGCGGCGAAGGCGGCGGCGTTGGCGCTCGCGTCGCCCCGGATCGTGACCGACGTCGCTCCCGTGCGCGATTCCTTAGCCTGAAACTGGATATAGGCGTTGGTGATGGTGGCGCCTACGGGAATGTTCACGCCGGTGAAGCGGATGCCGACGGTCTGCCCGGTTCCTCCCGTGGTTTCGACGTCATCGGTCAGTTCGAGATCGGAGCTGCCCGCATAAACAAAGCCCGAGGCGAACTGCTCGACATCGTCGATCGAGGCGGCGACGCGCTTTTCAAACGTGACCGGAGTCGCCGAGGCGTCGTCGTTCGATATCGTTCCCACCCCCTGCGCCTTGGCGAGGGCGCCGCCGTTGGTGGGGTTGGACAGAGTGACGAAGAAGGTCTCGTCGGGTTCGACCGTCGTGTCGCCGTTGATCGTGACCGAGATCGTCTGCGACGCCTGCCCCTCCGCGAAAGTAAGCGCGCCCGACGTCGCGATGTAGTCGCCGCCGGCCGTCGCCGTTCCATTGGACGTAGCGTAATTGACGGTGAAGGCGGCTGTTCCCGTGCGGCTCACCGTGAAGGTGGCGATCTTCGTTCCCGAATTGCCCTCCGTAATCGACACATCGCTGATCGAGATGTTGCCGACGACGGGCGCCGCATCGTCGTTCGTGATCGTTCCCTGCCCCTGCTGTTTGACGATGACGCCGCCGTTGGTGGGGTTGGTCAGAGTGACGAAGAAGGTTTCGTCAGGTTCGACCGTCGTGTCGCCGTTGATCGTGAACGAAATCGTCTGCGACGTCTGGCCTTGCGCGAAAGTCAGCGCGCCCAACGCCGCGACATAATCGCCGCCGGCGGTCGCCGTTCCGTCCGCCGTCGCGTAATTGACCGCGAAAGCCGCCGTTCCGGTGCGGCTGACCGTAAAAGTCGCCGTCTTGGTTCCCGCATCGCCTTCGGTGATCGAGACGTCGTTGATCGAGATGTCGCCGACGGCCGGCGGCGTCATCGTATATTCAATGTGCAGCAACGGGGCGGCGGCGGCGTTGCCGTCATAGGCCCAGGCCGTGCGCGTGCCGGAGCCTGTGACGACAAAGGCCATGCTGTTGAGCGCGGCCCATCCGCTCGTGCTGACGATCTGCTGTATGATCGCGGTCAGGTCGGGCGTGCGCTGGTCGACGCCCGCCGCGCCGATCGCGCCCCATGGCGCGATGGTCCAGCCGACGCTGGCCGAGGTTTTGGTCCGCGACGAGACATTGTTCGTGCTCGCGGCGAAGGCGGCGGCGTTGGCGCTCGCGTCGCCCCGGATCGTGACCGACGTCGCTCCCGTGCGCGATTCCTT
>NZ_WNKS01000013.1 GCF_009720655.1 Rhodoblastus acidophilus | reverse complement strand
CACTGACACCAGGCGAACGCGGCCAAAGCCGCCGCGCCAGAAAAGTCACTTCGCGGGATTCGACCGTGGGTAGTTACGCGCCTGAGAAGGCGGCCAGCCAAGGAACCCAGCGCCTTGCCGCAGTCATTTGTTCCGTCTCCCCGTCTGTCGCACTCCAGCGCGTCGGCGAGGATCTGTCGGGCTTTCTCGTCTGAAAAGCCCATCAAAACACTGCCATTGCTCGCACACGGGACGGGATGTCAGGCGTCTTGGCGCGCCGCCGTAGACCTGCGCTTCGCAGCGGCGTTCCCTCTCGCCTTGGCGCGGCGGGCCGTCATCATGCGGGCCTCGCTCTTTAGCTTCCGGCGTTCGGCGCCTGGCTTCTCTTCGACAGGATTCGCGACCTCGATTCTAGGCAGGCGCTGAATCTCGATCCATTTTGCCTCGACCGGCACCTCTCCATAATATTCGCCTTCCGTCCTCGGCTTGTGGCCTTGGATGGCGTCGCGGATCTCGACGTCCATCCGCACCTTGCGCGCGTTGGTCTTGAAGCGATGGCGCCAGCCGTGGTTGGGGCTGACGCCCTCGTCCTTGATGCCGATCTCGCGCACCCACTCCCCGAGCTTGTCCGCGACCTTCTGGTATTGAGGGCGCAGGTCCGAGCCGTCGCGGCGGCGCTTCGGGTCATAGAAGACAGGACCGGAGCCGTGTTTCTTCACGAAGTCGGGAAAGCCCTGCTCGACCAGGTGCGGGTGCAAGGGAACGTCGCGCGCCTCGAAATTCTTAACGCTGCCCGCTTCCGGCGTGATCTTGAGCACCCAGACATCTTCGACGCTCTTCTTGTCGTCGACCTCGATTTCAAGCCTGCGAAGCTGGAGGTCGCAGCCGCGCATCTGGGTGATCTCGTTCACACGGGCGCCCGTGTAGGCCATGATCCACGGAATCCAGCGCTTGGCCGCCCCGAATTCGTCCGATGTCCTTCCGTCCACGGGCCGGAGCGTTTCCGACAGGATCAGCCTGGCTTCCTCGTCTTGGAGGGACTTGGGCCGGAGCTTCGTCTCCTTCGGGATCCGCATCTTCACGTCGGCGAACGGGTTGGACTGCACCTTCTCCCGTTCGAGCGCCCAGTTGAAGAAGCTTCGCGCCGCCGCGAGATAGCCTTCGGCGACGGTCTTGTGCTTCAGCCCCTTGGCGAGCAGGGAATCCTTCCACTCGACGACCTGCTTGCGGGCGACGCCGGCGATGTTCGCCCGGCCGACGAAGGCGGTGAGCTTGTCGAGCATCGGTCGCCAGGCCTTGACCGTCGCGGGGCTCAGGGTGGAGTCGGTCTTGAACTGCTCCCAGTCCACGTCGACCACCAGCATCCGCGAAGTCACCGGCAAGGTCGGCTCGACCTGCTCCCACTTGGGAAACTTCTTCAGGCCGTCGTGGTCCGACCAGTCCCCGGCCTCGGTCCTCGCGACCAGGCTCTCCATGGCCATCAGGCCCGCCTTGCCGGTGGACCAGACGAGCGTCGAGTATTCGTAGGGGTCGTCGACGACGATCTGCCTCTCGGCGAGGAAGGCCCGGAGTTCCGCGTCGAAGTGGAACCCGACGCCGAAGCGTCTGGCCCTTGGGCCGGTCGACGCCCTCAGGTGTTCGAGCCTTTGCTTCCACCCGCTCAGTTGCTCCGGCTGGTTTTCGTAGCGCAGGACCATCCACTTGTGGAACTCGCCGCAGATTCCGTTGATCTGCTTCTTCGTGAGCGCCGCAGGCTTTTCGACGGCGTTGAGCCTGGCGTTTCGCCGCAACCGACGCCATTCGTCGTCGATCTCGGACGCCAAGGCCAAGAATCGGCTCTTCGCTTCTTCGGGGTCCTTGGTCCGCAGGGTCCGCTGGTAGATGGTGGCGCCGACGGCGGCGCGCAGATCGTCGGGAACGCGCTTGCGGAACCAGTAGACGCCGGTCTTCGGGTGCTTCCACGGAGTGGCCATTCGGAACGCCATTGTGTACCACCGTTGTGTATCAATCGGCGGCGATACGCGTTCCTACTGTGCGGGAAACCCGGTAAACATCAGGTTTCAAGTATTTTTGGCGGAGAGGGAGGGATTCGAACCCCCGATACGGTTGCCCGTATGCCGCATTTCGAGTGCGGTGCTTTCAACCACTCAGCCACCTCTCCAATCCAGGTGCTCAGCAAGCAAGGCTCGCCGGTGGTGAGGCGGCGCAATAACACGCTCCTACGCAAAAACGCAAGGCTCAAACGCAAGCAAAAACGAAAAGATCGCCAACGCCATCGCCCCGCCGATCCGCCCTTGACTCCGCCCTTGACTTGGCGCGCCTCTTACGTCTATGAAGCCAGACGGTCTATCGTGGCGCTCCGCCGCGATTTCTAGTCTTTGCCCCGCAAAGGCGGCCGTCCATCCGGGTTTCGGGCCTCGCGTCCAAACCTATCCCTGCTGGTTCAGCTGCAAAGAAGCCGGTCGCGCCAAAACCGCAGACCGGTAAAGAACACGAGGAAAAACGATGTTCGCAGTCATCAAGACCGGTGGCAAGCAGTATCGCGTCGCCGCCGATGAACAGATCACCGTCATGTCGCTCGAAGGCAATGCCGGCGACAAGGTTACATTCTCCGACGTTCTGCTCGTCGAAGACAACGGCGCCGCCACCATCGGCGCGCCTTTCGTCGCCGGCGCCTCCGTCACCGCCGAGATCGTCGAGCAGGCCCGCGGCCCGAAGGTCATCTCCTTCAAGAAGCGCCGCCGCAAGAATTCCAAGCGCAAGCGTGGTCACCGCCAGGATCTGACCGTCGTGCGCATTCTCGAAGTCGTCGCCGCGTAACGCGCGCGAAAACTTCATCAAACAGGAACTCGGCCGCGCATGCGGCGTTAAGGATCTCGGAGCAGGACAATGGCTCACAAAAAGGCAGGCGGTTCATCCCGCAACGGGCGCGACTCTGACGGTCGTCGCCTTGGCGTGAAAAAATTCGGCGGCGAAGCGGTGTTGGCCGGCAACATCCTCGTGCGTCAGCGCGGCACCAAATGGCATCCCGGCGCCAATGTCGGCATGGGCAAGGACCACACCCTGTTCGCCCTCGTCGACGGCAAGGTCGTATTCAAGTCCCAGGGCGCCCGTTCGGTCATTACCGTCGCCGCCACCCCGGCCCAAGCACCGGCCGAAGCCGCAGAATAATTCGGGAGATGAAACGGTCTCCCGGCGCTCAGTCCCCGGGAGGCCGAAAGGCCCGGTTTTCAAGCCCAGATATCGGGTGCGAAGACATCCAGCTCCAAGCTGCCAGGGGGACGCGCGCGTTCCCCTTTTGCTTGCGAACTGGAGTGTCTCCATGTTTCCTGATCTCGCCCGCGACGACGTTTTTCGTCTCGAAACGCGCCGGCTTTGGCTGCGCTGGCCGCAAGCCTCGGACGCGCCCGTCCTCGCGGCGCTTGCCGGCGACTGGGAGGTGGCGCGCCTCACCGCCTACATTCCTCACCCCTATGGCCTGGAGGACGCGGCGGGATTTGTCCGCGACAGCCGCTGCGGCAACAGCGCCGGCCACCATTTGCGTCTGGTCATGACGCGCAAGGGCGGCGACCGTTCTCCCATCGGCATGATCGGGCTGGAGCCTTGCGCGGACGGGTTCAATCTCGGCTATTGGCTGGGCCGCGCGCATTGGCGACACGGATTCGCCGCCGAGGCGGCGGGCGCCATGATCGACGCCTTCTTCCTCGTCACCAAGGCGCACGCGCTCACCGCCGCCGCGCTGCCGGAAAACGCCGCGTCGCAGGCCGTGTTGCGCCGCATCGGTTTTCAGCCGGTCGGCGAAGCGCCGGCGCCGGGCCGTCATGCCGGCGCGAAGGCGCTGCTGTTTGCGCTTGACCGCGAAAGCTGGGCCCGCGCCGCTTGAGGCGGAGCGCGCCATCGGCTAGAGCCTAAGCGTTTTCGCGCGGCGCGCTGTGGCGGGCCGCCATCCGTGGACCGCCCTCGTCCTTCGAGACGCCCGCTGGCGCGGGCTCCTCAGGATGAGGGCTACTTGACGCCCCTGGCGGGGGCTCCGCAGGATGGGGCTGCTGGGGCTGCCGGGGGGACGCGTTTTTCAGAGCCGGCCAGAAAGAAGAAAAAATGAAATTCCTTGACCAGGCCAAAATCTATGTCCGCTCCGGCGATGGCGGGGCGGGCTGCGTCTCGTTCCGGCGCGAAAAATTCATCGAGTTCGGCGGTCCCGACGGCGGCGACGGCGGACGCGGCGGCGATGTCGTCGCCGAATGCGTCCAGGGCCTCAACACGCTGATCGACTATCGCTACCAGCAGCATTTTAAAGCCAAGACCGGCATGCACGGCATGGGCAAGAACCGGGCGGGCGGGCGCGGCGCCGACGCTGTGTTGAAAGTGCCGGAAGGCACGCAGATTTTCGAGGTGGACGGCGAAACCCTGATTGCTGATCTCACCGAGGTCGGCCAGCGCGTGGTCATCTGCAAGGGCGGCAATGGCGGGTTCGGCAATCTCCATTTCACCACTTCGACCAATCGCGCGCCGCGCCGGGCCAATTCGGGCCAGGAAGGCGAGGAGCGCGAGATCATCCTGCGCCTGAAGCTGATCGCCGACGCCGGTCTGGTCGGGCTGCCCAATGCGGGAAAAAGCACGTTTTTGGCGACTGTCTCCGCCGCGCGGCCGAAAATCGCCGACTATCCCTTCACCACCCTGCACCCCAATCTGGGTGTCGTGAACTGCGACGGGCGCGAATTCGTGATGGCCGACATCCCCGGCCTGATCGAGGGCGCACATGAGGGCCACGGTCTCGGCGACCGTTTTCTGGGTCATGTCGAGCGCACCGGCGTGTTGCTGCATCTGGTGGACGGCGCCGGCGAGCATGCCGGCAAGGCTTATAAAATCGTGCGCGGCGAGTTGGAGGCCTATGGCCACGGCCTCGACGAAAAGCCGGAAGTGGTGGCGCTGACCAAAGTGGACGCGCTCGACCCGGAAACGCTGAAGCAGCAGGTCGAGCGGCTGAAACGGGCGATCAAGAGCGCGGGGCCGGTGTTGCCGGAGGGCGAAAAGCCGCGCGCGCCGCTCAAAATTTCCGCTGTCGCCGGCGAGGGCGTCACCGACGCCTTGCGGGCGGTGCTGGCGTTTGTCGATGAGAAACGACGCGCGGAGTCCGAGGCCGCGCCCGCGCCGGAATGGCGGCCCTGACGGGCCGATCCGGCGCGGCGGCTTTTGGCGCCCGTCGCGTCGGGCTGAAGGCGGCGGATTCGGATTTTTCTACCTTCGGTTGAAAACCTTTTGCAAAATGTGATCGCATTTGCGCGATTTTTTGCGATTTTTCGCGAAAAAGCGATCAAAACGCGTTGGTTTTCGCACTCACAACTTTATGGTTGTGACGGCAGGCGCGTGGGGCGGACGCGGCGTCTCGCCGGAAAAGTACATAAAAATCAGACTGTTGTCATGAAAACGTTTCACGTGGAACGTATCATGAACAAAATGCGCGTTTGTCAAGCCCCCCAAAAAATTTTCACTTTTCGTCATTTGCCGGCTGGAGGCGGTTTGCGAGGGCGGCTCAGGCTTGTGCCGACGGGCGGCAATGCTTAAAGCCGTCATGAGCTGAGCGAAGCAAACCCAAACGCCTTTGCGTTCGCTTCGCTCAGCTGATGATCATCCGGAGCTTTCGCACATGGGCGAGCGCCGGACAGCTCAAGAGACCGGAATGTCCCTGCCCAGCCTCCAAGATTTCAAGCGCATTGTCATCAAAGTCGGGTCGTCGCTGCTGGTGGACAGCAAGCGCGGCGAGGCGCGGCGCGACTGGCTGCACGCGCTCGTCGACGATCTCGCGGAGCTCCATGGCGCCGGCGCCGATATTTTGGTTGTCTCCTCCGGCGCGGTCGCCCTTGGCCGCTCCGTGCTCGGCCTGCCCCAAGGGCCTCTAAAACTGGAGGACAGCCAGGCGGCGGCCTCCGTCGGCCAGATCGCCTTGTCGCGCATCTGGGCCGAGGCGTTCGCCAAGCGCGGCATTGTCGCGGGGCAAATCCTTGTGACCTGGCAGGACACCGAGGAGCGCCGCCGCTATCTCAACGCCCGCGAAACCGTTTCGCGGCTGCTGGCGCTGCGCGCCGCGCCCGTGATCAATGAGAACGACACGGTGGCGACCGCCGAAATCCGCTATGGCGACAACGACCGGCTCGCGGCGCGGGTGGCGACCATGGCCTCCGCCGATCTGCTGATCCTGCTGTCCGACATTACCGGTCTCTACGACGCGCCGCCGGCGCAAAACCCGGACGCCAAACTCATCCCCGTGGTGCCGCGCATCACTGCCGAAATCGAGGCTTTCGCCGGAGGCGCGGCCTCCGAACTGTCGCGCGGCGGCATGCGCACCAAGATCGAAGCCGGCAAAATCGCCACCTCCGGCGGCGCCCATATGGTGATCGCCGACGGACGCCAGAACAATCCGGTCGGCCGGATCGCAAAGGGCGCGCCCTGCACCTGGTTCCTGACGCCGTCCACTCCGGTGAAGGCGCGAAAAAAATGGATCGCGGGGTCGCTGGCGCCGCAGGGGGTCGTGACCATCGACGACGGGGCCGCGCGGGCGCTCGCTTCGGGCGCCAGCCTGTTGCCGGCCGGAGTCACGGCCGTCGAGGGCGATTTTTCGCGCGGCGACAGCGTCATCGTGCGCGATGCGCACGGCGGCGAGATCGGGCGCGGGCTGGTCGGCTATGACATCGGCATGGCGCGAAAAGTCATCGGCCGCAATTCCCGCCACATCGCCGACGTGCTTGGCGTCGAAGGCCGCACCGAAATGATCCACCGCGACGACCTCGTCCTCGCCGGCGACCCGATCGAGTGACCGTTCAGTTGGGCAGTCTGAGCTGCTTGTCGTCGATGCGCAGGGTCCACAGCAGGCCCGTCTGGTCGTAGACAATGCGGGAGGGGCCTTCCGTCGCGCGAGGCAACAGGTCTTCGACCAGGGTCAAGCCGAAGTCGGGCTCAGGCGCCGAACGCGTCGGCGATTTTTCTCGCCAGATCAGTTCGACGCCGGCGAACCCATCCTCCGACACCGGCGCCCAACTGATAAAGACCGTGGGCGCGGCGCGTGAGCCGTCGAGGTGTGACGCCGCGTTGGCCGCCATTTCGTGGACCGCCAGGGCGACGTTTTGCGCGCATTCGGGACTGAGGACATAAGGCGGACCGCGCAGCACGACGGCCTGTCCGGCCGCCGGCCAGACCGCCTTCCAGACCGCCGTGAGCAATTGCCGAAGGTCAACGCCGCGCCAGCGGGTCTCCACCAGCAATTCGTGGGTCAGCGCCAGCGCGCGGATGCGCCCGTTGAATTTCTGCACAAAACTCTGCACGTCGGTGGCGGATCGGCTGGACTGGCGCGCGATGCCCTGGATGACGGCGAGGAGGTTTTTGGTCCGGTGGGTCAGTTCGCTGAGCAAAAAGGTGAGTTCGTCCTGGCGGCGCCGGTGTTCGGTGGCGTCGATGGCGGTGGTCAGCAGTCCCACGATTTCGCCGTCACGCCACAGCGGTTCGATCGACTGGTCGAAATAGCGGGCGCCTCCGTCGAGCGTTACCGCCAGTTCGTTCTGGACCAGGGTTTTCTGCTCAAGCGCGCGCCTGCTGGCGTCGAGAACCGTCTTCAGGGCTTCGGCCGGGAGCACTTCGCTCGGCAGGCGGCCGAGGATGGGTCTTGTGTCGAGCGGGCTCGGCAGATTGTGGACCCATTGATAGCGCAGCTCGAGATCCTGCTGCGCCATGCTGACCCGCGTCGTCTTCAGCGCATGGACAAAGCGCTGGTTGGCTTCGTCGAGGTCGCGGGTCCGTTCGGCGACAGCCTTCTCGAGCCTGGCGTTTTCCGCCATGAGGTCGCCGGGAGAGGGAAGGGCGATCAATCCGGGGATCAGCCCCCAGAAGGCGAGCGAAAGGGTCAGCGCCACGCCCACGGAGACGATTTCGAGGCTCTCCATCAGCGCCGAGCCCGGGGCGTAGATCATGAAGGCGTCAAGAAAGCGCGAAAGGCCAAAGGCCGCGAGCCCGGCGATGGCGAACCAGGCGACGCTGCGGGCGTCCTCCAGGAGCGACGCGCGGCGGCGCAAGTAGACCAGAACGGCCAAAGCTCCGGAGAAGCACGCAATCCCCGCGGCAATGTTCGATACAAATCGCATTGCCTCGTCTCGCGTTCGCCCGCCCGATCAAGCCGCGTTGGCCGGCTCCCGCCCCGCCTTGGCGTCGAAGAACAGGGACTGGCTGACCACGGCGCGCACCATGTCCTCCTCGAAGGGCTTGGCGATCAGGAAGGTCGGCTCCGGCCGCTTGCCGGTGAGGAGGGTTTCCGGATAGGCGGTGATGAAGATCACCGGCACGGCGAAGGATTTCAGGATGTCCTGGACCGCGTCGAGGCCCGAACTGCCGTCGGCGAGCCTGATGTCCGCCAGCACGAGGCCCGGCCGCAGCCGTTCCGCCATTTCCACCGCTTCCGCGCGGGTGCGGGCGTTGCCGCAGACCTGATGTCCCAGGCCCTTGACGATGCTTTCGAGGTCCATGGCGATGATCGGCTCGTCCTCGATGATCAGGACGCTCGTCGCCACCTGATCGCTGATCTCGCGGCCGGCGTCCTCGATCAACCGCGACAGGGCTTCAGGCGTGCGCTCCAGCACCTGCGCCGCCTGCTCGGAGGTGAACCCCTCGACGGCGGTGAGCAGAAACGCCTGGCGCGGCAGCGGCGTGATCCCTTCAACACGGCGTTCGGCCGTCGTCCCGGCGTAGCGCGTGGGGGCGGCGCCATTGAGCGGCAGCGCGTTCCATATGCGGGAAAAGGCGCGATAGGTCGCGACGCGGGACTCGCAATCGGTATCGTAAAGCGTGGGATCCTCAACCAAGGCTTCAAGCATGGCGACGACATACGCGTCGCCGCTCGCCTGGCTGCCGCTCAACGCGCGCGCATAGCGGCGAAGGAAGGGAAGCTGCGGACCAACAAGCGCGGAAAGGGACATCAGTAACTCCAGCCCGACTCACTCACCTCACGAAACACCTTGGACGTGGGTTCGGTTCCCGAAAGCTAGCAAAAAAAGCTGCGCTCCAGCAAATCGGCGCGCGCACGGCTCGGAACAATGTTTTGGGAGCGGCGTTTGCGGTCAAACGGAGGACAAGCATGACCATCGGTCCAGACGCCAAAGGCGAAGCCTTGAACGAAGCCGTGGTCCGCGCGGTCGCGGCTGAAGTGGCCGATACGGGAGACGCGGCGCAAGAGCGCAGGAGCGACGCGGCCGAGGTCGCCGAGTGGTTCGCCAACCTCGCCAACACCATGAGCGAATATGTCGTCGATTCGCTTGAGCGCGCGGCGGCGTCGAGACCGCTGGTTTCGCTCGCCGCCGCGGGTTTCCTGTTCGCGCCATGGCCGTTCGGGGGACGCCGCCGATGACGGAGGGCGGGCCCTCCCTCCGGGTGCGCGCGGCGCGCTCCATTGCTTTCGGCGCCGGCTTTGCGGTTGTTGCGGCGCTCGCCCTGCTGGTGGCCTTCGCTTGCCTCGCCGGCGCCGCCTATCTGGCCCTGCTCGACTCCATGCAACCGCGTCTTGCGGCCTTGTGCGTGGCGGGCGGTTCGCTGCTTGTCGCCCTGGCTGCTGGTTTGACCGGGCGGGCGCTGATCGGCGGCGGCGTCGAGCGGATGACGACGGCGGTCCGAACCAGCGCGGTCGTCGCCCTTGCGCCACAGGCGCTGCGGTTCGGCCTGCGCAACGCCAAGCTGATCGGGCTCGCGTCGACGGCCGCTGCGACCTATTTCGCGCTGCGTAGCGCCCGCAGGACAGATTGAGGTTTCAGGGCAAGGCGGCGCGGTCCGGCTCCGTCATCAGCGCGTCCGCCACCGTCTGCGCCGTGACCAGCAGCGGAACCGCAAGAATCGCGCCGACAGGTCCCCACATCCAGCCCCAGAACACGATGGCGAGAAAAATGAGGAACGGGTTGATTTCGTAGCGGCGGCCCAGCAGCGTCGGCATGATGACGAACTCGCTGAACAGATGCGCCGCGAGATAGAGCGCCGCTGGCGCCAAGGCGAATAGGCCCTGGAAGGTCAGGAGACCCGCGACCGTCAGCGCCAGGGCGATCAGCGATACTCCAATGTAGGGAACGTAGCCGAGCGCAAAAGTCATGACCGCCCACAGCAGCGGTTGAGAAAGGCCAAAGGCCAGAACGATCGCGCCGGTGACGGCCCCCACCGAGGCGTAAACCAGAGCCGTCGTGGCGAAATATTGCGACAGCGCCCGCTCGACGGCGGCGATCGTCTTCAGCGTGGAGAGACGGCTGGCGCGCTTGGGCATGGCCAGCACCATCTGCTTGCGCATGGAGTCGCGACCGGCGACGAAGAAGGCCAGGCAGGGAAAAAAGATCAGAAGGCCCTCCAGAGCCGGCGTCAGGCGGCCGAGAAAGGCGGTGATCCAACCCATCGCGTCGCCCAGGCCGGGACCGGCGGGAGCGCCGGCGTGGCTGTGCCCCAATTCGCCGAGCAGGCGATTCAGGCGCTGCGCCAGCGGCTGGCTCATGTCGGCCACGGCCCGGGCCATGTCCGGGGCCCGCGCCACCAGGCTGGCGAGGGGTTCGGCCAGACCCGCGATCAGCAGCAGGCCGAGGGCGACCGCGCAGACCACCACCAGGGTGTTGGCGACGACGGAGGGGAGACCAAGCTGGTTGAGGCGCTCCGCGATCCGCGACAGGATCGCGCCGACAAAAATCGCGGCGACGATCGGCGCGATCACGTCGCCCGCCGTCTTCAGAACCGCGAATATGGCGAGCGTGAACAGCCCGATGGCGGCGTAATCGCCGAGGCGGCCCATTTGGCCCGCGTCGACGTCGGGCCTGTCCAGAGGATCGATTTTGTTCACTGCTCGCCGCGTTTCTCCTTGGGGCGGCGCATGGTGTAGGCAGGCGGGTCGCTCGCGGGGAAGGACTCCCACGACGCCTCCGCCACCTCATCCCAGGGCTGCTTCTTCTCGGAGGTCTTGTTCTTGTCCTCTTTGGGTTTCTGGCGTTTTTCCGCACGCGGCTTGGCTTCGGCCATGTTTCGTCTCCGTGTTGCTTCTGAAATGGTCGCGCCGGCGCCGCAAGCAAGCGGAACCGATGCAAACAACGGAACTTCCGCGCCGCCAAGAGATTAACGTGGCTCTTGCCGCGGAGGTCCCGTGTCATCGCGACATCACGAAATATTTCGCCAGTTCCAGGTCACGCGCACGCTCAGCCGCACGCTTGCCGCTCCGCTGTCCGACGCCGACGCCACCGTGCAATCCATGCCGGACGCCAGCCCCGCCAAATGGCATCTGGCGCATACCAGCTGGTTCTTCGAGACCATGGTTCTGCAGCGATTCTCGACGGGCTACACGCCCTTCGATCCCGCCTTCGGCTACCTGTTCAACTCCTATTACGAGGCTTTGGGCGCGCGGCACCCCAGACCCCGGCGCGGCATGCTCACGCGACCCACGCTCGAAACAATTTGCGCCTATCGCGACCATGTGGACCGCGCGATCGAAGATTTTTGTCAGCGCGCGCCTTCCGAAGCGGCGCTGGAGCTGATCGAACTCGGCCGCCATCACGAGAGCCAGCACCAGGAGCTCCTGCTGACCGACATCCTGCATCTGTTCGCGCAAAGCCCGCTGCGCCCGGCCTACAAGGAGCGCGCGTCCGACGAGGCGGGCGAGAGCGCGCCCGTGCGCTTCCTGCCCCTTGACGGCGGCCTCGCGGAGATCGGCGCGGGCGACAGACATTTCGCTTACGACTGCGAGCGCCCGCGCCACCGCGTTTTCGTGCCGCCCTACCGGATCGCGGACCGGCAGGTCACCAATGCGGAATGGATCGCATTCATCGATGAGGGCGGCTATCGCAACCCGCTGTTGTGGCTGTCCGAAGGCTGGGCCAAATGTCTCACTGAGGGCTGGACTGCGCCGCTCTATTGGGAACAGCGCGACGGCGCGTTCTGGACCATGACCTTGTCCGGCATGCGCCGCGTTGATCCCGCCGCGCCAGTCGCGCATATCAGCTATTTCGAGGCCGACGCCTTCGCGCGCTGGTCGGGAAAACGCCTGCCGACCGAAGCGGAGTGGGAGCTGGCGGCGGAAAACCTGCCGATGCGCGGCAATTTTTTGGAGTCCGGGCGGCTGCGTCCGGCCGCCGCCGAAGGCGCCGGTTTGCGCCAAATGTTCGGCGATGTCTGGGAATGGACATCAAGCCCCTTCTCGCCCTACCCGCACTTCCGCCCCGCCGAAGGCGAGGCGAGCGAATACAACGGAAAATTCATGTGCGGGCAGTTCGTGCTGCGCGGCGGCTCCTGCGTCAGCCCCAAAACGCATATTCGCGCCACTTACCGAAACTTTTTTCCGCCCGACGCCCGGTGGCAGTTTTCGGGCGTGCGCCTGGCGGAGGACTCATGACGGAACTCGATACGCAAACCCGCTGGAACGAGGCTTTTCGCGACGCCGTCCTCGCGGGCCTGTCCCCGCCGCGAAAAACTCTGCCGAGTTGCTGGCTCTATGACGCCCGCGGCTGCGAACTTTTTAACGCGATCACGCGGCTTGAAGATTACTACCCCACCCGAGCGGAGACGACGATTTTGTCGCGCCACGCGCCGGACATCGCCCGCTTCTGCGGCGAGGGCGCGGCGCTGCTGGAATATGGCGCAGGCGCCGGCATCAAGACCGAACTTCTGATTGACGCGCTCGACGCGCCTCGGCTCTACGTCCCAATCGATATTGCGGGTGACGAACTCTTGTGCACGACGCAGCGCATTGGCCGCCGGTTTACGTCTTTAAAAATTTCGCCTGTCCTTGCCGACTTCACCGGCGCGTTCCACCTGCCCGACTTGCCGCGTGGACCGCGTGTCGCCTTCTTTCCCGGCTCGACCATCGGTAATCTCGACCGACGCGAGGCCATCGCCTTCCTCACGCGCATGCGGGCTCATGTCGAGGGCGGCCGGGCGATCATCGGCGTCGATCTCAAGAAGGACCGCAAAACCCTGCTCAACGCCTACGACGACAGCGAGGGCGTCACCGCCGCCTTCAACTTGAATCTGCTGGAACGGATCAACCGCGAGCTGGATGGAGGCTTTCCCCTCGACAGGTTCGAGCATGAGGCCCGCTGGAACGAGGCGGAGTCCGCCGTCGAAATGCATCTGGTCAGCCTCGACGCGCGCAAGATTCCGGCGGCGGGCCGAAGTTTTGCATTTCAGGCGGGCGAGTCCATCCACACCGAAAGTTCGCGCAAATACGATCTCGACGGGTTCGCGGCGCTGGCGGAAGCAGCGGGCTGGCGGCTGGCGCGATGCTGGCGCGACCCTCAGTTCGCCGTGCTCGGGCTGGACGCCGGCTAAAGACCGGCGCCGATCGGCGCGCCGCCCGCCGACGACGGCGAAAAGAGCCGGAGACCCCGATCCGCGTGATGTCGCGCGACATCTGTCTGATCTCATCAAAGGCGATCACGCCTTGACCGGCGCGGACATGGGCGGACGCGGGAATAAAAGCGCCGCCGACACGTCTCGTCCAACGATATCAGGAACTCAATCGCTCAAGCGCGCGTTACGCAAAAGCGTGAGCGCGGCGACTCCTTTTCACCAAGGGACAGATATTTCTGTTCCGACGGATTGTGAATCTTGGAGAGATGGAAATGGCCATTCTGAATTCCTTTCGCAATTCCGTGATCATGAGCATCCTGCCCGCGCTGCTGGCGACCCAAGCCTTGTCCGAGACCAGGATGACCGCCATTCTTTCTGGCGCCGATGAAGTTCCGGCGGTCCAAACCCCCGGAAAGGAAAAGGTCGTGCTCGCCTTGGACCCCGCGACTCGCGCGTTGTCCTGGACGCTCAAATTCGGCGACCTCGCCGGGCCCGCCACTATGGTGCATTTTCATGGTCCGGCCATGCCCGGCAAAAATGCGCCGCCCGTGCTCTGGCTCGTCGAGAAAGGCGTCGTTCCCGTCAGTCCGGTGAAAGGCTCGGCGATCCTGACGCCAGAGCAGGCAAAAAGCGTCACCGATGGCGAATGGTACGTCAATGTCCATACGCAAAAGAATCCTTCAGGCGAAATCCGGGGTCTGATCGCTCCAGTGAAGTGAGTCGTTCACAACACCATCTGGATCGCGGCGCCGGAAAGCGCTTCATGCCGCTGTTCCAATGAGGGAGAAATGAACATGAGCGAAGAGCATGGGTCGCCAGCGGGTCCCGACCTCACGCAGGGTATCTCGCAAAACGACTTTGCCGGCGACACCTTGCTCGGTCATGTCGGCGGTCAGGACGTCTTGCTGGTGCGCTCCGGCCCGGAGATTTTCGCCATCGACGCCTATTGCAGTCATTACCACGCGCCGCTCGCGGATGGCCTTGTGGTCGGCGACGGCATCCGGTGCCCTTGGCATCACGCTTGCTTCGACTTGAGAACCGGTGAAGCCACGCGCGCGCCGGCGCTGAACCCGCTCTCCGTCTGGCAGGTCGAGAGGCAGGGCGATCGCATCTTCGTCCGCCGAAAGCGCGAGCTGCCAAAGCCGCAGCGCCAAGCGCCCGCAGACGCGCCCGAAAAAATTGTGATCGTCGGGGGCGGCGCCGCCGGGTTCGGTGCTGCCGAAATGTTGAGGCGGCAGGCGTTTCGCGGCGGCATCGTCATGTTGAGCAACGACAGCGCGGCGCCGGTCGATCGTCCCAACCTGTCGAAGGATTATCTTGCCGGCGGCGCTCCGGAAGACTGGCTGCCGTTGCGCCCGGACAGTTTTTATCACGAGGCGGCCATCGACTTGCGCTTGAAGACTGAAGTCGTCTCCATCGACACCAAGACGAAAAACGTCATCGTCGCTGGCGGCGGCGCTGTTTCCTACGATCGCCTGTTGCTGGCGACCGGCGCCGAACCTGTGCGTCTCACGATTCCGGGCGCCGACCAGCCGCATGTTCATACGCTGCGCTCCCTCGCCGATTGCCGCGCCATCATCGCCTCCACTGTCGGCGCGCGCCGCGCCGTTGTGATCGGCGCGAGCTTCATCGGGCTGGAGGCGGCGGCGGCTTTACGCGCGCGCGACATCGAGGTCCATGTGGTCGCGCCGGAGCAACGCCCGATGGAGCGCGTGCTTGGAGCCGAAATGGGCGATTTCGTGCGCGCGCTGCATGAAGACCATGGCGTCGTCTTCCATCTCGGCGATACCGTGCTCGCCATCGATGGCAAGCGCGCGACGCTCAAGAGCGGCGGCGTGCTGGAGGCCGACTTCATCGTCGTCGGCGTCGGCGTGCGGCCGCGACTGGCGCTGGCTGAACAGGCTGGCCTCGCGCTCGATCGCGGCGTTGTCGTCAATGCCCATCTCGAAACCAGCATCCCCGGCGTCTTTGCCGCTGGCGATATCGCGCGCTGGCCCGATCCGCATTCCCGGGAGAACATCCGGGTCGAGCATTGGGTGGTGGCGGAACGTCAGGGTCAGACCGTCGCGCGCAATATGCTGGGGCGGCGCGAGCCGTTCGACGCCGTGCCGTTCTTCTGGAGCCAGCACTATGACGTCCCGATCAATTACGTCGGTCACGCGGAACAGTGGGACGAGATGGCGATCAGCGGCGACATCGCGGGACGGGACTGCCTGATCAAGTACAAGAAACAGGGTCGCGTGCTCGCCGTCGCCTCGATTTACCGCGACCTCGAAAGTCTCAAAGCGGAATGGACGATGGAACAGAATGCAATGTGCTGACGGTTTTTTTCTTTTCGCGCGCGCATTTCCCATGAGCGGACGCTCGCTGTCCGCGCCCCTCGCGCGGTCGCGGTCTCGGCTTCATCCGCGTGGGGTGGTGTTCACCACCCTCCAACTGGCGGCGCCCTTGATCCTTTTGGCGTCCGAAAACGGAATTTCAGCTGTCCAGGAACATCCGCAACGTGGGCATCGCAAGGCAATCGCATAGCCTGTTCGACGCGACCGGGACGACAGCAACTGGAGATCATTGTCGCCCGCGGGGCATGCGGCGCAACAGGGGAATGGAGGGGTCATGATGCTCATGGGTTAAAGCGCCTTCACGCGAAGCGGATGCCGGTTCGCGTGAAGAAAACGCTAAAAATCAAAAACCTGAAGCGCATTCGGCGAACAGGTTTTCACCAGATGCGCTCGAGAAATCGACAATGGCCGGGCGTGACGACTTGACCTTGATCGGATGATCCGAGTCCAGGCGTGAAGTCACGCGATGCAATGCGCCGCGTTCAGACCGAAGCCGTCACGTCAGAACGCGTCGCGACGTGATCGGGGTTGAGCGTCGGGTAATCGGTGTAGCCGTGAGCGCCGCCACCATAGAACGTTTCCTGTCCCATCAGCTTGTTGAGAGGCGCGTTCTGGCTCAGACGCTCGACGAGATCCGGATTGGCGATGAACGGGCGGCCAAAGGAGACGAGATCGGCGCGGCCGCTGACGACGGCGTCGATCGCCATCTGCCGGTCGTAGCCGTTATTGACCATCCAGGCGCCGTCGAAACGCGCGCTGAGGGCTTCATAGTCGAAGGCCATGCTATCCCTGTCGCCGCCCGTCTCGCCCTCCACCACATGGAGATAGGCCAGGCCCAGCGGGTTGAGGCCTTCAACGACATGATTGAAAAGCGCCTGCGGATGGCTGTCGTGGGAATCGCCGGCGGTCGAGACCGGAGAGAGTCGAACGCCCAGGCGCTCGGCGCCGATCGCGTCCGCGCAAGCCCTTGCAACTTCGAGCAACAGCCGCGCGCGATTTTCGATGGGGCCGCCATAGGCGTCGGTGCGATGGTTCGTCCCGTCGCGCAGAAAGGCGTCGAGCAGGTAGCCATGGGCGCCGTGCAATTCCACGCCGTCGAAACCGGCTTCGATGGCGCGGGAGCAGGCGTTGCCAAAGTCCTCGATGATGCCGGGGATCTCTCGCAGGTCCAGCGCGCGAGGCGTCGAAACGTCGACAAACCCCTCGCCGGCGACGAAGGTTTTTGTGCGCGCTCTTATGGCGGAAGGCCCCACGGGCGCTTGGCCGTCCTTCTGGAAACTGGTGTGCGAGACGCGGCCCGTATGCCACAACTGCACCACGATGGTCCCGCCCTTTTCGTGCACGGCCTCCGTGACTTTCTTCCAGCCCTGGACCTGTGCGTCGGTGTAGCAGCCGGGCGTGTTGGCATAGCCTTGCGCCTGCGCGGACACCTGCGTGGCCTCGGCGATGATCAAGCCGGCTGAGGCGCGCTGCGCGTAATATTCGGCGGCGAAAGGTCCGGGGCTCAAGTCTTCTGCGGCGCGGTTGCGGGTGAGCGGCGCCATGACGATGCGATTGGCGAGTTTCAATGCGCCGGCTTGCGCGGGTTCGAACACTGCGCGCGCGGAGCGGGTCTGGTGGGGTCGGGTCATCGAGCGGTTCCTGATCATCGGTTCTATAAGCAATAACCCGTCACCCTGTTCCCACAGGGTCACGGGATCTTGGTTTTCAGACGACGGAGATGTTGTTCTCGACAAACATCGTGCCTGGCGACGCCCATGCCGCGGCATCCGCCTCGTCCCGCTCGACCAGGGAATGGACATCTCCCGTCAGCTTCACCGTGCCGCCGTGGGCGGACACAGTGATCGCCGCGGGGTCGAACCACGAACGGTTCAGCGCGACCTTGATTTTGTCCTGGATGTTCGACACGTTCGGCTTCGGCTTAAGGGTGATCTGATTGGAAACGCCCACGACTCCCCAAAGTCTGCGAACATCTTCCGTCGCTGCATTCTGCTGGTAATGCCAGTCGACTTCCCCCGTCAGGGTGACGCAGCCTTTTTCCACCTTCACCTTCACGGCGTCGCGCGGAATCGTCGAACTCCATTTCAGTCGGTCGATCGCCGCGGCGGCGATTTCCTCGTCGCCGTGTTTCACTTCGAACGGCAGGCGCACCTCGATTTCCTCGGCGACCCCCTTGACCTCATTGACCTTCCGCGCCGCCTTTTCGGCGGCGAATTTTTCAGGATAGGATTCAACGTGACCCATCAGGGTCACAATTCCGTTTTTCGCGGACACGCCGATATGCGCGGCGTTCACGCTCGGATCCCACTCCAGTTCATCGAGTACGGCCTGTTTCAGAACTTTGTCGTTGGACATGACTTATCTCCCGGTTCGAAATCAGAGCGGCGCCGCACATCGCTTCATGACCCGAATTGGATACGAGCAGGTGTGGCGCTCAGAAAGGTTCGGAAACTACCCCCCATCGCGGCAAACGGTCGCCATGGCGCGCACGGCGTCGCGCTCTCGGTGTGAGCAGTTTCCGACTCTGCCGCCACCCGTTTGCAGCCAAGGTCTTTTTGGTCGGTGGCGGCCGCCGCCTTCATGATCCGCGAGGAGTCGGACAGGCTCGGCGGCGGCCTCGACGGCGCCGGGTCGGATCGACGCAAGCGGCGACCTGCGCGCTGCTCGGCCCTAAGCGCGAGCCCCCGGCCGTCGACAAGGGCAAGTTCGATCCGCGCGTTCTCTATAAGGCGTTCATCGCCTTGCACGATCTGGCGGAAGCCTGACGGGTCAAGAGCGGCGTCGAGGCCCAATCCTCACGCAAGCGCGTCAGGACGCTGGTCCCGCAGCGCCGGGGATGATCTTTGTCCTCATCTTGCTCACGGCGTGATGAAGCGCTTTTCACACGCGCGGCGAACGCGTGGGATTGGCGTGCCGGGTCGCTTCGATTTGGCGCGCAGCTCTTTGCTTTATGGCGGCGGCGAAAAAGGTGTCTTGAGCCTGAACGCCTCGTCGTCGCCTGCCGGGATGACATTGCTTGTTCTGGAAACTCTTGTCGCCGGCGTGCAAGCCCGGGTTTGGCAAATCTGCGGCGCCGGCGCCGGCGCTCTGCTGGTCCTGGCGATTCCCGCCGTGGAATGGCTCTGTCAATCGCCCGTTTCGATTGATCGCGGCCGCATTCGCATTGATTGGCGGATATGTCTCGTGGATCAAATGAATTCGATCGCGCGCGTTCGAATCCCATACGCTGCGCAATTTGCTTTGCCTCGCGCCGCTCAACGACGGGTCGCCCCGGAGTTCGTGACCTGGATCGGCGCCGGCATGGCTGATTGAAACGGCCAGCCCGCGCCGCGTTCAAGCCGCCTTCATGCCGCGCAATTTTTCCAGTACGGCGGCGTTGATGGCGCCGGGGGGCAGGGCGACGCCGGCCTGATTGTCGTGGATCCATTTGACCGTTATGGGGACTTCGTGACCATCCGCGAAGCGCAGGATTGCCGAACCTCCCGCCACCAGTCCGTCGACGGGCGACAGCTTGGCGCCGGAGCGGCTGACGTCGAACACCGTGGTTGGAAATTCGCCCCGCGCCGTGACGATATGCGCGGTGACGCCGAGTTCGTGGCGTTCGTTGCCACGCCGGTCCAGCGGTCCGCGCCGCAGGCTGACAAGGAAGTCCTTGACGGTGGTGTTGAGTCGGCCGCTTTCCTCGCCGATGGCGCCGGCCGCGCCGGTGACGTCGCGCGCCTGCCCCAAACCCTCCGCCGCCGTGGCCTGGATGCCGGACAGGGCATCCAAGACCTGTCGTGTGCGCAAAAGGGTTGTTTGCAGATGGTCGGCGATCTCGCCGGCGCCGACGACCTGGCTCTCGATCTGGGGGAGCGCCGCGCCGGTCACCTGGTCGATGTCGGCGATGCGGTTGCCGATTTCGCCCGTCGAGGCGACGGCGGCTTGCGTCGCCTGCTCCACTTCGGCGATCAGGCCGGCGATTTCGTCGGTGGCCTTGGTCGTCTGCTCCGCCAGCGATTTCACTTCGCCCGCGACGACGGCGAAACCGCGCCCGGCCTCTCCGGCGCGCGAGGCCTCGATGGTGGCGTTGAGCGCGAGCAGATTGGTCTGAACCGCGATCTTGTTGATGATTCCGACAATGGCGCCGATGCGCGTGACCGCGCCGTTCAGGCTTTCGACGGCTTGTCCGGTGTTTTGGGCCGCCGTCACGGCGTCGTGGGCGATGTCAACGGTGCGCCGCATGGAGGCGCCCACGTCCTGCGCGGAGGAGGCGAGGCGGTCGGCGGCGCTCTTCACCGCCTCGACGCTGTCGGACGCTTCGCCCGCCGCCGCGCCCAGGTCTTTCGCGCGCGTCCCGGTCGCGCCGCTGCCCTGCGCCAGAGCGTTGGCGAGCGCGCCGATGCCGCTCGATGAGGTCGAAAGCTGGTCGACGATGCGCCCGATCTGCGCGGAAAACTCTTCCGTGGACGAGTCGAAGGCGGAGACCCGCGCTTCCACGCCATCGGCGGCTTCGTTGATCGTCGTCGCCGAGACCAGCAGAGCGCCTTTCAGGCCGTCGGGCAGGATGCGGCGGTAATAGCAGTTTCTCCGCATGGCTTCGAGCGAAGCCGTGGCTTCCCGGACATAGGCGTCGATCAGGTCGGCCATGTCGTTCATTTCGTGAAGAAACGCACCGGTTTCGCCGCGCTCGTGGATCAGGAGGAGGCGGGTTTCGAAATCGCCTTGCGCGATGGCCGCGCACAGCCGCCGCGCGTCGGCGAGCGCGCGCGACAGCCGCGATAGGGCCCAAAAACCTGCGAGCGCCGCGACGACGCCGAGCCCGGCCAGAGCGCTTCCCAAAAGCGGCTCCCCCAAAAAACTCGCGGCCGCGCCGGCGCAACCCGCCGCGCCGCCCAAGACCGCGGCCGCGCGCGCCTTAGAGAGAGAAGACCAGTTCATCATAGCTGCGCGCCTTGCCTTGCACGATTTCGCTGAATTGCCGGTACGACGCCGCGAGACCCTGCTTGGCGTTGGGCGTCTCCGTCTCGGTTTTCAGCAATGCGGCGTAGAGGGGAATGATGGCTTCGTTGAGCACGCGGCGGTCGGGCGCGCGGCGGTTGGAATGGAAGCCCAGAAAATTGCCCGCCGGATCGCAGGAGGGGGTGACATGGGCGAAGACCCAGTAGAAATCCCCATTTTTGGTCATGTTCTTGACATAAGCGAAGACTTCATTGCCCTCGAGAATGCGGTCCCACAGGAACTTGAACACAACCCTGGGCATGTCGGGGTGGCGGACGATGGAGTGCTGCGCGCCGATCAGCTCCCGTTCCGTGTAGGATGCGACCTTGCAGAAGGCGCGGTTTACATAGGTAATCCGCCCCTTGAGGTCGGTCTTGGACACAATGAAATGATCGCGGTCAAAAAAGACTTCGCGATTCGTCGGTATAGTCGCAGTCTTCATGGGACGGCCCAGCCTCGCTTGCACAAGAGTTAGGCGGCGCAGCTTGCGTCTGGCTGGAGGCGGCGATTGTCAAATCATTGTTTCAGGGATCGTGTTAAGGTCGGGGTGAGGTTTTAGGAGATAGGTTTTCGGAATGATCGTTCAAAATCGCGCCTCTCAGGCGAAACGCGCCAACACCATCTGGTCGCAGCTCAAGGTTGGCGACACCGCCACCATCGACCGCGTCTGCGCCCAGCGCGACCTGCTGCTGTTCGCGCATATGTCGGGCAATCGCAATCCGCTGATGCTGCCCTCCGAAGAGGACAAGGCGGCGGGAAGCGAGCCGATCGCCCCCTCGATGTGGGTGGGATCGCTGATCTCGACGGTGCTCGGCAACATTCTGCCCGGACCCGGCACGCTCTACCGCTCGCAGACCTTTGAATTCGCCAAGCGCGTCCACATCGGCGACCGCCTGCGCGTCACCGTCACCTGCCGCGAGAAGCGCGAGGAGCCGGTGGCTTTGTTCGAAACCGTCATCACTGACGTCAAGGGCGAATCCGTTTGCAAGGGCATGGCGGTGGTCGAGGCGCCGCTCACGCGCGTCGAGATTGAGCCGCGCGACCTGCCGACACTGATTCTCGAAGAGAATGAGCAGTTTCCGCATCTCGTCGCGCTCGCCGCCCAATTGCCGCGGCTCAAGACCGCGGTCGTCTGCCCGGAAAACCACGCCTCGCTCAATGGCCCGCTGCTCGCCTTCGAAAAGGGTTTGATCGAGCCGATTTTCATCGGCGATCCGGAAAAGATCGCGGCCGCGGCGAAGGCGCTGGGCGCCGATATTTCCGCCTTCCAACTGGTCGAGGAAAGCAATCATCGGCTTGCCGCCGACAAGGCGGTGGCCATGGTGCGCGCCGGGGAAGCCGGCGCGGTGATGAAGGGGGATTTGCACTCCGACGACCTGCTCGCCGCCGTGGTCAAGAAGGAGGGCGGCTTGCGCACGGGGCGGCGCATCAGCCATGTCTTCGTCATCGACACGCCGACGATGGACAACCTGCTGTTCGTCTCCGACGCCGCCATCAACATCGCGCCCGACCTGATGACCAAGGTGGACATCGTCCAGAACGCCATCGACCTCGCGCTCGCCTGTGGCGAGGAGGCGCGCGTCGGCGTGCTCTCGGCGGTCGAGGTCATCAATCCCGCCATCGTCTCGACGCTCGACGCCGCCATCCTGTCGAAAATGGCGGAGCGCGGCCAGATCACCGGCGGCGTCGTCGACGGACCGCTGGCCATGGACAACGCCATTGACATGGACGCCGCCCGCACCAAGGGAATCGCCTCGCTGGTCGCCGGCCACGCCAATGTGCTGATCGCGCCCAATCTGGAATCCGGCAACATGCTGGCCAAGGAGCTGACTTTTGTGGGACACGCCGAGGCGGCCGGGTTGGTGGTCGGCGCGTCGGCGCCGGTGATGCTGACCAGCCGCGCCGACAACGACAAGGCGCGCCTCGTCTCCTGCGCCCTGGCGCAGCTCTACAAATACTGGCGCGACAACGGAAAGCCGTTCACCGGCGTGAACGGCGAAAAACTCGCGGCGGAGTGAAAAATTGGCCGACATCATCATCACCATCAACGCCGGCTCGTCGTCGATCAAATTCTCGGCCTACCGGATCGCCCAGGGACAGCTGACCCAACTCGCGCTCGGCCAGATCGACGGCATCGGCGGCAAGGCGCATTTTTGCGTGAAAAAAGCCGGCGGGGAAAAAACCGGTTTCGATTTCGACCAGAGCCATGGCGCCGTGGACCATCGCGCGGGGCTCGCCGCCGTGCTCGGCTGGCTGGAATCTGAAGGCGACGGGGCCAATGTGGTCGGCGTCGGCCATCGCGTGGTGCATGGCGGTCCGGTCTATGCCGAACCCGTGCTTGTGGATGATTTCGTGCTGACGAAACTGAAATCCTTCGAGCCGCTGGCGCCGCTGCACCAGCCCTACAACCTCGCCGGCGTCGAGGCCGCGCGCGAGGCTTTTCCCGGCGCCGCGCAGGTCGCCTGTTTCGACACGGCTTTTCATCGCCGGCATACGTTCATCGCCGACACCTATGCGCTGCCGCGCGCCTATTACGACCAGGGCGTGCGCCGCTACGGTTTCCATGGCCTGTCCTACGAATTCATCCACCGCATCCTGCGCCACGAGGAACCCGTGCTCGCGCGCGGCAAAGTGGTCGTGGCGCATCTCGGCAACGGCGCCTCGATGTGCGCCATCAACGCGGGGAAATCCGTGGGCTCGACCATGGGTTTCACCGCGCTCGACGGCCTGCCGATGGGCACGCGCTGCGGCCAGCTCGATCCGGGCGTCGTCCTCTATCTCATGGCCGAGAACAAGATGAGCGCGGCCGAAATCACCGACCTGCTCTACAAGAATTCCGGGCTGAAGGGCATGTCCGGCATTTCCAACGACGTGCGTGAGCTCGAAGCTTCTGGCGAAAAATCGGCCAGGGACGCGCTCGATTATTTCGTCTCGCGCGTGCGCCGCAACATCGGCGGCCTCAGCGCCGAACTGGGCGGTCTCGATTGTCTGGTCCTGACCGGGGGCATCGGCGAAAACGCTGTCAACATCCGCCGCAAAATCCTTGAAAACATGGAATGGTTCGGCATCCAGATCGATTTCGACGCCAACGCCCGCAACGAGCGGATCATTTCCGAAAAGGGCTCGCCGACGGTCGTCATGATCCTGAAAACCGACGAAGAGCGGATGATCGCCGCGCATACGGCGGAATTGCTCGATCTCAAAAAACCGCTGGTGCCTCCGCTCCAGTGAAGAGATGCGCGATCGGCGCTTCAGTTGTCACAAAGCGGGCGTAAGCTTTACGCAAGACCACCAATCGAGGCGGCGCGGTCGCACGCCTCGTTCCGCCCTTGATTTCAGGAGGCGCCCATGCCCTCGACCTACGACCCCGAAAACCTTTTTCCCTGCCTTTCCGAGGATGGCGCGGCCAGCGCCCGGCAGGCGAAGAACCTTGCTGAACTCGCGGCCATTCACGCGCAACGGATCGCGCGCAATCACGGCGAGCGCGCGCAAACAGCCTTGGCCGCGGCGAGCCCGGCCCTGCAGAAAATCGCCGATCTGGCGCGCGAGGGGAAACTCGACAAGGCGGCCGACGAATACATGCGCGACGCGACCCAGCGCTATTGGCTGACGCTCGACGTGCTGCGCCAACGCGGCGACAACGACATCGCCCATGAGGCCGCGGGCACGCCGCCGGTGTTGATTTACGATCATGAAGTCGCGATGGACGGCAAGACGCTGCCGCATCCCTGCAATTATGTGCTTCTGAAAATCGTCCCGCCGAAGGGGGTCGAGACCCACGATTGGAAGCGGCCCTACATGATCATCGATCCCCGCGCCGGCCATGGCGCGGGCATTGGCGGATTCAAGTCGGACAGCCAGGTCGGCGTGGCGCTTCACGACGGGCATCCCGTCTATTTCTGCGTGTTCCGCCCGCAGCCAGAACCCGACCAGACGCTCGCCGACGTGATGCGCGCGGAAGCCGAATTTTTACGCGAAATCCGCCGGCGCCATCCCGACGCGCCAAAGCCCGTCGTCGTCGGCAATTGCCAGGGCGGCTGGGCCACGCTCATTCTCGCCGCCGCCAATCCCGACATTTCCGGTCCGCTGGTGATCAATGGCGCGCCGGTGGCGGCCTGGTCCGGGCGCATGGGCGAAAACCCCATGCGCTACAATGGCGGGCTGCTCGGCGGTGCGCTTCCGGCGCTGCTCATGTCCGATCTCGGCGCCGGCGTGTTCGACGGCGCCCATCTCGTCAGCAATTTCGAGGGGCTTAATCCCGGCCGCAATTATTTCGGCAAATATTATGACCTGTTCGCCGCTCCAGAGAAGACACGCTCCAGTTTTCTTGAGTTCGAACGCTGGTGGGGCGGCTTTCATTTCATGAACGAAGCGGAGATCACCTGGATCGTCCGCAACATTTTTGTCGGCAACAAGCTGTCGCGCGGCGAGGCCCATCTTGAGCGTGGGCGCCGGATCGATCTGAAGGCGATCCGCTCGCCGATCATCGTCTTCGCCAGCAAGGGCGACAACATCACCCCGCCGCAGCAGGCGCTCAACTGGATCGCCGACACATTTACCGACGAGCACGAGATCCGCGTCCGCGGCCATCGCATCATCTACATGGTCCACGAAAAGGTCGGCCATCTCGGCATTTTCGTCTCCTCCTCGATCGCGAAGAAGGAGCACGCCGAGGTCACCTCGACGCTGAAAACCATCGAGGCGCTGGCGCCCGGCCTGTACGAGATGACCATCGACGAACAGATCGGCGAGGGGGTGGACGCGCATTTCCGCGTGTCCTTCACCCAGCGCACGATGAGCGAACTCGCCGGCATCGACGATTCTCGCGGCGACGAGGCGCAATTCGGCGCGGTGTCGCGCCTCTCCGATCTCGCCTGCGAGTTTTACGATATTTTTGCGCGCCCCTTCGTTCAGACTAGCGTGTCGAAGGCCTCCGCGGAGGCCGCGCGCAAAATGCATCCGGGACGCGCCAGCCGCCGCATGTTTTCGAACGAAAATCCGCTGATGGATTTCGCCAGGGAGGAGGCGCGGAGAGCAGAAAAGGCGCGCGCGCCAGCCGATCCCGCGAACCCCTTGCTCGCGCTGGAGAAGATTTGGGCGAATGGGATGGTCCAGACGCTCGATTTCTGGCGCGACATGCGCGACGCCGCCTATGAAATGACGTTCTTCTCCATCTATGGCGCGCCGGCCATGCTGCGGTTCGGCGCCAGTCACGCCTGGGCGCGCACCACCGTGGACGCCAAAGACCTGGCGCATCTTCCGGAGGTCGAAGCCGTCCTGCTCGGGATCGACCGCGGCGGCTTCGCCGTCGCGGTGATCCGCATGCTTATCCTGATCGCGCAGGCGCGCCATCAGGTGCGGCGCGACCGGCTGGAGCGGTCCGCGAACGTGCTCAGCCATGACGAGCCTTTCGCGTCGCTCGGCGCCGAAAAACGCGCCGCGCTGATCCGCGAGCAGAGCATCATCGTGGAATTTGCGCCCGAAAAGGCGGTGGAGACCCTGCCGCTGCTGCTGACCGACCCCGCCGAGCGCCAGCGCGCCATCGACGTGGTGGACTCTATCGCCGGCGCGGTCGAGGAAATGGAGCCCCATACGCTGGCGATGCTGCGCAGGATTCGTTCCGTCCTGGGCCTGCCCCGGTTGGGCGCGCTCACGTCCGGCGATCCGCTCGAGAGCGCGCAGTCCGCCGCGCAGTAAGACGCGCGTCCAACCCGCGCAAGAGACAGAAGACAAGCTTCGCCTTTTGCATTATGAACTGACCGATTGGTCAATTCCGAGGGCGCGCCTTGAGTGAATCTGTCGTGGAAACGCCTGATGCCGAGGGCGCGCGGGCGCCGGCGGAGCCTCGGCCCGTCGCCGACGCGGGGGACGGCAAAGGAGGTCTCGGAAAGAAGATCGGCCTCGGCCTGATCGTGCTGGTCGCGGTCGGCGCGGCGTGGTTTTTCCTGTCCGGCGCCGATGTGGAAAGCACCGACGACGCCTTTGTCGATGGACGCTCGTTCATCATCTCGCCGCTTGTGCCGGGGCAGGTGGTCTCGCTCGACGTCGCCGACAACCAGTTTGTGACCAAGGGCCAGCAATTGCTGCGCATCGATCCGCGGCAATACGAGAATGACCGCGCGCTCGCCGCCGCCGTGCTGGAATCGGCGAAAGCCCAGCTCGGCGCGCAGGGCTATGGGCTCGAAGTGGCGAAGAAGAATTTTCCCGCCCTGCTCGCCCAGGCGCAGGCGCAGCTTGCCGCCGCCGAGGCCGTCGCCGCCAAGGCGCAGGCCGACTACAGCCGCCAGTCGTCGTTGAGCCGGCAGGCGACCTCGCAGCAGGAGGTCGACGCCGCAAGGGCCGCGCTGAAACAGGCGGAGGCGCAAGTCGCGGCGGCCAAGGCCCAGGTGGCGCAGGCGACGCCGGTTCCCGAGCGCATCGGCGAGACCGAAAAAGTTGTGGGACAGTTGCAGGGCGCTGTCGATCAGGCGCAGGCGCGGCTGAAACAGGCGGATTTGAACCTGTCGTGGACCGCGGTGCGCGCGCCGCAGGACGGCTGGATCACGCGGCGCAATGTCGAACTCGGCAATTACGTCGCGCCTGGGCAGCAGCTTCTCGCGCTTGTCGGGACCGAGCGCTGGATCGTCGCCAATTTCAAGGAAGGCCAGCTGCGGCGGATGAAGCCGGGGCAAAAGGTCAAGATCGAGGTCGATGCTCATCCGCAGCTCCATCTCGAAGGCCATGTGGACAGCATCCAGCAGGGCACGGGCTCGAAATTCACCGCCTTCCCGCCCGAAAACGCCACCGGCAATTTCGTCAAGGTGGTGCAGCGCGTCCCCGTCAAAATTGTCATCGACAGCGGGCTCGATCCAAACGCGCCGCTGCCGCTTGGCCTGTCCGTCGTGCCACGAGTGTCGCTGAAATGAGCGACGCCCAAGCGGCCCCGGACGCGGACGCCTCCTGGAAGCCGAAGCACAATCCCTGGCTGATCGCGGTCGGCGTCACCCTCGCCACATTCATGGAGGTGCTCGACACCACCATCGTCAATGTGGCGCTGCCGCATATCGCGGGATCGCTGTCGGCCAGCAATGACGAGGCGACCTGGGCGCTGACCTCCTATCTCGTCGCCAATGGCATCGTGCTGACCATTTCCGGCTGGCTCGGCGACATTTTGGGGCGCAAGCGCTATTTCGTCATCTGCATCATTATGTTCACCGTCTGCTCCTTCATGTGCGGCGCGGCGACCAGCCTCGGCCAGCTCATCCTGTTCCGGCTGTTGCAGGGGTTTTTCGGCGGGGGCATGCAGCCCAACCAGCAGTCGATCATTCTCGATACGTTTCCGATCGCCAAGCGCGGCGCGGCCTTCGGCGTCGCCGCCATGGCCACCATCGTCGCGCCGGTGCTCGGGCCGACGCTCGGCGGCTACATCACCGACACATTCGACTGGCGCTGGATTTTCTACATCAACGTGCCCATCGGCATCGTCGCCGCCATTTGGGTCTATGTGGTGGTCGAGGACCCGCCGTGGGTGAAGGCGCGGCGCAACCGCGGCATCGATTTTGTCGGCCTCGGCCTGATCACGCTCGGTCTCGGCTGCCTCGAAATTTTTCTCGACCGCGGCGTGGACGACGACTGGTTCGAATCCGGCTTCATTCAGTTGATGGCCGTGCTCGCCGCGCTCGGCATTCTGGGCGCCATCGCCTGGCTTTCGTTCGCCAAGAAACCGATTGTCCATCTGGATGTGTTCAAGGACCGCAATTACACGGTCGGCTGCGTCATGATCGCCGCGACCGGCGGGCTGCTTTACGCCAGCGTGGTGATGATCCCGCAGATGGTGCAGCAATATCTCGGCTATAACGCCACCTGGTCCGGCCTGATCCTGTCGCCGGGCGGCATTTTGATGATTGTCCTGATCCCCATCGTCGGCCGCGTGATGAAAGTGGTTGCGGCGCGCTATCTGGTGGCGCTCGGCTTCACCATCATGGGCTTCGCCTTCCTCTATTCCAGCCATCTGGCGCAGAACATCGATTTCCAGACGCTGGTGGGCATGAGGCTGTTCCAGACCTCGGCGCTCGCCTTCCTGTTCGTGCCGATCAGCACGGTCGCCTACATGACCCTGCCGCGCGAGCGCAATGGCGACGGCGTCGCGCTGTTTTCCATGTTCCGCAACGTGTTCGGCTCCGTCGGCATTGCGCTGTCCACCGCGAGCGTGACCGAAAGCGCCCAGGCCCACCAGAATTTTCTGAGCCAGTACGCCTCGCCCTTTCATCAGCCGTTCAATAACCTGGTCGCGACCTACGAGAAGGCGCTGGTTGCGGCGGGGCAGACGGCGCAGGCGGCCCACGAGATGGCGCTGGGGCAGGTGTTGAGGACCATTCGCGCGCAGGCGGCGATCATGGCCTATTCGGACACGTTTGTTTATTGCGCCATCGTGGCTTTCGCTGTCGTGCCGCTCACTTTTCTGATGACGTCGAGAAAAAGCGTCGGCGGACCTGGAGGGGCGCATTGATGCGCAAGACGATCGTCCTTCTCCTCGCCCTGTCCGGCTGCAACGCGGTCGGCCCCGATTTTTCGCCGCCCGAAACCGGACTGCCCGACCGGGCCTTTGTCGCGGGGGCGCGCACGTCCGCGCCCGATCCGGCGTGGTGGGCGGGTTTCCGCGATCCGACCCTGACCGCGCTGGTCCGCGAGGTCGCCGACAAGAATCTCGACGTTCAGACGGCGAGCCTGCGCGTCGCCGAAAGCCGGTTCCAGCGCGGTGTCGCGGCGTCCGCGCAGATGCCCTCGCTCAATGGCGGCGCAAAGTCGGTCCGCGAGCAATATTCGCAAAATGGCATCCTCAGCCTGATGAACGGCCTCGTTCCCGGCGGCATCAACGTGCCGCCGATCACCGACAATTACGTCGGTTTCGACGCCGCCTGGGAGCTGGACATCTGGGGGCGGGTGCGCCGCTCCGTGGAGGCCGCCGACGCGCAGGTGCGGATGTCCGAGGACCAGCGCCGCGACGCGCTGCTGTCGGTGATGGCGGAAACCGCGCGCGACTACATCCAGTTGCGCGGCGTGCAGGTGCAGATCGGCGTGCTCAACGACAATATCCGCATCGCCCAGGAGATTTTGAAACTCGCCGACGAGCGGCAGGCCAAGGGCCTTGCCAGCGCGCTCGACACCGAAAACGCGCGCTCGCAGCTCGAAGGCTATCGCGCCCAGCTTCCGCCGCTGGAGCAGCAGGACTCCGAACTCGTCAACGCCCTGAGTTTTCTCGTCGACCACCCCCCGGGCGCGCTAAAGGCGCGGCTCGGACAGACTCGAAAATCGCCGCTCGCGCTCGGCGCCGTTCCGACCGGCGTCGCCTCGGACCTCGCCCGGCGCCGGCCCGACATCCGCGCGGCAGAGGCGCAGTTGCACGCCGCAACCGCGCAGACCGGCGTCGCCGTCGCCAATTTCTATCCGACCATCACGCTGACAGGGCAGGCGGGGCTGGATTCGCTCAATCCCGACACCCTGTTTCGCGGCTCCTCTTTCCAGTGGAGTTTCGGGCCGAGCGTCAGCCTGCCGATCTTCAACGGCGGCCGCCTGACCAACACACTCGAGCTGCGCGAGGCCCAGCAGCAGGAGGCCGCGCTCGCCTATCGCAAGACGATCCTGCGCGCCTGGCACGATGTGGTGAACGCGTTGGTCGCCCTGCGCCTGGAAAAGGCGCGCCATGCCAGGCTGTCGGAACAGGTGGTCCACGCGCGAAAAGCCGCCGGGATCGCCCGCGACCGCTATCGCGACGGCGTCACCGATTTCCTCAACGTGCTCTCCGCCGAACGGACCGCCCTGATCGCCGAACAGGAGCAGGCGCGCAGCGCGACCATGCTCGGGGTCGACCAGGTGCAGCTCTACAAGGCGCTCGGCGGCGGCTGGGAAGGGTTCTTTCCCGACGCGTCCGGCGACAAGAGCGCTGCTCTTAACCCGAATTGACGATTGATCTAAATCAATAGTTAGGGCTTTGACTGTACAATTCCGCCATGTCGTCGGAAAATAACAATGATCGATCCTGGTTTGGATCGATTCACGTGAGAATGACCTTGGTCATTCTCGGTTTTGTCTCTCTCATTGCTTCCGTTACGTCAACAAGTATTTTCGGCCTGCGGGCGATGGACTCGAAAATGAGGTTCATCGAGCAGGTTGGCCTGGTCGAAACTCATTTCTTCGGCGAACTGGCGGACAAGCTGTCCGAGCTGCGCCTGATGGAAATGTCGGTCAACCACGCCGAAAACGAGACCGAGCGCGCGGAGAGCCTCGAACTGCTCGCGCAACGCCGTGCGTCCGTCGGCCAGCTCACGCGCCAGATCGACGCGATCATGCCGGGTCGCAGCGACGCGGCCCTTCTGGATCGCTTTCGCGCCGCCTGGACGCGCTATGCCGAACTGCACGACGGCCAATTCTCGGCCATGAACGACCGGAGGCCAGAAAGCGGCGTCCGCAGCCGCATTCACAGGGCTTATGCGGAGGCGGAGGAGGCGCTTGACCGGTTGATCGACGACAGCCAGCACAGGATCAATGGCGAGGTGGTTGCGTCCAACGATCTTTCGCGCGAGATCATGACCATGATGGTCGTCGCCGCTGCGCTCGCCACGGGCGCGGCCTTGCTCCTCTACCGAGGCGCGCGAAAAGACATATTCGCGCCGCTGGGCGAGATCACCGAGGCGCTCACCGCCCTGGCGCAGGGCCGCGCCGACGTCGCGCTGCCGGAACGCAAGGCGCGCGACGAGATCTCGGATCTCGCCAGCGCCTTCCGCGTCTTCCGCGCCAACCTCGCGGAGCTCGAACAAGCCCACCGCGTCGCCAAGATCGCGCGCAGGGCGGCGGAGACCATGGCGCAAGCCGATCCCCTGACCAATCTGCCCAACCGCCGCGCGCTCGCGGCGAAATTGCGCCGCTATTTCGAGGCGGGCGAACAGGCGCCGTCTTGCGCGCTGCTGATCGTCGATCTCGACCGTTTCAAGCCGGTGAACGATCTGCTGGGGCACATGGTCGGCGATCTCGTGCTGTGCGCGGTGGCGAAACGCCTGCAAGAGGCCGCCGCGCGCGCCGGCCTGGTGGCGCGACTGGGCGGCGACGAATTCGCCGTGGTGATCCGGCTCGCCGACGGCGCGGACGCCCGCCCCGCGCAGGATCTGGCGCGTCGAATCCGCGAGGCGCTGCGCGCGCCTATCCTGGTCGCCGACCACCGCATAGAGATCGACGCCAGCATCGGAATCGCCCTCTCCAAGGACGCGGCGGACCCGACGACGCTGCTGTCCTGCGCGGATATCGCCATGTACCGCGGAAAGAAGAACCAGCACGACCCCGTCTGCCTGTTCGAGCGGGAAATGGAGGGCGAATTGCGCCGCCGCGTCGGGCTGGAGAAGGCGCTGCGGCGGGCGTTGCAGGCGGGCGAGATCATGCCGCATTACCAGCCGATCATCGATCTCGCCACGCGCCGGCTCACCGGATTCGAAATCCTGGCCCGCTGGCGCGACCCGGAGATTGGACCCGTCTCGCCTGAAATCTTCATTCCGCTCGCCGAACAGCAGGGGCTGATCCTGGAGCTTTCCACGGCCATGCTGGCGCAGGCCTGCCGCGACGCCGCGCATTGGCCGCGGGACGTCAACCTTTCCATGAACGTTTCGCCGGTGCAATTGCGCGACCGGCGTTTTCCCGAGGTGCTGCTCGAGAGCTTGCGGACCCACGGCTTCCCGCCGCAGCGGCTGGAAATCGAGATCACCGAAACCGCTCTGATCGGCGATGTGGACGAGGTGCGCGACATCCTGGTTCGTCTGCGCTCCGCTGGCATAAAGGTTTCGCTCGACGATTTCGGCATGGGCTATTCAAGCCTGAACCATCTGCGCCAGTTCAGGATCGACAAGGTCAAGATCGACAAGTCTTTTACGAAGACCGTGTTCGAGGACCCCGAGAGCGCCCTGATCGTGCGCTCCGTCATCCATCTGGCGCGCGGGTTGCGGCTCGCGGTGGTGGCGGAGGGGATCGAGGACGAGCGCACGGCGGAAATGATGGGCTTGATGGGCTGCGATCTTGGGCAGGGCTATCGCTTTGGCAAAGCGGTCGGCGGAGACGAAGCCGCCGCCCTTGCGCGGCCGGGGGGCGCGCGCGAGGTCGCGGCGTGAGCATGATCCCCAAAGGGGATGCCGGTTCTTGGAAGAGCTCATGCTCAACAATGAGTGCGGACCATGATGCGCAACGCATCATGGTCAGAAATTGCTTTCCTTTCATGTCGCCGCCGTTATGGTCCCGCGCCAAACTCTGGCCCAGGATTCGAAATGGCTTTCCTCGCCGACGCGCTTTCTCGCGTAAAACCTTCCGCCACCATCGCCGTGACCCAGAAAGCGCGGGAGTTGCGCGGGCAGGGGCGCGAAATCATCAGCCTCTCCGTGGGCGAGCCGGATTTCGATACGCCCGAGAACATCAAGGCCGCGGCGATCGCGGCGATCCAGCGCGGCGAGACCAAATACGGCCCGGTCGCCGGCATCCTGCCGCTCCGCGAGGCCATTTCGAAAAAATTCAAGCGCGAGAACGGGCTCGACTACAAGCCGACGCAATGCATTGTCGGCACGGGCGGCAAGCAGATTTTGTTCAACGCGCTGATGGCGAGCCTCAATCCCGGCGACGAGGTCATCATTTCCGCGCCCTATTGGGTGTCCTATCCGGAAATCGTCGCGCTGTGCGGCGGCACGGCGGTGTTTGTCGAGACCAGGGCGGAGGAGGCCTACAAGCTCCAGCCCGAATCCCTGGAGCGGGCGATCACGCCGCGCACCAAATGGGTGATCCTGAATTCGCCTTCAAATCCCTCGGGCGCGGCCTATACGCGCGATGAACTCAAGGCCCTGACAGAGGTCTTGCTGCGCTACGAACATGTCTGGGTGCTCACCGACGACATGTATGAGCATCTGGTCTACGGCGATTTCGTCTACACGACCCCCGCGCAGGTCGAGTCGGGCCTTTACCACCGCACGCTCACCATGAACGGGGCTTCGAAGGCCTATGCCATGACCGGCTGGCGCATCGGCTATGCGGCGGGGCCGGAAAAGCTCATAAAGGCCATGGACATGATCCAGGGTCAGCAAACCTCCGGCGCCTGCTCGGTCGCGCAATGGGCGGCGGTCGAGGCGCTTGATGGACCGCAGGATTTTATCGCCACCAGCCGCCGCGTTTTTGAAAGCCGCCGCGACCTCGTCGTCTCCATGCTCAACCAGGCCGCGCATTTGCAGGCGCACAAGCCCGAGGGCGCGTTTTATGTTTTTCCGTCGTGCGCGGGCGCGATCGGGAGAACCTCGGCGGGTGGGACCAAAATCCTCAGCGACGTGGATTTCGTCACCGCGCTGCTGGAAGAGGAAGGCGTCGCGGTCGTGCAGGGCTCGGCCTTCGGCATGGGGCCGAATTTCCGGGTCTCTTACGCCACCTCGAACGAAGCCCTGGAAAAGGCCTGTGCGAAGATTCAGGCGTTTTGCGCGGGATTGAGGTGATCAGGCGGCGCGCAGCCACTTGACCACGTCCGCCCAGGCTCCGCGCAGATTCCGCGTCCCCAAAAACAGGCTCAGATGGCCGCCCTCGGCCATGCGAGAAACGATTTGTTCCGGTGGCGTCCCCACCAGATTGGCGCACGCAAAAGTTTGCGCTGGCGCCGTGATCTCGTCTTGGTCAGCCGCCAGCAGGAACAAGGGGCTTCGGATGTCGCTCAGATTGATTTGCTTTCCCAGCGCCACAAAATCGCCCCGCGCCAAGGCGTTGGACTTGTAGAAATTTTCGACCACTTCGAGATAATAGACGCCGGGGAGGTCGAGCGTGCAGGCGGCCCAGCGGCGGAACGCCTCCGCGCTGGCGGCAAATTCCTCGGAGTCGTAGGGCTCGTCGCTTTGCAGCAGGCGGTGGACGTCCTCGGGGGCCTGTGGCTGTGGCCAGATCCGATCCGCATGGGCGCCGAGCGCCAGACCGCCCCCCAGCCTCACCACATCGCGGAACATTTCCAGCGACGTCGATTGCGCCAGACGGGAGAGTTTTGAATCGCCCGCCTCGATGTCGACGGGCGCGCCGGCCAAAACGAATTTTTGCAGCCGCCCAGGAAAGCGCGCGGCGAACATCAGGCCGAGCCAGCCGCCCTGGCAGATGCCGACAAAATCGACTTCGCCCAGTTCGCCGATCAGCACGTTGAGGTCGCAGAGGTAATCGTCGATGCCCCGGCCAGCCTCGTCAGGGCCGGCCGATATCCACTCGATCAAATAGAGCGGCGCGCCGCAGGCCCGCAGAGTCTGCATCAGGCTGTGGCCCGCGTGGAGGTCTGCGATCTGCGCGCCATGGAGCGCGAAGGGCGCGCAGACGAGAATGGGCCGTCCCTCGCCCTCGCCGAACCGGCGCAGACGCGCCGCGCGGAGTTTTAGAACGACCTCGTTGGCGCTCGCCCAATCCGGCGCAGGCGCCGGCGTGGACGCAGCAAAGCCCCCCGCCAATTGCCGCACGAACTGAGCGCTCGCCTCGGCGACCGCCAAGCCAGGCAAAAACAGCCCCGCCCATTCCTGGGCAAATGGATTCCCTCCCCGCATGCGGTCTCCGCCTTATTATTCATCTATAAACCATATAGCCGACGACCGCATTGTTCTAAAGCAGGGTCGGCGCCCGCCCGTTCGCCCGCTAAAAAAGAGAGCAAACAAGAATGCAGCGGTTTCTTTACCGCAGGGAGACGCTTTGACGGGACAGTTGACCCGATGGATTTGCGGGCTTTTCGGCCTGATCCTGCTCGCGGCGCCCGCTCGCGCCGAGTCGCCGGAGCTGGACGGCGACAAGCCGGCGCAAAATTTCGTGATCGGCTATCTGCGCCGCGCCGAAAACCGCACGGCGATCTCGCGGCTTTCCCTTCCGGCCGAGAACGACGGACAGGCCGGCGCCGAATCCGGGCTCGACGACAACAATGTCGCCGGGGAATTTTTGGGCCAAAAGTTTTCGCTTGCCGCCCACCGGCTCAAGCCGGGCGAAGACCCCGGACAGGCTCTCGCCGATCTGGAGGCCAAGGGCGCGCGCTTCGTGCTCGCTGACCTTCCGGCGGAAGCGCTGCTGAAAGCCGCCGACAGCCCCGCAGGAGCCAAAACGCTGCTGTTCAACATCGGCGCGGCCGACGAGATTTTGCGCGAGGAGTCTTGCCGTGCGAACGTCATCCATGTCGCGCCATCGCGCGCCATGCTGGCCGACGGCCTCACGCAATATCTGCTGTGGAAGCAATGGCGCAAATTGCTGGTGGTCGTCGGCTCGCATGACCAGGACCGGCTGTGGGCGGAGGCGCTGAAGCGCTCCGCGACCCGCTTCGGCGGAAAAATCATTGAGGAGCGCATGTTCGCCGACGCCGGCGGGGCGCGCCGCGCCGACAGCGGGGTGGCGCTGGTGCAGAAGCAAATCCCGGCCTTCACCCAAAACGCCCCCGCATATGACGTTATGCTGGCTGCCGACGAAAGCGCGGTCTTTGCCGAATATCTCCCTTACCGCACCTGGGATGCGCGTCCGGTCGCCGGTTCCGCCGGGCTCGTCCCCACCTCTTGGGACCCCGCCTACGAGCAGGCCGGCGCGACGCAATTGCAGCAGCGTTTTGAGCGCAAGTTTCTCCGCCACATGACCGCGCTCGACATGAACGGCTGGACGGCGGCGCGCATGATTGGCGATGCTGCGGCCCATGACGCGGCCGGCGACACAAGCGCGGCGCGGGCCTATTTCTTGTCAAAAGATTTTGCGCTCGCCGCCTTCAAGGGCCAGAAACTGACCCTTCGCGACTGGAACCTGCAATTGCGCCAGCCCATTCTGCTCTCGGACGGTCGCAATGTCGTGTCCGTCTCGCCGCAAGAGGGTTTTATGCATCAGTTTTCCGAACTCGACACATTGGGCCTCGACCGACCGGAGACGAAATGCCGTTTGAAATGAGCCGTTGCGCCTTCGTCCTCGCGCTTCTTGCGGCTGGTCCCGCCTTCGCCACCGACGCCTTCGTCAGCAATGAGAAGGGCAATACCATTTCCGTCATCGACGTCGAGTCGATGATGCTGAAGAAGACGATTCCGGTGGGCCAGCGCCCGCGCGGATTGGTCGTCACCCCCGACCAGAAAACGGTTTTCGTCGCGCTGGGCGACATCGACAGAATCGCCGCCATCGATACCCAGACCCTGGCGGTATCTGGCGAATTTGACGCGGGGCGCGACCCCGAGCGGCTCGATATTTCGCCTGATGGCAAAACCCTTTATGTCACCAACGAGGACAGCAACACCCTGACCTTCTTCAATCTGGAGACCAAGGAGCGTCTTGGCGGGGCGCGGCTTGGCGTCGAGCCCGAGGGGCTGGCGGTGAGCCCGGACGGAAAAACCATCGTCGCCACCACCGAAACCACCAATATGGCGCATTTCGTCGACGCGGAGAGGCGAAAAATTTTGGCCAATGTGCTGGTGGACGCGCGTCCGCGCATGGCCGCCTTCACGCCTGACGGCAAGGAGGTCTGGGTTTCCACGGAAATTGGCGGTACGATCTGCATCATCGACGCGGAAACGAGAAAAATTGTCGAGCGCATAAGGTTCGAGATTCCCGGACTTCGCGCCGAAAACATCCAGCCGATTGGCGTCAACATGAGCCGTGACGGCAAGCTCGCCTTCATCTCGCTCGGCCCCGCCAACCGCATCGCGGCGGTCGACGTGAAGTCGCGAAAAGTGCTCAAATATTTGTTGGTGGGCCAGCGCGTTTGGCACGCCGCCCTTACGCCGGACGACAAGTTCCTGCTGACCGCCAACGGCATTTCGAACGATGTTTCGGTCATCGATGTTAGCGCGTTGAAGGTCGTAAGATCGATTCAGGTGGGAGAATCGCCGTGGGAACTGGTGATTCCGGGGCCTTCGAAACCATGACGGCGCCGGCGCTGGAGGCGCGCAACGTCTCGCACAGCTATGGCGCGCGAAAAGCGCTTGACGATGTGAGCTTTTCCGTCGCCCGGGGCGCGTTTTGCGTGCTGCTCGGCCTGAATGGGGCTGGAAAAAGCACGCTGTTTTCGCTGGTGACGCGGCTGTTCGCGCTGCGACGCGGATCGCTCGCCGTGATGGGCTGCGATCTCCAGCGTGAACCGCGAAAAGCGCTGGCGCAATTGGGGGTGGTGTTCCAGTCGCGCACGCTCGACCTCGACCTGACCGTCGCGCAGAATTTTTACTACCACGCCGCGCTGCACGGCATTGGCAAGGCGCAGGCGAATGCGCGCACCCAGGACTTGCTCGCCGCCGTCCAACTCGCCGACCGCGCCGGGGACAAAGTGCGCAATCTCTCCGGCGGGCAGATGCGCCGCGTCGAAATCGCCCGCGCCCTGCTGCACCGGCCGCGCCTGCTGGTGCTCGACGAGCCGACCGTCGGCCTGGACATCGGCGCCCGCGCGGACATTTTGAAACTGGTGCGCGGGTTGATCGCGAGCGAGGGCATGAGCGTGCTGTGGGCCACCCATCTCACCGACGAGGTCTTCGAGACTGATGACGTCATCGTGCTGCACAAGGGTTTTGTGCGCGCGAACGGCTCAGTTCGGAGCCTGCTGGAGCAAACCGGCGCGACGGACATAAAAGACGCTTTCGTGCGCTTGATCGGGGAGGGGGCGCCATGACGCTCGCGGCTTACGCCATCTGCCTGAAAGGCATCGTCTGGCGCGAAGGCCTGCGCTTCCTGCACCAGCGCGAGCGTTTTGTCTCCGCTTTGGTGCGCCCGCTGGTCTGGCTGTTCATCTTCGCCGCCGGCTTTCGTCAGGTTCTGGGCATTTCCATCATCCCGCCCTATGAAACCTACATCCTCTACGAGGTCTACATCACGCCTGGCCTGCTGGCGATGATCCAGCTGTTCAACGGCATGCAGTCTTCGCTGTCGATGGTTTATGATCGTGAGATGGGCAATATGCGGGTGCTGCTGCTGTCGCCTTTTCCCCGTTGGTTCCTGCTGTTTGGAAAGCTGATCGCGGGCACCTTGGTCTCCGTGCTGCAATGCTACGCCTATTTGCTGATCGCCTGGCTGTGGGACATCGAGCCGCCGCCGCTGGGATATCTGACCGTGCTGCCAGCTTTCCTGCTCGTCGGGCTAATGTTGGGCGCGCTGGGCATGCTGCTGTCGTCGCTGATCAAGCAGCTCGAAAATTTCGCCGGCGTGATGAATTTTGTCATCTTCCCGATGTTTTTCGCCTCCTCCGCGCTTTATCCGCTGTGGCGCGTGAAGGAGGGCAGTCCCTGGGTCTATTTCATCTGCCAAATCAATCCGTTCACCCACGCCGTCGAACTGATCCGCTTCGCGCTTTACAACCAGTTCAATCCGCTCGCCTTCGCCGTGGTGTTCGGCTGCACCTTGGTCTTCATGCTGGGCGCGCTGGTGGCCTACGACCCCTCGCGCGGCCTGATGGCGTTGAGGGGCGCGCCAGGCGCCGCAGCATGAGCAAAGAGCGCCGCTGCATGAGCAAAGAGCGCCGCAGCATGAGCAAAGAGCGTCGCAGCATGAGCAAAGAGCGTCGCCGCCTGAGACAAGGAGCGCCGCGGCATGAGACAGGAGCGCCGCGGCTTGATCTGAACAAACCTACTATTTTGCTAGACTTCTGTCCCGCTTCCCGGCAATAAATGCCCATGCGCGATTGGGACTCAACCCTTTATCTGAAATTCGAGCGCGAGCGGGCGCAAGCCGCGCGCGACCTTCTGTCGCGCGTGCCGCCGCTGGCGCCGCGCAAAATCGTCGATCTCGGCTGCGGCCCCGGCAACAGCGCCGCCATCCTGTCGCTCTACTACCGTTGCGGCGACATTTTGGGCATAGACCGCTCGCCCGGCATGATCAGGGCGGCGCGCGAGCGTTTGCCGGGGGCGCGCTTCGTCGAGGCCGATTTGGCGAACTGGACGCCGGAAACCAATGTCGACCTGATTTTTGCGAACGCCGCCCTGCATTTCGCGCCGGACCACGACCGCCTGCTGCCAAAACTCCTGTCCTTCCTCAATCCCGGCGGCGTGCTCGCTGTGCAGATGCCGAACGTGCTGCAGGACCCCGCCCATGCCCTGATGCGCATGGTGGCGGTGGATGGTCCCTGGATGGAAAAACTGGCGCCCATTGCAAAAAGCCGCGCCGCCATCGGCTCCATCGACGATTATTACGCTTGGCTGTCCCGGCATGTGCGCGCCATCGACCTCTGGCAGACCACTTACGTGCATCCGCTGGACGGTCATGACGCGGTGATCGACTGGTTCGCCGGCTCGGCGCTGCTGCCGTTCCTCGACCGGCTCGAAGACGCGGAAAGCGCCGCCTTTCTGGCGCATTACCGCCGCGAACTGGAGATGGCCTATCTGGCGCAGGACGACGGCAAGGTTTTGTTGCACTACCCGAGGTTGTTCTTTGTCGCGCAGGTGTGATGCGCGTAAACCAGCATGACCTTCGCTTCTTGCCTTCGCCACAATTTAGCGGCAGACAGTGGGCATGGCTCAAGCTCTGACCCGCGCCCTCGCCCTGTTCGCCCTTGCAAGCCCCGCCCTTGCCGGTGGTCTGCCCGACCATCCGCCCGCGCCGCCGCCGCGCCCGGCCTTTCCGAGCGACCCGCCCGAAACCGCGCCTGGAGCCGATCAGCCGGCTGTGGTCGAACTCAGGCCCAGCGTAGCCCCATCCGCGCCTGCCGATGTCGCGCCGCCAGCGGAAGCCCGGATCGATCCGCCCCCGCCGCCGCCGTTCAAGCCGCGTCCGGACAAAGCCGCCGAACCCGACCCTGACGGGTTCACCGCCGCCGAAAAGGCCGGCCTCGCCGATCTCACCCGCAAATACGCCGCGCGCCATGGCGTGCCGCTGGCGCTTCTCCACCGCATCATCATGCGCGAGAGCAAATATCATCCGGGGGTGGTCCACCGCCGCTATTACGGACTGATGCAGATCACCCACGCCACCGCGCGCGGCATGGGTTACAAGGGCGGCGCAAAGGGCCTTCTCGACGCGGAAACCAATCTGGCCTATGCAACGCCCTATCTCGCCAACGCCTGGGCGCTCGCCGACGGCGACATGAACCGTGCAGTGACGCTCTACGCCGCCGGCTATTACTACACGGCAAAGTCGAAGAACATGCTCGGCGCGATGCGTCACGCCCATTCGCCGCCGGTCAAGCCCGAGGCGGCCGCGTCGCAGGAGACGCCGACCCTGGCCTCGCCGCCGCAGCAGCAAACCGGATTTTTTGACAGCCTGTTCGAGCGCTGATTCTTGTATCGCCGCCGCACCCGTCCTATCTCCCTGATGAAAGCTTGGGGGAAGCGATGACCGGCGAACTGCGTCTCATGGCCATGGACGAGGACGATCTCGCCGTGCTCTCTGCCCACACGCAGGACGCCGTCCTGCATGTCGGCGACATGCTCTACCAGCCGAAAGAGCGGCGTTTCATCCTCGCGCTGCACCGTTTCGACTGGGTGCGCGCCGAAGCGCATCTGCGGGTGCAGGCGGGGCTGCATTTCGAGCATGTGCGCAAGGCCGCGCTGCACGGTTTTTGCCAGGACCGGCCTGAAGACATTCTGAACCTGCTGTCCATCGCCTTCGTTCCCGGAGACGCCCCCTCGGGCGAGATCATCCTCACCTTCTCCGGCGGCTGCGCCGTCAAGCTGGATGTCGAATGCATCGAGGCGCGTCTCGCCGACCTCGGTCCGCGTTGGCCGTGCAAGCATGCGCCGGAGCATGAGAGGCGGGCGCCCTGAAGCGATGGCGTTGCGTGGTGGTCTGGGGCCACGCAACGCTCGCTTTTTTCCGTCGGATCAGCCGCCCTTGCCCAAATAGGGGATGGTTCCCGCCGCGTCGGTGTCGTCGATGGCGAAGAACGTGCTGTGCGTTCCATCCTGCCGCGCCTTGGCGAAGGACGCGTAGTCGGGGTCGTTCACAAAACCCTTGAGGTCGTCGAGGCTCGGAAACTGGATCAGGGCGACCAGCGACAGATCGGGCTGGGGGCCTTCGATGGGCGTGATCCTGCCGCTGCGCGAAAGGTATTTGCCGCCATGTTTCGCGGCGATGTCGTGAACCTTTTCGGCATAGGTCGGAATCCAGGCGTCGTCGGTGACTTTGACTTGCGCAATGAGATAAACGGTCATGCTTTCCTCCGATGTGCAGGCGATCTTTTTTCGCGCCTGCTTGATGCGCTCAACGAGGGCGGCTTGCGAAAGTTTGCGCCAGCGCCGAGCGAATTGAAACTTATGCCTTCCTTAGGTTAAGCGGCGAGGTTTTCGACGTGAAGCCGGTGGCCGTAAAGCTTGACAAAATTTGCCCGCGCGCCCAATTCGGCTCTTTGATCTGCCGGAGCCCCAAAATGCCGTTCAGGCTTGACGCCGCCGCCGAGAGTTTCCCGAGAGAATTTGAAGCGCTGCTGCACATGAAGCGCGAAACCTCGGAGGATGTCGACCATACGGTGCGCGACATCATCGCCGAGGTTTTGGCGCGCGGCGACGAGGCTCTCATCGATTTTTCGAAGAAATTCGACCGGATCGAATTGACGCCAGAGACTTTGCGCTTCACCCGCGAGGAGATCGAGGCCGCCGTCGCCGCCTGTCCGCAGGACCAGATCGACGCATTAAAACTGGCGCGCGACCGCATCGCCGTGTTCCACGAAAAACAAAAACCGTCGGACCTGCGCTTCACCGACGACGCTGGCGTCGAACTCGGCTGGCGCTGGAGCGCGGTGGATTCTGCTGGTCTTTATGTGCCCGGCGGCACCGCCTCGTACCCGTCCTCCGTCCTGATGAACGCGCTGCCCGCAAAAGTGGCGGGCGTCGAGCGCCTTGTCATGGTCGCGCCCGCGCCGGACGGAAAAATTTCGCCACTGGTGCTGGCGGCGGCGCATTTGGCAGGCGTCGACGAGATCTATCGCGTCGGCGGCGCCCAGGCCGTCGCCGCGCTGGCTTACGGCACCAAGACCATCGCGCCGGTGGCCAAGATCGTCGGGCCGGGCAACGCCTATGTCGCCGCCGCCAAGCGCCGCGTGTTCGGGCAATGTGGCATCGACATGATCGCCGGCCCCTCCGAAGTCTTGATTCTCGCCGACAAGACGGCCAATCCCGAATGGATCGCCATCGATCTGCTGGCCCAAGCCGAGCACGACACGGCGGCGCAGAGCATCCTTATCACCGACGACCCGGCTTTGGCCGATGCGGTCGAAGCCGCTGTCGAGGCGCGCTTGCAGACGCTTCCGCGAAAAAAAATCGCCGAAAAGAGCTGGCGTGAGCTGGGGGCGGTGATCGTGGTGAAGACCCTCGCCGAGTCCATCCCGCTCGCCGACCGCATCGCCGCCGAGCATCTGGAGATCATGGCGGAAAACGCCGAAGAGCTGGCGGCGCGGGTGCGCAACGCCGGGGCGCTGTTCATTGGCGCCTACACGCCGGAGGCCGTCGGTGATTATGTCGGCGGCAGCAATCACGTGCTGCCGACCGCCCGTTCGGCGCGTTTTTCGTCCGGTCTGAATGTGCTGGATTTCATGAAGCGCACGTCAATTCTGAAATGTTCGGCGGAGTCGCTGCAAAAAATCGGCCCCGCCGCCGTCACGCTGGGCAAGGCGGAAAATCTTGACGCCCATGCGTTGTCGGTGGCGCTGCGGCTGGAGGCGCGATGACGGTCAGCGAGCGACGCAATCGCCTGATCGCCATCACTCTCGACGAGGAATCGATCGGGCGGGGCTCGGCCGACCAGGAGCACGAACGCGCCATCGCGATCTACGACCTGATCGAGGACAATTCCTTTGCCCTGCCGGGCCAGGATCGCGGCCCCTACCAGTTGCGCATCGGGATGATCGACTCGAAACTCGCGCTCAACATTTCGGATCAGGCGGGCGAGCGGGTGATCGTCCATATCCTCTCGCTCAGCCCGTTCCGCCGCATTCTCAAGGATTATTTCATGATCTGCGAGAGCTATTTCGCCGCGATCCGCACGGCGAGCCCGGGGCAGATCGAGGCGATCGACATGGGCCGTCGCGGGCTGCACAATGAAGGCGCGCAACTGCTGGTGGAAAGGTTGCGCGGCAAGGTGGACTGCGATTTCGACACCGCTCGGCGCCTGTTCACCCTGGTCACCGCCCTGCACTGGAAGGGCGACGCGTGAGCCCCCGCCCGAGCGCCGTGCTGTTCACCTGCACGCTCAATGCGGTGCGCTCGCCGATGGCGGAGGCGATGGCGAAAAAATATTTCGGCAGGGAAATGCGGATCGAATCGGCGGGCGTGCGCGCCGGCGAGACTGACGGTTTCGCCATGGTGGCGATGCAGGAGATCGGCCTCGACATCACCCGCCATTGGCCGCGCACTTTTGAAGAGTTGGAATTCACCGAATTCGATCTGGTGATCGCCCTGTCATCCTCCGCGCAGCGCAAGGCGGAAGATTTTTTTCATGGGCGCGCTCGCGTCGAATTCTGGCCGACCGAAGACGCCACCATGATCGAGGGCGCCCGCGACCAGAAGCTGGAGGCGTTCCGAGAGGTTCGTGACGGCTTGCTCGCGCGCATAAAACAGCGGTTCCGCTGAGGTGCTGACGCGGCTGGGGCTGTTCGACGGCAGACCGGAAAGCCGCCGCGCCGCTCTGCTGGATTTTTGCTCCGAGATTTTGGGGGTTGCGCGGAGCCGGCTGGGCTTGGCGCATGACCCGCTTGGCGCGCCACTGCTGCTGGTGGATGGGGCGCCGGGCGAGTGGAGCGTTTCGTCTTCGTCGCGCGAGGATGTTTGTTTGTTCGGGTTGGCGCGGAGTGTGCGGATTGGGGTCGATGTCGAGATCGTCAGGCCGATCGAGCCGCCGGACGTCGCCCTGCATCTCCGCGAGCGGACGCGCCTGACTGGCGCGCCCATCGACGCTTTTTACGAACTGTGGACGCTCAAGGAAGCCTATGTGAAGGCGCTGGGCGTCGGCTTTCGCCGCGATCTCGCGCAGATCGAAGTTTTGGGTGCGGCGCCGGTCCTCCGGGAGTTCGGGCGCCCCGTCGCCCTTGCGGACGCGCGGCTTTGGCGCGAACGGGTTGGCGCAAAGACGGTGATGTGTGCGGCCCTGACCCTTTGATACGGTTTCCGCAAGATCGCTTCGCGATCCGCGAAAACGAAATCGCGCGGAAATCCTCCAAGCGAAGGGCGGATTTCCGCGCGAACGGAATACGATTTCCGAACTGATCGTTCGGAAATCGTATGAGAGCCGCTTCACCGCGAAAGCTTGAGCTGAAAGCTGGACACGCCCGTATGGGACTGCTGAACTGCGCCTTTGTTTTGCTGTGGGACTGGGATCATGATCGATTGGAATGCCGTGGAAGCGGCGCGGGCGACTGTTTTTGATGTCGTTCGGACCGCGTTTCTTGTGGTCGCCGGCTTGGTTGCTTACGTTCAGCTACGAGAAATGTATCGTCTGCGCCGCCTGCAAACACTGTCGTCCTTCAACGAACGACTGGCGCGATGCACAAAAGCCAACACATGGATCGACAAGCCAAATTTGAATTGGGGTGAACTCGATAGCGAAATAAAATACGACTATCAGAACTATATTGCGGTGTTCGAGGACATAGGGGCGGCGCGCAAGATTGGACTTTTGTCGCACGATGACTTCATCGCCAGCTACGGCGGAAGGTTCATGAAATTGCACAATTCAGGAACCCTCCATCAGTTCATCGACGGAGCCGGATTGTGCGCGGACAATTTCAACCATCTGCGCATCTTGCTCAAAGACATCGGCCAGGACGACAGAGCCTATCTGGACAGGGCGCGGAGCCAAGACCCCGCGCCCCCTTCCGATCAGCTCAGGGCCGCCAGCGCCTGAGCGTCGGCGGCAAAAACCCCTTTTTCCGTGATGATGCCGGTCACCAGCCGCGCCGGGGTCACGTCGAAACCGGGGTTTTTCGCCGGCGTCGTCTTCGGCGCGATGCGCACCGTCACCAGCTCGCCGCTATCGGCTTCGCCCGACATGTGCGTAACCTCGTCCTGCGCGCGCTCCTCGATGGGGATCAGGCTGCCTGACGCCAGCGCGAAATCGAAGGTCGAGACCGGGGCCGCGACATAAAAGGGGACGCCGTTGTCTTTCGCGGCCAACGCCTTCAGATAGGTGCCGATCTTGTTGCAGGCGTCGCCGTTGGCGGCGATGCGGTCGGCGCCGACGATGCAGACGTCGACCTCGCCATGCTGCATCAGGTGACCGCCGGCATTGTCGACGATCAGCTCATGCGACACGCCCTGCTGGCCAAGTTCGAAGGCGGTGAGGAAAGCGCCCTGGTTACGCGGGCGGGTTTCGTCAACGAAGACATGCAGCGGAATCCCGGCGGCCTGCGCCTTGTAAATCGGCGCCGTCGCCGTGCCCCAGTCGACCGTCGCCAGCCAGCCGGCGTTGCAATGGGTGAGGATGCGCAACGGCTTTCCCTCCCGCTTTTCGGCGAGAGTTCGAAGAATCGCCAGGCCGTTGTCGCCGATGGCGGAATTGCAGGCGATGTCCTTCTCCGCGAGATGCTTGGCAAAAGTCATGGCGGAGTCGCGGCGCAGCTCTTCCGGCATCTGCGCCAGGAACTGCCCGATCTGCTCCAGCGCCCAGGCCAAATTCACGGCGGTCGGGCGAGTCTTGCGCAAGACTTCGCGCGCACGGGCGAGGCCGTCGTCGGAGGCGTCGGCGCGCATGGCGAGCGCCACGCCATAGGCCGCGGTCACCCCGATCAGCGGCGCGCCGCGCACCAGCATGTCCTTGATCGCCCGCGCGGCGTCGTCCAGGTTGCGCAACAGGACGGTTTCGATCCGATGCGGCAGCCGCGTCTGGTCGATGATGAAAACCCCGTTTCCATCGGCGTCGGGCCAGATGGTGGTGCGTTTTTCTCCGGCGATCAGCATTTCAAGACTCCCTTGGCCGCATCCTGCGGCTTCGATTCGATGGAATGGGCGATTCTGCCTTCGCGCAGCGCCAGCAGTGTGCCCGGCTCAAGAACGGTCCAGCTTTCGTCCGAGGTCAGCGGTCCCGTGGCGACCACGGTGACGCAATCGTCTGGCCCGGTTTCCTCGGCGAAATTCACCGAGCGGTCCGCGTCGATCAGCGTCGCCTTGCCGAACGGGGCGCGGCGGGTGAGGCAGGACAGCTTTTTGCCGCAATAGGCATAGAGCGTGCGTCCGTCCGACAGCAGCATGTTGAACACGCCCATCGGCGCCAGCTGCGCGCTGAGTCGGTGCACCTCGCGGTCGAGCCGCGCCGGCGGCGGCAGGGCGTCGAATTTTTTCCGCAACTGGTCGAGCATCCAGCAGAAAGCGTGCTCGCTGTCGGTGGTCCCGACCGGCGCATAGAATTCGAGCGGCAGTTTTTTCACGCCGCGCAACTGGCCGTTATGGGCGTAGGTCCACACTCTGCCAAAAAGTTCGCGGGAAAACGGATGGGTGTTGGCCAGCGACACTTTGCCGCTGTTGGCCTGGCGGATATGGGCGATGACGGTCAGGCTTTTGATCGGATGCGCGCCGAGAAAGCGCGCGATCTCCGAATGCGCCGCGGGTTCGGGATCGTGGAAGAATCGCGCGGCCCGGCCGTCGTAGAAGGCGATTCCAAAACCGTCGCGATGCGGGCCGGCGCCGCCGCCGCGCCGCGCCAGGCCGGCGAAGGAAAAGCGAATGTCGGTGGGGACATTCGCGCTCATGCCTAGAAGTTCACACATGGGCGCGCCGGGGCGAGGAAGACCCTGTCGCAATACAGAAGCTCGCCGTCCGCGCCAAGCAGAAACTCAGGGGCGACGCAGCAGCGTCAGGGCGTCGATGCCGAAACCCATTTCCTGAGGATTGCCGCCCCAGTTGAACGTCTCGGATTCCAGCACCTGGAGACCGGCGCGCCGGGCCATGTGCCAGAAGACCGTTTCGCTGCCGAAATTGCGGGAATGCGGATTGTCGCGGTAATGGCCGCCGGGATTGCCGGTGTAGTTGGAATAGTGCAGCAGCGCCTGGCCGCCGGGTCTCAGGATGCGTTTGAGGTCGACGATGTAGGAGAGCACGTCCTCGAATTCGAAATGCACCATCGCGTCGTAGCTGAAGACGGCGGTCATGGACGCATCGGCGACGCCGGCGAAATCGTGACCGTTTCCGACGTGATAGCTGACGTTGCCGCGGCTCGCGAATCGCTGCCGGCAAAAGGCGATGTTGCTCTCGTTGATGTCGGAGACCGTGATCGCGACGGCGCGGTCGACGATCTGCGCGGCATGCCGGCCATGGCCGCAGGCCAGTTCGAGAACGCTGGACAGATCGGCGATGAAATCGAAGAGCCGCGCGAAACGGCTCCGCGGTCCCCAGAACCCGTCGAGCCACGCGGGGCTTTCAGCGTCCTGATAATAACCGTGGTTATCCCAATGCGACCCGATCTGCTCGCGCTCGAAGGCGCCGATCTCGGAATTTTTCATCGCGTCGCGCTCCGGATCATTTCATCGGCATGTCAGGAGATCGGGCCTGCGATCGGCCAAGGTTTTCGATGGTACCGCCACCCCGGCTCGAACGGGGGACCTCTAGATCCACAATCTAGCGCTCTAACCAACTGAGCTATGGCGGCAACGCGGGGCGGACCCTATAAGCAGAGGCGCGCGAATGCAAGTGCCTTCGCGCGCCAATTTTGCAGTTCCGCGCCGGTTCAGCTCGAGGACTTAAAACCCTTGCCGAACTGATCCTTCAGCGGGCCGGCGGCGTCGGCCGCGACCTGCTGGGCCAGGGTCGTCAGTTCCTTGGCCTGCGTCGAGAGCGCCTCATATTGCTTGCGCATATGTTCGCTCTGCAGCGCAATGGCCTCGGAGACGGAATGCACGGTGGCGAGCGCCTTCATGTATTCCATCGAAGCGGCGGCGTTGGCTTGATACGCTTCCATCGCCTTGGCGGAAAAAGCCTGGAGGCTCTTGCTCGCGGCGGCGAAGGAGCCTTCCAGCGCGTGCGCGGTCTCGGCGGCCTTCGACTTGGTGGCCTTGGCCTTCTCCGCCTTGGGGGCGGGAGCGGGCTGTTCCACGTTTTCAGCCGGCGCGGGATCCTGCGCCTTGGCCTCTGGAGCGGGCTCTTGCTTCGGCGCTGGAGCGGGCGCCTCGACTTCGAGCACGGGAGCGACGGTTTCGGCTTCCTGCGCCGGGGCGGGCGACTCCGCGATCGGCGCGGGGGCCTCGACCGGCGTGGCGACCGGCGCCGCGTCGGCGAACAGCGCCGCCTCCGCGACCACGGGCGCCGGCGCGGGCCTGGGCCTGACGGGCTTGCGCGGAGGAGCCATTATTTGTGGTCCGGAGTCATGGCGGACTTGATCGTCTCGCCCATGGCCTTGGCCTGCTCCTGGACGGCGGCGATCTGCGACTTGAGATATTCGGTCTGGATCGCCATCATTTCCTTGGGATCCTTGGCCTTGACCAGGCTTTCGGCGAGGTCGAACGCCGCCTTCACATTGGCCTCGGCATAGGAGATCGCCTTGGCGCTCATGTCCTTGACGCCGGCGGCCGCGTTCTCGGCGGCGGCTTCGGTCTGCGCGGCCGCCTTCTGCGCGGCGGCGACATAGCCGTCAAAGGCCTTGCGGGCCTGATCGACGGTCTTTTCGGCGAATTCGCGGACTTCCGCGGGAATTTCAAGGTTCAGATGATTGGTCATGGGACATCCTGTATGATTGCGCCCGGGCATTCCAGCGCTCCCACACCCCCGGGCCAATGAAGTTCACGCTTGGACAATTAGCACGGGAAATGCTGCGCTGCAATTAGACTTTGTGCAGTGCAGCATAGACCGCAGGGTCCCTCCGTCGACCGCTGGAATTAACGAATTGTTCACCATAGCATGCGGTGGGAGCAAATGTCCTGGATCAAAACTGGATTCCGGAAGGCGGACGTGTTTAATCTTTTATTAAATAATTCTGGGCGGGACGATGGACGGAAGAGCGTTAGAGGGATCTCGGGCGGACATTGCCGCCGCCCTGGCCGAAGCTGGCGTCGCCTCGCTCGATCGGGCCGGCGCGCCCGTGCTGGTCGCCGAGGGCGACGGGCTGCGTCTCGTCCACGCCAATGCCGCGGCTCTCTCGCTTTTTGGCGCGGAGAGCGTCGCCGATCTCGCCGCGCGCCTGTTCGCGCCGGCGATCGCCGCGCGGCTCGTCGGCCTTGCGCCCGGCGCCAGCCGAATCGAACGTTTCGACTTCGGCCCGGGGACGCCACGACTCACCTTTCTTTGCCGCCGCGCCAGCACGGGTTCAAGACTTTTGGCGCTCGCCGGGCTCGGCTTGCGGCCGCGCGCCGCATCTGCGCCGAGACTTGGCCCCGCCGCGCGGCCTGTCGCCGCCTCGGAGACTTGCGCCGAGCTGAAGCGCGATTTCGAGCGCCGCTATCCCGGCCTGAAACCGGCGCGCTTCCTGTGGCGCACGGACGCGCGCAATGTCGTGACCGAGGTGACGCCGCCGCTCGCGGAAATCTTTGGCGGCGCCGCCGCCTCGCTGGTCGGGCGCGACCTGGCCCAGGTCGCGCGCAGTCTGGACATGGACCCCGACGATCGCCTCGCGACGGCGCTCACCGGCCGCGCCACCTTCAGCGGCGTCGAGCTGCTCTGGCCGATCGCCGGCGCCGGCGCCGCCGCGCCCGTGTCGCTCGGCGCTCTGCCCGCCTTCGACCGCGAAAAGGGCTTTGATGGCTGGCGAGGTTTTGGGGTCATTCAGCTCGACCGCATGCGCGAACTCGCCCAGCCGCCCGCATCGCCTGATGTCGCCGCGCCCGAGGCGCCCGCGCCTGACACGTCCGGGGTGGTGCTGCCCTTCCCGCCGGCCCGAGGCGGCGTCCCGGTGGAAAGCCGCGACGAGCCGGCGGCCCTGGTCACCCTGGCGCCGCATGAACGCCAGGCTTTCCGCGAGATCGCCCGCACGCTGGGGGCGCACGGGGAAGGCGCGGAAACCGGTTCGGGCGAGGCCGACCAACACGGATTTGACGACGATTCGCCCGACGTCTCGCCGGCCGAGGCCGCGCTCTTCGACGCGTGGCCCGTCGGATTGGCGATCCGTCAAGCCGGCGCCTGGGCGCGCGCCAACCGCACCTTGCTTGACTGGCTCGGCTGCGCCGACGCAGCCGAGTTGTGCAGGGCGGGGGGCGACCTCCGCCGCGCTTTTGACGCGCGCGGCCTCCAGGTTGACATCGAAACTGCGGCGACGCTCTGGCGCGGCGCTCCCGCCGAAGCGGTCGTCGTCATCCGCTCATCGGGCGTGGAAAAATCGTCCGAAAACGAAAAAATGTCCGAAAAAATCGCGGCGCTTCAGGCCAGCCTGCGCCAGCGCGAGGCCGAAGCCGCCGACGCCGCCGCCATCCTTGCGGCCTCGGCCGACGGCGTGGTCCTGTTCAACGCCGACGGCGACCTGCTCGGGCTGAACGCCGCCGCCGAAAAGCTTTTTGGGCGGACGCGCGACGAAAGCCTCAACATCCGCGACCTCGTCGCGCCAGAGGGACAGGCGGCGATCGCCGCCGCGCTGAGCCGGCTCGCCTCGGGCGATTCGGCGCCGACGCTGCGCCTGGCCTGCGGAACCCGCTCCGGCGCGGCGCTGACCTTGCGGACCAGCTTTGCGCGGATGAGCGGCGGCAGGAAATTCTGCGCCGTCTTCCGCGATCTCGCGCCGGCGGGCGAGGGGGCGCTGGCTCTTGGCGAGGGTGCGCAGGCCCTTGACGACGCCAGGGCGCGCGCGGAGGCCGCGGAGGCGGAAAGCCGCGCCAAGACCGAATATCTGGCCGCCGTCACGCATGAAATCCGCACGCCGCTCAACGCCATTCTCGGCTTCACCGAAGTCATCATGGACGAGCGGTTCGGTCCCGTCGGCAACGCGCGCTACAAGGAATATCTCAAGGACATCCACGCCTCCGGCGCCCATGTGATGAGCCTCGTCAACGACCTGCTCGACCTCTCCAAGATCGAGGCCGGCAAGCTCGACCTGAATTTCACCGCCGTGGACGCGAACCAGGTCGTTGCCGAATGCGTTTCGCTGATCCAGCCGCAGGCCAATCGCGAGCGGGTCATCACTCGTCTGGCGCTGGCGAGCGGGTTGCCGGCGGCCCTCGCGGACGAGCGCTCGTTGCGCCAGATCGTGCTCAACCTGCTCGCCAACGCCGTGCGTTACAACGAGCCGGGCGGGCAGGTGATCGTTTCGACCTCGCTGGTTTCGACGGGCGGGGCGGGGCGGGTGTTGCTGCGGGTCAAGGACACCGGCATCGGCATGAGCGAATCGGAGCTGGCGTCGGCGCTCGAACCGTTCCGGCAAGTGTCGTCGAAGGCGGGAGGCAGCGGCCTCGGCCTGCCGCTGACCAAGGCGCTGGCCGAGGCCAACCACGCCGAATTCGCCATCCGCAGCCGCAAGAACGAAGGCACGATGGTCGAAGTGAGTTTTGCGCTCGCGCCCGCCGTCGAGGACGTCGAGGGGCTGCGGTCGGTGGAGCAGGCGTCGCGTTGACGAGGCGGGGAGGGCGGCCATGGATGCGGGAATGCGCGAGCGCTTGCAGAGGGCGGGGCTGACGCCGCAGGATTTCGACTGGTTCGACGCGTTCGGCTGGGACGATGCGCGCGTGCCCGCGCCGGGGCCCGACGACATCGCGGATTTCCGCCGGCGCGAGGCGGCGCTCAATGCGGCGGCGCCTGTCGGTTTCACCGAACATGGCGCCTCGCTCGAAGGGCGGCTCGCCGCCGCCATCGGGGCGCGCTGCGCCGACGCGCAGGACCGCGCGTCGGGCGACGAGGATTAGAGCGTTTTCAAGCGAAGTGGATGCCGGTTCGCGTGAAGAAAACGCGTGAAAACAAAATGTTCTAGAGATCGGGCGTCCAGCGCAGGCCGGCGCGGACTTGCTGCGCATCGATGGTTTTGCGCACGGTGTTCTGCGAGGCGTCCACGACGCTGATCGAGCCCATGTTCATGTAGCGATAGCCTATGTCGAGCTTGAGATGCGGCGCGATGTCGTAGGCCATGCCCGCCATCAGGCTCCACGAGAAATTGGTGTAAACCTGCGCATGCGCTTTCGGGCCGGCATAGCCGACGATATAGCAGGTCGAGCCCGATCCGCTGGGGCACCACGTATTGTTGGTTCCATTGTAGCTGTAAGTCGTTCCGTTGCTGAAGTAGAATTGTTCGGCGCTGGTCGCGCGCAGGTTGGTGAAGCCAATGCCGCCGCCGACATAGGGCGTTACGCCGAACCAGGTTCCGAAATCGCCATAAACATTGGCCATCAGCGACCAGTTTTGGAGCCCGGCCTTGTCGACCTTGTAGCAGGAGGTCAGCGTCGTGGCGCTGAACGGACATCCGCCAACATCGTAGCTGCCGTTGTAATAGGGAACAAATGTTTGGCTATAGGTTCCCGCATAGGTCTGGTTCCATTCGTAGGTCACGTCGGAGCGAAACCAGCGGTTGAAGGCGTAGCCGACGCCGAGGGTCGAGTTCATGAGGCCGACGTTTCGCCCCGCGTTCGTCAGCAAGGCGCTCGGGGGCGTGCTGACGAGGTCCACGGGATTCGTCGTACTATAGGCGAAACCGGGAACGGACTGCGTCGAATAGCCGATATCGCCGCGCAGGTACCAGCCGGAGCCGAATTCGACCATGGCGTCCGATTCGAGCTGATAGGCGGGCGGCAGCATGTCCGCGGCCTGGGCCCGCATGGCGCCGCCAGCGAGCAAAACCATCGCGGCGGCCGCCGCCTTCGTGACTTTCCGCATAACGAACCTCTTTGTACCCAGGCGACTTTTCCAGTTAAACTCATGATGAATGAAGAGGGTTAATGTCGACTTAACCTTAATGCTTTGCTGCGCAAAGAGTTCGCGAATGATTTTCGTTGCGGAAAGCCGAAATGGGCAGTCGAAAGCGCCGGCAATGAAAAAGGCGGAAGCTGTCGCTTCCGCCTGTTCTCATGCCGCAGGGAATGCGACGATCAGTATTTGGCGCGAACCATGGGCTCGTAGACAGGCTCGCCCAGCGCAAGCCAGCGAAGGCCGAGGCGCACGTCATTGGAGGCCACGGAGAAGGTCTGCATCTCGCCATGGCAGCCCGAGCCGTCATTGCAAGCGATGACGCCGGTCTTGAAGTCGCCCATGTTGAGATAGCGATAGTTCGCGTCGAGCAGCAGGCTCGGCGTGATGTGGTAGGAGACACCGGCCGTGACGGCCCAGGCCAGATTGGCGGCGATGTGGTTGCCCGCATAGCCCCAGGCGGCGTAGCTAGTGTTCGGAAACGACGTGACATCCTTGACGTTGGACGTCTGGTACACGGCCATGCCGACGCCGGCGCCGACATAGGGCGTGAAGCCGCGCCAGGTGCCAATGTCGAAATAGGTGTTGAACAGGAATACGCCCGTCTTCACCAAACCGGAATAGTCGTCGCCGCAGGTCACGGTTCCGGGGACCGCATTGGAATTCGCGTCGAGGACCGTGGCCGCGCAACCGGTTGGGTTGTAGTTGGCCTGGGTGTAGTCGACGCTTTGTCCCCATTTGAAGCTGCTGGCGGAGTGGAAGGCGACGGCGGAGCGGTATTCGGCGGTGCCGTCGAAGCGCAGCCAGCTGTTGACCTGATAGCCGAGGCCGATGCCCAGTAGCCAGGAATCCGTCAGGCTGACGCCGTTCTGCGTCGCGCCGAGGGAGGAGAGCGTGCTGCCGTCGCTGAAGGAGGAGCGCAGATTCGACGCCACGGTGTTGGCGATGCCGCCGTCGACGCGAACGTAAAATCCGCTGGGTTCCTCAACGGCGCCGCGCAGCGGAACTTCGATCGGCGGGGGCGGGGGCAACAGGTCGGCGGCATGGGCCGCTTGCGCCGCGCCGAGCGCAAGCACACTCGCGAAAGTAAGGGCTTTAAGGCGGCCCATGTTGAAATTCCTTCTCCGGAGCACAGCTGGCGGCAGCCGCGCGGTTAACACAACGAAATCTTGTTCCGGCGAGCCGAGTCGCAACCGCGCCCGGACGCCAGCATGCCTTGACGAGCGCAAGTGTTGGCAGGAATTACTTAAACGAGCCTTAACCCTAAGCTTTAACCTTGAATTTTCATCATGACGGGCGAAAGTTGTTTCGTTTCGATACATGGTCCTGAGCGCCTCGAAGAGAAATGCTTTACGAACGCGATTCGATCCGCTACGGCTGAACAGTGAAAAAGCCCCGGCGTCATCGGGTTTTCCGCCCCGCCGAGGCTGACCTTCCGGCGCTTTTCCTCCCACGCGCATCGCCCTGGGAAGAAGCCCAGAGTTGAAAGCGGCGCGGCCTCCCGCGCCGTGCGAGATGGAAGTTGGGTTCAATGGCGAATGTGGTGGTGGTCGGCGCCCAGTGGGGCGACGAGGGCAAGGGCAAGATCGTTGACTGGCTTTCGCTGGAAGCCGATGTGGTGGTGCGTTACCAGGGCGGGCACAACGCCGGCCATACGCTGGTGATCGACGGCGTCACCTATAAATTGTCGCTGCTGCCCTCCGGCATTGTCCGCCCCGGAAAGCTTTCCGTCATCGGCAATGGCGTGGTGGTCGATCCGCGCCATCTCGTCAAGGAAATCGCCGCCCTGCGCGAAAAGGGCATCGCCATTTCGCGCGACAACCTGCGCATCGCCGAAAACGCGCCGCTGATCCTGTCGCTGCATGGCGAACTCGACGCCCTGCGTGAAAACGCCGCGGCGCCCGAGGCCAAGATCGGCACCACCAAGCGCGGCATCGGCCCGGCTTACGAGGACAAGGTGGGACGCCGCGCCATAAGGGTGATGGACCTCGCCGATCTCTCCACGCTCGACGGCAAGATCGCCCGGCTGCTCAGCCACCACAACGCGCTGCGCCGGGGCCTCGGCCTCGACGAGATCAAGGCGGAGACGATTCGCGCCGAGCTGGAGGAGGTGGCGCCGCACATCCTGCCTTACATGGATCGCACCTGGTCGCTGCTCGACGATCTGCGCCGGGCGGGAAAACGCATCCTGTTCGAGGGCGCGCAGGGCGCGCTGCTCGACATCGACCACGGCACCTATCCCTTCGTCACATCGTCGAACACGGTCGCCTCCAACGCCTCCACCGGCGCCGGTCTTGGCCCCAAGGCGATCGGCTATGTGCTGGGCATCGCCAAGGCCTATACGACGCGCGTCGGCGAAGGCCCGTTCCCGACCGAGTTGAACGACGAGACCGGGCGGACCATCGGCGAACGCGGCCGCGAGTTCGGCACGGTCACCGGGCGCGCCCGCCGCTGCGGCTGGTTCGACGCGGTTCTGGTGCGCCAGACCGTCAAAACCTCGGGGATTGACGGTATCGCGCTGACGAAGCTGGACATTCTCGACGGGTTCGAATCGATCAAGGTCTGCGTCGGCTACCGGCTCGACGGCGAGACCATCGACTATCTGCCGGCTTCGCAGGCGGCGCAGGCCCGCGTCGAGCCGATCTACGAGACCATCGAGGGCTGGCGCGAGCCCACCGGCGGCGCCCGCTCCTGGGCGCAGCTGCCGGCGCAGGCGATCAAATATGTGCGCCGGGTCGAGGAGCTGATCCAGGCGCCGGTGGCGCTGCTCTCGACCAGCCCGGAACGCGACGACACCATTCTGATGCATAATCCTTTTCAGGATTGAGTGATGGCCGATTACTATCCCCTGCTGGCGAAGGCGATCGCCGCGCTGCCGAAATCCACGCCGCAGACGCGCGGCGCCATTTACGAGCGGGCGAAGAAAGCCTTGCTCGGGCAGCTCAGCGCGATGCAGCCGCCGCCGCCCCACGGCGCGATCGAACGCGAGGCGCAAGCCCTCGACGAGGCGGTCGCGCGGCTGGAGCGGGAATTCGACGCCGCCGACGCGCTCGCGGCCGAGCTGCTCAAGACGGAGCCGTCAGAGCCGCCTCCGCCCCCTGTCGTTGAGGAAACGCCGCCGCGCGAAGACGACCGGCGCGCCGACGCGCCGCGTGAAAAAGTCCGGCCCGCCGCGCCTCGGCCGGTCAAGGAGGAAGGCGGCGGCTTGCGTCGCCTCGCCATCATTCTCGGCGCTCTCGTGGTGGTCGGCGGGCTGGTTGGAATTGTCGCCTGGAAATTGCGCGATCGTCCCGAAGATCTCGCCAAGCTGTCGCCTCCGGCGGACACCGCCAGTCAGGAATCGGGCGGCAAGATCGGCGAACGCATCGGCGGCGAACCCGTCGCGCAGCCTCAGCCGAGCGCTTCTTCCGTCTTGCCGGTCGCCTATCGCGCCGCTCTCCTCACCCGTGACGCCTCCGAGCCCGGCGGCGTCAAGACCTATGTCGGAAACGTGGTGTGGAAGCGCGAATCCACCAATCGCGGCCCGAACCAGCAATTGGTCAGCGCCATTCGCGCGGACGTCGACCTGCCCGACGCCAAGCTCAAGGCGGTTGTCCTGATCGAGAAGAATTTCGATCCGTCGCTGTCGTTCTCGCACACGATCAATGTGCGGTTTTTCCCCGCCGAAGGCTCCGTCGGCAATGTCAACGCGATCGGCATGCCGGAAATGCGCGCCGACGACGCGCCCAAGGGCGTGGCCTTGCAGGGGCTGCCGGTGCAGATCGCGGCCAACGCCTTCCTGGCGGGACTCAATCAGGCGAGCGTCGAACAGAACAAGACGCTGCTCGCCACGCCAAACTGGATGGACATCCAGCTGAGCCTCGCCAACGGCTCCATCGCTAAGATCACCATGGAAAAAGGCGCGGGCGGGCGAAAGATATTCGCCGAGGTGATCGCCGAGTGGGACGCAAAATAGCCGCCGCGTTTTTGTCGCGGCGGCGGCTTCCTTTATTCCTCGACCTCAGGCGCGCGCGGGCAGCGCCGCCAGCGTGGGCCGCGGCGGCAGCGCCTCGACCCGCGCCACGCTCTCGCGAACAGCCTGCTGCACCTTCTCGAAGGCGCGCACCTCGATCTGGCGCACGCGCTCGCGGGAAATGCCGAATTCGGACGACAGGTCTTCCAGCGTCATCGGCTCGTCGCTCAGGCGGCGCGCCTCGAAAATCCGCCTCTCGCGCTCGTTGAGCACGTTCAGCGCCTGGGCGAGCGCGGTGCGGCGGTTGTCGCTCTCCTCCGACTCCGCCAGAATATTCTCCTGGCTGGCGGAGTCGTCGATCAGCCAGTCCTGCCATTCGCCGTCGCCATCCTCGCGCAGCGGCGAGTTGAGCGAGGCGTCGCCGCCGAGCCGGCGGTTCATCTCCACCACCTCCTGGCGGCTGACGCCGAGCTTGGTCGCGATCGTGTCGACCTGGTGCGGCTTGAGGTCGCCGTCATCCAGCGCCGAGATCTGGCTCTTCGCCTTGCGCAGGTTGAAGAACAGCTTCTTCTGGTTGGCGGTGGTGCCCATTTTGACAAGGCTCCACGACCGCAAAATATATTCTTGAATTGACGCGCGAATCCACCACATAGCGTAGGTGGCCAAGCGGAAACCCTTTTCCGGCTCGAAGCGCTTCACAGCCTGCATCAGGCCGATATTGCCTTCGGAGATCACTTCGCCGATGGGCAGGCCATAGCCGCGATAGCCCATGGCGATCTTCGCCACGAGGCGCAGGTGCGACGTGACCAGCCGGTGGGCGGCGTCGCCATCGGAATGCTCCCGCCAGCGTTTGGCGAGGATATATTCTTCCTGCGGCTCCAGCATGGGGAACCGCCTGATTTCGTCCAGGTAGCGCGACAGGCCGGAATCACCGGCGAGAACAGGGAGCGCAGCAGCCATCCAATCCTCCAAAACGCGGACGCCCGTTCGCGGCGCGTCCGCATCAGCCGCAACAGCCGGCTGTTTCCAAGCTCGAGAGCCATCCGTCTCGTTCCGATCCGGCGGGCCCGCAGGCTTTCGAATGGAACATATAGGGACCGCCAACCATGGCCGAAAGAGGGCGCGGCCCTTTCCCGGCGATTACATTTTAGTAATTCAATTGGGCGCGAACGGTTCCGTTATCCGTCGTTTTCCAATTTGAGTCTGGCGTTTTTCGCGCGTTGCGCTAACAAGCGACTAACGTCTAATACGAGATCCTCATGTCCCACTCTTTGTTTGCCCAGGTCGAGGAACTTCCTCGCGACCCCATCCTCGGCCTCACCGAAGCGTTCAACGCCGACAAGACGCCGCATCGCGTCAATCTTGGCGTCGGCGTCTACCAGGACGAGAACGGCAAGGTCCCGCTGCTTGCTTGCGTGAAGCAGGCGGAAGAGGCCATGCTCGCCAAAGCCGGTCCGCACACCTATGTGCCGATCGACGGTTACGCCCATTACAACGCCGCCGTCGCCAAAATGGTTTTCGCCGACGCCTGCGATTTGGCGAATGTGGTGACGGTTCAGGCCCTGGGCGGCACCGGCGCGCTGAAACTCGGCGCCGAAATGATCAAGGTCGTCACGCCGAACGCCAAGGTCTGGATCAGCGATCCGAGCTGGGAAAACCACCGCGCCCTGTTCACCGCCGCCGGCTTTGACGTCGAAACCTACCCCTATTACGGCGCGGACGGCGAACTTGATTTTGCCGGCCTGATCGCGACGCTGGAAAAAATCCCGGCGGGCGATGTCGTGCTGCTGCACGCCTGTTGCCACAACCCGACCGGCCTCGACCTGTCGCAGGACCAGTGGCGCCAGATCGCGAAAATTGTCCGCGCGCGCGGCCTGACCCCCTTCCTCGACACCGCCTATATGGGCTTTGCCGAAGGGCTGGAAGCCGACGCCTTTTCCGTGCGCCTGTTTGCTTCGGACGGCGGTCCGCTGTTCGTGTCGTTCTCGTTCTCGAAGTCGCTGTCGCTTTATGGCGAGCGCGTCGGCGCGCTGAGCGTGCTCACCGCCAGCGCCCAGGAGCGTTCGCGCGTCCTCAGCCAGATCAAGCGCATCGCCCGCATCACCTATTCCTCGCCCGCCGGCCATGGCGCGGCGGCGGCGGCGGCGGTGCTCGCCGATCCGGCGCTTCGCCAGCAATGGGACGAGGAGCTGGGCGCCATGCGCGTGCGCATCAAGAAAATGCGTCAACTGCTCGCCGAAAAGCTTTCGAAAACCGTTCCCGGCCGCGATTTTTCCTACATCATCCGGCAAAACGGCATGTTCTCCTATTCGCGCCTGACCAAGCCGCAGGCGGTTCTGCTGCGCGAAAAATACGCAGTTTATGCGCTGGATTCCGGCCGCATCTGCGTCGCCGCGCTCAATGAGAACAATATTGACTATGTCGCCGAATGCATCGCCAAGGTGATGAAAGAGGCGTGACAGCACGAAACGGCGCCGGTTCTCTTCCCGTTGGACGGGCGTCCTTCCGGACGCCCTTTGCCCGGCGCCGTTAACCCCTTCGCAAGCAAGGTGAACAATTCGTAAAGCCTGCGCGTGACCGGGGCGGCGCGCCATGGCATAAGACCGTCATGGCTTCGATCGCACCTCAGGACCCCGGATTCGGCGTTTACGTCCATTGGCCCTTTTGTCTGGCCAAATGCCCCTATTGCGACTTCAACAGCCATGTGCGGCGCGGCGCCTATGAGGAAGACCGCTATCTCAACGCCATTCTCATCGAGCTGAAGCATCGCGCCGCTCTGACCAAAGGGCGCGTGGTGCGCTCCATCTTCTTCGGCGGCGGCACGCCCTCGCTGATGTCGCCCGATACCGTCGCCCGGATCATCGAGGCGGTCGGACAAAACTGGAAGCTGGATCCCCAGGCGGAGATCACCCTCGAAGCCAATCCGACCAGCGTCGAGGCCACCCGTTTCGCCGGTTATCGGGCGGCGGGGGTGAATCGCGTCTCGGTGGGCGTGCAGGCGCTCAATGACGCCGACCTCAAAATGCTGGGGCGCATGCACAGCGTCGACGAGGCTTTTCGCGCGCTTGACGTCGCCACCAAGACATTTCCGCGCGCCTCGTTCGACCTGATCTACGCCCGGCCCGGCCAAAGCCCGCAGGCCTGGGCGGCGGAGCTGACCGAGGCGCTCAAGCGCGCGCCGGAGCATTTGTCGCTTTACCAGCTCACCATCGAGCCGGACACGATGTTCGAGCGGCTGTTCGACGCTGGCAAACTGAAAATGCCCAAGGCCGACGTCGCCCGCGCCCTGTGGGACGTGACCCAGGAATTGACCGAGAAGGCGGGCATGCCGGCCTATGAGATTTCAAACCACGCCCGGCCCGGCTGCGAGAGCCGCCACAACCTGATCTACTGGCGCTATGGCGAATATGCCGGCGTCGGTCCCGGCGCCCATGGCCGCGTCATTTCGGCGAAGGGCGGCAGACGCGCTCAGGCCACCGAGCCGCATCCGGAAATGTGGCTCACCGTGGTCGAAACCGAGGGACACGGGCTGATAGAGGACGAAGCGCTTTCGACGGAAGCCCAAGGCGACGAATTCTTGCTGATGGGTCTGCGTCTCGCCGAGGGCATAGATCCCGCGCGTTTTCAGAACCTGACGGGAAAGCGTTTCGAGGCCTCGCGCGTCGCCGACCTGATCGCTCACGGCATGGTGGAATATACCCGTCAGGGCCGCATTCGCGTGACATCAGAAGGATTTCCGGTGCTGGACGCCGTGGTCGCCGATCTCGCCGCCTGATTTCCTTCGCTCTGGGGAAAGGAGACGCGCATGATGGCCTTGTTCCGTTTCCGGCCGGTCGCCTTGACGGCGGCGGGACTGCTTCTCATCGCCGGCCTGGTCCTCTCCGCCGTCTATTTCTGGTCGCCCCAGGCGACCTTGCGCATCACCACGGGATTGCCGGGAAGCGCGGCGCACCGTTTCGTTGGGTCTTTCGCCAAGGTCCTGACCGGGCAGCATCCGCGCGTGCGCTTCGACTTCTTCCCCGTCGGCAGCCTCGTCGACAGCGCGCAGGCGATGGAGAGCGGCAAGGTCGATCTCGCGCTGGTGCGCAGCGACGTTTCGCCCCCGACCAACGGCCGCACCATCGCCATCATGCGCCGCGACGTCGTCGCCATTTTCCTGCCGGACGGTTCGCCGATCGACGATGTCTCGAAACTCGCCGGCAAGACCGTGGCGATTCCGCAAGGGCCGACACAGGATAACAATTCGCGGGCGCTGGACGCCATCCTGTCCTATTTCGACATCGCGCCGGACAAGGTGAAGCGCGTTTTTCTCCCCATCGACGAGATCGGTCCGGCCGTACACCGCAAACACGCGTCGGCGGCGCTCGCCGTGGGGCCGATCGGTCCCGGCGACGCCGTCAATGTCGCCGCGTCGATCTTCCGGGCGACCAAGGCCGCGCCCGACCTGCTGGCGATCGATCAGGCCGACGCCATCGTCAAACGCTTTCCCGGCTTCGAATCCATCGACGTTCCCGAGGGCGCCTTCAAGGGCAAGCCGCCGACGCCCGACGATTCCACGACCTGCCTCGCCGTGACCTACCGGCTGGTGGTCCCCGAAACCATGCTCAATGTGGTCGCGGGCCTGATCGGCCGCGCGGTGCTGAACACCAAGGAAAAGCTGATGGCGGCCGACCCGCTGGCCACCCAGATCGAAACGCCCGACGCGGATGACACAAGCCCGGTCCTGCCGATCCATCCCGGCTTCTCGGCCTATCTCAGCAGCGGCGACCAGAGCCTGCTCGATTCGCTTCAGCAATATCTCTACGTGATCGGCATTCCCGCGAGCCTGCTGGGATCGCTGGGCGCTCTTGGCTGGAGTCGATGGCGCAATCGCAAGCTGATGGACGTCGAGCAGCAGGCCTATCAGTTGCTGGTCATCGCCGACGCGGCGCGCAGGGCTGACACGGTGGAGTTGGAGCGCCTGGAGGATGAACTCGACGAGTTGATCCGCAACTGCGTCAATCATATGACCGCCGGAACCGCGGATGTTTCTCAGGCGCCGATCACGACCCTGGCGATCGATCACGCGCGCCGCGCGATCGAACGACGGCGGAAAGATCTGGCCGCAACACCGCCGCCGCAAAGTCCTGGAATCACCGAAGAGGCGCCGCCGATCCCCAGTTAGGCGTTTCCATGGGATATGCTCATAGTTTGAGCTTGCGCCGGCTTGATGGTCCTTTACCGCGCACATACGATGAAGCCGCAAGACATCGGCGAGGCCGCCTTGAACCAAAGCTATCTCACGCGAAAAACCATCGACGACGTCGACGGCGACGCGCCTCACGAAACGTTTCGACGCAGCCTTGGGCCGTTCTCGCTGACGGCGCTGGGGGTGGGGGCCATCATTGGCGCCGGCATCTTTGTCCTGACCGGCGCGGCGGCCGCGCGCTATGCGGGTCCCGCCGTCGTCCTCTCCTTCGCCCTCGCCGGCTTCGCCTGCGCCATTGTCGCGCTCTGCTACGCGGAGCTGGCGGCGCTGATCCCGGTCTCGGGCAGCACCTATTCCTACGTCTATATCGCGCTCGGCGAGATCTTCGCCTGGATCATCGGCTGGGACCTGGTGCTGGAATACGCCATGGGCGCGGCGACGGTCGCTGTGGGGTGGTCGGGCTATCTGACGAGCCTGCTGTCGAGCCTCGGGCTTCACCTGCCGCCGCAGCTCACGGCGCCGTCCGGCGCTGTTCTGCGTTTATTGGACGCGCCCGGCGCGGCGGGCGCGTCCGGGCTTTTCAACGCGCCGGCCGCGGCGGTGGTGCTGGTCATCACCGGCCTGCTGATGCTCGGCACCAGGGAATCCGCGCGCGTCAACAACATTATGGTCGGTTTCAAGCTGGCGGTGGTGCTGGTGGTGATCGTCGCCGGCGGCCTGCATGTCGTCCCCGCCAACTGGACGCCCTTTTTGCCGGAGAACGCCGGCGAGTTCGGCCACTTCGGCTGGAGCGGCGTTTTGCGCGGGGCCGCCGTGGTGTTTTTCGCCTATATCGGCTTTGACGCGGTTTCGACGGCGGCGCAGGAGGCGCACGAGCCGCGGCGCACCATCCCCATCGGCCTGATCGCCTCGCTCACCATCTGCACCGCGCTCTATATTGGCGTGTCCGCGGTGCTGACCGGGGTCGTGCCTTTTGCAAAACTCGACCGGCCCGATCCGATTTCGGCGGTGATCGACGCCATCGGCCTGCCCTGGCTGGCGGTGGTGGTGAAATTCGCTGCGCTCGCCGGCCTGACCACGGTGATCCTCGTGCTGCTGTTCGGCCAGGCGCGCATCATGTTCGCCATGGCCAGGGACGGGCTGCTGCCGGGCTTTTTCGGGCGGATCAGCGCGCGCTCGCACACGCCCGCCGCCAGCCAGGGGCTGATCGGCGCGGCCGTCGCCTTGATCGCCGCCGTCTTCCCCATCGACGTGCTCGGCGAAATGGTGAGCATCGGCACGCTCGCCGCCTTCGCGCTGGTCTGCCTCGCCGTCATGTATCTGCGCCACAGCCACCCGGAGACGCCGCGCCCGTTCCGCGTTCCCGGCTCGCCGGCCCTCCCGGCTTTGGGCGTGCTCTCCTGCCTCGGCCTGATGGCGGGCCTGCCCTGGGAGACCTGGGCGCGCCTGCTGGTCTGGCTGGTGCTCGGCATGGGGGTCTATTTTGTCTTCGGCCACCGTAACGCCGCAAAGATCGGGCGCTGAACGCCGAGCGGCGAATCACTCAAGTCGGGCTCCTGCGCGCCTGCTGAACGCCGCGCTCCAGCGCCGAGAGGAAGGTCGAGCGGTCGCGCGGTGAGAATCCCTTGGGCCCGCCCGACACGGCGCCTGTGGCGCGCAAATCCTCCATCAGGTCGCGCATCGCCAGAGCCATGCCGATCGACGCATCGTCGAAAATCTTGCCATTGGGCGCAAGCACGAAAGCGCCCGCCTTGACGCAGCGCGCCGCGAGCGGAATGTCGGCGGTCACCACGACCGTTCCGGGTTCGGCGCGTTCGGCGATCCAGTCATCCGCCGCATCGGGCCCCTGCGGCACAAGGACGCGCTCGATCATGGGATGTCGCGGCGCCTGCAACAGGCGATTGGCCACCACGAACACTTTCAGCCCATGCCGCGCCGCGACCTTGTAGCATTCATCCTTCACCGGGCATGCGTCCGCGTCGATCAGGATTTTTGCAGCCATGCGTCCTCCAATAGCGACCGATCGCGGTTCGTATCCGACGACTTTCGCAGGACGGGCGCATGCGGCGCAAGGTCGATCGAGACAGGGCGGGAGGCGCGACGGCTCAAGCTTGCAGGGAAATGTGTCGCCAAGCTTGCGGATCGATGACGTAGCAAGTTCTCGGCGTTCTCGGCGCAAGGATGCGATCACGCAGGATGAAAAAGAGCGAGATGACTATAATTTAGTCAGATGCCGCATGAGTCGATCTCACTCGAGTTTGCGATACTTCGCCTATGTGTTGAACGCGCCGCCAATACAGTTTATCAGACGTGGACTACTCATGTCGGCCGAGCCTGGTGAATGAATATCGAAATCGAGCGCAAATTCCTGCTTCGCAACGAGGGCTGGCGTGACGAGGCGGTGGGGGTCGAACGCCTGCGGGACGGCCTGGTCGGGGAATTCGGCGGCGGCAAGGTTCGCGTCAGGCTTGGGGAGTCGCGCGCCTCGCTTGCGGTCAAGACCGCATCCGTCGGACTCGCGCGCTGGGAGTTCGAATATGGCATTCCGCCCGCCGACGCCGAGATGATGCTGGCGACCATGTGTGGCGACATGGTCGTGGAAAAATCGCGCTATCGCGTGATTCACGCCGGTTTCGAATGGGCGGTCGATCTCTATGAAAAGCGTCTGGCCGGCATCGCCATCGCGGAAATCGAACTTGGCCACGCGAGCCAGGATTTTCCGCTTCCGCCCTGGGTCGGACGCGAAGTGACGGCGGACGAGAGATTTCACAAGCGCAATATGGCGCGCCTGGCGCTGGCGTCCGACGCGCCCCTGACGGTGGCGCGACTGCTGGCCTTGCCCACGCGCGAACCGGCGCCGGTCTGACACGATTTCCGAACGATCAGTTCGGAAATCCTATTCCGGTCGCGCGGAAATCCGCCCTTCGCCTGAAGGATTTCCGCGCGATTTCGTTTTCGCGGATCGCGATCTTGCGGAAACCGTATGAGCCGTCCTTGCGCCGGACATTGAAAAGCCGCCCCACGGGGGCGCGTGGGGCGGCTTGAGTCGATGACTAGGGCTTTCGTTTCGAGGCCATGGTTCGAAACGGCCCGCCTCACCATATTTGTTTATTATATTCCGTCCGTTCCGCTTGAGCGCGGAACGGCGTGTCCTGTGTCAGGCTTCGTAGTTGTCGTCGCCGGAATCGCCGCCGCCGTCGTCGTAGTCGGCCTGCTGGTATCCGTCATCCTGGCCGCCGCGCTGGTCATCCCCGTAATAATTGTTGACGATGGTCTCACCGCCGCCGCCGCTGCTGCTGCCGCCGAGTCCGGCATTGCCTAACCCGCCGGCGCCAAGGCCGCCGCCGCCATGACCGCCGCCAAACACGCCCTTCAGCGTGTCGGCGAGCAGTACGCCGCCAGCCACGCCGGCCGCGGCGCCCAGCGCGCCCTTGAGGAAGGTGTTGCCGCCGCCTTGCGCTTGCGGCGCGCCCCACGGACCGGGCTGCGGGGGCTGGCCCTGCTGGCCCCACGGGCCGCCTTGCGGCGGAGGCGCGGGCTGATTCTGATTGGCCTGGCCCCACGGCGAGGGCGGGTCCTGCCGGGGAGCGCCGCCGCCGAACAGGCCGCCGAGGAAGCCGCCGCTTCTCGGCTGTTCCTGCGCGGCCTGCGCGCTCTGCGCAGCCTGCTCGGCTTGGGCGACACGGCTCTCAAGCTCGCGAATTTTCTGGTCTGCGCCCTTCAAAGCCTGTTCCTGGACAAGCACGGCCTGGGCGAGCAGATAGGGCGCATAGGGCTGGGCGCGGACGGCGTCCGCGATCAATGCTTCCGCATCCTGTTCGCGCGGCGCGCCGGCCTGGCTGCGCACGCGCTCGAACAATTGGGTCAGCATCTGGCGTTCTTCGGGCGACATGGGCATGACGCATTTCCTTGGTTGTCGTCGGCGCTCGGCCGGACGCTTAAAATATGTGCCCTGGCCGCGACAAAGCAAAGACGGGGTCCGCATGAAATTTCCGTCATCTTGCGGCAAGACGGCGGCAAGGCGCCACTGGCGGCGGGACAGCGGAAAGCGCCGCCGCAAAAAGGTCACAGCGGCGCCGGAAAGCTTTGCCGAGGCGACAAACATCTGGTGTTGCGCGCGGGAGCGGATTTAAGTTGACCGCACGTTTGGGATGAGGATTGGGATTGGCGATTATGCGCGTTGGCCACTGGATGGGATTGTTGACCTTGGCGGCGCTCGCCGTTCCGCTGGAGGCGCCCGCGCAGGTCGCGGAGCCGAGCCCGCTGTCGCCGGCCCCGACGATCCAAACGCCCCCGGCCGCGCCCGCGAGCCCTGCGCCCGCGAGCCCCGCGCCCGCCCCGGCGGCTCCGACCAGTCCCGCGCCGGACGCATCCGCGCCAGCGGCCGCCCCTTCCGATCCGGGCGCAACGCCCGCGCCCGCCGCAAGCGCAACCCCCGCGCCGAAAAAGCCAAAACCCAAGCCGCCGGCGCCGCCGCGCGAAATGGCGCTGTCGGACGACCCGACGCCGGTGCTGCAGCCCGAAACCTTCTTCGCCACGGCTCTAGCCTCGGAGCGCTATGCGGCGATCGCCGATGCGGGCGGTTGGCCGACCGTTTCAGCCCTTTCGCCTGGCGCGAAGGGCGCCGCCGTCGCGACCCTGCGCAAGCGTCTGGCGCTTGAGGGCGATCTCGTGGGCGCCGAGGCGAACGGGACCAACTGGAGCCCGGCCCTGACCGCTGGCGTCAAACGTTTCCAGTTTCGAAACGGCCTGCGCCAGACCGGCGTGGTCGCGGGGGCGACCCTCAGGGCGCTCAACGTGCCCGCGCGCACCCGCTTCAAGCAACTGGCCTCCTCGGCCAACCGGCTCGCGGGCCTGTCCTTCCCCTTCGGCGACAAATATGTGGTGGTCAACCTGCCCTCGACCGCCGTGGACGCCGTGGAATATGGCCATGTCGCGCACCGCTATGTGGCCATCGTCGGCGGTCCCGATCACCATTCGCCGCAGATCGCGGCGAAAATCGTCGCCGTCAACCTCAATCCGACCTGGACCGTCCCGGAATCGATCATCAAGAACGAGATCATTCCGAAAATGCAGCGCCAGCCCAACTATCTCTCGCGGGCCAGGATCCGCATCCTCAACAATCGCGGACAGGAGGTGAACCCTGGCTCGATCAACTGGAATTCGGAGCAGGCCAAGAATTATACCTTGCGGCAGGATTCCGGCGCCGGCAATTCGCTCGGCCTGATCCGCATCGCCATGCCGAACCCCGACGCGGTCTACATGCACGACACGCCGTCGCGGAACCTGTTCGCCAACGATTACCGCTTCTTGTCGCACGGCTGTGTGCGCGTGCAGGGGGTTTACGATCTCGCCGCCTGGCTGCTGCGCGAAACGCCCGCCCCGAATGGCGGCGTCTGGACCGGCCAGCTGATCCAGGACCGCATCGCGACGGGCGCGCGCGAGGACGTCAAGCTGACCGCGCCCATTCCGGTGATCTGGGTCTATATGACCGGCTGGGCCTCGGCCGAGGGCACCGTGCATTTCCGCGACGACGTCTACAATTTTGACACTGTGGGCGACTGATCGTCGCGTGAAGACAGGCGGATGCGACAAGAGCGTTTTCGAGCGAAGTGGATGCCGGTTCGCGTGAAGAAAACGCTTAGAAACAAACGAAAAAGTCCGGCGAACTCAAGTTCACCGGACTTTTTTTCTGGCGCCCGACAATGGCGGGCTCGCCTCAATCCTCGAGCAATTGCTTCAGCAGCTCCAGTTCGCGCTTCAGCGCGCTGTCCTTCGCCACCAGCGCATCGATTTTCCGAACCGCGTGCAGGACGGTGGTGTGATCGCGGCCGCCAAAGCGCCGGCCGATTTCCGGAAGGGAGCGCGGCGTCAGGATCTTCGCCAGATACATGGCGATCTGGCGCGGTTTCACCACATTGGCGGTGCGGCGCGAGGACAGGATGTCGGCGCGGCTCACATTGAAATGCGTCGCCACGAGCTTTTGAATATCCTCGATCTTGACGCGCTTGGCTTCGCGATGGCGGATCAGGTCGCGGATGGCGTTTTCCGCCTGCTCGACCGTCAGGACGGAGCCGACAAGCGTGGTGTGGGCCAGCAGGCGGTTGACGGCGCCGTCGAGGTCGCGGCCGTTGGTGCGGATCATGGTCGCAACCATAGAGACGACGGAAGGCGCGACCTCGAAGGTCGGTTGAACGATCTTGGTCGCCGCGATCCGCGCCTCGACGATCCTGAGCCGCAACTCCTCGTCGAGAGAATGGATTTCGACGCAAAGACCGCCGGCCAGGCGCGAGCGAATCCGCTCGTCGAGATTTTCCAGATCGTTCGGCACCCGGTCGCAGGCGATGACCACCTGCCGCCCATTGTCGATCAGCGCGTTGATCGTGTGGCAGAACTCTTGCTGGACCGCCTTGCCCTGCAGGAACTGCACATCGTCGACGATGAGGATGTCGATGCCGCGCAGCGAATCCTTGAAGGACAGGGAATTCTGCGACTTCAACGCCGACACGAAGCTGTACATGAACTTTTCGGCGGTCAGGTAGAGCGCGTTGCGCCCCGCGACCGTCGCGGCCTGGGCGATGGCTTGGACGAGATGCGTCTTCCCCAGGCCGACGCCGGCATGGATGTAGAGCGGATTGTAGATCGACGAGGACCGGCTGATTTCCTGCGCGGCGGAAAACGCCAGCTGGTTGGACTTGCTGACCAGGAAGCTTGAAAAATTCATACGCGTGTCGAGCGCCGACGTTTCGACGCCCGCGCTTGACGGCTCGCGCGCCGGAGCCACGATGGGAGCCTGGCTGCGGGGGGCGATGCGGGACTCGGTCGCGGGTTCGGCTTCCGCGCCGACGAGGCTGAACGAGGCGCTGCGCACGGACAGGCAGATGTCGGTGACGCCGGGCAATTGCGCCAAGGCGATCGCCCTGAGCTTTTCATAGTAATGCGCGCAGATCCAGCTCTTCAGGAATTTGGTCGGCACGGACAGAAAGGCGCAGCCTTCGGCAACGCGGTCAAGCTCGAGGCGCGTGAACCAGGACGAATAGATGGCGTCACCCAGTTCAGCCCGCAGAACCGCGCAGAATTTCACCAATTCATCCGCGCGAGAACAGGCGACGCCGTTCAGAGCTTTCTGAGTGTTTGCTTTTGACATTTCTTGTCTTCTTGTCGTTTGCCGGGTTTTCGTTTGTCAATTTTTTGTTTTGTCGAATTCTCGACCATCGGGAACGCGAACGCAGGCCGCTGGTGAGTCAGGCCGCCAGAACTTCAGGCGCGACATCGAAGACATTTAGAGGGGCACAGCGCTGCTCCGGATCACCTAGTTTCTTGGACGCACAAGATGTCTTTTTAGTAACAAATTCGTCCAAAAAAGGCAATCAAAATTTTATCATTTCGCATCAATGAGCAACGCTTATCGCTGGGGCAGGTGTGGATGCGAATAAATTCACTTGTTAATCATTCTATACTTAAATATCGCATGGTTAAGCTTTGTTTATACGCTACTCTTAACCAGATGCCTGACGATACACGCGAGTGGTTGGTCGTGCAATGGCAAAACTACAATTTTTGGCCCGCCGAACGGCCACGTCGGGCGGCGCGATTTCCATCTTGAACGGAGGCGCCCGGGATGCCGATGAGTCAGAGCAAAAACGCAAAACGCTTGCCGCGCGGAAAAAAATACGCGGGTGAATTTTGCGCCGATTCGCGACCCGTTGAGATGCGAGTCAAGAACGCCCTGATGCGCTTCCCCAACGCATTTTGCCACTAAGCGACGAAAATCTATGGAGATCGACCAACCACAGCTTCAGGCCGCCGCGAAAAATTTGTGGGGGCGTGCGCATTCGACACAGTTGGCGGCGTAAGGCTCCGGGGCCAGCCGGTCGCCCGGAGAGCGTTTCAGTTGGATGGGGCGCCGTCCTTCCGGCGCAGCCGCACAACGACGTCAATGCGCGCGATCTCCATGCCCTCTGGCGGTTCGGGAAGGTGGCTGAAGTCGATCAGCTCCTTAGGGAGATCAACCAGGAGATGTGCTTCCTCGGTGAGAAAATGCTGATGGTCGTCGATATTGGTGTCGAAATAGGTGCGGGTCCCGTCGATCGTCACCTCGCGCAGCATCCCGGCGGACTTGAACTGGTTGAGCGTATTGTAAACGGTGGCCAGCGAGACATGCGCGCCCGCCGCCTGCGCTTCCTCGAACAGTTTTTCGGCGGTGACGTGGCGGTCGCCGCGCCCGAACAGCAGCCAGCCCAGGCGCATGCGCTGCTTGGTCGGCCTCAGGCCCGCGGCGTCGAGTTTCTCGCGCAGATCGTGCAGCGGGCAGCCATTCAGCTCACCGCTCTTGCGCGCGGCGCGGAATTTCGCGGACGCATGTGATTTCTCCATATTTCCCCAACCCCCGCGATGTCAGTCTCAATATAGGGTTTGGGCGGCGCGGCGACAACCGAGGCGGGCTGCGTCAGCTTGCCCGTGACGCACGGTCTTTCGGCGCCGTTTGCGCTATGTTAGAAGGCGCGGTTTCTGAATCGCGGCGAAGGCCGCATGCCACGGGGGAACGGCCTAAAATGGGCGAACGGCGCAACAGTTTCGATTATGAGGACCTGCTCGCCTGCGGGCGCGGCGAATTGTTCGGTCCCGGCAACGCGCAATTGCCGCTGCCGCCCATGCTGATGTTCGACCGCATCGTCGAAATCACCGAAGAGGGCGGCGTCAACGGCAAGGGCCACATCCGCGCCGAATTCGACATCAAGCCTGACCTGTGGTTCTTCGGCTGCCATTTCCAGGGCGATCCCGTCATGCCCGGGTGCCTCGGCCTCGACGCGCTCTGGCAGCTCACCGGTTTCTTCCTCGGCTGGCTGGGCCTGCCCGGCCGCGGCCGGGCGCTCGGGGTTGGCGAGGTGAAATTCGCCGACCAGGTGTTGCCGACCGTGAAAAAAGTGGTCTATGGCGTCGAATTCAAACGTGTCATGAAGGGCAAGCTCAAGCTCGGGATCGCCGACGGCTGGCTCGAAGCCGACGGCAAGCGCATTTACGAAGTCAAGGACATGCGCGTCGGCCTGTTTCAGCCGGCCGGCTGATCTTAGCGCGAAGCCTGATCTTCAGGCGAGTGGGGCAATGTGCGCCCGGGGGCGCGGGAGTTGAAGTCATGAGGCGCGTCGTCGTCACGGGTTTGGGTATTGTCTCCTCTATCGGCGACAATGCCGGGGAAGTTCTCACCTCGTTGCGCGAGGCCCGTTCGGGCATCGTGCGGGCGGAAAAATACGCCGAACTCGGCTTTCGCTGCCAGGTTCACGGCGCGCCCAAGCTGAATCCGGCCGATGTGGTCGACCGCCGCGCCATGCGCTTCCACGCCGACGGCACCGGCTGGAACCATGTCGCCATGGAGCAGGCCATCGCCGATTCCGGGCTTGAGCCAGGCGACATTTCCAACCCGCGCACCGGCATCATCATGGGCTCGGGCGGTCCGTCCACCCGCACCGTGGTGGAATGCGCCGACCTGACGCGCACAAAAGGCCCCAAGCGCGTCGGCCCCTTCGCCGTGCCGAAAAGCATGTCGTCCACGGCCTCGGCGACGCTCGCCACCTGGTTCAAGATCAAGGGGGTCAATTATTCGATCTCCTCCGCCTGCGCCACGTCGTCGCATTGCATCGGCAATGCCGCGGAAATGATCCAATACGGCAAGCAGGACGTGATGTTCGCCGGCGGTTGCGAGGAGCTGGACTGGACCTTGTCCGTCCTGTTCGACGCCATGGGCGCGATGTCCTCTGCCTATAATGATGCGCCCGCGACAGCGTCGCGCGCCTATGACGCCAACCGCGACGGCTTTGTCATCGCCGGCGGCGCCGGCGTGCTGGTGCTGGAGGAATACGAGCGGGCCAAGGCGCGCGGCGCGAAAATCTACGCCGAACTCGCCGGTTACGGCCTGACCTCCGACGGCCACGACATGGTCGCGCCGTCGGGCGAAGGCGCCGAGCGCTGCATGCGCATGGCGCTCTCGACCTGCAAAATTCCGATCGACTACATCAACCCGCACGCCACGGCGACGCCGGTTGGCGACGCCAAAGAGATCGAGGCGTTGCGAAAGGTTTTTGGCGCGGACAAGTGCCCGCCGATTTCCGCGACGAAATCGTTGACCGGCCATTCGCTCGGCGCCGCTGGCGTGCAGGAGGCGATCTATTCGCTGCTGATGCAGCAGAACGGGTTCATCTGCGAGAGCGCCAATATCTACAATCTCGACCCGGCCTTCGCGGACATGAATATCATCCGCGCGCGGCAGGACAACAAGCAGCTCGGCGCGGTCTTGTCCAACTCGTTCGGCTTCGGCGGCACCAACGCCACGCTGATCTTCAAGCACGTCGACGCGTAAAGGTTTTTTGATGAACGTTTCCGCCAAGGGACTGATGACCGGCAAGCGCGGCCTGATCATGGGCGTCGCCAACAGTCATTCCATCGCCTGGGGCATCGCCCAGGCGCTCGCGGCCGAAGGCGCCCAGCTCGCCTTCACCTACCAGGGCGAGGCGCTGGGCAAGCGCGTCGCGCCGCTCGCCGAGGGCCTCGGCTCCAAACTGGTCCTGCCCTGCGACGTCGAGGACATCGCCAGCGTGGACGCCGTGTTCGCTGCGCTGGAGAAGGAATGGGGCTCGCTGGATTTCGTCGTCCACGCCATCGGTTTCTCCGACAAGAACGAGCTGAAGGGCCGCTACATCGACGCCACCACGCGCGAGAATTTTTCGCGCACCATGGTGATCTCGGCCTTCTCCTTCACCGAAGTCGCCCAGCGCGCTTACAAGATGATGCCGTTCGGCGGCTCGCTGCTCACCCTCACCTATGGCGGCTCGACCCGGGTGATGCCGAACTACAATGTGATGGGCGTGGCCAAGGCGGCGCTGGAATCGAGCGTGCGCTATCTCGCCTCCGACCTCGGCGAGCAGGGGGTGCGCGTCAACGCCATTTCCGCCGGCCCGATCCGCACCCTGGCCGGCGCCGGCATCGCCGACGCGCGCTTCATGTTCAATTTCCAGCGCGCGCACGCGCCGCTGCGCCGCACGGTGACCATCGAGGATGTCGGCGGCTCCGCGCTCTATCTCTTGTCCGATCTGTCGACCGGGGTGACCGGCGAAGTGCATTACGTCGACGCCGGCTACAACGTCATCTCCATGCCGCAACCCGGCAGCCTCAAGGACAGCGGCGGCGAGTAAGGTGGCCGCCCGCGACGTCGACCAGGTTTTGGTGGCGGCCGCCGCCGACCTCGAGATGCTGCGGGGCCGCTCGATCTACATGACCGGCGGGACCGGGTTTGTTGGCGCGGCGATGCTTGAAGTCATCGCCGCCGCCAATCTGCGCCAAGGCCTCGGCGCAAGCGTCGTCGCGCTGTCGCGCGACCCCGACGCTTTCGCGTGGCGGTTGCCGCATTTGGCCGAGGCGCCTGGGATCACGCTGGTTCAGGGCGACGTGCGAACCGCCCAGGTCGAGGGCCGCTATGACGTCGTGATCGCCGGCGCCGCCGACGCCAGCGCCCAGCTCAACCGCGAAAACCCCATCGCCATGATCGACACGATTGTCGAGGGCACGCGCCGCACGCTTGCGTTGGCGCGCGCGTCCGGGGCCAAGCGCATGCTGATGATGAGTTCGGGCGCGGTCTATGGCCGTTTTCCCCCGGGCGTCAGCCTGATCGACGAAACCGCGACCAGCGCGCCCGATTGCCTCGATCCCTATTACGCCTATGCCGAGGCCAAGCGCATGGCGGAATTGCTCTGTGCGATTTCATCCGCTCGCGATGGCGTGGAAATTCCGGTGGCGCGCATTTTCACCCTGGTCGGCCCGCGCTTGCCGCTCGACGCGCATTTCGCCGTCGGCAATTTTATTCGCGATGCGCTGGCGGGCGGTCCGGTGCGCGTCGGCGGCGACGGCACGGCGGTCCGCTCCTATCTTCATTCCGTCGATCTGTGCGTCTGGCTGTTCGCGCTGCTGGCGCGCGGCCAATCGGGGCGCGCCTACAATGTCGGATCGGATCAGGCGGTCAGCATCAAGGCGCTCGCCGAGACGGTGGCGGCGGCCGCGCCCACGCCGTGCGGCGTGACCATCGCGGGCCGCGCCGACGCCTCGAACCCGATCAACCATTACGCGCCGAACATTTCGCGGGCGAAGAGCGAACTCGGGCTGAACGTGACGATCCCGCTGGGCGAAGCCATCGCGCGGACCATGGATTGGCATTTGGCGCAGCGCGCGTAGCAGCCAGACGTCGGGGAGCGCTCAGGCGAGCGTCAATGCGCCTCGTCCCAATTGTCGGCCGCCCGCGCCTCCACCAGCAACGGCACGGACAGGTCCACCGCCGGCAGCGCCGCGCCCTCCATCACTTTTCGAACCACTGTTATGGTCGACTCGACCTCGGCCTCGGGCGCCTCGAACACCAGTTCGTCATGCACCTGCAACAGCATTTGCGCCGACAGGTTTGCAGCCGCGAGCGCGTCGTCCATGCGGATCATCGCCCGCCTGATGATGTCGGCCGCCGCGCCCTGGATTGGCGCGTTGATCGCCGCGCGTTCGTTGAACGCCCGTTCCGAGGCGTTGCTCGCCGTGATACGGGGATAGTGGCATTTGCGCCCGAACAGAGTACTGACAAAGCCCTGGTCTCGGCACAGCTTTTTCGTGCGATCCATATAAGCGCGGATGCCCGGGAAGCGCTCGAAATAGAGTTTTATATAGGCCCCCGCCTCTTCGCGCGAAATGCCGAGCTGGTTGGCGAGGCCGAAGGCGGAAATGCCGTAGACGATGCCGAAATTGATCGCCTTGGCGCGTCGCCGGATTTCGCCCGGCATGCCCTCCACGGGAACCCCGAAAATCTCGGACGCCGTGCGCGCGTGAATGTCCTGCCCCTCCGCAAACGCCTGCTTGAGCTGGGGAATGTCGGCGATATGGGCGAGCAGCCGTAACTCGATCTGCGAATAGTCCGCCGAAATCAGTTTTTGGCCCGGCGCGGCGATGAAGGCGCGGCGGATTTTGCGGCCGGCCTCGTTGCGCACGGGAATGTTTTGCAGGTTGGGTTCGGACGAAGACAGTCTGCCCGTTGAGGTCGCGGCCAAAGCGTAGGAGGTGTGTACGCGCCCTGTCAGGGGATTAACATAGCGCGGCAAATTCTCCGCATAGGTCGAGCGCAGCTTTTGGACTTGCCGCCAGTCCAGCAATTTGCGTGCGAGATCGTTGCCCTGCTCGGCGAGATCGTCGAGCACGCTCGCCGAGGTCGACCAGGCGCCCGTCGGCGTCTTCTTCGCCCCGGGCAGGCCGAATTTTCCGAACAGGATGTCGCCGACCTGTTTCGGTGAGCCAAGATTGAACGCCTCGCCCGCCATTTCATGCGCGTCCGCCTCCAGCCGCGCCATGTCCTGCGCGAATTCGCCCGACAGGCGCGACAGGATGGCGCGGTCGACGCAGATGCCGCGCCGCTCCATCCGCGCGAGCACCACGGGCATGGGCCGCTCCAGCGTCTCATAAACGGTGGTCATGCCCTCCGCCGCGAGGCGGGGCTGCAACACGTCCCAAAGTCGAAGCGTGACGTCGGCGTCCTCGGCCGAATATTCCGTGGCCTTGTCGAGGGCGACGCGCGCAAAACCGATAAAACTTTTGCCCTGCCCCGCGACCTCGCCGAACGGAATGGGCCGATGTTCCAAAAATTTGAGCGCCAGCTCGTCCATGCCGTGACCGTTGAGCCCGGCGTCGAGCGTATAGGAGGCGAGCATCGTGTCCTGGATCGGCGCGACCTCGATGCCGTGCTGGGCCAGGACGAGCCAGTCATATTTGACGTTCTGTGCGATCTTGACCACCGACGGCGCGGTCAGCAGCGGTTTCAGCAGGTCGAGCGTTTCGCGCAGCGGCAGTTGGCCGGGCAAAAAATCGGCGCCGAACAGGTCTTCCGCGCCCGCTCTGTGGCCGAACGGGATGTAGCAGGCGCGGTTGGGGCCGAGCGCCAGCGAAACGCCGACCAGATTGGCTTGCATGGCGTCGAGCGAATCCGTTTCCGTGTCGAAACAGATGAAACCGGCTTCGAAAGTGGCCTTCACCCAGTCCCGCACCTGATCGAGCGAGGATAGGCAAACATATTTTTCGCGCTCGACCGGGGTTTTTGCGGCTTGCGCCCGCGCGGTCGCAAAGGCTTTGGGGCCGGCGACTTGGGCCGGGGCGGCCGGTGGTTCGGGCGCGGGGCGGGCGGAGACCGCGCCGTCGCGCCCGCGCCAGCCGCCGGCGCCGACAAAGGTGGGGTCTGGATCGATGGCGCCCGCGTCCACATCAAAAATTTCGGCGACGCGGCGGGTGATGGTGGTGAACTCCATCGCCTTGAGGAAGGCGACCAGGGTTTTGCCGTCGGGCTGCCGCAAGCGCAGGTCGGACAGCGGCGTTGTCACAGCGACGTCATCGACCAGGGCGACGAGTTTTTTCGACAGAAGCACCTTTTCGACGACGGCCGGATTGGTGAGGGTTTCGCGCCGCTTGTTCTGCTTGATCTCGCCGGCGCGGGTCAGCAGCGTGTCGAGATCACCATATTCGCCGATCAGCTGCGCGGCGGTCTTGACGCCGATCCCCGGCGCGCCCGGCACATTGTCGGTCGAGTCGCCAGCGAGAGCCTGGATGTCCACCACCTTTTCGGGAGGCGCGCCGAAATAGGCGATGACCTCGTCGCGCCCGATGCGCCGCTCCTCGCGCTCGCCGGACGCGGGGTCGTACATGGAGACGCAGGGGCGAATCAGCTGCATCAAGTCCTTGTCGGCGGAGACGATGGTGACATCCGCCCCCGCTTCCGCCGCCTGAAGCGCGTAGGTGGCGATGAGATCGTCGGCCTCGTAAACGTCCTGCTCCACCGGCTCGAGACCAAAGGCCCGGACGGCGGCGCGAAACAGCGGGAATTGCGGCACAAGGTCTTCCGGCGGCTCCGAGCGGTTGGCCTTGTACTCCGGATAAATCTCCTTCCGGAACGAGTTTTCGCTCTTGTCGAAAATGATGGCGAGATGGGTGGGTTTGATGCCGGCCGCGCCGTCGCGGACGAATTGCAGGAGCTTGGCGCAGAACAGCCGCACCGCGCCGGTGGGCAGCCGGTCGGCGCGGTAATTGTATTTCTGGTCCTGGCGAATCGACTGGAAATAGGCGCGAAAGATGAAATTCGACCCGTCGACGAGAAAGACGTGATCGCCGGGGGAGAGTTTATTGGTTTGAGTCATCCGCTTCGTGGACCAGACCGATGGGGTGGACAACTCATACACGAAAGGCAAGCCTCACCCCAGGGGAATCCAAAAGCCGGCGCCAAAGCGAACGGGGCCAACTCTCGCGGCAAACCCGGAGCTGGATAAAAGCCGGGTGCGACATCACGTCATGGAACGGATGACGAAGCCAAGCATTGCCTCGCCGTGGCGGACCTGCGACGATCAAGGATTGATTTTTGGCGCAATGCTCGCCGCGCTGGAAGCTGGGAGAGTGCCTGATGAATGAAATTGCCTTGGAAAAAACGTCTGTGGAGCGCCAGGACTACCCCCCGCTCACCGATCCGCTGTCGGGCGACCGCACCGACATCAACACGCCCTACGGACGGATCGCGATCTACAGCGCCGGTGTTGATGTCCCTGGCGTCCCCTTGCTTCTGATCCACAGCATCAACGCGACCCCGTCCGCTTATGAGGTCAAGCCGCTGTTTGACCATTATGCCGGCAAGCGGCCGGTCTATGCGATCGATCTTCCCGGCTTCGGCCAGTCCGACCGCAGCGATCGCGAGTACACGATCGAGATCATGACGGGCGCGATCCATGCGGCGGTCGATGAAATCCACCGCCGCCACGCCGGCCCGGTCGACGCCCTGGCCTTGTCGCTGTCCTGCGAGTTTCTCGCCCGCGCCTCCCTTGAGCGGCCAGCCAGTTTCCGCACGCTGGCCTTCATAAGCCCGACCGGTTTTGAAGGTGTGGCCCGCGACGACGCCAACGGCGGCACGCGCGGAAAATCCTGGCTGCGCGCGGCTTTCGATTTCCCGTTGTGGAGCGAAGGCTTTTTCGAGCTGCTGACCAGCCGACCCAGCATCAAGTATTTCTTGAAGAAGACTTTCGGGTCGTCGGAGTTCGACCAGGGCATGTGGGATTATGCCTATCTCACCACCCATCAGCCGGGCGCGCGACACGCGCCCTATGATTTCGTCTCCGGCTATCTGTTCAGCAACGATGCGCTGCTTCTGTATCAGGGCCTGACCCATCCGGTTTGGATGGCGCATGGCGTGCGCGGGGATTTTGTCGACTATCGCCATAAAACCTATGTCGAAGGTCGCTCGAATTGGAGTTTCGAGGTGTTTCCTTCGGGCGCTTTCCCGCATTTCGAAATGCTCGACGCCGTCACCCGCTCCTATGACGGCTTTTTGAAGCCGCATGACGAGGCGGCCGCGCCGGCTGCGGAGTGATCGCGACGGCGCTTATGCGCCGACGGCCTGCCGTTCCGGGCGGTCGAGGGCCGTCAAAGCTTCGCTGATGTGCCACAGGCGGCGGTTCGCCTCGGGATCGAGCGCCTGCGCGGGCGCGGGAAGCGTCTTGCGGTCTCCAAAATACTGGCCGCTGGCGTTCGCCAGTTCCGGCGCAGTGGCGACATGCAGCACGCGGCGCGCCGCCTGCTCGGCGGACGGGATCGCCCAGCCCAGCAGGCGGGCGACGAGCTTCCAGAACAGGTTTTGGGCGCCGTCGGTCCCGCCGAGATTCGAGTTGAAGACGCCGGGAAAAACGCAATTGACCGTCACGCCGCTCCCCTGGAGACGGCGCGCCAGTTCGAAGGTGAAATGCAGGTTGCCGAGCTTGGACTGGCCATAAGCCTGCATCATGCTGTAGGGGCGCTTGTCCCAGTTCAGATCGGCGAAATCCATCGCCGTGTTCATGCGCGTGCCGACATTGACGATCCGCGCCGGAGCGCTCGCCACGAGCAGATCGAGCAGCAGGTTGGTGAGGAGGAACGGGCCGAGGTGGTTGACCGCCAGCGCGCGCTCGATCCCTTCGGGGCTGAGCCGTCGCTCGGGAAAAGCCGTGCCGGCGTTGTTCACCAGCAGGTGCAGATGCTCGAATTTTTGGCGGACCGCTTGCGCCAGGCCGCGGATCGCCGACTGGTCCGCCAGATCGGCGATGAAAAGATGCAGATCGCCGTTGCCCGTGGCGGCGCGGATGTCGGCGAGCGCCGCCTCGCCCCGGACGCGGTCACGCGCCACCAGGCCAACGCGCATGCCCTCGGCCGCCAAGGCCTTGGCGACGGCTTTGCCCAGCCCCGAATTCGCTCCGGTGACCAGGGCGGTTTTTTTCTCCTCAACGCGTGTGCTCATTGGATCTTCCCTCCGCGGGACGCAGGGTTGACCGCCATTATGCGGCGCCTCAGCGGTCCGGTGCGAGCGTTGTTTCCAGCGGTGGAATCGATCGCCCCCCACGCAAGGCGGAACGCAAGTGTGGTGGCGGGAACCGTGCGCCCTCTTGCCGCTTTTATGAAGCGAATCTCTTCGTGGGCGACGGGAGGAGCGGCCATGGCGAAGGCAAACAAGGCGCTGGTGCTCGGCGCGACGGGCGGCATCGGCGGTGAGACCGCCGCGGCCCTGTTGCGCCACGGCTGGGAGCTGGTCGCGCTGGCGCGCAACGTCCGTGGCGAGGTTTTGGGCGCCGATTCGCTCGCGGCGGCGACCTGGATCAAGGGCGACGCGATGAACGCGCAGGACGTCCGCCGCGCCGCCGAGGGCGTTTCGGTGATCGTCCACGCCGTGAACCCGCCGCGCTTCCGCGACTGGGGCAAACTGGTCCTGCCGATGCTCGACAACACCCTCGCCGCCGCCCAGGACGTCGGCGCCCGGATCGTGCTGCCGGGAAATATTTTTAATTACGGCCCCGACGCCTTTCCGGTGCTTCGCGAGGACTCGCCGCAGCACCCGCGCACCGCCAAGGGGCGCATCCGCGCCGAGATGGAGCGCCGGATCGAGGAGGCCGCCAGGGGCCGCGCGACCGCGCTGATCGTGCGTTTCGGCGACTTTTTTGGCCCCTTGCCGGGCAACAACTGGTTCAGCCAGTCCATGGTCACGCCGGGAACGCGGCTGCGTTCGATCACCTATCCCGGCGAAGCGCGCGTCGGCCATAGCTGGGCCTATCTTCCCGACGCCGGCGAAACTTTTGCGCGCCTGCTCGACCGCGCTGGCGAATTGCCGCCGTTCGCGCGCTTCCATTTCGCCGGACACTGGGACCCGAACGGTCTCTGGATGGTTCGCGCCATCGCCGAAATGCTGGGACGCCCGGAAATGAAGGTGAACGCGCTGCCCTGGAGGTGGATCGGCGTCGCCGGCCTGTTCCAGCAGACGCCGCGCGAGATTGTCAAGCTGCGCTATCTCTGGCGCACGCCGGTCCGGCTCGACAATTCGAAACTGGTCGCCTTTCTGGGACGGGAGCCGCACACGTCGTTTTCGCAGGCGGTCGGCGAAACCTTGAAGGCGCTGAAGATCACGTGAGCGCGAATCGGCTTATGGTGGGCGCATGGCCGAGTCCGCTCCCCCCACCATCGCCGATCTCAAGCGCATGGGCCTGACGGGCGTGCTGCCCCTGTGCCGCGATTGCAAACATTCCGGCGCCGTGGACTTCGATGCGCTGCACCTGCCCGACGACACGCCGTTTCCGCTTATTCTTCGAGCCCGTCGGTTTCGCTGCGAGCACTGTGGCTCGCGCGATTGTCAGGTGACGCCGGACTGGCGGAATTACCGCGCCTCCGGCATGGGGCGCTGACGCAAGAAATTTGGCGCGCCCGGACGAATCCCCTGCTTGACGTTGGAAGGATCCGCCCAGGGGTCCTGGCGTCGCGCCGCATTGCGAAGCATGAACGCGTTCGCAGACCGCGCGGAAAAAATCGCGCCAATCGAGCGGCGCGACCACATGCGCGTCCTTGCCGCCCGACAGCCGCGGCCAGCTTTTCAGCCGCGCCGCCTCCAGCAGTTCGCGGATCAGGAGCGCGGCGTCGCGCACCGCCGCGAAGTTGACGGTCTCGTCGAGGTCGAGATCGAAGACGTTGAGATCTCACAATGTTCGCGGCGGGAGAAGCGCCTCCGCACGATCAGTTGGCGCCCCGCGACCGGGCGCCAGCTTCTGATATTTGATGCGCTGCTTGCTCTGGCGGTCGACCTGATGAAAGCGCACGGTCGCGTCCCTCTGCCCGGGATGACGCGCATGGGTTCCGCGCGATGCGGGATGTTACGCAGTTGCCGCGACGGAGGTCCAGGGGAACGTTTGCTTTCGCGAGGCGTATAGCGGGGCGAGGTTTCAACATGCTCGACAACCCGATTTCAAATGCTCGACAACCCGATTTCAAAAAATCCAAAACCGCCGTTCCCGCGACAGCGGCAGCGCTTGCCGGGGCTGGCATCGAAAAGGGCGCCGCGCCCGGAGCATGGCGAGCACGGCTTTCACGGTTCGGGGTGGCTGGCGGGTCGGACAGCGCTGATCACCGGCGGTGATTTCGGCATGGGCCGCGCCGCCGCCGACGACACGATGGGCACGTTCATGGCGCCGCTGGCCTGACATGATGTGCGTCAGGAGCGAAGACGGCGGGAGGCGTCGATGGCGCGCTCGCCCGTTTCGCGCAATAGTTTCGCGATCTCGGCCACGCGCTCGGGGTCGTGGCTGAACCTCTGCAACAGATTGGCGGCGCTGACGATCGCCACCGCGAAGTTGCTGAAGTCGTGGGCGAGGTTCGGTTCAGGCTTGGGGCGAGGGGAGGGCGCGGTCTCCCCGGCCTCAGGCGGCTCGACTTTCGAGGTCGCGGGGCTGTCCAGGAGGTCATGACCCTGGTGATCTTGCATAGGTCTATCATGTTGGCGCCGGGGCGCGGCGTCAAGCCGCGCCGCGCTGCGCTCGATGCGTATTTTCCGCCAATGCCGCGCCGAAAGATTGGAAAATGAAGCATTTCATCTGCCAGAACTGCGGATCTACCGTATTTTTCCGGAATTCGAGCTGCGTTTCCTGCGGATCGAAACTGGGCTACTCGCCAGATCACGAAAACATGTTCGCCGTTCATCCCATCGAGCCCGAGGGGGAGCGTCCCGTGTGGCGCGCGGCTGGCGACGCGTCCTCAAACTTCCATTTTTGCGCCAATGCCGCTCATGGCGTCTGCAACTGGCTGGTCCGCGCTGACGACGACCAGCCGATGTGCCGGTCGTGCCGCCACAACCATTTGGCGCCCGATCTGTCGATCCCTGGCAATCTCATGCGCTGGCAGCGGGTCGAGCAGGCCAAGCAGCACCTGTTCTATTCGCTGATCCGCTGGCGCCTGCCGACGCCCACGCAAGCCGAGGGCGTCGCGGAGCCGCTGGTGTTCGACCTCGTCGGCGACGTGCAGACGGAAAACGGGGTCAAGCGCATCTATACCGGCCACGATTCCGGGCTGATCACCATCAACATCGCCGAAGCCGACGACGACGAGCGCGAAAGGCGACGGCTCGGCCTGGGCGAGCCCTATCGCACCTTGCTCGGCCATTTTCGCCACGAGATCGGGCATTATTACTGGGACATCCTGGTGCGCGACGGCAATATGCTCGACGCGTTTCGAAGCCTGTTCGGCGACGAGCGGATCGATTATGGCGCGGCGCTGCAACGCTATCATTCGCAAGGCGCGCCCCCCGAATGGCCGGGCGCTTTCATCAGCGCCTATGCGACCGCGCATCCCTGGGAGGATTTTGCCGAAAGCTTTGCCCACCACATGCATATCGTCGATACGCTGGAGACGGCGCATGCGCTGGGGCTTTCGCTCGATGTGCGCGCGGCGCGCGACGGGTCGCTGAAGACCGATGTCGCCGTCGACGCCTATCACGCCGACACGTTCGACGCGGTGATCGCCGCGTGGGCGCAGGTTTCGGTGGCGCTGAACAGTCTGACGCGCTCGCTCGGCCAGCAGGACGCCTATCCCTTCGTTCTCTCGCGAACCATCGAACAAAAACTCGACTTCATCCACCGTCTCATCCGCGCCCAGCAGGTGGACGCCGCGCCGGCGTCCGCATGAGCGCAACGGAACGGGAAATAAAAAGCTGCGACTCGGGTTCGATCAGGGGCTACGGAACGAGCCGCGGCGTCGGGCTGCTGCTGAGCTTTGTCGTGGTTCCGCCGGCGACCGGAGGCGTATAGGCGGTTTGCCGGGCGGGGCGAAGGTCTGCTAAACAGGCGCCCCGACTTTTTGGAACCCGGCAATGGAAAGCTTGGCGATCGTTCACGGCGAAGCCGCCGACATTTCGAAGATGATGCTCGATCTTGGCCGACGCGCGCGGGCGAGCGCGCGGACGCTGGCGTTGGCGCCGCCGGAGCAGAAGAATGCGGCGCTGATCGCCGCCGCCGAATTCTTGCGCGGGCGAAAGGCTGAACTGATCGAGGCCAACGCCCAGGACATGGCGGCCGCGCGAGCCAAAAATCTCGCGCCCGCGATGCTCGACCGCCTGCTGCTCGACGACAAACGCATTGAATCCATGGCGCAGAGCCTTGTCGACATCGCCGCGCTGCCCGATCCGGTTGGACGCGTGCTTGAGACGTTTGAGCGTCCCAACGGCCTGCGTATCGACCGGGTGGCGACGCCGCTCGGCGTGATCGGCGTGATCTTCGAAAGCCGCCCCAATGTCACCGCCGACGCTGGCGCGCTGTGCCTCAAGGCCGGCAACGCCGCGATTCTGCGCGCGGGCTCGGAGAGCTTTCATTCGTCGCGGTTGATCCACGCCTGCCTTGTCGAGGGTTTGAAAGCCGCCGGCCTGCCGGAGGATTGCATCGTGCTCGTCCCCACCCGCGACCGCGCGGCGGTGGGGGAGATGCTCGCGGGCCTTGGCGGCAACGTCGACGTCATCGTGCCGCGCGGCGGCAAGAGCCTTGTGGAGCGGGTGCAAACGGAAGCGCGGGTGCCGGTGTTCGCGCATCTGGAAGGCATCGTGCATCTCTATGTCGACGCAGAGGCCGATCTGGCCAAGGCTGAAAAGATTCTGCTCAATTCAAAACTGCGCCGCACCGGCATTTGCGGCGCGACCGAAACCCTTCTCGTCGATCGCGCCGGGGCGGATCGCCTGCTCGCGCCGCTGGTGAAGATGCTGCTGGACGCCGGCTGCGAGGTGCGCGGCGACGTGGCGACGCAGGCGATCGATGCGCGGGTCAAACCGGCGAGCGAACAGGACTGGTCCACCGAATATCTCGACGCCATTATTTCGGCAAAACTGGTGGACGGGGTTCAGGGCGCCATCGACCATATCGAGACCCATGGTTCGCACCACACCGATGGCATCGTCACGGAAAACCGCGCCAAGGCGGAAAAATTCCAGCGGGAGGTCGATTCCGCCATCGTCATCCACAATGCCTCGACCCAGTTCGCCGACGGCGGCGAATTCGGGTTCGGCGCGGAGATCGGCATCGCCACGGGCCGAATGCATGCGCGCGGCCCGGTGGGCGTGGCGCAGCTCACGTCCTTCAAATATGTGGTTCGCGGCGACGGGCAGACCAGGGCGTGATCAAACTGCCGCCGCATGCGCCGGGCATGAGGATCGGGCTGTTCGGCGGATCCTTCAATCCGCCGCATGAGGGCCACCGTCTGGTCGTGCTGACCGCGCTGCGGCGCGCGCGTTTGGACGCGCTTTGGGTGATGGTGACGCCGGGCAATCCGCTCAAGGACGCGGCGCAACTGCCGCCCCTGGCGGAGCGCTTCGCCAAGGCCGAGGCCTTCTTTCGCCATCCCCGTGTAAAGGTGACCGATTTCGAGACGCTTCTTCGCGTCCGTTATTCTTGGCAGACCGTGGATTTCCTTGCGCGTCGGGCGCCCGGCGTGAAATTCGTGTGGGTGATGGGCGCGGACAACCTTGCGAGCTTCCATCGCTGGCGGCGCTGGCGCGACATCGCCAAAATAATGCCGATCCTTGTGGTGGATCGGCCCGGTTCGACCCATCGCGCCGCCTTCGGCGTTGTGTCCCGGTGGTTCGGTCGCCAGCGGCTGCCCGAGGCGCAAGCTGCGCGTTTGTGTGACCGACGGCCGCCCGCCCTCGTGCTGCTGCACGGGCCGCGCTCGCCGCTGTCCTCCACGCATTTGCGGGCGCGGCGACACTTTCCTTGATTTTTCGGCGCGCGTCTGCCTTTTGTACGCCTCATCCTAGCTTCGAGGGCCTGATCCTGATCCGCAAGACGAAATCCGAACCGCAATCGGCCGAGCCCAAGGCGCTCGAACCCGTCGATCCCAACGCTTTGCCGGACGTCGCGCGCGCCGCGCTGACGGCGCTCGAGGATTTGAAGGCCGAAGATGTCGCCGTCATCGATCTCGCGGGGAAAACCTCGATCGCCGACTGGATGGTGATCGCCTCGGGACGCTCCACCACGCAAGTGGGCGCCATGGCCGACAAGGTGGTCCGCGCCCTGAAGGACATCGGCGCGCCGACGCCCTCCGTAGAGGGGCTTCCCGCCTGCGACTGGGTGTTGATCGACGCCGGGGACGTGATCGTCCACCTGTTCCGGCCGGAAGTGCGCGCCTTTTACAATCTCGAGAAGATGTGGGGCGTCGACCGGCCGAGCGAGGCGCGTTAAAGCCTTGAAGCTGCTCCTCGTTGGCGTTGGACGGCTCAAGAGCGGGCCTGAGCGCGAATTGGTCGCGCGCTATGCGGAACGGTGCGCGGCCGGGGGGCGCAAGATCGGCCTGACCGCGTTCGACCTGCGCGAAATCGAGGAATCCCGCGCCCGGCGCCCCGAGGACCGCAAGGCCGAGGAGGCCGCCGGGTTACGGGAGTTTCTGCCTTCGGGCGCAAAAATCATCTGCCTCGACGAACGTGGAAAGACCATGGACAGCGAAGCCTTCGCCGCAAGGATCGGCGCATGGCGCGACGCCTCGGCGCCGGCCTGCGGGGTGGTGATCGGCGGTCCCGATGGTCTCGATCCGGCGTTTCGCGACCGCGCCGACCTGGTCCTGGCGTTCGGCGCCATGACCTGGCCGCACCAATTGGTGAGGGCTCTGGCGGCGGAGCAGCTGTTTCGCGCCATGACGATTCTGGCGGGCCATCCCTATCATCGCGTGTGACGCGCACGGCCAAGCGTAATTCGTCGAAATTCTCCAAGGGAAAGCAGTGTGGATGGCGTCTGCGCCTGTGTATTTCGTTCAATTGACCTGTGAATAACTTCGCCAGAAGCCGCCGCGATGCGCCGATCACAAAAAGTTGTATGCGTCGTCCCTGGGAATCGTGCGAAAAAGCTGCGCCGGGCGCATCGGGCCGAAAAGAAGACCAAGAGCCGCATGATTCACTCAGGACTGATCGAAGCCGACCTTTTTGAGCTCGCCCCGTGCGGTCTCGCGATCGTCGCGCCTAATGGACAAATCATGCGGGCGAACCAGCTGCTCCGCGAGTGGATCGGTTTTCGCGGCGGCGCGCCCGAGGGACAAAATCTCGCCTCCATGCTCGTCGGCGAGGGCGCCGCGTTTTTCGCCTCTCTGGTCGACAGCCTGCGGCAGGACGAACCGGCGGAGGAGGTGTTCGCGCTCCTCCAGCGCGGCAATGGCGCGATTCTCCCTGTCTATCTGAACGCGGTCTTGCGGCGGGGCGCGTCAGGCGCCGGGCGTGGCGGGGAGATGGTGCATATCAGTTTCATCAGCGCGTGGCGGCGCACCGAATATGAAGCGGAGCTGCGCCGGGGCAAGCGGGCTGCGGAGCAATTGGCGTCGATCGTTTCCCATTCGTCCGACGCGATCGTCAGCGTCGACAAAGGCGGGCGCATCCTCAACGCAAACTTCGCCTTTTCCGATATTTTCCAGTTCGACCGCGCCGAGGTTCTTGGCGCCAGGCTCTCCGAACTGATCGTTCCGGATCAATACCGGGAGCAATTCGAAAAGAAATTGCGACGCGCGGCGCAGCGTCCGATCAAGGGCGAAATTGTCCGGCGCCGGCGCAAGGACGGAATTTTTCTCGATTTTTCGCTGTCGCTCGCTCCGATCCGGGACGAGTCCACAGGCGAGACGGTGGCCATTTCCGCCATCTACCGCGATGTCACGGCATTGACCCGCGCCGCCGAGCACATCGAATTCCTGCTGCGGGAGGTCAATCACCGCTCCAAAAACATGCTCGCCGTGGTGCAGGCCGTGGCGCGGCAGACGGCGCGCTTCGCCGACAGCCCGGAAGCCTTCACCGACGGCTTCATGGCGCGCCTCGCCGCCATCGGCGCCAGTCACGACATGCTGGTCTCGCGAGACTGGCGTGGCGTTCAGGTCGAGGAGCTCACGCGCATCCAGTGCTGCGAGCTGATCGAATCCGAGGAATCGCGGATTGTCGTCTCGGGCGACCTGATCGAGATCAACCCGCGCGCGGCGGAAACTTACGGGCTGGCGCTGCACGAACTGGCCACCAACGCGGTCAAATACGGCGCCTTGTCCACGACGGACGGCTGGGTCGAGCTGACATTCGCACTCGACCCGGACTCGCAAACCTATCGCTTCAGCTGGCGGGAGCAGGGCGGCCCTCCGGTCGATCCGCCGGAGCGCAATGGTTTCGGCGCCTGCGTTCTCACGCGCACCGCCCCGCAGTCCATCAATGGAGAGAGTTGCCTTGAGTTCCCGCAGGAGGGACTCACCTACACTCTGTCGGCGCCGCTCTCGCAGGTGGCGATGGGCGGCATGGAGTAGCGACGGTCGAAATCCGACGCGTTCAGCGCGGCGATCGGTCCCGATTCAAAGGCGGGGACGCGCACCGCTCGCCCGGGCTCATGCATTCGCCTCTTCGCCGCCGGCGCCAAGCGCGGGCAGAGCTGGGGATTCGCCAGTTCCTGATGGACGGCGACGATCATGAACAGGCTCGCAAGAACGAGGGGGAGGAAGATGGCCGTGGTGGTCATGGCGTCATTTCCTTGTTTTCAATATGAGAACATATAAGGAACAAGTGAGGCTTTGTCAAGGGAAAAGCCCCGCTTTGCAGCGCCGCCCCATTGCTGACGCTGCGCCCGCCTTTAATCTGGGCGCGGCGAATCGGGCGGGAGCGGCAATGGCGAAGACAACAGGGCTGACGCAGGCGGGATGGTTCGCTGCATTTGCGTTCGCCTCGCTTTCCGCCGTGGCGCAGACGCCGCCGGCGCCGGACGCGCCCGCCGCCGGCGCCGACACGAGGGCCGCAGATCCCCGAGCCGCGGACATCGATCGGCAGAAGGCGCAATTCCAAGGCGTGCAGGAGACGCTCGCGCATACGGAGGCGCAGCGGAAGAAGATCGAGGCGGAAATCGAGTCCATTCAGAACGATCGCGCCAAGCTGACCGCGGCCTCCATCGACGCGCGCGGCAAGATCGAGGAGGCGGAGGCGCAACTGGCGGCCAGCGCCGCGCGGCTCGAGACGCTTGCGGGTTCGGAGAACGCCATTCGCAAATCGCTGGACGGGCGGCGGGACGTTCTCGCCTCCGTGCTCGCGGTGTTGCAGCGCATGGGGCGCAAGCCGCCGCCGGCGCTGCTCACCCAGCCGGAGGACGTTCTGCGGGCGATCCGCGCCTCGATGATGCTGGGCGCCGTGCTGCCGCAATTGCGCGCCGAAACCGAGGCGCTCGCCAGCGATCTTCAGGACCTCGTCTCGCTGCGCGCCGCCATCGCGCAGGAAAGCGCCCGGCAGGCCGCCGAGGCGCAGGCGCGGCGCGACGAGCGCGCCCGTCTCGACGCCCTGATCGCGGCGCGGCAGCAGGCCATCGGCCAGGCGCTGGAAGCCCTCGCCGCCGAGCGCAAGCGGGCGCAAGCCCTGGCCGGGCAGGCGGCGAACCTCAAGGAGCTGATCGCGCGCATGGAGGGCGAACTCGCGGGGGCCCGCGCCGCCGCGGAGAAGGCGCGCCTGGCCGAGGAAGCGCGCGCGCGGCAGGGCGAAAAGGCGGCCGAGGAGGCGCGGCAAAAGTTCGCGGACGCGAAAAAACGCGATCCCGCGCGCCTCACGCCGGCGATCGCCTTCGCGCAGGCCAGAGGCCTGCTGTCGCCGCCCGCAAATGGAACGGTCATAAAGGCTTACGGCGCCGCGAGCGAATTCGGCGGCGCGGAAAAAGGACTTTCGCTGGCCACCCGGCCGCAAGCCATTGTTTCGTCTCCTTGCGATGGCTATATCGCGTTCAGCGGCCCGTGGCGCTCCTACGGTCAACTCTTGATCGTCAATGCGGGCGGCGGCTACTATGTGGTAATGGCGGGCATGGCGCGAGTCGACGTGTCGGTCGGACAATTCGTTCTGGCGGGCGAACCGGTCGGGTCAATGGGCGATGGCGCGGCGCAAACCGCCGCGGCGGTCGCCATTGCCGCGACGCAGCCAGTGCTTTATGTCGAGTTTCGCAAGGATGGGACGGCCATCGATCCGGGGCCATGGTGGACCAAGCCGGATAACATGAGGGTTCGCGGATAATGCGCAAGACATCTCTGGTTCTGCTGGGCGCGATCATCGGCGCATCCGCCGTCACGATCGGCGCGCGCGTTCCCTTCTCGCCACCCTGGTTGCCGGCCGGCGCTCAAGCCGCGCCGTCCGACACCTATCGCGCGCTGAACCTATTCGGCGACGTGTTCGAAAAAGTCCGTACGGACTATGTCGAGAAGCCCGACGACAAGAAGATGGTCGAGGCGGCGGTCAGCGGCATGCTCACCTCGCTCGATCCGCATTCGTCCTACATGGACGCCAAGAGTTTCATGGACATGCAGGTGCAGACCTCCGGCAAGTTCGGCGGTCTCGGCATCGAGGTCATGCAGGAGGACGGCCTCGTGAAGGTGGTCGCGCCGATCGACGACACGCCGGCCGCGCGCGCCGGCATCCTCTCGGGCGATTTCATCACCGCCATCGACGGCGAGCCCGTGCAGGGCATGACGCTCAACCAGGCCGTGGACAAGATGCGCGGCGCGGTGGACACTTCGGTCAAGCTGACGCTCGCGCGCGGCGCGGCGAAGGAGAAGATCGACGTCACGCTCACCCGCGCCCTCATCCAGATCAAGTCGGTGCGCTCGCGCGTCGAGGGGCCCGATGTCGGCTACATCCGCCTCACCCAGTTCACCGAACAGACGTATGACGGCCTCAAGGAGGCGATGAAGAAGCTTCAGGCCGACATCGGCGCCGACAAGTTCAAGGGCTATATCCTCGACCTGCGCAACAATCCCGGCGGCCTGCTCGACCAGTCGGTGGCCGTGGTCAACGCCTTCATCGACCACGGCGAGATCGTCTCGACGCGCGGCCGCAACGCCGACGAGACCCAGCGCTACAACGCCCGCCCGATCGATCTCTCCAAGGGCAAGCCGGTCGTGGTGCTGATCAACGGCGGCTCGGCTTCGGCGTCCGAGATCGTCGCCGGCGCGTTGCAGGACCACAAGCGCGCCACGCTGATCGGCACGCGTTCGTTCGGCAAGGGCTCGGTGCAGACCATCATTCCGCTCGGCCAGAACAACGGCGCGCTGCGGTTGACCACCGCGCGCTACTACACGCCGTCGGGCCGCTCGATCCAGGCCAAGGGCATAGAGCCCGACATCACCGTGCTCGAGGACGTGCCGGACGAACTGAAGGGCAAGGACCGCACCGAGGGCGAGGCCTCGCTCAAGGGCCACCTCAAGAACGGCGACCAGGAGGAGCACGGCTCGCAGGCCTATGTGCCGCCGGATGTCTCCAAGGACAAGGCGCTGCATGCGGCGCTCGACCTGCTGCGCGGCGTGAAGACGGCCGAGGCGATCAAGGCGGAGAGCGCCAAGGCGGTCGCGGACGCCGCCTCCAAGCCGGCGCCCAAGGACCCGGCCAAGCCCGTGACCGGCCGTCCCGCGGAAGCGCCTCCTGCCGCGCCGCCGGTCGGTCCGCAGGGCGAACCGGTCTTGAAACAGGGCCCCACGCCCGCCCCGGAAAAATAATTTCCACGGCCCGTCGCTCGCGGCGGGCCGAATTTTAAGACCGGACATGTTGGACGACCTCGACCGCCCGCTTGGGTTAGAGCGACAGGAGCCGCCAAAAGTTCAGGGCGGTCGCAAGCCGCTGTGGACGGCCGGCGCAATTGTCGCGCTCGTCCTGGCCGCTGGCGGCGTCTGGCTCGGCGGACGGGACGGTCCCGGGGGCGAACCGGAGGCGCGCGCGCCGATCCAGCCGCTCCCGCCGGCCCCCGCGGCCCCGCCCGCGCCGCAAATTCAGGTTCAGCAACCTTCGCCGGAGTCCGCGCCGTCGGGCGCCCGCGTGGACATCGAAAATGGCGTGCGCGTGGTGCGCGGCGGCGGCGCGGCCGGCCCCGCCATTATCCATGTGCCCGAAAGCGCCGCCGCACCGCTCCTTCCGGCCCCCGATCCGCGCCTTGTCGAGAAAGGCCGTTTTGGCATGCTGCCCAAGCGCGGCAAGGACGGCGCGACGCCCGCGCAGGTCTATGCCCGGCCGCAGGCCGCCGTGAAACCCGGCGTCCCCCGGATTGCGCTGATCGTCGGCGGCATGGGGCTGAACGATCTCGCCACCCAATCGGCGATTTCGCGCTTGCCCGCGGCGGTGACGCTGGCTTTCGCGCCCTATGGGACGCGGGTCGAGCATCTCGCCAGTTCCGCCCGTGACGCCGGCCATGAAATCCTGTTGCAGGCGCCGATGGAGCCGTTCGACAGCGCGGAATCTCCGGGTCCGCACGTGATCCCGGCCGGCGACGCGCCCAAGGCCGAAGACGAATTGCGCTGGCAGATGGGACGGTTTCCCGGCTATTTCGGCGTGATCAATTATCTCGGCGGCAAGCTCACCTCCGATCGGGACTCGGTTTCGCCGCTGATGGTCGAGATCGGGAAACGGGGGCTGGCCTATATTGACGACGCTTCCGCGCCAGGCAGCCTCGCCGGGGAGACGGCGGCGCGGGAGGGCGTGAATTTTTTGAAGGTCGATGTTCGCATTGACGAAGTCCGTCGTCCCGAGGCCATTGACGCCGCCTTGGTCAAGCTCGAAACTCTCGCCAAGCAAAAGGGCGTCGCCGTTGGATTCGCCTCGGGACTGCCCTCGACCAGCGAACGCATCGCCAGCTACCTCGCCGACATCAAGCGCGCTGGCGTCGTGCTGGTCCCGGTCTCCTCGGCGTTCGACGCCGGCGACAAGAGGTGAGAATGGACGCGCTGACATACCGGCCCTGCGTCGGCATCATGTTGCTCAACGCGGAGGGGCTGGTGTTCGTCGGACGGCGCAAATCGAAGCGCGGTCCGGATTTTCACCCGATGCCGCACGAGTGGCAGATGCCGCAGGGCGGTATCGACGAGGGCGAGGCGCCCTTTGACGCCGCCTTGCGCGAGCTGCGCGAGGAGACCAGCGTGCGCAGCGCGCACTTGCTGGGCGAGGCGCCGAACTGGCTGACCTATGACTTGCCGACCGAAATCGGCAAAAAATCCTGGCGTGGGCGGTTTCGCGGCCAGACGCAAAAATGGTTTGCGCTGCGGTTCACCGGGGATGACGCCGAGATCAACATCGACGCGCCCGACAACGGCCGCCACAAGGCGGAGTTCGACGCCTGGCGCTGGGAGCGCATGGACCGTTTGCCCGAACTGATCGTGCCGTTCAAGCGGGACGTGTATGTGCAGGTTTGCGCCCATTTCGCGCATTTGGCGGGATAGGGCCGCGCTGTGGTCGGGCGGATGCCGGCGTTGGTGGGGAGCGTCTCGACCGGGCTTGTCCCGGTCAGCCGCGCGGAGATGTAGCGCAAGACGCCAGACCTATCGTCTCGCGGCTTGGCGTGGATGCCCGGCACAAGGCCGGGCATGACGTCCGTGGGTATCCAGGTCCAGCTTCACGCCGCCGGCGGTTCGCGCTCTCCTATTGGTTTCTTGTAGGTCAGCACCGGTTTGCGCGCCGCGCCGGTCTCGTCGAGGCGGGTGCGCGGCGCGTAATAGGGCGCGCCGGTGAAACGCTCGACATCGCCGCCTTTCACGCTGAAGGCGAGGTCGCGCAGGGTGGCGACGAACATCTCCAGGAAGGCGGCGGATTCCGATTCGGTGGGCTCGATCAGCATGGCGCCATGCACGACCAGCGGGAAATAGACCGTCATCGGGTGAATGCCCTCGTCGATCATCGCCTTGGCGAAATCGAGCACGGTCACCCCGCTGTCCTTCATCCAATGGTCGTCGAACAGGACTTCGTGCATGCACAGTTTTTCCGCGAAGGGTGAGGACATCACATCCTTGAGGCAGACGCGCAGGTAATTCGCCGAGAGCACGGCGTTTTCCGAGGCCATGGCGAGGCCGTCGCCGCCATGGGAGAGAATATAGGTCAGCGCGCGGACGAACATGCCCATCTGGCCGTGGAAAGCCGCCATCCGACCAAAGCTTTGCGAGCCCTCCTTCTCCTCGACCAGGACAAGTTTTTCGCCGTCGCGGCGCAGGAAGGGCACGGGCGCGAACGGGGCCAGACGGCTCGATAGGACCACGGGTCCGGCGCCGGGGCCGCCGCCTCCGTGCGGGGTGGAAAAGGTTTTGTGCAGGTTGATGTGCATGGCGTCGACGCCGAGGTCGCCCGGCCGCACTTTTCCGACGATGGCGTTGAAATTGGCGCCGTCGCAGTAAAAATACGCGCCGGCCTCATGTACCAGCCGCGCGATTTCGACAATGTTGCGTTCGAACAGGCCGCAGGTGTTGGGATTGGTGAGCATGATCGCGGCGACGTCGGGGCCGAGCGCGGCGGCGACGGCCTCGGGATGCACCAGACCGTCCGCGCCCGCCGGGATCGGCCGCACCGAAAAGCCGAGCGCGGCGGCGGTGGCGGGATTGGTGCCATGGGCCGACTCGGGCGCCAGCACCACTTTTCGTGTGGCCGCCTCGCCCCGCGCCGCGATGGCGGCCTTGATCGCCATCATGCCGCACATTTCGCCATGCGCGCCCGCCTTGGGCGACAGCGCCACCGCTTCCGTGCCGGTGAGGGTGATGAGCCAATGCGACAGCGCCTCCATCAATTGCAGCGCGCCCTGCACGGTGGAGAACGGCTGCAACGGGTGGATATCCGAAAAGCCGGGAAGCCGCGCCATTTTCTCGTTGAGGCGCGGGTTGTGCTTCATCGTGCAGGAGCCGAGCGGATAGAGGCCGGCATCGATGGCGTAATTCTGCTTCGACAGCCGCACGTAATGGCGCAGGCACTCCGGTTCGGACAGTCCGGGAAGGCCGAGCGGCGACTGGCGCTCCAGGCCGCCGAGACGGGGCTTGAAATTTTGCGGCGGGTCGATGTCGACGCCGGTAAAATCCTCGCGGCCATGTTCAAAGATCAGGCCGGTCTCGTGGGCGAGGCCGTGGTGGCCGGAAAAGGTGCGCGGCAGTTTCTTGTCCTGGAAACGCGGCTGCTCATTCATCGCGCGGCCTCCTCACGCAGGGCCGCTACGAGCGTCGCGCGGTCGTCGTCCGTGTTGATCTCGCTGCTGGCGATCAGCAGCAGGTTTTCCAAGCCCGCGCCGGGCGAGAGCCGCGAGACCGGCACGCCCGCCAGAATTTTTTGGCCCGCCGCCCGTTCGACAAATTCCGCCGCCGAACCGGGCAGCTCGATGCAGAATTCGTTAAAAAAGCTGCCGTTGAGCAATTTTATGCCCGGGATCGTCTCGATCGCCTCGGCCAGCGCCACGGCATTGGCGTGATTGACCAGGGCCAGTTCGCGCAACCCCTTTTCGCCGAGCAGCGACAGGTGGATCGAGAACGCCAGCGCGCACAGGCCTGAGTTGGTGCAGATGTTGGAGGTCGCCTTTTCGCGGCGGATGTGCTGCTCGCGGGTCGAGAGCGTCAGAACAAAACCGCGTCGGCCAAGACTGTCAAACGTCTGGCCGCACAGGCGACCGGGCATCTGCCGCACGTATTTTTCGCGCGTGGCGAACAGGCCGAGATAGGGGCCGCCGAAATTCAGGCCGTTGCCGATCGACTGGCCCTCGGCGACGACAATGTCCGCGCCCTGGGCGCCGGGACTTTCGATCAGGCCGAGAGCCAAAACTTCGGTGACGACGGCGACCAACAAAACCCCTTTCGCCCTGCACGCCTCCGCCAGCGGCCTCAGGTCGCGCAAATGGCCGAACACGTCGGGCGACTGCACCACGACGCAAGACAGGCTGTCGTCGATTTGGCGAATAAGGTCTTCTCGCGCCAGCGGATCGGGCGGCAGAATGCAAATCTCATCGTCGGCCATGTCCGACAGCGTGCGCGCCGTCTCCGCGTAATGCGGATGCAATCCGCCGGACAACAGAGCCTTTCGGCGACGCGTGACGCGGTGGGCCATGAGCACGGCTTCCGCTGTCGCCGTGGAGCCGTCGTACATGGAGGCGTTGGCGACATCCATGCCGGTGAGGCGCGCCACCTGGGTCTGGAACTCGAACAGGACTTGAAGGGTGCCCTGCGAAATTTCAGGCTGGTAGGGCGTGTAGGACGTCAAAAATTCCGAGCGCTGGATCAGGTGGTCGACGCTCGCGGGCACATGGTGCTTGTAGGCGCCGGCGCCCAAAAAGAAGGGCGCGCCGGCGGCAAGATTTTTCGCGGCAAGCGCCCCCATCGCGCGCTCGACCTCCAGCTCGGTTTTCCGGCCCGGCAGGTTCAGCGGGTCTTTCAGCAGCTTGTCGGCCGCGTCGGCAAAAAGGTCGTCGATGTGGGCGAGGCCCATGCGCGCAAGCATGTCCTCGCGCTCAGTCGGGCTGAGCGGCAAATAGCGCATGAAGATCCTTACTTGAGATAGGGAGCGAGCAGGGCGTCGAGTTCGTCGGGCGGTATGTCGCCAGCGTGCTTGGCGCCATTGATGAAGAAAGTGGGCGTGGCGGTGATGTTGAATTTGGTTTGCGCGGACGTGCGCTCGGCATCGATCTTCTTGAACAGGGCGTCGTCGTTGAGGCAGGCTTCGAACGCGCTCTGGCCCATGCCGGTCTGCTTGAGGGTTGAAGTCAGGGCTTCGAGCGGGTTCTTGCCGAAAGCCCAACTGCTCTGTGTCTGGAACAGCAATTCGACTACGGCCTCGCGCTTGTCGCCGGAGCAGCGCGCCAGCATGGCGGCGGCGGCGGCGAGCGGGTCGAGCGGGAATTCGCGCAGCGTGTAACGCACCTTGCCCTTGTCGATGTAGTCGGTCTTGAGCTTGGGCAGCGTCCGAATGGTGAAATGCGCGCAGTGGGAGCAGGTCAGCGAGGCATATTCGACGATTGTGACGGGCGCCTTGGGGTCGCCGAGCCAAAGATCGGGCAGGGCCTGCGGCGCCATCAACTGGTCCATCGGGACTTTCATCGGTCCTTCGTCCTGCGCCGCGAAAGCGGGGGCGACGGTGAGCGCGGCGGCGAAAGCCGCCGCGTTGAAGGCGAGAAGCGCGCGGCGGTTCAGGCCGAGGCGAAAAGACGGCATGGGCAAGTCCTGCGAGAAAAGGCGTCAAGCCTATATAGACGGGGCTTGAGCGCCGCGAAAGGCCCAAGGCGGGCCGGACAGGGGCTAGAGCATTTTCACGCGAAGTGGATGCCGGTTCGCGTGAAGAAAATGCGTCCAAGCAAGAATCTAGAGCTTCTTTATGTTTCCATGAAACGTGAAAAAGCTCTAGTCGCGGCTTCGCCCACAAGAAAAAGCGGCGCCTTCACTACGTCATTGCGAGAAAAGCAAAGCAATTCAGGGCCGTCGAACTGTAGAGCGCCGGGTCGCCGCCACGGCAACGCGCAATCGTCGCTTCGTGGGCGCGCTGGATTGCTTCGCTTCGCGCGCAATGACGGCGGATAGATTATGGAAACCTTCGCTAGGCTGAGCGTCGCCTTATGCAACGCCGGCGCGCAGGAGGTCGTGGATGTGCAGAACGCCCACCGGCTTGCCGGCGTCGAGGATGAACAGGACGGTGATTTTTCGCCGGTTCATCAATTCCAGCGCGGCGGAGGCCAGGGAGCCGATCTTGGCCGTGCGCGGCCCGCGCGTCATGATTTCCGCCGGGCGCTTGTTCTGCATGTCCGGACCCCAGTGGCGGCGAAGATCGCCGTCGGTGATGATGCCGGTCAGGGCGCCCGAGGCGTCGATCAGGCCGACGCAACCAAAACGCTTTCCGGTCATGGCGAGAATCACCTCGCTCATGGCGGCGGTTTCCGGCAACAGCGGCATGTCGTCGCCGCAGTGCATGAGGTCGTCCACCTTGTGCAGCCGCGCGCCGAGTTTTCCCCCCGGATGAAAGACGCGGAAATCGCGGGCGGTAAAGCCGCGATCCTCGATCAGGGCCACGGCCAGCGCGTCGCCGAGAACCAACTGGATGGTGGTGGAGGTGGTCGGCGCGAGGCCGTTCGGACAGGCCTCCTCGACCTGCGGCAGCAGCAGCAGCACATCCGCCGCGCGGCCGAGGGCGCTGTCGCGCTTGGAGGTTCCGGCGATCAGCGGGACGGCGAATCGCTTGGAATATTCGATGAGGTCTGCGAGCTCCGCCGTCTCGCCCGACCAGGAAAACGCCAGCAGAACGTCGTCCTGGGTGACCATGCCGAGGTCGCCGTGACTGGCCTCCGCCGCATGGAGGAAGAAGGCGGGCGTGCCGGTTGAGGCCAGGGTCGCCGCCACTTTCCGCCCGATATGGCCGGATTTGCCCATGCCGGACACGACGACGCGCCCGCGCGCGTTGCGGATGAGGTCGATGGCTTGTTCGAGCGCCTTGCCCAGGTCGCCATCGAGCGCGGCGCGCAATTGCGCCATGCCCTTGGTTTCGATCTCGACGCTTTTTCGCGCGGCTTCCAGTGCGACCCGCATCATGCCATCCTCTTGTTGCGGCGTTCCCTAAACCATCGGTTCCAGCTCGGCAAATCCGGCATGACTCACGACGAATACAACGCCTATTGCGCTGCTCTGCCCGCCGCGACCCATGTTGTGCAATGGGGCGGCGCGGATGTGTGGAAGGTCGGGGGCAAGGTGTTTTGCATTGGCGGCGGCGATGCAGCGGCGCCGGCCTATTCGTTCAAGGTCAGCGACATCGGTTTCGCCGTCCTGCCGGAACGCGCGTGCTATCGTCCCGCGCCCTATCTCGCCTCGCGCGGCCTGAAATGGATTCAGGCCGACGGGTTTGTTGTGGACGGGACCGAGTTGCGTGAGTTGATCGCCTGTTCGCACCGGCTGGTCGTCGCCGGGCTGACGCGGCGGGCGAGACGGGAGTTGGGGCTGGAGTGAAGGGCGACGCCCCGTCAGTTCGGCTTGAACGTCTTCTCGACGACCTTGTCCAACTCCTTTTGGTGCTTTTCTTCTTGCGCCTTGATTTCGTTGAAATGGTTGGCGAGCGTGGTCTCGCCGCGGGCGGCGGCTTCAGTGGCGAGGCGCGTGTATAGCTTGATGTCGTCGTCGCCCTCGCCGTCGATCGCCGCTTTCAAATTCTCGCTGTCGTCCCGCACCAGTCCATACAGAGCGGACCAGCGCAAGAAATGACCGTATTCAATATTTGCGTTTTTCGCCAGGAGATCGGCCAATTCGGTCTTTCCCGCCCTGCGGGCGTGTTCTGAGAACAGCTTGTACTTGGCCGAGGCGAAGGCTTCGTTGTGCATCGCCTCGCGCAGCGCTTCGCGCGCCTGCGGGCTGAGTTGTTCGGCGTTGGCCGAGCCGCAAGCCAGCGCCGACGCGGCCGCCAGTCCGGCAAGAACGATCAATGTCTTGAGTTGGCGCATAAATCCCTCCCTGCATCGGCCGCTGGGGCGATCTTGCTCCTTGCGGCGGCCGACGCCGCGCCAGTCTGGCCTGTGTGCGCGAGCTTGACCATGACCCATGTCATGCGGGCAGCCGCAAGCCGCTCCGCCTTTTTCCTTGACCCCCGGCGCGTTTGTCTTACTGCAAGGCTTGGAAGAGGGAGGCCCGCCAATGGCGTCGGAATGGATCAAGCTGACCGATCGTGACAATGGCGAGCCTGTTTTCGTCAACATGGAAAAGGCGCTGACGGTGCAGCGCGGCAACAAATGCTCGTGGATCTGGTTTCCCACCGGCGTCGACGAGGAATCCACGCTCGAAGTGGTCGAGACGCCCGAGCAGATTTTTGAACTGCTGAAGGAGAGCCGGCGCGGCTAAGCTTTGACCCGGGGCTCCCGGTCTTGCGGAAAGCATGCGCCCATTCCGCCGAGCCTTGATCCGAGCGCGGCGCTGATTCGCTCCCCCGGGCCGGGGCGGCGCATGAACCCGATATTGCAATGGCCGGGCGTCACGCGCGTCAATGGCGTCCGCGCGCGCTCGGTTGGGCGGCGGGCTGCATCGCGAAACCAAAGATCGTCGCAGGGAAATTGTCGCGCTGCGCCACGCGCGGCGCTCGCTGCGGCGGAGCGGCCGCCGGGGCGCGGCTGACGGGCGCCGCCCGCTCCGGTTCGACGGTGTGGGCATAGGTCGCGTCCGACGGCGAGCCGACGATCTGGATGGTCGCGCCTTCCCGTCGCACCAGCGCATAGAGGGTCGCGGCGTCGGCCGGGGAGATGCGCACGCAGCCGTGAGACGCGGGCCGCCCGAGATTGGCGAGGTCGTAAGTCCCGTGGATGGCGAAGCCGCCGTGGAAGAAGATCGAGTGCGGCATCGGCGAATTGTGATATTTTTTTGAGTAATGCATGGTTTGCAGGCTCTGCACGCCATACGTGCCCCGCGGGGTCACGTAGCCGCCGCGGGCCGAGGAAATGGGCCAGGAATAGGAGGCGTTCGAGGCATTGACCCTCATCGTCTGGGTCGAGAGGTCGATTGTGATCTGCACTCTCGCCTCGCACGCGGCCGGAGCGGCGATCAGCGCCATGAACAAGGCGACGCTCCCGAACGCGTGACGCATGGATGGCTCCAATCGTTGAAAGAATAGGAAAAGCAGACGTCCGCGACCTTAGCCGTGAGACCCTTAACCAGTAATTTCGTTCCCGCGCCGGGTGGTGTTTTTCGCGCGGTCCGTTGCGAGGCGGCGATATTTCTCCGTCTTGCGCGCCGCTCCGGTTTGCGGTATACGCTCCCTCAGTCAAAATCTTCGTCACGGCCCTTGGGCCATGCGGGAGTGGGGCCCTGGCGGGACCCGCTCTTTTTTGTTTTACCCGGCTGGATCACACTTGAACGACACGCCCCAGGACAGAACTTCGGACGACAGGACTTTTGAAGCGCCGCTCGACGAGCCGCGCCTCGTTGAGGAGAGCGGGCAGGCCGCCCGCATCGCTCATGTGGCCGAGCGTGTCCTGACGTCCATGGATTTCCGTCTGGTGCGGGTGAAGATCTTGGCCAATCCCGGCATGATCGTGCAGATCATGGCCGAGCGGCCCGATGGAACGCTCACGATCGAGGAATGCGAGGACATCCACGACGCGCTGTCGCCGGTGCTCGATGTCGAGGACATCGTCTCCGCCGCGCACCGCCTGGAAATTTCCTCCGCCGGCATCGACCGTCCGCTGGTGCGCGTCTCCGACTTCCGCCGCTCGCTGGGCATGGAAGCGCGCGTAGAGCTCGCCCGTCCGCACGAGAGCGGCAGAAAACGCTTTCGCGGCTTGATCCAGGACATTGAAGGCGAAGGCAAGGACGCCATATTGACACTGCGCCGCGACGACGCCGGCCCCGACGAGGACAAGACGCCGCGTCTGCGCCTGTGCGATCTCGACGAGGCCAAGCTGATCCTCACCGAAGCGCTCATTCGCGAATCCCTGCGCGCCGCCAAGGAGGCGATCAAGGGCGGTGAGGAAGAAGGCGACGACACCTCTCCCGAGGCGCCTGAAACGCCGGAGCGGGGCCCCGGTCGATTCTCGGCCAAGGCGCCCAAGGCCAAGCCCAAGCTGCCCGCCGGAATAAGGGCGCAGTTCAAGAAAGGCGGCGGCGCCCCGCGTCGTCCAAAGAATTAAAGCCGGAAGCGGATTCAACAGGAGATATCCATGGCCGTCAGCGCCAACAGGCTCGAACTCTTGCAGATCGCCGACGCGGTCGCGCGCGACAAGTCCATTGATCGCGGCATCGTGCTCGCCTCGATGGAGGAGGCGATGGCCAAGGCGGCGCGTTCGCGCTACGGTCAGGAGACCGAGATCCGCGTCGAGATCGACCCGCGCACCGGCGAGACCCGGTTTTCGCGGCTGATGCTGGTGGTCGAGCTGGTGGACAACGATTCCACGCAAATTTCGCTGGTCGACGCGCGCAAGCGCAATCCGGCGGCCGAGGTCGGCGACTGGATTTCCGACCGGCTGCCGCCGCTCGACTTCGGTCGCATCGCCGCGCAGTCCGCCAAGCAGGTGATCGTGCAAAAGGTGCGCGAGGCCGAGCGCGACCGCCAGTATGACGAATTCAAGGACCGTATCGGCGAAATCATCAATGGCGCGGTCAAGCGCGTCGAATATGGCAATGTGATCGTCGATCTCGGCCGCGCCGAAGCGATCATCCGCCGCGACGAGATGATTCCGCGTGAAATGTTCAGGCCGGGTGATCGCGTCCGCGCCTATGTCTATGACGTGCGCCGCGAGCAGCGCGGCCCGCAGATTTTCCTGTCGCGCACCCATCCGCAGTTCATGGCCAAACTGTTCATGCAGGAAGTGCCGGAAATTTATGATGGCGTGATCGAGGTGAAGTCGGTCGCCCGCGATCCGGGGTCGCGTGCGAAAATCGCGGTGACCTCGCGCGATTCCTCCATTGACCCCGTCGGCGCCTGCGTCGGCATGCGCGGCTCGCGCGTGCAGGCCGTGGTCAACGAGCTTCAAGGCGAAAAAATCGACATCATTCCGTGGTCCATTGACGCCGCGACCTTCATCGTCAACGCCTTGCAGCCGGCGGAAGTGGTCAAGGTCGTGCTCGACGAGGATTCATCGCGTATTGAAGTGGTGGTGCCGGATGACCAATTGTCGCTGGCGATCGGCCGTCGCGGCCAGAACGTGCGCCTCGCCTCGCAGCTCACCGGCTGGGACATCGACATCCTCACCGAGGCCGAGGAATCCGAGCGCCGCCAGAAGGAATTCTTGGAGCGCACCCAGACTTTCATGAACGCGCTGGACGTCGATGAGGTGGTTGGACAGCTGCTCGCCTCGGAAGGTTTTCGAAATGTCGAGGAGCTCGCCTATGTCGATCCCTCGGAGGTCTCGAACATCGAGGGTTTCGACTCCGATTTCGCCGAGGAGATCCAAAACCGCGCGCGCGACTACCTTGCTCGCATCGAAGCCGAGCAGGACGCTCGCCGCCAGGAGCTGGGCGTCGCCGACGAGTTGCGCGAGATCGAGGGTGTGACCACGGCCATGATGGTCAAGCTGGGCGAGAACGACGTCAAGACGATCGAGGATCTCGCGGGCTGCGCCACCGACGATCTCGTGGGCTGGACGGAGAAGCGCAACGGCGAGACCGTGAAGGAAACCGGTTTTCTGGATGGACTCGACATCAGCCGCGACGAAGCCGAGGCCATTGTCATGCGGGCGCGCGTGAAAGTGGGCTGGGTCGAGGAAGATGAATTGAACCAAGTTGAGCTAACGCAAGGCGAAAGCCCGGCGGAAGCGTAAGGGGTACGGATTGGCGAAGCGGCGCGGCGAAGGTTTCGAAGCTGACGACGAGGAGCGCGGGCCGGAACGGACGTGCGCCGTCACACGGGAGAAGGCAACGCCTGAGGCGATGCTGCGTTTTGTGCTTGGGCCCGACCACCAGGTCACGCCCGACATCAAGCGAAAGCTTCCCGGTCGCGGCGTTTGGGTCGGTCTGTCGCGACAACGCGTCGCACAGGCCGTGAAGAAGCAGGTTTTTTCGCGCGGTCTGAAGGAAAAGGCCGTGGCGGCGCCGGATTTGCCGGAGCTGGTGGAAGACCTGTTGCGGCGCGACGCCTTGCAGGCGCTGTCGCTCGCCAACAAGGCGGGGCTGGTGACCACCGGCTTCGTCAAGGTGGAGAAGGCGATCGAGGCTGGGGACGTCGGCGCGCTCCTGCATGCGCGCGACGGCGCGGCGGACGGCAAGCGCAAGCTCGGCCAGGGCTTGCGCCGGACATACGGCCCCGAGGGCAAGCCGGAGATCGGCCTGTTCTCGAACGACGAGATCGGCGCGGCGCTTGGCCGCGACCATGTGGTGCACGCCGCGCTGGGAAATGGCGCGGCGACGAAGGTTTTGCTCGCCTCCTGCCGCAGACTTGCGGTATATCGCGGCGACGATAATGCGGACGGCCCCGCAGGCGGGGACATTTTGACGGCGGACGAGACCGACGCCGCCGGGGATATTAGCTCTTGGGACGCACGAACGATATGAACGACACCAACAATTCCGGCGAAAAACCCGCGAGCAAGACGCTGTCGCTGAAGCGCCCGCCCGAGCAGGGCACGGTCCGGCAGTCTTTTTCGCACGGCCGGACGAAGACGGTCGTCGTCGAGCATGTGAAGCGCCGCCAGCACAACGAGGCCCCCAAGGCGCCGGCGCCCGCCGCGCCCGCCCCATCGGTCGCCCCCACCCCGGCCCCCGTCGCCGCCGCCCCGGCCCCCGCCCCGGCTCCCGCCGCGCGCGGCCCGCAAAAGCCGGCGGCGCCGCGTCCGCAGACCGGCGTGGTGCTGCGCACCCTCACCGACGACGAGCGCGACGCCCGCGCCCGCGCGCTGACCGACGCCCGCCAGCGCGAGGAGGAGGATCGTCGCCGCCAGGAGGCCGACGCCAAGGCCCGCGCCGAGCGCGAGACGCGCGAAAAGGCTGAACGCGAAGCCGCAGAAGCCCGCAAGCGCGAGGAGGAGACCCGTCTCGCCCGCGAGGCCGAGGCCAAGCGACGCGCCGAGGACGAGGCGCGCCGCCGTCTGCAGCCCGGCGCCGCGCCGCAACCGCAGCCGGAGAAGGAGCCGTCCGTCACCTTCGCGCCCACCAAGGGCAGCCGTCCGCAACAGATCGTCTTCAACACGCCGAAGCCGGCGGCGCCCGCGCCCGCCGCAGCGACCCCGGCCGCGCAACCCGCCGCCGCCTCCGCCGCTCCGGCCCAGACGACCGCGGCCGCCCCGGCTGCGCTCACGCCGCGCATCCGGCCGATGTCTGCGCCGAAACTCGCCGTTCCCGCGCCCAAGCCGACGCGCGGCGCCGAAAAGCAGCGCGGTCGCCTGACCGTCACCAGCGCCACCGCCAGTGCGGATGGCGATGAGCGCACGCGCTCGGTCGCGGCCTTCCGCCGCCGCACCCAGCGCATGAAGGGTGTGGTGGAGCAGAAAGAACGCTTGTCCCGCGAAGTCGTGCTCCCCGAGACCATCACCATCCAGGAACTCGCCAACCGCATGTCGGAACGCGGCGTGGACGTGATCAAGCTGCTGATGCGCCAAGGCCAGATGCACAAGATCACCGACGTGATCGACGCAGACACCGCCGAACTGATCGCGACGGAACTGGGCCACAGCGTCAAGCGCGTCGCCGAATCCGACGTGGAGGAGGGCCTGTTCGACACGCCCGACGCCGAGGAAACCCTGGAGTCGCGGCCGCCGGTCGTCACCATCATGGGCCACGTCGACCACGGCAAGACCTCGCTGCTCGACGCTATCCGCCAGGCCAATGTGGTCTCCGGCGAAGCCGGCGGCATCACCCAGCACATCGGCGCCTATCAGGTGACGTCGCCGCTGGGCGGAAAAGTCACGTTCATCGACACTCCCGGCCACGCCGCCTTCACGGCGATGCGCGCGCGCGGCGCCAAGGTCACCGACATTGTCGTGCTGGTCGTGGCGGCCGACGACGGCGTCATGCCGCAGACGGTGGAGGCCATCAGCCACGCCAAGGCGGCGGGCGTGCCGTTGATCGTCGCGATCAACAAGATCGACAAGCCCGACGCCAAGCCGGAGCGCGTGCGCACCGAACTGCTGCAATATGAGGTGCAGGTCGAAAGCCTCGGCGGCGACACGCTCGAAGTCGAAGTGTCCGCCAAGCAGAAGCTGAACCTCGACAGGCTGCTGGAGGCCATCACCCTCCAGGCCGAAGTTCTGGACCTCAAGGCCAATCCCGAGCGTCCCGCCGAAGGCACGGTCATCGAGGCCCGCCTTGATCGCGGCCGTGGCCCGGTGGCGACGGTTCTCGTGCAACGGGGAACGCTTGCGGTCGGCAACATCATCGTCGCCGGCTCGCAATGGGGCCGCGTGCGCGCGCTGATCGACGACCAGGGGGCGAACTGCGTCCATGCGGGTCCGTCGTTCCCGGCGGAGGTGCTGGGCTTCAACGGCGCTCCGGAAGCCGGCGACCGCGTCGCGGTGGTCGAATCCGAAGCCCGCGCCCGCGAAATCACCGAATATCGCGACCGCCAGAAGCGCGAGCAGGCGGCGGTGCGCGGAACGGGCGCCCGCTCCTCGCTGGTCGACATGATGAGCCAGCTCAAGGCGACCGCCGGCCGCAAGGAAGTGCCGCTGGTCATCAAGGGCGACGTGCAGGGCTCCGTCGAAGCCATCGCGGCGGCGCTGGAAAAACTCGGCACGGACGAAGTGGCGGCGCGCCTCCTGCACGCCGGCGTCGGCGGCATCACCGAATCCGACATCACCCTGGCGGAGGCCTCCAACGCCGTGGTCATCGGCTTCAATGTCCGCGCCCACAAGGAGGCCCGCGAGGCGTCCGAGCGGCTCGGCATCGAAATCCGCTATTACAACATCATCTACAACCTCGTGGATGACATCAAGGCGGCCATGTCCGGCCTGCTCGCGCCGACCTTGCGCGAAACCATGCTCGGCAACGCCTCGATCCTGGAAGTGTTCACCATCACCAAGGTCGGCAAGGTCGCGGGCTGCCGCGTCACCGATGGCACCATGGAGCGCGGCCAGCATGTCCGCCTGATCCGCGACAATGTCGTGGTGCACGAAGGCAAGCTCTCGACCCTCAAGCGCTTCAAGGACGAAGTGTCCGTGGTGCAGCCGGGTCAGGAATGCGGCATGGCCTTCGAGAACTACCAGGACATGCGTCCGGGCGATGTGATCGAGTGCTACCGCGTCGAAGAGATCAAGCGCACGCTGTAATCCGCGCCGCCCCCCTGCGCGGGCGGCGCCCCTTCGCATCGGCGAGAAGGGCGTTCCGACGCCCGTCCCCATACGTCCGGTCGCGGTCGCTCCCAGCGCAGCGACAGGCGCAAGCCGCCGCATGGGCGGCGCTCAAGAGGCAAGCATGTCCAGGGACCATCACAAGGGCGGCGAACCGAGCCAGCGCATGCTGCGCGTCGCCGAACTGATCCGCCACGCCGTGGCGCAAATTTTGTCGCGCGGAGAGATCAACGATGCCGATCTGGCGGGCCTGGTCGTGACCGTGCCTTCGGTCAAGATGAGCCCCGACCTGAAGCTTGCGACCATCTATGTCCTGCCGATGGGCGGCCAGGGCCGGGACACGATCGTCGCCGTGCTCGACCGCCACAAGAAATTCCTGCGCGGCGAGATCGCGCACCAGGTCAATCTCAAATATGCGCCGGACATTCGCTTTCGCATCGACGAAAGCTTTGAAAAAGCCGAGCGCATCGACGCCCTGCTGCATTCGCCCAAGGTGGCGCGGGATCTGGCCGCGCCCAAGGACGAGGAGGGCGGCGAATGAGCGCGCCGCGTTCGAAGCGCGTCGAGGTCAACGGCTGGGTCATCCTCGACAAGCCGGTCGGCCTGACCTCCACCCAGGCGGTGTCCAAACTCAAATGGCTGTTCAACGCCAAAAAGGCGGGCCATGCCGGCACGCTCGATCCGCTGGCCTCCGGCATCCTGCCGGTCGCCTTCGGCGAGGCGACGAAAACCGTGCCCTTCGTGCAGGACGGCGAAAAGGCCTATCGGTTCACGGTGCGCTGGGGGATCGAGACCGATTCCGACGATTCCGAGGGAACGGCGACGCAGACCAGCGATCTGCGGCCCGAGCCCGCCGACATCGAGCGCCTGCTGCCGGGCTTTACCGGCGAGATCATGCAGGTTCCGCCCGCCTATTCGGCGATCAAGATCAATGGCGAGCGCGCCTATGACCTCGCCCGCGACGGCGAGAAGGTGGATATCGCGCCGCGCCCGGTGACGATCCACAGCCTGCGCCTGGTCGATGGCGACCGCGACCACGCCGTGCTCGAAGCCGAATGCGGCAAGGGGACCTATGTGCGCGCCATCGCCCGCGACCTCGGCCGGGCGCTTGGCTGTTTTGGTCACGTCGTCGCGTTGCGGCGTACGCGGGTCGGCCCGTTTTTCGAAGCCGATTCGGCGCCGCTGGCGTCGCTGCTCGACGCGCCGGAACACGCGCACGAGGACATGCTGTCCGTCGAAGCGGGCCTGTCGGAGTTGCCTTGCATTGTGCTCGACCGCAATGGCGCGGCGCGGTTGCGTCGGGGGCAGTCGGTGATTCTGCGCGGACGCGACGCGCCCGCCGAAGGGCCGGCCTACGCGGTTTGCGCGGGCACGCCGGTGGCGTCAGGCGTGGTCGAGGGCGGCGAGTTCGTGCCGAACCGAGTGTTCAATCTGCCGTTCTGAGCGCGCCGCTCCCTCTCTCTGCAAGCGGGGAGAGGGTTGGAGTGGGGGAGACTCTGGCGTTGACCTCGACATCAGGGGGCAAGAATGAGCAACGATGTCCTGACGACATTGAAGCCAGCGCCCCAGCCCCTCACCCCCCGCCCTCTCCCCGCAAGCGGGGCGAGCGAGCAGATCCGTCACCTTCATAGGTGATCCTGTAAATCGCCCCGTTCTGGTCGTCGGACACCAGCAAATCCCCGTCCGGCGTCTCGGCGACATCGACGGGGCGGCCGAGATAGGGCAGGCGCCCCGTGTTCCACCCTTCCGCAAAGGGGACGGATTTTCCGGCCTTGCCATTCTTCACCGGCGTGAACATCACCCGCGCCCCCACGGGAATGCTGCGGTCCCATGAGCCGTGCTGGGCGGAAAAAATTCCCCGCCATTGCGCCGGGAATTTTTCGCCGCGATAAAAGATCATGCCGAGGTCGGCGGCGTGGGCGACTTCCTCCACGTCCGGGAACACGACATCCGGCGGCGGCGTGTCGCCCGCCCATTCGCGGGTGCGGACGTGGCCGCCGCCGAACCAGGGAAAGCCGAAATGCAGGCCCGCTTTCGGCGCGCGGTTGATTTCGCCGGGCGGGATGTCGTCGCCCATGCGATCCGCCTGGTTGTCGGTGAACCACAGCACGCCGTCGGCGGGATCGAAATCGAGACCGACGCTGTTGCGAACGCCCCGGGCGAAAATCTCCCGCCCGGACCCGTCGGCGTTCATGCGCCAGATCGCGCCCAGACCCGATTTTTCGTTGAGTTTTTCGCGCTCTTGCGTTGGCACATTGGCGGGTTGGCCGATGGCGACATAGAGTTTTCCGTCGGGGCCGAACCGGCACACGCGCGCCGCGTGGACGGGGCTGGTTTCGCTGGCCGGCTGCAGGCCGCCCTCGGGAACCACGTCGCTCGGATGCGCCTCGTTCCATCCGCCCGCTTGTGGCGCGAAGCGACGAATGCGGTTGAATTCGGCGATGAACAGCGCGCCGTCCGGGGCGAAGCAGGGGCCGTTCGGCGCCTTGAACGCCACACCCTGCGCAAAATTTTCGGCGCGGCCGGCGCCCGGCCCCGACAGCGCGATGCGATAGACGGCGGTGTCGAGGGTTCCGACGATCACAGCGCGGCCATCGGGCGAAACCGCCATGGCGCGGGCGCCGGGCGCCAGCGCGAACAGTTTTATGGAAAAACCCGGGGGCAGGGCGATCCGCCCAAGCGTCGCCGCGATGTCGTCCGCCGCCATGGTCGGTCCCGCGGCGAGCGTGACGGCGGCGAACAAGGTTCTTGCGAATGGGTTCATGGTGTCCATGCTTTCTATCCGGCATTATGGACACAACGCGCTGCGCCACAAATCGCCTCCGTGCCGGAAGATCGCGCGAGCAATTCGTGCTTCCCCATGGTAAGCTGTCTTTATCGCTGTTATGCTGCATTATTCTTTTAAGACTTTTTTGACCGTTTCTCCTCGACGGAATACGACATGCAGATATCGGCAACAGATTCGATCGTCGGTCGACGCTTGCGCATTTTTCGGGTCGCGAAGGGTTATGATCTGGAGACCCTGAGCGCGGCGATCAATGTCGACGCCGAAACGGTCGAGCGGTATGAAAACGGTGTGGAACGCATCCCGCCCCGCGCCTTGCGCGCGGCCGCGGACGCGCTCAAAGTGTCCCTGCACGCTTTTTTCGATCCAAACCCGGCCAAGATCGTGCGCGAATCGCAGCCGGAGCCGCCGGAGGGGGCGGACGAGGGCGTCGGCGACATTTTCGAGGTCATCGAGCTTCTGGAGCATTTTTCCAAGGTCAAGGACAAGACCTTGCGCGCCGAGATCCTAAAATTCGTCGCATTCCTGGCGGGGTCCTCCTGAACGGCCGGATTGACGGAGCCGACCCCCGTTCCCATTTGAAAGCGGAGCCGTCGCGCCGGGGGCCATTGCGGCCAAACCGGATCGAGGCTTCGGTCATATTTGCAATGTTTTCGGGGAGTTCTTGATGTCCGACCTTATCGCTATTGTCTATCCCAAGGAGCAGGACGCCGAAGCGGTGCGCGCGCGCCTGTTTGAAATGCAAAAGGAATATCTGATCGAGATTGGCGACGCCGTCATCGCCGCAAAGGGCGCCGACGGCCACGTCAAACTGAATCAACTGTTCAGCACGACGGCGGTCGGCGCGGTTTCCGGCGGGTTCTGGGGCATGCTGATCGGGACGCTGTTCCTCATGCCCTTCGCCGGCGCCGCAATCGGCGCGGCCACCGGCGCGCTCGGCGGTTCGCTGTCGGATTTCGGCATCGACGACAAGTTCATGAAGGATCTGGCGGAGTCCACGCAGCCCGGAAACGCCGTGCTGTTCGTGCTGATCCGCAAAATGACCGCCGACAAGGTGCTCGACGGCATCAAGGGCATGGGCGGCGTGGTGCTGCGCACCTCGTTCGATCATGAAAAGGAGCAGCAGCTGCGCGAAGCCCTGAGCCAGAAGCAAGCCGCGGTTCCGCCCCAGCCGGCGGTGTGACGAGGGCTATTCAAAAAAAAGCTTCGCTTTAGGCCCAGGGCCTTCTCGACCCAGGGCCATCAAAAGAAAAACCCGAGCGGCGCGCCGCTCGGGTTCTTTTTTTATTCGGAGGGGCTCAGCGCCCAGACGTCGGGAGAGCGCCACAGGCGCGACTTCAGCAGTTCGCGCTCGTAGACGAATTCCTTCGGCAGGCGGTCGAAGAATTTTTCGAAATGCACCTCATGGGCGCGGGCTTCCACCGTGCCGGCGTCGCGATCGACCTTCATCAGTTCGTAGAATTTTTCCGCCGGGAAATCGAGCTTGTTCCAGTCGATGTCCTCGTGGCGCGGCATGAAGCCGAGCGGGCTTTCCACGCCATAGCCGCGGCCATGGGCGCGATCGACCACCCACTTGAGCACGCGCATGTTCTCGCCGAAGCCCGGCCACATGAACTTGCCGTTCTCGTCCTTGCGGAACCAGTTGACGCGGTAGATGCGCGGCGGGTTCGACAGCTTTCTGCCGATCGACAGCCAGTGGTTGAAGTAATCGGCCATGTTGTAGCCGCAGAACGGCAGCATGGCGAAGGGGTCGCGACGCATAGCCGCCTGGTTGACCGCAGCGGCTGTCGCCTCCGAGCCCATGGTCGCCGCGAGATAGACGCCATGCGACCAGTTGAAGGCCTGGAACACCAGCGGCATGTCCTTGGAGACGCGGCCGCCGAAGATGAAGGCCGAGATCGGCACGCCATTCGGGTTTTCCCAGTCCGGGTCCACCGACGGACACTGCGCCATCGGCGCGGTGAAGCGGGCGTTCGGATGCGCGGCGAGTTCGCCGCAATCCGGCGTCCAGTCGCGGCCCTTCCAGTCGATCAGGTGCTTCGGCTTCTCGTCCGTCAGACCTTCCCACCAGATGTCGCCGTCGTCGGTCAGGCCGACGTTGGTGAAGATCGAGTTGGCGCGGCAGGCGGCGATGGCGTTGGCGTTGGTCTTGGCGCCGGTGCCGGGCGCGACGCCGAACAGGCCGGCCTCCGGGTTGATGGCGTAGAGTTTTCCGTCCGCGCCGGGCTTGATCCAGGCGATGTCGTCGCCGACCGTCCACACCTTCCAGCCCTCAAAACCGGCCGGGGGCTGCATCATGGCGAAATTGGTCTTGCCGCAGGCGGAGGGGAAGGCCGCGCCGACATAGGTCTTCTCGCCCTGCGGGTTTTCGACGCCGACGATCAGCATGTGCTCGGCGAGCCAGCCTTCGTCGCGCGCCATCACCGAGGCGATGCGCAGCGCCAGGCATTTTTTGCCGAGCAGCGCGTTGCCGCCGTAGCCCGAACCGTAGGACCAGATGGCGCGCTCGTCGGGGAAATGAGCGATGTAGATGTTTTTCGGGTTGCACGGCCAGGCGACGTCCTTCTCGCCGGGGGCGAGCGGCTTGCCGACCGAATGCATGCAGGGGACGAAATCCTCGCGGTCGCCGAGCACGTCCAGCACCTTCTGGCCCATGCGGGTCATGATGCGCATGCTGACGACGACATAGGGGCTGTCGGTGATTTCGACGCCGATCTGGGCGATGTGGCTGCCGAGCGGCCCCATGCTGAACGGCACGATATACATGGTGCGGCCCGCCATGCAGCCGTCGTAAAGCGACGTCAGCGTCGCCTTCATCTCACGCGGGTCCATCCAGTTGTTGGTCGGACCGGCGTCGCCCTTGCTCTTGGAGCAGATGAAGGTGCGGTCCTCGACGCGCGCGACGTCGGCGGGATCGGAGCGGCACAGGAAGCTGTTGGGACGCAGCGTTTCGTTGAGCTTGATGAAGGTGCCGGCTTCGACCATCTGCTGGCAGAGGCTGTCGTATTCGGCCTGTGACCCGTCGCACCAACGCACGCGCGCGGGCTTGCACAAGGCGACCATTTCGTCGACCCAGGCCAGCAGTTTGGGATTGGTCGTGGCCGCTCCCTCAGTAACGATTTTTGTCATGTTCATTGCGCTCGAAGCGCTCCCTCTCAACGGCCGTCTAGACAACCCCGCCAATTGACGCCGGAGTTCTAGCCGAAAATCTTTGCGACCGCGACTGAAAATCCCGTGACGGGGGGCCTGCGGCGCCTTCGTCTTTGGTGGAATCCGCCGAACCCGCCGCTTTGGCGCCGCTGGGCCCGGAGTCGCCGTCGCTTACCAATTTCTCAAGGAATATTCGCGAGTGTATCAACCTGAAGTTGTATCAGAGATCGTCATGACCGAAGCTCTTCATCGCCTTGTATACCACAGCTCCAGCCGCATCGTGGGAGCGGATGACGATGTCGACGAGGCGTTGCGCGACATTCTGGCGGCGGCGCGGCGCAACAATCCGCGCATGGGCGTCACCGGCGCCTTGATGTTCACCGCCGACAGTTTTGTTCAAGTCATCGAGGGGCCGCGCGCCGCCGTCGAGCGTCTGTTTCAGACCATCAGGAGCGACACGCGCCACGACGGCGCCACCTTATTAAGTTTTGGTCCGGTTGCGGAGCGGGCCTTCCCGCACTGGTCGATGGCCTTCGTCGGCGGGCCGGCGCTCCAGCGCCGTTTCGAAACCTTCGCCAGGGACAGCGGATATGATCCCGCGCGCATCAGCGCCGACGCCTCCCTGGATTTCTTGCAGAAGATGGTCCGCGCGCAGGAGCAGGGGGCGCGCGTCGCCGGATAGGCGGCGCTCGCCGCCGTCAAGCGGCGAGCATGGTCTTCAAGAACTTGTCGAGCGCCCGGTTCAAGTCTTCGTTGCGCTCGGACAGTTTTTTCGCGGCGTCGAGGACATGGGTCGAGGCGTCGCGCGATTGCCGCGCATGCCCTGTGACGTTGGTGATGGCGCGCGAAACCGTCTCGGCGCCGCGCGCCGCCGCTGTCACGCTTACGGCGATTTCCCGCGCCGCCGCGCCCTGCTGCTGGACGGCCGAGGCGATCGATCCGAAACAGGCGTTGAGATCGCGGATGAGCGCGTTGATCGCGCCGATGGCCTGCGAGGAGTCCGAAGTCGAGTCCTGGATCTCCCTGATCTGTTGCGCGATCTCGTTCGTCGCCCGGGCGGTCTGGGCGGCGAGGGTCTTGACCTCCTGCGCCACGACAGCAAAACCCTTGCCGGCCTCGCCGGCGCGCGCGGCTTCGATCGTCGCGTTGAGCGCGAGGAGATTGGTCTGTTCGGCGATGGTGGTGATCAGGCCGACGATGTCGCCGATTTTTCGGGCGGAATCCGCGAGGCGTTGCACCTTGGCCGATGTGTCCAGCGCGCTGGCTTCCGATTCAGACGCCATCCGCGCCGACCCCGCGACGCTATGGCCGATCTCGCCGACGGAGGCGCTCAGTTCTTCCGCCGCGCTCGCCACGGCGCGGACGCTGATCGAGGTCTCGTCCGAAGCGCTCGCCACCGCTGCGATCTGGATCGAGGTCTCGTCGGCCGACCGGGTCACGGTCTCGGCGCAGGCGCGCAACTCCTGCGCGGCGGTGGCGACGCCCGCGATCACGCCGCCGACGGAGGTCTTAAACTCACCGACGATTTCCGCCATCACCTGCTGGCGATGGGCCGCCCGCTCGCTTTCGGCGCAGGCGTTTTGCGCACGCAAATCTTCGGCTTCGCGCAATTGGCGCTGGAATTGGCGGGTGGTCTCCCAGAGCGCGCCGATCTCGCCGCCGCCGGCCCTCGCTTGCGGGATCGCGTCCAGGTCGCCGGCCGCCATCGCCTGGAGCGCGCGGGTCACCTGTTTCAGCGGGCGCGCGATTTTCGCGGCGCCGAACCACAGCGCCAGCGTGACGGCGAGGGCCAGCGCCGCCAGAGACGCCGCCACCATGACGATCATGGTCGTCCGCGAAAACTGGTCCTTTTCCGTGCGCAGCGTGGCCAATCTCGCGGTCACCGCGTCGATATTGTCCGACATGGTTTTTTGCAGGGCGAGCCTCTGCTCGCGCACCTCGGGCGACTTCAGGCCGCGCATGCCTTCCTCGGCGCCGGCGTTCGCCGCGAGGTCCTGAAGCGCCAGTCTTTGCTTGATGAAGCCGCTGACTTCCGTCTGGAAGGCGCTGAACCGGGCGGCCTCCCCGGCGGGAACGAGCCGGCTCCAGTCGTCGACGAACCCTTGGAGCGCCTTGAGGTTGGCGGCCATTTCCTTATGGTAGTCGTCGCGCTCGGCCTGGGTGCGGGCGATGATGGCGCCGCGGCTCGATCCCGTCACCGCGGCAATGGCGCGATTGATCTGTTCGGCGTGGAAGGCGCGCTGGGCGAGCGCGTCGAGTTTGTCGGCATAGGCGTTCTGCTTGTGCAGAGCGTAGACGCCCACGCTGACCGAGGCGGCGATCGCCAGCCCCAACATCAGCACCAGCGCCAGAATCCGGCCAGTGATCGTCATGAAAATGTCTCGCGCAAGGATTGAGCCGAACGCAACGCACACTCTTGAATTGTATAGACAGCGAAACTGCTTAAGGTTTGCCTAATCCCGAATTGCCTTGCGGCCCTGCGCTGGACGCAGGGCCATTCGTCTATGCAGCGTCGACCAGGACGAGTTCGCTGTCCTCCAGCGCCTTGATCGTCACCGTGTCGACGTCACGGATGGCGGCGCCGTCGCGGGCGTTGACGCGCACACCGTCGATTTCGACGGCGCCGCTCGCCGGCACGAGATAGGCGCGGCGCTCCCGGCCGAGGGCGTAATCGACCGTTTCGCCCGCGCGCAGCGTCGCGCCGGCGACGCGGGCGTCCGTGCGGATCGGCAAGGCGTCGGCGTCGCCAAGACCGGAGGCGAGCACGATGAAGCGCCCGGCGCGGTCCTGTTTCGGGAAGGGGCGGGCGCCCCAGTGCGGGGCGCCGCCGGTCCTGGTCGGGTGAATCCAGATCTGGAACAAAGTGGTCGGCTCGCGCTCCAGGTTGAACTCGGAATGGGCGATGCCCGACCCCGCCGACATGATCTGCACGTCGCCGGCCTCGGTGCGGCCGACATTTCCCAGGCTGTCGCGGTGGGTGATCGCGCCGCTGCGCACATAGGTGACGATTTCCATGTCGCGGTGTGGGTGGGTCGGAAAGCCGGCCCCTGGCGCGATCGTGTCGTCGTTCCACACGCGCAGCGCGCCCCAGCCCATGCGGTCGGGGTCATGATAATGGGAGAAGGAGAAATGGTGGCGGGCGTCGAGCCAGCCATGGTCGGCGGCGCCGAGTTTTTCGAAGGGACGCAGTTCAATCATGTAAAACTCCTTTCGGGGGGCGGCGTTTCGGCGCCGCGCGGGATGGAGTTTATGTAGGTGCATTGAGCTGTTCGAATAAGTGGGGTAGTTTGGAACAGGCTTTTCGAGAGAGTTGAAATGACCGAGCCTGGCCTGCCCACCTTCGACCAGCTCCAGATTTTCCTCGCCGTGGTCGAAACTGGAAGTTTCGCCGCCGCCGGGCGCAAGCTCAACCGCGCGACGTCGGTGATCTCCTACGGGATCGACAATCTTGAAGCCCAGCTTGGCGTCACCCTGTTTGCGCGCGACGCCACCCGGCGTCCGCGCCTGACGGAAGCCGGCGAGGCGGTGCTGGCGGAGGCGCGCGCCATTTGCTCAGGCGTCGACGGCTTGCGCGCAAAGGTGCGCGGGCTGCTTGGCGGCTTGGAGGCGGAGGTGCGGCTCGCCGTGGACGTGATGCTGCCGGCGGCGCGGCTCGGCGCGGCGCTTCGAGCGTTTCGCCAGGTTTTTCCCACTGTTTCGCTGCGCCTGTCGGTCGAGGCCTTGGGCGCGGTGAGCGGGCTTGTGCTGGAGCGTCGCGCGATGCTCGGCGTCAGCGGCCCGCTGGCGGCGGAATGCGAAGAGATCGCCCGCGTCGCGGCGGGCCGGGTGAATATGATACCCGTGGCGGCGCCCGATCATCCGCTGGCGCGCGCCGGCGTGCTGGCCCCCGGCTCCGCGCGCGACCACATCCAGCTGGTGTTGAGCGACCGCTCGCCGCTGTCGGAGGGCCGCGATTTCGCCGTGACGAGCCCGCGCACGTGGAGGCTCGCCGATCTCAGCGCCAAGCATGCCCTGCTGCGCGAGGGCATAGGCTGGGGCAACATGCCCGAGGACATGGTGAAGGCCGATCTCGAAACCGGCGCGCTGATCCGGCTGGTGATGCCCGACGATCCCGTCCACGTCTATCCGCTCTACGCGATCCACCGCCGCGACACCCCGCCCGGCCCCGCCGCCTCCTGGCTGCTGCGCCGTTTTGTCGAGCAGGTCGGCGAAGATTGATTTAAGCTCCGCGACAAAACAGGGAGGATCTGATGAAGTTCAAGGTTGCGAGCGCGCTCATCGTGTCCGGCGTTTTTTTGGCGAACGGGGTCATCGCCGAATCCGCAAAACCGATCCGCATCTGGAATCTCACCGCCAGCACCATTACCGATTTCCGCCTCGCCAAGACCGGGACCAAGGATTTTGGGCCGAACCTGACGCTCGAAGACCACGACAAGACCATCGAGGTCGATGAACGCTTAAAGCTGCCGAAACTCGAACCCGGCGTTTACGACGCCAGACTGACCCTGAAAGACGGTCGCACCTGCCAATTGTCGGCCGTGAGCATTGAAGCCAGCGCCGTCGTCAGCATCGACGAAAAGGACTTGCGCGACTGCGCGAAGTAAAAAAATGTCGCTCAAGCTCCGGATCGACCTTCTCATCGGCGTGCTGCTGTTTTTTGGCCTCGCCGCCGATGTCGCGCGCATGGTGGTGGGCGCGGGGTCGCGCGTGCGCATCGAGAGCGAAAGCATGACCCGCATCACCCGGGAATTTATCACTTCGAGCCTCGCCAATCTGCCGGAGGATGGGTCAGCCGAGAAAAAACTTGGGGCTCTCGCGGCGAGCCTGAGCGAGTTGCGCCACATCAGGGTAATTTTTTCGTCCGACGCCCGCGCGGCGCTGTCGACGCAAATGGCGCCGGACGCAAGCCGCCTTTCCGCACCGGAGTGGTTTTATGCGCTGGTCGGCGCCCGGCCGAGCGTGGTCGTGCTTCCGGCGATGCGCGACGGTCGGCGCCTCGGCGATTTCGTCATCGCCGGCGATCCCGCCGATGAGGTCAACGAGGTCTGGCAGGACGTCAAGACATTGGCGTTCACGGGCGGGCTCATCGCGCTCGCCGCCCTGTTCGGCGCGAGCTGGATCGTCGGGCGCACGCTCGCGCCGCTGCAAACCTACGGCCGCGCGCTCGGCCGGTTGAAGGACGGCGACTATTTTGTCCGCGCGGAGGCGCGGGGGTCGCCGGAGTTTCTCGACCTCTGCGCCAAGCTCAATGCTTTGGCCGAGGCGCTCGACCGGCTTTCGCGGGACAACCGCGACCTGATCAACCGCCTGATGACCGCGCAGGAGGAGGAGAGAAAAACCATCGCGCATGAATTGCACGATGAGATCGGCCCGCATCTGTTCGCCCTGCGCGCCAATGCGGCGCTGTTGCGCGCGGCGGTGGAAAAGGAGGGCGCGCTCCTGCCCCGCGCCGCCGCGATCTGTGTCCAAGTCGAGGCGTTGCAGGAGACCAACCGGCGCATCCTGCGGCGCCTGCGCCCGCCCGCGCTCGACGATCTCGGCGTCGCTCCGGCCTTGCGCAGCCTCGTCGACGGCTGGCGCGAGACCCAGCCGGAGGTGCGGCTCGCGCTCGATCTGCCCGAGGATTTTGAAGTCGCAGACCCCCGGCAAAGACTTGTGGTCTATCGGCTGGTCCAGGAAGCTCTGACCAATGTTTTCAAGCATTCGGGCGCCAGGAACGTCGAAATCGCCGTTTCGCGAGACGGTTCGGACACTGTGCGCGTGCGCGTCGAGGACGACGGCGCCGGGCTGGCCCCGGACAGGGCGGAAGGCCTCGGATTCGCGGGCATGAGGGAGCGCGCGCGCGGCTTGGGCGGTCGCGTCGAGATCACGCGCGGCGCGCTCGGCGGTTGCCGCGTGGACGCACTCATTCCGCAACCCTGCGCCGAGCCCGGAAAAGGATAAGCGCCGAATCGAGAATAGTTAACGGTGTTCGGCAAGCGGCCAAGCAACGGGGGTGAGTATCTTTCGGGAAAAACTCCCGAACATTTTGGGAGCGGCTCCTCAAAGCAGTCTTTGTTTGTAGCTCTTTTGCAACAGGCTGGATCAAAGCGTCGTTACAATCGCGCTTGTTCCAAAAGGACAATTGCCCAGCGTCACCGGAATGAATTTAAATTCTCTCGTTGCGCTGAATGGCGCAAGGGCGCGCGAAAAAATGCGCTCAATGGGGGGATTCATGAAGCGTGCAACACTGTCGGTCGCGAGCGTTCTCGTCGCCCTTGGCGTCACCGGCGTTCATTCGGAAACCGTGACGCCACTGCCCGACATCAACGTCACCACGGATACGCCCGCCGCGCCGCGCCGCGCCGCTCCAGCCGCACCGGAGCGCGCCCCCGTCGTGCGCGCCGCGCCGGTCGTGCAGGCGGCCCCCGTCGTCGAGGCGCCGCCCGCGGCGCCGCGCGTGGAGCCCGTCATCGACAGCCGCCCCTACACCAACACCCACGTCGACGCGGCGCAGATCCAGCGCGCGGGCTCGGACATGGTCGGCGACGTGCTTGAACGCACCGTTCCCGGCGTCACCTTGCAGTCCACCACGGGCAACCCGCTGGCCCCCGACGTCGAATATCGCGGCTTCGTCGCCTCGCCGACGACGGGAACGCCACAGGGCCTCGCTGTTTACCAGAACGGCGTGCGCATCAACGAGGCTTTCGGCGACGAGGTGAACTGGGACCTGATCCCGACCCTCGCCATCGCCTCCATGGATCTCGTCTCGAACAACCCCGCCTATGGGCTGAACGCGCTGGGCGGCGCGCTGAACATCCGGATGAAGAACGGTTTCACCTACCAGGGCGGCAAGTTCGACATTTCGGGGGGCTCCTACGGGCGTCTCCAGGCCGGCTTCGACTACGGCCGGCAATTCGGCCAGTTCGCCCTCTATGGCGCGCTGGAATATTTTCGCGACGACTCCTACCGCTATCACAACGCCTCGAGCACGCGCCGTTTCTACGGCGATCTCGGCTATCGCAACGACGGCAATGAAATCCACCTGAACGTCGGCCTCGCCGGGTCCAACCTCGGCTCCGTTGCGACGTCGCCCATCCAGATGCTGGAGCAGAACTGGGCGCAGACCTATACGACGCCGCAGACCACAACGAACCAGATGGGCATGGTCAACCTCAACGGCCAGTTCACCCTGACGCCTGAGTGGACGCTGACCGGCAACGCCTATGTGCGCCGCTTCATCCAGAGTCACGTGGACGGCAATCCGACGGATGTGGAGGCCTGCCCGGGAACCTCGGGCGCGGCGTTCGACAATCCGGCCAATCTGTGTTTCGAGAACGGCGATGGATCGGTTTCGCCCGCCAATGGCGCGAAAGGCGCGCAGCTCCCGACCAGCAGCGTTCCCAACCCCAACGATCTGCCGCTGGGCCAGATCGACCGCAGCGGCGTCATCACCACCAGCCTGGGAAGCGCGTTCCAGCTCAGCAATTCGGGCGTCCTGTTCGGCTTCAAGAACAATTTCAGCTTTGGCGCCTCTTTCGATTACGGCATGAGCAATTTCGCCGGCTCGTCGGAGCTGGGCGTGGTCAATCCGGACTATGTCGTGAGCGGGTCCGGCGTTTATCTCGGCGCCTCGGGAAGCCCGACCGTTGTCGGTCCGACCAGCGTCCACACCATCAACCGCTATCTCGGCGTGAACGCCCTCGACGCCGTGGACGTCAACGACCGCCTGACCATCACCGGCGGCGCGCGGTTCAACCTCGCCTCGATCTCGCTTTATGACCAGCTGGGCGGCGACGCGAACGGCCAGAATCAATATGTCCACGTCAATCCGCTGGTCGGCTTCACCTACAAATTGATGCCCGGACTCCAGCTTTATGGCTCCTACGCCATGTCCAACCGCGCCCCGACGCCGCTGGAATTGGCTTGCGCCGACCCGAACCACCCGTGCCTTCTCGCGAGTTCGCTGATCTCCGATCCTCCCCTGCAACAGGTTGTGGCGCAGACGTTTGAAGCGGGCCTGCGCGGACAGAACGATTTCGGCGCCTACGGCGCGATGTCGTGGAAGCTCGGAGCGTTCCAGACCCGCAGCAACAACGACATCTACAATATCGTCGACACCGCAGTGACCGGCTACGGCTATTTCGCCAACGTCGGCGCGACCCTGCGGCGCGGCGTCGAGACCGTGGTCAACTACAGGATTCAGGATGTGACGCTGCGCGCGTCCTACACCTACCTCTATGCGACGTTCCAGAGCGCCTTCCAGCTCAATTCCTTCGCGCCGTCCTATGCGGCGAACGACGGCGTCGAAAACGTCATGCCCGGAAACCAGATGCCGATGATCCCCAGCAATCGCGTCAAGCTCGGCGCCGACTGGGACGTCACGCCAAGAGCCCGGATCGGAACCGACCTTCTCTTCGTCGGTTCGCAACGCTATGTCGGTGACGAAGCCAACCAGAATCCGAGACTGCCAGGCTATTTCACCGTCGGGCTGCACGGGTCCTGGAAGGTGCTCGACAATGTCGAATTTTACGCGCGCGGTGAGAACATTCTGGATCGCCGCTATTACCTCTACGGCACCTATTTCGACACCCAGCAGCTGTTCCAGGCCTTCACCAATCCGCAAAGCGTGACGCCGGCGCAGCCGCTGTCGATCTATGGCGGCATACGAGTCACGCTCGACGCGCCGACGCTCGCGCCAGCGGTGGTGGTCGCCAAATATTGACGTTCTGAACGCTTCGCTGCAATCAAGAGAGGGCGCGGCGAGGGGACAAGGACTGTATGGAGGCGTCGTCACCCAGGCCGGCGGGGTTTCAAGCGCATCTCATCGCGGCGGCGATCCGGTGCCGCTGGATCGTGCTCGGCTTGAGTTTCTTGCTGCTGGTGTTCGGCGTCGATGCGCTCACCCGCGCGAAATACGATGTCTTTCCCGAATTCGCGCCGCCGCAGGTGAACATCCAGACCGAGGCGCCCGGCCTCGCCGTGCTGGAGGTCGAGGCGCTGGTCACCCGGCCGCTCGAAAACGCCATCGCCGGCGCCAACGGCGTCAAAACCCTGCGTTCGACCTCGACACAGGGCCTGTCTGTCCTCACCGTGACTTTTGCCATGGGAAGCGACGCCCGGCTCAACAGACAGATTGTCGCCGAACATGTCGCCAGCGCGGCGCAAAACCTTCCGGCCGGCGTCAAGCCGCCCGTGCTGGTGCCGCTGACCTCGTCGAGCAGCACGATCCTGATCGTCGGCCTCACCTCGAAAAGCCGCGATCTCATGGAGGTGCGCGCGGCCGCCGATGGATGGGCGCGGCCGCGCCTGCTCGCCGTTCCCGGCGTCGCCAAGGTCGCGGTGTTCGGCGGCGAAGTGCGGTCCCTGCAAGTCCAGGCGCGGCCCGAGGATTTGATTCGCGCGGGCATCGGCCTCGACGAGGTCGCCGCCGCCGCGCGCGGGGTCATCGGGGCGCGGGGCCTCGGCGTGGTCGAGACCCCCAACCAGCGGATGCCCCTGCGCGCCGCCGCCCCGCCGCTCTCGGCGAAGGCGCTGGGCGAGGTCGTGCTGGCGAGCAAAGGGTCCTCGCGCACGCTGCTTTCCGACGTCGCCGATGTCACGCAGGCGCCGGAGCCGGCGATTGGCGGCGCGTCGGTGATGGGGCGCGCCGGCGTCGTGCTGCTGGTCTCCGGCCAATATGGCGCCAACACGGTCGAGGTGACCGAGCGCGTCGAAGCGGTGCTGGCGGGTTTGCGTCCGACCCTGGAGCGCGAAGGGATCGACCTCGACGCCACGCTGTTTCGCCCGGCCAATTTCGTCGCCGTGACCAAGCAAGGCGTCGGCGATGCGCTGCTGCTCGGCGGCGTGCTGGTGATCGTGGTCCTGTTCCTGTTCCTGTTCGATATCAGGACCGCCGCGATCTCCTCGGTCGCCATTCCGCTGTCGCTGCTGGTGTCGCTGCTGGTGCTGGACGCCTGGGGTTTCACCCTCAACGCCATGACGCTGGGCGGACTCGCCATCGCCATTGGCGAGGTCGTCGACGACGCGGTGATCGACGTCGAAAACATTGTGCGCCGCCTGCGCGAGAACCGGCAGAAGGCCGAGCCGCGCCCCGCGGCGCAGGTCGTGCTCGACGCGTCGCTGGAGGTGCGCGGCGCCGTCGTTCATGCGACCGTGATCGTCATGCTGGTGTTCTTGCCGGTGCTCGCGCTGCCGGGCGTGGCGGGCAGTTTTTTCCGCCCGCTGGCTTTGGCCTATTTGTTGGCCCTGATCGCTTCGCTGGCCACGGCCCTGATCGTCACGCCGGCCTTGTGCATGACTCTTCTGGGCGGGGAGGCGCGTAAAACTTCGAAAACGCCGCCGCTGACCACCGCGCTGCGCCGGCCTTTCGAGGCCGCGCTGGGAAAAATCGCCCGGCGTCCGCGCGCGGTGATGGCGACGGTCATTGCGGCGACGCTCGGCGCGCTCAGCTTGCCGCCGTTCTTCCAGAACGCGTTTTTGCCTGAATTCAAGGAGGGCCATTACACGCTGCATATGACCAACGCGCCGGGAAGTTCGATTGCGGAATCGCTGCGCATGGGCCGGCTGGTGACCGACCTTTTGAGCGAACTGAAATGGGTGCGTTCGGTGTCGCAGCGCGTGGGCCGCGCCGAACTTGCCGACGACACCGGCGGAACCAACGCCAGCGAGATCGAGGTGGATCTCAAGCCGGGTCTGAATGGCGCGCAATTGAGCCGCGCCGACCGCGAGGTGAGGAAAAGCATTGCGGAGTTTCCGGGCGCGCGGTTTTCGCTCAAACCTTTTTTGACCGAGCGGATTGAGGAGGTCGTCGCCGGCAATGGCGGGGCCGTCGCCATCAATATTTTCGGCGACGATCTCGCCGCGCTCGACCAGACGGCAGCGCAAATTCTTGGCGTTCTGGAGAAGACTAGGGGGAGCCGGGATGCGCGGCTGCGCGCGGCGCCGGCGACGCCCGAAATTGCGATCCGGTTGCGCGAGGACGATCTCACCCGCTGGGGGCTTCGGCCGGCGCAGGTGATGGATGTGGTTCGGATCGCCTGCCAGGGCGAGGTCGTGGGCCAGGTCCATGACGGTCCGCGCGCAAAAAATGTGATCGCGACGCTCGCCCCCGGCGCGCGCGATGCGGTCGAGAAAATCGCGGATTTGCCGTTGCGCGCGGGAAGCGGCGCCTTTATCGCGCTGCGCGATGTCGCCGATGTCGCGCAGACGACCGGTCGCGCCCAGATCGATCATTTGGGCGCGCATCGCGTCGTGACCGTGGCGACCGATGTGGAAGCCGATGTCGGCGCCTTTGTGGCCAGGGCGCGCAAAGCGATCGCCGCCAGTGTGAACTTGCCGCGTGGGGTTTTTGTTGAATTCACCGGCGCCGCCGAGGCGGAGGCGCAGGCGCGGCGCGACCTGATCCAGCATGCGCTGTTCGCCTTCGCCGGGGTGGTTCTGGTGCTCTCGATGATCACCAAGAATGTTCGAAATCTTGCGCTGGTGCTCCTGAACCTGCCGTTTGCGCTGATCGGCGGCGTGCTCGCTGTGCAGCTTCAGGGCGCGGTTTTGACCATCGGCTCGATGGTCGGCTTTGTCGCCTTGTTCGGGATTTCGCTGCGCAATTCCATCATGATGATTTCGCATTTCGATCATCTGGTCACCGCGGAGGGCATGGACTGGTCTCTTGCCACCGCGATCAAGGGCGCGGGCGACCGCCTGATCCCCATTGTCATGACCTCGCTGGTGACGGCGCTCGGGCTTGCGCCGTTGGCGATCGGCGCCGCCGAGCCCGGCCGCGAGGTTCAAGGGCCGATGGCCACCGTCATTCTGGGCGGCCTGATCAGCTCGCTGTTGCTGAATCTTTTTGTTCTGCCGACGCTGGCGCATCGTTTTGGGCGTTTCGGTCCGGCTTGATCACCTTCGAAACAGCGCAACGGCCAGGAAAATGGCGAACAGCGCAAAGCCCTTGCCAGAACAGCAGCGGGTTTCGTTCGAAAAGCGGCGTCTTCCGAGCCACAGCGGGTCCGCCGCGTCGCGCTCCGTTCTCGATCTCGAAGGCGAATTCCAGCACGTTGGCATAGCGTTTCGCCGGATCGACGGCGATGGCTTTGAAAATGGCGTCTTCAAGCCAGGCGGGCAGATCAGGCCGCAAACTCCGGCGCCATCTAGGAGGGCGTGCCCGGCGCATGGATTTCGGGAAAATCGTCCAGTTGTGGCAGGCGGGCGGCGGCGTAATCCTGGTTGTCGGCGCGCTTGCCTTTTTCCGAGGCGAAGCCGATTTCAAAACGCAGGTCGTGGTCGAAACAGCCGAGACGCATGAAGGGCCGCGGCGTTCAAGGCCGTCATTGCGAGCGAAGCGCAGCAATCCAGGTCTCGCCGCGCTAAGGGCCCCACGGCGTGCGAACAGCGACAATCACGCGTCGCTTGAGAGAGTTCTGGATTGCTTCGCTTCGCTCGCAATGACGGGAGAGAGGAGCGTATCGCGAAACGGGGGCGCGTGCGCCCCCGCAAGGTTTTAGATGCGGGCGCCGGACACCGCGCCCCAGGTGGTGCGCCAGCGGTTCTTCAAAAGACTCAGGCCGGCGACGCCAAGCAGGGCCCGCAGCGAGAAGAACAGGAAGCCCGCCATAAAGCCGCCGGTCATGCCTTTTGACGTCGCCAGCGCCTTGGCGAGGAAGAAACCGCCCAGGCCGCCGGCAAAGCCGACCAGTCCAGTCATCACGCCGACCTCGTTACGAAAACGCTGCGGCAGCAGTTGGAACACCGCGCCATTGCGCATGCCCAGGCGCCGCGTGCCCACCGAGAACAGCGCCACGGCCAGCCAGCCCATGGCGGGAAGCTGCATCATACGGTTTCCGGCTGAATGACTCGGTCGGATTCCCTGGTGCGCACAATAAGGCTAAGCTTTGTGGTCATGAATCGC
>NZ_WNKS01000012.1 GCF_009720655.1 Rhodoblastus acidophilus | reverse complement strand
ACTGTCGCGATGTCCGTGTTGCCAAACACATCAAATCAGGGCGGTTTCCCGCCATGCAACGTGACGCAGTAGAACTAGGCAGGGTTTCCGAAAAGCGGCCACCGATTTTCGGATAAAAATCCTGCGAAAGCAAAGGAACCTCAGCAAAGATTCGTTGGGCGACCAACGCATGTTTGCTTAGGGGTCTCCTTACGCCTGTTCCGCCTCCTCGGCGAGCAGGGTGAGGCGGATCAGTTCGGACAGGCTCTCCGACTGCGTCTTGGTCATCAGATTGGCGCGGTGCGTCTCCACCGTGCGCACGCTGATGCCGAGTTCGAAGGCGATGGTCTTGTTCAGCTTGCCCTTCATCAGGCCGTGGAGCACGTCGCGCTCGCGCGCCGTCAGCGCGGAGAGCCGCCGGCGCGCCGCCGCGACCTGGGATTCCGGGCTGTCGGGGTCGGCGTTGCGCGCCAGGGCGGCGCGGATCGAGCTGACCATCAGCTCGTCGTCGAACGGTTTCTCGATGAAATCGACGGCGCCGAGCTTCATCGCCTTGACGGCCACGGGCACGTCGGCGAAGGCGGTCATCACCACGGCGGGCAGGTTGATGCGCCGGTTCTTCATTTCGGCCAGCAGTTCGATGCCGGTCATGTCGGCCATGCGGACGTCGGTGACCACGCAGCCGTCCGGGGCCGGCCTGCACTCGAGGAAATCCCGGGCGCTGGGATGAAGGCGCGGCGTCAGGCCGGCGGAGCGCAGCAGCAGGTCGAGCGATTCGCGCACGGCGCAATCGTCCTCGATCACATGGACAGTCTGGCCATAACTCATCGTCGCTCTCCGGTTTGCTCCGGCGCTTGGGGCGGTCTTTCGGACGGCTCTTGCGTGAACCTCAGGCAGAGCTGTACAGAAAACATACCATGGATGGGTTCGCGGCGTCAGTAAGGCCGGACTGATCAGTATTTTCCGCAGCTCCCGGGACGGTCGGCGTGGACGTAAGCTGGGCCGCCGCCGAGGCTGGGGCGACGAGCTGAATTTCCTTTCCGGGAGTCCGACAATGTCCGGAACGGATGTTGACAGCAATGCGGCGCGCAAGGCGGCCGTCGGTTGGCTGCCCGCCATTTCCGGCTGGCCGCGACAGGTCCGCCTTGGCGTGATCGCCGCCGTCGCCCTGGCGGGCTTTCTGGCGCGCTCAAGCCTCGCCGGTCAGCCCAGCGCCTGGATGGTTCACGCGCTGTTCGATCCGGCGCTGCTGGTCGCCGCCCTGCTGCTCGAACCGCAGGGCGTGATCGCGGTGTTCGTCTTCGCCGTCATCGTCAGCTGCACGCCGCTGTTCGGCCCGCCGCCCGCGCCGCTCTCCGGTTGGCTCGACTCTGTGAGCCTCGCGGTGTTCGCCCTCAACAGCGGCATACTGGCGCTGGTCGCCCGCGCCCTGGAGCGCCTGTCCCACGTGCGCGGCGAACTCGACGTGCTGGGCAGGGCCAACGCCGAACAATTGAGCCATTTCATCGAGCAGGCGCCCGCCGCCATGGCCATGTTCGACCGGGACATGCGCTACCTCGCCGCGAGCGCGCGCTGGCGCGACGACTTTCATCTCACCCGCGATATCGTGGGGAAGTCGCATTATGACGTCTTCCCCGAGATCGGCGACGCCTGGAAGGCGGATCACGCGGCCGCGCTCGCCGGCGAGACCGTTCGATCCGATCGCGACTATTTCGAGCGGGCCGACGGCGAGCGCCTGTGGCTGCGCTGGGAGGTGCGGCCCTGGCTTCGTCCGGGCGACGGCGTCGGCGGCGTGCTGATGTTTTGCGAGGACATTTCCGAGCGCGTCGCCATCCGCCAGGCTCTGGAGGACAATGAGCGCCGTCTCAAGGCCATCCTCGATTCCGCCATGGAGGCCATCGTCACCATTGACGCCCAGGGCAAGATGATCTCGGCCAATCCGGCCGCCTGCGAAATGTTCGGCTACGCCCTGCCGGAGCTGATGGGCCAGAACGTCGACCTGCTGATGCCCGGCCCTGTTCACGGCGAGCACAGTCGCTATCTGTCCGCCTACGCCCGCAACCGCGAGACCCGGGTCGTCGGACGCCGGCGCGTGATCGAGGGGCGGCGCAAGGATGGCTCGAGCTTCCCTCTCGAGCTGACCGTCAGCGAGGCGAAGGACAATGGCGGCGCCATTTTCGTCGGCTTCATGCGCGATCTCAGCCCGATCGAGGAGGAAAAGCGGCGGGTCAACGCGCTGCGCGACGAACTGGTGCATGTCGGCCGCATCAACGACATGGGCGAAGTGGTGGCGAGCCTCGCACACGAAGTGGGACAGCCGATCGCGGCCATCCTCAATTTCTCTGCCGCCCATCGCCGCACGGGGGCGGGCGCGGCGGGCGAGGTCGACATCGTCGCCAGGATCGAAGCCCAGGCGCGCCGCGCCGGCGAAATCCTCAAGCGTCTGCGCGGCTTCATCGAAAAACGCCCGGAGATGCGCAAGAAGGAGGACCTTGCGGAGCTGATCCTGGAGGCGCTCGACCTGTCGCCACTGCGTTCGCGCGCCCACATCGCCTTCGCGCCGGACCACGGATTCGACGTCGTCGTCGATCGCATCCAGATCGAGCAGGTGATGGTCAATCTGCTGCAAAACGCCGACGAGGCGCTGCGCGCCGCCGACGACCCGGAAATCCGGATCACGCTGGCGCGGCCCGACGCGGAGCGCATCAGCGTCAGCGTGGCCGACAACGGTCCCGGCGTCGAACCCGAGGCGCGCGAAAAACTGTTTTCGGCCTTTTACAGCACGAAGCGCTTCGGCATGGGTGTCGGCCTGTCGATCAGCAGGAGCATCGTCGAGGCCCATGGCGGCGAGATCCGCTATCGCGCCAATGCGCCCCATGGCGCGGTGTTCGAGTTCACCCTGCCGGCGCCCGGCGCTCAGCCTTGAACCCTGTCCATGTCTTCCCGGGAGGGCGCGCTTTCGAAAAACTTGCGCGGCAGCGGCGGCAGGGGCTGCCGGTCGGCCACCACGAGTCCGACCGTCTGCCGCGCCTCCGGCGCCACCAGCGGCAGCGCGACGATACCCGCCAGCGGGCCGAACAGGTCCAGAACCTGCCGCGAGGCGACGCTGGCGACGCCGGGCAGAGCGGCATGGGTGATGAGGTTGAAGATCGAATTGGTTTCGACCACCGGCCGGGGCGACTTGCCGACCTTGCGGAACAGGCCGTCGATGATGCGCCGGTTCTGCATGTCGCCGCTGAGCAGGCAGAGTTTTTGATCGGCGGCCTCGGCCCAGCCGATGTTTTCGCGCCCCGCCAAAGGGCCGTCGGCGCGCGCCAGCAGGCAATAGGATTCGCTGTAGATCGGCTTGGAGAGCACGCCGGGCAGCGGTTCGTTGTCGAGATAGGTCAGGCCGGCGTCGATTTCAAAACCCTCCAGCCGCTGGCGGATCTGGTCCGAGGTCAGCGACAGGATTTCAAGCGTCACCGCCGGATGGGCGGCGCAGAACGGCGCGGTGACGCGCACCGCCATGGGCAGGGCGGTGGGAATGACCCCGAAGCGCAGTTTTCCGCGCAACCCCTCGCGCGCCTCGGCGACTTCCGCGCGCAGCGCGTCGATCTCCATCAGGGCGCGCCGCGCCCGTGCCAGCACGATTTCGCCTTCCGGGGTCAGGCCCTGGAAGCGGCCGGAGCGCTCCACCAGGGGAACCCCGAGTTCGTCCTCCAGTTGCGCCAGCGCCGCCGACAGCGTGGGCTGCGAGACGTTGCAGGCCTCCGCCGCCCGGCGAAAATGCTTTTCCCGCGCCAGCGCCTCCAGATATTCCAGCTGGCGGATGAACATGGTTCAGTTCTGCGGCGCGGGGGCGGAGGGCAGCAGCGGCGCGGCCGCGTTCGAGCGGCGGATCAAGCCCTCGGCGTCGGGGATCACGGCGGGCTCGTCCCAGGGCCCCGCGAGGGCGAAGCCGAATTGCAGCGCCTTGCCGTCCGGGCCCGCGCGACTGGCGCTGGCGTGCAGGTCGACGGAGCGGTCGGCGACATTGGCGCGCCCGGAAAAGAACAGGGCGGCCTGGTTGGCGCGCACGGCGCCTTCCTCGATGTCGGCGACCCCCTGCGCCATGGCGAACTTGCCGGACATCAGGTCGAAGGGCGTGCGTCCCGAACGCAGATCGGCGCCGACGGAGAGCGGCCTGCGCTCCATGCGGCGAAACGCCAGATCGAGGTCGATGCCAAACATTTCCCCTGACGCGACGGAAAAATCGCCGCGCGCGTCGAGATGGGAGGCCAGTTCGGCGAAGGAGGCGCCGTTGGTTTCGAAACTCGCGGACAGGCTGGCGGCGCCGGTCAGCACCTGACGCTTGACCGAATCCCACAGCAGCGGCGCGAGGTCGAGCTTTTCCGTCGACAGCGAGCCGCGGATGTCGAGCCCCGTCTCGTTCTCCGCGATCACCGCGCGGACGCGGGCCAGGCCGGAATAGGCCCGCGCCTGGGCGATGGACAGGTCCAGCCGGCCGCTTTTCAGGATCACCGAAAGCGCGGCGTCGTCGAGCTGGATGTCGCCGAGCCGGGCGCGCTTGGCCGAGAGCCGCAGGTCGAGATCGGCGGCGCCGAGGCGCGCGGGCGGAAAAGCCTCGCGATTCCACTGGCCGTTGGCGACCGCGGCCGGATAGTCCTCGAACATCGGCGCGAAATCGAGGGAAGCGCTGGCGAGCGTCGCGGCGGCGGAGGGTCTGGGGCCGTTGAACCGGATGGAAGCCGCCCCGTCCAGCGCGTTGCCGTCCACGGACAGGCTCAGGTTGGTCAGCGCCAGTTCGCCCGGCTCGAACAGGGCGTCGGCCCGGATTCGCGCGTCGCGATAGGGCCCGGGCAGCGGCATGGGCACGCCGAACCAGCCCGCCGCCGTGCGCAGCGAGGCGGCGGAGGCGGCGATCTGGCCCTCGAACCGCGTCTTGTCCGCGAGCGTCAGCGCGCCGTTCAGCACGACTTGCAGGCCCTCGTCCTCGAACCGGAGCGTGACCGGGCTGGTTCCCGCGTTGAGCAGCCGGTCCGGCTGAGCGGCCCAGACGGCGAAGCGGGCCGGCTGGCGCTCCTCGCCGATGGCGGGCACGCGCGCAAGGCCGGTGAGCGACAGCGGCGCGCCGGCGCGACTCCATTCGAGCCGCGCCGAAATATCGTCGGCCGCGAGTTCCGGCTGGTCGAGCCCGGAATGGCGCAAAAGGACTCTTCCGCGCGTGATCTCGAGGTCGCCCAGCCCGTCCGCGGGACGGGTCGTCGCGGCGACCACGGCGGCGGGCAACCGCGCCGGGTCGAACGTGAACACCGCATCGGCGAGAACAGCGCGGGCGAGATCGAGCCGTCCCGTCAACAGACCGCCGAAGCCGAGATCAACGCGCAGCGAACTCGCGGTGACGGTGAAGTCGCCGTTGGAATCGCGCAATTGCGGCTCATAGATGCGGATATGCGGGCGCGGCAGCACCGCGAAGACGGAGCGGCCGTGGTCGGCCAGCGCCAGCCCGGCGCGGGCGCGGATTTGACGCTCCAGCGTTTCGATCTGCGCGGTCTGCGACACGGTCCAGGGCGCCGCCGCAAGACCCAGCAGAAGCAGGGCGCCAGCCGCGAGCGACCACTTAATCGTGAGGATGAGTTTCATCGCGGCAGGATAGACGCGCGCCATGCCGAGGAAAACAGTTAATTCCGGACGCGCGCCAAGGCGGCGTCCGGATGGGCCAATCCGCCCATAGGTTTAGCGGCGGCGGCGCGCTTTTACGGGAACGCGCACGGGCTCCGGCGCGGGCCGGCGGGACGCGGCGAACAGCAGAAGGGCGAGGGCGGTTGCGGCTATGATCATGGGCGTCTCCTCATCCTTAGTTTGGCGCGTCCACCGGCAACTTCAAGTGGAATCGCGGCAAAAAAGCGTGGGGGAGAGACAAGACCCGGAAAAGGAAGGGCATTTTATCAGAAGCGGCTAACGAATTTTTAACGCGCCGGCGCCGCGGGGGGCTCAACCGGCCATTTCGGCGAAGCGGCGGCGCTCCTGCTCGACCACGGCCAAAAAATTCTCGCGGAATCGCGCGCGCGAAAAAAACCTGGCGTTGTCGCGGCAGTTTTCGGGCGAAAAAACCTCGGCGGCGGCGTCGAACTTGCGCACCGCCATGATCACAGCCTCTTCGGTCTGGCTGTCGAAGAACAGTCCCGTGGGCCTGTCCTTGTCCGGTCCGCGCACGGTTTCCAGCGCGCCGCCGCGCCCGAAGGCGAGGACCGGCGTGCCGCAGGCCTGGGCCTCGACCGGCATGATGCCGAAATCCTCCTCGGCCGCGAACACATAGGCTTTTGCGCGCGACATTCTTGCGCGCAATGCGTCGTCGTCGAGATAGCCGGTGATTTCGACATTTGGCGTGGCGATGCGGCGGATCAGCGGCATTTCGGGACCGTCGCCGACCACGACCAGTTTCTTGTCGGGCATGCGGGCGAAGGCGGCGACGATCAGCGACATGCGCTTGTAGGGCACCATGCGCGAGGCCGCGAGAAAGTAATCGTCCTTTTCAGCCGAATAGGGCAGGCCCTCGATGTCGACGGGCGGGAAGATCACGAGGGAGTCGCGGCGGTAGACCTTGGCGATGCGCTTCTGGATATAGGCGGAATTGGCGATCATCAGCTCCGGCCCCGCCGCCGTGCGCATGTCCCAGATGCGCAGGTAGTGCAGCAGCACGCGCGCCATCCACGATCTGATCCCGCGCGTGAGCCCGGATTCGGCGAGATAGGTGTGCTGCAGGTCCCAGGCGTAGCGCATGGGCGAGTGGATGTAGGAAATGTGGATTTGATTTGGCCCGGTGATCACGCCTTTGGCGACCGCGTGAGACGAAGAAATGACGAGGTCGTAGCCGGAGAGATCGAACTGCTCCACCGCCAGCGGCATGAGCGGCATGAACATGCGGTGCTTGGTCTTGGAGCCGGGCAGCCTCTGCAGGAAGGAGGTGGTCACTTTCCGGCCGCGCAGCATGGCGTCCTGGCCCGGGGGCAGGGCGCAGATGAGGGTGAACAGGTCGGCGTCCGGAAACAGGGTGAGGATTTCCTCCAACACCCGCTCGGACCCCGCGCGCATCACCAGCCATTCATGAATGATCGCGACCTTCATCAAACGGCGATGCGCTCCCTCTTGCGCTTCGACGCTAGCTCAGCGCCGTTAAGGAAGCGTTCCCGTCATTTGCGCTTAAGTTCCGCTACGGAAGAGAAAAAAACCAGGAGCCACGCGACGATCAGGGTGACGCCGCCCGTGGGCGCGGCCATTGGAAACAGGTGGGCGCCGCGCAGCGTGAACAGGGACACATCAGCGGCGAACACGGTCGCGCCGACCGCCATGGCCAGCGCGGCGGCGGCGCGCAGCCGGCCGGTTCGCTGCGCCAGCGCCAGAACGGCGGCGGCGTGGGCGAGCAGGATCAGGGCGACGCTCCCCATCCTTTCGCCGCCCGCCGCATGGGCGGCGATCGCGGCCGCCCCGACCCCGCACGCCCCCAAAAGCCCCGCCCATGCGCTCAACGCCGCATTCATTCCGCCCATCGCCCGCGCCCTTAACTTTGAGAAAGATTTTCGCGACACTATGCGGCGCAGCGCATACGGAGCCAATATGAGCGGCCAGGAAATCCATGTGGTCATCGCCGTCGACCACGCCTCGGTGACGGGCGGACAGGCGAAGGTGGCGCTTGAAAGCGCGATCGGCCTGAAGCGCGCCGGCTATGCGCCCATCGTCTTCGCCTCCGCCGCCCCGATCGATCCGCGTCTGGCGGCGGAAGGGGTGGAGGTCGTCTGCCTCGACCAGCCCGACCTGCTCGGCCATTCCTCGAAGGCGGCGGCGGCGCTCCAGGGCGTCTGGAATTTTTGTGCGGAACGCGAGATGGAAAAGCTGCTCGCCCGCTTGCCCCGGGGACGGACCATCGTCCACGTCCACGGCTGGGCCAAGTCCCTGTCGGCCTCGATCGCCCGGCCGATCCGGCGCTCCGGCCTGCCGACGGTCTATACGGTGCACGAATATTTCATGTTCTGTCCCAACGGCGGCTTTTACAATTACCCGAACAACCATGTTTGCAGCCTCAAACCCATGTCGGCCGCGTGCTGGGCGAGCAACTGCGATTCCATCAATTACACGCGCAAAATCTGGCGTTGCCTGCGCCAGGAGGTGATGCTGCGCGTCGCGCGCCTGCCACAGATTTTCGAGGATTTCGTGCTGATTTCGCGCTTCCAGGAAAAAATTCTGCGAAACCATTTGCCGGCGGGCGCGAAAATCCACGCCGTCTCCAATCCGATCGATTGCGAAAACCTCGGACCCAAGCCGGCGCCGGCGACCGGCGACTTTTTGTTCGTCGGCCGCCTGATGCCGGAAAAAGGTTTGTTGGTGTTCGCCGAAGCCGCGCGCCGCGCCGGAGTCACCCCGGTGTTCGCCGGCGACGGGCCGCGCATGGAGGAGGTCCGCTCCAAATATCCGGAGGCGCGGTTGCTCGGCTGGAAATCCCCCGCCGAGGTCAAGGTTTTGATGCGCGAGGCGCGGGCGCTCGTTTTTCCTTCCCTGTGGTATGAGGGGCAGCCGCTCACCGTGCTCGAAGCCAAGGCCATGGGCACGCCGGTGATCGTCTCCGACGGCTGCGCCGGCCGCGACGCCATCGAAGACGGGGTCACCGGCCTGTGGTTCGAGAGCGCCAATGTCGACTCGCTCGCCCGCGCCCTGCAACGCGCCAAGGACGATGCGCTGATCGCCGCGCTGTCGCGGGCGGCCTATGACGCTTTTTGGGCCGATCCGCCGACGCTGGCGCGCCATGTCGAACGCATCGGCGCCGTCTATGCGGACATTTTGCAGCGAGCGGCCTGATGCGCTGGCGTCTCGTCCTTTTGGGACTTGTCTGCGCCGCCGCGCTGGGCGGTGTTTTCCAGGTCGGGCGGGACGCCTGGATCGCGCGCAAACTCGCCCATCTCGACGGTTTCGATCCCGCCGTGATCAAGTGTTTCGACGCGGAGCCCGCCAGCGAGGCGCAACGGCCGCGCATCTACCTCGTCGGCGATTCCGCCGCGGAAGAGTGGCCGCGCCAGAATTTCGACGCCCGCTACGAGGCTGTCGATTGCGGCATGACCGGCGAGACCACGGCGCAACTCGTCAGCCGCTTCGACCGCTTCGATTTTTTGCGGCCCGGCGATGTCGTGGTGCTGACCTCCGGCGTCTATGACGCGGTCGGCGCCGCCTTCGCCCCGCCCGAGCGCATGGACGACATTTCCGCGCGCGCCGCCGAGCGGCTGGTTCGCCTTGCGCGTGAGGCGCGCGACCATGGCGGCCGGGTCATGATGTTGACGATCACGCCGCCGTTCCAGCCCGAACTGCTGCGCCGGCCGTTCTGGCGCGAGAGCATTCGCGATTTCACGCAAAAGGCCAATGCCGCGCTGCGGTCGAGCGATTTGACGGGCGTCGAACTGATCGACGTCGCGCGCCTGCTCGGCGGCGACGACCGTAGGACGCCGGACATTTGGGGGCGGAATGGGCTGAAGCTGAACGCGGAAGCGTTTGGCGTGCTGACGGCGGAGATCAACCGGCGGCTGGCGGAGGATGGCGGGCGACGGTAGTGGGCCAGTTTGAAATTTGGTCGGGTTGACGGGTCGCTTCGTAAGTGGCTTTCATTCGTTATGAACCAGATCAAGAATACCGAATGCGAAATCAAGGTCCGAGGCGTTTGGACTGTCATATCTATCGAAGACGCTCTCGGAATCGACGCAGCCGAACTCAAGCGGTGCCCAGCATGTCATGGGCGGCTAAGGGCTCACCCTATTGCCGTAACGGGTCAGCGAGCACATTTTGAGCACATGATGGGCCACGATGGATGCTCCCGTATGGGGAAATTTTACTCTGGAAGCCCGACCCCTCACCCTGAAGCTCTGACATGACCAAGACACCTCGCCAATCGCGTCCAACTGACCAGCGATAGCGATGGCCACAAGGCTTATCTTGAAGCCGTCGAGGGCGCGTTCGGTTGCGATGTTGATTATGCGCACCTTGTGAAGCTCTACGGGGCCGCACCTGAGAGCGCTGAGGGCCGCTACAGCCCCGCTGATTTATAATTTTGTCCGCATTCACCAAAAGCTGCGCGTGTCACCGGCTTTGGCGGCGGGTGTCGTTTATCGGCTTTGGGAAGTGAAAGACATTGTTGCGCTGATCGAAGCCGAAGAGGCGAAGGTCGTAACGAAGCGTGGGCCTTACAAAACTAAGGATTTTGAAAATGCCAGCACCAGCAAACGTTGAGCTTATTACGAGCCTGTCCCGCGATATGGCTATTTCCGTTGTTGCATTGTCATCTTGCTTCATGATCGTTGGAGCGATCGCTTTTTGGCGAGCAGGTGCCGGTCAGGCAAAAACATTTAGTTTGCTAATTCAGCGGTCTCAGGCGCTGCAAATGGCGACGGTTGTTTTGATTATCGTGGGTGCATGCACGCTCCGCATCCTTGATTCAATTTCGAGCGAAGCTGTCGTTTCAATTCTGAGCGGGATCGCCGGTTACGTGCTTGGAGGCAGATCGCGCGCTGACACCAAAGCTGATAACGAAAATTCAAACTGACCCACTGCCAGGGCGCGCCCCTCCTTGAGTTCGTCGCGTGTTTGCTGTAATCTGGTCAGCGTGATCAGATCGTACCCCCGATGGCCTCTCCAGGACGCGAAAGCGCGCTTCAGCGAGGTGGTGCGGCGCGCGCGCAGCGAAGGGCCGCAACATGTCACCGTGCACGGCCGGGACGAAGCGGTGGTCGTGACGGCCGACGAGTTTCGGCGGCTGACGGGGGAGCCCAAGGGCGAGGCCCTGGTCGCCGCCTTGCAGGCCTCGCCGCATCGCGACATCGACATCGAGCCCCCGCGCGCGCCCATGCCCGTTCGCGACGTCGACCTGTGACCGGGTGGTTGCTCGATACCAACGTGATTTCGGAGCTGCGTCGCCCCAAGCCATCGCCAAAAGTCGTCGCCTTCGTCGCGGGACAGCCGCTCGACACCCTCTTCGTCAGCGAGGTGACGCTGGCGGAAATTCGTTTCGGCATCGAGTTGGTCGCCGATGTCTCGCGCCGTCATGAACTCAAGGATTGGCTCGATCAGAAAGTGCGCCCGATGTTCGCGCGCCGCATCCTGCCGGTGAGTGAGGATGTTGTCTTCAAATGGCGGCTTCTCGTCGAAGAGGGCCGCAAGAACCGCTACACCTTTTCCCAGCCCGATCTGTTCATCGCGGCGACGGCGTTGCTCCACGGCCTGACAGTCGTCTCGCGCGACACGCGCGAATTCGAGCGGGCGCGGGCGGCGGTCGTGAATCCCTGGCTCTGACCGCTCACCCCACCCGGGTCCATCCTGCCGGTCCAAGCCTCTCCTGCGGAAGATATTGCGCCTTGTAATCCATTTTTCGCGAGCCCTCGACCCAATAGCCGAGATAGAGGTGCGGCAGGCCGAGCGCTTTGGCCTTTTCGATATGGTCGAGGATCATGTAGGCGCCCAGCGAACGGCGCGGCAGGTTCGGATCGTAGAAGGAATAGACCATGGACAGGCCGTCCTCCAGCACGTCGGTAAGGCAGCAGGCGGCGAGGCGCCCCGGCGCTTTGTCCGGCGGCAGGCGGTAGAGCGCGATCCGGCTCTCGACATGGCTGTCCTCGATCATCATGCCATAGTCGAGCATGGCCATGTCGGCCATGCCGCCGTCGGAATGGCGGGAGTCGAGATAGGTGCGGAACAGCCGGAACTGCTCGACGTCGGCGTGCGCGGGGCCGAGATCGCTGAAAATGTCGATGTTTCGGGCCAGGAGCTTCTTCTGGGTGCGGTTGGGCTCAAATTCGTCGCACAGGATGCGCACGGAGACGCAGGCCTTGCAATTCTCGCAGGCCGGGCGATAGGCGATGGTCTGCGAACGGCGGAAGCCGGAATGGGTCAGGGCGTCGTTGAGCACGGCGGCGCGCCGGCCGACGAGATGGGTGAAAACCTTGCGCTCCTCGCGCCCCGGGAGGTACGGGCAGGGCGCCGGCGAGGTGAGATAGAACTGCGGGGGGTCGCGCGGTTCGCTCGTCAAGGGCGCCCTCCGCTAGACGCGCCGCAGCACGATCACGCCGGCCAGCATGTCATGCAGGCAGCGCTTGTCGGATGACAGCAGCGAGAACAGGAAGAGGATGGGGAAGCCCATGCACAGATAGAACAGCACGGCGTGAACGGCCGCGTAGAGGAACGGAACCCGCTCGCCGCTGACCAGCCGCATTTCCAGGTCCATGGCCTTCATGCCCGGCGTCGCCATGCGCCAGCCGGAAATGGTCAGGCCGTTGTAGAAGAAGGCGACGAAGGGGAAAATGGGCGGCAGGATGAACCACAGCACGCCAAACGACAGCACGCCCAGCAGCAGCCAGATGCCGACCGCGAGGAAGCTGACGAAGACCAGGTCGAGGCAGAGCGCGGCGATGCGGCGGCGGCGCACGCCGTCGAGCGCGCTGGCCGGCAGCGGGGCGAGCGGGTAAACGCGCGGGTTGGCCGGCGTGTTGGCGCGGGTGTTGACTTGGGTCATGGCGGCAATTCCGGTGAGTCGAGCCTCAGCGCCGCCTAATCTGGCCCCACGCCCTTCTCCGCGCAAGAGGCGGCCGAATCGGTTCTGTTGAAGATTGCGACGGCGGCGTTCTCCGGCTTTCGCCTGAACGCCCGCCACGTCGCCGCATTCCTCAGCCCCGCTGTATCGCCCGCGCCAAAGCCATCAACGGGAAATAATGGCTGTAGAGCCCGTAGCGCAGCATGAACGCGCGCGACAGCTCCGGTCCCTGCTTCAGCCGCTGCGCCAGCAGGGGATCGTTGAGCCTTATGGTCTGGCCGACGCCGTAACCGGGAAAGCCCGTGCCGGTATAGTGCGGCTCGGGCCAGGTTCCCTCGCGCTGGGTCTCCAGCAGGAAATGGCAGCCGCGCTCGATGGCTTCGCGGTCCTTTGGCCTTTTGGCGGCGAGCAGCGCCATCAGCGCCCAGGCGGTCTGCGAGGCGGTGGCGTCGCCGCGCCCGGCGCCCTCGGCCTGCATGTAGGAGGCGCAGCTTTCGCCCCAGCCGCCATTGGCCTGCTGGCGCGAGACGATCCATTCGCAGGCGCGGCAGACATAGTCCTGGCTCATGTCCTCGCCGATCGCCGCCAGCGCCGGCAGCACCGCGCCGGTCCCATAAATATAGTTCACGCCCCAGCGGCCAAACCACGGGCCGTCGGGCTCCTGCTGGTCGCGGATGTAGCGCAAGGCCCGGACCATGGCGGGATGCTCACGGGAAAGCCCGAGTTTGCCAAAAGCCTCGACCACGTGGGCGGTGACGTCGACCGAGGGCGGGTCCAGCGCCTCGCCAAAATCGCAGAACGGGATTTTGGTGAGGATTTTTTTCGTGTTGTCCTTGTCGAAGGCGCCCCAGCCGCCGTTCTTGCTCTGCATGGCGATCAGCCAGTCGACGCCGAGTTGAATCGCCTCCTCGATGCCGCGCGCCTTCCATTTGTCATGGCTGCGGAACGGGGCGAGGGCGATCAGCGCCACGGCGGTGTCGTCGGTGTCGGGGTAAAAATTGTTGGCGTATTCGAACGCCCAGCCGCCCGGTTTGACCCCCGGCAGTTTGATCGACCAGTCGCCGGGAACGCGGACCTGCCGGCTCAAGAGCCAGTCCACAGCCTTGTCGGAGGCCTCGTTGTCCAGCGCCTCGGCGTCGTCGAAGGCGAGCAGCGTCAGCATGGTGTCCCAGACCGGGCTGTTGGTCGCCTGAATGAAAGTGGCGTCGCCGACATCGACCCGCCAGCCGGGATCGTTGAGCGCATCCAAACCCTTGGCGAGCACCGGATGGGTGAGCGCGTAGCCTTCGACATGCAGCGCCATCAGGCTGTAGATCCACGGCGGCTGGATGCCGCCCCAGGCGCCGTCGGCGTCCTGATGTTTGATGATCCACTCCAGCACATGGCGGATCGCGCCGTTTCGCAGGCCGGCGCGGCCGAGCCAGCCGCCTTGAAGCTTGTGCAGGATTTCATCGGTCTTGCGAAAGAATCGGTCCCAGAAATCGGGGTTCGGCTTGGCCGGCAACGTGTAGTCGAAGGTTTCGCGACCCTCCGGAAACAGGGCGTCGAGCCGGTTTTCCGGCGGCAGCGGGCGGGACGGACGTCGCGCGGACAGCACGGCGATGGGCATCAGCGTCGCCCGCGCCCATTGGGCGAAATGATAGATGTTGAAAGGGAACCACAGCGGCAGCCAGATCACTTCCGGCGGCAGGTTCGGCGTCTTCTCCCACGGCCATTCGCCGATCAGGGCCAGCCAGTAGCGGGTGAAGACGCGGATATTTTTCAGGCCGCCCTTGGCCTCGATCCAGTCTTGCGCTTTTCGCAAGGCGGGGTGGTCCGCCGAAAAGCCGGAGCAGCGCAGCGCCGCGTAAGCCTCTACCGTGGTGTTGATGTCGCCGTTGGGGGCGCCGAAATAAATCTCCCAGGCGCCGTCGGCCCGCTGCGTGTCGAGCAGGGATTGCGCGAGGCGCGCGCAAAGGGGATGGTCGTCGAGTCCCAGGAACCAGAGGGCGAGGCGCCATTGCGCCTCCATGCAGCTGTTGGATTCCGCGCGCCCCACCCAATGGCCGTCGGGTTTTTGTCGCGCGACCAGCCAGTCAACCGCCGCGCTGACGCCCGAGCGCAGCGCGGTCGTGTAATTGTCCCGCGGAACAGGAGAAGCGAAATTCAAGGTTTTTCCCTAAGCCATGACGTGATGAGTGCGAAGCCCATCCCTTAGTCGCGGCGGCGCGAAAAGCCAACCTCGCCTACGGTCACCGCCTGTGGAGCCCGCCGCCATAAGGCGCGTGCGCCAAACCGCCGCCGCCGAAGCCGCCGTAACGGCCGTGGCCGCCGCGACCCCAGGCGCCGCCGCCCCATCCGCCACGGCCGGCCCAAGCGCCGCGGCCGGCCCAAGCGCCGCGGCCGTATCCGCCGTAGCCCCCCCACGAGCCATAGCGGCCATAGCCGGCGTAGCGGCCCACACCGTAGCCGGCGGCATAGCCAAGACCCGCGGCGATGACGCCGCCGCCGTAGCCATACCCGCCGCCGTAGCCATATCCGCCATAGCCATTGTAACCGGAATAGCCGCTGTAGCCGGAATATCCGGCCTGGACCGGTTCGGAGGTGATCTGGCGTGTGTAATAGGTTCGCGGCACATATTGCGTGCGCTGCACGGTCTGGTAGCTCACCACGGGGACGAGCTGGTTGGTGACCACCGGCTGGAGCACCTGATGGGGAACCAATCGTTCGCAATTGCGCACGGTATAGGGCTGGTAATAGGTCGAGTAACTGCAGTTGACGCATTGCGCCTGGGCCGCGACGCCGGTCGCCGCCAAGACGGTCAACCCGCCGAGCGCGGCGAGAACGGAAGCCTTGCTCATCATGACAAGCTCCTGAAAATTGGACAAAACGAACGCTTGCGCAAGGCGGACATAGACGAGACGACGGCGCGGCAAAACATGCCGGAACCATGGTTTCGCTTGGTCATTCCTCGTGCCCGGCCATTGTTGCACTGTCTCGCTCAGGGTCAATTGCGAGTTTAAGACTTCCTTAACTCGCGCATGGACGCGAGGACCGCAAAGATGTAGGACACCGCAACCTCAGAAGACCAGGGTCATCCATGCCTCCCTATCGCTCCCGCACCTCCACCCACGGACGCAACATGGCCGGCGCGCGCGGCCTCTGGCGCGCCACCGGCATGAAGGACGGCGATTTCGGCAAGCCGATCATCGCCGTGGTCAACAGTTTTACGCAATTCGTGCCCGGCCACGTTCATTTGAAAGACCTGGGCCAGATGGTCGCGCGCGAGATCGAGGCGGCCGGCGGCGTCGCCAAGGAGTTCAACACCATCGCCGTGGACGACGGCATCGCCATGGGCCATTCCGGCATGCTTTACAGCCTGCCGTCCCGCGAGGTCATCGCCGACAGCGTCGAATATATGGCCAACGCCCATTGCGCCGACGCGCTGGTGTGCATCTCCAATTGCGACAAGATCACGCCCGGCATGCTGATGGCGGCGCTGCGCCTCAACATTCCCGCCATTTTCGTCTCCGGCGGCCCGATGGAGGCCGGCAAGGTTTTGTTGTCCACGGGCGCGAAAAAAGTCGACCTGATCGACGCCATGATCGCCGCCGCCGATCCGAGCAACAGCGACGAGGACGTGACGGCCATGGAGCGCTCGGCCTGCCCGACCTGCGGCTCCTGCTCCGGCATGTTCACCGCCAACAGCATGAACTGCCTGACGGAGGCCCTCGGCCTGTCGCTGCCGGGCAATGGCACGCTGCTCGCCACCCACGCCGACCGCAAGGAGCTTTTCTTGGAGGCCGGGCGGAAGATCGTGGATCTCGCCAAGCGCTATTACGAGCATAATGATGAACGCGTGCTGCCGCGCGCCATCGCCACCTTCAAGGCGTTCGAAAACGCCATGACGCTCGACATCGCCATGGGCGGCTCGACCAACACCGTTCTGCATCTGCTCGCCGCCGCCTATGAAGCCGGCGTCGATTTCAAAATGTCCGACATCGACCGCCTGTCGCGCCGCGTGCCTGTGCTGTGCAAGGTCGCGCCCTCCGTGGCCAACGTCCATCTCGAAGACGTGCATCGCGCCGGCGGCATTCACGCCATTCTGGGCGAACTCGACCGCGCCGGCCTGCTGAACCGCGACGTGCATTCCGTCCATGCGGGCAGCCTGGGTTCGGCGCTGGAGCAATGGGACATCACGCGCAGCGATTGCCCCGGCCTCGACGTGTTCCACCGCGCGGCGCCGGGCGGCGTGCCGACGCAGGAAGCCTTCAGCCAAAAGGCGCGCTACGAGGCGGTGGATTCCGACCGCGAAAAGGGCGTCATTCGCTCCGCCGAACACGCGTTTTCCAGAGACGGCGGCCTCGCCGTGCTGTTCGGCAATCTCGCCGAAGACGGCGCCATCGTGAAGACGGCGGGCGTCGATGAAAGCGTGCTCAAATTTACGGGACCGGCTGTCGTTTACGAGAGCCAGGACGACGCGGTGAAGGGGATTCTGTCCGGCGCGGTCAAGGCGGGCGACGTGGTGATCATCCGCTACGAAGGCCCGCGCGGCGGTCCGGGCATGCAGGAGATGCTCTATCCCACCAGCTATCTGAAGAGCATGGGTTTGGGCAAGGCCTGCGCGCTGATCACCGATGGCCGCTTCTCCGGCGGCACGTCAGGCCTGTCCATCGGCCACGTCTCGCCGGAGGCGGAGGAGGGCGGTGTGATCGGTCTGGTCGAATCGGGCGATTCCATCGTCATCGACATTCCCAATCGCGTGCTCAAACTCGATGTCGCCTTGTCCGAGCTGCAGCGTCGTCGCGAAAAAATGGAGGCGAAGGGCAAGGCGGCGTGGAAGCCGGTCGCCCGCGAGCGAAACGTGTCGGCGGCGCTGCGCGCTTATGCGGCGATGACCACCAGCGCCGCCAGGGGCGCGGTGCGCGTCGTCCCGGAGTGAAGGTGGCAATTGGCGAGGGACCACCAGCGCGTTTCGAGTAACGAGAAACGACAGGAGACGCGGCCAGCGCTCGGTGTTATCTTCGCCGAACGCAAAGTGTCCGGAAGTTCAGCTAGGGCGTAACAAATGGGGGTAGCGCCAATTTCGAAGTCCGCGGGCGATCCATTCGCCGGGGGATTTTACACCGTTCGAGAGGCTGCGCGCCTGCTCAACATGCCAAATGCCGGCGTCATTGCGGCTTGGCTGAAGGGGCGCGGCAAGAACGGGGCGCCCGTGATACGGCGGCAATACGCTCCAATTGGCAACGCTCAAGAGCTAGGTTTCCTTGACCTGATCGAAATTCGCTTCATCGAACATTTTCGTAAGCTGGGCTACAGCCTGCAAAGCTTGAGGAAAGCGGCTGAAACGGCTCGATTGGAGTTGAAATGCGAACATCCGTTCGCCTTATACGGCGCCAGGTTCGTTGCTGAACGCAAGGATATATTCCTTGAGGTGGCGAGAAACGAGAACGATTCCAAACTGTTGAACTTGGTTACGAAACAGTACGCCATGTATGCGGTTTTGGAAGAGGTTCTTTCTCGCGGGCTATCGTTCGACCCGACTTCCGGCTTGGCGGAGAGGTGGCGCCCACGCGACAAGGAATTTCCGCGCGTTGTCGTTGATCCCCTTATCGCTTTCGGCCAGCCTGTGATTGATCCCGGACGTGTGCCGACGGAGTCGATCTTTACGACATGGAATGCGGAGGGTGGCGACTACTCAGTTGTCGCTGACTGGTACGAGCTTGACGAGGCGTTGGTGAAAGAAGCAGTGGAATTTGAACTCTCGCTCCCAAATTGAACGGCTTGATTGAAGATAAGAGCTGACGAGCACATTTCTCCAAAACTCATCCGAGCCGTCCAATCGATCGCGCTCTCGCAGGGATGGGAGTTGAGTCACGTTCGTGATCACAACGCCGCGCGCACCGCCGATGAAACATGGATCCCCCGTTTTGTCGCTGAGGGAGGGAAGGTAATTCTTTCTGCCGACCGAAAAATCATGGCGCGGCCGCATCAGTTGCAAGCTCTCATCCATGGCGGACTTATTGGGATATTTCTTTCAGCAAAGTGGGCTGAGTCGCGAGGGCATGCTCAAGCGGCTCATTTGCTTTGGTGGTGGCCCAAAATCGAAGCCGCCATTATTTTGAGCAAGGCTGGGCAATGTTGGAGGGTTCCGTCCGATTTTGGTGAAGGAGCCCTTGAGGAAATTAAAATCCACCTGCCTGATTTGCGCCTCAAGGGATCAAAGCCGGGATTATGATTTTCAGCGTTGAGCGACTGTTCTGGCGCGCGCGTTTTTTTTACGATTGATTGCCAAATTGTCACCCGCCGCGGCGCGTCCGTGGCGGCTATTTTCATTGATCTGCATCCTGTTCAAAGAAGTGCTAACTCACGCCGCGCCGCTCGTGATCGAAACGTGTCGGCGGCGTTGCGCGCCTATGCGGCGATGACCACCAGCGCCGCCAGGGGCGCGGTGCGCGTCGTCCCGGAATAGCGGCTGCGCCTTCTCCCGCGAGGGCGGAAGGAAATTCTCCAATCGTGTAAGAAAACTGTCACCCGCCGCGACTCGTTCGCGGCGGGTATATTCATTGATCTGCATCTTGTTCAACGAAGTGCTAACTCACGCCGCGCGGTCGGGTGGGTTAGACAGGGAAGAGACTTTCTCGGGTAAGAACCGCGGGCGTTGCGCCTGCGCGCAATCGCCAAAAAGGTTCACCCGCGAAGGTTTTGGAATACAGGGAGGAGCCTTCATGGCCGCGAGTGCAATAGACATAGAACGAAATCCGAAATTCCAGCAGCTGGTGGCCGCGCGCAAGTCGCTCGGCTGGACTCTGTCGATCGTGATGCTGGCGATCTATTTCGGCTTCATCCTGCTGGTCGCCTTCAACAAGGACCTCGGCAATTTTCTTGGCTGGCCGCTTTACTCAGGAGCCGTCGCCACGGTCGGCATCGTGATCGGCCTTTTCGTCATCGTCTCCGCTTTCGTTCTCACCGGCATCTACGTCGTCAAGGCCAACAAGCGTTACGACGAACTGACCCGCCAGATCGTCGAGGAGAGCCGCTGATGACCCGCATCAAGACCCTCGTTTCCGGCGCCGCGCTCGCGGCGCTGGCGTCTCCCGCCTTCGCCGACGCCATCGCCGGCGGCGCGCAGAAGCAGGCGACCAACTGGTCCGCCATCATCATGTTCGGCATCTTCGTGGTGCTGACGCTGGGCATCACCTATTGGGCGGCCAAGCGCACCCGGTCGGCGGCGCAGTTCTACACCGCCGGCGGCGGCATCACCGGCTTCCAGAACGGCCTCGCCATCGCCGGCGACTACATGTCGGCGGCGTCCTTCCTCGGCATTTCCGGCCTCGTCTACCTCTCCGGTTTCGACGGCCTGATCTATTCGGTGGGCTGGCTGGTCGGCTGGCCGATCGTCACCTTCCTGATCGCGGAGCCGCTGCGCAACCTCGGCAAGTTCACCTTCGCCGACGTCGCCTCGTTCCGCTTCAAGCAGGCGCCGATCCGCGTCATGGCGGCCTGCGGCACGCTGGTGACCGTGGCCTTCTACCTGATCGCGCAAATGGTGGGCGCGGGGTCGCTCATCAAACTGCTGTTCGGCCTCGACTACGCCTATGCGGTGGTCATCGTCGGCGTGCTGATGATCGTCTATGTGACCTTCGGCGGCATGGTGGCGACCACCTGGGTGCAGATCATCAAGGCCTGCCTGCTGCTCGCGGGCGCGACCTTCATGGCGATCATGGTGCTGGCGACCTTCGGCTTCTCGCCGGAAGCGCTGTTCGCCAAGGCTGTGGAAGTCCATCCCAAGCATCTGGCGATCATGCAGCCAGGCACGCTGATCAACAGTCCGCTCTCGGCGATCTCGCTGGGTCTCGCGCTGATGTTCGGCACCGCCGGTCTGCCGCACATCCTGATGCGCTTCTTCACCGTGGCTGACGCCAAGGCGGCGCGCAAGTCGGTGTTCTACGCCACCGGCTTCATCGGCTACTTCTACATCCTGACCTTCATCATCGGCTTCGGCGCGATCGTGCTGGTCTCGACCAATCCGGAATTCCTGAACGCGGATCTGATCGCCAAGGGCAAGTCCGGCATCGAGGCCATCAAGGGCGGCAACAACATGGCGGCGATCGATCTCGCCGGCGCGGTTGGCGGCAATATCTTCTTAGGTTTCATCTCGGCGGTGGCCTTCGCCACGATCCTCGCGGTCGTGTCCGGCCTGACGCTGGCGGGCGCCTCGGCGATTTCGCACGACCTCTACGCCACCGTGATCAAGCGCGGCCAGGCCAACGAACAGGACGAAATCCGCGTCTCGAAGATCGCGACCATCGTGCTCGGCGTCATCGCCGTGGTGCTCGGCATCGTGTTCGAGAAGCAGAACGTCGCGTTCATGGTCGGTCTCGCCTTCTCGATCGCGGCCTCGTGCAACTTCCCGGTGCTCCTCATGTCGATGATGTGGCGCGGCATGACCACGCGCGGCGCGGTCTATGGCGGCTTCCTCGGCCTGATGTCGGCGCTGGTCGGCGTGATCTTCTCGCCGGCGGTGTGGGAAGCCACGCTCGGCAATCCGAAGGGTTCGGCTCTGTTCCAGATCTCGAACCCGGCGCTGTTCTCGATGTCGATCGCCTTCCTGGGCATCTACATCGTGTCCAAGCTGGATCGCAGCAAGCGCGCCCAGCGCGACCGCGAAGGTTTCGACGCGCAATACGTGCGTTCGCAGACCGGCATCGGCGCCTCCGGCGCCTCCGCCCACTAAGGCGTTCACGCATGCAACTCCCTCTCCCCGTCAACGGGGAGAGGGAACTTCCTCCTCCAGAGATTTGCCATGAGCGTGCTTCTCGACACGTCGGCGGCCCCGTTCGACCGGCTGACGCCGGACGAAGCCGAGGAAATGAAGGCGTCGCTGGACATCCATTATTACCGGCCGGGCGAAACCATTCTTGCCGAGGGCGCCTCGCCCGAGGGGCTCTTTCTCGTCGTCAAGGGCTGCGTCGAAGAGCGCCAGCAGAGCGAACTGCTCGGCATGCTCGGCCCCAGGGATTTTTTTGACGCGCGCGCTGTGGTTCAGGGCGCCAGCGTCAGCTCGTTCATCGCCACCGAGGAAACGCTGTGCGCCATCGCGCCGCGTGGCGAAATGTTTCGTCTCATCAACGCCAATCCGCGCTTCGGCGCGTTCTTCTATCTCGACATCACCCGGAAACTGGACGCGCTCGCCGGCGAGAGCGAGTCGAACCAGTTCAACTCGATGATGCATGCGCGCGTGCGCGATTTGCCGATGTGTCCGGCGGTGGCGATCGACGGGGATGAAAGCATCCGGGCGGCCGGCCAGATGATGCAGTCGATCGATTGCAACGCCCTGCTGGTGCGCGACGGCGAGCGCCGGGGCATCGTCACCGGGATGAATCTCGCCAAGGCCGTGATCCTGAAGGATATGTCCACCGACGAGCCGGTTAAAAACATTGCCCATTTCGATCTGGTCACGGTGACGCCGGACGATTTCGTCTCCCATGTGCTGCTGCTGATGACCAAGCACAACAAGCGCCGCGTCGTGGTGATGCAGGACGAGGCCTATTTCGGCATCGTCGAGGACATCGACCTGCTCGGCCATTTCGCCGGCAATTCCCAGCTTGTCTCCAACCGCATCGACCGCGCCGCGACGCTCGACGAACTCGCCGCCGCCGCGCGCCAGATCGCCGAACAGATCAAGCCGCTGCGCCGCCAGGGGGTGAAATTCCAGGTGGTCGCGGAAATCGTTTCCGACCTCAACCGCCGCCTGTTCGCGAAATTGTTCGAGCTCACCTGTCCTTCGGAGATCTCGGCAAAAGTCTGCCTGATCGTGATGGGCAGCGAGGGGCGCGGCGAACAGACGGTGCGCACCGACCAGGACAATGGCCTCATTCTCTCCGAACCCGTCGACCGGACGCTGCTCGACCGCTTCCGCGGCGATTTTTCCGCCGCGCTGGAAAAATTCGGCTTTCCGCCCTGTCCGGGCAATGTGATGGTCAGCAATCCCTTGTGGGTGCGCACCGTCGATGAATATGTCGCGGATTTCAGCCGCTGGACGACGACGCCCGACAATGATTCGGCGATGAATGTCGCCATCTTCTACGACGCGACCGCTGTCGCCGGCGATGCGACGCTGCTCCAGGACACGAAATGGGCGCTGCTGCAAAAGGCGCGTCGCGAGCGCGTTTTTCTGGCCCGCTTCGCGGCGGCGGTGCTCGCCTTCGAGCCGCCCATCGGCCTTTTCAACAATTTAAAACTGGCGGGCGCCGAGGGGCTGGATGTCAAGAAGGGCGGCATTTTCCCCATTGTCCACGGCGTGCGGGCGCTGGCCATCGAACAGGGCCTGGAGGAAACCAACACGTTCGAGCGCCTGCAAAAACTTGCGGAAAAGGGTCTGCTCAAGGAGGATTTCGCACGCGCCCTGGCGCAGGCGCTCGACTACCTGCTGACGCTGCGGCTCGACGCGCAGCTGGCGGCGTCCGACTCCTCCAATCTCTACAAGCCGGGGACGCTGACGAGCATGGACCGCGACCTGTTGCGCGACTCCTTCCAGCAGGTGAAGCAATTGCGCGATCTGGTGCGCCGCCGCTTCAACCTCAACATGTTTTGAGGCTGAAAAAAAATGGTCGTGCGCTGGCTGATGCGGCAGATGGACAAGGTGGCGCTGCAAGACCGCTCCTACATGTTCCTGTTCGAGCCGGGTCCGGCGGACGAATATATTTCCATTGATTGCGAAACCACCGGCCTCGACCGCAAGCGCGACGAGATCATTTCGGTCGCGGCCATTCGCATCAAGGGCAACCAGATTCTGGCGAGCGAAAGTTTTCGCGCCATCACCCGCCCGCGCATCGCCATCGATCCCGAGGCGATCAAGGTGCACGGCCTGCGCGAGCAGGACGTGGCGCAGGCGCCGACTATGGCGGAAGTGCTCCCGGAACTGCTGCATTTCATTGGGGGGCGCCCGCTGGTCGGCTATTACATCGATTTCGACCTGGAAATGCTCAACAAGCATGTGGCGGAGCTGATCGGCGTGGAGCTGCCCAATCCGGTCGTCGAGGTTTCGGGCATCTATTACGACCTGAAATACGGCAGCGCGCCGCCCGGCACCCAGGTCGACTTAAAATTCGCCAGCATTTTGCGTGATTTAAAGCTGCCGCTGTTCAACCAGCACGACGCCTATTCGGACGCGCTGATGACGGCGATGATCTATGTTGGCTTGCGCGACTTGAAGGAGCGCGGGGTCACCATTTCGCGGCCGCGCTTCAAGCCCAAGCAGGATTATTCCGGGGGGTAGGGTTGGCGCCGAGGGTGTGACGCGACAGAGGACTCGGTTTGTTGGATTTCCGGGTTGGGCTCTAAGTCGAAATTCGATTTTGTCTCGTAGTGGTCGTAGCAGCGTCGGCGGCGGACTTCTGCGGGATGTGTACTGACGGAGTTAGCTCTCAGGCAGCGGACTCCCAGAGCGCCGGCCATTATATTGGCGGAGAGGGAGGGAGGCGAACCCGATCTGTATATATTATTGTCTTTTAAGGCCTTTCAGGAGAAATCGCAAACAATTGTGTAGCGCCAAAGTGTAGCAAACTGGCGACGCGCCGGGCGGCTCCCTTCACCTATATTTAAGCGCTTGATGTTAACCAAAAGGCGATTGCTCGGAGTTAAGCGTTTGAATGAGTGGGGTTTCGCGGCTGAGGTGAGTAAGTGGTGGGAACAGGCCGCCGCTGAAAATCCCGCATGGCGCTTTCACAAAGTCCGGGTCGAAGAGAGCGTGCCGGGCAGTCGGCAGCGCAGTGATCTTGTCGTTCTTGGGGATAGTCCCGCTTTGTGTGGCGAAATTCGACTGCCGGACCACAATAATTCCTCCCCGCTCGATTTTGATAACCTCAAGGACGCTGTCTCAAAAGCTCTTGCTCACGGTTGTCGTTGGGCGTTTACGTCTGATGCACGATCGTTATTCTTGATAGATACGCAGCAAACGGGATCGTTGATTACCAAGATCGTACACAAGGAAGTACTCGGCGAAGGGTTTCGTCGCGCCGAACTCGATGATCCCGCAATTCTATCGCGCATGTCGAAGGCTTGGGTTGGCGCTTTCCATGAATTAGCACCCATAATTACGGGATTGAAAAAGCCAGAGGGCATGGCAGCCGACGCCCTTTTTGTGGAGGCGCTGCGCGAATTATTGTCTGCGCCGGTGGCGGCAATTCGCGATGCAATGCACGAAAGACGAAAGGCTGACGAGGCTTTCCAGAGCGACCTGATCGAGTGGATGGTTGATGACCAGGGGTGGGCGCACGACCCAGCAAAATGGGAGCAGGAAGTTGGACGGGCGTCAAAGTTAACAGCTTACGTCTTTGTTACCCGTCTCATGTTTTACGAGGCGCTGCGGCGTTCGAAAAGCACGCTTGACCCATTGGCGTTGCCATCAAACAATAATGCGAAGCTTGCTGAGAAAATGCTCCGCTTCCAATTCGATGAGGCGCGCCGCATTTCCGGCGATTATGAAACCTTGTTTTCATGGGACCGTGTTTCTCAATATGCGATGATTTCAGACGGGTGCGTGCCATTCTGGCGACGGATGGTCCAACATATCGAGCATTTCGATTTGAGCACGATCGACCATGATATTCTTGGACGGCTCTTTGAACGGCTTATCGAGCCTCACGAGCGTTATGAATGGGGGCAGCACTATACGTCGTCAGATGTTGTCGATTTGATGCTGTCGTTCGCTCTGCGTGATGGCTCTGGTAACTTGCTTGATCCAGCGGCGGGAGGTGGGACGTTTTTGGTTCGGGCGTACGTCAGGAAAAAAGTACTCAACCCAGAACAGACACACCAAGAACGGCTCAAGGAAATATTCGGAATTGATATATCGCGTTTTCCGGCAACGCTGGCGACCGTAAATCTGGCAATCAAACAGCTTGAATTCGAAGACAATTACCCGAGGGTCACGACAAAGAGCTTTTTTCGCGTAAAGCCTGGCGATGAGCTAATGCAGTTGCCGCTGGCCGACAGCGACGGCGACGTGAAGCAATCATCCGTACCTATTCCTTTCATGCGCGCAGTTGTCGGCAATCCGCCTTATGTTCGCATCCACAAGTTGGGCGCTCACAGGCAATCAGAGGTTCTTGGGGTTTTGGGAAAGGGGGACAGGGTTCGTACCCCTTCGAAGCTGCCTAAGTCAGCGAACTATCATGTCTATTTCTGGCTGCACGGAGCCCAATTCTTGGAACCGGGCGGTTATATCGCGCTGCTGACAGCAGGCGAATGGATGGATAGCGATTATGGCGCAGCGTTACAGGATTGGTTGTTGAGGAATTTCAAAATCGAAGCGTTCATTGAAAGCGGTGCCGAGGCTTGGTTTTCAGAGGCGCGCGTGGGAACGGTGGTCACGATTGCAAAGCAATGCTCTGACGCGAATGAGCGAGATGATAATTTCGTCCGCTTCGTCACATTGCGTCAAACGGTTCGCGCACTGCTGGGCCATCATGAAGCCGTTGAAGATCACATCAGGGCGGTAGACATGCTGAGAGACCGAATATTGGGGCTTCGCGGACATGGGGAAGCCGTCGATATGGATTGGAGCGCAGTGCGGCAGAGCGACTTGCGTGCGCTAGGGAGCAGAAGCGACGTAGTGGAGCGCTAACATGGTTTCCGACGACGCCACTGGCTTCGAGCTTTCGTCTTTCGCACCGCTCAAATATGTCGGATCAGCATGGCGTGCTCGCTTTCTTCGCGCGCCGAAGATTGCCTTAGAACTTGCGGCGCGGCCGGATTTCGCTCCGTTGGAGACAATGGCGAGCGTCAGGCTCGGTCTGAAAACCGGGGCCGACAGTTTTTTCTTTCTTGAGCGCCTTGAGGCCAAGAAGGGCGACCAGGGTCAATTGATCTCGCGTCGTGGCACTGTAACCGTCAAAGGGCTGGGCGGGTGGCAGGGTGAACTGGCTTCGGTGGACGTACAGTCCGCCATACTCAATCCGCATCAGCTTTTCAAACAAGACGACAGGTTGTTTTCGATCCCGGATACCACGAAGCATGTGTACCTCTACCCCGCCTCGGGGAAAATGAAACGCGGCTTATCGGAATATGTTCATGCTGGTGAGCTTGCAGGGATTCATCAGGGCGAACTCGTGGTCAGCAACGGGGCAGACGGCGTCTGGTATCGGCAAGCCCGGAGTTTGGTCTCAAGTGAATGGGTGCTCCCGTACAACTCGGCGTACGACTACGGGGCTTGGCATAATCCAAACAGAGCAATTTTGAATGGCCGTTTCGTCGGGGTTGAGCCACGTCCTGGGATTGATGCCGAGCTGCTAGGTGCTGTTTTGAACAGCACGTTTGCTGCGGTTGGTAGATTGATCGAAGGCGTTGCCACCGGCGTTGAAGGAGCATTTGACGTTGGGCCTCCTGCCGCACGACGCATAATGTTGCCCGCCATTTCCAATATCGAGGACAAATTTCGCGCTGCAATTCTCCAGACCCTTTCCAAAATTCGCGCCGAAAATGTCATGATTGCCGCGCCACTCCGGGATGGGTCCGCGCCCGCGCTGCGGTGGGAACTTGATACTTCGTTGCTAATCAGCCTTGGAATGACAAAAGGTCAGGCCGTTGCTCTGCTAGAGAGACTGTATTCCAGCTATGGCCGTTGGCGCGGGAATATCGAGGATGTTGAAACACAGATGCGCGCCAACCGTCGCCAAATGCAAGCGACGGGTCAAAGCCGCGATCAGCGCCCGGTCGAACTTTCCGGTCGGCGCGTATGGGAGGAGGTCGAACATCTCGCTCCGCTTTTTCCAAGAGCATTTTTGCCGAAAGACGAGGTCCTTGAACTTGTAAATATTCCTTCCAACGCTGTACTGCCTTCGAGCAAGCCGCTGTTTGATGAGGGGATCATACGAACGAAGTCGAAGGCAGTTGACCTGGGTGCTTTCGAGCGCGTGCGATACGTTGCAATGTTGAGAGATGTGGGCTTGGTCGGAAACGTCGATGTGCCGACTTCGCCGGTGAAATGTGGGGCCATCGCCGACTTGTTTGAACAAGAGCGGGCAAAATTCGATGCGGTCGCCGCCGAAAACGCCGCAAAGTATGTCTCCGCTCCGGACGCGCTACGTGAGGTCGTTGGCATTGCAAGAAATCATTGGTTTGCGGCTTGCAGGAAAAATTCGTTGCAAAAACGTGAAGCCACCAAGAAAAAGTTGCGGATGAATTGAAAGATGCTGCCCAGACAGGCATCGTGCAGGCATTCAAGCATTCGCGGGGTGGATTGCTTCACTTCGTTCGCAATGACGGTTTTTTTGCGGGAACGGTCCGTGTCGGATGGGAGGGGCGCCGCGCGCTGGTTGCGCGATTTTGGCTGGCGATTTCTGGTTTGGTTTTGGCGCCCTTGTATTGGCGTTTGGGGCGGCGATTTTGGCGAAATTCTACTTTCGGTTGAATCTTAACCGCGCAAAACTGTGAAAAATGCGCGAATTCTTGCGAAAAACGCGCGATTTTTGATCGAAATCGCGCGATTTTCGCGCGTGCAACCTTAGGGTTGTCGGCGTGTGGCGGGGTGGGACTTGGCGCGGCGGCGGCGCCGGGTCATGCGCTCCGGAGCGCATTCGTTATTGTAAAACAATGGGTTATAGCTGTGTTTGTGTGGCGGCAGGCCTAGTTTCACGTGAAACAAAACGTGAACAAAATTTCGCCAAAATCGCTGAAATGGCGGATTTTCGATTTTCACTTTTGGCGGAAAAACTTGTTTTGGGCGGTCCACGCGGCGTGGCGTCGCGAAAAATTTGAGACTTGTCTGTTGCGGCTCGGCGTGGATGCCCGGCACAAGGCCGGGCATGACGTCCGTGGGCTGATTTGGTTTGAAGACAATCAATTCCCCGATCGGCCGCGCTCGCGCGGCGAGGGGGTTTGTTCGTCAGAAAATCGGCTTGCCGACCGACAGGACGGGGCGTCCGAAAACGCTGGCGAAAATGATGCCGAACATCATGTACCAGGCGAGCAGGGCGCAGACGATCAGGTCCCAGGCCGCCCAGGCCTTCAACTGCGGGAAACCCCAGAACGAGAGGTCGAGCAGGATGAAGCCGGCGAGCAGCGTGGTGAAGGCGAGCAGCATCACCTTGCTGATCTTCCAGGAGGCGATCCACAGGCCGAAGGTAAAAATGGTCCAGGCGAACATGAAGAAGCCCAGGTCGGTCGCGGACAGTTTCAGGATCGGCAGGCCGCTGGCGTCGCCGAGCAGGTAGCCGCACAGGCAGATCCAGAACAGGCCGTAGGCGGAGAAGACCGCGTAGCCGAAATTGTTGCCGGTCTTCTGTTCCTGCAAGCCGGCGATGAACTGGCCGAGGCCGCCGAAGAAGAAGCCGGCCCAGATCACGGGCGCCGTGCCCATCCAGCCGAGGTTGTGGAATTGCAGCAGAAGCGTGGTGAGGCCGAAGCCTCCCAGGCCGACGACGGCGGGGTTGCCGAGCGTGATGGCCGGCTTTTGCAGGGTCAGAGTTTCAGCCATTGCGTTTTCCTATGCGGATGTTTGGTTCCTGAGATTCATGTCGGCTGACCTCCCGCTTTGTGGCGCCAGTTTTTTTGGCTTATCCTTGGGCAAGCGCTGCTTATCGGATCGTTCCGGGCGTGACGATTGAGACATTGTGCGTAAGCCGAATGCCTCTTCGGGCGGCGCCATGACTTACCGCCCTTGTGCGGCGCGCGGCGCTCGGCTTTCAGATTTTCGCGCGCCACACAGGCGCGTTCCGCAGGAGCCCCTCTTGACCGACATCACCTTGTTCGAAGCGCGCGGCGAGATCGCCCATTTCGTCTTCAACCGCCCGCAGGCCAGAAACGCCCTCACCTTCGAAATGTACGAGCAGCTCTACGAGGCGGTGCTGCGCGTGAACGCGGACAAGAGCGTCAAGGCGCTGGTGATTTCAGGCGCGGGCGGAAAGGCTTTCGCGGCGGGCACCGACATCGCCGAGTTCCGCGTCCTCGCTTCGGACCAGGACTGCATCGACTACGAGATCAAGATCGAGCGCATTCTCTCCGCGCTGGAGCACTGCCGCGTTCCTACGCTCGCGGCGATCGCCGGAGCCTGCACGGGGGGCGGCGCGGCCATCGCCGCCTGCTGCGACCTGCGCATCGCGGCCTCGGACGCCAAGTTCGGCTTCCCCATCGCGCGCACGCTCGGCAATTGCCTGTCGGTCGCCAATTACGGCCGCCTCGCGCATCTGATCGGCGCCGCGCGCGTCAAGGATCTGATTTTTACCGCGCGGCTGATCGATGCGGAGGAGGCGAGGGTTTTTGGGTTGGTCGGCGAGATCGTCGCGCCGGATGTCCTGATGACGCGCGCGGAGGACCTGGCCCAGACGGTGGCCGGCCATGCGCCCCTGACGCTCTCCGCCACCAAGCAGGCGCTGCTGCGGCTGCGTCCGCCGATGGAGACCGGCGCGGATCTGGTGGTGATGTGCTACCGCAGCCAGGATTTCCAGGAGGGCATGGAAGCCTTTCTCGCCAAGCGCCCGCCCCGCTGGCGCGGTGAGTGAGCGGCCATAAGCTCGGCTGTCCATACGGTCGCCATTGTCTTGGTTCATGAGGGACGCCTCGAAGCGCGCGCCTGCTTCGGGGTGATGGGTCGAGCTTCAGCGCAGTTCGATGGAAATGAGCTTACGTACGTAACAGATTCCTTACGTCATCAGTATTACCAAAGGAAATAAGCTTCCCAACGGCAGAAAGTATTGAAATTCACGATTAAAATACGATTAAGTTGCGACGTTTTATGGTTTGAATATGATCCAATTATGGAAGATGAACTTCTTGTGGAAGGTAAAAAACCAAGGATTTCAGCCGGGATGTGCAGTCAATGCGCGCGCATCCAGGGGCGTTGATCTTGTGCCGGGACGCGAAAACCGGCTTTCCCACAGAGAATTGAGAGTAAGCATAATGTCTGATGTCAATCCCATTGATAAACATGTGGGCGCCCGCCTGCGGGCCTTGCGTGAGGCGCGTGGATTTTCGGCGGAGGCGCTGGTCCGTCCAGCCGGCCTCAGCATCGACCGGCTCGAGCGGCTGGAAGATGGTCGCGAACGTATCAGCGTCGATGACATGCGCAGGCTTTGTGAGGTTCTCGGCGCCACGCCGGCCGATTTCTTTCGCGGTCTCAATGAGGAGCGCCCCAATTCCGGACCGACCGGCGGCGATCTGTCGATCGAGGAGGAGGGGCGCTTGCTGCTCGCCGATTTCCGCGCCATTGAAGACGCCAGGAAGCGCCGCATGCTGCTGATGATCGCCGCCGCCTTTGCGAGGGAAAAGTGAGGCGGTTCAAGGGCGCAGCGCGCGTCCCGCTTTGGAGCTGAAGTATTTTCGAGCGAAGCGGATGCCGGTTCGCGTGAAGACAATGCGCAAGAACAGAGAAAGAGAGCGCGTTCGGTGAACGGGAGTTCGCTGAATCCGCTTCAGTTCAGCTTGGCCGCCGCGACGGATGCCGCCTTGGGCCTGCGGGCCGCGCGGGCGCCCTGTTCCGCGGCCGCCACCGAGGTCGCGCGGGCGCGCAGGTCGCGAAACATGGGGTCGAGCAGTTTGTGCGCGAGGGCGACGCCTTCCGCGGTCGCCTCCGACGAGGCTCCGGGAATGGTCGCAAACAATTTGCGGCGAATGGCGGACTCGAGCACGTCGATGTCCTCGCGGTATTTTCCCACGACCAATTCCGCGCTGAGCAGGCCGACCAGTTTGACCAGCGACGCCAGGGTGACGTTGGCGACCTCAATCGGATTGTTTTCGGATACCGTCATGTGAGCCTCCATTAACGTCAATATAATAAGTCCATAAATTTTGTCAACTAAAAGAAACGTGTGTCGATCAACTTTTATTGAATTTCTGAAACAGGCGTTCGCCGGTATGAGTCATGGTGTCGCCAACGGTGCGAATTCTTGGGGTGGATCATGGCGGTGGCGTTTGAAACCAACAATCTCGATGTCGCCTTGACCAAGGCGGAGGCTGGCTTCGACGTGACCTACACCGGCCCGCACCACGGCGTCTTCCGGTTCGAAAGCGTGCGGCGCAAGGCTCTGCGCGCCCGAGACAAAATCGCCCGCGCGCGGTCGGAAACCTTTGAATGTGCGCTCGAACGCCTGGTCCAGGATGCTCGGCGCGAGAGTGGCCGTTCCTTCGACGCGTTCCAGCAATAGCGCATCCACAACGTTCGCTCTGGAAAGACCCTCCGCTCCCGACGGAGGGTCTTTTTCTTTTTGGCCCCCAGATATAATGGGCGCACGGGCCCAACGGGGAGACATGACATGGAACGCCGCGAATTCATGGGCCGCATTCGGCGCCGCCGCCGTCCTCGCCGCTGCGGATCGCGCCATGGCGGAGGGCGAGCATGGCATGCACCCGCCCAAATACAAGGATCTGCAGGACGCCTGCGGCCATTGCGTCGCCACCGCCAACGATTGCCTGCGCCATTGCCTGGGCATGCTGGCGATGAAGGATTATTCCATGAGCGGCTGCATCAACACCAGCTACCAGGTCGTCGCCGCCTGCGGCGCCCTCCAGGCCCTGGCGGCCGTGAACGCGGCGCAAGTTCCGGCTTTCGCCAAGGCGACGGCGGAGGTGTGCGCCGCCTGCCAGAAGGAATGCGAGAAATATCCCGACAGCCCGGAGTGCAAGGCCTGCGCGCAGTCGTGCAAGGCCTGCGGCGAGGCGTGCAGAAAAATCGTGGCCTGAACCGCGGCCGGTCGCTTGGCAGGGCATCGGCTTGCCGCCGGCCGACAAGGCTGACAGGGTTCTCCCGCCGACCGGTATCCAAGCCGACGCTACCAAGCGGCGTGCTCCTGCTTTTCGCGCGGCAGTCCCTCACCAAAAAATTCCTCAACAGGCGAGACGACATTAAGCGCGTGCGCGCTCCCTGTCGTCGAGTCGTGACCGCCTGACCCTTTCACCATGATCCTCGCCACATGGACGCGCCTTGCGCCGGGCCCCGCGGCGCCTTACGTCCGATCGTCACAGGAACGTCACCATCCCCGCCAATGTTGCCCCGGTTGGAGGTCTTCCGCGCCAAATTCAAGTGACGCTTGCCGCAGGCGCAAGGCGACGGCTATGTATTCGACCCCGCGCTTGAGCAAAAACCTTTTCAAGACAGGTTCGAGGTGTTCCTTATGAAGCATTCCCGTTCGGCCCCGCGTTACACGCCGTTGAACCCCCGGCTTGGCAAGCTGGGGTTCCGCGTGGGCTTGGCGATTGCCGATCAATATTTTCGCACAAAGAATTTTTACAGAGCTGACAGCGTTTTGGCGGCCGAGCGGGCGCGGGAGTTGGCGGCGCGCGTCGAACGCGGCGAGACCGCCTATCTCGTCGGACTGAGCATTGGCGGATTCCACAACACGGGCGCCGCCCTGGTCGAATTCTCCCCGGTGGGTGCGCGCGTCATCTGCAACAATGAGGAGGAACGGTTTTCGGGCCAGAAACATTCCAACCATTATCCCCGTCATTCGCTCGACGCCCTGGCCGAAATCATGAGCAGTAGGGGCATTCGGCCGGATCAGATCGTCGCCTGGCTGGCGACCTACGATTACGCGCTGCTGATGGCCACGGGCGCGCGGTCGACGCTTGAGGAATTTCCGGGAAGCCTCGCCATGATGTTCGAGGAGCACGGGCCGACCTTCAACGGCGACGATCTCAAGGAAGGTCTTCGCGCCCCCGAGGATATCGCGCGCCGCTTCGGGCTCAGCGCCCCACCGCCCATCATTGGCATGCCCCACCACGACGATCACGCCTATTTCTCCCATGCGGTCTCGCCCTTCGCCAGGGAGAAGTCGCCGGTGATGGTCGTCGTCGTCGACGGCTCCGGCGACGCCGGCTCCATCTCGCTCTATCTCGCGGAGGAGGGCAAGCTGCGGCTTTTGCGCGGCAACGACAGTCTGTTCGATTCGCTCGGCATGTTCTACGCCGTGCTCAGCGCCACCCAGGGCGGCTGGACGGCGCTCAGCAGCGAGGGCCGCTACATGGGCGCGTCCGCCTATGGCGACACCAACCGCGCAACCAACCGTTTTTATGCGGGGCTGCGGGACATTTTCGAGCTGCGCGAGGGCGGCGAGGTGCGCCTCAACCGCTCGCTGGCCAACTGGCATCGCAGCATGATGCGGAACCCGTACACCCCGGAACTGGTCGAAATCATGGGGCCGCCGATTCCGCCGGAAGACATGTGGAATCCGGACGCCGTGCTGCGGGTCGAAGACATCCAGCATCACCCCAACACGCAGGAGCGGCTCGACAAGGCGGCCGCGGTGCAGATGGTGTTCGAGGACGCGCTGATCCACCTCATCGACGGCCTGATCCGCGAAACCGGGTCCGACCGGCTGGTGCTCACGGGCGGCGCGGCGCTCAACGCCGTGGCGAACATGCGCATTCTCGACCATTTTGACGCGGCCTATTACGAGCGCGTCCTGCGGCGCTCGACGCGGCTGCATCTCTGGGTTCCGCCGGTGCCGGGCGATTCCGGCGTCACCATCGGCGCCGCTTACGCTTTCGCCGCGCTGGCGGGCGTGGGCGCCGGCCCCGGCCTCGATCACGCCTTCTATTGCGGACGCGCTCCGAAAAAATGCGAAATTCTGGAGGCGCTGAAGGACGCGGACGACGTGGCCTGGGTCGAACTTGGCGACGCCGCGCAAGAATCCGAACGGGAGGCCATCGCCGACTTCATGGCCTTCATCACCGCGCGGGACGGCGTCATCGCGCTGTTCCAGGGCGCCGCCGAGACGGGCCCGCGCGCGCTGGGCCACCGGTCCTTTCTGGCGAACCCCTGCAACCCGCATACCCGAGAAACCCTGAACGCCCGCGTAAAATATCGCGAGGCGATCCGGCCGCTCGCGCCGATGGCGACGCTCGAAGCCGCCAAGGCGCTTTTCGAATTGTCCGACGGCGGCGCGGACGACGACTACAACGTCTACAACTACATGGTCCTGATCGCCCAGGCCAAGCCGCAGGCCTATGAAAAAGTTCCCGCCGTCATCCATGCCGATGGCAGCGCGCGCATCCAGATCGTGCGCGAAAACACGGATGCGCTGACCCACGCCTATCTGAAGGCGCTGGGGCGGCGCAACGGCGTCGAGGTCGCGGTCAACACGTCCTTCAATGTCGCCGGTCCCATCGCGCAAACCCCGGTCCAGGCGCTGGACACGATTCGCCGCGCCAAGGGCTTGGACGGCGTGTTCATGATCGCCGAGGAGGGAATGGCGGTCGTCGCCTGGACGAAAAAGGAAGCCAGTCAGATCGAGTCCTGGCTCGCGGAATGGAGAGCGGAACGTCAAACACGCGAGACATCGTCGTTCTGCTCGACGGAGAGCTGACACGCGGCGAAGGTTGGGACAATTGCCGCGCTGGGCGCGAGCGCGGGGCGGCGTCGCCCAGGAGGGGCGCGCCCGCCATCTTTCCGTGACGATTGCGGATCACGCTTCAACGCCCGGACGCGCGCAGCGCTTCAACGCGCGGCGGAAACGCCAAGCCAACCTCGGGTTCATGAAGGCGGCGCGGCGCCGCAAGCCCTCCGATCCATTCGATCAGCTTCGGCGTGCAAACGCCGCGCGCGTCAAAATGGTCCCGGACGAAGTTTCGCGCGCGAACGCGCCTGATCGCATGGGCCTCGGGATCGGCGAGGGCGCCGACAATGGTTTTGGCGAGCGCGTCGCGGTCGAACATGGGCGCGAGCAAACCATTGTCGCCGTCGATCATTTCGCGCACGGGGGCCGTGTCGGAGCCGATCACCAGGCAGCCGACGCTCATCGCCTCCAGCAGCGACCAGGACAGGACGAAGGGATAGGTGAGATAAACGTGCGCCGATGAAATCTGCAGCACGCGCCGATAATCGGCATAGGGCAGGCGCCCGAGAAACAGCACGCGCCTCTCGTCGATGCGTCCCCGGAGTTCATCGAGCAGCGCCGCTTTCCAGGTCGGATGTTTTCGCGGAGGAACGCCGTAGGAGACGCCGTCGTCGCCGACGATGACGATTTTCGCTCCGGGACGCGCCTCCAGCACGCGAGGCAGCGTGCGCATAAAACTGTGGAAGCCGCGGATCGGCTCCAGGCTGCGCGCCGAATAGGTGACGATTTCGTCGGCTGCGGTGAGGCGCAGCCCGTCGCCCAGATTCAGGACGGCGCCGGGGTCGGGCGCGAACAGATCGGTGTCGACGCCTTCGTGGATCACCGTGATCTTGTGCTGGAAGTCTTGCGGAAAAGTCGATTTCTGCCAGCGCGTCGGCGACAGCGCGGCGTCGCAGGAGGCGAGCGCCAGCAGGGTCGAGGCGTTCTTGCAATCGAGCGCCACGGCGCCGTCGACTCCGATGGAGGGAAACTCCGGGTCGAAGCCGACATCGCCGCCTTCGGCGCGATAGTAATATTCGCAATAGACGACGATTTTCGCCTTGGGGAAGACGGCGCGCAGCGGCAGGTTTTCGCCCCAGCCGGGATGAACCAGGATCAGGTCGGGGATGAACCCGTCATTGGCGAGCCGCGTCGCGGCATAGAGCACCTGCTCGGCGCGGCGGGTCTCGCCGTCGAACCGGCGGGAAAAGCTGTGCGCAGGCGTATGAGGCGCGACGTCCGCATAGCGGTGGAGCGACACGCCGGGCATGGCGCGCGCGGTATCGCTGCCGATCGCGGCCATTTGCACGCGCACGTCTCCCGCGAGCGCGGTCGCGAGATTGCGGAATTGCGCGGGAAAATTGTTGTGGACGAACAGGAGCTTCATGCAACGGCCTTGCGGGGTTCGGAATAATGCAGTCCCGCCGCGGCCAACTGCCGGTGGATGAGGGCGCGATCGGCGCCGCGCATAAAACCCACGGCCCAGAGGTCGTAGCCGTCGCCGCGACAACACCAGGCTTCGGCGAAGCCCGCATTGGCCAGGGCATAGCCGAGGCTCTCGCGGCTGAAGCCCATGCGATGCGCCATAAAAGCGTTGCCGGCGGCGATGGCGCTTTGGTGGCCCCACAGCATGTCCGCCGGCGAAATCGGACCGGCCGGTGAGCTGTAAACGGGCTGGTCGAACTTGCCGTCGACGATGAGCTGGGCGATGGCGACGACATCGGGACAGGTGATCAGGACAAAACCGTCGGGGCGCAACACGCGACGGAATTCGGCCAGCGCCTGCTGCGCCTCATGCGCGAAAAGATGCTCGATGTTGTGCGAAGACCAGATTGCGTCCACGCCGCCATCGGCCACCGCCGCGCGCATGTCGACCATCGACGCGACGACATCGGGCTCGACCCGCGCGTCTATGTCGAGGCGGATTTCGCGCCATCCGGCGCCCTGAAACGCCGGATGGAGTCTGCGGCGCGGTCCGCATCCGACATGGAGCACAATGTTGGGAGTATCCGTCATGCGAGTCATCCTTCAATAGCCCGGAGGCGGCTGAACGCCGGGTTGGATTTGGTTTCGGCGGGGCGCCAGGGATCTCGGCGGCCAGGCCAGGGCGGAATAGGAGGGGTCCGACAGCGCGAGCAGCGGGCTGTAAAACGGGTCGGTCGCCAATGCCTCGCCCCACTTGTGCCGGAGCATCCAGAGTTCGCGGCGGAAGCGGCCGGTGTCGTCCACCTTGCCGCGCGACGCCGACTCATGATGGGTGAGAACGGCATGCGGCGTGAACACCACCCGCAACCCCATTTCGCGCACACGGAGGCAGTAATCGACGTCGTTGAAATTGATAGGAAAACGCAGCGCGTCAAAACCGCCGAGTTCGAGAAACAGGTTTTTGCGCGTCAGCATGCACGCGGCGGTGACGGCGCAGGTTTCGCGCGCGACTTCCAGCGCGCCGAAATAGCCGGGGTCCCGGTCGATGCGATCGCGAAAGTCGTGCGCGCATCCAAAATTCACGCCGAGCGTGACGCCGCCATGTTGAACGACGCCGCTCGGCCACAGCAGCTTGGCGCCGACGACGCCCGTGGTCTCGTCGGCAAGGCGCGACACCATTTCCTCCAGCCAGTGCGCGTCCTGGGCGACGACGTCATTGTTGAGAAAGCACAGGATGTCGCCCTGGGCCTTGGCGGCGGCCAGATTGTTGATGTGGGAATAATTGAACGGCCCCGGCGCGCGCACGACGGCGACGCCCTGTTGTTCCACCTGCTGCAAATAGCGAAGCGTCTGCGGATCGCTGGACTCGTTGTCGATCACGATGATCTCGGCGCGCGCCTTAGTGGTCGCGGGAAAAATGCTGTCGATGCAGTTTCGCAGGAGCTCATGGCGGTTGCGCGTCGGAATGAGGATCGACACTTTGCCGCCCCCCCTGCGGTGGACACGGCAGCGCGGCGCCGCCGCGCCCGGAGCGGGTTCGACCGCCGCCTCGATCCGCCTGGCGCGCAGATGGCTTGAGGTCGCCTGCGCCAACAGCCCGGAATCGTCGAGGCGGCCCTCCATGCGCATCGCCGGCCCCGGCAGGTGGACGGCTGTTGCGCCGGCGCCGGCTTGGTCAAAGGCCAGATTCGCGAGCCGGAAAAGGTTTTCGGCGCTCGTTACGGCGCGCTCGACCGTGGCGCGCGGGATGAGGAAACAGGGAGCGAAATAAGCCTGTTCGAGCATGCGCTCGCAGTCGCACGCGGGCAGGGCGACCGGCCAGCCGCTGATTTCGTAATCGGCGTAGATGAGACTGGCGTCGGGATGCGCATCGGTGGCGCAGGCGAAGCGCGCGAGGGCGTCTGCGTTGAGCACGACGCCCGGCGCGAGGAACAGGAACCAGCCAATGCCGTCGGCGTGGTCGCGGAGGAAATCGGCGAGGTCCTCTGGCGCGAAGGTCAGCGCGCTTTCGGCGCGCGGCAGAACCCCGCCGGCCCAGCGGAGGTGCGTTTGCGTTTCGAGGCTCGTGAGCGTCGCCTCGACTCCGTCGCCATCGAACGCGAGCACGCCGAGCGGCGTCTCGCTCGGCGCGGGCGCGGCGGGCTGAAAATTTTCGCGCGCGCCGCCGTAGCGGCTGAAGGGCAGCGACCCCGGCATGAGCCGGTCGAAATAGTGCGCGGTCAGCCGCTGGCCGGGCGGCGCGTCCAGCGCGGCAAGCGTCGCTTCGAGGCCGCCGGGCGGGGCCACGAAGGTCACCGGACTGCCTTCGAGCTCGACGCCGCGTCCGACCAGGAACGAGGCCGTCCACACCCGCCCGTCGGCAAGATGCTCGGGGAGGGTGATGTCGAAGCCGAATTGCGCCTGGGGGCGCGGACGATCGACATGGCGCCAGTTTTCCGCATGGGCGGTGGCGACGCGTTCGCCGTCGATGAGGACGGCGATTTCCGGCGGGGCCCCATCGCCCGCGTCCGCCCAGCCGGTGAAGCGCAGGCCGCCGCTCCATTCAACAAAACCGTGCGGCGACGGCGCGACCGCTTGCGCTGGAGCGCTCCCGTTGAAGAGAAGCGGCGCGCCAACCGCTGAGCCGACATTGGCGAGCCGCGCCTCCACCATTTTCGCTTGGGCGAAAAGCCCTTCCGAAAGCACGAAGGTGAAGCCGCAGCAGCCGTCGCCAAGGCCGAGTTTTTTTGCGCGCGCGCTGGCGTGATCGGCGAGCGCGGCGCCGATGTGCAGGCCATCGACCAGCAGTTCGACAGTGAAGCGCCGCTCCGGGCGCGCGCCATCACAGACGAAGCCGGAGACCGCGCGCGCATCGAGCCGAAAGAAATCGCTGACGAGTTCGAAAGTCATGGCGCGCTCGGGTTCGGTTCCAGCCATCGCTCGATTTCGAGCAGGGTTTTCGAGGTGTCGGACGAGGGGGGCAGGGACAGGTCATCGGCGCATTCGCGAAAATTTGCGCCGGACCAGTCGAAATAGGCGGCCGGCAACGGACGCTCCCGGCGCCAGCTTTCCAGCGCCCAGTAATGCGAGCTGCGATAGGGGAGCAGATAGCGCCCGAGGCCATATTGCCTGACGACGCGGTCCCGTTCGTCGTCGCCGATCGGACCGGTGACGAACAGGCCGCGTCCCATCAGTCGCGCGTCGATCGAGGTTCCGCCGAGGACGACAGCGCCGCCGCCCGCGCGCGTCGCGGCGAGATCGAGCAGGAAGGACAAGGTTTTCGGACTCTCCTCCGGCAGGATGATCCCGAGCGCCGGCCCGGCTTCCGCGCCGCAAGCGACGCGGCCCAGCGGGAGCGCGCCGCAAGCGGCGCGGCTCAGTCCGATCTGTGGGAGCGCGCCGCAAGCGGCGCGGCTCATGGCGTCGATAGGGATTTCTCCGGTCACGGCGAGCGCGTTGGTTCGCATCGGCGCCTCCGCGACAAGGCGCAGCAGCGGCGCGCGAACTTTTGTCAGCGCGCGCAAAAGATGCGGCGCCAGTTCGCCTTCGCCGGCGATCTCGATCACATCAGGCGCAATCTCGCCTAGCAGGCCGACAGACGCGTCATCGTCGAGGCCGATGTCGAGATTTTGCGGCGCGCCGCCAAAACCTTGAAGCCGCAACCGCCAGCCGACGCCATCATGCGAGGATAGGCCGATGACGGCTTCGACACCCTTTTCGAAAAATTGGCGCGCGCGAAGAGTGAGGACGGCGCGGGCGCGGGCGGGGCCGATCAAAAGTCGCCGTCCCGGCGCATCGGCGATCAGAGCGCGCTCGATTTTTTCTCGCGCGGGGGCGAGCGGATCGCGCAGCATGTAGGCGTCGCATTCGGCTTCGTGGCCGGGAAAGCGGCGCTTGAGCACGCGAAGGTTGCGCGCCACCAGTTGACGTTTTTCGCCGCGAAACGAGCGCGATCCCAGATGCGGGGCGAAGATCGAGGGCGCGCAGACGTTTCGAAATCCGGCCTCGCGGACGCGCAGGGCGAAATCGGCGTCTTCGAGATAGCCGTTGTCATATTCCTCGCAGAGCGCGCCGACGGCGTTCAGGCAGGCGCGGGTGAGAAACAGGCAGAAGCCGATGCTGGCCGGCGTGTCGACGACGACATCGGAATTGACGGCGCCGGCGACGTCATGGACGCGCGTCCAGCGGGCGTCGACGGCGTTCTCGACGAAGGGTTTGGGAAAGCTGACGAATTCGCCGTGGTTGCTCAGCGGATTGATCGCGCCGATGCGCGGGTCCAGGTGGGCGATGCGACGGAAGCGGCTCACGATGTCCGGCGCGACGAGCGTGTCGGCGTTCAGCAGCAAGACATCGCCGTCCGGGATCAGCGCCAGCGCGCGATTGACGGTCCCGACATAGCCGCGGTTGCGTCGGTTGACCACCAGGCGCGTCATGGAGCGGCGCGAGAACTGACGCAGATGTTCGGAAAGGGACGGATTGGGCGAGGCGTCGTCGATGATCAACACATGGACGTCGGGCGTCGATTGCAGCACCGCATCGACGCAGTCCAGACAGGCGCCGGTCGCGTCGAGATCGTCATAAACGGGAACGACGATGGTCGCGGTTTCGGGGCCGCAGGGCGCCCGCGCCCGGGTCTCGTGGCCGCGCCAGCTCAGGCGCACGGAAGCGATGGCCTCGTCGCCCACGCACACTTGCGCCAGGACGCTTTCGGGGTCCGCGACCTCAAGGGAAAACGCGGTGGCGCAGCCGAAAAAGCCTGCGCGCGGATCGGCGGGATCGGGCTTGAGAATGAATGTTTCCACGCGCTCGCCAAGCACGGTGACGCGTGCTGACCGGTCCGGGCGCCAGGCCGCCCATCCCTGAATTTTTCCCGGCGGAACATGTCGGATCGAGGCGGCGCCGGCGTCGCCGCGCGCGGCGAGATGGGCGAGCGCGGTCATCACTTCGCCAGGACTGCGCGCGAGCAGACATTTGGCGGCGCCTGGACCGAGGTCGCGCACATCCAGCTCCAGGGCCTTGCGATTGGCGAGCGGATTGAGCGGATCGCGCGCGAGCGCGGCGACGAGATCGGCGTGCGCGAGATCGTCGAATCCGGCGAGACGGGCGGCCTCGCTTCTGGTCATCAGGCTGGCGGCGGTTGCGCCCCCGACGCGGCGCCAGCGGTCGGCGAAAGCCAGCGCGGATCGCGCGTCGCCACGATGGAGCGCGGCGAGCGCGGCCTCGGGCTCGCCGCCCGCCGACATCATGGCTAAGCCAATGTCCCGCGGTCGCAATTCAGGCGCTCGCGGCATGGGCGCGATCCCGCCTCGACTTGCCCTGCAAGTCAAACCTACGCAACGTCATCATAATGAGGTTCAAAAATACACCTTCGATGCTGTGGGGCTGGCTTCGTTTCATCTGTACGTCCGCTGCGGAGCCATAGGCCCTGAAGCATCCTGTATACAGAGAACGATTGATCAAATCGCAAAACATAACTTAGCCTGTCTTGCTGTGGTCGGAATTGACCTACGTAATGAAGCCATATTATCGAACATTTTAAGGTGCGATTGAAATATCAAAAACGCCAATAGTCACAGTGTTTTCGTCGCTTGGGTGAATATGATGATGAGTAATATTCGCAAAATGAAGTAGTTGCAGGTTTGATTGGAAAATTTCCGCATCATGATATGTTCTGTTAAACAGTTTTAACTTTTACGTCTGGGCGAAAACATTACATGTTGCTAACGATTGGCTGTCGAGGTCGGGAGGGCCATGCATGAGCCAGTCGGAAAACAAGGGTGAGCGCGTTGTCACGATTCCCGTCGCGCCGGGCATTTTTGTGCTGCGTTACGTGGCCGCCGGGGCTTGCGTTCCGCCGCACTTGTTTCTGCGCACGTCGCCGGCCTCGGAAAATTCCGTAGCCCTGATCTTCGCGCCGGGCGCCGAAGCCGGCGTGCTCGCCGCGCCGGGCGCCTACGCTCTGGTGGTCGCGGAGCGCAGCGGCCGCATCCAGCTCACGATCGTCGGCGCGCCCGGCGAAGACGACGGCGCGGAGATCAAGATCGAGCCCCTCGGCAAGGTGATCGAAGCCGCGAGCCTTTCCGTCGTCGCCGCCGTCGAGAAAGCGCGCGAAGAGACCCGGCAACGCGAGCAGACGCAGCCATGCATCGAAATCGCGGCGCCGCCGCGCGCGGAACCCTCGGGGCGGCGCGGGCGCCCTCCGGCCGTGTCGAGCGCCGCCGGCGTCGGCCTGGCGAAGCCGACGCGATCGGGCATCGTCGTCGCGCGCGGCGCCGGGCAGGGCGCTGCGGCGGAGTTGAGCCCCGAATTGGACGCCGCCGGCTTCGGCGTCGTCTGCCATGTTTCGCGAAAAGGCGATGTTGGCGCGACCGGCGGCGGCTGGATCGGCGGTCCCGGATCGCCTGCCGTGATCGAGGGCGTCACGCTGCACTGGAATGCGCCCGCTGGCGAAAAGCTTGAATATCAGGCGCTGGCGGCCGGCGCCGCGGGGCGGTGGTCGGAATGGACGCCCGCCGGCGCCTTCGCGGGAACGCGCGGCCGCAGCCTGCCCCTCGTCGGGTTGCGCGTGCGGATCGCGGGCGGCGCGGGCCGCTTCCGCCTCCAGGGCGAGGCGATTTTCCTTGGGCTGCCCGCGGTCGTCGACTCCGGCGAGAGCCTGGAATTTTCCAGCTATGCCGGCGTCGATCCGCTGGTCGGGCTGCGCTTGCAGCTCGTCCCGGTCGCAAGCGCCGCCACGAATGAGAGGCCCGCGGACAGTCCGGGGCCGGAGATGAAGAAGCCCGCAACAGGATTGCGGGTCTTCAAGCCGATGCGCGCGGAAGAACGCGCTGTTTGAGAGGACAGGGATGATCCCTGAGGACATCACACAACAGGAGGTTGTAAATGGCGCAATATGCTCTGGATCTTTCGACGGCCCAAACGGTTTCGGACGCCGCCGTCCAATCCATTCTCAACACGCTCAATCCCTCGCTCGGCGCTCTGTCGGACGAGCAGCTCGCCAGCTTTGAGGAGCAACTGTCCTCGATCGGGACCGGTGGCTCGCTGACGCTGCAAGGCGTGCAGATCGATCAGGCGGATTCGACCGGCGACCACACCGTTTACAATATGAAATTTGCTGTGGGTCAGGGCATCGAGGTCCAGGCGGGCGAAGGGTTCGACACGATCTCCGCGTCCGGATCGGACACGGTTTATGGGTCGACCTCCGCCACGGGCGCGGCGAAGCTCGTCGCCACTGGCGGCGACAATCTCCTGTTCGGCGGCGCCGGCGCGGATTCGATCTACGCGGGAACCGGCCACGACACGCTCGTCGGCGGCGACGGCAATCAGGCGCTCTATGGCTCGTCGTCGCACAGCGGCGCGGCGCTGTTGATTGCCGGCAGCGGCGACCAGATTCTCAAGGCGGGCTCCGGCAACGACACGCTGATGGCCACCAGCGGCGATGACAAGCTCTATGGCGGCACGGGCAATTCGACCCTGATTTCCGGCTATGGCCACGACACCATGTACGGCGGGTCCGGCCCGTTGGCCAAGACCACTTTCGTCGTCACCTCGGACACGTTCGACGGCGACGTGATCAAGGGCAGCATGACCGGTGGAACCTCCATTGTCGAGTTCGCCGATCTGAACCGAAGCGACGTCGCCATCAACACCGACGCCAAGACGGGCGTGACCACGGTGTCCTACGGCGGGCAATCCATGCAGATGAGCAAGGTCAGCGAAATCGATTTCGCCAACGGCCAGCATCTCAAGCTCTGACAAGGGTTTGGCGCGCGCATCACTATTTGCGCGCGCCGTTCGCCCGATATGACGGAAGAGGGAGCGCATACGCATGGCGGCAGGAGCGTCGAATCTCGCGGCCCTGGTCTTGGTCGCGAGGGAGCTGGAAGTGTCCCTGAGCATCGAAAAGCTCGTCGATGACAATGGACTCGAGAGCCCAAGCGTCGATTCGGACACGTTGCTGCATTGCGCGCGACGGGCCGGCCTGCGCGCCAAGAAAGTGAAACTTTCGTGGGACGGGCTCGCCAAGCTCGGCCGGGCGCTCCCCGCCATCGTCGAACTGAAGAACGGCAATTGCCTTGTTCTGACCGGCGTGCGCGACAACGAGCATCCCGTCGCCTTCGTGCGCGATCCCGTGGGCGCGTCGGACGCCGAGACGACGATCGACCGCCACCGCCTTGAAGAGGCCTGGACCGGCGAGGTCGTGCTGGTCAAGCGCCATTACGAAATCGTCGACGAGGAGCAGCCGTTTTCCATCCGTCTGATCGCCGCTCTGCTGTGGCGGGAAAAGCGGCTGGTGCGCGACCTGGCGCTCTCGGCGCTGCTGCTGGGCCTGCTGGCCCTGTCGCCGATCATCTTCTGGCGCCTGCTGTCGGACAAGGTCATCTATTACCACGCCATGAGCACGTTCAACGTGCTCTGCCTCGTCATGCTGGTGCTGACCCTGACCGAGGCGGGCCTCGCCTTCCTGCGCTCCTACCTGCTGCTGGTGCTGACGACGCGCGTCGATATCCGCATTTCCGAATACATGTTCGACAAGGTGCTGCGCCTGCCCATCGACTTCTTCGAGCGCAGCCAGGTCGGCATGATTTCGCGCGACATGAACGAGGTCTGGCGCATCCGCCAGTTCATGACCGGCCAGATGTTCGGCACCATGCTCGACTCGATGATGCTGCTGTTCTTTCTGCCAGTCATGTTCATGTTCTCGCCGCTGCTGACGTTTCTGGTGCTCGGCATTTGCGCTCTGATCGCCGGCTGGCTGCTGTTCATGCTGCCGAGCTACCGCCGCGCCACCTGGGCGGTGCTCGAGGCGGAGGGCAAGCGCGGCGCCTTCCTGATCCAGACGCTTCAGGGGATCAGAACCGTCAAATCGCTGGCGCTCGAAGACCGCCAGCAGCGCTCCTGGGACGTGCAGATCAGCCAGATCGCGCAATTGCGCCAACGCGAGGGCATGGTTTCGGCGGTGATCCAGGCGGTGGTGCGTCCGCTGGAGCGCTTCGCCGTCACCGGCGTCTACGCGGTGGGAACCTATCTCGCGCTCACCACCAACGATCCCGTTTACGTCTCCGCGCTGTTCGCCTTCTTGATGCTGTCACAGCGCGTCGCCGGCCCGCTGATGCAGATGGCGCAGCTGGTCAACCAATATGACGAGGCGCGCTCCGCCGTCCGCATCGTCGCCAACCTCGTCAACCAGCCGCGCGAAAACATTTCGAACGGTGGGGTGAAGAAGGAGCTGGACGGCCACATCCAGTTCAGCGACCTCACGTTCCGCTATCCGGGCGCGCTCAATCCGGCGCTGCAAAAAATTTCGTTCGAGGTCGCCGCCGGCATGACCCTGGGCGTGGTCGGGCGTTCCGGCTCCGGCAAATCCACGCTCACGCGCCTGTTGCAGCGTCTGCACAGCGAATATGAGGGCTCGATCAAGATCGACGGCATCGATGTGCGCGAATATGACATCGCCCATCTGCGCCGCAGCCTCGGCATCGTCCTGCAGGAGAATTTTCTCTTCACCGGCACGATCCGCGAGAACATCACCATCGCCAAGCCCAACGCCAGCCATGACGAAATGGTGCGCGCGGCGCGGCTCGCCGGCGCCGAGGAATTCATCGAGCGCCTGCCGCGCGGCTACGACACTTTCATTTACGAGGGCTCGCCGAACCTTTCGGGCGGCCAGCGGCAGAGGCTCGCCATCGCCCGCGCGCTGATCCAGGACCCGCGCATTCTGATCCTCGACGAAGCCACCAGCGCGCTCGATCCCGACAGCGAGGCCATTGTCAACGCCAACATCAAGAAGATCGCTCAAGGGCGCACGGTGATCGCGATCTCGCACCGGCTGTCGTCTCTGGTCAATTCCGACGCCATTCTGGTTCTCGATCGCGGCCGGTTCCTCGACATGGGGACGCATCGCGAGTTGCTGGAGCGTTGCGAGGTCTATTCCGGCCTGTGGAGCCAGCAGAACGACCACGTGCAAGCCGGCGCGATCCCCTTGCAGCCGAGGAGGGCGCTCCATGCCGTCTGAAGCGAAAACGCTGAAAACCGTCCGCAGCTTCCAGTCGGAAGTCGGGAACCTGCGCGAGGCGCCGGACCCGGTCGGCGCGCGCCACACGATTCACTTCATCGCCCTGGCCGTGGCGACCATCGCCGTGATCTGTTCGGTGACGCAGATCGACCGCGTCATCGCCAGCACCTCGGGCAAGATCGTGACCTCGACGCGGCCGACAATCTATCAGGCGCTCGACACCTCCATCGTGCGCAGCATCGACGTGCGCGAAGGCGATGTGGTGCGCAAGGGCGACGTGCTCGCCACCTTCGATCCGACCTTCGCGGACGCCGATGTCGGCCAGCTCGAGCGGCAGGTCGCGAGCCTCAAAGCGCAGATCGTGCGCGAACAGGCGGAGCTCGACGGCGGCGCCCTGAAATTCGCGGCGACCGACAATGTCGACCAGCGCCATTACAACAAGCTGCAAGCCGATCTGTTCGACGAGCGGCGCGCGCAATATCTGGCGCAGCTCAACTCCTACGACCAGAAATTCAAGCAGACGGAGGCGACGCTGGCCAAACTGGAGTCGGACGTCGGCAGTCTGCGCGCGCGCGCCGATATCGCCAAAAAGGTCGAGAACATGCGCGTCGCCCTTGTCGAGAAAGGCGCGGGCTCGCTGCTCAACCAGTGGACCTCGACCGACGCGCGGGTGGAAGCTGAGCGCACGCTTCAGGGGCAGGCGAACAGCATCGACGAGGCGCGCCATCAATTATCGTCGCTGCGCGCGGATCGCGAGGCTTTTGTCCGCTCCTGGTCCGGCGATCTGCGCAAGGAAATGGTGCAGGCGCAGAATGCGCTGGATCAGGCCGCCGCGCAACTGGAGAAGGCGCACCGGCATCGCGACCTCGTCCGTCTGGTCGCAGAACAGGATTCGATCATCCTGACCATCGCGAAGACCTCGCGCGGCTCTGTGATGCGCGAGGGCGAGCAATTCATCACCGCCATGCCGCTGGCCTCGCCCGTGGCGGCGGAGATCCATGTCGCCGCGCGCGATGTCGGCTTCATCCGTCCCGGCGATCCCGCCTACCTGAAGATCGACGCCTTCAATTTCGCCGAACACGGTCTCGCCGACGGCGAAGTGAAATGGATCAGCGAAAACGCCTTCGTCACCAATGAGGACACGGGCCAGCCGGTCGAGCCCTACTACCGCGTTAACATCGCCGTGACCAAGGTTGGCTTGATCAATGTGCCCGCCGGCTTCCGCCTGATCCCGGGCATGACCCTGGTCGCCGACATCAATGTCGGCAAACGCCCGCTCGGCGCCTACGTCATCGACGGCTTGGTGAGCGGTTTCAGTGGAGCGATGAGAGAGCCATGACCAAAGCCATTTTGAAAGGGATCGCCCGCCTGTTCCGCTCGCCCCTCGAACGCGGCGAGGAGGCTTATGCGTCGGGAAATTTTTTTGAGGCGTTTCGCCACTGGCAAAAAGCGAGCGACGCCGGCGAAGCCCGCGCCGATTATCTCGTGGGCAAACTGTTCGAGGACGGACAGGGCGTGTCGCGCGATGTCGTCGAAGCCGCGAAATGGCACAGGCGCGGCGCCGAGCGCGGGCACGCTGGAGCGCAATTACGGCTTGCGCGCATCCTGCTCCATGGCGGCCGCAACGCCGGCGAATTTTTCCGCGCGCCCGAAGGCCAGGGTGAGGACGACAATCGCGCCCTGCTGTTTCCCGGTGGCGCTCGGATCGACGCGAACTGCCAAGAAGCGGTCGCGCTGCTGGCCTCCGCCGCCGAGCAGGACGAGATCGAAGCGGGTGTGATTCTGGGCGCCGTCTTTTTCGAGGGCGTGAAGGCGCCGCGCGATCTCGACGCGGCGCGCCAATGGTACGAATGGGCCGCCGAGCGCGGCGACCGCAATGCGCAATTCGGTCTCGGCGACATGCACTTCAACGGCCTCGGCGTCGAGCGCAACGCGGAGCTTGGCGCCGACTGGTACGAGAAGGCTGCGCAGGCCGGGCATCCGCGCGCGCAACTGGCGCTCGCAACCGCGTTTCATCAGGGACAGGGACGTCCCCTCGATTTGGCCGCCGCCGGCGCCTGGTATGTGAAGGCGGCCGAACAGAACGATCCGCATGCGTTGCTGGCGGCGGCGAACATGCACATTTCCGGCGAAGGCCTGGAAAAGAACCTCGACCGCGCCGAAACCTATCTCAGGCGCGCCGCCAAGGCGGGGCGCCATCCAGCGGTGGTCAGGTTGGCGGAATTTTATAGCTCCGGAGGCGAGATCGAGCCGGACTTGCGCGAAGCCGCGAACTGGCATCGGCGCGCGGCGGAAATGGGAGACGCGCGCGCCCAGTACATGATCGCGGAAATGCTGTGCTCGGGCGCCGCCGGCGGCGTCAATTATCCTGAGGCCGCGCGCTGGTTTCGCGCCGCCGCGGAACAGGGACACGCCACCGCCGCCTACAATCTCGCCGCGCTCTACACGTTGGGGCAGGGCGTTGCGCGCGACGCGGAGCAGGCGTCACATTGGTATGTCGCCGCCGCCGAGCGCGGTCTGCGCCAAGCCTTCATAAAAGCCTCGGAGGCTTGCGAACGCGGGACCGATCCCGGCAAGGCGATGGAATGGCTCATGCGCGCCGCCGAAAGCGGCGACGTCGCCGCGCGGATGCGGCTGGGCGCGCGAAAATTGATCGGCGAGGGTTGCGCGGTCGATCTGGCGGAGGCGGAAAAATGGCTCGCGCAGGCCGGCGCCGCCGGCGGACGCGAAGCGCTGCTGCTGCTCGGCCACCTTCATTCCGGCCGCTATGGCGGAGTAGCGGCGCCGCAAAAGGCCGCCGAGTTCTACCGGAAGGCCGCCGAAATGGGCGACCGCGAGGCGCAATATCTGGTCGCCCTGTCCCTGCTCGACCAGAAAAATGACGCGGAAAAATTGGCGGCCGGCGTCGAAATGTTGCGGCGCGCGGGCGAGCAGGGCCACTCGGCCGCGCAGTTTCGCCTGGGCGTGATCCATTGCACGGGCGCGGGCGCGCCGGTCGATTTCGAGGAAGCCGTGCGCTGGTACGAGCGCGCCGCCGACCAGGGCAACGATCTCGCGCGCTACAACCTCGGCGTCATGCTGATGAAGGGCCAGGGCGCGCCGCAGGATGTTTCGCGAGGCCGGGAGCTGGTCGCGCAATCCGTGGAGCGCGGCGTCGCCCCAGCCGGCGCGGCGAAAGCGTGATCGCCGCGCGCACAAGATAAAGCGAATTCATCGAAGGAGTTGAGTGCCGATGGGAATGAATTTCAAGCTTGCGCCAACCGAACGGGACGGCGCGGGCGTGTTCGGCGCGGTGGACGCGTTCGATCCGCAATCCGGCTTGACCGGCTGGTGCGTGGGCCTCGCCGACGCCGCCATCGAGCGCGAGGTGGAGCTCGTGGTCAATGGCGCGCCGGTCGCGACCGCGCGCGCCACGCATGTGCGCGGCGACGTCTGCGACGCCATCGGCATGCAGGGCCGGTTCGGCTTTTGCTTCGACGCCTCCGTCTTCGACGCCTTTCTGCTTAACAAGCCGGTGTTCGCCGGCAAGGATTTCTTCGTGCGCGTGGTGGGACAGGGGGGCACGCTTCCGGCTCACGACGCGCTGCCGACTCTTGGCGCGCTGCTGGAGGCGCGCGAAGCCTGGTTGAAGCGCAGCGAAGGGCAGGCGCTGATCGAGTCGCTGGAGCTGGCGCGCCAGGGCGCCCGCGACATGCTGTTCCAGCCGCCGCGAAAGACGGCGGCCGATGCGGATGGCGTGATCGAAGCCATCGCTTTCGGCTCCGGGAATGTCGTCTGGTTCCTCGGCTGGGCGTCGAGCCGGGGCGCGGCTGAATTTCCGGCCGTCGTGCTCGACCGCCGCAAATATGCCGCGGGCCTGCGCTGCGCCTATTACCGGCGCGCCGACCTCGCGGAGCCCGCGGTCGGGATTGTCGGGGCGCTGCTCACCGACTGGCGCCCGTCGGCCGCCTCGGACGCCCTGGTGGCGTTCGGCGAGAACGGACAGAATCTCTTGCGCGCGCTGCGGCCTTTGCGCGTGACAACGCCCGGCGAAGTGTTCGGTCATTTGCAGTCCCAGGATGAGCCTTACAGCCGGGCGCTGGCGCGCTCCATGCTGGCCATCGCCGCCGAGACCGACGGCTGGGCGTTGGAAACTCCGGCGTCGAAAAAGATCAAGCTCGCCATCGACGCCGCCCAATATGTCGAGGGTTTTGGCGTGTTCATGAAGGGATGGGTCGTCAGCCCGTCGCATCGGATCACGGGCATGGCGCTCAAGCTCGGCGACGAAGTGTTGGACTGCGCGCCGTCGTCGCTGCATTTCGCGCCGCGTCCCGACCTGACCGCCGGATTCTCTGGCATGGGCGCGGCCATCGAGCGCGCCGGTTTCACCATCGTGTTTCGCGGCGATCTGCGCGACGCGGATTTTGGCGCGGCGACATTGCGGCTGACATACGAGAGCAGCAAGCCCACGCATCACCGGCTGGACGATGTGCGGATCGTCCGTCTCTCCCCCGCCGATCTCGCCGGTTTGCGCGACTTCTATCCGGTGCTCGAACGTGAGGCGTTCTTCAAGCCGCTGGCGCTCGCCGTGCATGAGTCCTGCGCACACGAGTACGGACGCGCGACGGGCGACATCGTCCACGCTTGCGCCCATGCGCTGATCTTCTGCGCGCCATCGGAGCGGCGCCTGCAATTCCACCTGTTCGAACATTTGCGCGCGCGTCTCGCCGGATGCCGCGCGCAGGGCGTCGGAATCGTGATCGTCGCCCCGGACTCCGCCCGACACGGCGAGATCGGCGAATTGTTCGCGGAATTCGCGGAAAATTTCGCCGGCGCGGCGAGCCTGGTTTTCGTCGCCGACGTGGAATGCGCGGTGTGGAGCCTGGCGTCGGTGCTGTCTCTGGCGGACGCGCGCCGCTTCGTGTTCGTCGGGCCCGATGTGGCGCTGACGGACGCCGGCTGGGCCGCGCTCGATCGTCTCGTCGGCGCCGGCGACGAACCGACCTTTTTCGACATCTGCGACCCGGACCAACCCTGGTTGCCGGCGCGGGCCGCCTCCACGGCCTTCTCCTGGTCCGCGCAGGGGTGGGGCCGCTTCCTGCGTGAAAAGAACCGTCGCCTGCCTCTGCGCCGCGCGGTCGATGGCGAGGCTTTCCCCGAGGCGCGGCGGATCGCGGGAGGCGCCGAATTCCTGCGCAGGTCTGCGCCGCCGCCGCGCCTGATCGAACATGTCAATCGCGTGCTGGCTTTGGGAGCGCTATCATGAGGAAACCGGAATTTTCGGCCGAAGCGCCGCGCATCGCCATTGTCTCGCATTCGCATCCCAGCGTGACCAAGGGCGGGGCTGAGATCGCCGCCTACACGCTCTACAAGGGTTTGCGCGCGGCGGGCGTCGACGCCATTTTCATCGCGGCCTGCGCGGAGGAGTCGCGCGCGAAACTGGCGCTGGCCTCGGAAAACGAATATGCGGTCTTCGTGCGCGGCGAGATGTTCGAGCATTTCTTCCAGCTCGGCGCCGCGCGCGTCGGCGAGGAACTGGAAGCCATCTTGCGCGCGCGCCGCGTGCAACTGGTCAATTTCCACCACTTCACCAATCTGGGCCTCGGCGCCCTGCGCCGCATCCGCGCCTTGCCGGGCCTGAAACTGGCCTTCACCCTCCACGAGTTCCTGGCGATCTGCTACAACCATGGACAGATGGTGACGCCGGTCGGACAGCGGCTGTGCCAGCGCGAGTCGAGCGACGCCTGCGCCGCCTGTTTCCCGTCGATGACGCGGCACGATTTTATTTTTCGCAAGAAACTGTTCCTCGAAACATTGCGCGGTTTCGATGTGCTGATTTCGCCGAGCCAGTTTCTCGCCGAGCGTTTTTGCGCGTGGGGACTGGAGCGCCAGAAATTCTTCGTGATCGAGAACGGCCTCGCGGAATTGCCGACCTGTTCGTCCCGCCACAACGCCGAGACGCGCAGCGCCTGGACTTTTGGATTCTTCGGCCAGATCAACCCGTTCAAGGGCGTCGACGTCATCGTCGACGCGGCAGAAAAACTGCACAAGAGCAACGTTCCCAACATCAAAATCCGCGTGCACGGCAACATCATCGGCCAGAGCGAGCAATTCGTCACGCGCTTCAAGGACGCCTGTTCCAGCGGTCTGGTCGAATATTTGGGACCCTACGACAATACGAACGTCGCGCGCCTGATGGCGGATTGCGACTATGTGCTGACGCCAAGCCGCTGGTGGGAGAATTCGCCGGTGGTGATCCAGGAGGCTTTCGCGGTCGGCTGTCCCGTGCTGTGCAGCGGGATCGGCGGTATGGCGGAGAAAGTGGTGGACGGGGTGAGCGGGAAACATTTCCGGCCCGGCGACGGCGCCGACCTCGCCCGCTGCATGATCGAGGCGGCCTGCGAGGAGACCTATTTTTCCTTGGTGGAAAATCTTCCCAAGCCATTCGACGGCCTGGAAATGGCGCGCCGCTATCTTGCGGCGTTTTCGGGACGGCGGCAGGCGCCGCCGCTCGCGGCGGAACGCGAGCCGGCGGCCCACGCCTGATGATCTCGGCAGAATTATTCGGAGAATGGGAATGTTGCGCGGCGCCATTGAACTCGTCAACGACGAAAGGATCGACGGATGGCTCTATTCTGATTTTGGCGAGGTTTTTGACCGCACGGTGCTCGCCTTCGTCGACGATCAATGCGTCGGCTCCGGCCGCATCGGCATAGTGCGCGACGACCTGAAGGCCGCCGGCCTCGCCGACGGGCGACTGGGGTTCAGCTTTCCCATCGCCGTCGACGACCCCGGCGATTTGCCGCGCGTGATCGTCAAGCTCGAAAGCAGCGATTTTTCCCTGCTCCAGAGCAGCGCCACCAAGGGGCGCTCGGACCTGTTCCAGGCGCCGGCGGCGGCGCTTGCGCGTCTCGAATGGATGCGCGGCCGGGGCATGCTGTCGCCGGCGGAAGCGGCGTTCCTGAAATATGTGCAGCAGCTCGGCGCCTTCGATCATTCCCTGGTGCAGCCGAAATCGACTGGCGGAGAGGTCTTGGCCGCGGACCCGCTGAGGAGCGCCCGAGATTTCTTGGAATTGCTGCTGCTGCGCGAATCCGAGCTTGTCGAGACCGAAATTTCGGCGGCCTGTTTCGACGAGATCGGCATGGCCGTGCTGGCGGAGGGCGGCGAGCCCCTGTCGATCGTCGCCCTGTGGAGCGCGGCGCCGGTTTCCATCGCGATCGTCGAGGGCTCGCAGAACGATCGGCGCCGCAGCGGCGGCTTTGAGGGCGCCATCGAATATCGCCTCGGACCGGACCGTCTGCTGTTCGTCGACCTCGGCGTGCAGGCGCGCATCGAGACCGACAAGCCTACGCCTCTAAAAATCTTCTCGGCCTATTGAGGAGCCGTCATGTCCAGCGCCTTCAGGACTCTTGAGGAAATGTCCGGCGCCTGCGAGGCGGCCTGGCGCCATCTCGACGCCGGCGAAGCCGATGCGGCGCGGATGGCTTTTCTCGCTTTCTGGGCGCGCAACGACATTGGCGTCAAGGCGCTGCGCGGACTGGCGCGGCAGGCGACGGCGGCAGGCGACGGCCCGGGCGCCGAGGCTTTATGGCGCACGCTCGACGCGCTCGTCCCCGGCGACCGCTGGACGCGTCACAGCCTTGGCGTCGCGCTGATGCAGTTGCACAGGTTCGAAGAGGCCGCGCAGGTGTTTTCCGAGCTGGTCGAGGCGGTTCCGGATTTCGTCGCGGCGCTGCGCGGCCTCGCTCAGTCCTGCGCGCATACAGGCGATGCCGCCGGGAGCCTGGGATGGTTCGAGAAGGCCGCGGACTGCGATCCACAAAATATCGCCAACAGGCGCGACTGCGTGACGGCGGCGATGAAGGCGCGGGAGTGGGCGCGCGCGGAGGGTCATATCGAAGTCCTGCGTCGTCTCGGCGATGACGAGATGGTCGCGACGCTGGACCGTGCGCTGGACCAGGCGCGGCGACAGGCGGTCATGGTCGAACTCTGGACCCGTTTTCGAGAAGCCGAACAGGCGCGCGGCGAGGGGGCGCTGCCGGCCGCGCGGAGAGGGTTCGAAGAGATACTCGGCGAAGACCCCGGTTTCGTTCCGGCCTTGCGCAGCCTTGCGGCGCTGGAGCGTGAACAGGGCGACGAGGCGAAGGCGCGGCGCATCTTGAGCGAGGGGCTGGCGCGTCGTCCCGGCGATCCCTGGTTGTCGCTGGATCAGGCGCAGCAATGCGTCAGGGACCGTCGTTTCGATGAAGCGGAGACGCAGTTGACCGCGTTGGCCGAGGGCTACGGCGCTCCTGCCGCGGCCGCGGCGCTGGACCTGTTTTATCTCCTGCGGATGCGCGGTCGCGAACGCGCGGCTGCGGAGCTTTTGCCCGCCGCGTTGGGAAAAGCGCCGAACGACCGAGGCTTGCAATTGGCGCATGCGGGCGTGCTGCTCGCGCAAAACGATCTCGACGCGGCCGAGGCGGCCTACAGGAAACTCGCGGAAGGCCCGGCGGACCGTTACTGGCCGCTGATCGGCCTCGGCAATATTTTTCGCGCGCGCGGCCAAGCCGCTGCGGCTTCGACCCACTACCTCGCCGCCATCGACATGGCGCCGGAGCGTCCGCAAGCGTATGGTGAGCTTGCCGCGCTCGCCGGCGCGGGCGAGGCGCGCGCGAGAGCGAACGCGTCCTTGCGCGCCTGGGCGACGCGCCGTCCCGACGATCCCGAACCGCTGCGGCTGCTGACGCGCCTTGCTGCCGCCGACCGCGATTTTTCCGGCTCCGCGCATTTTTGCGCGGAGCTGCTCGCGCGCTGGCCGGAGGATGTTCCCGCAAGCCTTGAGATGTCCAATCTCCTGCTGCGCCAGGGCGACGCCGCGCGGGCGAGCCAATGGTTTGCGCGCGCCTTGGCGCTGGCGCCGGACCATGTTCCGGTGCTGGAGGCGCGGGCGCGCCGCGCGGAGTTGAGCGATGACCTGCCTCAGGCGCTGGCGCTTTACGATCAGGTGCTGGAAAAAGATCCTTCGCGTCACTGGATCGCTCTCGAAAAAGTCAAGCTGCGGCTCGCGCTCGGTCCGTTCGAGGCGGCGCTCGCGGAACTCGAAGCCTTTCGCGCCGCGCGCGGCGAGACCGCCGATTATTTCATCGCGCGCCTCGACCTGTACAAAAATGTCGGCGATCTCGGCGAAGCCGCGACGGCGGCGGAGGCTGGCCGAAAAACCTTTCCGCATCATGGGCGGCTGCGGGTCAAGGCGGCCTTGCTCGACGCGGAGCTGGGTCGTTTCCGCGCGACGGGTTTTTCGGGGCAACCCGGACTGCTCTTCGCCGAAGGCATGTCCGATCTCGCGCAATGGCGGCTCGACGCCGCCAGCGAAAAAATCGCCGCCGCGCACCGCGACGCTCCGGAAGACGGTTGGATTCTCGATCGTCTCGTTCACACGGACTTGCTGCGGTTCGATTTGGAAAAGGTTGGCGAACATCTGCGCGAACTCGCCCGCCTCAACCGTGGGATCAATCGCATAAAGGGCATCTCGGCCTCGCCCTCGCAGACGCATTACGGACAATTGTTCGACGAGTTTCGTCTCGACCGCGACGCCTGCGCGCGGACCCGCCAGGCGCTCGCATTGCAGGGCGAGGAACGGATCGACGCCCTGCGCAACATCGTTCGCGACTTTCCCGATTATACCCCAGGCGCCATCGCGCTGCTGATCGCCCTGCGCCAGTCCGGCGCCTTCCGCCGCGATTCCGTTGGTGAGGGATCGGCGCGCATCCCCTTCGTCTTGACGCAGTTCTGGGACAGCGCCGAACTCCCCGCCGATCTCGAAACCTATGTCGGCTCGTGGCGCCTCAAAAATCCCGGCCTCGCGCATCGCCGCGTGAATGAAGGCGAGGCGCGCGCCTTCTTGCGCAAGCTCGGCGGCGCCACCTTGCGCGCGTTCGATCGCGCCGCCGAACCGGCGATGAAGGCGGATATTTTTCGACTCGGCTGGCTGTTTCATCACGGCGGGATTTACGCCGATTGCGACGACCGCTGTCAGGCCGACCTTTCGCCGCTGTTGAACGACGGCGCCGAACTCGTGCTCTACCAGGAAGATATCGGCTCCGTCGGCAACAATTTTGTCGCCTGCGCGCCGCGCCATCCCCTGATCGCCGCCGCCTTCGAGCAGGCGGTGAGATCGGTCAACCAAGGCAAGACCGAAATTTTGTGGCTGGCGACCGGCCCGGGATTGATGACGCGCATTCTGGGGCAGGCGCTGGCGAAGGACCTGGACAGGCTGTCGCGCATTCGTGTGCTCGATCGTCACGAAGCGCTCGCCTCCGTCGCCATTCACTGCTCGGCGTCCTACAAGCGCACGGACCGACATTGGAGCCGCACGGCGTTCCGACCGGACGCGCGCCGCGCGGGTTGACCCCCGCTATTTCTGCAGCAATCCCAAATAATGCGACAAGCCGGCGCCGCCCGCCGTCAGGATGAGCGCGTGTTCGTCGGCGACGGGCGCCAGCGCGCGTTCACGCGCCTCCTTCGGCGACACGCCATAGGTCTCCTTGAACAGCCGATTGAACGCGGCGGGGCTGGGAAAGCCCAGGCGCATGGCGATGTGGCCGGCGCGGCAGCCGCCATTTTGCGGCGCGACAATCTCCTGGTGGGCGCGCGACAGCCGCGCGCTGCGGATGTAGGTCCCGACGCCGCCGACGGGCTCGAACAGCCGGTAGAGCGATGCGCGCGACAGGCCGAACAGGTCGGATAGCTTTTCCGCGCTGAGGCTTGGCGAGGCGATGTTCTGATCGATGTAGCGGCGTATGGCGATGAAAGACGCGATCGGTGACCCGAGCGCGGGACCAAGCTCCGCGCGCAGGCGCTGGTTGATCGCGCTGGCCGCTAGATCGACCAGGCCCGTCGCCGCCGCGTCGAATTCGTCGAGGCTCATGGATTCGGCGCGGCGCGCGAAACATTCGAGCGCGCTCGCCATAATGTCCGCCGCCGGCAGGTCGCGCGTCAGCGAGAGGCCGTGCAGCGCCAGCTCGTTGGAGAAGCCGCGCAGAATGCGCGAGCGCGGAATCCACAAGGCCAGGAAATCCGCCGCTTCCTCGTTGAGCGTGTCGAGAACGAAGGGCTGCGCGAGATCGCGGATTTCGAGGCGGTCGCCCGAAATGTCTTGCGCGCCCTCACGGTCGGCGCGGCGCAGAATCAGCGCGAAGAGATCGAGCCTGTCGCGGCTCAGGCCATGGACGTCGCGGCAGAGCCGCAGGCCATGAACGCGGCTGCGGCTCAGGACGAAAGTCCGCGTGGCGAAAATGTGCGTTCCGACGCCGGCTTGTGCGAGCGCTTGCGGTTTTGAAAACGCTTCGAACAGGCCGGCGAAGGCGCCGCCGCCTTCGATCGTGGATCGCGCCGGCCTCTGGTTCGTCGCGGGGCGCGCGAGCTTCTGCGGGTTCAAGATTGCGCCTCCAGGTTGTGTCGTGGAATCTCATAAATGCAATTTCTGTCTCAACCGTCGCGATAACATCTCAAAACCAATCGATGTCGTCGCCGTTTTGGCGCCGGCGCTTGTGCGCGCCTCCAGCATGCGTCCTCCTAAGAGTACAACGGGAGGTTGTTCAGGGCGCACGCGTCTCAGACGGAGTCCTGATTGTCTTTGATCGATTTGCAGGGAGTGATCAGATGGCCACCGACAGCAGTAAGCGTTCCGGGGATTGGGACAGCACGTCAACCTGGGTGAACGGCGTCCCGACGAGCGCCGACACGGCGGTGGTCACCGGCGGAAAACACGTCACCATCGACGACACGGAGTCCGCCGCGAATGTCACCGTGGCGGACCGCGCCGAATTGTCGCTCAATGGCGGCGTGCTGACGACGCAAGAGGTCGAAGTTGACGGCGAAATCTCCGGTCATGGCGTGATCGATGGCGCGGCTGACGGCGACGGACTGATCGTCGCGCAGGGCGGCACGCTGGAGATCAAGGGGGCCGTCGGCGCCGACAACGAAGGCCTGATCATGCGCATCGACGACGGCGCCACGCTGAAGCTCGATGGCGCGGTCGGCGGCGCCGAAACCATGCTGGACGGCGTCAGCAACACCTATATCGATTTCGCCGGCGCCGGCGTCCTCGACCTCACCGGCGAGGGGGCCGGCGGTTCCGGCGAAATGGCCAAGTTTCAGGCGACCGTCGAAAACTTCGACGGCGACGACAAGATCATGGTGGCGAGTTCCGGTCACGCCGGCGACAAGGTGCATTTCAACGCGAAAACCGACATCCTCACCGTCACGGCGGCCGATGGTTCGGTGATCGAGCAGATCCAGCTCGACGGCGACTACAAGGGCATGAAATTCTCGCTGCAGGAAAATGGCGGCGTCGACACGATCACCGTCAGCGCCATCTGCTTCTATCGCGGCACCATGATCCGCACCCCAGACGGGGAGAAGGCGGTGGAGACGCTGAAGGCCGGCGATCTCGTGATGACCACGGACGGCGTCGCGGCGCCGGTGAGCTGGCTCGGCCGCCAGACGATTTCGACCGTGTTCTCTGACCCCGAAAAGGTCTGGCCGATCCGCATCAAGTCGGGCGCGTTGGGCGAAAACGTTCCGTCACGCGATCTGGTGCTTTCGCCCGATCATGCGGTGCTCGTCGATGGCGTGCTGGTTCACGCCGGCGCATTGGTGAACGGCGTGTCCATCGTTCGCCAGTCCATCGTTCCGCGCGTGTTCACCTATTACCATGTCGAGCTCGACGACCACGCGTTGATCCTGGCGGAGAACACGCCGGCGGAAACGTTTATCGATCACCCGCGCCGCCTCGCCTTCGACAATTGGGACGAGCGCCAGGCGCTGCATCCGTTCGGCAAGGACATGGACGAAATGCCTTTTGCGCGCGCGAAGTCGTCTCGGCAGGTTCCCGTTCATATCCGCGTCGCGCTGGCCGCGCGCGCCCAGAAGCTCGGCCTTGTCGCGGCGAAAGTCGCCTGAGCGGCGAGCGATACTTGGCGGCGCTCACTTCCACGAGCAGGCGCCGCCGATGCACAGCGCGCCCGAAAATGTTTCCGGCGTCCGGCACTGCGCCTCATGGCAGTAAATCGACCCGGACACGGCAAAGGCGCTCGCGTCGTCGAACAGGGTCGCGCCGACGGCGTTGAAATGTCCGACGCGGATATTCGCGTCCTCGATGCGAACCGTCTTGACCGCCTCGTCGCGGCGAAAAATCGCGCCGGAGGCGAAGGCAATCGGTTCGTTGATGCGCAGGCTGCGAATGACCGGATGCTCCGCGCCGACGATCGAGATCAGCGCGCCGAGGCTGGTGTTCTCGAAGTGAATGTCGAGGTCGAGAAAATCGTTCGGCGCCGAATTGGCGAAGGACAGGATGAGGGCTGGTGCGCCCTCGGCATGTTGGGCGAGCGCATAGCCGTTGATGAACTTGTGCCGCACCGCGCCGCCGATCCACAGCGGCGTCGCGCCGCTCCCAAACGTTTCGAAAATGCAGGTGTCGCAAGTGTTTTCGTTGAACGACGAAAATTTCCCTTCCGTGTAGCGCTCGGCGTAGAATGCGCTCTGGAAGCCAAAGGCGTTCGTACCGTCCCACACCGCCGCATGGGCGCGGTCGCGATAATTGTAAAACCCGCCTGCAACGATTTGTGTGGTTTCCGAGGATCGGTTGTAGAAGGCGGTCAGGCCGAAACAGCCGGCGAGCGTTGGATGGTCGAGATGCACGTGGTCGGCGCCGGCTGAGAGGCTCTCGGTCTTGCGCGCGAGAACTAGGCCGATGGCCGGCGTGTCGGTTTCGCAATCGCCGGACAGGTTGAGGCCGAGCAGGGCGAATTGTCCCGACCCCGTGGCGTCGATGCAGGGTTTCGCCCCCGTGCGGCAGAGAATTTCGCTTCCCCAGAACTCGCCGACAAATCCGGACCCGTAAAGATGCGTCAGGTTGAGGGTGTTGCGGATCACGCAGCGCCGGCTGACCAGCCGGAGCTTTCCCAGATGGCCGACCGGCCAGGCGTAGCGCGAGGACACAGGCCGCTGACGAATGGTTTCGATCGCGGCGTTGATGGCGGCGGAATCGTCGTCCCCTCCGGCGCAGCGCACATCGACGGTCGCGTCGTCGGCCGCGGCGGGGTCCGCCCGCTCGAACGCGGCGCCCGGGGAGGGCAGGGCGCCCGTCAGGAGCAGGCAAACAAATATTTTCCAGGGATTTTTCATAGGAACTCGCGCGGGCCTTTGCATGTATTCATTTTTACATTACATCGCCACGAAATAAATTAATGCCTCGTGAGCATAAAAATAAGACTTAACTTGTGCGGATCAATTGGGGTGATAGAAATTTATTAACGGGCGCAAAGGAATGAAGACATGCATGTTACCAACGTAAAGTATGCGGGCGTCAGGGTTGGTCAGGATCTCGTCAATTGGTTCGAAAAACCTTTGGCGAATATGGTCTCGCAATATTTCAACACGGGGGACGTGTGTGTCTATGAATCGACCTTGCGGCTCGCGGGCGCGCGGTCGGGCGCCTATGACCTCAACATCGACCAGCCCGTCGACCCGAAGGTAGTCGCCATGCTCAAGGAGGCGAAGAGCACGATCGTGCTGCGCGGCTCGAATTATCTCCATGAGAACATGGAGTGGGGTCCATTCGCCGACTGGCTCGAAGCGCTCGATCTGCCGGTCGTCGCCTGCGGCGTCGGCGCCCAGGCCGAGACCGAACGTCCCGTCGATCTGTCGCCCCAGGGCCTGCGCGTGTGGAAGATCATCAGCGATCATTGTCATTCCATCGGCGTGCGCGGCGCCTTTTCGGCGGAAACCTTGCAGCGCAACGGCGTGAAGAACGTCGAGATCGTGGGCTGCCCGACCATTTTTCGCGACCGCAACCGGGGCCTGAAGCTGCGTCATGTCGAGGGCGGACCGAAGCGCGTCACTTTTAGCGTGCGGCGGGAAGTGGACAAGAATTACGCGCTCGATCCCGCGCAATTCGTCGAGACGCAGAAGCAGGTGATCGCGCGGCTCGATCTCGTCTCCGATCTGCATCTCTCCTGCCATGGCGAACCGGAGGAGAAGGCGTTCTTCTATCGCGCGCCGCACCAGAAGGATTGGGCGCTGGCGAAATTGACGGCGGAAGGGTGGTTCGACCACGTCTCCGGCGCGACGCTGAAGCGCCTTTATGAAAGCAAGCTCTATTATTACGCGCGCCCGAGCGACTACGATTTTTATGCGCCGCAATTTGACGCGGCCATCGGCTATCGCGTTCACGCGGTGCTGCCGGCGCTGGCGGTCGGCGTGCCCTCGGCGTTGTTCGACTATGACACGCGCTCGCGCGAATTGGCGCAAACGTTTGACTTGCCGATCTACGCGCCCGAACAGTTCATGAAGATGAGTCTGGCGGAAGCCTTCGCCCCCGCGCGCTTCGAAAAATTCGCCGCGCGTTTTCCGGAACGGTACGACCGCATGAAGGCGTTCTTTGAAAAGAATGGCATGGCGACGCGGATGTGAGGCGCGATTGGTTTCGCCAGCCCACCTCCGCGGTCCCGGGTGGAAGGCGGCGCCCATTTGACGTCAGCCGTCCAGCAGCCCAAGGCGGACGGCGCGCGCGATCGGAAGGTTTTGCCGGGCATGTGATACGGTTTCCGAAGGATCAGTTCGGAAATCGTATTCCGCTCGCGCGGAAATCCGCCCTTCGCCTGAAGGATTTCCGCGCGATTTCGTTTTCGCGGATCGCGAAGCGATCTTGCGGAAACCGTATGAGGCAAGCGGTCATGCGCGAACGCCGTCGACCGTGAGCCGTCTCCTAAGCAGGATTTCCGAAAAGTGGCCACCGAGTTTCGGATGAAAATCCTGCGAAAACAAAGGAGCCTAAGCAAACATTCGTTGGCCGACCAACGAATGTTTGCTTAGGCTGCCGCCAAGCTCTCCGCGCGAGACGTTCAGCCCGGCTCAGTCGGATGGCGCGCTGGCCAATTGGGCGGCGGACGAAGGTTTTTGCTGGCGGGTCCTGACTCGTCGGGCTTTGACGACCTCATTCATCGGCATGCGGCCCGACGGCAATGATGTCCCTGAGCGCTGAGGCGCGCTCGGCATAAGGAGGAACCTCCACCAAGGTTCCGATCAAGCGAAGCAATGCCTGATGTTCAGGCCCATTCGCATGATTGCTGAGAAACGCCGCCAGTTCGATATGCGACAGCCGACCACCGGAGGGCGCATTCGGCTGGTGAATGATGAAAGCGCGTCCATTGGCTGGCTCGCGCGCCAGGAACCAGGTGTCCCCGTTCGGACTCCGGTATAATTCTCGCCTTTCGGACATTTCAGCTCTCTTCCGTTCATGCCAAGCCTCGCATGGGAGCGACTAAGCAGGATTTCCGAAAAGTGGCCACCGGGTTTCGGATGAAAATCCTGCGAAAACAAAGGAGCCTAAGCAAACATTCGTTGGGCGACCAACGAATGTTTGCTTAGGAGCGTCGCACCATTTTGATCGCGGCCATCGGGTGACGCGAGAGCCGGGCGATTTCCTGATCTTGCGATTCGAGAAAAGCCCGGGCGGGCGCATCGCCCTCGACGCCGCCAAGAATTTCCTTCGGAACACGCCGGTTCGAACGCGTGGCGCCGTCTTCGTAAACCACGTCGAACAAGACATATTCGGATTTTGAGCCAGGTTTTCGCGCCACGCTTTCAGATCTCCAGATGACAATACGCGGGAACAGCAGAGGCTATGGCTTCGTCGCCGGGCTGGCCGCCGCCGCAGGCCGTTGCGGCGCGCGGGGCTTGCGCTTAGGCATTGGCAACAGGCCTTCGTACTGCGCCTTTTTGCGGGCCGCCTTGCGCGACCGCCTAATGGCTTCGGCCGCCTCGCGCGTGCGCTTCTCCGAGGGCTTCTCGTAAGCGCGGCGCTGCTTCATTTCGCGGAGCACCCCTTCGCGCTGCAGTTTCTTTTTCAGCACACGCAGCGCTTGATCAACATTGTTGTCTCGAACCAATACCTGCACGATATGTCCAATCTCGTCTGAGGAAGCGCCGCGTTTCCCGGAGCGACAAGCCGAAGCGCGCGAACGACCGCCACGACGAGCTTTGCTCAAGTTTTGCTGGCGCCGCGCGCCGCGGAAAAGGCGCATGAAAGCTCGCCGCCGCGGCGACGGGCGCAGCGAAACAAACCCGTCCGCTGTCTTACCTGCGAGCCGCCGCTGTCAGCAGCCGCTCGACCGCGACGCGTTCGTAACCCTCTTGCTCGTTCTTGATCCTGTATTGAAGGCCTGTTCCTCCATCGGGGAGCAGCCTCGTGACCTTGAACAGGGTGTCGTCTGATTTTCCAACCAAGATCACGTAAGCGCCGGCCGCGAACTTGTGCTTCGCAGCCGTGGCGACCGGCCGGACTTGAGGCCGCCTGTGTGTCTGTGGGTTGTCGGGCACGACACATCCTTTCGGTCGAGTTTTCCGGGGTCTGCCCAAACGAGACCCTCGAAGGGAAAAGAAAAAGCCTCGGGTGTGGCCCGAGGCTTATTGATCTCGCTCGGCATCGCGCCAGTACATCCGTGGAACTGCGATGCGTCCGCGAGACGGAAAGCTTAGTCCACGGTTTGCAGGCGCGAGGCCGAAGACTTGCCCGTGCGGCGATCCGCAACCAGTTCGTAGCTCAGCTTTTGGCCCTCGCTCAGGCCTGGAAGTCCAGCCTGTTCCACGGCGCTGATGTGAACGAACACATCATTGCTTCCATCGTCGGGCTGGAGGAAACCGAAGCCTTTTTGGCCATTGAACCATTTGACAGTGCCAGTCGCCATGCTGATGCTCCTTCGCGCAGGCTTAAACGTGGCTCATCTTCGATAGATGAACCATTTTCATCGATATTTTGGGAGGAGGTCGTCAGCTGCGTATCAAACGCGGGGCCAAGGCATCGGCCTAAATTTTCGATGTTTTAAACATAGACCCTGGTGGCGCCGAAAACAAGGATAATAATGTTTATTTCTATTTGCGTTCGCCGGCGCGCGCCATGACGAACCGCTCATGGCCCGAACTCGGCGACGGGGCCTCGCGGTCGTCTCGTCGGGCGTGTGCGGATCTGCGATGGCCACGCCGTTGGGGCTCGTTCGCCCGTCTTTTCGCTGGAATCGTCGGCCGAGCTTAAGGGGGATGCATTTAGGTCACGTGCGTCAATGGAATAGATTTCCGATCGCGGCGTTTGCTCGCGCGTTCTGCAGTTTCGTGGATTGTTTCATTGGTTTTAATATTTCCCGGAAGTGGGACACGGTGGTGGGCCGGGCAGGACTCGAACCTGCAACCAGACCGTTATGAGCGGCCGGCTCTAACCATTGAGCTACCGGCCCCACGCAGGATGGGCTTTTAAAACGTTTTTCGTGGTCTTGGCAATCCGCATGGTCCTCCCGCCCAGCGAAGCGGGTCATGACGCCATGGCAAAGTTGAGTTAACCTCGCCCGGCGATTCCAACGGAGGTCGAACCATGAAATTTGTTTACGCGCTCTTGCTGGGTATGGGTGTGATCGTCGGCGATATCGCCTCCGCCGAAGCCGTCGTGTGCGCGCGCGGCGTCTATCGCGCCGGTTGCGTCGGACCCCGCGGCGGCGCCGTGGTCGTGCGCCGCCCGGTCCGCTGCTACTGGCGCGCAGGCGTCCGCATCTGCCGCTGATTGGCCTTCACGTAGAGATCGTCTCCGTCCGCGCGCCTTGTTCCCTGGGGATCGGACGCGGGCGGCCCTGATCGTCTATGGCGACAAAGGTGAAGGTGGCGTCGGTCACCTTTTCCAGCTTGTTGGTGATGAAACGGTTCACCCAGGCCTCGATGTGAACCTTCATCGACGTGCGTCCCACGGATTCGACCTCCGTGAAGACGTTGAGCACGTCGCCGACCCGGATCGGCCGGATGAAGATCATCGTATCGACCTTGATCGTCACCACGCGGCCGCCGGCCCGATCCACCCCGGCTATGCCGCCCGCCGCGTCCATCTGCGACAACACCCATCCGCCGAAAATGTCGCCGTTCGCATTGGTGTCCGCCGGCATGGCTATGGTTTTCAGCGTCAGGTCGCCGTGCGGTTGTTGCTGTTCACCCAATTCCATTCTGTCCTCCGCCTGGCGCGAGCTTAGCTCGCGAGGCCGAGGATGGCGAGCGCGCCGAATGGCTAGCCCGTCGCTCCATGGGAACGAAGCGGAGGCCGTCGCGCATCTGTTCTGGCCCGGCGCCGCGGAAACCGAGCCGTTCATAAGCGCCAACCGCGTCCACGCTCGAGTGAACGCTCTGGGGCGGACACCGTTCGTCGACGATTTCGAACAGTCCCCGGCCTATGCCGCGCCTCCGGCAGGGGGCGGCGACAAAGAACAGCGAGACGTGGCTTTGCCTCACACGCAGCAGGCCGATGATCTCGCCTCGCTCCAGGGCGATGAGCGTGGTCGCGCCCGCCGCGTCGCGCGCGCGCATCGCGTCCGGCCGCACGTAGTCCCGGAAGACGGCGACGCCGGCGTCTGTCATGCGCGCCGACGTCTCCCGCATGAACTCACGCCAGAAGAAGGCGCACGCGGCTTCGTAGTCCTGAGCCGCGATGCGCCTGATTTCCAAGTCCACGCGGTCTCACGTCTCAAGATAGAGCTTGCCGCCCTTCTTCAAGAACTCGGCGCTCTTCTCAGCCATGCCCTGGTCGGCCAGCAACGCCGCCTCCTGCCGCAAATCCTGCGTGATCTTCATCGAGCAGAATTTCGGGCCGCACATGGAGCAGAAATGCGCGACCTTGTGCGCCTCCTTCGGCAGGGTCTCGTCGTGGAACTGTTTTGCCGTGTCCGGGTCGAGGCCGATGTGGAACTGGTCCTGCCAGCGGAAATCGAAGCGGGCGCGGCTCATGGCGTCGTCGCGCAGGCGGGCGCCGGGATGGCCTTTCGCCAGATCGGCGGCGTGCGCGGCGATGCGATAGGTGACGACGCCGGTCTTGACGTCATCGCGATCCGGCAATCCCAAATGCTCCTTGGGGGTGACATAGCAGAGCATGGCGGTGCCGAACCAGCCGATCATCGCCGCGCCGATCGCGGAGGTGATGTGGTCGTAGCCGGGCGCGATGTCGGTGGTCAGCGGTCCCAGCGTGTAGAACGGGGCCTCGCCGCATTCGCGCAACTGCTTGTCCATGTTCTCCTTGATCTTGTGCATCGGCACATGGCCGGGGCCTTCGATCATCACCTGACAGCCCTTGTCCCAGGCGATCTTTGTGAGTTCGCCGAGGGTTTCCAACTCCGCGAATTGCGCGGCGTCGTTGGCGTCGGCGATGGAGCCGGGGCGCAGACCGTCGCCCAGCGAGAACGAGACATCGTATTTGCGCATGATGTCGCAAATCTCGTCGAATTTTTCGTAGAGGAAACTTTCCTTGTGTTTTGAAAGACACCAGCGCGCCATGATCGAGCCGCCGCGCGAGACAATGCCGGTGGTTCGGGTCGCGGTCAGCGGCACATAGGCGAGGCGCACGCCGGCGTGGATGGTGAAATAGTCCACCCCCTGTTCGGCCTGCTCGATCAGCGTGTCCTTAAACACTTCCCAGTCGAGTTTCAGGGCGTCGCCGCCGACCTTTTCCAGCGCCTGGTAGATCGGCACCGTGCCGATCGGCACGGGTGCGTTGCGCAGAATCCAGTCGCGGATGTTGTGGATGTTGCGGCCGGTGGACAGGTCCATGACCGTGTCCGCGCCCCAGCGGATCGACCAGACCATTTTTTCAACTTCCTCGGCGACCGAGGAGGTGACGGCGCTGTTGCCGATGTTGGAATTGATCTTCACCAAAAAATTGCGGCCGATGATCATCGGCTCGAGTTCGGTGTGGTTGATGTTGGCGGGGATGATGGCGCGGCCTGCCGCCACTTCCGCGCGGACAAATTCGGGCGTGACGAAATCGGGAATCTGCGCGCCAAAGCTCTCGCCGTCGGCGCGGCGTTCGGCGGCGCCGGCGAGCGCGGTCTCGCGTCCCAGGTTTTCGCGATGGGCGACATAGACCATTTCTTCGGTGATGATGCCGGCGCGGGCGTATTCGAGCTGGGTGACCAGCGCGCCCTCGCGCCCACGGCGCAGGATGCGCCGGGCGGGGCAGGGTTCGGCGAGCGCCTCGTCGGTCACATTGCCGTTGTCCTCCGCCTTGACCGCGCGCCCCTGATAGGTTTCGAGCCCGTCGCGCTTGACCAGCCAGGCTTCGCGCACCTGGGGCAGGCCGGCGGCGAGGTCGATGGGCGGCTGCGCCTCGGTATAGGGGCCGGAGGGATCGTAAACCCGCAGCGGCGGCTCGCCGGAAGCGGGATCGAGCAGGATTTCACGCACGGGCACCCGCATGTCGGCGCAGCCGGGGGTGAGATAGACTTTTCGGGAGCCGGGGAGGGGGCCGGTGGTGACGCTTTCCGGCTGGCGGATTTTTGGAGGATGGACGTTCATCGCGCGCTCCCATGCGTTATTTTGATAGCGCACGGAAACAGACGCGGTCTGCCTTCCCTGCGCTGGCATTATCCAGATCAGGTCTATGGGTATGATCTCAGCCGCACGGCAACGCCAGCAGCACCCCTTGGCTCAAGAGGAAAAAAGTAGCAGGGATGGTGGGTCGGTGCAAGCTGAGCCGTGATCGGTCACTTGAAAATGGGTAGGCTCCTCAAATCCTTGGCCAGCAACTCTTTAGGTTCGGCCAAAATCAAACTGACGCTCTTGGCAGCTCGTATGCCCACGTAAAAACCAAAGTCGAGCATTAAAGCTATGAAGCGCCGGCCGGCCTCGCGAGGCGTGATTCCCTCATGCAGGAGGTGGACCAGTCTCAACGCAGCAAGCTTTTGAATGAGCCGATATCTGTCGTCAGAGTTCTTTATCTCGACCAGAAATGCGTTCTGATGTTCCTTGTTTAGGCAAAAATCTTTTATTTCATCAAGCATATATTTAACTGTTTTGATGTCTTCGCCGCTATCGAGTTCTATATCCTTAATTTTTTGTTCTGCCATCTCAGACGTTGCAGTATTGATACTGTTGACGGACACTAGTTTTTGGCCGCCAAGTAAAGCCTTCGAGAATGCGATGGAAAATAGATTCAAGGCATCGCGCGGAACGCCTGCGGCGGCGAGCACCAGTCGCGATAGCACGGGATCCCCGGCAATGTAATTGATGTTAGAAAGCCCACAATACTTCGCGTGCAAATCCAATATCTTTGTGATATGTTCCTTTGATTTCTCAGGCATTGTTAGGTTAAGGTCGAGGTTAAGAACCTGAGTGTCGTGCACTGGTTTCAGCCCAATGCTGTTCGACTCATCCCACAACCTTGTAAGTTGATCGATCCCCGATGCTTTGATAAATGCGTTGTTACCTCTTGTAGTTTTGTAAATATATGAGAGCACAAGCGGTTGTAGGTCGCTTCTAAGGACATGTATATCGTCCAAAAAAATGGTGAGCGGGACTGTCTTTGTTGCAATTTTTGTGAACAAATTGCGAACGCGCGGAATAAGTTTATCGCATCTTGTGAGGACGCTCCGCGATGAGCCTTCGCTAAGTGCAGAAAGTGTTTCGTAAATTAATGTTGCTTCAGATTGTATGTGCTCTATTGATGATATTTCGTGCAGAATTGCCGCTAGAACCGCGGGGACGACTTCTAAATCGCTCCGGTTTGCGAAAGTCTGCATTGCGATCCAGCAGAAGGGCAATTTATCGCGCTTCGCAATCTGCATAGCGTACGACAGAAGGCTAGATTTCCCCGCTCCGCGCCTACCGTAAACTATATAGTTTGCTCTGGTGATAATTTGTTGCTCAAGATCGAAAACGGATGGCGTGTAACGCGAAAAGAAGTCTCCGTCGAAACTGTGTCGATCAATGGTCAAGCATTCAGCGATCTCCATCTTCAGCATCCTTGCCTCGGGCAAAGAGAGACGCTGCTCCGGCGCTTTCTTCCTTTTTAATATCGCTGTTCGGTCTTTGAACGGATTGTCTGGCGGGATATTAGTAAGCACTTGCGCCAGAATTCGATGGTGCCGTTCTTGGGGATTCTGAAACTCGATAATTAAATAGGGGCCGTCGGCTCGATTTTTCACAAAATAGTCGGGCTCTATTCCGCCCAGCGCGGTGCCGTAAACAGCTATCACAGCTTTAGCTGCTTCCTGGTCCTCAGCCGGTATTTCTGCTGCGCGTGTATTCATAGCGGAACCGCCTTGGAGATTAGAAATTGCTTACAGTCGTCGAGGAACGCTTTTGTCTTGGAAGCTGCATCTCCAGGTGTCATGATCAAGTCTGACATTGTGGCAAGGTGGCTATAGTCGGCGATGTTTCGGTCATCACGCAACGTCTTTAGGAATGTAGCATAGGTGCTACCGTTGTTGAACCCGTCTGGCAATTTCATGATATTTTGGTGGTCGCTGCTGTCTGTTGAAAATTCGCCACTATTTTTTAGGCTTATTGCTCTCTTGGCGTTGTAAGATGCATAGTACAATCGTGATATTTTCTGTCTCCAGTTTTGATCGGCGACACGCCTGGCAAATTTGTAGTGGGCAATGCCAAGTTCATATAAGCCAATAACGTTCTTATTAATTTCGTCGGTCAGCTTGGTTATCTCGGCAGGTGCCAAAATGTGGTTCAGGTTATTCAGGAGTTTCATCATATTGCCGGATGCGAGCAATATATGTGGCGGTCGCACGTCTTTAAGCATGTCAGCACCGATGAAAAAGTCCGTTTGATTAACGAATCTGCTAACTTCCTACCATACCAGCGCAGATCTAGCCGGTCGACATGGCTCACGTTAAACCATTTCCTGACGGCCCCTTCGCGGAACGTTGAGGCCGGTCAATGCGTTTTTATACGGAGCGCGGCAGGATGCGCGATGGGGCGGAATGGCGAGAGACACATGCGCACCATCGAGGACGGTCCCAGCGGATTGAACGAAATCAACCCGGAAAAGGTTGGCTTTGTCATCGTCAAGGCGCGCGAACTGCTTTCGGAGGATGAGGGTCTGGCCCCCGACGCCTCCAACGCCGCCGACGATGGCGGGCGCGCTATCCTCACCGACAGCGCCTACGGCCCCATCCGCGCCGAACTCAAGCAATATATTGACGCCCTCGACGAGGAGGAAGCCGCCGCGCTGGTCGCCCTGCTGTGGATCGGGCGCGGCGATTTCGAGCGCGAGGAATGGGCGAACGCTGTTGCGCAAGCCCGAGCGCGGCGCGAGAGCCCCACCGCCAGCTATCTGCTGGGCGAACCTTTGTTGCCGGAATATCTTGAAGAGGCGCTCGACGCTCTTGGTTATTCCCACAGCGATTTCACGCCCGACGAGGATCGGGAATCCTAAATTTCTTTTGGGCTGTTGCGCGCCGGCGATAGTTTGAGACGGGCGGTCGTGCGAAATGTCAGGCTGGAGGTTCGGCCTGACAATGAACAGAATCCTGTCTTCCCTCGCCCTGTGCGCGCTGCTCGGCGCCTGCGCAGCTCCCACGGAGCCGTATCGCGTGATGGCCGTCGCGAACGAAAAAGTCAGCGACGCCAAATTCGCCAGGGACGACGCCGCCTGCAAGGCCAAAACCCGAGCCGTGACCGACCCCCAGGCCGCCAACGGTCAACTCGACGTGCAGAACGATTTCGACCGGCTCTACGCCGACTGCATGCTCGACAAAGGCTACGAAGTGGAGGAATTGCGCCGCCGCGCCGTGTACTACGGCCCCTATTACGGCCCCGGCCCCTGGGGCCCTTACTGGGGTGCGTCGGGCTTCTATTATGGGGCGGGATGGGGCTTCCGCCGCTGGTGAGCCCCGGGCGAAACAATCACCCGAGGCAGGACACGCAGAAAATCGCCGTCGGCAAGGCTTTCAGCCGTTTGGGGTCGATGTCGTCGCCGCATTTGGCGCAAATCCCGTACTGGCCGTCGGCGATGCGCTGCAACGCCGCGCGAATCTGCTGAATCTCTCTCAGCTTCTGCTTTTCGATGCCTTCCAGCGCGTCCTGGCCCTCAAGCTGGGTGGCCTGCTCCTCCCAATCGGCGGGCAGGGCGCTGCGCAATTCCTGATCGATCTCGGCGACCTCTTTCGACAGCTCCGCGAGCCGGTGTTCGAGCGTCCTGGCGATGTCCTCGTTCATTGTTCTTGTCGCCCGCGTCTGCGGCGTTCGGCGCAAGCCGACCCGCTTCCCCAGCGTCCGCCGGCTTTTGGCCGGAATCCGCCTTTCCAATAGATTAGGACTGAACGAGCCGCTTGCAAGCCCGCTTTTCGTCAAGGCCTCACGCGCAGGGCGGACGGTCGCCCAGGCGTCCCCGCCGCGCGCGAACCACGGCGTCGAGCATTAGCTTGCGCAGCGCGTCGGCCTCCTCGACCACCAGCGCAACCGGCAGGGCTTCCGGCTGCGGCAGATCCTGCCAGACGCCGGGCAGCAGTGGCGCGATCTTCACCATGTCCTTCTCGGTGGTCATCAGCAGCGCATCCATGGCGGCGGCCTGCCGTTGCAGCGCGGCGATCTCCGAGGGACGATAAAGGTGATGGTCGGGCAAGGCGTGGCGGGCGACGATCCGCGCGCCGCAGGCTTCAAGCGAAGCAAAGAATTTTGAGGGCCGTCCGATCCCGGCGAAGGCGACCACCCGCGCCCCCAGGACGCGCAGCGCCGCATGGGCGTCGGGCGCCAGCCGGCCATGGAAGACGGGCTTTCCCGCTTCGCGCAGAATCGTCTCGGCGGCGTCGCCCGCCTCGCCCTCGCCGATGATCAGGCCGGCGTCGGTGCGCGCGAGTTGCACGTCGAGCGGCGCGCGCAAGGGACCGGCGGGAATCAGGCGGCCATTGCCGAAACCGACGCCGCCATCGACGACGGCGAGGGTGAAATCGCGGGCGAGGCTGGGGTTTTGCAGGCCGTCGTCCATCACGATCATGGAGGCGCCGCCCGCCAGCGCCAGCAGAGCGCCGCTCGGCCGGTCGCGCGCCACCACCGTCGAGGCGACGCGGGCGAGCAGCAGCGGCTCGTCTCCGGTTTCGGCCGCGCCATGGCGGCGGCGGTCGACCAGATGCGCGCCGCCGTCCGCGGACAGCGCGCCGCCATAGCCGCGGGTGAGGAAGGCCGGGGTTTCGCCGTTGCGCTTGAACCATTTGGCGACGGCCAAGGCGGTGGGGGTCTTGCCGGCGCCTCCGACGACGAAATTGCCGATACAGATCACGGGCGCGTTGACCCGCGCGCCCTCCTGGTTCATGCGGCGCACGGCCAGCCGGCCGTAGAGCGCCGCGAACGGCGTCAGCGCCGCGCGGACGAGGCGTTGAAAAGGACCGGGCTCCACGGACCACCAGAAATCCGGCGCGCGCATCGTTTCCCCACTTGGCCAAGGCTTTTCAACTTAAACCCGCGCGAAGGGCAAAGGGAATGCGGCGGACGAAAAATAATCCGGCTTGGCCATCCGGGAGATTACTGTCCCGAGACGATCATGGCGGCGATATAGGGCTCGATGGCGCGCATCACCCGGTCCGAGGCCCCGCCGAGCGCGTCCACCGACTGGCGCGAAAAATCGGCCGCCTGGCGCAACAGGCCGGGATTGCTGAACAGGAAGGCCAGACGGCGCGCCAGTTCGTCGGCGTCGTTGACGACGAAGGCGCCGCCGCCCTGATCCAGCGCCGCGTAGACATCGACGAAATTGCCGACATGCGGCCCGTGGAGAATGGCGGAGCCGAGTTTTGCCGGCTCGATGGGGTTCTGGCCGCCACGTCCCGCCAGCGATTTTCCCACGAAAATCACGCTGGCCAGCCGGTAGAACAGCCCGAGTTCGCCCATCGTGTCGGCGACATAGACCTCTGTCGTGCGGGTCGGGGCTTCGTCGCGCGAGCGCTGCGCCGTTTCCAGCCCGGCTTCGCGGGCCAGAGCGGTGATTTCGTCGCCGCGCGCGACGTGGCGGGGCGCGAGCACGGTGAGCAGATGGGGGAACTGCCGGGCGAGCGTCTTGTGCGCCAGCAGCGCCAAGGCCTCTTCCCCAGCATGGGTCGAGGCCGCGACCCAGACCGGGCGCGGCCCGATCGCTGCAACCAGAGCGTCCAGACGCGCGGGGTCGGCCGGCGGCGCCTCCACGTCATATTTGAGATTGCCGGCGGCGTGGACGCGGGGCGCGCCGAGTTGGAGCAGCCGGCCGGCGTCGTCGTCGCTCTGGGCGAGGCAGATGTCGATACGGCCGAGCAGCGCGCCGATGAAGCCGGGCGCCATCTGCCAGCGGCTGAACGAGCGCAGCGACAGCCGCGCGTTGACCGAGGCGATGGGAATGCCGCGCGCATGGACGGCGCAGATCATGTTCGGCCACAGTTCGGATTCCGCCAGCAGGAACAGGTCGGGCCGCCAATGGTCGAGGAAGGTGGCGATGAAGCCGGGGGCGTCGAGCGGGGCATATTGATGGAAGGCGCCTGAGGGCAGGCGTTGCGCCAGGATGCGCGCGGAGGTGACCGTGCCCGTGGTCACCAGCACATGCAGGCCCTTGTCGATCAGGCGGTCGACCAGCGGCAGGAGGGCGAGGCCCTCGCCGACGCTGGCGCCGTGCAGCCAGGCCAGACGGCCCTCGGGGCGTTCGAGGCCGGGCTGGCCGCGCCGCTCGCCGAGCCGGGAAACATCTTCCTTGCCGCGCTGCGCCCGGCGGCGCAGGAACAGGCCGCTGAACGGCGCGAGCGATTGGGCGGCGATGCGATAGACGGGGAGAAACATTCGCGTTTTCATCGCTTCCCCCTTGCCCGGCTTCCCGCCGTGTTGTCAGCCGCCGCGACGGCCTTGGGTTGATGTGTCCGAGCGCCGTTTTTTAAACAAGCGGCTCTCGGCCGTAAAGTCACGCCCCAGTTTCAAGCCTGAGGCCCGAGCGCTGGCCGCTGCCTATCCGCCAGTTGTGGCGAAAAGCGGGCGTCGTTCAAGCGTCCGAGGGGTCGAGCACGCGATGCAGGTGGACGATGAAATAGCGCATCTGCGCATTGTCCACGGTCGATTGCGCCTTGGCCTTCCAGGCGGCCTTGGCGCTGGCGAAATCCGGGAACATGCCGACGAGGTCGATCTTGCTCAGATCCTTGAACTCCGTGGTGGCGAGATCCTTGAGTTCGCCGCCAAAGACCAGATGCAGCAGCTGCTTGGGTTCGACTTCGTGAGACATGGCATTCCTTCCGTTGCGAGACGTTCAGACCGGACGTTTCCCTCGTCGCGCGGCGGCGATCAGTTCACGCTGGAGGCCGGGAGGGCCGGCCGCCAGCGCCGGATGTTTTGTGTCCGCGCGATTGTAGATGGGCGTGCGTCCCTCGAAATCGGTGAGGACGCCGCCCGCTTCATGCAGGATGAGGTCGGCCGCCGCAATGTCCCAGTCGCAGGCGTTGTGCCGGGCCAGCGCGCCGTCCAGGCCGCCCTCAGCGACGCGCAGCAGGCGCATGGCGAGCGAGGGCAGGCGCGGCTTTGGGGCGAAGGCGAGGCCGGAGCGACTGAGATCGGCCAGAAGGCCGTCGGGCGCCGCCAGCCGCGCGCCGGAAATGTCTTCGCGGGTCGAGACCGAGATTTTCTCGCCGTTGCAGGTGGCGCCGCCGCCGCGCAAGGCCATGAAAGTCTGGTCCAAGGCGGGCGCGTGGACGAGGCCCAGCAACGGGCGCCCCTGGCTGACGAGGGCGATGCAGATGGCGAAGCAGGGGTCACCGGAGACGAAGCCGCGCGTGCCGTCAATGGGATCGACGATGAACACCAGATCGCGATCCAGCCGTTCCGGATTGTCGACCATCTCCTCCGACAGCCAGCCGCAGCCGGGCGCGAGCGCCGGCAGGTTTGCGTGCAAAAAGGCGTCGATGCGCAGATCCGCTTCGCTGACCGGGCTGCCGCATGCCTTGTTGGTCACTTCCGCCGCCGCCGTCTGGCCGGGACGGAAGTGGTCGAGCGCGATGCGCCCGGCGTCGCGGAGGATCGCTTCGACGCGCGGCGCCAGTGCGGCGGGATCGAAAGTCTGGGGCAAGTCGCAGAATCGTCGTTGATGTCGAGCTGATGTAAAGGCGCGGCGCCGCGAGCGCAAGAGTTTTCGGCTTTGCTGCGCGAATGCCGACAATTTTTCGCAATCTCTTGGCGTGTTGTTCGCCGCGTCGCGCCGTGGGGGCGATTGCGTACAATTTTCAGCAAATTCTTAGGCCGGCGGAGGCGTGGCGGCGGGAAGATGAGGCCAGACCAAAGTTTTGGGAGCCCGCCATGTCGTTTCACGCCCCTCTCGCCTGCATTGTGGCCATGGATCCGCGCGCTGACGGCGGCCAGCGCCGGATCACCCTGGGCGCCGACACGATCCGCATCGACCGCAGCCTCGCCGGCGTGCGCATGAGGCTCGCTTTGCCGGTGTGCGCCTATCGCGGCGTCGCGCTGTCGGTCGTGGAGGAGGCCCGGGAAACCTGGTATCGCCTCGAACTCGACCATTCGGACCCCGAATTGCGGGTGACGCTGGCGGAAAACCGCGATCCCGAGGCGCTGGTCGCGGAATGGCGCGGCTGGGCCAAATTTTTTGGGCTGCCGCGCCTCGCTCAGGGAGCGGGCGAACTCCAGGTGGCGCTTGATGGCCGCCTGGGCGCGCTGGTGCTCGGCGCCGCGCAGCCGCGCAAGCGCGGCTGGCCGCTCAAGCGCCGGCGCTCGCGCATGTCCGCGTTCCGCAAGCCGGTGCGGACCGGCGCGCAGGCTGTGCATCGCGACGAACGCGAGATCATCTGCTACGAGTGAGCGAAGCGAAGAAATCCGTTTGCCCGCGAAGCCTCCCCATCCGTCAGTGGCGGTGGTGGCGGTGATGACGATGGCGGCGGCAATTGCTCCGCATCGCGCAGGATATGCTCGGGCCCGCCGAGTAGCCGATCACGCCGCCCGCCACGAGGCCGACGGGCCCGCCGACCAGCGCGCCGGCGCCCGCGCCGAGAACGCCGTCCACCACGCGACTGTCGGCGCGGGCCTCGAAGGCGACGAGCGAAAGCGCGAGCGCCGAAGCGGCGAGGCAACCCATCCTGATCATGCCGGACCTTTCATTTTTGAACGTGAACGGCATTGCCGAAAAGCCATGTTCAAAATGAGGCGTCCATCAGGCGGCCAAGCGCTCGGCCCGTCGGTTCAGACGAAAAGGAACAGCAGGTTTTCAGCGAGCAGTCCGCCGAACAGCAGGAAGCCAGCCGCGCCGTTCGACCGGAACAGTTTGAGCGCTTCCTTCTCGTCGGCGCCGACGAGACGACGCACCTGACGGGCGAGATGGACGCCGAAGGCGACCAGCCCGGCTTGCGCCAACAATCCCGCGCCCGCCTTGAGCAGCGCCACCTCCGCCAGAACCACCGCGCCGAAATAGAGCAGGGCGACCACGGGGACGAGGTACTCGCCGAACAGCAAAGCGGTGGATTTCACGCCCGCCTCAATGTCGTCGCGGCGGTCCTGGACGGCATAGATCGTGTCATAGCCGATGGTCCAGAGAATGCACGAAGCGTAAAGCCAAAAGGCCGGCGCGGCGAGCTCGCCGGTCACGGCGGACCAGCCGATCAGCGCGCCCCAGGAGAAGGCGAGACCGAGCACCGCCTGCGGCCAGGAGGTGATCCGCTTCATGAACGGATAGATGGCGACGGGCAGCAGCGAGGCGAAGCCGACGAAGATCGAGAACAGGTTCAGCGACAGCAGCACATAGAGCCCGACCAGGCACTGCGCCATCAGGAAGATCGCCGCGGCCAGGGGCGTGACCCGGCCCGACGCCAGCGGGCGCTGTCGTGTGCGCTCGACCTTGGCGTCGATGTTGCGGTCGATGAAATCGTTGAAGGTGGAGCCCGCGCCGCGCATGGCGATGGCGCCGAGCGTGAACAGGATGAGAAGGTCGAAACGCGGTTTTTCCGCATGAGCGATGGCGGCGAGGCAGGTCGAGGACAGGCAGGGCGCCAGGAGCAATTGCCAGCCGACGGGACGGTCGAGCCGGGCCAGTTGCACATAGGGCATCCACGACGCCGGCAGCCTGCTCCAGATCCCGTGGGCGCTGGAATCGGGAAGGAGGGCCGCCCCCGACATGGTTTAAAGCGGCCCGCCGGGCAGCTTTACGGGCGGCGGCGCGGCGGCGGCGCCCATGCCGCCGTTCTGCTGCATTTGCTTGACCTTGGCGGCGAGGTCGCAGGCCTGCTTGGCCATGCCGCCGGTGCGCGCCGTTCCCGTCTTGAAATTGTTGAGAAAATCTTCGGGAATGTTGCACCATTCCTTGTTCTTGACGAGGTAGGCGCCCATTTGCGCCTCAACCGCGCTCAAGTTTTTCAACGCCGGGCAGGCCGCGATCGGATCGAGCTTGCCGCCATGCGCTTTCGAGATCGCGTTGAGCGCCTGGATGGCCGCGTTGCGCTTCTGGCCGAAGGCGGCGATGTCCTCGTTGCAGCTCTGCGCATGCGCCGAGGGGGCCAGCGCCAACAGCCCGGCAAGAGCGACAAGTGAGAGAGCAAACAGCCGCAGAGCGGCGAAATCGAGCCTGAACATCCGTGATCCGTTTTTTCGCCGCATACACTTAGCTCAAGCGGGCGCAAGCAGGCAAGGACCCTAAAATTTGGGCTTTTCCGGGGCGGGCCGCTTGAGGAAGGGGGCCATGCCCGCCCGCGCCAGGGCGTCGGCCCGCTCATTCATGGGGTCGCCGGCATGGCCCTTCACCCAATGCCAGTCGACATCGTGGCGGTTGGCGGCCTCGTCAAGGCGCTTCCACAGGTCGTCGTTTTTCACTGGTTTTTTGTCCGCCGTGCGCCAGCCGTTGCGCTTCCAGTTGTGCACCCAGCCGGTCACGCCCTGGCGCACATATTGCGAATCCGTGTGCACATCGACGGCGCAGGAGCGGGTGAGGGCCTCAAGCGCCGAGATGGCCGCGAGCAGCTCCATGCGGTTGTTGGTCGTCTGCGGCTCGCCGCCGCAAAACTCTTTTTCCGCCCCGTTGAAGGTGAGAATGGCGCCCCAGCCGCCGGGTCCGGGATTGCCGGAACAGGCGCCGTCGGTCCAGATCGCGACGCGTTTGGTCAAACGTCCAGTCCATATTCGGAGGAGGAGGTTATCCGCTGGTGAAAGCGCAGCCGGGTGAGGTAGTCGAGCGGGTTCTTCGGCTTGACCAGCGCGCCGGGCGGCACGTTGAGCCAGTCGTAGAGCCGGGTCAGCAGGAAGCGCATGGCGGCGCCGCGCGACAGGATCGGCAGGGCGGCGCGCTCCCCGGCGTCGAGCCGCCGCAGGCCCTCATAGCCTTGCAGCAGCGCCCGGCCCTTGGTGGCGTTGAAGGCGCCGCCGGGCTCGAAGCACCAGGCGTTCAGGCAGATCGCCAGATCATAGGCGTAGGAATCGTCGCAGGCGAAGTAGAAGTCGATCAGCCCCGACAGTTTCTTGCCGATGAAGAACACGTTGTCGGGAAACAGGTCGGCGTGAATGATGCCTTTTGGCAGGTCGTGTGGCCAGTCGGCCTCCAGCGCGTCGAGTTCGCGCGTGATCTCACCGGCGAGGCCGGGGGCGACTGTGTCGGCTTTTTCGCGAGCGGCGTCGAACAGGGGCCGCCAGTGGGGCAGCGCCAGCGCATTGTCGCGGTGAAGCTCAAAACCGTCGCCGGCGAGATGAAGCCGCGCCAGCGCGCGGCCGGTTTCGAGGCAATGGTTTGCGTCGGGTTTTCTGGTCGAAACGCCGTCGAGAAACGTGACCAGCGCCGCCGGCCGTCCCGCCAGTTCGCCCAGCGCCCCGCCGTCGCGGCGCTGGACCGGCACGGGGCAGGTGAGCCCTCGCGCGGAAAGATGCTCCATCAGGCCGAGGAAGAAGGGGAGATCGGCCGGGTTCACCCGCTTTTCATAGAGGGTGAGGATGAAATAGCCGGCCTCGCAATGGAGGAGGTAGTTGGAGTTTTCCACCCCCTCGGCGATGCCCTTGAAGGACAGGGCCGGGCCGAGATTGTAATCGGTGAGAAAGGCGTAAAGGGCCTCGTCCGTGACATCGGTGTAAACGGCCATGGCCCCGACTCTTTTTTTGCGCGCTGTCGCCCCCTGTTAAATCCGCGGGGGCGGCGCGTCAAACGTATCATCTCCCTCTCTCCGGGAACGGGGAGAGGGTTGAGGTGAGGGGGAGATTCCGAATTGGGCTCGTTCTTCGTTACTGCTTCCGGCAATCGCAAGGTCGCGGGAAGCCCCTCACCCTGTCCCTCTAATCGCTAAAGCGGGGCGAGGGGACGCGCGGCCGCCGCGAGGGACATGCCCGTTAGCCAACCGGCTTCAAGCTCACCCCCGCCGGAACCGGCGTGTCCTCCGGCACGAAAAAGTCGGGCGCGAGCGGCGAGGTCGGGTCGACGCGGTAAACATCGAAATCCGTCACGCCCCGGCTCGCCAGCAGCACGTCGTCGATGAAAAACTGTCCGGTCGTCTCCCGGCTCGGCGAGACGAAAATCGCATGCGCGGCGTCGCCCATGATCTCAGGTTGGCGCGAGGCGCGCATCAGTTGCGCCCCTCCCAAAAGATTGTTGACGGCGGCGGTGGCGATGGTGGTGCGCGGCCACAGCGCGTTGACGGCGATCCCCTTGGCGCGCAACTCGCCGGCCAGCCCCAGCACCGCGAGGCTCATGCCGAACTTGGCCATGGAATAGGCCGTATGCGCCGCAAACCATTTTTCCTTCATGTCGAGCGGCGGCGACAGCATCAGGATGTGCGGGTTTTCCGCTTTCGCCAGATAGGGAACGGCGAGCTTTGCCGTCATGTAGGAGCCGCGCGCGTTGATCTGCTGCATCAGGTCAAAACGCTTCATGTCGATGGTCTGGCTGTCGCCGAGCGCAATGGCCGAGGCGTTGTTGACGACAATGTCCAGTCCGCCAAATTTTTCCACTGTCTGCGCCAGGGCGGCGGCGACCTGCGCCTCGTCGCGCACATCGACCGCCAGCGGCAGCGCCTTGCCGCCCGCCGCCTCGATTTCTTCCGCCGCCGTGAAAATCGTGCCGGGCAGTTTGGGATGCGGCTCCGTGGTCTTGGCCGCGATCGCGACATTGGCGCCGTCGCGCGCGGCGCGCAGCGCAATGGCGAGGCCGATGCCGCGCGAGGCGCCGGTGATGAAAAGGGTTTTGCCAACCAGCGAGGTCATTGGGACTCCTGTTTGCTCTTGGCGAGGAAGGCGGCGAACACGGCCTGGGTTTGCGGCGAGCGCAGCGCGGCGACGAAGGACTTGAACTCCTCCTCCATGCGCGCGGAAATCTCTGAGGCGTCGCCGCGCAGCAGCCGCCGCGACTCCATCAGCGCCGCGCGCGGTTTTGAGGCCAGCCTTCTCGCCTTTTCGCGCGCGACGCCCGCCAGTTCGTCGTCGGCGACCACGCCATTGACCAGTCCGGCCTCCTTCGCCTCGCGCGCGTCCATTGTCTCGGCCAGCAGCAGCATGGCGCTGGCCCGCGCCATGCCGATGCGGCGCGGCAGCAGCAGCGACGAACCCGCCTCCGGCGGCAGGCCGAGATCGACGAAGGGCAGGGAAAACCGCGCCGCTTCGCTCGCATAGACAAGGTCGCAATGCAGCAACAGCGTGCAGCCGACGCCGACCGCCAGCCCGTTCACCGCCGCCACCAGCGGTTTGGGAAAACTGGCGAGTTTGCGCACGAAATCCGCCGCCGCGAGCCCGTGGCCCTTCTGGACGGCGGAGATGAAATCGCCGATGTCGTTGCCGGCGGAAAACACGTCGCCTTTCGCCCGGATCAGGACAGCGCCGATGCTGTCGTCCGCCTCGGCCTTGGCGAAACCCTCGAGCATGGCCAGATACATGGCCTCGGTCAGCGCGTTTTTCTTCGCCGGCCGATTGAGTGTGAATTCCAGCACGCCGTCGGCGACGGTCGTTTCGATGTCCATGAGCCTCCCCCCGCTTGCCAGCAGCCCGGCCTGATGTCATGCACTTCTTGTCGCCGGATTTGGTTTAGATATGAACCAAGCCTGCCCATCAGTCAATGGATCACGCATGATACACGCCCGAACGACGCTGCGCCTTCAAGCCGATGCGGCGGGCGAGGCGCAGGCGGCGCGAATTCTGCGGGAGGGCGGCCTCGTCGCCTTTCCCACCGAGACCGTTTACGGCCTCGGCGCCGACGCGACCAATCCGCGCGCCGTCGCCGGCATTTACGAGGCCAAGGGCCGCCCGCGCTTCAACCCGCTGATCGCGCACGTCGCCAGTCTTGAGCAGGCGCGGCGCGAGGGCACGTTTTCGCCGCTGGCGGAAAAGCTGGCGCAAAAATTCTGGCCTGGGCCGCTCACCCTGGTCGTGCCGCTGGCCGAAACCGCGAGCGTCTGCGACCTCGCCCGCGCCGGGCTGCCGAGCATCGGCCTGCGCATGCCCGCCGCAAACATCGCGCGCGACCTGATCGCCGCGGCGGGGCGCCCGATCGCCGCGCCGTCCGCCAATCGCTCTGGCCATGTCAGCCCGGCGACGGCGGACCATGTGCTCGCCGATCTCGAGGACCGCATCGACGCGGTCCTGGATGGCGGCGCCTGCGCGGTCGGCGTCGAATCGACCATTGTCGCGCTGCTCGACGACACGCCGCGCCTGCTCCGCCCCGGGGGCGTCGCTCGCGAAGACATCGAGGTCTTTTTGGGAATGGGGCTCGCCGGCGCTGAACCAGGTGATTCGCAGCCGCTGGCCCCTGGCCTGCTCGCCTCGCATTACGCGCCGGGCGCCAGCGTGCGCCTCAACGCCCGCGAACTGGAGCCCGGCGAGACCGGCCTCGATTTCGCCGGCCAGTTCGCCGGCGCCTTCGATCTCTCGCCATCGGGCGATCTGGAGGAGGCCGCGGCCAATCTCTTCAGCGCCTTAAGGACGCTCGACGCGAGCGGCGCGATGCGCATCGCGGTGGCGCCGATCCCCAACCAGGGCCTTGGCGAGGCGATCAACGACCGGCTCGCCCGCGCCGCCGCGCCGCGCCCTTGAAAACCGCCCAAAAGTCCTTACCCTGGCGGCAATGAACCAGATTTCTTGGGACGATTTCCGCCTCGTTCGGGGGATAGCCGAATCCGGCTCCCTGGTTGGGGCGGCGGCGGCCTTGAACCTCAACCATTCCACCGTATTCCGCCGCCTCGGCGCGCTCGAGACGGCGATCGGCGCCAAACTTTTCGAGCGCTCGCGCAACGGCTATGCCGCCACCGCCGCCGGGCAAGAGATGATCGCGCTCGCCGAGCGCATGGGCCGCGACGTCACCGACTTCGAGCGCCGCATCGCCGGCCGCGACGAAAAGCCATCGGGCCTGCTGCGCGTCACCACCAACGACGCCCTGTTCAGCTACCTGCTCGCCCCCGTCCTCACCAGTTTTCGAAAAGCCTATCCCGACATCCATCTCGACGTGCTGGTGATGAACCAGCCCCTGAACCTGTCGCGACGCGACGCCGACATCGCCGTGCGCTCGACCTACGCCCCGCCGGAAACCCTTGTTGGCCGGCGCATCGGCGCGTCGGTGTGGGGGCGCTACATCGCCAAATTTCTGCACAAGCCGGGCTTCAATCCCAATGCGGATGACCATGCTTACATCGGCTTCAACGAGCATTTCGGCGGCGTCGAGGTTTTGGACTGGATTGAAAAAAGCATCCCGCGCCACCGCATCGCCATGCGCGTCAACACGGTCGTCGGCCTCGCCCGCTGCATCGGCGAGGGCCTTGGCGTCGGTTTCCTGCCGCGCTTCGTCGGCGACCAGCATCCCGAAATCGTCTGCATCGACGAACCGATGAGCGGGCGCGGCGCGGACCTGTGGCTGTTGACCCACCCGGACCTGCGCCATGCGGCGCGCGTGCGCGCCTTCATGGACCATGCGGGCGCGGCGCTGAGCAAGCGCAAGAACCTGCTCAACGGCGGCAACGGCGAATAAACTACTCGAACGCCACGTCGCGGCGCCGCGCCAAAAGGTGCTCGCCGCCGTCGAGCGGGAACAGCGCGCCGGGCATGTCGGGATGGTCCAGCAAAAAGCCGATGAGCGCGCAGAGGTCCCCGGGCGGCAGCGCGCGCCCCGTGGGGATTTTGGCTGAATCCGCAACAAAACGCTCGTCGCTCTGCGGCCCCGAGGGAAACATCAGGCCGGGCAGCAGGCCGAAGACGCGCACGTCGTCACGCCCCGCGCGCCCCCAGATTTCGGTCATCGTCATCAGGCCGGATTTGCCCAGCGTATAGGAATAATAGTCCGGATTGAGATTGAGCAGTTTTTGATCGAGGATGTTGAACACGCTGAGTTTTTGTTCCGCGCGCTTTGCCTTGCAGGCCGTCTCCAGAATCATGAAGGGCGCGAGCATGTGGACCAGAAAGCTTTCCGCCAACAGGTCTGCGTTGCCGGCGCCGGGAAAATCGTGGACGAAATTCGAGGCGTTGTTGACGATCGCCTCCGGGAACCCGAACGGTTCGGCCATTCGCGCGCAGAAAATCTCGATATTGGCGCGCTCGGCGAAATCATGCGTCATGACCTCGACCGTCGCGCCCTGGTCGCGCAGGTCCTCGGCGAGGGCCGCAACATTTTTGCGCGGCCGGCGCTGGTGCAGCAGCAGGGCGTAGCCGCGCCCGGCAAAAAAGCGCGCCAGCGGCGACGCCAGCCGGCTGGAGGCGCCGGTTATGAGAGCCGCCTTTACGGCCTTCAAGCCGGAGGGCTCCAGCGTTCGCGCGTTCGAAACAGGTTTATGCCCGCGCCGCGCGTCTCGTTGTAAATGTCGGGCTTGCGCACGCAGACCTGGCAGGCGACGACGCGCTTGTCGCCGAAACAGGCGTCGACCACGCGGTCCGCCACGGTCTCCAGCAGATCGATATGGCCGTCCTTCTCCAGCGCCAGGATGCGGTTGCGCACCTTGTCATAGTCGATGATCTTCATCTGCTCGGCGCGCGCGGTGGCGAGCGGCGCGAACAGGCGCACGGAGATAATCAGCCGCGTCGGGCGCTCGGGATGGCGCTCCCAGGGATGCAGGCCGCAGGACACGTTCACGCTGACGTCGTCGAGAGCCAGAACGATATGGTCTTCGCCGTTGAAAAAATCCTTCATGATGTCCCTATCCTTCGCGCGCCTTCATAAGCCCTGGACCATAGCGTTTTCAAGCGAAGTGGCTGCCGGTTCGCGTGAAGAAAACGCGTCGGACAGGACCAGGCCGAGATCGGTGAACGGAAGTTCGCCGATCTTGGCCGGGGCCAAGCAATTGGGCTTGCTCCTGGGGGCGCCCGGTGGTTCATATGCGCCATGACGGCAAAAATTGTTCTGGCGACTCTCGGTTCACACGGAGACATTCATCCCTTCATCGCACTCGGAAAGGCGCTGCAAGAAAGGGGTTTCGAGGTGGTCGCGGCGACCAGCGGCCACTATCGCCCGCTGTTCGAGCGCGAGGGACTGAGTTTTTCGGGAATCGGCCCTGACGAGGGCGACGCCTTGCGCCTGATGGGCGTGAGCGCCGACGCCTTCGTCAAGGAACTGCTCACCGACGATCTCGCCGTCGTCCGCTTCTCGCAGGACTTTCTCGCCGAAAGCGTGCGCGATCTCATGCCGATCGTCGCCGGCGCCGATCTGGTGGTCTGCCACCACATCGCCTATGCCGCTCAACTGGCGGCCGAAAATTTTGGCGTGCCTTACGTCCATGTGCTGCTGTCGCCGACCCTGCTGCTACAGCCCGAGGACCCGCCGATTCTGGGAACCGCGCCCTTCGTGCGCGCGCCGGGAAAAATCGGCCAGATGTGGAACCGCTCGCTGGCGTCTTCGCTGCGTCTCGCCTTTCGTCCGTTCACCCGGCGCGCGCGCCGCCTGCGCGCCGCCATGGGCCTGCCGTCGGCGCGCGATCTGCCTTTCCTCGATCCGGGAGACGCCCTCGACGTCCTTGGGCTGTTCTCGCCGCTGCTCATGACGGCGCCCAAGGGCTCGCTTGGCCTGGGCGCCACCTTTCACGATGGCGGCGAGACCCAAGAACTCGCCCCGGAGGTCGAAGCCTTTCTCGCCGCCGGGGCGCCGCCGGTCGTGCTCACGCTGGGCAGTTTCGCCGCGCTTGGCGGCGCCGATGTCTTGCGCGATGGCGTCGCGGCGGCCCGCGCGCTCGGGCGCCGCGCGCTGGTGATCGCCGGGCGCGATGACGCCCGCGGCATTGGCGCGCCCGAGGGCGACGACCTGCTGATCTGGGGCTACGCCCCGCATTCCCGGGTTTTCGCCCGCGCCGCGGCGATCCTGCATCATGGCGGCGCCGGAACCGCCGTCCAGGCCTTGCGCGCGGGAAAACCGCAACTGATCGCGCCCTTCTTCGCTGACCAGCCCGACAATGCGGCGCGCATTGCGCGGCTGGGCGTCGCGCGCGTGCTGCCGCGCGCGAAATTTTCAGCTGTTGGGGCCGTCGAGGCGCTGCGCCACCTGCTGGAAACGCCGGATTACGCGCTGCGCGCCGGTGAGATGGCCGCGCGGATCGGCGCGGAGGATGGGGCCGCGGCGGCGGCGGACATCATTGCAAGGCTGATCCAGCAAAAGAAAACGCCGCCGGAAACGGCGGCGCACTCTTCGCGGACCTGAAGCCAGCCTTATTGCGGGTCGCCCTTCTTGGCGCCGGAGCGATCGTACTGGCCGATATAGGCGATGACGTCGGCGATTTCCTTGTCGCTCTTGATCCCGGCGAAGGTCATGTAGGTCTTGGGCACGTCATGCTGGGGCTGGCGCAGATAGGAGGTCAGCGTCGGCACGTCCCAGGTTTTGCCCGAAGTCTTGTTGGCCTCGGAGTAATTGTAGCCGGGCACGGAGCCGGCGGGCCGGCCGATCAGGCCGTTGAGCACCGGGCCATAAAAATTGGTCGCGCCGCGGCCGATGTGGTGGCACTGACGGCAAACGCGGAAAACCTTTTCGCCGGCTGCGGGATCGCCCACGATGGGGGCGGCCGCCGTCGGAGCGGGCGCGGCGCCGGTCTGCGCCAGCGCCCCGGCGGCGCCGCCGAGGATGAGAGACGCGGAAAGGGTGAGAATTTTGCCGTTCATGGCCTGTTTGCTCCGCTAGAATCTTGCGGCCTGACTGGCGTCAAGCTCTTGGTGATCCCGTCGTCCCTCGTTATTGCGCAAGATCGAGCGACGGAAAATGACACGGAGCAATTAAACCACCGCGAGCGCGGCTTTTCCCACTCTCAATAAGTCCTATTTCCTTTGTCGGGCGGTTTTGCGGCGGCGCAAGGGCGCGCGTGTCGCGTTTCGCCTTCAGGGCGTCGATGCGCCTGGACGCTTCACAGGAGCCGGTTTCCCGGTTCAGCGCCGGCGCGCCAGCGCGGCGAGCGCTTCCTCGGCCGCGCGCCAGCCGCTGGCGTAGGCGCCGTGGGCGGCGGTGAAATCCCGGGGGTCGGTGGCCTCGCCAGCGAAAAAAAACCTGTCTTCGAAGGGTCTCGCGAGTTTTTCGCGCGACCCTGCGCAGCCGGGCAGGGCGTAACTGTAGGCGCCGCCGATGCGCGGGTCGCGGCCCCAATGGGTGGCGACAAGCGGCCTCAGCGCGCGGCGGACGTCCGCGCCGAACAGCCGGACGAGCGCGTCCAGCGCGTTGGAAAAAGCGCTGGCGGGGCCATCCCGCTCCATCGCCAGAGCGCTGGCGCCGCCCAAAAAACATTCGATCACGGGCCGGCCAAACGGCCTTATGTCATAGGCGGCGGTCGCGGGATCGCGCGGATCGCCGATCAGATGCGTGTCGGCCTCAAAACAGCGGTCGTCGAGGATTTCGAAGAACAGTTTTTCGTTGCGCCCGAGCGGCAGATGGGCGGCGGCTTCGCGCCAGGGGGCGAATTCGCGGGGCCAGCGGATCGACACGCCCGCGAGCACGTCGGTTGAGACGGTGCAGACCACAGTCCGCGCGAAAATCCTGCCGGCGCGGGTGGAGAGCGCGACGCCGCCCGGCGGCAGCGTCACCGACGTGACGGCGGTCGCCAGCCGCAGCGGAATTTTTTCGGGCCATGCGGCGGCGGTCAGCGCCCCAAAACCCTCGAAGATGCGCCAGTTGTCGGAGGTCGAGGCCTCGTCATAGGCGGCGTAATCGCGCGCCGACATGGCTTCGAGTTCCGCGCCGCTGACGTAACCGGCGATGGCGCGGATATAGCCGCTCCACGCGCTTTCGGGCGCCAAAACTTTCGCCGCGCAATCCCCGGGCGCGCCAGCAAGCGCCTCGCTCCAGGCGGCATAGGCCGCGCCCGCCGCCGCCTGCTCCTCGACGGAAAAGCCGAGGTTTTTGTATTGCATCCACCAGTTGGCGCGGCGCCGGTCGAGCGCGAAGCCCAGGCGTCCGGCCATATCGGTCCAGGGATTGCGGGCGGCTGAATGCAGCCATTCCGCGCCAAAGTCGAGATGCATATCCTTGATCTGGGTCGTGAAGACGCGTCCGCCGACGCGAGGCGCCGCCTCCAGCGCCAGAACAGAAAAATTTTCGCCGGCCAGACGCCGCGCGGCGCCAACCCCCGCCGCACCCGCTCCAATAATGACGAGATCGAATTCAGCGCTCACGCAAAAACTCCCGGCGGCGCAGGATAGCGCCGCCGGGAGACAGTTGGAAGCCTAAGGCTTACGCAGCCTTCTGGATGAACCGCCGCGTCACGGAATCGAGTTGGCTCGACAGCCAGTCCGCCATGGCATGCTCTTCCTCGCAGGATTGCCGCAGCGGTCCGATGGCGCCGGTTTCGCCCAAGGCTTCCGCTATGGAAATCAAGGAGTTATATGCGGCCGTCTCGTAGTTTTCGAAGGCGAAGCTGGCGAAGGCGTTTTTGAGCACCTCGTCGTCCGCGGGCATGTGCGCCACCGCCGCCAGATTGCCGAACAGCGACATGGCCGCGTCCTTCAGCGTGGAGGCGGTTTCGCCATAATTTTCCAGGATCGCGTCGATGCGCCGCTGCTGGGTGTAGGTCTCCTCCAGATGCTCCTCAAGGCGCATCTTAATATCCGGAAAATCGTCGAGGCGCTCAATCTGGCGCTTGAGCAGTTGCTCGGCCTGCGCCTCCATCGCATGGGCGTTGCTCAGTCCGGCGATGAACAGATTTTGTAAGGCTTCATGCGGCATGGACGATTTCCTTCTTTTCAGTGACGGACTTCGGAGCCGAGGTTCGCGCCGGTGGTGGCTGCGTATCGGGATCGGAGCGTGCGGGGGCTGTAGGCCGAGATCAACCGATCCTCTTCCGAACTGAGCTGCGCCTCGGCCCTGCCGCTGCCGCAGCTTCTTGTTGTGAATGACCATTTTTGTCCTCAGCACGCATCCGGTCGCGGGAGAACGGTTGCGGCGCGCCGGCGTTCCCGGAAAACGCAAATTTTTACAGAGGGTTTGGTCGCGGCTGGGGTATAGCGGCGGCGTTCCGGTTTACGACTGACATGCCGCGCTTGCGTTATTTCGACGCCCGAATGGCGTTCTGAACTTGGCGCGTCGATGATATCAGTTGTGCCGAATCAGTCGTGCTCGCCAGGCGGATGGGATCCTCATGAACTCGTGGTTTTTTCGCATCTCGCCAACGGAGATCGACGACGTGGCGCAACACTTGTTGGCGCGGCACGGCGCGGGCGCGCGCGACGAAGCGATCCGCCTGGCCGACGTTGGCCGACGCATAGGGTCACGCCGGAACAGCAGGATGTTTCGACTGGCGGCGCAGCGCCTTGACGGTGAACGCGGCCCGGCCGTCCATGCCCGGGGAAAGACGGATTGGCTGGCAAGGATCAAGGCCAGCATCGCCGAGTTCGGCGCGCCTTTGACCCCGCTGCCCTGAAGCTCACGTCAGCAGAAACGACAGCAGCGACCGCATCTCCGCCGGACGAACCGGCTTGCGCAGCATTTCCAGCCCCGCCGCGCGCACCTCTTCCTCGGACTTCGCCGAATGGTCGGCGGTGACGATCAGCGCGGGGACTTCCGATCCCAGCGTCGCCCGGACCCGCGAAATCGCCTGGGTGCCGCGCTCGTCATTGTTGAGGTGCAGGTCGGCGATGACAATGTGCGGCGCCGTCGGCAGGGCGCGCAAGCGCTCGAGCGCCTCGTCGCCGGAGGTCGCCACCGCCACGTCGCAGCCCCAGCGCTCCAGAAGCGCAACCATGGCCTCGCTCACCGAGGGCTCGTTCTCGATCAGCAGGATTTTCGCGCCCGCGACGGGGGAGTGGAACAGCCGCATCAGCGGCGGCGGGGCGGGCAGATCTTTGGGCGCAGGCGCAGCCCCCGGCAGGCGCACAGAAAAAGTCGAGCCGCGCCCAATGTTCGAGGCGAGCCGGATCGGATGGTCGAGCGCCTGGGCGAAGCGGCGCACGATGGCCAGCCCCAAGCCAAACCCGGTCTCGCCGGGAATGTCGCTGTGGGCGCGCTTGAATTCCTGGAAAATCGCCTCGCGCTTGGCTTCCGGAATGCCCGGCCCGGTGTCGGACACCTGCACCATCACCCGGTCGCCGCGCCGTCGCGCGCCCACCAGGACGCCGCCATGCGCGGTGTAGCGCAAGGCGTTGGCGAGCAGGTTTTGCAGGATGCGCCGCAGCATGGACGGGTCGGAGCGGACATAAAGTTTTGAGGGAAAAATTTTGAGTTTCAGTCCGCGTTTCTGCGCGAAATAGGCGAAATCCCGCGCCAGCGGCTCCAGCACTTCGTTCAGCTCGAAATCGCGCAGATCCGGCTTCATCACGCCGGCGTCGAGTTTCGACAGGTCGAGCAGGGTGCGGATCAAATCCTCCAGCGCGACGAGGCTGCGATCGACCTGCTCGACCAGCACGCTCGCTTCCGGCGCGGCCGGGAGTTCGCCGAGCGCCGACAGGGCGAGCCGCGCGGCGTTCAACGGCTGCAACAGATCGTGGCCGACCGAGGTGACAAACGTCGTCTTCAGCGAGGAGGCGGCTTCGGCCTGGCGCTTGGCCTTTTCCAGCGAGCGCATCGCCTGCGACAGTTCCGCGGTGCGGCGGCGCACCTGATGATCGAGCGAAATGGCCGTTTCGAACAGTGAGAAAGCGTTGAACTGGCTGTCCACCGAGCGCTCAACCCGCGACATCAGCGCGCTGTTGATCTTTTCCAGCTTGGCGATGCGCCGTTGCAGCTCCTCAACACTCTCGCGACCGTGCAGGTTCATGTTCATTCCGCCGCATCCCCCCGGTCGCGTTTGCCCAGCGCGATTCCGGTGAAGGTTTGATTGACGTGCATGGAGCGGAATTGTTCTCCATAAGTGTTGAACCCAATCACTTTTCTGGCGCGGTAGAGCTCGGAAAGGCGGCGCGAAATCTGCCGGCGCTCGGCGTCGAGCCGGCGCAGCACGCAATCGAAGCCGATGTAGAGCGACACCGGGCCGATCTGCTCCTCCATGCTTTCGAACGTCGCGAGCGTGCTTTCATAGGGGTCGCGCGGCCGGGCGACCGTGAGCACCAGTCCCTCGTCGATGGCGCAGAAGAAGGACAGCGAGCCGTCAGGGTTCACTTTTTGAATGGAGCGGGCGTAATATTGGCCGCCGACGCCCACCAGAACGGGATGCGAGGCGAAGGAGGAAGGCTCCAGCTTGCTCTCCATCACCCCCACCGCGCGGGCATATTCGGTCGCCGCCGGTTCGGCGTTGAGTTCGCGGACGATGCGCGCTTCCGTGTCGGCGTCCGTCACCACCATCTTGTTCTGCGTCGGCTCGAAATAATCGCATTTGAACGGCGCGAACCGCAGGTCGGTATGGAACAGCAGCAGCAGGGCGGCGTCCCGGTGCACCTTTCCGCCGCTGATCATGAAAGTCTTGTCGAAGCTCAAGGAGTCGCCCGCCGAACCGCCGACCACGGGAATTTCGTCGAGCGCGGAATAGAGGGCGGAAATCACCGCCTCCTCGCGCCGGCACAGGCCGTCGATCAGCAGCAGGCCGAAACAGTGTTCCGGCTCGATGCGCGGGTTGCTGGCGATCAGCGCGTCGCGCGTCTCGGTGAAGGCGGCGCGCCCCGCCTCGACGGAAAAATGGGACAAGTCCTCGACGAGCTGTGCGGCCAGTGTGAAATCGCGACGCAGGAAACCAAGCGCCACAATGGAATTCGAGGTCCAGCCCTCCGGGGCGAGTTCGCCCGCCGTGGTGCAGCCGTAGATCTCTACGCCCGGCAGCGCCGTTTCGATCTCGGCGGCGAACAGGGCGGCGTCATAACAGGCGCAGACAAAGCAGACGAGGCCGGCCAGCGCCTCGGCCGGCGTCTCGCCGGGCGCTAATTGCGCGACGACCTGCGCGGCGATCTCGCGGGCGGCCCGTTCGGCGCCGACCGCGCCGCTGGAGGCGATCACCACGCCCTCGGCGCGATCCACCACCCTTTCGCTCACTCCCAACCGACGCTCCCTTCGCCCGAAGGCGGATTTTTTGCGTCTTCGGACCCGTTTTGCCGCTGTTGCGGGCGGGGCCGCGCGCAATTGTGAGAAAGTACTATAGGCGATGTTTTCCGCCTCGCACAACCTTTGCCGGCCTGATCCCGGCCCGACTTGGTTCGCCGGATCTGGCGAACAACAGCGCGAAATGCGCGGGTGAGGGTGGGAATGCCGATCAGGAGAAGGCGCGGGGCATGGCTCTCCGCGCGTGTGGGCGCGGCTTTGCTGCTGCTGGGCTGGTGGAGCTCGGCCGTGGCGGGAACCCTTGATCGCGCCGGCGTCGAAACCCTGTTTCCCAAGCCCTTCATCGTCCACGACCGCGATCCCGCCCTGCCGGTCTGGCCGATCTACAAGCAGAGCTACAACGACGACGTCCTCGTCGCCTATCTCTTTGAATCCGAGGATTTCCAGCCGATCCCCGGCTTTTCCGGAACGCCGGTCAACCTGGCCATCGCCCTGCGGCCCAATGGCGCTCTGCTGAGCGTGCGCGTGCTGTCGCAGCACGAGCCGGTGTTCGTCGACGGGCTCGGGCCGGAGCCGCTCAACGATTTCGTCAAGCAATATGAGGGCTTGTCCCTCAACCAGTCGATCAAGATCGTCCCGCCCGGCCGTGTCGCCGCGAAAAACCGCGAGGGCGTGGCGGCGGAAATCGACGGCGTGTCAAAAGCCACGGCCTCCGTGCGCATCATCAACGAGACCATCGTCAATTCGGCCTTGCAGGTGGCGCGCGAAAAACTTGGCTTTTCGAAAGGGCGCGACCCCAACCGGGTCGCCCGCATCAAGGAAGAGATTTTCGAGCCGTTGACTTTTGGCCAGTTGCTGGAGCGCGGCTATGTCCGTCGCCTTAGCGTGAGCAATGCGGAGGTGGAGAACGCTTTTAAGGGCACGGAGGGCGAAAGGCTCGACGACGAGGCGCTAAGAGCCCCGAACGACGCCTTCGCCGACATCTATTTGGCCGAGGCCGATGTCCCCATCGTCGGGCGCAATCTGCTGGGTGAGGCCAACTGGCGCAAGCTGATGGACCAGCTCGACGGCGCCCCCGCCATGATGGTGATTTCGGCGGGACGCTGGACGTTCATGCCGGAAAATTTCGTGCCCGGCGCCACGCCCGACCTGATCGGCCTCGCCCAAGGCGACGCGCCCGTCGCCTGGCGCGATTTCGTCTGGCGCGACCGGCTCGATCTCCCGGAATTTTCGAATGCCGACGCAGCGGTGATGCGCATCGCGCCGGAAGCCGCCTTCGATCCGGCGACGCCTTCGCAATTTTCGATCCGCGTCATTCGCGAAAAGGGCATCGTCTATCCCGAAAAATTCTCGCGTGATTTCAAGCTGGACTACAGCCTGCCGCAAGAGCTTTTCGACCTTCCGCCAGAGGACAAGGGCCTCGGTCTCGGCTCGATCTGGGCGAGCCGGGCGCGCGACATTTCCATTCTGGCGGGCGGTCTCGTCGTGCTCGCCTTCGCCCTGGCGCGGCAAAAATGGCTGGCGCGTTCGCCGCGCGCGTTCAAAATTTTTCGCTTGGCCTTCCTCGCCTTCACGCTCGTTTTCATCGGCTGGATCGCGCAGGCGCAGCTTTCCATTGTCTGGCTGTTCGGCCTGGTCAAGGCGATCAGGGGGGAGGGGACGTTCCAGTTCTTCCTCTGGGATCCGCCGACGCTGATGGTGACCGTGTTCGGTCTCGTCGCCCTGTTCATCTGGGGGCGCGGAACCTTTTGCGGCTGGCTGTGCCCGTTCGGCGCCTTGCAGGAGTTTTTTGGCGAGATCGCGCGCGTGACCAAGCTGCGGCAGTTTTCATTGCCGCAGCGCTACGAGCGGCTGGCGCGGCTGCCGAAATTCTTGGTGCTGGCTGTCATTCTGGTCACAGCGCTCGTCTTCTCGTCTCAGGCGGAAAAGGTCGCTGAGATCGAGCCGTTCAAGACCTCCATCACGTTGATCTTCATCCGCTCCGCGCCGTTCGTGCTCTACGCGGTCGCGCTTCTGATCCTCGGCATGTTCCACTACAAATTCTTCTGCCGCTACCTGTGCCCGCTCGGCGCGACCTTTTCCGCGTTGAGTTTTGTCAGGCGCTGGAACTGGATTCCGCGCCGCAAGGAATGCGGCTCGCCCTGCCAGATGTGCCGGGTCAAATGCCGCTATGGCGCCATCGAGCGCGGCGGCGACGTGGTCTATGCCGAATGTTTCCAGTGCATGGATTGCGTGGTGATCCATGACGATCCCCGGCAATGCGTGCCGCTGGTGCTGGCGGCGAAGAAGGCGCGCGGCGCCGCGCGCAGGCTGGAACACGCGCAATGACGTCGAGACGGCCCGCCGATCACCAGACAGTCGAGCATGGCTCCCTCCCGGGAGCACAACGCTCTCGCCCGCTCTTAAGTCTCACGGAAAGGTTGGCGGCGCGTTTTCCGTCGCGACGGGGATGACGTCCACCGCCACGGACACGTCCTGCCCGCCCGTGAACAGGATCACCCCCTCGATCGGCGCCACATCCGCGTAATCGCGGCCTTCCGCCAGGATGATATGGTCGTCGCCGACCAGAATGTTGTTGGTCGGGTCGAGGCCGACCCAGCCGTCGAACGGGCCGCACCAGATGGCGACCCAGGCGTGGGTGGCGTCGGCGCCCTCAAGCCGCTCCTTGCCGGGCGGCGGCACGGTGCGCAGATAGCCGCTGACATAGCGCGCCGGCAGGCCCAATCCGCGCAAACCGGCGATCATGATGTGAGCGAAATCCTGGCACACCCCCTTCTTTTTCATAAAAGCTTCGCCGAGCGGGGTCGAGACCAGCGTCGCCTTGGGGTCGTAATCAAAATCCTCCCAGATGCGCCGCATCAGGTCGCGGGCGCCCGCCAGAATTTCGCAGCCGGGCGGAAAACTTTCGCGCGCATAGGCGACCACGGGCTCGTCGAGCGACACGGTGCGGCTGGCATAGATGAAATGGGCGGGCGATTGCGCCCCGAGGTCGTGAACGCCAAACGCCTGCTGGCGCACCTCTTCCCAGGGCGGGGTGACCGCGGGCGGCTCCGGCCGCGCCACCGCGATCCGCGCCGTCGCCGACACCTTCAGGGCGCGATGTTCATCGTCGATGCGGACGATTTCAAAGGAATTGCCGAAAAAGCAGGAGCGCGACGTGCGCTGCGCGGCCGGCGGATCGAGCTCCACCGCCACGGACAAGACTTTTTGGCCGGCGCGGCTGGTCGGGCGCAGCCGCAGGGCGCAGAGGGAAAAGGCCACCGGCGACTGGTAGGCGTAGGTGGTGATGTGGCGGATGTCGTAAATCACGCGAGGCCCACCTGTTTTTCGGCCTGCGCCGCGTTCGCGCCCTGCAGGAAGTAGCGCGCGCCGATGGCGTCGGCGAGCGCCATCAGCCGCCGCTCGACCGACAGCACGAATTCGCTCGTCACTTCCGCCGCCTTGGTGGTGCGCAGGTCGGCGTCCACATTGACGGCGATGCGGTTCGGCTCCTCCATCATGCCGTCCTGGCGCAGCAGCGGCAGGGTGGCGATGTGCTCGGCCAGACGCTCCACCTGAAACGCGACGGAGCGGGGATTGTAGGGGTCGAGCAGGGCGATGTCGCGCACGGGATAGGGGGCGACGCCGATGAGATAGCGCGAGCGATAGGTGATCTGGGAATCGATGAGATCCAGGAGCACGTCGAAATCGGCGCCGCGCGCCTGCTCCATGCCGAAGATGCGGATGAAGCGGCAGGTGTTGACGCCACGCTCCAGCCTGCGCCCCATTTCCAGGAAGCGCCAGCCGGCGACGCGGTTCATATTCTCCTGCGCCAGCCCGGAAATGCTGGCGATCGCCTGAAGCGCGATGTCCGCCTGCTCCAGAAGCTCCGCCTCGTCGAGCGGCGGGCGGCAGTTTTGCAGGCCCTGCACCAGCTCGACAATGATGCGCCAGGTGTCGGCGGACAGGCGCTCGCGGATCACCGCCGCGGTGCGCTGCGCGTTCTGCGCCAGCGAGATGGCCGAGCCGAATTCGTCGACATTGAACAGGGAGGTGTTCAAGAACCCCTGTGGCGTCAGCGCGATCTTCGGCTTCGCGGGAACGGACCCCCAGTCGGTGAGCAGTTTGCGCAAGCGCGTCACGGTGGCCGCGCCCTCGGCGGTCAAATCCTCGTTCTCGATGACGCGCTTGCCCAGGCAGCGGATCAGCCGCAGCGTCGCCTCGGCGCGCTCCAGATAGCGGCCGAGCCAGAACAGATTGTCGGCGGCGCGGCTGGGCAGATTGCCCATGATGCGGCGAATGGAAACGTTTTCGGTCTGCGGCAGCAGCGTGGTCTGCTCCACCGGCCTGTTGGCGACGATCCAGACGTCGGTGGTCTGCACGCCCGCGCCCATGGCGACGGCGCGGGAATCGAGCCGGTCGGAAATGCGGCAGAACCCGCCGGGCATGACGTGGAATTTCCCGTCCGCGTCGAGCGCGGCGAACACGCGCAGCACGAAGGGGCGCGGTTCGAGTTTCGAGCCCACCCAGGTGGGCGTGGTGGACAGGCTCGCCACCTCCTGCCCGACGTAATCGGCGCCGCGCGCCCGGATCGCGGCGGCCAGCCGTTCGCGCTGGGCGGGCGTCAGTTCGCCGCCGACCACGGAGCCGCCGAGGAACGAGCGCGTCGGCGCCGCGCCAAAGGCGGGGGCGATGGCCATGTCCTGCAAGCGCGACAGCACATGTTCGCGCTCGCGCGCCTGCCCGCACCACCATGTGGCGATATTGGGCAACAGCAGTTTTTCACCGAGCAACCGGCCGGCGAGCGCTGGGATAAAACCGAGCAGGGCGGGGGTTTCGGCGACGCCCGAGCCGAGCGCGTTGGCCACGGCGACATTGCCCTGGCGAATCGTCTCGACCAGACCGGGCACGCCGAGCTGCGAGCGGCTTTTCAGTTCGAGCGGGTCGGCGAAATCGGCGTCGATGCGCCGCCAGATCACATCGGCGCGCTTCAGGCCGGCGATGGTGCGGACATGGGCGAGCCCGTCGCGCGCGACGAGATCGGCGCCCTCCACCAGCACGAAGCCCAGGTAACGGGCGAGATAGGCCTGTTCGTAATAGGTCTCGGAATAGGGGCCGGGGGTATAGAGGCAGATGCGCGGGTCCGAGCGCGAGGCGAGCGCGGCCAGGCCGCCGCGAAACGCCTGGAAGAACGGGGCGAGGCGGCGCACGTTCATGTCGCGATAGATGGCCTGGAAGGCGCGGGTCAGGTTCAGGCGGTTTTCGAGCGCATAGCCAAGGCCGGAAGGGGCCTGAACGCGGTCGGACAGCACCCACCATTGCCCGTCCGGCCCGCGCCCGAGGTCGGCGGCGTAGAGGCTGAGCCAGCGCCCGCCGCGCGGCTTCACCCCGACCATGGGATGCAGGAAATCGGAGCTGCCGGTGACGGCGGCGGCGGGCAGGAATCCGTTGCGGACCAGATCGCCCTTGCCATAGAGGTCGGCGAGCAGGGCGTCGAAAATTTCGGCGCGCTGGGTGACGCCGGCCTCGATGACCGCCCAGTCCCGTTCCGAGATCAGCAGCGGCATGTGGCTCAGCGGCCAGATGCGCTCGGTGGTTTCGCCATAGGCGCGGTAGGACACGCCCTGTTCGCGGATGGAGCGTTCGATGGTTTCGAATCGGCGGGCGATGTCGGCGGCGCCCAAGCCGGCCATTTTGTCGAAGAATTCGAGCCAATGGCCGCGCGGATGGTCATCGGCGCCGATGAACTCATCGGGCGACCCCTCGAACGGCCGATAGGCCGCGGTCATCTCCACCAGCCGCCGCGCTTTGGCGCTGGAGGATTTTTCGGTCGCATGGCCAGCCATTCCCACCCCGGAAGATACGCTGCGCAGTCTGACGCAAGTCTTGAAAGAAAAAAACCCGTTTGGACCCCGGATTTCAGCAAGTGATGCAATGCAGCAACAGATTTGCAGCTCCGCGTCTCAGATGTCGTGCGTTCCCTCACCCCGCGCAAGCGGGGCAAGGGGCAGAGCGAAGGACAATACGGGTGAAAATATGTTCATGATATGTTCCACGTGAAACAATGTTTTGCAAGCCTCTGATTAAGAATAATTTTATGCGAAAAACAGCCCCGCCGCCGCAGCGCAACCCAAAGGTTGTATCTATGAAAACACTCAGGAAATTCGCGCCGTTTTGCACGAAACCTGCAGAAAAACGCGCGAAATACGTCGTTTTTTCACATCGATTCACAACCTGGAATTGATTTTCTTCTATGGCTCGGGGTCGCCTTCCTTCTCCCCTTGCGGGAGAAGGTGGATCGGCGCGCAGCGCCGAGACGGATGAGGGGGCGCGCTTCAATCGGCTTCAGTTTCGTCCGAAAACGTCGCCGTCCCGTCGTCATGCGCGGCGCGTCGCAAGTTCAGACTCGCCCCGGGAACGCCTTTCCAGTCCACGCGTTCCCGCCATATCTCGCCTAAGCTGGATTTCCGAAAAGTGGCTACCGGTTTTCGGATGAAAATCCTGCGAAAACAAAGGAACCTGAGCAATCATTCGTTGGGCGACCAACGAATGATTGCCTAGGCCGATGTCTTCGGCCGCACCGTCCGCACGACCTCCGGATTGGTATCCAGCCACGCCCCGCCGATCAGCTCCACGCAATAGGGCACGGCGGGAAACACGGCGGACAGGCACAAATCGATGGAGCGCGGACTTCCCGGCAGGTTCACCACCAGACATGCCCCGCGATGGGCGGCGGTCTGGCGCGACAGAATCGCGGTCGGCGTCTGCTCCAGGCTCTTCGCCCTCATCAACTCGCCGAAACCCGGCAGTTCGCGATGGCAGGCGGCGAGCGTGGCCTCGGGGGTGAGGTCGCGCGGCGCCGGCCCGGTCCCCCCGGTGGTCAGCACGAGGCAGCAGCCGGAGACATCGGCCATGTCGATCAGCGCATCGCGCACGCGCTCAAACCCGTCGGGGATGACGCGCATGTCGAGTTCAAAAGGCACGCTCAGCGCCCGGGCCAGCCAATCGCGAATGGCGGGTCCCGAAACATCCTCGTAAACCCCGGCGCTGGCGCGGTCGGAAATGGTGAGAACGCCGATCTTGGCGGGCGTCATGCTGTGTCCTGGTTCGTGACTCGTAGGTTTCGGAAGAGTATCCTGCGCCCGGAACGAGGAAACAAGTCATGGCCGAGCCCCTCCACCGCAAATGGACAGTCCGGGAGTTCTTCGCCTGGCAGGAGAAGCAGGCCGACCGCTACGAACTGGTCGACGGATTCCCGCTCAGGATGATGGCCGGCGCCAAAAACGTTCATGATGATATCGTCGTGAACCTCGTCGCCGAACTCCGCACGCGACTCAGGGGCGGACCATGCCGGCCCTTCACCGGCGACGGCGCCGTCGAAACGCGACCCGGACAGATCAGGCGGCCCGATGTTGGCGTCGATTGCGGCTCACGCGACCCCGAGGGAACCACAGCCGCGCTGCCGAAACTCATCATCGAAGTGCTCTCGCCAAGCACGCGCGATTTCGACACGTTCAAGAAACTTGACGAATACAAAGCGTTGACGAGCGTGGACGCGATCATTCTGATCGAGCCCAATGAGCCGCTCGCGCTGGCTTGGATGCGAGACGACGCGGCGCAATGGCGTGAACAGCGCGTGCGCGGCATGGAGGCGGTCATCGACTTGCCGAATCTGAAAATCAGCCTGCCGATGGCGGCGATTTTTGATGGCGTCAAATTCCCGTCCGCCCCGCGTCTCGTCGCCGACGAAGCGGCCTCTTGAACTAACCATCCGCCTGCGTCCTCGGCGGCCCCATCAACGCAGGCTGAAAAAACACGGCGGCGCACAGCGTTGTCGCCAGCGACAGGGCCAAAAGCTTGCCCATGCTCGACGTGCCCGGATGGTTCGACAGATAAAGACTGCCGAACGCCGTCGCCGTGGTCATGGCGGAGAAGAAGATCGCCCGCGTCAGGCTGGTTTGCAGCAGTTCGGCGGCCCCCGCGCGCCAAGCCATCACATAATAGATCTTGAAGGCGACGCCGAGCCCCAGCAGCAGCGGCAGGGCGATGATATTGGCGAAATTCAGTTTGAGATCGATCAGGACGCAGATTTCCATCGTATAGACGCCCGCGAGCAGCAGCGGCGCCAGGGTCAGCGCCACGTCGCCAAAACGCCGCAGCGCCAGCCACAGCAGCAGCGTGATCGAGATCAGCGCCAGAGCCCCGGCCTGCGCGAAAGCCTTGATCACCGTGTCGCCGGACTCGAGGATCGACACCGCCGCGCCCGCCGCCTCCGGCGCGACTTTTCGAACCGCGTCCGAAAATTCGCGCAGGTTGTTAAAATCGTTGCGGTCGCCGCGCGCCCAAAGCTCGACCCGCGCCCGCCCGTCCCGGGCGATCCAGTCGCGCGAAAACGCGTTGGGAAGATCCTCGACCGCGATGGGCGCGGCGTCCAGCGCCTTTTTCAAGTCGCCGAGCAGCGCCAGCATTGGCGCAATCACGTCGCGGCGCGCCCGTTCGCGCGCCTCCGGCGGCGAAGCGGCGAGATCGCCGAGCGCCCGCGCCATCGGCTCCAGGCCGGGCGCCAGCGCCAGGTGTTGGGCCGCCTGCCGCAACGCCTCGACATCCTCGGAATCGCCGGGCGCCGGCAGCGGTTTGACCGACAGGCTCGTTCCCAGCAGGTCGCGCGCGTCCCAAATGGCCGCGAGTTTTGTTTGCTGGTCCTCGGGCACGAAGCTCGACAGCGTGGACACGGTTTCGACTTCGGGCAGGGCGCGCAGTCTTGCCGCCAGCGCGTCGGCCTCCGCGAGATTTTGCGCCAAAATTTCGATGGAATTGGGCGCGTTGCGCGGGTCGCTGGCCAATTCCAATATGGTGGCGACGGATTCGACCTTGGCGCTGCGCAGGTTCAGCGGATTGATGTCGAAGCGCACTTGCGTCAACAGCGGCGCGCCCAGAACCGCGAGGCCGAGCGCGGCGCCGACGATCAGCTTTCGGTGGCTGGTCTGAAAGCGGTCGATCGGAGCCAAAAACGCGTAGCCCACGGGCGCCGTTTCCGCCGGCGGCTTTAAAATCGCCAGCAGGGCGGGGAGCAGCGTGACAGACGAACAAAACGCCAGGATCATGCCGACCCCGGCGATCAGGCCGAGTTCGGACACGCCGCGATAGGCGGTGGGTATGAAGGAGAAAAAGCCCGCGGCGGTGGCCGCTGCGGCCAGCGACAGCGGCAGGCTCGCCCCCGAGCCGGCCCTGTCGAGCGCCTTGTCCAGGCCCAGATGCTGGAACCGCTCCTCGCGGTAGCGCACGGCGAATTGGATGCCGAAATCGACGCCAATGCCGACGAACAGCACGGCGAAGGCGACGGAAATCGGATTGAGCACGCCCACCATGGCCAGGCCGGCGGCGGCGGTCAGCGCGAGGCCGACGATCATGTTGGCCATGACCGCGACAATGAGCCGCCCCCAGCGCAAGGCGCGCCACAGGATGAGCAGCACGGCGGCGACCATCAGGCCATTGTTGAGCGCGGCGCCCTCGGCGAGCGTGCCGAATTCCTCGTCCTGCATGGCGACGTCGCCGGTCAGGCGCAGGCGATAGCCGTGCTCGGGCGTGAGCTCCAACCGCCGCGCGGTCGCGCGCAAGGCGTCGCTTGCGGCGGCGCCCGGTTGCAATTCCGAATAGTCGAGTTTCGGGCTGATCTGGAGAAACCGCCGCTTGTCCTGGACGCTGGGCGGCGCGCCCGAAAACAGCGCGGACCACGAAAACTCACTCGCCTTGCCGGCGCGCGCGGCTTGCAGCGCCTCGGCCACGGCGGCGAGCGGCTTGGCCAGGTCAGCCGTTCCGGACAGCGATGCTTCAGCCGGCGGCTTCGCCATCAGCCCGAGCGCGCCGGAAAGGCCGCGCAAGCTGGGGTCCCGCGCCAGCGCGCCCAAAAAAGGCTGGGCGTCGATCAACTGCGACATGCGCGCCGACACATCGGCCGTCGGCAGATACAACAACCCCTGGCGCGCGAAAAAATCCGAGGTTTCGAGCGAGCGAACGTCGGAAAAATGCTCGGTTTGCGCCTGTAGGGCGGCCTGCAGCCCGCGCGCCGCCTCATTGGCGTGTTCGGGGCTCGGCGCGTCGAGCACGGCGAGCAGCGTGTCCTGCCGCTGCGGAAACGCCTTGCTCAGCGCCATCTCGCGTTTGCGCCAGGGCAAATCCTGCGAAATCAGCGTGTTGAGATCGGTGGACATGGCGAAATGCCCGGCCGTGTACCAACTCGCGGCAAAAGTCAGCGCCAGCGAAACCAGCAGGGTGATCCACTTGCGCCGGGCGCAGAGGGCCACCAGCCGCGCGACAAGACGGATTTCCTCGGGCTTGGGCTGCGGCGCGGGGGAGGGCGAATTCATGAACGGGCGTTTCGAGTCATTCCAGCCCAACCTGCGATATTTCCTTAGGAAAGAAAACCATGTCGCGGCGTTTTTCCCCGTTGTCCCCCGGCGTGGGCCGGTTTTTGCTTGCGACCAAACCGGGGTGAGCCTATGGCTTTGCCCGAACTTTTTTCAGGCGGCGTTGTTTCAAAAGCGCCGCGCATCGCTAGCAATCCGTGTCGATTTGGCATCGTCACAGGAGAAACCGGAGAGACAAACCGTATGGGTATACCGGTGCTCGAGGGCGCGCGCATTGGCGCCTATATCGTCAAGCAGCATCTTTTGGGACGCAAGCGCTATCCTCTCGTCCTGATGCTGGAGCCGTTGTTCCGCTGCAATCTCGCTTGCGCGGGGTGCGGCAAGATCGATTATCCCGACAAGATCCTCAACCAGCGCCTGCCCTATGAAGATTGCATGGAGGCGATCGACGAGTGCGGCGCGCCCGTGGTCGTGATCGCCGGCGGCGAACCGCTGCTGCACAAGGACCTGCCCCGCATCGTCAGGGGCGCCCTCGACCGCAAAAAATTCGTTACCGTCTGCACCAACGCGCTGCTGCTGGAAAAACGGCTCGGCGAATTCGAGCCGAGTTCCGCCTTCAACTGGTCGGTCCATCTCGACGGCGACCGCGAGATGCACGACAAGTCGGTGTGCCAGGACGGGGTTTACGACCGCGCGGTGAAAGCCATCGCCGCCGCTAGGGCTCGTGGGTTCAAAGTCAGCATCAACTGCACCCTGTTCAACGACGCCGATCCCGCGCGCGTCGCCAATTTCCTCGACACGCTCAAGGGCCTGGGCGTCAACGGCGGCGCCACGGTCGCGCCGGGCTACGCCTACGAGCGCGCGCCCAACCAGCAGCATTTCTTGAACCGCGCCAAGACCAAGGAATTGTTCCGCGCCATTTTCAGGCGGGGCAACGGCGGCAAGAGCTGGGATTTCTTCCAAAGCTCGGTGTTCCTCGATTTCCTCGCGGGCAACCAGACCTTTGAATGTACGCCCTGGGGCAATCCGGCGCGCACCGTCTTCGGCTGGCAGCGGCCCTGCTATCTGCTCAACGAAGGCTACGCCAGCACTTTTAAAGAGCTGATGGAAACCACGGATTGGGACGCCTATGGCGTCGGCAATTACGAGAAATGCGCGGATTGCATGGTGCACTGCGGCTTCGAGCCGAGCGCGGTCAAGCACGCCATCACCCGTCCCTGGGACGCGATCCGGACGGCTCTGTTCGGCGTGAACACCGAGGGCCCGATGAAGCCCGAAATTCCGCTCGACAAACAGCGGCCGGCGCAATTCATCTTCGCCGCCCAGGTCGAGGAGCAGCTGAACGCCGTGGTCGAAGCCGAAAAACTCGCCAAGCAGGCGGCGGAGTAGCGCTCCGCCCTATACGATTTCCGAACGATCCGTTCGGAAATCGTATTCCAATCGCGCAGAAATCCGCCCTTCGCCTGGAGGATTTCCGCGCGATTGCGTTTTCGCGGATCGCGAAGCGGTCTTGCGGAAACCGTATCAGGCCGGGCGGATCGCCCGGCCGCGGCGGACTTTATTCGGCGTCCAGACCGAGGGCGCCGGGAAGCCCGAAATTGCCTTCGGCGAACAGCGGCCGGCGCGCTTCATTCTTGCCGCTCAGGTGGAGATGCGGCTGGACGCCGTGGTCGAAGCCGAAAAACTCGCCGAGCAGGCGGCGGCAGCGGACGAGCGCCCGCATGGCGGCGCCGGCCTCGCGCGCCGTCAGGATCAGGCCGGGCAGATCCCCCGGCCGTCGCGCCAAAGCGCGCAGCACGGCCGGCACATTGGTGGAGCCGTCGGGATTCATGCCGACCAGAGCGGAGCCGGGCAAGGCCCGGTGGTGCGGATCGGCCACGGCGCGCAGGGCGATGAACGGAATGCCGCGCTCTTGCGCATAGCGCGCCGCGCCGTGCGATTCCATGTCGACGGCGAGACCCCCGGTTTCCTTGTGCAGCCGCGCCTTGTGGTGGCGGCAGCCGATCATTTCGTCGACGCCGACCAGGGCGCCGACGCGCGTGTCGGGAATTTTCCGCGAAAGGGCCGCGAGCCAGCGGGGATCGGCGGAAAAAATCTCGCCGGCGATCACCTTGTCCGCCAGGATGACGTCGCCCGGTTTTTGGCCGGGGGCGATGCCGCCGGCGATGCCGAAGCTCATCACGGCGTCGATCGGTCCGGCGCGATCGAGAAGCTGGTAGGTGCGTTTGGCGCACCCACCGCCGACGACGGTGAGAGGGGTGGCTGCGGCTCGAGCTTCTTGCTTGAGGCCGACGACGAGGGCGATGCGTGGGGGCACGAGACTCTCCGTTCCCCCAAACCTTTCACAAAAGAGTGTAATCCGGTCAAGCCTTAGACAGATATTAACCCGAATTTGGACATCGAGTCGCAGTCCCGGCGCCTTTCGCGGCGGCGCTATGCCCAAGGTCTCGGCAAGACGCCTTTGTCATGTGCGTCGTGAAAACCTGCGCGCTTGGCGGCGAATGGCCTTCGTTCCCGAAAATTCCTCTTGGCGCGCCTTTGTTCGGCAACTTATAAGCGAAGCGGCGCGGGCGTGGCGAAATCGGTAGACGCAAGAGACTTAAAATCTCTCGGCCGCAAGGCCATGCCGGTTCGAACCCGGCCGCCCGCACCACATTGATCCGGAAGTTCGGCGACGCGCCCTTCACGCGATCAAGGCGGCGGCCACCGCCGCCATCGACCGGAACAGGACCAGTGGATCGTCCCTTGAGGGCGAAAACCCGCGTCGTCTCCAAAAATCACCGGCTTCCGCGTCAATCGCGTTCACCATCAAGGCGCGACCGCCGATCAGTTGCGCCGCCGCCACGCTGCGGTGGAATGCGTGTTTCAGCAAGCCTGTGCCGACGCCGCGTCCCGCCCATTCAAGATTGGTCGCCAACTGGCCGAGCAAGATGCACGGGACCGGATCGGGCGGTTGGCCCGTGCGGATCGACCGGGGCAGCTTACCGGGAATGACCGCCGTCGGCGACAAGCCGTAATATCCCGCCACGCGTCCAGCCTCGTGAACCACCATCACTGCTGTAAAACCCTTGTCCTGGTTGCCAAGCGCGCGCGTTTTAAGCCAATGATCCAATTGTGGTTTGCCGCAAGCGAATCTGGAGATGTCGTGAGCCGACGTGAGCGGTTCCGGCGCTGACAGGCCCATGTCAGCCCTTGGGCTTGTAGCCAGGCTCCCAGGGCGCCGGGCGTTTCACGACCTCAACCATCTCGGGCGGCGGCGTCGGCGGCGCCGAGAGGGCGGCGAGAAAATCCGCGAAGCCTTCTTCGCTCATGCGGATCACCCGGTTTTCAAGAAGCGCCGTTTCAGCCGCGCTCACGGCGGCGTCGCGCACAAATTCCGTTCGCGATCGTCCACGCAGAGCGGCGGCGCGGTCGATCAGGGCGATATCGGCTTCTGGGAGCCGCATCGAAATCGGATGGTCCTTACGGGATTGCGTTTGTGCGCTCATGGTCGGCTCCTGAACAAAGGATATCCCATGTAGCGCATTTTGCAATACAGGTTACTTCGCCAGCTCCACCCTGGGATCATAGGGCTGCTTCGCCTGCATCGTCTTCGCCACCTCCTCCAGTTCGGCCCAGTCGCCGTCCGGCAAGGTGATGCGCAGCGTGATCAGCAGGTCGCCCGCAGGCTGTCCGCCCGACGCCGGCAGACCTTTGCCGCGCAGACGCAGAGTCTTGCCCGAATTGCTCTTCGGCGGCAGGGTCAGCTCCACCTTGCCGCCGAGCGTCGGCGCCTCGATTTTGCCGCCCAGCACCGCCTCATAAAGGGTCACGGGCAGGTCCAGCCTGAGGTCGCGGCCGTCCACGCGGAAATGCGGATGTTTCTGGATGTGCACCGTCACCAGCGCGTCGCCGGCCGGACCGCCGCCGGGACCGGGCTGGCCCTGGCCGCGCAGGCGGATCTGCTTGCCTTCCTCGACGCCGGCGGGAACATTGACTTCCAGGGTTTTTCCAGCGGGCGTGAGCACCCGCGCCTTGCCGCCGCGCAGGGCGGTTTCGAGCGACACATGGGTGTCGAGCGCGACGTCCGCGCCAGGCTGCGGGCGCGCATGCCCGCCGCCGCCGCGTCCGCGCCCCATGCCGAACAGGTCGGAAAAAATGTCAGCCGCGTCGAAGGGCGCGCCGCCGCCGAAATGGAATTCGGAATGCGCGCCGCCGGGACCGCCGCCGGGACCGCCGCGCCGAAAACCGCCGCCGGGAAAGCCCTCAAAACCGCGCGGCTTGCCTTCCGCGTCGATCTCGCCCCGGTCGAAGGCGCCGCGCTTTTTCTCGTCGCCGAGGATTTCGTAAGCCGAATTGACCTCGGCGAATTTCGCCTGGGCCTTGGGGTCGTTCGGATTCTGGTCGGGATGGTGCTGCTTGGCGAGTTTTCGAAACGCCTTCTTCACATCCGCCTGCGAGGCGTCCTTGGCCACGCCGAGTACTTGGTAGGGATCGCGCATTGTCCTAAAGCCCATTTGGCAGCCGGTCCGCGAGCGGCCCCGGCGTCCTGTCTTCCCTCATCATGTGGTCTTGAACGCAGCCGTCCGCAAGGGGGGCGACAGCTCATCCGCCCTTGCGAAAGTCCGTCAGCGTCCACATCGCGTCCTTGTCGCGGCAGGCGGCGCCGGAATCGGCTTCCGCGCCGGCCGCCGTCTCGAATCGCGCGGAAAACTTTCGGCAGATCAGCCCGTTTTCCGGAAAAGCGAAGCCGACCGGGGTGACCATGCCATGGGCCTTGCTCACCGGATTGTTCCAGGCGACGCTCGCGCCATTGCCCTGGGGATCGAGCGCGATGCCGAGCGCGCCCATGGCGCGGCGCCTGTCCTCCTCGTCGAGCCCGGCGGGCAGGGCGGGGCGCGCCGGCGCGGCGGCGACGGGCGCAATCGCGCCGGTCGCTCGCATATCCACGTCGGGACTGAGCGGGGTTGCGACCGAGCAGCCGCACAGCGCGAACGGGATCAGGGTCGCCGCGCGGAAGACCACAAAAAAATGCAGCCCGCGCGTCGGCGTTTTGCTAGGAAGTAGGCGCGAACGTGCAAGCAAGCGGGCGTAATCCGGACACAGACTTGAGCATCATCCAATGAACGCGTTAATGGCGGGTAATCATAAGCTGGAGCACGAGCCTTTTGGTCTGTTCGCGCGCTGGATGGAGGAGGCGCGGGCCAAGGAGATCAACGATCCCGAGGCCATGTGCCTGGCGAGCGTGGACGCCAACGGCCTGCCCAACGCCCGCATGGTGTTGTTGCGCGGCTTCGACGAGCGCGGCTTCGTCTTCTACACCAACCGCGAAAGCGCCAAGGGGCAAGAGCTCGAATCGCATCCCATGGCCGCCGGCGCGCTGCACTGGAAAAGCCTTCGAAAACAATTCCGTTTCCGCGGGCCGGTCGAACACGTGTCGGAGGCCGAATCGGACCTTTATTTCGCCGGACGCCCGCGCGACAGCCGTATCGGCGCCTGGGCCAGCGCGCAATCGCGGCCGCTGGAGAGCCGATTCGCCCTTGAGAAAGCCGTGGCGGCGCAGGCCGCGCGCTTCGGCCTCGGCGACGTCCCGCGCCCGCCGCATTGGGGCGGCTACCGCATCCGCCCCGTCGAAATCGAATTCTGGACGGACAAGCCTTTTCGCCTGCACGAGCGCCTGTGCTACCGCCGCCCCGAGCCTCGGGGCGACTGGACCTGCGAGGCGCTGTATCCATGAGCGGATCGCGCCGTCATTATCCTGACCAGCCGGCGCTGGCGGTGAGCATCGCCGTGTTTCGCGACGACAAGGTTTTGCTCGCGACCCGCACCGCCGCGCCCTATGCGCACGTCTTCACCCTGCCGGGCGGGCTGGTCGAGACCGGCGAATCGCTGGAGCAGGCGGCCTTGCGCGAATTGCGCGAGGAGACCGGCGTGGTCGCGGAAATCGCCGCCTTCAACCAGCCCGTCGAGCATATCGAGCGCGATTCGGCGGGACGGGTGGAGCGCCATTACGTCATCCTGTCCTTCGCGGCGCGCTGGGTCGCGGGCGAAGGCCGCCCGAGCGCCGAGGCTGGCGAAATCCTTTGGCGGCGTCCCGACGATTTGTCCGACCTGGCGCTGACGCCGCGCGTCGCCCATGTGATCGCGGACGCGCACAAACTGCTGGAACACCGCCGATGAGGGCGCGATTCGTCTTGCCTGTTCTGATCGCCGCGCTGCTGGCGCCCGCGCCGGCGTCGGCGCAATTTTTCCAGTTCTTCAATCCGCAGCCGGCGCGGCCTCCGGTTGCGGCGCCGCAATACCGAGAGGTCAGGCCAAAGCCGAAGAAGCCCCGTCCAAAACCGGAGCAGCGCCGTCCCGTCGCCAAGGCCGAACCGCAGAAGCCGCCCGCGCCCAAGGTGGAGGGGCCGCCGCCCCCGTTTGAGCCGCAGCTCTTGCGTCTCTCCGAGATCATGGGCGCGCTGGCGGTGCTCGACCCGCTCTGCGGCGACAGCGGCACGACCGGCTGGCGCGAAAACATGCAGAAGCTGATGGAGGCCCAGGAGTCCGGACCGATGCAGCGGGAGCGCCTCGCGGGCGCCTACAATCGCGGCCTGCGCGGCTACACCTACTTTCATCGGCGCTGCACGGCCGGCGCGGATCTGGCCCGGGTCCGGCTCATGGACGAAGGCGGGCGCCTCGCCCACGACGTCGCCACGGCCTACCGCGAAAGATAGGCGGACCAAGGGCTTGGGCTGTCTGCTCCGGGGCTGCGGCCGTCGCCGGCGCGCGCGAAAAAACGTTAACCGTTTCTTAAGACCCCGCTCGCCACCGCCGGTTTTGGCGGCTAAGCTTTGTCCATGATGACCCCGAACGATTCTGAAGACGATGTCGAGCTGACCGGCGCCGAGGACGAGCGTCGCGCGGCGCTGGCCTTTGTCACCGAGGCCTTTGCCGAAGCCATTCTGTCTGGGGTCGAGAGCGAAAGTTTCGCCCATGCCGCCCTGTTCGCCGCCTTGCAGGAACTGGTCGAGACCTATGGCGAGGACGCGGTCTCGGCCTTCGCCTCCCGCTTGCCGCAGAGGATTTCCGCTGGCGAGTTCACCGTCGCGCTGAAGCACTGAGCCGCGGGCGCGCGTCTCGAGCCCCGCATTCGCGCGGCTCAGCGCGCCGCGGCCGACCGGGGCGCGCCCGCGAGCCAGGCGAACACGCTTTTCAACGACCCTTTCGCCCGAAACGCGGGCGGAGCCGGCTTGCGCCGCGAAAAATCCAGCGTCGCCGGAAGCGGTTCGGCCTCCAGCGTGGCGAAGGCGCCGCGCAGGCGCTCCGCGCCCCGGCGCCATTCGTTCACCCGACGCGCCGCCTCCTCGTCTTCGTCCAGCAGGGCGGCGATTTCGGCGCGCCGCGCCGGTTCGAGCAGATCGTCGGCATAACGGTGCAAATCCGCCTCGCGGACCCCGGAGGCGATCCGCAGGCGCTGCTGGCGCCGCCCGGTGGTTTCGCACGACAGTTCGGCGCGGGCGCGGGCCAGCCCCGCCAGCGCTTGCGCGGCGCTGATGTCGAGCACGGCGCCGATGTCGTCGTAATCGAGCCGCTCCAGCGCCGCCAGGGCGAGCAGCGCCCGCGACTCGAACGACAGCCGCGGCAGCGCCCGCGCCTCGGGCGACCAGGGGAAATGGCGGCTCGCCGCGCCCGCCGCCGCGCCTTCGTCGTATCTGGAAAACTCTCGGGCGAGTCGGGTGAGACAGCGCAGCAAGGCGAGTCGCAGCGCGCCGGACGACTGGACCGGCGACCCGGAGCCTTGCAGCAGTCCGGCGCGCCAAAAGCCAAGTAGGGCCGCCTGCGCGAGATCGTCTGCGTCCTGGTCGGCGCGGCTGCGCGCGCGCCCCCGAGCGCCCGCGACGGGCCAGCGGCCAAGCAGGGCGTGCGCATACCGCCGCAGGGAAAGCGTCAGACCGACCCTTTCGCGCATGGCGCAAACCCCTCCTTTTCGCCCTCGCATCCAGGCGGGGCCGAAACGCGGTTCACAAATCGTTAATAACTAATAAACTGATTCACGTTCCCTCGCCAGACGGCAAAAGCACGGGCGCGTGTTTTCGGGGATCCGGAGCTTGACCGCGCCGGGCTCCCGCGTCCCCGCTCTTGCTTCCGGCGCACGGCGCGGGTAAATGCCGCGAACGCGCAATTGTGGACCCGATGCGGCGAATCGGACGACGCCCCAAAGGCGCCGCTCGCGCGTCGCGCGGAACCGACGATCAGGATTGTTCATGACGATGATTACAGCGGACCCCGCCCCTCTCGCCGCGACATCGGGCGTCTTGCGCGGCAAACGCGGGCTGGTGATGGGCCTCGCCAACAACCGCTCGATCGCCTGGGGCATCGCCAAGGCGGCGCGGCTGGCCGGCGCCGAGATCGCCCTGACCTACCAGGGCGAGGCGCTGGAGCGGCGCGTGCGCCCGCTCGCCGCCGAACTCGACGCCCATGTGGTTGGCGAGTGCGACGTCACCAACGGCGAATCGATCGACAAGGTTTTCGCCGAAGTCGAAAAGCTCTGGGGCAAACTGGACTTCCTGGTCCATTGCATCGCCTTTTCCGACAAGGACGAGCTCACCGGCCGCTACATCGACACCAGCGAGCAGAATTTCACCACCTCGCTGTCGATCTCCTGCTATTCCTTCACAGCCATCGCGCAGCGCGCCGAAAAGCTGATGAAGGACGGCGGGTCGATGCTGACCCTGACCTATTACGGCGCCGAGAAATGGATGCCGCATTACAATGTGATGGGCGTCGCCAAGGCCGCGCTGGAGGCGAGCGTGCGCTATCTCGCCGCCGACCTCGGCGAGAAGAACATCACGGTCAACGCCATTTCCGCCGGCCCGATCAAGACTCTGGCGGCGTCCGGCATCGGCGATTTCCGCTACATCCTGAAGTGGAACGAGTATAACGCGCCGCTGCGCCGCACCGTCACCATCGAGGAAGTGGGCGAAAGCGCGGTGTTCCTGCTCTCCCCCATGGCGCGCGGCGTCACCGGCGAAATCCTGCATGTCGACGCCGGCTATCATGTCGTTGGCATGAAGAATCCCAAGGCGCCCGACATCGGCGACATCGCCAAGAAGGACTGAAGGCGCTGACGCTCTACTTCCTGCGCCACGGCGAAACCGATTGGAACGCGGAAGGGCGGTTGCAGGGCCAGAAGGATATTGTGCTCAACGCGCTGGGCCGCCGCCAGGCGACCCGGGCCGGCCAAAAACTGAGGAAAATCTTTCAAGCGGGACGGATCGACGCGGCGGCGCTGCTTTGGCAGGTCTCGCCGCTGTCGCGCACCCGCGACACAATGACGCTGGCGCGCGCGCAACTGGGCCTTCCCGCCGAGGGCGTGCGCCTGGAAGACCGGCTGAAAGAGTTCACCTTCGGGCGCTGGGAAGGAAAGACCTGGCCGGAGGTCATGGCCGAGGACCCCGAGGGCGCGGCGGCGCGGAACCGCGACAAATGGAATTTTTGCCCGCCCGGCGGCGAATCCTACGCCCATCTGGCGGAGCGGCTGCGGCCCTGGCTCGCCGAACAGCAGGCGCCGACGGTCGTGGTGTCCCACGGCGGCGTCGCCCGCGCGCTGATGCATCTGATCGGCGGCCTCCCCATCGAGCGCGCCCCCACCGCCGACATTTGGCAGGGGCGTGTGCTGGTGTTTTCGACCGCGCGATTCGACTGGGTGTGATAGGATTTCCGAACGATCAGTTCGGAAATCCTATTCCGCTCGCGCGAAAATCCGCCCTTCGCCTGGAGGATTTCCGCGCGATTTCATTTTCGCGGATCGCGAAGCGATCTTGCGAAAACCGTATGATAGGATTTCCGAAGGATCAGTTCGGAAATCCTATTCCGCTCGCGCGAAAATCCGCCCTTCGCCTGGAGGATTTCCGCGCGATTTCGTTTTCGCGGATCGCGACGCGATCTTGCGGAAACCGTATGAGTCATGTTGGAATCCGGCCTAGAGCTTTTTCACGTTTCATGGAAACGTGAAAAAGCTCTAGATTCTTGTTTTGACGCATATTCGCTAACGCGGCCCTGCGGGTCTTCACGCGAACCGGCATCCGCTTCGCTTGAAACTCTAGAGGCCGTTCCGAGCCAGAACCGCAGAGATGCTCCTCCGGGCGCCCCCGCGTGACGGCGGCGAAGTCTTGCCGGTTTCCGCCGTCAGCGAGCGGTGGAACCGGCTATCGGGTCAAAGCTGTCCTGAACGACCCCGGATCATCTCGCCGACGTCAATTGGGGGACCGGCTCTAACCGACCGTCGTTCTGTTTGCGAAACAGCTTGACGGTCGCGCTCCCGGAATTGTTGGCGTAGAAATCCAACACGTCGACGCCAAGGAACGGGAAACCGATCATCGCGTCGTTGACGTAAAGATACAGGACGCCGTCCGCGGGCGCCGTGAAGTCTGACACGAAACGCTTGTAGCCTGAGTCGGCTGGTCCCTCAGTGTCGGAGACATTCACGCAATCCGAGTCGCGTCCGGTTGCTTCAGAAGGCGCGGGCGCGGCGTGTTTCATCTTCTCTTCGCGGCAGCCGAGATTTTGAAGCGACGTCCGGTTCTGAAGGATGCGCCGCCAATCATCGGGCGGCAATCTCTCCTTGAGAACTGTATAAGGTTCACGAAAATCGAGAGCGGCGCCCAAAATATCGAGCGTATGTGCGGCGTCGCCGGGAATGACGGGAGGCTCTTCGAACGGCTCCAACGGAAAGTGCGCGGCGGCGTTGTCGCCGATCTGAGCGATCGGCGCGAACCATTGGGCGCGCCACCACCGGCGGAAAGGCAGACCGGCAAGGTGAGCCCAGCTCCTTGTTGCGAAGCCGGCGGGCGAGGCGTAGGTCGTCAGGTCGAAGAAGGGGTCCTGGTGAACGATCTCGATGTGATATTTCGCACCTTTGAGCAGTTCAAATTTCGTATTCGTACAACGCGAATTCGGGCTGAACGCGATGCCGTTGGGACCGGAAGAGGCCGTCTCGGCATCCTTGCAAATCGCTCCACTCCCAAGAGAACTGTTGACCGTTGTTCGGCTGATGACAACCGCCATTGCGCCAAAAATGGCGATAATGCCGAGCGCGGTTATCAGACCCGACCACAACCGATGTATTCCGCGCGAGATCGGACCTTTGCGGAACGCCTCCGTGAAGCGGTGCCACAGGCTCGCGGGAGCGGAACGTGACAGGTCATCGAACGAGCCCGTACGCCTCGCTTCGCGCGCTTGCGCGCCGTCCCAGTGTCCGGATTGCGCGCTCTTCTTCCGGTACCACGCCAGCCGCATATAGTCTTGAATGCGGTCCCGCAGCCAGCCATTCAGCCAGAACATGGCGCCGAGCGCGACCAAAGCGCTCGTCACCAGGACGGGACTCGCTTTGGCATAGTTCAGCCAGAACAACCCATAACTCGGAAAGAAAGCACCAATGAAGCTGATCAAACTCTCGAGGCAAACCCTCAACAGGGCGTTCAAATAGCCGACACTTGCGACCTGGGACGAGTCAAAGACCGAATCGCCCCATAAGGGGATCGTTACGGTGGCGACGATCGCCAAGAGTAACCAAAAATAGGCGTGGCGCCGCCACCAGACGAGGTTGTGCGCACGCGCGCTGAATTTCGCATGGGGCACGCAAATCTGTTTCAGACACGCGTCGCTCACCGTCTCCGCTTCGGAACGCGGGTGACCGGAGGAACTTGTGGCCTGAAGTTCCTTTTTGACGTCGCACAGGTTCCTGACCCTCCCGTCGGGCAGCCAGACTTGGAACAACTCCGCGTCATCGTCCTGATCCTCCAGACAGAGGTTCAGCGGCGCGTAATTGTCCGGGCCCATCACCATGTGCTCGAAAACCGAGTGATGGATGATTGGCAAGCCTCCATTGGCGGCTCCCGCCGCGATCGTGCGCGGGTCATACCGATAGAGAACGCCAGCGCCCGACCGCGAGTCGTGCAAGGCGGCGATCGCGCAATCTTTTGCGGCATAGGCCTCGATGGCGCCCGGGATAAAAATATCCTTGGAGGCAAAATTGATGAATTCTTGCGCCATCCACAAAAGGGGAATGTAGCTGACGCGTCCATCGGGATAGCCGCCCCCAACGTCGGAATGGCTCCCGGCGAACCAAACTTCCCGCACCCGCTTGGTCTCGTCGGAGTTCCCGGGAGCGTGCTCGATCCTCAGCGGATGAAAGGATGTCCGCTCGTCATCGATGGAGAGCGCGTGCCTCGCGAATTGGACATTCTCCGCGAGTCGATTGTTACGGAAGGAAACCGGCCACAGCGTCCAGTCGATTGCCTTGCGCAGTTCCTCGACAGGCACGCCATAAGCTTCCACCGTGTCGAACAACCCGAGGAACGTGATGGACGGACGCCGACGGAACGCCTGCTCCTTATTGTTTTCCGCAAGATTGTTACGTTCCGCGACAACCTCCGCGTGTTGCCGCGCGCCCGACGCCCATCTCCAGAACCGAACCAGGATGTCGCGGATCACGCGCGAGCCAACGACAATCGGACCAAGATGCAAGAGACCGCCGGGCGCCGTGTTCTTGCGATAGGCGCGCCAGGCTCCCATCGCGTTCCGCGCCATGGCGGCGGTTGAAACAAGGTCGCCGTTGGCTTCAAACGCCGGCATCAACCCTTGGTTTTTCACCAGGGCGGCAAGCGTCCTTGCTGTGAAGGCGCCTCGGCTGAATCCGAAGATGAAGACCTCGTCCTCTTCCTTGTCCCAGTTCCAGCAAAGAAATCGATAGAGCTTGCGCACGTTCGCGGGAACGCCGACGCCCGTCGCCGCATCGAGAAAGGCGAATGGCTTGAATTTCGACGTTCCCACGCCGGGAATATAATGGGTGACGAGATTGGGCTGGTTGAGATCGAGCGCTTGGTAGAGGCGCCAAACGTTGGATTCCTGCGCGCTGAACGCGTTGCCGGTCCCGTCGGCGAAAATGATGATCCGCTTTCCCGGAGGCTTGCTTTGAACGTTCTCGGACATGTCGGTTCCTCGTGATCCCCGCGCGACGGCGCCATCAAGGCCGGTCAGCTGCTTCAGGAGACGTCCGACGCAAGGTCGGATTTAGGAATGGAGTGGAATTTCTGCCGCCGTTGATCATCGGGGCTGCGCTTAAAGTTTTCGCGGATCAGAATCCGGCGTAGAGACCATGTGGCCAGGAAAATTATCAATATTTTAATTAGAATGCCAAGTTTGCCTATTTGTCAACATTTTCGGTATACGGTTTTATACTGAGTGACGCCGTGCGAGACGCGCTGAGCGCCAGGCGCGCTGCAGGAGAGAGTAAAGGCAAGCGGAACCGATGGCCGAATAGCGCAGGCGCCGCCGCCGCCGTGTCAATGATTTCGATTCCCGGATGTTTATGCGTTCATACTCGGCTTTCGCCATTCTGCTCCAGTTGCTCCGCGAGTTCCGCCGCCAGGCCAAAAAACTTGCGGCGCACGTCCGGCGCATAGGGGTTCATGCGCTCGATGGCGTAAAACACTTCCGGCGCGTCGTACCTCACCATTTCGACCACGCGCATCAGCAGATCGAAACTGACGGTGGTGATGGTGCGGGGCAGGGGCTCCATCTCCACCAAAACCTTGGCGATCAGATGGACGAGGCCCTGCACCATGGCGGCGTCGCGGTCGTGCTGCTCCGGCGTGGCGATGAGCGCGTCCAGCGCCAGCGTCTTGCGCAGCCAGCCGGCGAGCGGCCGGTGCAAACGGCCGCGAATCGGGCAAAGCACGATTTTCAGCCCCTTGACGCCGCCGCGCGCGCTCTGCGGGCCGAACATCGGGTGCGTCCCGATGATGTCGACGTGCTCGGGCAATTCCTCGCGCATGATTTGCGCGGGCAAGACTTTGACCGAGCAGACGTCGATGACCAGCGCGCCCGGACGCAGGTGCGGCCGAATCGCGCGGCAGGTGTCGCGCAGCGCCGGCACGGGCACGGCGAGGATCACCACGTCGCAGCCGGCGACGTCCGCCAGGCTGGCGAACGCAACGCTCTTGATGGGCTCTTTCGGAGCGGGATCGTAGCCGAGCATCGGCAATCGGGCGCCGACATGGGCGGCGATCAGCCGGCCGAAGGCGCCGAGACCGATCAGCCCGATGCGCGGCGGCCCGCCTTTTCTCCCGACCGGATTTTTGGAACCCTGGCTCACTTTCACCCCTGCGGCGCTTGACTCGGCGATCGCCCCGTCAAGCCGTTCAGCTGGCCAAAGTCAAGCGCTGCGCGTCGCGCGCCGCCCGGGCGCGACGTGCGGGAAATGAGACGAGTTGGCTATTTCACCGAGCCCGGCGCATGGCAAACGCCGGGAAAACTGTTGAATTTCGACCAGTCGCCGCAGGCCGTGCAGCCGGAAACGAGCAGACAAACGGCGGCGATACTCAAAAACTTGCCCATGGCGCTTGATCCAGCAGTGGCGTACCAGCACGAACTTGACGGGAGCGCCCAGCAAGAGTCAAGCGGGCCAAAGCCGGACCGGGACTCACTCGGGAAAGTCGCAGGCGGCGGCGATCTCGGCGCCGGCCTCCAGCTCCCGCACAAAGGCTTGCGTGCGCTCGCTGATCGCCTTCTGCGCCACGGAGCCGAGCACAAGCCGCAGCGGCGGGTTGTCGCTCTGCGCCGCCTCGATGATCGCGCGCGCCCCGCGAACGGGATCGCCCGCCTGCGTCCCGCTATAGGTCTGGACGGCGTTGCGCCGGGCGATGGCGGTCTCGGCATAGGCGTCGATCGGGGTTTTGGGCGTTTTCAGCGAGCGCCCCGCCCAATCCGTGCGGAACGGGCCGGGCTCGACAATCAGAACCTTGACGCCGAGCGGGGCCAGCTCCTTGGACATGGCCTCGGAAAGACCCTCCACGGCGAATTTGGTGGCGTTGTAATAGCCGATGCCGGGAAAGCCGCAGACCCCGGCCATGGAGGAAATGTTGACGATCACGCCCGAGCCTTGCGCCCGCATGATTGGCAGCACGGCGCGGCACAGGGCGGCGAGCCCAAAAACATTGGTCTCGAACATGGCGCGGATGTCCGCGTCCTCGCCTTCCTCCACCGCCGCCAAATAGCCATAGCCGGCATTGTTGACGAGGACGTCGATCCGCCCGAATTTTTCCTGGGCCGCTTTCACGGCGCCGGCGATCTCGCCGGCCTTGTCGACGTCGAGCGAAAGGCCGAGCGCGTTCTCGGGCGAAAGCGCCACGAGGTCGGCGATTTTATTGGCGTCGCGGGCGGTGATGACGACCTTTTTCCCCGCTTCCAGCACTTGCCGGGCGAGTTCGCGGCCAAACCCGGTGGAACATCCGGTGATGAACCAGACGGAGCGATCCGTTTGCGCCATATTTCCGCCTCCGCTTGCCTGCGCGTGCAGGTTTAACATCTTCGCGCCGTCCGGAAAACCGGTCGCGGAAAGGTCAAACTTTGCGGGTAGGACGCCGCTGGAAACCATGATAGACCGGCCCGCCGCTCTGCGCGCGCCGGGCCTGGGTTGCGACTGGGGAATAGCGACCCGCCCAAAAATCAAGCGGATTGAGAAAATGAGCGAATTGGACGCCGAAACCATTGCCGTGTCCGAGGCGGGCGCCTCGGAGTCGCGCTCGCGGCCTTCCGTGCTGCGCGGCGCCCGGCGTCCGGAATTTTTGCGCGACGAAATTTTGGCGGAAATATTCGCCGCCACCGTCGAGGCGGCGCCGCAGGCCATCGCCATGACGACGATGGAGCGCAAGATTTCCTATGCCCGCGTCGACCACGAGGCGACCGCTTTGGCGCGCGGCCTGGTGCGCCGGGGCATAGGCCCAGGCGACGTGGTCGGCTTGTGGGGCGCGCGCGGCCCCGAACTCCTGATCAGCCAGATCGCCATCGCCAAGACCGGCGCGGCCTGGCTGCCGTTTGACGCCGACGCGCCCGTCGAGCGCATCGACACCTGTTTACGCGACGCCGAGGCCAAGGGCCTGCTCACCTCCGAAACCTTTGCGGCCAAAACCAAAGGCGGGATCAGCGTCGCCGTCTTGACCGAAGCCAACCTGATCGACCCGAGCGACCAAACCCCGGTTGACGCGCGGAAGAACGGGGCGACGCCCGACCATCCCGCCTACATGATCTACACCTCGGGCTCGACGGGCACGCCGAAAGGCATTGTTATCACCGGGCGCAACATCTGCCATTACCTGCGCTCCGCCAACGAGAGCTACAGAATCACCCCCGACGACGTCGTGTTCCAGGGCGCCTCCATCGCCTTCGACCTGTCGATGGAGGAGATCTGGATTCCCTATCTGGTCGGCGCCGAACTGTTCGTCGCCACGCCGGCCGTTCTGGGGGAAGCCGAAAAGCTGCCCGAACTGATGGAAGAGATCGGCGTCACCGTGCTCGACACGGTGCCCACCCTGCTGTCGCTGCTGCCGCGCGACATTCCCAGCCTGCGGGTCATCATCCTCGGCGGCGAGGCCTGTCCGCCGGCGGTCGCCGCGCGCTGGTGCAAGCCCGGCCGCACCATTTTTAACTCCTACGGCCCCACGGAAGCCACGGTGGTCGCCACCATGGCCGAGGTCCACCCGGACAAACCCGTGACCATCGGCGGCCCCATCGCCAACTACACCTGTTATGTCGCCGACGAGGCCAACAATCTGCTGCCGCGCGGCGTCGAGGGCGAACTGCTCATCGGCGGCCCCGGCGTCGCGCGCGGCTATCTCAAGCGGGACTCGCTGACGGCCGAAAAATTCATCAAAAATCCGTTCGAGGCGACCGGGGACGATCCGATCCTGTATCGCTCCGGCGACGCCGTGGTGATGGAGGCGGACGGAAGCATCAGCTTCCACGGCCGCATCGACGATCAGGTGAAAATTCGCGGCTTTCGCGTCGAGCTGGGCGAGATCGAGTCAAAGCTTTCGGTCCAGCCGGGCGTCAAACAGGCGGCGGTGGTGCTGCGCAACGACGACGGCATGGACCAGCTGGTCGCCTTCCTCGTCCCCGAGCCGGGCGCGACGCTGGATCACAAGATCCTGCGCACGAATTTGCGCGCGACCCTGCCGCCTTACATGACCCCGGCGCGTTACGAGACGCGCGAGGCGCTGCCGCGCCTGTCTTCGGGAAAAGTTGACCGCAAGGCGTTGAAAAAGGAGACGCTGACCGCGCCTCTGACGGCGGACGAGGCGCAGGAGGAGCCGCAGACCGAGACCGAGGCCATCCTGCTCGACGCGGCGAAAAAGGTGCTTCCGCCGCAGAGCGTGCCGTTCGAGGCCGACTTTTTCACCGATCTCGGCGGCCATTCGCTGCTCGCCGCGCGCTTTGTCTCCATCGTCCGTCAGACGCCCCACCTCGCCGGCGTCACCTTGCAGGACATGTATGCGGGACGCACGCTGCGCGCCATCGCCGCGCTGCTCGACGACAAGGCGACCGTGTCGGGCGGGCCAAAGGACCTGTCGTTCGAGCCGCCGCCCTTCGCCCGCCGCTTCTTCTGCGGCCTCGCCCAGGCCATCGCCCTGCCTTTCATCCTCGCGCTGTCCACGGCGCAATGGCTCGGCATTTTCGTCTCCTATATGCTGCTCACCGACACCGACGCCAGTTTCCTGCAGGAAATGGCCTCGCTGCTCGGCGTCTATCTCATCGTGCAGATCCTCACGGTGTTCATCGCCATAGCGGTGAAGTGGATCGTCATCGGCCGCTTCAAGCCCGGCCGCTATCCCCTCTGGGGCGTCTATTACTTCCGCTGGTGGCTGGTGGTGCGCGTGCTCATGCTCACGCACATCAAATGGTTCCAGGGCTCGCCGCTGATGCGGGTTTATCTCCAGGCGCTCGGGGTCAAGGTCGGCGCGGACGCCAACATTTCCGAACTGGAGATCGGCGCGCTCGACCTCGTCTCCATCGGCGCGGGAACGACGATCGGCCAGCGCGTCAACCTTTCAAATGTGTCCTTCGTCGGCAACGAGATGATCGTCGGCCCGATCGACATCGGCCCGGATTGCTACATCGGCACAAGCTGCGTGATCGAGGAGCATTGCGTGCTGGAGGAGGGCGCGGAGCTTCGCGACCTCACGGCGATTGCGCCGCACACGCGGATCGGCGCCTGGGAAATCTGGGACGGCTCGCCTGGCAAATGCGTCGGCTCCGTCGACAAGGAGTCGCTGCGGCCCTTCGCCACCGTGTCGGCCGGCAAGCGCAGCCTGCAAACCTTCCTCTATACCCTTCTGCTGCTGTCGATCCCGCCGGTCGGCCTGCTGCCTTTGTTCCCCGCCTTCTGGGTGTTCGACCGCATCGACGAATTCTTGGGGCTGGCCGCCACCAGCCGGCAGCTCTACATGGCGGCGATCCCGATCATGGCCTGGCCCACCTCCTTCGTCATGGTGCTGGTGACCGTGGGCTTCATCGCCGCCGTGCGCTGGATCGTGCTGCCGCGCGTGCGCGAAGGCTATTATTCGGTCTTTTCCTGGTTCTACATGCGCAAATGGGCGGTGGCGCTGGCGACCGAGGTGACGCTGGAAACCCTTTCGTCCCTCTACGCCACCATCTACATGCGCGCCTGGTACCGGCTGATGGGCGCGAAAATCGGCAAGGATTCGGAGATTTCGACCAATCTCGCCGGGCGCTACGACCTCGTCGAGATCGGCGACAAATGTTTCATCGCCGACGAGGTGGTTTTGGGCGACGAGGACGTCCGGCGCGGCTGGATGCACTTGGAGGCGCTGAAGACGGGGTCGCGCGTGTTCGTCGGCAACGATGGCGTGGTGCCGCCCGGCGCCGTGATCCCCGACGACGCGCTGATCGGCATCAAATCGAAACCGCCGGCCAATGATCTGATGTCGGCGGGCGACACCTGGTTCGGCTCGCCGCCGATCAAACTGCCGGTGCGCCAGCGGTTTGATGGCGGCGGCGCCAACTGGACCTATGAAGCGCCGAAATGGCGCAAGTTCGCGCGCGGCGTCTTCGAGGCGGTGCACATTTCGCTGCCAACCATGCTGTTCATCACCTTCGGCACCTGGGCGATCGAATGGTTCGGTCCGGCCCTGCTCGAAGGTCATTACGGCCAGGTGGCGTGGATGTTCGTCGTCGTCTCGGTGCTCATCGGCTTGGCCATGACCGCCGTCGTCATCGCGGTGAAATGGCTGACCATGGGCCGCTACGAGCCGGTGACCAAGCCGATGTGGTCGTGGTGGGCGATGCGGACGGAAGCCGTGGCGGTGCTCTACTGGGGCCTCGCGGGCAAAGCCCTGCTGGAGCCTTTGCGCGGCACCCCGTTCCTGCCCTGGGTGATGCGGCTGTTCGGCGCCAAGATCGGCAAGGGCTGCCTGTTCGAGATGACCGACATCACCGAATTCGACTGCGTCGAGGTCGGCGATTTCTGCACGCTGAACTCGCTCTGTGCGCTCCAAACCCATCTTTACGAGGACCGGGTGATGAAGGTGGGGCGCGTCAAGCTCGGCTCGGGCGTGACCGTCGGCGCGGGCTCCACGGTGCTCTACGATTCTCATGTCGGCGATTTCGCCCGGCTGGGGCCGCTGACCATCGTGATGAAGGGCGAATCGATCCCGGCGCACACGGAATGGGAGGGCTCCCCGGCCGTCCCCGCCAAGCCGAAAGCGGCCTGAGATTCGCCATGACGGAAATGCGAAGCGATCTTGCGCAAACCGTATGAACGGTTACGGTTACTCGCGGGAGGCTAGCGCCTGAGAATGAACCATCAAAACGAGGCCTTGCGGGTCTGGTTCCGCCTGATCCGTCTGCACACGCGTAGCCGCATGGCGATCGCCAACCGATTGCGCGCCTTCGAGCTTTCCGTACCGCAATGCGACGTGCTGACCACCCTCACCGAGCGCGAGGGCATCTCGCAGCAGGAGCTGGCGGCCCGGCTTTATGTCACCAAGGGCAACATTTCCGGTCTGGTCGACCGTCTCGTCGCCAGTGGCTTGGTCGAGCGCCGCTCCTTGCAGAGCGACCGGCGCTCGCACGCCATCCACCTCACCCCGGCGGGACGGGAACTGGCGCGAAAAGGCATCGAGGCGCAGCAGGCTTTCGTGTCCGACACCTTTGGCCGCATCGCGCCGGAACGCCTCGCGCTGCTCGACGATTTGCTGCTGGAGCTGCGCGAACACGTCCGCGCCACGGGCGACGCGGTGGAGCAGGAAGCCTGATGAATCGAGGGGACTGGATCGCATTGCGCCCACGCAATGGCCTGATACGATTTCCGAAGGATCAGTTCGGAAATCGTATTCCGCTCGCGCGGAAATCCGCCCTTCGCCTGAAGGATTTCCGCGCGATTTCGTTTTCGCGGATCGCGAAGCGATCTTGCGGAAACCTTATGATTTGCGCGACCGGGTCGCCGGCGCAATGCGTTCCTGTCCCCGTGGACACGAGCCTGACTTGACCGACTTCACCGATTTAGACGAGGCGTTTTTTGCCGCGCCGGCGCTCGCCTGGCGCGACGCGTTGCGCAAGCGGGATTTTTCGGCCAGCGAACTGTTCGACGCCCTGTGGGGCCGCGTCATGGAGCGCAACCCGCCGCTCAACGCGCTGATCGCCTGGGACGAATCTTTCGCGCGCCGGGCGGCGGAGGAGTCCGACCGCCGGTTGGCCCGCCGTGACGGCCTGCCGCTCGACGGGTTGCCGCTGTCGATCAAGGACAGTTTTGCCGTCACCGGCATGCCCACCACCTGCGGCGCCGAGGAACTCGCCGATTTTTTTGCCGAAGAGGACGCGCTCGCCGTGGCGCGGCTGCGCGCCGCCGGCGCGATCATTTTCGCCAAGAGCAACGTGCCGAGGCTGACGGGCGATTTCCAGACGCATAACGTCCTGTTCGACGCGACCAGCAACCCGTGGGACCTCTCGCGTTCGCCCGGCGGCTCCTCCGGCGGCGCCGCGGCGGCGGTGGCGGCCGGTTTTTGCGCCTTCGAACTCGGCTCGGACCTCGGCGGCTCCATCCGCTGGCCGGCGCATTCCTGCGGCGTCTATGGTCTGAAGACCAGCTGGAGTCAGGTTCCGATGCTGGGCCACATCCCGCCGCTGCCATCGATAAAACTCAAGAATCCGCCCGACATGGGCGTGGCCGGCCCGATGGCGCGTTCTGCGCGCGATTTGGAGCTGGCCCTGTCGATCATCGCCGGCCCGATCAACGCCGCCGGCCCGGCCTTCCTGCAAAAACCGAGGCGCCGCGCGCCAAAAGACTGGCGGATCGCCCTCTGGCTTGAGCCGGGTTTCGCCCCCGTCGACCCGGAGGTGGAACAGGGCGTTTTGCGCGCCGCCGACCTTTTTCGCGAGGCCGGCGCGCGCATCGAGCCGGAGAAGCCGGATTTCTCCTTGGCCGAGGCGCTGGAAATTTACGCCCTGCTCAATTTCGCCATCGGTTTTGCCGGGTCGCCGCCAAAGGCGCGGGAAGAGGCTATGGCTCAGGCCGGGGACTCCGAATGGTCGGCGCTGCGGGCGCGGGCCGCCCGGATGGACGCGGGCGCCTATGCCGATCTGACGACGCGCCGCGCCGCGATCAAGCGCGCCTTTGCGGCCTTTTTCGAGCGCTGGGACGCCATTTTGTGCCCGCCGGCCCCGTGCCTGGCCATCGAGCACGATTTTTCGCCCGACCCGTTCGCCCGCCGGCTCGCATTGCGCGGCGGCGACCTGCCCTACCACGACCTGCTCAAATGGGCGTGCCTCGCCGCGCTCGCGCATCTCCCGGCGGCGGTGGCGCCCATGCCGCCGGGACCCTCGGGCCTGCCGCGCGGGGCGCAGATCATTTGCCCCTATGACGAGGACCGCTCGGCCATCGCCCTGGCGCAGATTCTGGAAGAGGCGGGGCCGCGGTTTTTGGCGCCGCCATTCCCTTTTGGCACAGGGGGCGAAACGCCGGCTTAACCCCGGTTTTACGCTGATCGTTCAGATTGCGGGCGTGGTCTTCGCTCTTCGCTAACGTTAACGGAGCGGCGGGACCAGCAGTCCGTGCGTAACGCGTAAGCCGCGAGTTGACCCATGAGCGAGTTGTTCCCCAATCCCGTCCCCGCCCAGCCGCCTCGCGAGGACGCGCGCGATCTGCAATCGCGGCTCTATCGCGACATCGGCATCGCGGCCGTCGAGGCGGCCCTGTTCGCGCCGGACCTGCTGCTGGCCGAGATCAACCAGCGCCGCGGCGCCGAGACGAGGATTCTCCCGTTCCCCGCCAAGGCGGCGTGAAAAACGCCTCGCCCCGCGCGCGCGGGGCGAGGTTTTTTGGTTCCCCGCCAAGGCGGCGTTTTTGTTTTCACGCGTTTCTTCACGCGAACCGCATCCGCTTCGCTTGAAAACGCTTTAGCCAATCTCGACCACGATGCGCCCGCGCACTTTGCCGGCCAGGATTTTTTCCGCCGTCTCAATCACCTGATCGAAAGCAATGGTGGTGCTCAGCGCCGCCAGTTTCGCCGGGTCCAGGTCGCGCGCCAACCTCGCCCATGCCTCCAGCCGCTTCGCCTTGGGCTGCATCACCGAGTCGATGCCGAGCAGCGACACGCCGCGCAAGATGAACGGCGCGACGCTGGTGGGCAAATCCATGCCTTGCGCCAGCCCGCAGGCGGCCACCGCGCCCTCGTATTTGGTCTGCGCCAGCACATTGGCGAGCGTGTGCGAGCCGACGCAGTCCACCGCCGCCGCCCAGCGCTCTTTCCCCAGCGGGCGCCCCGGTGCGGACAATTCGGCGCGGTCGATGATTTCCGCCGCGCCCAAATTTTTCAAGAAATCCGCCTCCTCGGGGCGCCCGGTCGAGGCGATCACATGCCATCCGAGTTTCGCCAGCAGGGTGACGGCGACGGAGCCGACGCCGCCCGCGGCCCCGGTCACCAGAGCCGGCCCGCGCGCGGGGGTGAGGCCGTGTTTTTCCAGCGCGAGCACGGCGAGTTGAGCGGTGTAGCCGGCCGTGCCAATGGCCATGGCCTGCGCGGGGGTGAATTCTTTGGGCAGAGGAACGAGCCACTCCGCCTTCACCCGCGCCTTTTGCGCATAGGCGCCCAAATGCGTCTCGCCCAGTCCAAAACCGTTGAGGACGACGGCGTCGCCCGGCTTGAATTCGGGATTTGACGAACTCTCCACCACGCCGGCGAAATCGACGCCGGGAATCATCGGAAAGCGCCGGACAACAGGGCTCTTGCCGGTGATGGCGAGGCCATCCTTGTAATTGACGGTGGAATGGCTGACCCGCACGGTGACATCGTCGTCCATCAATTCGGATTCGTCGAACTCCGAATAGGAGGCGGCATAGGCCGGCTCCTTGACGATGCGAATGGCCTTGAATTTCGACATGAACGCCCTCCCTTTTCAGGGATCAGAGCTTGCTGCGCACGTGGCGTCAAGCTGGGGCGGCTTGAAAGCCCGCAATCTCCACACGGAGCTGCGTCGTTAGCTCTCCCTCGCCCCGCGTGCGGGGAGAGGGCAGGGGTGAGGGGGATTTCGGCATGAGCCCCGGCCTTTTCATACGGTTTCCGCAAGATCGCTTCGCGATCCGCGAAAACGAAATCGCGCGGAAATCCTCCAGGCAAAGGGCGGATTTCCGCGCGAGTGGAATACGATTTCCGTTTGATCACTTCGCATTTGCGATTTCGGGCCACCAGTGAAATCCGGCTCGGCTTTTGATGGTGCCGCGTTC
>NZ_WNKS01000011.1 GCF_009720655.1 Rhodoblastus acidophilus | reverse complement strand
GCGCGGAGCCGCGCGCGGTTGCGCGGCCGACCGCGCCGGCCGCAGCGCCCGCGCCCGCGCCCGTCGCCGCCGAGCCCGAGCGGAATGAGGAATGGAAAGTTCTCGGGCTCTCCGTGCCCAAGCCGGGCTGGCCGGACACCAAGACCATGCGCGAAAAAGCGGCCGGCTGGGGCGAGGCGGCGGCAAGCCTGCCCGGCAAGGCCATGGCCGGCGTCACGCGCCTGTGGCGCGGGTCCGACGCCGACGCCGCGCCGCCGGCGCGCGCAAACTGACCCCTTCCGCCGAAATCGCTCGACTTTTTCCTGTGGGCGGCTATTTCGGGAGACGCGGTCGTCTTGGGAATCCGATTCATTGCGCGCGCTGATCATTGTCGTGTTTGCGGCCCTGGGACTGGGACTCGCCGCCACCGCCTACGCCCTGCGCGGCGAGCCGGGGTTCGACAGCGTGCGGCTCGGGCCCTGGACCACCTGGCCGCATCTCGGAGGCGCCGACATCGATCCCTACGAGCGCGCCGTGGTCGCCTCGGAAGGCCTCGCGCCGATGGGCGTCAACGAAGGCCTGCTTTTTGTCGCCCGCGCCGACGACCTGGGCGCGCCGCTCGAAACGCGCTGCGCCTATCGGCTCGCCGGAACCGATCTGCCGGCGCGAGTGTGGACGCTCGCCGTGTACCGGATCGACGGACGGCCGCAGCCCAATGTCGCGGATCGCCACGGCCTGACCTCCGCCGGCCTGCTGCGCGCCAGCGGCGGCGATTTCGTCATTGAGGCGGCGCGCGAGGCGCGTCCGGGCAACTGGCTGCCGCTCGGGGATGACCCGAATTTTTTCCTGGCCCTGCGCCTCTACCAGGCGGGCGCCAGCGCGCTGTCCAAGGCCTATGAGGGCCTGAGCCTGCCGACCATTACGCGCGGGGACTGTTCGTGAAGGCGCGGGAGGAGCGAATCGACCGCCTTGTCGCGCTGATCCCCTGGGGACTCGGGCTGGCGTTCGGCGTGGTCGCCGTGCATCTGATCACCCTGTTGGCGACGCCGAGCCTCGCGCCGAATTCCGCCTATCGCCGTCTCGCCGAAAACCTTCCGCTCGGCGAGGTCCGCTTGCTGCCGCGCGCCACGCCGGACAATCCGGGGCCGCCGTTTTCCGATCCCTTCGCCTTCCTCGCCGCCTGCCGCTTCGATCTGAACGAGGGTCCGCTGCGCCTGCGCGCCCAGGCCGACGGCGATCATCCCCTGTCGGTTTCGGTGCGTCTCGCCAATGGCGCGATCCTTTATTCCGGGGCGGACACGCAGACGCCGCACGGGCGCTTCAACATCCTGATCGTCACGCGGGCGCAGGCCGACGCCATCGACGAATCGCGCGAGACTCTGGACGAAGCGGAACGCGCCGCAGCGGAAGCGGCCGAATTGCGGCTGGTGTCGCCGGCGCCGAAGGGATTCGCGCTGTTCCGACTGCTGGCCTTGCGCCAGGGCGAGGCCGAAGCGATTGGCGCGCAACGCGCCGGATTCGAATGCAAGGAGGAAAAGCCGCCCTCATGACGGCGCAACAGGCAAGTCTTGAAAGTCTTCAGGCGCGCTTCTTGCGGCGCGACCGCGACGAGGGACGATTGGGCTCGTTGTCGCCGTTGTCATCCCGGCAATAGCGCACGCCGAGAAAGAAGAGGATTTCCGCGCCCTGGCCGGGCGCGGCGTCGGCCGCGGGCGGCGCGCGGCGGCGCCTCTCGCATCGAAAGGGTATGATCTGGCCCATCGCTGTTCCCTTGATGATGCGGCGCGCGCCAGTCGTTGAATTCGCTCCGCTCGTTCTGGTATTGCAAATTCCGCGCCGCTCGGCCGGCGCGCGTCCATCGAAAACGCGAGGGGTTAACCCTTCCTTCCCGATCTGGATCACGGCGTTCATTTAAGCGGCTTATGGTTAATGTTGTGTCAATAAAGCTGGCCTAGCATCCCTGCGAATCCCAAATTCGTGGATCGATCCATGCCCCCCGACATTTACGCGCGTTTGCGCGATCTCGCCGCCTCCGCGCACTCCAGACCGGCCGAAATGCGGCCCGTGCTGCTGCGCGTCACCACGGACCTGTTCGTCCTGCACGCCAGCCACACACCCCAGGAAATCCACCTCTACCAGGAGATGGCCTGCCGCCTGATCGACGACGCCGACGAGGCCACGCTCCAGATCGTGGCGCAAAAGCTGTCCCAGTGCGCCGACGCGCCGCCGGACGTGCTGCGCCGAATCCAGGCGCGCGGCGGGGCGGCGGCGCAGGAAGTGCTGACCAACAACCGCCAGATCCCCTGGACGGAGTTGCGCCAGATCTCCGCGAGCGGCGCCTGCGACCAGGCCTGCGCGCTCGCCGCGCGCGCCGATCTCGACCGCGAGATCACCGCGCTCCTCGCCGGACGCCCGGAGCGCGAGGTGGCGCGCGCCCTGGCCGCCAACGCCGCGGCGCCGCTCGCCGTAGAGAACCTGCGCCTGCTGATCTCGCGCGGCCGCGAGGATCTCGACCTCGCGCGCGCCCTGTTGGCGCGCGGGAGCCTGAGCCTGGATCACCTGCCGCTTTATCTCGCCGCCGACGCCGACCAGCGCGGCGCGCTGCTGCGCATCGCCCGGCAGGCGGGCCTGGCCGGGCTCGGCCGCCCCGATGCGATGGCGGAGCTCGACGCCGAGGCCTGCGCGCGGCTGGAAGGCGCCGCGCTGCGCCAGAAGCGCGGCGCTTTCGCGCTGCTGCTCGCCGAGATCATCGGCATCGATCCGCTCTGCGCCCGACGCCTCGTCGAGGAGGAGAGCGGCGACGCACTGACCATCGCCTTCATCGCCATGGGCCTGCCGCGCGAGATCGCGGCGCGCATTTTTCTCATCGCCTTCCCCAAGGTGGCGATGGAGAGCGCGGCTTTCGAACGCAACATGAAGCTTTACGAATCGCTGCCGCGACGCGACGCCGCGCGTGTGATCGGCGCGGTCTCGGGCGACTCCCGCCTCGCCGCCGCGCTGACCCGCCAGCAGGGACGGCGCGCCGCGCCAGCCCATCGGATAACGAACGCGGAGCCGGAGTCGTCGAAGGATTTGCGGGATTATCTCGCCGCGCGCGGCGCGGCGAAAACCTAGCCGCGAGCCCGCACGCCAGCGCTTGTCGCGTTTCGCCGTACGTGATGTGATCGGGCATGAGCACAGAATCACGAGAGGCGTTGGGTCTCGACCGCCTGACGCGCGATGGAACCGAACTGGCCGCCAAGCTGGGCGTACTCGCGCTCCTGCTTTACTGGTCGTATGTCCTGATCAGTCCTTTTCTCACCATCGGAACCTGGAGCGTCGTTCTGTGCGTTGCGCTCTATCCGGCGTACGAGCGGATGGTCCGCGGACTTGGCGGCCGACGCCACCTGGCGGCGGCGTTGCTGACCGTCCTTTGCCTGATCGTGATCATCGGGCCGGCGACTTGGCTGGCGCTCGACCTGGTCGACAGCCTGCGCGCCCTCGCGTCGTCGGCCGACGAATGGTCGATTCCATCGCCGCCGCCGCGCGTGAAGGACTGGCCGGTCGTGGGCGAACCGCTCTACCAGTTCTGGGATCTCGCCTCGACGAACCTGCGGGAGGCCTTCGCCAAGATCGCTCCGCAATTGAAACCGGTCGGCGGGGCCATGCTGGGGATGGCGACCGGCGCCGGCGTGGGCGTTCTCAAATTCTTCGCCGCCGTGATCGTGGCCGGCTTTCTGTTCGCGCCAGCCCCCGCGTTTGTCGCGGCGGCGCAAAAATTCGTGCTCCGGCTCGCTTCGGACAGGGGCGAACGCCTGCTGGTCCTCGCCGCCTCGACCATTCGCACGGTGTCGCGCGGGGTCATCGGCATAGCGTTTCTTCAGTCCCTGCTCGCCGGGATCGGCTTTTCGATGGCCGGCATCCCCGGCGCGAGCCTGCTCACCTCCGCGTGTCTCATCCTGGCGATCGTGCAGATCGGTCCGGCGCCCATCATCATATCCTCGATCGTCTGGGCCTGGTCGGCGCTGGATACGACCTCGGCGCTTTTGTTCACGGCCTACATGGTTCCCGTCAACCTGATGGACAATGTCCTGCGGCCGCTCGTGATGGCCCGCGGCCTCACGACTCCGATGCTCGTCATCCTGATCGGCGTCATCGGCGGAACGATTTCGTACGGGATCACGGGTCTGTTCCTGGGACCGATCGTGTTGGCGGTGATCTGGGAACTGCTCATGGCCTGGACCAGCGAATTGGATGAGAGTTTTGGAGAGGCGTCGCCAAGCGGCGAACCGCAGTGATGACGGCCAGCGGCGATCACAACATCGTGATCAGACGTGAGCGATAACCATGTCCTATTCTGCTCCCTCTCCTCATTGACCGGAGCAGCCCAATGCTTGGCCGTAAACTCATATCTCTTGGCTTCGCCTTCGCCTTCGCGATGGCGGACATTGTTCCGGTCGTCGCGCTGCCGATCGCCGCGCAACCGATGATCGCGGCGGCGCCGGATTCCAACATCGAGCTCGCGCGCGGACGCGGCGGCGGCGGCGGACGCGGCGGCTTCCATGGAGGCGGCGTCCATCGGGGCGGCATGGGCGTGGCTCACCGCGGCCACGGCGTTCGCGGGGGCGGCGTGCGCCGCGGTTACGCCGGCCGCGCAGTGGTCGTTCATCGCGGCCCGGTCGCCGGCCGTCACCGCATCGGCGGCCGCTATTACGGCGGACGCTGGTACGGGACGGGACGGCGCTGGTATGGCGGACGCTGGTGGGCCTATGGCGTCGGCTCCTGCTGGCGGCCGAGCCCGATCGGTTTTGTCTGGATCTGCCGATAATACGATTTCCGAACGATCAGTTCGGAAATCGTATTCCGCTCGCGCGGACATCCGCCCTTCGCCTGGAGGATTTCCGCGCGATTTCGTTTTCGCGGATCGCGAAGCGATCTTGCGGAAACCGTATGAGCCGTCACGCGAGGTCCAAGAAATGCCGGCCCTGCCGGTCCTCGACCTCGACGATCCACAGGTCCGAATCGAATTTTTGTTCGCGCGCCAGCCGCGCCTCCGCGTCGGCGGGGTCGATCCAGTCCTCGCGATGAACCCGTGAGAACAGCCGGTCCCCCCGCTCCACCTCGCTCTGCGGCGCGGGACCAAAGAGCGCGCAAGACCCGTCGAGCCGGTCGATCTTGACGAAAACGGCGCCCGCCGACTCGGCGCCGCGCCGGCGCAAATAGGCCGCCGCGCCCTCGACGGCGCAGCGGCGCAGATAGGCCGAAACCCAGATGTCCGAGCGAAGCCGCACTATTCCGGCAGACCCGCCTGCAAGGCGAGGAAACGCCGCAGTTTCGGAGTGAGTTCGCCGGTCACCGGCAGACCGTTGTCGCGCTGGAATTTTTCAACCGCCTTGCGGGTGGCGTCGTCGAACTTGCCGCTGGCCGGAACATGCGCGCCGAGCTTGTTCAGCGCCTTCTGCGCCGATGTCACCGATTTCACGGGAACCGCCGGCGCCGCCTTGTCCATCAGCGCGCCGATCGAATCGGCCTTGGCCGCGGGCTTGGGCGCTGCGGGAGCCGGAGCCGGAGCGATCTTGGCGGCCGGCGCGGCAACGCTTTTCGCAACAGGAGCCGGCGCGACCGCCTGGGCGGGCTTGGCGGGCTTGACCGCGGCGGCGGGTTTCGCCACCGGCGCGGGCGCCGAAAGCACCTCGTCGATGGCCGACGGCGCAGGCTTCGATTCCGCCCTGGCGACCGGCGCGGGCTTGGCGACGGGCGCGGGCTCCGCCTTCGGCGGTTCGATGCGCAGCACCGAGCTCATCAGCGGGGCGGGATGGCGGCCGTGCTGGAGAAACATGGCGTTGACCCCGATCGCCGCCAACAGCAGCACGAAGGCGAAGCCGCCGAACAGCGGCGTGCGCCACGTCCACACCCGGCTCAGCCAGTTTGGCGCGCCCGTTTTTTTCGCGCGCGATTTTTTTGACGCTCTCGCTTGCCGGGCGGGGGCGGGTTCCGAGGCGACGAAGTCGAAGTCGGAGGCTGCGGCGATCTCACGCAATTTTTTTCACCTGATGATGCGAATGAAGCGGATGGGTTTTCTGGGCGCCCTCGGGACGCGAAACCGTTTCGATGCGCGCCGAAAGCGCGTCGGCGCGCTTGGCCTCGCGGCAATCGAACGGCAGGCGCACGGTGACGCTCGCGCCCTCGTTGGGCGCGCTGGCGAAACTGATGGCGCCGCCATGCAGCGCCACGAGGCCGCGCACGATGGACAGGCCGAGCCCGGCGCCCTCGTAGGGCCGGTCATAGGTGGCGCGCGCCTGGTAGAAGGGGTCGCCGAGCCGCTGCAATTCGGCCGGCGTGACGCCGATGCCGTTGTCGGAGACGTTGATGACGACGCTGGCCCCCTCCCGGCGCGCGGACACGGTGACGCGCCCGCCCTCCGGCGTGAATTTCACGGCATTCGACAGAAGGTTCAGCAGGATCTGCTTGCAGGCGCGTTTGTCGGCGACGATCTCGCCCATTTTTGGCGCGCAGGCGGCGAGAAGTTCGATGGTCTTCTCCTGCGCCTTCAGCTTGACGAGATCGCAGGAGAAATCGATCAGCGCGGCGAGGTCGAAATGTTCCGGTTCGATGGCGAACACCCCCGACTCGATCTTGGACATGTCGAGGATGGTGTTGACCACGCTGAGCAGATGCTGGCCGGAGGCGTTGATGATCCGCGCATATTCGCGCTGCTGCTCAGGGTCCCTGGGCGACAGGTCGACATTGGCGAGCATTTCGGAGAAGCCGATGATGGCGTTGAGCGGCGTGCGCAATTCGTGGCTGACATTGGCGAGCAGGCGCTGGCGCCAGTCCGAGGCGTCCGCGGCGGCGAGCGTTCCGACGCGCGCGGGGCCGCCCGTCGCGGGGGGATGGCGATAGTCGCTCATGAGTCGCGCCTCGAAACCGGCATGGATCGCCCTGATGTCAAACGCGGATTTGGATCCTCGTCCGACCAATCTGCGCCCCGGCTCTAAGGGAACTCTAAACGCGCGCCCGGAGCGGCCTCGTTCCCGTGGCGCATTCTGGCGCCATGGTTAACGCATTGTTGCGGCGCGTGGTGAATCACAGATGAACGGCGCGCCCGCAATTTGAGCGAAAGCCTTGAATTAATATCTATGTATCGCGGGTAAGCTGGCGACATCCTGAAGTTCGGGGAGAGCGAAATGTCGTTCCTGTTGCGCTGCCTGTTCTGGCTCGGTCTGGTCGTCAGCCAGATTTCCGATCGCGAAGGCTTGAGCCTCGCGAGCCTGACGCAACCGGCGCGGGACGGCCTCACCGCGGGCGCCGAGCAATTGAAGGACCGCGCGGTCGCGTCGTGCCGCGACAATACGGCGGCCTGTCTGGCGCTCGCCGCGAAGGCGGGAGGCCTGATGGCGCCGGCGCGCCCGGCGGACGAACCCGCCGGCGGCGACACCTTGCGCGACGCCGATCGCGCGCCGGCCTGGCGCCTGCCCCGCGCGAAGAAGGACGGCGCATGAAAAACGGAGCGGGGCGCGTTGGGTGAACTCCCGTTCACCCAACGCGCCCCAGTTATTCGTCTTTACGCGTTTTCTTCACGCGAACCGGCATCCACTTCGCTCGAAAACGCTCCAGGCGCTCCGTCATGTGTTTCAGAATTTCAGGCCGGATTACTTCGCGCGGACGCGGCGGCGCTGCTGGCCGAGGCCCATCTGCTTGGCGAGATGCGAACGCGCCTTGGCGTAATTGGGGGCCACCATCGGGTAATCCGCGCCGAGGCCCCACTTCTCGCGATAGTCTTCCGGCGACATGTTGTACTGCGTGCGCAGATGGCGCTTCAACGACTTGAACTGCTTCCCGTCCTCCAGGCAGATGATGTAGTCGTTGGTGATCGACTTCTTCACGGGAACGGCGGGCTTGGGCGCCTCGGTAATGACCGGAGCCACGCCGCTGGTGACGCGCAAAAGCGCGGAATGAACATCGTTAATCAATGTTGGAAGATCGGATGCAGGAACGGAATTATTGCTGACATAGGCGGAAACGATGTCCGCCGCCAGTTCGATATAATTGTTCGAGGGTGCGTCGCTCATAGGTCGTGAACTTTCCTTACGATGGACCGAGAGTTCTTTCGAGAAGACCGCCCAGCACAGGGCCATGGCGACGCCCACGGCCGCCAATACGATTCGATCTTTCCTCGAATATCGTCCAACATCTTCTAGATAGAGCAAGCAAAGGGTGTGCGCAATATCTCTCTTTCGGTAATCCCGGAATTTATTTCTGTTGTTGTTTGTGCGGCGCGGAACACCCAGAGAATTCCAGTCTGGTTCGCAAATAAACCGCAGGAATGATGAGGCTTGGGGCGGGATGCGGACCCGATCTTCTGTCCTGTCAAGCCTAGGCGAAGGGCTGTTGCGTGCGAATGTCGCGGGTCAAAATATTCGCCGACGGAGTTGTGTCGCCCCGGGGCTCGCGTTTTGGCGAATCAGCCGAATCGCGACATTGTCACCGCCAATTGTTCACACCAGTCGAGAACCGAAACAATGCCGTCCTTTGCCGAAAGCCGGAACATCGCGCCGCCGCGTGTGGAAAAACGTCCTGCTTCAAAAGAATTTCACCGGAAAACGCTGAGGGACGATTACGGCTGGTTGCGTGCGACGAATTGGCGCGAGGCGCTCCAGGACCCCGACGTGCTGCCCACGGAGATTCGCGCGGCGCTGGACGCCGAGAACGCCTATACGCAAGCCGTCCTGAAGCCGCTGGCGCCGCTCGCCGAACTGCTGGAAGAAGAACTCGCCGGGCGAATCGACGAGACCGACTCGGACCCGCCCGCCCGCGACGGCGACTGGTTGTATTACAACCGCTATCGCGAGGCGGGCCAGCATCAGCTTGTCTGCCGCAAGGCGCCCGGCGGCGACGAAATCCTGCTGCTCGACGGCGACCTCTGCGCCGAGGGCCTGGACTATTTCAGCCTCGGCGAAACCCTTCATTCACCCGACCATCGCTTCCTCGCCTGGAGCCGCGACGAACGCGGCTCGGAACTGCACAAGATTTCCTGGCGCGACCTCGCCACGGGCGCGGACGGCGCGGACATGGTCGAAAACACCGACGGAACCATCGTCTGGACCTGCGATTCGAAGGCGTTTCTGTACACGCGCCTCGACGACGATTTTCGCACCAGCGCGATCTGCCTGCACCGGATCGGCGAGGACCCCGCCAACGACCTCGTCCTGTTCGAGGAAAGCGACCCCGCGCTGTTCGTTCATCTGCGCGGCGCGCGCTCGCGCCGCCACGCCATCGTCAACCTCAGCGACCACGATTGCTCCGAGAGCTGGCTGATCGACCTGCAACACCCCGAAGCGCCGCCGCGACAAATCCTGCCGCGCCGTCCGGGGCTCGTCTATGACGTGGAGCCGAGCCTCACCCGGCTCTACATGCGCACCAACGCCGACGGCGCCTTCGATTTCAAGATCCTGAGCATTGGCCTCGACGAACTCGACAGCGGAAACTGGCGCGAGGAGGCGCCGCATCGTGCGGGAAAAGTGATTTTCAACGCCACCGTGTTCGCCGACCATTTGGTCTGGCTGGAGCGCGAGGCCTGCCGCCCCCGGCTGGTCGCCAAGCCAGAAGGGGGCGAGCCCTTCGCGGTCGAATTCGACGCGCCCGTGCTCCACCTGCGGCTCGAACGCAATTTCGATTTTTTCGAGCCCGTCGCGCGGGTCACTTTTTCCACCCCGATCGACCCGGACGAAACTTACGACATCGACCTGCGCAGCCGTAAACGCAAGCTGGTCAAGAAGAAGCGCATCCCGAGCGGGCACGACCCCTCGCGCTACGAGACGCGGCTCGACTGGGCGACGGCGCCGGACGGCGAAAAAATTCCGCTCGCCCTGGTCTGGCGCAAGGACCGCTCGGAAAAACCCGGGCCTGTGCTGCTCTACGGCTATGGCGCCTATGGCGTGGCGCTGCCGGACCGCTTCGACGAAAACATTTTGAGCTTGATCGACCGGGGTTTTGTCCACGCCACCGCTCATGTGCGCGGCGGCGGCGAATTGGGCGACCGCTGGAAGCAGGCGGGCAAGCTGCGGGAAAAACCCAACACCTTTTCGGATTATCTCGCCTGCGCGCGCCATCTCTGCGCGCTCGGCCTGACGGCGCCGGGAAAGATCGTCGCCGAGGGCGGCTCGGCCGGCGGCATGCTGATGGGGGCGGTCGCCAATATCGCCCCCGAGCTTTTCGGCGGCATCCTGGCCGAAGTGCCGTTCGTCGACGTGCTCAACACCATCTGCGACGACACCCTGCCCTTGACCCCGGTCGAGTGGCAGGAATGGGGCGATCCGTTGCGCGACCCCGCGATTTTCGAACTGATCCGCGCCTATTCGCCCTACGACAACGTCCGGGCGCAAACCTATCCGCCCATGCTGATCGAGGCCGGGCTCACCGACCCCAGAGTCACCTATTGGGAGCCCGCCAAATGGGCGCAAAAACTGCGGGACGTGATGACCGGAGGCGGCCCGATCCTGCTGAAGACCAATATGGATGCGGGCCATAGCGGCGCTGCGGGACGCTACGACGAACTCGAAGACATCGCCTGGCGCTACGCGTTCGCCATAGAGGCGGTCAAATGACCGCCTCGAACTTCTTGCCATAGCCCCCCTCATGGTGAGGAGGCCGCGAAAGCGGTCGTCTCGAACCATGGCCACCGAAACGGGACTTTGTCATCAAACTGGGGGCGGTCGAATGACCGCCTCGTGAGACTCGGATGTCATACGATTTCCGAAGGATCCGTTCGGAAATCGTATTCCGCACGCGCGGAAATCCGCCCTTCGCCTGAAGGATTTCCGTGCGATTTCGTTTTCGCGGATCGCGAAGCGATCTTGCGGAAACCTTATCAGCGGTCAGGACTTGCCGCCTTCGGTCTCCTCCCCCTCGATGAACCGCTTGAGCTCCTCGATGCTGCCGAAGCGATAGACCCCGTGCTGCGTCTCGGCCTCGATCGAGCCGTCCGCATACAGGGTGTAATGGGCGCCATGGGCCTCGTAATTGCCGATGACCTCCAGCTTGGAGGCCGGAGCGGGCTCGGACGCCTTCGGCGCTTCATCGTCGCGCAGGCCGAATTCCCGCATGATCACCTGCTGCACCTCGCGCACGGGCGAGGCCTCCGGTTCGTCCTGGGGCTTCTCGTCTTCCGTCCCGGGGCGCTTGGCGTTGTCGGCCTCCGCGGTGATCGCCTTGTCGAGCCAATCGTCCTCTTCCGCCTTGGCGGCCGGCTTTTCGGCGGGATTGGGCTTGAGCATCCAGGAGAAAGCCGAGGACGACTCCAGAGACTTGGCGGCCGGCTCCGGTCGCGGCGCGAGCGCCGGCGGCAGAGAGGGGCGGCGCAGCTTTTCAGCGGCGGGCGGCGCGGGCGGCTCGGCTTCCGCGGCCTTGGCCGGCGGCGGCTCCGGCTCGCTGGCGAGGGGCGCGGCGGCGGGCGGTTCGAACGGCGAGAGCGGCGGCAAAGGCTTGGCGGCGGCGGGCGGTTCGGCCGCGATCCCGTTCCGGGCCTTGGCGAGCAGCAAGGCGGCCTTGGACGCGTCGGCGGAAATCTTTTGCAGCTCGCGCAAGATGAAACCCAGCGCGGCGAGGGTAAGGCCGATTCCGAGGAGCAGCGTCCCCGAGACCATCAAGGGCGGCCCCCGATCGACATTTACGTAAACATAGCCGTTGACGGCGACCACGATCCCTGTGACGGCCAAAACCAGCCCCAGGGCGACCAACGTGCGTTCCACTTTCACCGGCGCGACGCCTCTCTTGATGCCTCAAACACCACGTATTGAGCACAAAGCCGCAAATTTGTTAAGCTCGGCGCGCCATGAGGCCCCTTCTTTCGGCGCCCGCATTCTTGCCTCAATCGCACCCGCTCCCTACCTTGAGACGTCCGCTTTCTCGTTCAGGAGCAATACATGTCCTTCGCGCTCGATCCCCTTCCCTACGCCTACGACGCGCTGGCGCCGTACATGTCCTCGGAAACACTGGAGTTTCACCACGACAAGCACCATGCCGCCTATGTGACCAACGCCAACAACCTCATCAAGGGGACGGAATGGGAAGGGAAGTCCATCGAGGAGGTGATCAAGGGGTCGCACGGCAAGAGCGCGCCGGTGTTCAACAATGTCGCGCAAATCTACAACCACGCCGAATTCTGGAAATATCTGAAGCCCGCGGGCGGCGGCAAGGTCCCGGGCAAGGTGGAAAAGGCGCTGGTGGAAGCGTTCGGCTCGGTCGAAAAGGCGCTCGAGGATCTCGCGCAGGCCGGCGTGACGCAATTCGGCTCGGGCTGGGCCTGGCTTGAGGTCAAGGACGGCAAAGTCGCGGTTTCGAAAACCCCCAACGCCGAAAACCCGCTGATCCACGGCGCGAGCCCGATTCTTACCGTCGACGTCTGGGAACACGCCTATTACATCGACTACCGCAACCGCCGCCCCGACTTCATCAAGACCGTGCTCGGCAATCTCGTGAACTGGGAATACGTGGAAGCTCAGTACGAAAAGGCCATGGGCTAGGCTTTAACGACACGGGCCGCCCCAAAAGGGCGGCCCCAAATTTTGGTCTGCAAAAGTCAAATCTTCGCCGACGCCTGCGGGCGGGGCGTCGCGGCGACGACGGGCGGCTCGTTGATCGCCGGATCGGCGCTGCGGGCCTTGAAGGCCGAGGCCTGTTTCTTCGCCGAGGCCAGCTCGTCGGCCGACAGCCGCCCCCCGACCTCGTCGCGCTTTTTCGCCGCATCGGAATCGCCCTGGTTCGCCGCCGCCGCGAACCAGACATAGGATTGCGTCATGTTCTGCGTCAGCCCCATGCCCCGCGCATAGAGAATGGCGAGGTTGAACTGGCTATCGCGAACCCCGTATTCGGCGGCGCGGCGGAACCATTGCGCCGCTGCGCCATAATTGGGCTTGCCGTCCACCCCTTCCGCTTCGATCACCGCGAGATTGTGCATGGCGCGCACATGGCCCTGGGTCGCGGCCTTTTCATAGTAGTCGCGCGCCTTTTTCGCGTCACGGGCGACCCCGATCGCCTTTTCGTAGATCACGCCCAGGCGGTATTCGGCCTGGGCCTGGCCCTGCGCGGCGGCCTTTTCGAACCACTGGATCGCGGCGGCGGGGTCGCGATCGAGCCCCCGGCCATCGGCATAGCGGGCGCCGAGATCGAACTGCGCGGCGACGTCGCCCTTCTCGGCCTGCTCCTGAAGGCTGGCGGCCTGGGCGCCGGCCTGGATCGCCCCCATGTTGGCGCGCGGCCCGATCGAGCCGACCGCGAGGGGATCCGGCAGGCTGGTGCGGGCCCCCGGCGCCGGCTTGCCCGTGGCGGGAGCCAAGGGCGCGACCGTCGCCGGCGCCGCCGGGGCGGCGGGCGCGGTGATCGGCGCGGCCGCCGAGGACGGATCGACAGCCGGCGCGGCAACGGCGGCGGGCGCCGAGGCCGGCGCCGCTTCGACCGCCGCAGGGGTCGCCGGCGCCAGGGCGTCGGACGGCGACAGAGCGATGCGGTAAAGCTGGACCGCGCCAAGGGCGAGCACGGAAGCGCCGGCCGCGAGCAGCATGCCGGTGCGCGCCCCGGCGCGTTTCTCGCCGGAGAGGAGCGGACGCGCGAATTTTTCCTTGGCGCGTTCGGCGGCGGCGCCGACGCCGCGGGGCGCGCGCTGGGCCTCGGCCCGCGCCTGGGCGTCGGCGGCGGCGCGGGCCGCGAGCGCGCGACGCGCCACTTCGATGTAATTGGCGCCGCGCGGCGCGTCGGAAGACAGGGCTTCCTCGTCCTCGCGCGACAGTCTTAGCATCGCCGCTTCGGCCGCGCCGCGGCCCGCCGGGGAGGCCATGGGACGTCCGGCGCCGGGCTCGACCAGCAGGGAATCGGGATCGTCGAGGTCGTAGGCGTTGACACGCGGCGCCGAATCGACGTCTCGCGAACCCTGCGGCGTGCCATTTTCGGCTTCCGCCCTGGCGGCGGGAACGGCCGCGCGCGTTTCCTGAACATCCTCCTCCAGCATGGCGAGCCGGTCGACGACTTTTTCCAGGGTCTCGTGCACAGCCGAAAGCGTCTGCTGGGCGCGCCGGTCGGAATGTTCGTGCTTTTCGCGCAATTCGGCGATTTCGCGCGCGGCCTGCTCGCCGAGGCCATCGGCGCCCGGCAGATGGGCCAGCGCCTCGCGCAGGGTTTCGCGCGCCACTTCGCGAGCGACCTCGCGGTCGCTCTCGCGCCCCTGCTCCAGCCGCGCCGCCAGATCCGCCAGCGCCTGCTGCAACTGCATGTTTCCGCGCGCGGCGCCGCGCTCGAGGCGTTCGGTGACCTCCGCCATCTGGCGCTCCAAAGCCTCGATGGCGCGCCCGTCCGCCTGCGGCGCCATGGCGGTTTCCAGCCGGTCGGCGAGCGCGCGCAGCAGCGGCTCCAGCCCCGGCTGCCCCTGCGGGGCGCCGCCGGAGGCGCCGTCGATGCGCTCGGCGAGCGCCTGATGCATGAAGTCCAGCCGGCGCGAGATTTCATCGAAGCGGCGCTCCTCGCCCGGATGCGCGTCGTGGCGCTGGTCGGCGGCGCGGTCGATGCGGATGGCGAGATCGTCGAGGCGCGAGCCGATCTCGCGCCAATTGGCTTCGTTGCGCGCCAGCCCGCTTTCCTGGGCGCTGCGCGCCTCGTTCGACTGGCGCGAGAGGAGTTCGAGGCGATCGGTCAGGCTGGCGACCTGCCGCTCCATGCGCTCCAGCGGCTCCATGCGCTCCAGCGCGGCGGCGATGCTGGCGCGCAGCGCGTCCGACTGATCGCAGGCGTTGAGGAATTCGCCGCGCTCGGCGCCATTCTGGCGGAGCCCCTCGATCTTTTCCTCCAGGGCATGGATCTGCCGGCCGACCGCGTCCAGATTGGCGGAGGCGCCGATGTCGGCGACCGCGCGCCGCATGTCGGCGGCCAGCGTCTCGATGGGCGCGAGCACGGCGTCGCGCAGGCCCTCGTCGCGCGAACGCTCGAGCCGGGCGCCCAGTTCGCGCACGGCCAGTTCAAGCGCGGCGATCTGGCTGCGCGGCGCGACATCGTTCAGCGCGCGGCTCATCGCCGAAACCTGCTGCCCGAGCGCCTCGATTTCGGCGGCGCTGGCGCCGGCGGGGGCGCGCTCGATGAAGGCGCGGGTGGAATCGAAGCGCACGCTCAGGTCGCGCATGGCGTCTTCAAGCCCGGCGACGGCGCCGCGCGGCGCGACCTCGCTCAAGCCGCTGGCGATTTCGGCCAGCCGCCGGTTCAGCGCGTCGAAATCGGGCGCGGCGTCGAGATGGCGTTCGCTGGCGAGCGCCATGATCTCGCGGGCGGTGTCGATGCGAACGCCCAGATCGCGCACCGCCTCCTCAAGGGCGGCGACGGCGCCGCGCGGCGCGACCTCGCTCAAGCCGCCGCCGATTTCGGCCAGCCGCCGATTCAGCGCATCGAAAGCCGGCGCGAAGTCGGGCTGCCGTTCGCTGGCGCGCGCCATGAGTTCGCGCGCAGCCTCGATTCGGCTGGAAAGATCGCGCAAGGCGTCTTCGACGCCGGCCACGGCGCCGCGCGGGGCGACGTCGTGCAAGCCCTTTGTGATTTCCGCAAGCTGGCGGCCGAGTTCCTCCGTCTCGGGCCCGCCCCGGGTCTGCGCGACGCGCTCGACGGTGGAGCGGGTGTTTTCGACGCGATTCGCCAGCTCGCGCATGGCGCTTTCCAGCGAGGCCACCGCGCCGCGCGGGGCGAGATCGCCCAGCGAGCGGGAGAGGCCCGACAATTCGCCGCGCAAGCCCGCGACATCCTTGATCGCGCTCGGCGCGGCCGCGACCGTCGCCAGCGTCTCGATCCGCGCGGACAGGTCGCGCAGAGCCTTTTCGACCGGCGGCGAAACCTGGTCGCGCGCGCCGCCGCTGAGCGCCGAGAATTCGCCGCGCATGTCCTCAATGCGCTTGGACAGGCCCTCGATGCCGCTCTGCAGCCGGTCGATGCGGCGATCCTCGTGCGGCGCGGCGCCGAGCTGGACGATGCGTTCGAGTTTTTGCGCGAGAACGTCGAAGCGCTCGTCGAAAACGTTGGTTTTTTCGGGCGCTGGCTGCGGGCGCGCCGCCGGGCGCGGCGCGGCGTCCAGCGCGCGCTGGTGCGCCGAAATCTCGGCGATGGCCTGCTCGACGTCGGGCCGCCTGCCGCTTGCGCGCGCAGACTCCGCGCGAACTGGCGCGGGCCGGTCGAGACGCGCGAGCAGCGCGTCGAACCTTTTTTCGAGCCGGGCGAAATGTTCGTCACGCTCGGTGGCGGGGGCGGTTTCGGCGCGTTCGACGCGGGAAATGAGATTGGACAATTTACGATCCAGTTTGCGCAGGGTTTCGTCGTCGCGCGGCTCGGGCTCGCGGCGCGCCAGCTCCTCGATGCGGGTTTCGAGACGGCCGAGGGCGCCGCGCAGCGGCTCCACATCCGGCTTCTTGCGAAGGTGCGTCTCCAGCTCGGCGAGGCGGTTGTCGACCTGCGCCAGCATTTCGACGCGCTCGGTCTCGGCGCTGTCGATGCGCTCGGCGACCTGCGCCAGGGCGCGGGCCGCGCGGGCCTCGGCGCGCTCAGTGCGGCTCTCGAAGGCGGCGACGGCCTTTTCCAGCAGCGCCTCGGCGTCGACGGTTTCACGCGCGCCGCCGCGGGGCTCCCGCGGCTCCTGCCGCTGCGGCGCTTTTTCGCGCGCCGGGCGCTTGCGCGGTTCGAGCTCCCCACCGAACGGGTCGTCCCATTCGTCGGACGCGCGCTGAGGGGGCGCTGGACGCTCTTTGGCTTGTTCGTCGCGGCTCTCGCGGCCCTTGCCTCGCCCGCGCGCGCCCGTCTCGGCTTCCAGGCTCAGGCGCGCGAGCTGCGCCGCCACCGCCTCCAGCCGCTCGTCGGCGTCGAAATCCTGACCGTCGGCTCCGGTCTCGGCGGCGCGTTCCGCAATGGCGCGATTCATCCATTGGCCGAGCGAGAGCCCGTCGCGGCGGGCCGCCTCCTTCGCCGCTTCGCGGGCGTCGAAATCGACGCCCTTTATGCTCCAGGGTAACGCTCTGCTCATCGCCAAAAACTCAGGTTTTCCGGACTGAATCCGGCGCGCCGCTTGAGGACTCGCGCGGGCCTGCGCGCTTTACCCAGCGGCGCCGGTCCACGAGCCTTCAGCGCAACTTTCTCCGTTTACGGTAAACAAGCCGTTAACCCAGGTTTTCCCGGCTCCTTGCGAAAATGCTTACCAAAGGGGATTGCAACCGGAATTTACGTGCGATACAACCTTTACGTGTAGCGCGTATCGATTCGACAACCATGAGGATCACGTCAATGAACGCCAGCGCCCTGCTTCACAGCCCGACATTCGAGGCTGACGCCAACAGTCCGGAAATGCTCACGATTGGCGAAGTTTCCCGCCTTTACGGCGTCACGCTTCGCGCCCTGCGCTTTTACGAGCAGCGGGGCCTGCTGAAGCCGATTCGTCGCGGCGGCGCGCGCTTCTATGACGGCGCGCAGAAAGTGCGTCTTCAGATGATTCTGAAGGGCAAGCATCTCGGCTTCACCCTCACCGAGATCGCCGACCTGCTCGAAGCCGAACAGGAACGCGGACCCAAGGCCGGCGATTTCGCCCTGGACGAAAAAATGGTGCTTTCGCAGCTGCGTCATCTGGAAGAACGCCGCGCCGATCTCGACCAGGCCATCGCCGAACTGCGGGCCGTCCATCAGAAACTGGTGACCAACGCCGCTTGAGAGCGATTGGAATGCGCGCGCAATGCGCCCGCCCGAGGCCGTAGCCCTCCGGCGGGCTTTTTCTTGCTCCGGTCCATGGCGTAAAGTGATAGAGTGACGTCCCTCAAGGGGGTGTTGCAATGGGACGCCGTCTGACCGTCTATTTCTCGCTGCTGTCGCCCTGGGCCTATATCGGCCACGCCGAACTGCTGCGGCTGGCGGCCAAACACGCGCTCGCGCTCGACTACCGCCCCGTGAACCTCATGGACGTGTTTCCGGAATCCGGCGGCCTGCCCCTGCCCAAGCGCCACCCGTCTCGCCAAGCCTACCGCATGATCGAGCTGCAACGCTGGCGTGACAAGCGCGGGCTGAATTTTCACCTGCGGCCGCGCTTCTGGCCCTTCGATCCCGCGCACGCCGACAGCGTGATCTGCGCCATGGCGCAGGCGAAGGACGCGAGCGCCTTCATCACCCTCGCCTTCGCCGCGATTTTCGAGCAGAACCGCGACATGGCGGACGAAGAGGACATCGCGGCCGTGCTTCGCGAAAGCGGCGACGATCCGTCCTGGAGTCTTCGCGCGAGGACTTCGGAGGTTGCGGCGATTTACGACGAGAACCGGGCGCATGCGCTGGCATCCGGTGTTTTCGGCTCGCCGAGCTATGTGCTCGACGGCGAGATTTTTTGGGGGCAGGACCGTCTCGACCTGCTCGACGACGCCCTGACCAGCGGCCGCGCGCCGTTTGTCGTTCCCGACTGAAGCGCGCCGAACCTGCGGACACGTCCGGCGGAAGCAGAATAAGACGACCGCGGGCGCGTCGCCGTGATGACGACCAGCTCCGGAACGTTCTGCGCAGTCTTGACGATGGTCCTCGCGCCTCGAAGCCCTCACGATTTGATGACTCCGATCGGTCAACCCTCATCTTGGCGGGCCATCGCGACCGTGCAAGGATATCGGCGAATGGAAGGTGTGCCGCTCGATCCATCGACCCAAATTCCGGCTCGGTCGCTCCGTCTGCTCGTGACGGTCGGAGCAGCGGCCTTGTTCGCCTTCGGCGTTTTCTGCTGGATCGCCGCCAACTGGGCGGACTTCCACCGGTTGACGAAAATCGGCGTCGTCGGCGGTCTGCTGCTGGGTTCTTGCGTCATAGCGGCGGGTGCGCCGCGCGCGCGTCCGCCATTTCTCCTCCTCGCCAACGGCGCGACGGGCGGAGTGCTGGCGCTGATCGGCCAGATCTATCCGAGCGGCGCGGACGCCTGGCAGTTGTTCGCGCTGTGGTCGGCGCTCGCCTTGCCCTTCGCGCTGGCCGCGAGGCATGACGCCGTCTGGGTTTTATGGACGCTGGTCGCGGCGGCGGCGATCGGGCTTTGGCGCCTGCAGGAGCATCCCGAACTCGCCTTTGGCGAAGTCCTGCCGTCCTGGGGGCTGGCTCTGGCGCTCGCGGCCTTTCTGTGTCCCCAGTCGCCGACGCGTCGCCTGGTCGGGCGCGCCAACTGGTCGTTCCGCCTCGCCAGCGTCTCCGCCATCGGCCTGTTCGCGTTCGTCGGCCTCGACGGCGCGATCAACGGCGCGGCGCGCGGCGACGCCGCGCTGTTGGCCTCCTTGCTGGTCCTGGTCTTCGCGAGCGGCGCGCTCATCCTGCTCAAACCTCTCGACCTCGGCCTGCTGACCTGCGCTTTCGCGGCCATCGACACTCTGCTGATCGCCCGCATCCTCATCGTGCTCGACAAATCCTTCACGATTCCCGCTGTCATGCTGGTGGCGATCGCCGCGTCGGCGATCGTCGTGGGCAGCGTCTGGGTGTTGCGGATCATCCACCTGCGAACCGCCGCTTCGGCCGACGAAGGGGGGCGGTCCTGGCCGCTCGCCGCCCTCAGCGGCCTGGGCGCGCTGCTGGCGGCGTTCCCGCTGATGATGCTTTACACGCTTGTTTTCGATGCGCTGGCGAAAGAGCCACCGTTCGCGGCCCTGATCGGCGGCGCAACGCTGGCCATCGCCGTCTTCATCCTGCGCGGCGGCGTGGCGTTCGGCTTCCGCCAGATGTTCGGCCTGATCGCGGCTGGCGTCGGCATGGCGCTGGTCGGCTACGCCGCCCTCGAATGGTTCGACCGCGACGCCGGTTTCGCGCTGGCGCTGCTTTCCGCCTTGGTCGCGTTCGCGGTCCCCGCGTCTTGGATGCGCGCGCTGTTCGGCTTCGGCGCGATGGGCGCGACCGTGGTCGGCATCCTCGCGCATCTCCTTGGCGGTCCTCACATCGACGGACGCACGGAAGCGGCCGTGGCGCTGGCCTCGCTCGCCGCGGCGGCCGGCGGCGGCGCCCTCGCGGCCGGCAAGCCCGGCGCGTCCCGGGCGCGCCCGTTTTTCGTCGGCTGGACCACCGCCGGACTGTTGGCGCTGATGCTGCTCGCCGGGCGCCCCTTCCTCGCCAGCGCCGGCGCCGGCGAATTCGGCGCGTTGGCTGATTTTTTCCAATCGCCCTGGAGCGGCCCCGCCCAGATCGCATCGATCCTGCTCGGGCTCGCCGGCGTGAGCGTCCTGCTCGGGCGACGCGCCGACCTGCGCACGCCGCTTGGCTTCGCCGCCGCGGCCTGCGCCGTCGCCCTGACCTTCCGGTCTCCGACGCTCGGCGCCGCCCTCGCGATCTTCGCCTGCGCCATTCTGGCGGATTTGCGCGCCTTGGCGAGCGCCGCCGCCATCGCGGCGATCTGGATCGTCAGCGCGTTTTATTACGCGCTCGACTGGCCGCTGACGCAAAAAGCGTACGTGCTCATGGCGCTGGGCGCGGCGCTCGGCGGCGTCGCATTTTTCACGCGCTTGCGAGACGCCTCCACGCCGACCGCGCCGATCGGAGGCGCGGCGGTCGCGCTGATCGCGCTCGGAGCGGCGGCGACCGCAGGACTCGCCGGCGTGACGGTGCGCGAGGCCGAAACGGTTTTGCGCGAAGGCCGCATCATCTTCATCGCTCTGCGGCCGGTCGATCCGCGCTCGTTGGTGCAAGGCGACTACATGGCCATCGCCTTCGACACGGACCATCTCCCGGCGTCGAACACGGGAGGCGAAACCCGCGCCATCGCCGACGTGGATTCGCGAGGGGTGGCGACCCTGCAAAGGATTTCTGCGCCCGGCGAAACCGTTAGCCCGGAACAGGTCATTGTGAAACTGCGCCGCAAGTCAGGGCGCTGGTTCGTCGGCTCGGACGCGTGGTTCTTCGAGGAAGGTCACGGCAAGGATTTTGTAGGCGCCAAATTCGGCCAGTTCCGCGTTGGCGCCGATGGCACGTTGTTCTTGACCGGGCTTGCCGACCAGAACCTGAGAGTCCTGCCATGAGCGTCGCGACGTTTGCGAAATCAAAATGGTGAGCGTTGTCTTCACGCGAGCCGGCATCCACTTCGCTTGAAAACGCTCTCGTCTTTTGTTTCCACGCGTTGTCTTCACGCGAACCAGCGTCCACTTCGCTTGAAAACGCTCTTGTCTTTTGTTTCCACGCGTTGTCTTCACGCGAACCGCCATTCACTTCGCTTGAAAACGCTCTTGTCTTTTGTTTCTACGCGTTGTCTTCACGCGAACCGGCATCCACTTCGCTTGAAAACGCTCTTGCCGTCCGCAGGCGAAGCCGGGAATGTCCGGAGCCGCCCGCCCCGGCGCCCAAACGTTACGAACGGCTCCCCGACTCCAGCGCGCCCAGCGCCTCCAGCCGGGCGCGGTAGCGGACGCCAACCGTCGCGGGATCGAACGCCGGCCCAGGGGGCGGCGCCAGGCGCGCGCCACGGACCGCGGCCAGCAGCGCGTCGACCGCCGCCTTCGAATCGGGCTCGGCCCAGACCTGTCCCTCGCCCCAGGCATAGCCGCCAGCGGGGGGCGGGCGCAGGTCGGCGTCAACCAGATATTGCAGACCCTCGTCGCGAAAATCGAGATTGCCCGACCATTTGGTCGCCACCACGGGACGGCGCAACAAAATGGCCTCGGCGATCGGCCGTCCAAAACCCTCGGCGCGATGCAGCGACACCAGGCAATCGCAACTGGCGATCAGGCCCAGCGTCTCGTCCCGGCGCCATTCCTCGTCAACAAAGGCGATCCTGGGGTCGTCGCAGGCGGAGGCCTGGAGATCCCGCCACGCGTCCGGGGACGCCCCGGCCCGCATCGCCTTGACCACCAGACGGACCGAAAAATCCGGAAGCGGAAAGGCGGTGCGAAAGGCGGCGATCGCCCCCGCCGGATTCTTTCGCGCAAAGGACGAGTTGCCGTCGAAGAAGCTGACAAACACGAAGGCGTCGTCCGGAAGCCCATAGGCGGCGCGATCCGCCGTCGCCGTCGCCACCACCGCCGAAGGCATCGAAATCACCGGAACCGGCGAGCGCAGTTCAAAGGCGTTGCGCACGAAACCGCTGATCGCCCAGATTTCATCGGCCAGCAGCGTGCAAAACGCCAGGGGCTCCGGCCATTGCGGCAACTCCCAGGGCCAGACGCAGATGGTCTTGCGTCCGCGCCACAGCGATGAGCCATGAACGCAAAAATATCGGAACGTCTCCCAGGCCGACAGGAACAGCAGATTGGTCGCATGGACCGGCGCCGCGACGATTTCGGCGCCAAAAACGTGCGGCTCGGCGCCGATGTCGGCGCCGGCCGGCGCGTCGATCAGCACATGTGGGACGCCGGCGGCGGTCAGGGCGGCGGCCGCGCAACGCGCGTCCTCGCCAATGCCGAGCCGCGCGCGAAGATGGCCGACCAGATTGACGCCGCCGGAGGCCGGAACAGCGGACGCCAGCGGCGGCGCCTCGGCCGGCGTCTTCAGATAGAGACCGCGCACGTCCGGCCGGGCGAAGGCTTCGCGCAACACGGCATACTCGTTGACGCCATAATCCACCTGCCACGCCAGGAAGCGCGTCTGGCCCTCCACGCTTTCAAGATCGAACGCGGCCTGGAGGTCGGGCCGCATCAGCCAAATGCCGACGCTCACGAGGAGGAGCGGGCTTTCGGCCGACCGGAAGGGCTGAAAAAAGATTTCGCGCGGGTCCGCGCCGCCGCGCAACGCGTCGCGCGCCTGGCGGCTCAACGCCAGACCGATCCGCCAGGGAGCCGAGGAGCCGGCGTTTCTCGACATATCGCTCGCCATGCTAGCCGAGGCTTGAGACGACGCCGAGCGCAGGCCTGCCCTTGACGGGCGCCTCCGCGGGCCCGGGTTTGTCCGCGGCGGCCGGCTTGGCGAGCGCGCCTTCCGCCTCGGCGCGCCGCATCATCTCCGCGCCCTTCTCGACATCGGCCTCGACCCCGAGCCCTTTCGCCACCATCACGCCGAGATTGTAGAGGGCGACCGTGTGGCCCTGCTGCGCCGCCCGTTCGTACCAGCGCACCCCTTCCGAAAGATTCTTCTCCACCACCTGTCCCTGGCAGAAAATGACCCCCATCTGGAACATCGCCGGGGGGAAACCCGCGTCAGCCGCCCTGTGCAGCCATCGCACCCCCTCCTTCGCCGCCTCGGGGTCGTTGCGCGACAGCAGCTGGTTGGCGACCAGATGCTGGGCGATGGCGTTGCCGGCCTGGGCCGCGACCAGGTAATGGCCGAGCGCGTCCTCGGGCTGCGCCCGGGCGGGATCGTAATGTCCGGCGTAGAGATGGCCAAGTTGCAGGGAGGCGGCGACATAACCGGAGCCGGCCGCGTCCTGAAGCAATTGTTCCGCCTTGCGCGAATCCTTGAAGACGTCGCGTCCCTCCAGATAGATCATCGCCAGTTGCGTCTTGGCGTGGCCGTCGCCCGCATCGGACGCCTCCTTCAGGAGTTCGACGGCGCGGGGCGCGTCGCGCGTCCCCCCGGCGCCGGCGAGATGCAGCTCCGCCAGCTTGACCTTGGCGTCGCGCAGACCTTTTTCCGCGGCAAATTCGCACCAACGCAGCGCCTCTTTCAGGTCCTGCCCCACGCCCTTGCCATGCTGATAGCAGACCGCCAGATTGTACGCCGCCGTCTCGTGGCCCTGTTCCGCCGCCTTCAGGAACCAGCGCGCCGCCTCCTCGAGATTGGGGGGAACGCCAAGGCCGTTGGCCGCATGACGGGCGTAGAGGAACATGGCGTTGAGGTCGCCAAGCTCCGCCGCCCGCAGCCGCCAGCGCGCGGCCTCGCGCCAGTCGGGCTCCACCGCGCCGCCCTGGCTATAGTAATCCGCCAGGGCGATGATCGCGGGACGATAGTCGCGCTTGGCCGACTTGCGCAAAAAGGTCTCGGCGCGGCTCAGATCGGCTTCGACCCCCTGCCCGCGCTGCAGCATGACCGCGAATTCGAATTGCGCGAAGGCGTCGCCGCTTTCGGCGGCCAGACCCATGTAATGCGCGAAGCGTTCAGGGTCGGCGTCGCGTCCGACGCCGTCGCGGTAAATCGTCGCCATCGCCAGCTGAGCGGTGCGATGGCCCTGGTCGGCGGCCTTTTCGTACCAGTCGGCGCCCGCGGCATGATCGGGCGCGCCGCCGACCATGCCGCGGTAGAGAATGTCACCGAGTCCGAATTGCGCCGAGGCGTCGCCCCGCCGCGCGCCGCGCTCGAAATGGAAGCGCCCCTTTTCGAGGTTCTGGGGCGCGTGTCTGCCCAGCAGATGGATCATGCCGAGCAGCGCATCCGCCTGCGCCACGCCGCTTTCGGCCGCCTTTTCCAGCCAGCCGATCGCCTGTTCGGGATCGGCCGCATGCCGGCCGCCGCCGGCGTAAAGCGCCTCGGCGACGCGGGCCGCCGTGTCGGCGTCGCGGGTCGTGTGCTTCCAGTATTCGGGAACGGGCGCTTCGCCGCCGTGCAGCAGCGCGCGCCCGAGACGGAATTGCGCCTCGGCATGGCCGCCTTCCGCCGCGCGCCTGTGCCAGTTGATGACGTCGGCGGGACTCCCGCGCACGCCGCGGCCCCGCTCGTAGCATTCCGCGAGATGGAAGGCGCTTTCCGCGTCGCCCGCCTCATAAGCGCGCAACCACAAGTGGATCGCCTCATGGTGTTGCTCCTCTTGGAGCGCGCTCTCGGCGCGGCTCTTCAGCCACCCGACCGTGCGCCGATCGGCGATACGGCGCAGCGCCCGCACCGCTGTTCGCAGGCGCTGTCTCATGGCTCGCGCATCGCCTTGGTGATGCGTCTGGCGAGACCTTCGAGAAGGTACACGCCCGCCGAGCGCGAGCCCACCTTGATGTCGGCCGTCAGAGTCATGCCCGGCATGAGCCTGAAGTTTTCGGGCACGTTGAAGAACTTGAAGGAGTCGATCGAAACGCCGACGCGATAGTAGGGATCGACCGGCTGGTTGGTGTCATCCTTGAGCGTGAACGCGCCTTCGCTGATCCATTTCACCCGGCCCTCGGCGTAACCGTGCTCGACGTAGTCGAAGGCGTCCACCCTCAGCGAGGTCGGGTCGCCGACGCGAATGAAACCAATGTCGCGCGTGGGGACGGTGACCTCGGCTTGCACGGGAACGCCGACCGGCATGGCGGTGATGAATTCCGCGCCCTGGTTCAACACAGAACCCACCGAAAGCTTGGCGACGGTCAGGATGATCGAATCCTCGCCGGCGACGATCTGAACGAGGTCCTGATGTCGCTGCGCCTTGTCGAGCTGCGCGCGCGCGGAGTCGCGGTTGTTGCGCGCGGTGACGAGATCCTGGCTGATCTGGCCCGACCATTGCTGAATGAAGGCCTCGCGGTCGGCGCGCACCGAAGAAAGCTGCGCCTCCGCCTCCTTGAGGCTGTTGGTGAGGTTTTCGAGGGTGCGCATTTGTTCAACGCGCTGGTCCTTGGACGTCAACTGGTTGAGCAACGAACCGGCGCCGGACGCCAGCAGCTTGCTGCGCATGTCCTCGATCTTGCCGGCGATCTCGACGCGCTCCTTGATGCGCGTCATGTCTCCCCGCGTCTTGGCGATGGTCGCCTGAATCTGGTTGTCTTTTTCCTTGAAGCTGTTGATCTGCGCCGTGTATTGCGCCATGCGCTGCGTGTAGAGCGACTTTTGCAGCTCGTTGTACTTGGCTTCGGTCGGGTCGGAGGTCGGCGGAAACACCGGAACCTTGCCGGCGAGTTCGGCCTCTGTGCGCAGGATCAGCGGATTGAGGCTCGCGATCTGCTGGCTCAGTTGCGTGACGTCGGCGGCGGCGAAGGTGGGGTCGAGCGTCGCCAGCACCTGCCCCTTCTTCACCAGATCGCCGGCGCGGACATTGATCGACTTGATGATCGCGGTGTCCAGCGCCTGAAACACGTTGAGCGTCGAACTGACGGTCACCTTGCCGTCGGTGCTGCTGACGACGCGGTCGATCCTGAAAAGGAAAAGGACGGCGACGAAGGCGACGATCATCGCGGCCAGCATATGCACCGTCATGCGCGCGGCCAACGGCTCCGGCGCCTCCCGGATCGCCGCGATCTCGGACTGGAACGACCGGACGGTCGCGAGAGCGTTCTTAGACAAGGCTCGCTCCTCTTGCGGCGGCGCGATTGGTGGCCGCGGCCTCGATATGGCCATTCTGCTGCAGCCACAGGCCGCGATAGATTTCGCAGCGCTCCAGCAGCACCCGATGCGGCGCCACGTCGAGGACCTTGCCCCGCTCCAACACCAGGATGGCGTCGGAATTGACCAGCGACGACAGGCGGTGGGAGATCACGATCACCGTGCGACCCTTGGCGATCTTGCGGATGTTGTCGTTGACGATGCTCTCTGAATCCGGATCGAGCGCGCTGGTCGCCTCGTCGAAGATCAGGATCTTCGGATCGAGGATCATGCAGCGCGCGATCGCCAGCCGCTGGCGCTGGCCGCCCGAAAGATTGGGCGAGCCCTCGTAGATGTAGGTGTCGTAACCGCGCGGCAGGCGGTCGATGAATTCCTCGGCGCCGGAGAGCCGCGCCGCGCGCACCACGTCGTCGAATGTGGCGTTGGGCTTGGCGGCCATGATGTTCTCGCGGATCGTGCCGCGGAACAGGAAGTTTTCCTGAAGCACCACGCCGAGGTTGCGGCGCAGATGCGCGACATTGTATTCGCGCACGTCGACGCCGTCGATCTTGATCAAACCTTCATATTCGGAGTGCAGGCGCTGCAGCAGGCGCGTCAGCGTGGTCTTGCCCGAACCGGAGCGCCCGACGACGCCCAGCGTCATGCCGACGGGAATCTCGAAGGAGACGTCGTCGATGGCCGGGCTGAGCGCGCCCTTGTAGGTGAAGCGCACCTGGGAGAATTCCACGTGCCCGACCAGCGGCTTGCGCACGCCGCCGTCGCCGATGCCCTCCTCGCGCGGTTGGTTGAGAAATTTGCTCACCACGCCGACGGCCGCGCGCGCCTCGTCGCCCTGGGTGATCAGTTGCGCCATCTGCATCAGCGGACCGGCGACGCGCTGCGACAGCAGCAAGAAGGCGAACAGCGAGCCGGTATAAGCCGGATCGTTGGTGACAAGGGCCATGTAGACGCCGACGCCATAGCTGCCGACGACCGCCAGGCGCTCGAGCGGCCGGACGCCGGTCTGCACGATGGCGGCGATCTTCGCCTGACGGTCAAGCGTCTTGGCGACGCGCGCCACGAGAATGTCCCATTCGCGCCGCTGCCGGCTTTCAAGCGCCAGCGACTTCACCGTGCGCATGCCCGCCACGGTCTGGTAGAGGAATGAACCCCGCGCGGTCTGCGCCTCGATCACCCTGCCCGTCGCCTCGCGGAACGTCGGCAGCATGGCGACGAGCCAAACCACGATCAGGCCGCAGAACCCCAGCACGATGAAGGTCAGCAGCGGGCTGAAGGCGAACATCACCGGCAGGAAAAACAGCAGCGTCATCGAGTCCAGCACGGTGCCGAACAATTGCCCGGTCAGAAAGCTGCGGATCTTCCACATCTCGTTGACCTGGAACATGACGCCGCCGACTTCCGTCCGTTCGTAGAAGTCGATCGGCAGGGCCAACATGCGGTCGAACATGTATTCGGACAGCCGGACGTCCACCCGTGAGGTGAGGATTTGCAGCATATACGAGCGCAGAAAACCAAAGATGGTTTCGAAAACGATAAAAACCAGCAAGCCCACGGACAACACGGTGAACGTGTCCATGGCGCGGTAGGTGATCACCTTCGACATCATCAACTGGTAGTACAGGATCGGCGCCAGCGCGATCAGGCTGAGAATCAGGGCGCAGATCGCGATGTCGCGCGCCAGCCGCCGTTCGCGGAAGATCAGAGCGGCGATGAGGCTTAAACTGAACGGCTGCTCTTCATCCTTCAGGTCGTAATTGCGCCTGACAAGAACGAGTTCGCCGGTCCAGATTTCCTGGAAGCGCAGCCAGTCGACGAAAAGCTCGGCGCCTTCTGCGGCGTTGGGATCATGCAGCAACACGCCGAGCGGCGCGCCATTATCGGCGGCCACGCGCGCCAGCACCAGGCTCGCGCCGGTCTTGAGACGGACGATGGCTGGAACGGCCTTGCCGATCTGGGTCAGACCTTCCCAGTCGAGATGAACGAGTCTGGCCTTGAATCCGGCCTTGCGGGCGCAATGAACCAGCCCATCATAATCCACAGCCTGATCGGACAAGGCATTGTCGCGGACGATCTCGTCCACGGTGATGGCGTGAGCGTGGTGCGCCGCGACCAGGCACAGGCATTCGAGGGCTGATTTGTGCTTTTGCCCTGCGTCGTGATGGAAGCCTTTGTCGTCGGACCCTTTTGAGCGCCCTGCCGCGTTCGCGGGCAAAATCTCTGTGCTGGCCATAAGCTTCCCAAATTCCCTTGGATAACATTCTATTTATAGCGAACAGAAAGTTGACGCGCAAGGCGACCAGTTTGACACGAAAACTGCAGATAGAACAAGCGCGAACGGATTACGTTAATATTAATGATGAAAATATCGCGGCTGCGCCGCCCGATTTCAGCAGCGCACGTCGGCGATCCCATTCGAATGTTTCAGTTCCGCACCGGCGCCCCGAGCGTCGCCGCTATGGCGTCGGCGCATTTGTCCCAGGAATACTTGGCGACGACCTCGATGAAACCGGCGCGACCCATGCGCCGCCGCGTTTCGGCGTCGTCGGCGAGCCGCGCCATCGCGCCGGCGAGTTCGTCCACGCCATCGGCCAGAACCCCGGTCTCCTCGGGACGCACCAAATCGCGAAAGGCGGAACAGCGGGCGTTGGCGATCACCGGCTTGCCAAACAGCCAGGCCTCGCACAGCACGATCCCAAAACTTTCGCTGCGGCTCATGCTGATCAGGCCGAGGCAGACGGCGAGCGCGCCGCGAACGACCTCGCGGCTCTGCCGTCCCAGGACATGGAGGCCCGGCGCGGCCAAGGCCAGGCCGTCGTCGTCGGGCCCGATCATCACCAGATCGATGTCCGAGCGGACGCCGCGCAATTTGAGATGGGCTTCGATCACATCGAAATACCCCTTGGACCCCGTCTTCCGCCCCAGCACCAGAAAAAAGGGGTTCTGAACCGGGCAGGCCTCGCGAAACACGCGCCCGACGCCGGGGCCGCCGAGGTCGCCAAAGCTGACGCCGCCGCCTGGAACGACGGCGAATTTTTCCGTGTCTCCCATCACGCGCGCCAAAGAGTCCGAGAACAACAGCGTCCGATCGGCGCTTGCAAAGGCGTCGTAATAGCTCCGCCAGTGGTAAAAGCGGTCGTCGCCGTGGAAATGCGGCAGGGCGACGATGCGCGGCCGGCTGTTCAGGCCCGCCAGCGTCGCCACGGAGCTGGGGACGACGTCGAAGGGAACGCCCTGGACCAGAACGCAATCGTAATCGCCGCCATGCGCCTCCAGCCATTGCTGCATCGCCGGGGCGTGGGGGCCGCGCATGGAGGAGAAAGCGGCGTCGGTCTCCGGTTCGCGCCGCAGGGCGGCCTGACGCAGCGCCGCCACCCAGCCCTCGAAATCGCCTCTTAAAACCTCATCCGGCTGGAAAGCGAGATCGGCCGGATGCGTTCGCAACGCGGAAAAATCCTCGACATCGCCAGAGGAAACGCCGGCCGCCTCGACCATCACGCCGAACGGACGATGATCGGGCGGCGTCTCGTGCTCGTCCGCCCGGCACAGCAGAATGCGCACACAGTCGTCCGGCGCTTCCGGCAAGGCGAAATGCACATCGAAATGCGCCGCTATCCGGGTCTCGCAATTCAGGCTGACGATCGGCGACCCGTCGCGCGGCGCCTGCACCAGGACCAGCGACAAGCTCTTTTCCACCGTCGCCACGCCGCGCAGGTGAAAAAACCGCGCGTCGCGCGGGATCAGGAAGGAGAAATCCGGCGCCGTCCAGCGGCGCACGCGCCCGTCCAAAATTTCGATCCCATAGAAGCCGGACAGCGGCCGCGGCGCCTGCGCGTCTTCGAGCGTCTTGGCGAAGGGGGCGAGAAGATGAAACTCCTCCTGAGCCCAGACGCGCTCCAGATCTTTCGCGCGCAAGCGCAACTCGGCCTCTTCGAGCTCCTCGTTGGGAAAATAGCGGGCGCTGTCAAAAATTTCGCCAATCCGGCCCGCAGCGCCCGGACCACTCGAAAAATCGCAGCCGAAATGATGGCGGTTCTCGATGCGCTCGACATCCACCGCCGCGAGATCGATGCGCGCGAACCGGCCGCGCAGTCGCTTGAGCGTCTCGATCAGATATTCCTCGGCCCCGCCGCGCGAAGGCTCCGTGTAGCGATAGGTCACGACCAGAAGGTTTTTCCGCGGAGGCGGCGCGGGCGCGCGCAAGAAAAACGGTCGCAACGCCTCGCGATAGGCCTGCGCGGTCGCCGCCCAGGACAAGTCCTGTTCCGCATAGGCGCGCGCGCGCGCCCCCTGCGCCACGAGACCGGCGGGGTCGGACAGCATTTGCCCCAGCGCGCGCGGAAATTCCGCAAGTTCGACCACCCGCCCCGCGCCGCGCTCGGCGACAGCGAACCCGCGCGCGCCTTGCGAGGTGTTCAGCGTCGGCAGGCCATGCGCCATGTAATCCGGCAATTTCAGACTGGAGCCGCCGCCAACCGTCACCGGATTCAGCGCCAGATCCCATTGCGACATGACGAAATTTTTGACCCGCTCCGCCGCGACGCCGTGCAAAACCACATTTGGCGGGACAATTTTGAGCGCCGAGCAGACCGAGCCGATCAACTCGAAGCGCAACTGGGGAAACGCCGGCGCCAGCGTGCGGACGATATAGTCGGCGGCGTCCACGTTGGGGCCGTGGCTGGACCCCAAAAAACCGATCCGCCCGGACATCCCCGCCGCGCGGGCCGCCTTTTCGAACGGCGCGACCGTACAGCCGTTGCCGGCGAGAACGACCGGGGCCTGGCTCATTGTGGCGAAATGGGCGCGATCGCCCTCCGTGCAGCAAACGATCAGGTCGGCCTCCGCCACCAGACGGCGCTCCAACTCGGCGATGAAGCCGACCAGAGTGCGCGCCAGCGGATGGCCGCGCAGCAGCTTGCACTTCAGCTCCGCTTCGACATTGTGGGCGCTATAAACGATGGGCGCATCGGGCCGCAGCCGGCGCAAGTCGTCGAGCGCCGACGCCATATAGGGATGCTCGAAAATGAAGGCGCGCGCGGAAAAGGCCAGCGAGGCCGCGATCTCCCGCAGGGTGCGATTGCCCGCGACGAACAGGGCGGCGACGCCGTCGTTCACCGAAACGGACTGGCCCAGGTTCACCTCCGCCTCGAAGGCGGCGTGATCGGCGGTTTTGGGAACGCCGACGTGCAGCACGCCATCGGCGAGCAGGCTGATCTGGGCGTGTTCGGAAAAGGTCAGCAGAACGACATCGCAATCGAGCGCGCCGAGCAGGTTGGCGACCCGCGCCGCGCCGCCCGAGGGCGCGCCGGTGAGGGGGTAATCATTGAAGGCCAACACCATCGGGCGCGGGTCCGGCGGCGCGGCGGCGGCGTCCGGACGCAAGTCGGCGGCCAATCGATCGGCGATCGCGCCCCAGCCGAAACGCGCCTTGGCCAATTCCCGGCCCCGCGCGGCGATGCGCGCCCGCAGCGCGCCGTCGGCCAGCACGCGCCGGATCGCCAGCACAAAATCCTCGCGCAGCACGACGACGGCGTGCTCGCCCGGCGTCAGCCCCAGACCGCGCACCCCTTCCGGCGTCGACACCATCGGCACACCGGCGGCGAGCGCCTCGACCGCCTTGAGGCTGGAGCCGGAGCCGCGCACGACCGGATTGATGTAGAGGTCGGCGTCGCGCAAAAGCTCCTTCTTCTGCGCGGGCGAAAAAATCCCGAACAGTTCGACATTGTCCGGCCGCGGCTTGTGCGCGATCGCGGCGCAGACGCCGCCGGCGAGGACAAACCGGCAGTCCGGCAGGTGGCGGGCGAGAACCAGAATATTCTCCGCCGCGTCGACATTGGGCATGTGCGCCGAGCCGGTGAACAGCAGGCGCGCGCCGGCCTCACGAGGGGACGCCGCCCGCGCCGCCGCGATCTCGCCGATTTCCGGCTCGGAATAGCCGTTCGGACACGCAAGCACGTTCGTCGCGCCATAGAGCAGGCGAAAAACCTCGGCGTCGCCCGCGCTGGCGGCGAATGTTTTGGCCCGGCGGACGAGGTTGCCCTCCATGCGCAGCAGCTTTAGCCAGACGGCCTCAAAACCCGGCCCGGCGACGATCGAGGACAGCAGGCTCGCCTCGACATTGTGCGCATTATAAACTTCAGGCGCGGGCGCGCCCGCGGCGAAAATGGGCTCCGAAAACGGAAAGTCGTGGACGATGACGTCCACGCCCTCGGCCAGTTCGCGGGCGACGCGCCGCAGTTCGCAGGCCGGGTCGCTCACCGCCAACGCGAACATCAGCCCCCAGAGATCGCCGACGACGCCTGACTCCAGCAGCGTGGTTTGCGCCTTGCGCCAATGGTCGTCCTTGGGGAAGCGCAATTCGCGGAAGTCGGGGCTATGCCGGATGTCCTCGAAGCGCGCGCCGAAATCGGTCGAGGTCAGCAGGGTGATGTCATAATGGCGCGACAGCTCGCGATAGAGCCCGCCGAGCCGCATCTCGCCGCCGCTCGATGGCGGCGAAAACGCCGGAAAGAAACACAGCACCAGGGCTTTTGGCTTGCGCGCGGTCATGTCAGTCCTCGACAATGAACCGGGGCGGGTTCAGCTCATCAAACCCCTCGGGCCCGAATACGGCGCTGAGTTCGCCGTCGAGCGGCAGCAGGGCGAAACGCCAGCGCCGCGCCAAAATCTCGGGCGCGGACAGCGCGGCGCTGAAAAAATCCTCGCGGGTCATCGCGCCAAAGTTTTCCGGCGCCGGCGCCTCGCCCCAAAACAGCGCGCAGGCGCGCCGGGCGAATTCGGTTGGGTCCGCCGCGCCCGCAAGACGCGCGGCCAGTCCGAAAACGGCGCCTTCCTTCCCCGTGGCCGCGCGCGTTTCGCACAGGACCAGCCAGTCCGGAGCGGCAATCGCCGCATCGGCTTGAAAAATCAGGTGCTTGCCAACTTTGCGGCCGGCGCCGGCGGACAGAACGATTTCCGGTCCGTCCTTGGCGGCGAAAGGATCGTCCTCCGCCTCCGCGCAGGAGTCCTGCATGACGTCGAGCAAGCGGCGCAAGGTGGACGCCGTGAGCAATTGAAAAATGCCTTCCGGCTTGCCGGCGCTCATCGCTGTCCTCGCCTTCAAACCGGGCGGAATAAAACGCTTTCCGGGTTAGTGGAGGCGTCCGGCGCCGTCAAGCACGGCCCTTCCGCGAATTTACGGAGAAGCCCTTGACCGTTGCGCCCGCCTGTCATAGTAAATCTCCTCTATTCAGGAGAATGGAACGCGTGAACCTCCTTGTCGTAAACAAAGCGCCAGAAACAGGCCGGGTGTGACCCGGTATCCTGAAGCTGGCGCTTGATCCGGGTCCCGAAAGGGGCCTTTTTTATTTTCTGCGACGATGGGCCAAGGCGACGGGCAGCGGGCCAAGAGAAAAAGGTGGAACGGAAGATGTCGAAGATCATGACCGGCGCCGAAATGGTGGTGCAAGCCCTGCAAGACCAGGGGGTGACGCATTTGTTCGGTTACCCCGGCGGCGCGGTCCTTCCGATCTATGACGCTTTGTTCCATCAGGACAAGGTCCAGCACGTGCTGGTGCGCCACGAGCAGGGCGCGGCCCATGCGGCGGAAGGTTTTGCGCGATCGACCGGAAAAGTCGGCGCCGTGCTGGTGACCTCCGGCCCCGGCGCCACCAACGCCATCACCGGCCTCACCGACGCGCTGATGGACTCCATTCCCGTGGTCTGCATCACCGGCCAGGTGCCGACGCATTTGATCGGCTCCGACGCGTTCCAGGAATGCGACACGGTGGGTCTGACCCGCCACTGCACCAAGCACAATTACCTGGTGCGCCGCATCGAGGATTTGCCGCGCATCCTGCACGAAGCCTTTTATATCGCCCGTTCCGGCCGTCCCGGCCCGGTCGTGATCGACATCCCCAAGGACGTGCAATTCGCCAGCGGCCCCTATGCGCCGCCCAAGAACGCCCAGCACAAGACCTATCATCCGCGCGTGAAAGCCGACATCGGCAAGATCAAGCAGGCCGTGGCGATGATGGCCAAGGCGAAGAAGCCGATCCTTTACACCGGCGGCGGCGTGGTCAACGCCGGCCCCACGGCCTCGACCTTGTTGCGCGAACTGGTGCAGCTGACCAATTTCCCCATCACCTCAACGCTGATGGGCTTGGGCGCCTATCCCGGCTCCGGCCCGAACTGGCTGGGCATGCTCGGCATGCACGGCTCCTACGAGGCCAACAACGCCATGCATGACTGCGACCTGATGGTCTGCGTCGGCGCGCGCTTTGACGACCGCATCACCGGCCGCCTCGACGCCTTTTCCCCGGGCTCGAAAAAGATCCACATCGACATCGACCCCTCCTCGATCAACAAGAACGTGATGGTGGACCTCGCCGTCGTCGGCGACTGCGCCCATGTGCTCGAGGACATCGTGCGCCTGTGGCGCGCGGAAGCGCACCAGACCGACCCGAAGGCCCTCAAGGCGTGGTGGGCGCAGATCGACAAGTGGCGCGCGCGGAAAAGCTTTGGCTACAAGAAATCCGACACGACCATCAAGCCGCAATATGCGGTGGAGCGGCTCTACGAGCTGACCAAGGATCGCAAGACCTACATCACCACGGAAGTCGGCCAGCACCAGATGTGGGCGGCGCAGCACTACAAGTTCGAGGAGCCGAACCGCTGGATGACCTCTGGCGGCCTGGGCACCATGGGCTATGGCCTGCCCGCCGCGATCGGCACGCAGCTCGCCCATCCCGACGCGCTGGTGATCGACATCGCTGGCGAAGCCTCGATCCTGATGAACATCCAGGAGCTTTCGACCGCCAAGCAGTTTTTGGCGCCGGTCAAAATCTTCATCCTCAACAACGAATACATGGGGATGGTGCGCCAGTGGCAGGAACTGCTGCACGGCGGGCGCTATTCCTCGTCCTATTCGGAGGCCCTGCCCGACTTCGTCAAGCTGGCGGAAGCCTACGGCATGAAGGGCATTCGCTGCTCCGACCCGAAAAACCTCGACGCGGCGATCCAGGAGATGATCGACCATCCCGGCGCGGTGATCTTCGATTGCCTGGTGGACAAGGCGGAAAACTGCCTGCCGATGATCCCGTCGGGCAAGGCCCACAACGACATGATCCTGCCCGATTTCGAGGAAGACCTCGGCAAGGTCATCGACGACAAGGGCAAGATGCTGGTGTGATTTGTTTTTGCAACGCGACCGGTCTCCGGTCGCGCTCCCGCCATCCCGCCGTCCTTGCGAGCGGAGCGAAGCAATCCAGACAACGCCCGTCGCAAGCTGGATTGCTTCGGAGCTCACGCTCCTCGCAATGACGGAGACTGCAACAACGGACCTCTCCCATGAACGCCCAGGCCGCCCTTTCACCCTACTCCTCCTCCGCCGGCAAGACCGCGCGCCATGAAACCCACGTCCTGTCCGTCCTCGTCGACAACGAACCCGGCGTTCTCGCCCGCGTCGTCGGCCTGTTTTCCGGACGCGGCTACAACATCGAAAGCCTGACGGTGGCCGAGGTCGCCCACCTTCAGGGCCTTTCGCGGATCACGGTCGTCACCTCCGGCGCGCCCGAGACCATCGAGCAAATCTCCCACCAGCTCGAACGCATCGTTCCCATCCACAAGGTGACGGACCTCAGCCTCGACAACGCCTTCGTTCAGCGCGAACTGGCGATGATCAAGGTGCGCGGCAAGGGCGAAAGCCGCACGGAAGCGCTACGCCTCGCCGAAGCGTTTCGCGCCCGCGTGATCGACGCCACCACCGAAAGCTTTATCTTCGAACTGACCGGCGCGCCGAAGAAGATCGACGATTTCGTCGAGCTGATGCGGCCGATCGGTCTGGTGGAGGTGTCACGCACCGGCGTCGCCGCGATCACCCGCGGCCCCCTGACGATGTGAGAAAGGCGTTGACTCTATCTCGGGTCAACACCGAACCGGCCGCCCACGCGGCCGGTTTTTTACGAGCCCGTTTCGGAATCGATCCAGGGGTTCAGCAGACGGCATCCGCTCGTTTCGAAATCACGAGTGTTGCGCGTGACAACCGTGAGGCCGTGAACCAGCGCCGTCGCCGCGATCAGGGCGTCACGTTCGGATTGCCGATCAGGAACATGCAGCCGCGCGCAGGCGCGGGCGACGGCGAGATCGACCGGGAGCACGCGCCCGACGAAACGCGGCAGCACCCGCTCTTCGAGCCAGGAGCGCAAGACCTTTCCCTGCTCGGCGTCCCGGCGCTCCACGGACAGCACGCCCATTTCCAGTTCCAAAACGCTGACCGCGGACAGGAAAACCTCGGCCGAGGCGACGGACGCCGCCCAGGCCAAGACCTTTGGATCAGCGCGCTCGGGGCGACGCAACTCTGACACCACATTGGTGTCGAGCACATACATCAGCTCAAATCCGCGTCGCGGGTGATCCGGTCCAGTTTCGGCGGCGTGAAGTCGAAATCGGCCACGCCGGGCTGCGCCAAAGCCTCCGCCAGGGTTTCCGCGCCACCCGTCAGGCGGCGATATTCCTCGATCGACAGCAGGACATGCGCGGGCCGTCCGCGATCGGTGATGAGCACGGGACCGTCTTGCGCGGCCTTTTTGGCGCGGCCGACATCCTGGTTGAATTCACGGCTGGTGATCGTGGTGACGCTCATGCGGTCTCCATGTAGCAACATTACTACATGAGCCCGCCCCCAGCAAGCCGCCCTACCCCCGCTTCAAATCGGGATGCACGGTCTTGTCGATGATGTGCATGTCCCGGCCGATGACATGCTCCGTCGATCCCACGATCAGCGGGTCCGGGGCGTGGATGATCGACAAATCCTTGTTCGGATAGGGCAAGGACCACAGGAAATGGGTCATGCAATTGAGCCGCGCCCGCTTCTTGTCGTCGGACTTGACGATGGTCCAGGGGGCGTCCGCCGTGTCCGTGTAGAAGAACATGGCTTCCTTGGCTTCGGTATAGTCGTCCCACTTGCCGAGCGAGGCGAGATCGATGGGCGACAGTTTCCACTGCTTCAGCGGATCATCCTTGCGGGCCTCGAAACGCCGGCGCTGCTCCTCGCGCGACACCGAAAACCAATATTTGAACAGCCGGACGCCGGAACGCGCCAGCATGCGCTCGACTTCAGGGCATTGCCGCATGAATTCGAGATATTCGGTGGGGGTGCAAAAGCCCATGACGCGCTCGACGCCGGCGCGGTTGTACCAGGAGCGGTCGAACAGGCAGATTTCGCCGCCCGAAGGCAATTGCGAAATATAGCGCTGGAAGAACCATTGCGTGCGCTCGCGCTCGGTCGGCTTTTGCAGGGCGACGACGCGCGCGGTGCGCGGGTTCATATGCTCCATGAAGCGTTTGATCGTGCCGCCCTTGCCGGCGGCGTCGCGGCCCTCAAACAGCATGACGATCTTTTCGCCGCTGCTCTCGACCCAGCGCTGCGCCTTGAGCAATTCCTGCTGCAATTTCAGCATGTGCTCTTCGTAAGGCGCGGTGCGCATGTGCTGCGCGTAAGGATATTCGCCGCTCTCGAACACGCGGCGGATCGCGGCGGGATCATGGCGCATCTGCGCGAGGCGATGATGCGGTTCGTCGGCGGCCGGCGTGTGCGTCTTGAAGGTCGGCGGCGCGGGGGGCGTGAAGGCCGGCGGCGCGGTTTTGGCGGCGGCGCCGGCGGCCGGGGCGGCCTGCTTCTTATCGGTGGCGGGTTTGGGAGCGGCGGGCGGCGGCGGGACGGTTTCGTTCACGCGCAAATCCTCTTTATGCGCCGGGCGGGCCGCCCGAGCCTGTCAACGCGTCACATTACCGCAATAAACTTGCGCGGGCTATGATCCCCGCGCAACCTCATGCCATGAAATGTCAGGCGGCCCCGGCCTTCAGCAATTTATAGTCAATGGCGTCGAGCAGGGCCTGGAACGAGGCGTCGATCAGGTTGGCGGAGACCCCGACCGTCGACCAGACCTCGCCATCCCTGTCGCCGAACTCGACGAGCACGCGAGTGACGGCGTCGGCGCCGCCCTGAAACACGCGCACGCGGAAATCACGCAGTTCGATATCCTCGATGAACTGCTGGTATTTGCCCAGGTCCTTGCACAAGGCGAGGTAAAGCGCGTGGACGGGGCCATTGCCCTCGGCGGCGGAAATCAGGCTCTGGCCATCGACATTGACCCGCACAGTGGCTTCGGAAAACGTTTCCAGCTCGCCTTGCGCATTGTGGCGGCGCTCGACATCGACACGAAAACGCTCGACCTCGAAATAGTTCGGAACGTGCCCCAGAATGCGGCGCGCCAACAATTCGAAGGAGGCGTCGGCGCCCTCATAGGCATAGCCCTGCGCCTCCTTTTCCTTCACCGTGTTGAGCAGCCGGTTTACGCGGGGGTCGTCCTTGCCGACGGTCACGCCCAGACGCTCCAGCTCCGCCAGAATATTGGACTTGCCGGCCTGATCCGACACCAGCACGCGGCGCTGGTTGCCGGTGCTTTCCGGCGTGACGTGCTCGTAGGTGCGCGGGTCCTTTAGAACGGCCGAGGCGTGGATGCCGGCCTTGGTGGCGAAGGCGGAGGCGCCGACATAGGGGGCGTGGCGATCCGGCGCGCGGTTCAGCAGTTCGTCCAGCGTATGCGAAAGCTTGGTCAGACCGCGCAACGAGTCCAGCGACACGCCGATCTCATAGGCGTCGGCCATTTCCTTCTTCAAGAGCAGGGTCGGGATGATCGAGCAGAGATTGGCGTTGCCGCAGCGTTCGCCCAAACCGTTGAGCGCGCCGTGAATCTGCCGCGCGCCGCCGCGCAGCGCGGCAAACGAGTTCGCCACCGCCTGCTCGGTGTCGTTGTGGGCGTGGATGCCGAGGTTCGCCCCTGGCACTTTTTCCGACACTTTTCGAACAATCGCCTCGACCTCGTGCGGCAGCGTGCCGCCATTGGTGTCGCACAGCACGACCCAGCGCGCGCCGGCTTTATACGCAACCTCGGCGCATTGCAGGGCATAGTCGGGATTGTCTTTAAAACCGTCGAAAAAATGCTCGCAGTCGATGATCACTTCGCGGCCGGCCTTCACCGCCGCCTTGACGCTGTCCTCAATCCCTTCGAGATTTTCCTCTAAGGTGCAGCCGAGCGCGACATGGACCTGATAGTCCCAAGCTTTGGCGACAAAGGTGATGGCGCCAGCGGCGGAATCGAGCAGCGCGGCGACGCCGGGATCGTTGGCGACCGAGCGCCCTGCCCTTTTGGTCATGCCGAAGGCGGTGAACTGGGCTTTTCGCGTCTGCTTCGTCTTGAAGAACTCGGTGTCGAGCGGATTGGCGCCGGGGTAGCCGCCTTCGACATAATCAAGGCCGAGGGCGTCGAGCAGGCCGGCGATCTGCTTCTTGTCGTCGAGCGAAAAATCGACGCCCGTGGTCTGGGCGCCATCGCGCAGGGTGGTGTCGAACAGATAGACGCGCTCGCGGCTCATTGTGTCGGTCCCGTCATGGCAGGCAGTTCTTTGGTCATGGTGGTGTTGCCCAAGACCTCCTCGCCGAGGAAGGTCATGTTGCGTCGCTGCGCCACATAGCCGCGACGCGAAAAAAATTTTTCGGCGCTGTCGCTGGCGTCCACGGTCAGCTTTTTGGCGTGGCGCGCGAGGCTGAGTTTTTCGAGAGCGTCGCACAAGGCGCTGGCGACGCCGCGCCGCGAAAAATTCGGGTGCACATAGAGCATGTCCAAAAAGTCCGTCCCTTTGAGCGCGCCAAATCCGGCGAGCGCGCCGTCCGCGAGCGCGACGATGGTGAGTTTTGTCGCGAGTTTTTTGGCGAACTCGGCCTCGTCGTCGGCGAGCGCGCTCCAGGCCTCGACCTGGGCCTCGGAATAGTCCTCGGCTCCTAAAACTTCGACGCTGGCGCGAAACAGCGCGGCGAGCGCGGGCGCGTCAGCCGGCAGCGCGGGCCGCAAGGCGATGGCCATCAGACAAACCCCTTCCAGCGCAGGACGAGATAGACCGCCAGCGCCAGCACGATGATTTTGATGACGATGTAGCCCAGCCAATGCGCGGGGAAAGGCAGGGAGTCGCGCCAGGATTTTTGAGGTTCGGTCATGACGTTCTCAAGCCCATGTGATGGGGGAATTCCTTCTCCCCTTGCGGGAGAAGGTGGCTCGCGCGCAGCGCGAGACGGATGAGGGGGGCTGCGGGGAACGAACCCCTCATCCGGCGCTTCGCACCCCTTCTCCCGCAAGGGGAGAAGGGGCGCCCGTCAGGACGATGGGGTCAGCCCACCTCCCATGTCGTCTCCAACTCGCCGGTCTGCTTGTTCCTCGCGTCCATCAGCTTGATCCCCATGCCGACGAGCACGTCCCGCAGGCGGTCGGATTCGGCGAAATTTTTGGCGCGACGTGCAGCCAAACGTTCCCCGATCAGCTTTTCCACCTCGGCCGCGTCGATGTCGGCCGAAGCCTTCCCGTCCCAGGCGGCAGGATCGTCGTGCAGCAATCCCAAAAGGTTCGCGGCGCGCAACAGCGCGTCGGCGTCGCCCGCCTTCGCCAACTGGTGCAGTTCCGAAATGGCGCCGGGCGTGTTGAGGTCGTCGCAAAGCGCCTCGACAAACGGCTCGGCCAGCGCGCCCGGCGCCGGCTTTTTGTCGCGCAGCAGCGCATACCAGCGTTGCAGGGTTTTTTCCGCCTCCTCCAGCGCCTTCACGGTCCAGTCGATCGGCTGGCGATAATGGCTGCGCAGCATGGCGAGCCGCAAAACGTCGCCCTTCCACGCCCTGCCGCCAAATTTGTCTTCATGCAGCAGTTCATGGATGGTGACGAAATTGCCCAGGCTCTTGGACATTTTCTCGCCTTCGACCTGCAAAAACCCGTTGTGCATCCAGACATTGGCCATCACGTCGTGGCCAAAGGCGCAGCGGGTCTGGGCGATTTCGTTCTCGTGGTGGGGAAAGACGAGGTCGATGCCGCCGCCGTGAATATCAAAGACCTCGCCCAGATGCTTGTGCGACATGGCCGAGCATTCCAAATGCCAACCGGGCCGGCCAAAACCCCAGGGGCTGTCCCAGCCGGGCTCGCCTTCCTTCGACGGCTTCCACAGCACAAAATCCATCTCGCCCTTCTTGTAGGGCGCGACCTCGACGCGGGCGCCGGCGACCATGTCGTCCAGCGAACGGCGCGACAGTTTTCCATAATCCGCCATCGAGGGCACGTCGAACAGCACATGGCCGTCGCTCGCATAGGCATGGCCGTTGTCGATCAGCTTCTGCACGATCGCGATCATCTCGAAAATATGCTCGGTGGCGCGCGGCTGCACGTCCGGCGGCAGGCAGTTCAGATCCGAAACGTCCTGCTGGAAGACGGCGTTGGTCCCCTCGGTCAGCTCGCGGATGGAAACGCCCCGCTCGGCGGCGCGGGCGTTGATCTTGTCGTCGACGTCGGTGATGTTGCGAACATATTTGACATGCTTGCGGCCATAAATCTCGCGCAACAGGCGGTAGAGCACGTCGAAAACGATCAGCGGGCGCGCATTGCCGATATGGGCGAAGTCATAAACCGTGGGGCCGCAGACATAGAGCCGCACCCGCGACGGATCGATCGGCGCGAAATTTTCGCGCTCGCGGGTCAACGTATTGTAAAGTTTCAGAACCGCGGCCATAGGTCTCCCCTGCTCTGGCCGGGCGTCGATCTCGCAAGTTTTGAGGAGACATGACGGCGCCAGCCAGCTTTGCAGCTAGCTGATAATCGAAATCCGGCAAAGAATTTTCGACGGCGTCATCCCGCGACCATGCGGTTTTACACGCGCCGCGTCAAGGGCGTGGGCTTGCTTCCGGTCAAGCGAGGTTTAGATTCGACGCAACGCCGGAGCCCTCATGCACGACCACGCCCATGACCACGACGACCACCACCACCACCATGATCACGACCACCACCATGGCCACGTCCACGCTCCCAAAAATTTCGGCAAAGCCTTTGCCATCGGCATCGGTCTGAACAGCGCCTTCGTGCTCATCGAGGCCGGTTTCGGCTTTTTCGCCAATTCCATGTCGCTGCTCGCCGACGCCGGGCACAATCTCGGCGACGTGCTCGGCCTCGCCGTCGCCTGGGTGGCGAGCGAACTGGTGAAGAAAGCGCCAAGCCCCCGCTTCACCTATGGTTTTCGCGGCTCGTCCATCCTCGCCGCCCTGTTCAACGCCGTGTTCCTGCTGGTCGCCGTCGGCGCCATCGCCTGGGAGGCCGTCTGGCGGCTCGGCGCGCCCCAACCGGTCGCCGGCGGTGTGGTGATGGCGGTGGCCGCCGCCGGCATTGTCGTCAACGGTTTTACCGCATGGCTGTTCGCCTCGGGCGGCAAGGACGACATCAACCTGCGCGGCGCCTTCCTGCACATGGCGTCGGACGCGCTGGTCTCCGCCGGCGTGGTGGCGGTCGGCCTGGCCATCGCGCTGACCGGGGCCCTGTGGCTCGACCCGGTGGTAAGCCTTGTGATCAGTGGCCTGATCATCTGGGGAACCTGGCGGCTGCTGACGGAATCCTTGAGCATGTCGCTCGCCGCGGTGCCACCGCGCATCGATCCGTCACAGGTGCGCGAATTTCTGGCGGCGAAGCCGGGCGTGACCGCGCTGCACGACCTGCACATCTGGCCGATGAGCACGACCCATGTCGCCCTCACCTGCCATCTGGTGATGCCGACGGGCCATCCCGGCGACGTCTTCCTGCACGATCTCGCGGAAGAGCTGGCGAAAAAATTCGGGATCGACCATCCGACCGTGCAGATCGAGGTCGACCCGTCGCGCGCCTGCGCCCTGGCGCCCGACGAAGTGGTTTAGCGCGACATGCTGACTTCAACGCGGGCGACATCGCCGCCGCTGGGGGCGAGGCTCAAGGACAGGCCGCGACCCGTGGCGCGAAGCGCCACCGAGGCGACAAAAGTTCCGCCGTCGACCCGGCCGCTGAACGTGCCGTCGCTGACGCGTCCGCTGATGGCGCCGGTCACGCCCCGCGTGGCTTCCGACCAGCTGCCGCTCACCGCGCCCCCGTCGGCGCGCACGCTCGACGTGATGCTGAACTTGTAGCTGTCGCTGGCGCAGGTGATGGTCTGCGACATCGCCCGGCCGCCCTCGCCGACGCCGGCGCGGGCGCGGCAGGAAATGCGCTCGCGGTGGCCGTCGGACCCGATCACCTGGCCGCCGCCGTGGAAACTCCCGGCAAAAGCCCCGAATGGCCCGGCGCCTTTCGCCTCCGCGGGCTCCGCCTGCGCCGGGGCCGCGCAGGCGAGCGCGAGCGCCGCGGCCGCAAATGTCCTGGCCAGATGCATCTTGAGTGGCATATCGCTCTCTCCCTTGCAAAAACGGGTCAAATGGCGAGGCGCCGACGACGCCCCAGCCGCATCAGCGCGGCGACCGTCGGACGCAGGATCAGCAGGTCGGCGACCAGGGCCGCGATCATGGCGAAGGCGCTCAGCCAGCCAAACAATCGTAACAGCGGAAGGTTGGAGAAGGCCAGAGCCTCCAGGCCGCAAGCCAGCACGAAGGCGGTCAGAATCAGCGCCGGACCGATCAGGACGGTGGAGCGGGCCACCGCGCGCGTCGGGTCCGCATTGGGCTCGTCCTCGCGCTGCATGCGGTTGATGAAATGAATGGTCGCGGAGAGCCCCAGGCCGAAGGACACGATCAGGGCGATCACGCTGGCGAATTGCAGGCCGTCGCCCAAATAGCGCAACAGCGCGCCGGCGACGAAGACCGGAAACACGCCGGCCGGCACGCAGGCGAGCGCCACGGGCAGCGAGCGGAAGGCGAGCCCGATGAAGGCCGCGACAAAGGCGAATTCGATGGTCAGCCCGCGATTGAGTTTGCCGATCATCTCGGCGCTGTTGCGCGCGGCGATCACCGAAAGGCCGGTGGGCTGGATCGTGTAGCCGGGATTTTTGGCGCGCACCGCGTCGAGCCTTGCGTTCAATTGCTCGACAATGGGCAGCAGGTTGCCGGCGTCCTTGTCGGGCACGCGCCCGGAAATCAGCGCGGATTGACGATCCGGGGTGACGAAACGCCCGACCAGGAAAGCCGGGAGCATGTCGACATATTGTTCGAGCGTGGCGACATCGCTCTGCCCGAGTTTTTCCGCCAGCCAGCGGCGCAGGGTTTCGACCGACCAGACGTTGGCGACGCCCTCCTGAGACTCCATGGCGCTGTGGACCTCGCCCAGCACGGCCAGCGTTTCCGGCGTGTAAAGGCCGGCGCCCCTGGGGAATTCGACGAAAACGTCAATCGGATTGGCGCCGTTCAGCTTGGCGTCGAGGCGCTGGCTGGCCTCGACCACATGCTCCTGATCGGGGGTCAGGTCGGCGAGGCGGTAGCGCGGCGACAGGCCGGCATAGACAAAGCCCAGCGCGACCACGACGACAAGGCCGATCAGCGCATAGGCGCCGGGCCGGCGCAGCATGCGCTCGGCGACGAAGCCGCAAAAACTCCGCAAAGCCTGGACGCCGAAGTCGCGGCCGGCCGCCGGCAACACGTCGCGGCGCGGGGCGATCAGCACGCCGAGCGCCGGAATCAGCGTGAGCACGACGATGAGCGCGATCAGGATCGACAGCGCGCCGGCATGGCCGAAGGCGCGAATCATGTCAGAATCCGAGAAGAACAGCCCGACCATGGAGAGCCCGGCCGCCGCATGGGTGAGCACGCAGGCCGGCCCGACGATGCGCAGGGCGGCGGCGAAAGCTTCCTGGCGCGTCTCCCCCGCGATGATCCGGTCGCGGGCCGCAAAGGTCATCTGCATGCTGTCGGAAAAACTGATGACCATGATCAGCGGGGTCATCACGTTCAGGAACATGTTGAGCTGGAAGCCAAGCCAGCCCAGCGCGCCGAGGGAAAACAGAATGGCGGCGAGCGGCGGCGCCGCCGCGATGATCATGAAGGAGACGCGGCGGAAGAACAGGATGGCGATCAGGCATCCGGCGGCCAGGCCCAGCGCATTGTAAACGATGCGGTCGCGCTCCAGCGCCTTGCGGATTTCGAGCTGCATCACCGGCACGCCGGACAATTGCGCGGAGACCGGCGCGCCCGAAAGGTCCTCATCCAGCGTTCGCCTGATCTCGTCGATGACGGGCCCGAGCCGCCGGCCATCGACGATTTCGGGCTCCAGCGACAGCACGACCAGGGCGAAGTCGCCGTTTTCGGAGAGCAGACGCCCGCGAATGAGTTCGTTTTGCAGAACCTGTTTGACGAGGGCCTGATAAGCCTCGCCCTCGGGCAGCGGATCGGGGAACAGCGGCGTGGGCAAGCCGCCATTCAGCGCCGGCTGGCGCGCCGAAAACATCGAGATCACCCCGCGCGCGCCTTCGACCAATTGCATGTCGGTGACCGCCGCACGCAATTTTTCGACGACGCCGCGCGCCAGGACATCGCCCTCGACCACGACGAGAACGTCATATTCGGACGAGGGGAATTTTTTCGAAATCTGCTCGAACTGGCGGAACTCGGCGGAATCGTTACGAAACAGCTGGCTCAGGGAATCGTCGATGGCGATGCGCATGACGCCAAACACGGCGACAATGGCAAGCAAGGCGGCGACGATGACGGTGATGATGGGCGCGCGCAATCCGAGCAGCCCGATTCGTTCAAGTCCGAGCGCGATCGCCCGCTGTTTGTCATCGGAATTCGGCACGACGGCAGTCCATTGAACAATTCATGTCCGGCTGAGCAGGAACGCGCGGCTCACCGCAGGGTTGCTAAAAACTGAACCGACGCACTCAAACCGCGAAACGTGAAATCATCATTAACGCTTGGCAGTAGAAGAAAATCACCGGCTTTTGTCAACGGACCGCTTGAGCGCGGCATTGGCGAAAACGCGGCATTGACCTAACGTCATTCAACCATTTTTGTTGCGTCCGTCGCATCGTCAAGACAAGTTTCAGCGGCGATCACGGCAGCCGAGCGGGGCGCCGCCAAGTTTAACGGAACATCAACCATGAGCCGCATCGTCTATTTGCTGAACGGCCCCAATCTCAACCTGCTCGGCAAGCGCCAGCCGGAGATCTACGGCCACGAGACGCTCGCAGACGTCGAACGCGACTGCCGCGCGCTCTGCGCCGAACTGAAGCTCGACCTGCGTTTTTTCCAGAGCAATCGCGAATATGAGCTGATCGACTGGATTCACGAGGCGCGCGGCGCAGCCGGCGGCATTGTCATCAATCCCGCGGCCTTCACCCACACCTCTGTCGCCCTGCTCGACGCGCTCAACGCCTTTGACGGCCCGGTGATCGAGGTCCATATTTCGAATGTCCACAAGCGCGAGTCGTTTCGCCATCACTCCTATGTGTCGCTGCGCGCCGAAGGCGTGATCGCCGGCTGCGGCGTGCAGGGCTACCAGCTCGCGCTGCGCCGCATCGCCGCGCTCATCGACAAGCCTTAACCGTTCTCGACCGTCACCGGCGCGTGATAGAAGGAAATATCAGGCGCGACGCCATAGACCTGCGTCACCGTCTCGCGCCAGGCGTCGGTATAAAGCCGGTCGGCGGCGGCGCGGTCGGCCCAGAAATAGACCGCGCCGGCCGTCAGCCCGTCCTCGGACAGCAGATAGGTTTTGCGCAGCAAACCCTCGCGCCCCCGGTATTTTGGCGCCGTGCCCTCGAACTTGGCCTTGGCCTCGTCGAGCGTCATTGGTTTGGACAGCGCGAATTTCACATGCGTTACGATCACGGTCTGCTCCTCAAAACGCGCCCTTGGCCCCATCGCTCAACAGGCTCCGCATCACCGTTTTCACCCGCAAGGCCTCGTCGCGCAAAGGGGCCGGCAAAGGTTTGCCGCCGTGGATCAGGAGGTCCATGTTGAGCGTGTAGATCCACAATTTGCCTGAACCGTCCTCCAGCAAGGCGACGCGGCAGGGCAGAAAGGCGGAAAACGCCTCGGAATAATCGATCATGTGCGCGGCGGTGAGCGGATTGCAATAGAGATAGATCTTCAGCTTGCGCCAGGGCTTGCCGTCCATGGCGGCGACCTGGTCGCCGAGCGGCAGGGCGCCGACATCCCTGATGTTCGCCGAGGCGGCCAGCGAGCCGATCGCCTGGTCGACATCGTCAAAACTCAAGCCCTCCTTGACCTGGGCTTTCCACACGGCGGCCTCGGCGGGATTGCCGGTCTCCAGAAAAATCCTCGCGGCGGCCGACCAGGTTTTCCCCGCGCCGGGATCAAGCTCGGCAAGCAACGCGCGCGCCTTGATGAAAGCCGCCAGGCCGGCGGCCAGGGCCAGGGCGCCGACCAGCGCCAACGCATTGGTGATGACCCGCATGTCCGCTCCCATTTGATGCGCTCTTTGCGGCGCGGCCGGCTTCAACGCCTGACCCAAGATACATTCATTCATCACGATACTGCAATACACGCGCCTCATCCGGCTGGCCGCCGGAGCTCGGGCTCCCTACATGTCCAGGGCCGCCACGCTGAAGGAGCTGTCATGCCGCATCGCCCGTTCGAGAGGAAAGCCGTGGCTGTGCCGAGTTCGCGGCTGTCGCGGCTGTCCAGGCTCGGCGGCCTCGCCTCCTCCATCGCCGGCGCCGTCGCCGCCGATGCGGCGCGCCGTCTCGCCCGCGGCGAGCGTCCGCGCATGGAGGATTTGCTGCTCACGCCCGCCAATGCGCGCAAGCTCGCCGACGAACTGGCGCGGATGCGCGGCGCGGCGATGAAGGTAGGGCAGCTCATTTCCATGGACGCGGGCGACCTGCTGCCGCCGGAGATGGCGGATATCCTCGCCCGCCTGCGCGCCGAGGCCCATCACATGCCCTGGGTGCAATTGCGCCGCGTGCTGAACCAGGCCTGGGGCGCCGGCTGGCGCGAAAAATTCGCCGAATTCGACATACACCCGATCGCCGCCGCCTCGATCGGCCAGGTCCACCGGGCGCGCGACCATGACGGCCGCGCCCTCGCGATCAAGGTGCAATATCCCGGCGTGCGCGCCAGCATTGATTCGGACGTCAACAATGTCGCCACGCTGATCCGCATCGCCGGGCTGGTCCCGAAAACGGTGGAGATCGCGCCGATGATCGCCGAGGCCAAGCGCCAGCTGCACGAAGAGGCGGATTACCAATGCGAGGGCGCCCGCCTCAAGGAATTCGGCGCGCTGCTCGCCGACAGCCCCGACTTTTGCGTCCCCGCGCTCCACCAGGATTTGACGCGCCACAACGTGCTGGCGATGGACTTTGTCGCGGGCGGTCCGATCGACGATCTCGAAATGGCGCCCCAAGCCGAACGCGACCGGGCGATGACGCTGCTGATTGGCCTGCTGTTCCGCGAGCTGTTCGAATTCCGGCTGATGCAGACCGACCCCAATTTCGCCAATTACCGCTATGCGCCGGAAAATGGCCGGATCGTCCTGCTCGATTTCGGCGCCACGCGCGCGTTCGACGAAGATTTCGTCGCGCTCTACCGGCGCCTGTTGCGCTCGGGCGTGGAGGGCGACCGCGCCGGCATGCGCGACGCCGCGCGCACCATCGGTTTTCTCGCGCCCGATGCGCCCGAGGGGCTGGAGCGGGCCCTGCTCGACATGTTCGACCTGTCGATCGAACCCCTGCGGCAGGACGCGCCGTTCGACTTCGGCGCGTCGGACCTGGCGGCGCGGCTGCGCGACGCTGGCATGGCGCTGGCGGCGCATCGCGAGCACTTCACCCTGCCGCCAATGGATGCCTTGTTCCTGCAACGCAAGTTCGGCGGCATCTATTTGCTGGCGACGCGGATGCGGGCGCGCGTCGCCTTGCGCGGGCTGCTCGTCCCCCACCTGTGACCGCGCGCTTGCGAAGGGATAGGGGCGCGCGGAGCCTCGATCCGAGACCCCGACATGGCCTGCATTTGCGCGCCATCAGTGCGCGCGTCTGGTCCGTCGTCAGACCGGACAAGGACCGGTCCGTGAACATATTCAGCGCCGCCGCCGTCTGGTCGGCGCGAGAGGCGACATCCGTCAGGGTCCGCGCCGTCGCGTTCATCTTGCTCGTCTCGCACCCACGGCGGCGACGACCTCGCCGATCAGGCCCTCCTCACCGACGGGCGACGGCGTTCGTGCTGGCGCTTGCAGCGCGCCTCCTCCCCGAAGACGCGGGCGATGCAATCCATGATTGCGCCGGCTAAGCAGGATTTCCGAAAAGTGGCCACCGGTTTTCGGATGAAAATCCTGCGAAAACAAAGGAACCTAAGCAAACATTCGTTGGGCGACCAACGAATGTTTGCTTAGACGACAGCCAGCGGTTTTTCCATCACCGCCAGCACCCTGTGCAAATCCGGCCCGCGCTTGAGGATCAGCCCGGTCTGCGCCACCACCGAATAGGCCCCCTGCTTGCGCGCGAGCTTCGGCTCCTTGACGACGCGGTAATAAGCCGCCTCGCCGGTTCGCCGGAAAATCGAGAAAATCGCCCGCTGCGGGGAAAAATCCATGGCGTAATCGCGCCAGATCCCCTGCGCCACCATGCGGCCGTAAAGGTTCAGGATCGCCTGCAACTCGCGCCGATCAAACCCGACCGTCGCGGCCTCGGGCGGCGACAGCCGGACAAACTGGCAAATGGGCTCGGTCTGCTCCTGATCCACTCGGCCGCCTGAACTTTCGACGACAAAAGGATGAACCGCTTTGGCCCGTCATGCAAGGGTTGAAATCCGCCAGCAAAGCCCGATATGTGCGGCCGGAGAACTCCAGTCCAAGCATACGAGGAGAAGATGACGGACGAGACCTTAGCCCCCGCCGAAAAGCACGTCTTTCAGGCCGATGTCGCCCGCCTGCTGCACCTGATGGTGCATTCGATCTATTCCGAACGCGACATCTTTTTGCGCGAACTGATTTCGAATGCGGCCGACGCCTGCGAAAAACTGCGCTACGAAGCCAACACGACCCCGTCGCTCACCGAGGACGGCGCCGCCTTCTCCATCCAGGTCGCGCTCGACCCCGATGCCGGAACGCTCAGCGTCATCGACAACGGCGTGGGCATGAACCACGACGAACTCAATTCGGCGCTCGGAACCATCGCCAATTCGGGCACCCGCGCCTTCCTTGAAAAGATGAAGGCCGCCGAAAATTCCCCCGGCGCCGCCGAGCTGATCGGCCAGTTCGGCATCGGTTTTTACTCCGCCTTCATGGTCGCCGATCGCGTCGTCGTCGACACCCGCCGGGCCGGCGAAGCTCATGCCTGGCGCTGGACCTCCGACGGCAAGGGGGATTACGAGATTTCGCCCCTGGCGCTCGAAGAGGCGCCCGCGCGCGGCTCCCGCGTCGTCTTGCACCTGAATGCGGACTCAAAGGAAGAGTATTTAAGACCCTATAAGATCGAGCGGCTGATTGCCGAACATTCCAGCGCCGTGGCGACGCCGATCGACCTGATCGAAAAACCCGGCGAGGAGCCGCGCCGCATCGGCGAGGGCGCCGCGCTCTGGGCGAAAAACAAGTCGGAGATCACCCCCGAACAATACAAGGATTTCTATCAAAACCTTTCGGGGCAGTTCGACGACCCCGCCCTGACCATCCATTGGCGGGCGGAAGGCCGCGCCGAATATACGGTTCTGGCCTTCGTTCCGGGCTCGCGTCCTTTCGACCTGTTCGACCCCTCTCGAAAAGGCAAGGCCAAGCTCTATTCGCGGCGCGTGCTGATTTCCAAGGACGCCGACCTGCTGCCGGGCTACCTGCGCTTCATCCGCCTTGTCGTGGATTCCCCCGACCTGCCGCTGAACGTGTCGCGCGAACTGGTGCAGCAGAACCAGGTTTACGCGGCGATTAAAAAAGGCGTGGCCAACCGCCTGTTGCAGGAACTGACGAAACTCGCGGACAACGAGCCGGAAAAATTCGCCGACGTCTGGAAGCATTTCGGCCCGGTCCTGAAGGAGGGCCTGTACGAAGACCCCGAGCGCCGCGATCCCCTGCTCAAAATGGCCCGGTTCGTCACCACCGCCAACCCGGAAGGCGGCCGCTCGCTCGCCGATTATGTCGCCAACCTGCGCCCCAACCAGACCGCGATTTACTACATCGCCGGCGACGGCGCCGAACGCGTCGCCGCCAGCCCGCAACTCGAAGGTTTTCGCGCACGCGGCGTGGAAGTCCTGCTGCTCAGCGATCCCGTGGACGCCTTCTGGGTGCAGAACGCGGTCGGCTTCGACGGAAAGCCGTTCAAGTCGATCACGCAAGGGTCAGCCGACATCAAGAACATCGATCTTGTCGACGAGACCCAGAAAAAGGACGAGAATCCGGCGGCCACGGCCAAATTCGTCGCCGCCGCCAAGGGGGTTTTGGAGAGCGTGGTCGAGGACGTCCGCGTCTCCGACCGCCTTTCGGAAAGCCCCGCCTGCCTGATCGCGCCCGATTTCGGCCTCGATCTGCGCTTGCAGCAGATTTTGGCTTCGGCCGGCCAGGCGCCGGAAAAGGCCAAGCCGGTGCTGGAGATCAATCCGACCCACCCGCTGGTGGTGGCGCTTGAGGAAAAGACCGGCGACAAGGCCCTGTTCGAGGATGCGGTCTGGCTGCTGTTCGACGAGGCGCGGCTGATGGACGGCGAGCAGCCGCATGACGCCAGCGCTTTCGCGGCGCGCCTGATCCGCGTGCTCGGCAAAGCGGCGGGGGCGTGACGCGCCCGCCCCCGCCCTCGGCCCACTGACGTCATGCCCGGGCTTGTCCCGGGCATCCACGCCGGCCCGCCAGGGAAAATTTTGTAACCGTTCGCAAGGCGGCGCCGCGTGGAAGGCCGACCAGATCAAATGACCGCAAATTTCGCGCCCGCCTTCGCCGCCGATGACACCGTTTCGACCGCCCGCCGCCGGCTCGCGCGCGCGCTGGCGACGGCCGGCAAGGAGCCGGCGGATTTGGAGGCGCGCATCCTTCTGGAGACGGCGACCGGCCTCGCCGCGCTCGCCCTGCTCACCCGCGGCGACGAAACGCTGGGCGCCGCCGCCGAAACGCTCGAAAAATTCGCCGCGCGTCGCCTCGCGGGCGAACCGGTCAACCGAATCACCGGAACAACCAATTTCTTCGGCCTCGATCTCACGGTCGCGCCAAATGTGCTCGACCCGCGCGCCGACACCGAAATTCTGGTTGAAACCGCGCTGGAGCTGATGGCCCGCAAGGGATTTCAAAACCCGCGCATCCTCGACCTCGGCGTCGGCTCCGGCGCCATTTTATGCGCGCTGCTGGATTCGCGCCCCGACGCCTTCGGAATCGGCGTCGACCTGTCGCCCCACGCTTGCGCGGCCACGCAAGCCAATCTGGCGCGGTGCGGCCTAACGTCGCGTGGGACAGTGATTCGCGGCGACTGGACGGCCGCGCTGTCGGGCCGGTTCGACCTGATCGTCTCCAATCCTCCGTATATCCGCCATGCGGAAATCGCAGAGCTGGACCCCGAGGTGCGCGACCACGATCCGCGACTGGCGCTCGACGGCGGGCCGGACGGCCTCGCCCCCTATCGCCTGCTTTCTGTGGAGCTCGCACGCCTTTTGCGTCCCGGCGGCGTCGCCTGTCTCGAAATCGGCTGGCTCCAGGGCGCCGAAGTCTCCGCGCTGTTTCGCGCCAAAAGTCTTGCGCAGGTTTCCTGCCGGCGGGATCACGGCGGACGCGACCGCGTCATTGCGATCGAAAGTTGAGGCGTGAACCTGTCCGGCGGAACCATCGCGCGGTCTACGGATTTATCGCTTCGTCAATTGAAATTGCACTTTGCGCTTGGCTTGACGAGAGAAAACGTCTAGTCTGCCTTCAAGCAAATACCAAGTTGCGTTGACGTATCGCGACGACCTCGACCCCGGCAAGGCGTTGGTTCCCAACCATCCGGGTGTCGCTCAGCGTTAAAAGCGCGATCCGAGCAACGTGGTGTTTTCTGCTGGCTCCCTCAAAGGAAATACTTGTAGGAAAGCGGCTTGCGGCATCGTCCGCAACCATTGCCGATCAGGCGGAAGCTGAATTGCAATCTCGACCCTCCGCCTGGAGCAGCGCGCGAGCAGAAGCCGCTGTGAGATCATGGAGTCCCGAATCGACAAAGCGATTCGCCTGGCTTCAGCCCATTCGCAACGGCGCGGCTCCCGCACGTCGCGGATTTACTCAGGGACTGTAGATGAGACCTGGTCAGAACAAGCGTATGCGTGGACGCAACAACCGCAAGGGTCCGAATCCGCTGACGCGGACTTACGAGTCGAACGGACCGGACGTGAAGATCCGCGGCACCGCCCAGCATATCACCGAAAAATACCTTCAACTCGCCCGTGACGCGCAATCGTCCGGCGACATCGTCGTCGCGGAGAATTACCTCCAGCACGCGGAGCATTATTATCGGATCATCGCGACCGCCCAGGCGGCGCAGGCCCAGAGCCAGCTGGGCTTCGGTCGCGCCGATGAGGTCGACGAGTCCGAGGACGACGACGATTTCGTCGCCATGCATGATCGTTTCGCCTCGCCGTTCGAGCGCAACCCGCCGGCCGTCATTCCGGGACAGAATGGGAATGGCCCGCAGATGGGCATGGGCCAGCAGCCTTACCTGGAGCGTCCCGCCTTCAGCGGCGAATTTATGGACAGGCCGCAGAACGCCGAGCGCCAGGATCGCGGAGAACGCCAAGATCGCGGCGAGAGGCAGGATCGCGGCGAGAGGCAGGATCGCGGCGAGAGGCAGGACCGCCCGGAGAGGCAGGATCGCCCGGAGCGGCAGGACCGCCCGCATCGCAACGACCGCCGTTTCGGCGCCCAGGGCGAACGCCAGAACGATCGCGGGGACCGCAACACCCAGCCGGGTCGCAACCGTTTCCGTGACCAGCCCCGTTTCGAGCCGGCGCCCGAAAATCGCGAACAGCCCGATGTCGACTTCAGCGCCATGAGCGCGCTGCCGGCCTTCATCACCGCTCCGATGCGGCCCGTGGCCCCCGCGCCGGTCGTGAGCGAGGAGCAGCCGAGGACGGAGCCGGCCTTCCCGCCGCGCGCCGAACCCGCGCCGCAACCCGTCGCGGAGGCTCCGCCGCCGCCGCCCGCCGAGGCTCCTCAAGCCGCCGCCGAAGCGCCGCAGGATGAAGAAGGACGTTTCCATTTGCGTCCACGCCGCCGCCGCCGCACCCGCGCCGATGAAGCGGCCGAGGCGGCCGAGGCGCCCCCCGCCACCGAAACGCCCGAGCCCAGCTCGGCGGAATGATCTGACGGCGCCCCGCGGGGCGCCGTTGTTTTTTGCAACTTTGCTTCAGCGCCCCTTCCCGGCGCCGCTTTGGCCTCCCATATCAGCTTCGAGGATGCCCGACGGGGTCCGAATCTGACGCCGCCTTTCCGCCAAGAGGGGTTTTGCGGCGAGCAAGGAGGTTGTGATGAATCTTGAGAAATATACGGATCGCGCACGCGGTTTCGTGCAATCGGCCCAGTCTCTCGCCGTGCGCGAGGGCCACCAGCAATTTTCCCCGCTGCATGTCTTGAAGGTGCTGCTCGATGACGAGCAGGGCCTGTCCGCCGGACTGATCGACCGCTCCGGCGGCCGTTCGCGCGACGCGTTGCAGCAAACCGAACTGGGCCTGTCCAAAATGCCGCGCGTCGAAGGCGCCGGCGCCGGGCAGCTTTATCTCGCCCCAGCCACGGCGCGCCTGTTCGACAGCGCCGAAAAGATCGCGCAAAAGGCCGGCGATTCCTTCGTCACCGTCGAGCGTCTGCTGCTCGCGCTCACCATGGATTCCTCCAGCGACGCCGGCAAGATTCTGGCCGCCGCCGGTGTGACCGCCCAGGCGCTCAACAAGGCGATCGAAGACCTGCGCAAGGGACGCACGGCCGATTCCGCCTCCGCCGAAAACGCCTATGACGCCCTGAAGAAATACGCCCGCGACCTCACCGAAGCCGCGCGCGAAGGCAAGCTCGACCCGGTGATCGGCCGTGACGAGGAGATTCGCCGCACGATTCAGGTCCTGTCGCGCCGCACCAAGAACAACCCCGTCCTCATTGGCGAGCCCGGCGTCGGCAAGACGGCCATCGTCGAAGGCCTCGCTTTGCGCATCGTCAACGGCGACGTGCCGGAATCGCTGCGCGACAAGGCCCTGCTGGCGCTGGACATGGGCGCGCTGATCGCCGGCGCGAAATATCGCGGCGAGTTCGAGGAGCGGCTCAAGGCCGTGCTCAACGAGGTCACGGCGGCCGAGGGCGGCATCATCCTGTTCATCGACGAAATGCACACGCTGGTCGGCGCGGGCAAGGCGGATGGCGCCATGGACGCCTCCAACCTGCTGAAACCCGCGCTCGCGCGCGGCGAACTGCATTGCGTCGGCGCGACCACGCTCGATGAATATCGCAAGCATGTCGAGAAGGACGCGGCTCTGGCGCGGCGCTTCCAGCCGGTGTTCGTCAGCGAGCCCACGGTCGAGGACACCGTGTCGATCCTGCGCGGCTTGAAGGAGAAATACGAAGTTCATCACGGCGTGCGCATCGCCGACGCCGCGCTGGTCGCGGCCGCGACCCTGTCGAACCGCTACATCGCCGACCGTTTTTTGCCGGACAAGGCCATCGACCTCGTCGACGAAGCGGCGTCGCGCCTGCGCATGCAGGTAGACTCGAAGCCCGAAGAACTCGATGAACTCGACCGCCGCATCATCCAGTTGAAGATCGAGCAGGAGGCCCTGAAAAAGGAGACTGACCAGGCCTCGCGCGACCGTCTCGGAAAACTGGAGGCGGAGCTTGCCGATCTCGAAGAAAAATCCTCGGCGCTGACCACCCGCTGGCGGGCGGAAAAGGACAAGCTCGGCGCGGCGCAAAAACTCAAGGAGCAGCTTGACGCCGCCCGCAACGATCTGGCGACGGCGCAGAGGCGCGGCGATTATTCCGAGGCCGGACGCCTGACCTATGGCGTGATCCCGGACCTGGAGCACAAACTCGCCGAGACCGAAGAGAAGGGCGCGGCGCTGGTCAACGAGGCCGTAACCCCCGACGCGATCGCGCAGGTGGTGTCGCGCTGGACCGGCGTGCCCGTCGACAAGATGCTGGAGGGCGAGCGGGCGAAACTCCTCAAGATGGAGGAGGCGCTGGCCAAGCGCGTGGTCGGCCAGCACGAGGCCGTGGTCGCGGTGGCGACCGCCGTCCGGCGCGCCCGCGCAGGCTTGCAGGATCCTCACCGCCCCATCGGCTCCTTCATGTTCCTGGGGCCGACCGGCGTCGGCAAGACCGAGCTGACCAAAGCCTTGGCGAACTTCCTGTTCGACGATGATACCGCCATGGTGCGCCTCGACATGTCGGAATATATGGAGAAGCACTCCGTCAGCCGGCTGATCGGCGCGCCTCCCGGCTATGTCGGCTATGAGGAGGGCGGCGCGCTGACCGAAGCCGTGCGCCGTCGTCCCTATCAGGTCGTCCTGTTCGACGAGATCGAAAAGGCGCATCCGGACGTGTTCAACGTCCTGCTGCAGGTCCTCGACGACGGTCGCCTCACCGACGGCCAGGGCCGCACCGTGGATTTTCGAAATGTGGTGGTCATCATGACCTCCAACCTCGGCTCGGAATTCTTGGTGATGCAGAAGGAGGGCGAGGATTCCAACGTCGTCCACGACGAGGTGATGTCGGTGGTGCGCGGCCATTTCCGCCCCGAATTCCTCAACCGCGTCGACGAGATCATCCTGTTCCACCGCCTGCGGCGTCAGGACATGGGGGCCATTGTCGACATCCAGTTCGGCCGTCTCGGCCGGCTGCTTGAGGATCGCAAGCTCACGCTGAAACTCGCGGACGCCGGCCGCGACTGGCTGGCGGAGAAGGGTTACGATCCCGCCTATGGCGCGCGCCCGCTCAAGCGCGTGATCCAGAAATATGTGCAGGACCCGCTCGCGGAAAAAATCCTCGCGGGCGAGATCGCCGACGGCGAAACCGTGGAGGTTTCCGTGCGCGACGGCCATTTGACGCTGGGCGGGGAGATCGTCCCCTTCCCCGGCGGCGGTTTGGCAAGGCCGCCGTCCGCGGCGCTGAACTGATCCGGAAACATCTGGCGGCGCCCTCGGGCGCCGCTGACTGGCGCCGGCCCTGGTAACCTGGAATTAAGCGCAATCATCGGCGTTTCTCGCAAAAACGTCTCTCTTAACGCTCGGCATGCGATCCTCTTGCTCGATTTCGAACGAGAGGCTGCAAATGCCCGCGTCCATGGCCAGGATTAAGACCGAAGAGCTTACGGCGCGGCTGGCCGTTTTGATCGACGCCGACAACGCCCAGGCTTCCGTCATTGAGGGGGTGCTGGCGGACGTCGCCCAGTTCGGCGACCCGAGCGTGAAGCGCATTTACGGAGATTTCTCCTCCGCCAACCTCTCGTCCTGGAAGACCGTTCTGCACAAGCACGCCATCAAGCCCGTGCAGCAATTCGCCTACTGCGCCGGCAAGAACGCCACGGACAGCGCGCTGATCATCGATGCGATGGATTTGCTCTATACGCAAGAATTCGATGGATTCTGCCTCGTCACCAGCGACAGCGATTTTGCCGGGCTCGCCACCCGCCTCAAGGAAGGCGGAAAAAAGGTCTATGGCTTCGGGAAAAGGCAAACCCCGGAAGCCTTTCGCAACGCCTGCCACACATTCATCTTCACGGACGCTCGGACGCCCAATGGTTCGGAGCTCCCCCATGTCATCAAGACCCAGCCAACCGCAGGCCGAAAAGCAGAAGTCGCGCCCAATAAGCCGCCGCCCCCTGGAAAGGCTCCGGACTTTCCGATGAGACTCATGCTGGATGCGCTGGAGCAGTCCTTCGACGAAACCGGGTGGGTGTCCCTGGCAACGCTCGGAAGCGTCTTGCGCAAGCTTCAGCCGGGCTTCGATTCGCGCGACTACGGCTTCAAGAAACTTTCCGATCTGGTGAAAGGGCGAAATGACCTGTTCGTGATCGCGGAGCGGGCGACGCCGGGACAAGCTGCGAAGATGATGTCTCTTCGCCTGAGATAGAGCATTTTCAAGCGAAGCGGATGCCGGTTCGCGTGAAAACAATACGTCAAAACAAGAATCTAGAGCTTTTCCATGTTTCCATGAAACGTGAAAAAGCTCTAGCCCCGACGCAAAAAACCCCAGGACGCGAGGTCCTGGGGCTTGTTGTTCGCCCAGTGGGACGAAGATCCGCTCACCCCTCGTCGTCGGTCTCGATATCGCCGTCGATGAGGTCGCTGACGTCGTCGTTGTCTTCTTCTTCTTCTTCCAAGAAAGTGTCGTCGGCGTCGTCGTCGCCGAGATCGACGTCGTCGTCCACAACAACCGCGGCCTTTTCATCGGAGGCGTCGGCGTCCTCCAACGGCACCAGCTCGGCGCCGGTCTCGGGCGTCTCCGGCTCCTCGTCTTCGGCGGCGGCGGGACGCTGCGGCGCGCGCGCGAGCATCGGCGGGACGAAAGTGGCCCCGCACTTCGGGCAAAGAATCGGATCCCGGTTCAAGTCAAAAAATTTCGTGCCGCAATTCTGGCATTGGCGTTTGCCGCCGAGTTCAGGTTTGGCCACGTGACATCCTTTGTCTGCCGGCGGGCGCCGGAAAGCTCCATCGGACGGTCGGGTTATTCGCGCCGCGCGCCGCTGTCAATCCGGTATCGCGCGGATTTGCCCGGTGTCTGCGAAAAGCTTCGGACAAGCGGATACGCCGAGGATCGGGCCGACCCAGTCTCGAACGGGAGCATGACATGCACGCCGCCTCGCACCAAGCGGAGAAAGCGCAGGCGCAAGCGCATGAAGCCCGCGAACGCCGGCCCTGATGGTTAGGGCTCTGTTCAGGCGTCAATTTTTTATGGTACGGACACGATGTCGCGCGGCGGCCGCGGATAGTGCGGCGCTTCGCCGGCAATGGCGCATCCAGCAGCAGGTCGTCGCCGACACCGTGAATATCATAGGACGCGCGCGTTGGGCGGCCTCAACTCACCCAGCGATGCCGGCGGCCCCATTCGGTGATCGGCTCCTCCAAAACCTTGGTCATGATCCAGGACAGCAGCACCGTCACCGGGAAGGCCGCCGTGGTGACCGCGATCTGCGCCGGCGTGGAAATGTCCGGCAGGCTTCCCAGGATCAGGCCATGCATCAGGCCGAGCACGGCGAGATGGGTGAGGTAGACGCTGTAAGAGATTTGGCCGAAGAACCGGAGCACGCGGCCCTCGAAACGCGGCGCCTCGGGCGCGCCCTTGACCAGCGTGAGGATGAAGGCCGCCGCGCCGATCGACATCAGGAACGGCCCGAGGATCTCGAAACGCGGCCCCACCACGCCGCCGTCGAACCTTTGCGCGACAAAGGTCAAGAGCATGCAGATGATCGGCGTCATCCGCACATGCAGCGAATATTTGTTCCAGTCGATCACGTCATCCTTGACCAGCACCGCCAGGATCATGCCGGCGAGCAGCACGTCGGCGGAGGTCGGCAGCAGAGCGACCGGCGCCAGGGACAGGTCGCCGCGCAAGACGCCCCCGCAGCGCAAGCCGAGACCGAGCAGGCTCAGACCGATCATCAGCGGCAGCCAGGCGCGGCGCGGAGTCAGCATCAGCAGGAATGGCGCGACGAGGTAAAATTGCTCTTCCAGCGCCAGTGTCCAGGTCGGCGACAGCCAATGCGCGCCCGGACTCTCCATCTGCACCAGAAAATAGTTCTGGACGAAGATCAGATAGGACCAGACCGGGAATTTCGGGTCGCGATCCAGCCATTTGACATCGCCGATCACCCAGAGCAGGCCGAGAATGACCAGCGTGGCGGCGAAATAGGTTGGAAAGGTGCGGCACACCCGGCGCAGATAGAAGACGCTGAGGAAGTTGCTCGAATCCATCTTCTCGATAATCAGCCGCCCCACGAGATAGCCGCTGAGCACGAAGAACACCAATACCGCCGTCCAGCCGACGCAGGCATAGCCAAAGCCGTGCGGCACCTCGCCATAGAAATGCGAGAGGATGACGAACAGCGTCATCAAACCGCGCAGGCCGTCGAGCGCGGGAATGCGGATGTCCGACTTGGCGGACGTTTTTGGCCTCGGAGCGAGGCCTTCATCGGCAACAAAATCTTCGGCGCCAACGCCGACGGATGTCTGCAAGGTCATGGATGAAACCCTGGTTCACCCGCAATGTAGCGTTATCAAGTGAACCCAGCGTAAACGCCCATGGGGGACTGGATCGCATTGCGCTCCCAGTCTTTCCCGGCTTCATGGGGACAGTGACCGCAATGCGTTCCTGTCCCCGCCTCGACGTGCGTGTCAGCCAGGGAACCGCCAAACGCTCGAGCGCTTGATCTCGCAATCCTCCAGCGCGCGGGAGACGGGCACGCGATATTCCGCGACCTGCTCGAGCCGGTCGCGGGCCAGATAGGTCCGGCCGGGATCGCCGATCAGGACACGCGCGCCACGCCGGTGCAGCGCCTCCAGCCAGTCGGTGACGGCCTGCGCCATGTCCTGTTCGTAGGAGACGTCGCCGGCCAGCGCCACATCCCAGCCCTCGTCGGCGCCAATAGCGAGATCGTCGCGCGGAAAAATCCGCACGCCATTGGCGGCGGCGTTGAGCCGCATCGACTCAAGCGCGAAAGCGTCGATGTCGCAGGCCTCGACCCTGGCCGCTCCCGCCTTTGCGGCGGCGATCGCCACGAGACCCGACCCCGAGGCGAAATCCAGCACGTTTTTGCCGGCCACGGTTTCGGGGTTATCAAGAATGTAGCGCGCCAAAGCTTGCCCGCCGGCCCAGGCGAAAGCCCAGAACGGCGGCGGCAGGCCGATCTCGCCCAGTTCATCCTCGGTCTTTTGCCAAAGCTCGGTCGCCTCGTCGGCAAGATGCAGACAAATCTCCGGCGCGTGCGGGGTCGGCGCCAACCGGGTTTCCGCGACGATGAAGGCGGCGCGATCCCCTGGCGACAGCCGCAGGCCATCGCCGCTCCGCAATGTCGGCAGGCCATCGTCCGACCTTGTTATCAAAGCATCTCCTTCAGGCTGCGCCGCAAGACTTTTCCGACGTTGGTTTTCGGCAGTTCATCGCGGAAAATGAAGCTGCGGGGCGTCTTATAACCGGTCAGCCGTTCGCGGCAAAAGGCGCGCAAAACCTCCTCCGTGAGCCCCGCCCCGCGCGCCACGACAAAGGCGACCACCTCCTCGCCGCTCGCCGTGCTGGCCCGTCCGACCACCGCGACCTCGCGCACCTCGGGATGCTCGATCAGCACGTCTTCAACCTCATTGGGATAGACGTTGAACCCGGAGACGATGATCAGGTCCTTGAGGCGATCGACAATCTTGATCTGGCCGTTGGGCAGGATCATGCCGACGTCACCGGTGCGGAAGAAACCGTCCGGGGTCATGGCGTCCGCCGTCGCCATCGGACGGTCCCAATAGCCCGCCATCAGCTGCGGTCCGCGCGCGCAGATTTCGCCGGTTTCGCCTTGCGGGACGTCCTCGCCCTGCGCGTTGCGGATGGAAATTTCGGTGGAGGGCACGGGATAGCCGACCGTTCCCGTGAATTCCTCGATGTCGGGCCGGTTGACGCACAGGACGGGCGAGGTCTCGGACAGCCCATAGCCCTCCAGGACCGGCTTGCCCGTGAGATCGCGCCATTTGCGCGCCACCGCCGCCTGCATGGCCATGCCGCCGGCGATGCACAGCGCCACGCCGCTGAAATCGACCTTTTTGATGTCGGGATGGTCGGCGAGCGCGTTGTAGAGCGTGTTCACGCCAGCAAAAATGTGGAAGCGGCGCTTTTGCAGCGTCTTCACGAACCCGGCGATGTCCCTGGGATTGACGATCAGCAGGCTGGAGCCGCCCTGGAGGACCTGGAACCAGAAGCAGGCGGTGAAAGCGAAAATGTGGTAGAGCGGCAGCGCCGCGACCATCACCAGAGGTCCCTCGGGCAGGTCGGGCCCGGCCCAGTCCTGGACCTGCTGGATATTGGCGATGATATTGCGATGCAGCAACATCGCGCCCTTGGCCTTGCCCGTCGTGCCCCCGGTATATTGGAGCACGGCGAGATCGTCCTTCGACACGGAAACGGGCGTGGGCCGGAGATTGCGAGCTTCCGCGAGAACCTGCGAGAACGCAATGGCGCCGGCCATCGGCGCCTCGGGAACGTTCTTCTTCACATGGCGCGAGATGAAATTGACCAGATGGCCCTTCAGGCCGATCAGGTCGCCGGGCGCCAGCAGGACGATTGTCTCCAACGGCAATTTCTCGCGCACGGCGGCGACGGTCTCACCAAAATTTTCCAGCACGAACAGGACGCGCGGCGTGGAGTCGGTGAGCTGGCTCTCCAGCTCCCGCGAGGTATAGAGCGGGTTGACGTTCACCACGACCCCGCCGGCCAGCAGAATGCCGAGCATGACCGCCGGATAGGCCATGACATTGGGCGCCATGATCGCGGCGCGCTCGCCTTTTCGAAACCCTTGCGACTGAAGCCAGGCGGCGACCTTGTCGGCGGCCTGCCCAAGTTTTTCGTAGGTCAGTGTCGCGCCAAAGCTCTCGGCGACGATGCGGTCGCCGTACTTCTCCCGCGCGCCGCGCCAGAGATCGACCAGCGTCGGATAGGGCGGCTCCGACATCTCCGCCGGGCGCCCCGGCGGATAATGCGCGAGCCAGGGCCGCGCGACGACCGTTCCTGCGGTTGCATTCATGGTTCTCCCCCCGATTGTCTTATTAGTTTATGTATGAACGTTTTGGCGACGCCTGACAAGTCTCGCCGCGCTTGACGCTGCCGGCGCAAAAGCCCAAGCTCGCGCAAGGCAAGGGTTTTGCAGTATTGTAAGATTGGCGCTTCGCGAGGTCGAGACATGTTCTACCTGACAGCCCTGACCACTTTGGCGACCGTGCAGTTCTATGGTTGGCTCGGCTATCGCGTGGGACGCGCGCGCATGATTTATGGCGTGCCGGCGCCCGCGACCACGGGCGACCCGACCTTCGAGCGGCACTACCGCATCCAGATGAACACCCTGGAATGGCTGCCGATCCAGCTTGTCGGCCTCTGGATGTTCGCGATCTATGTCAGCGATCTCGGCGCGGCCCTGTTGGGCGTCGTCTGGATCGTCGGACGCGCGCTCTACGCCCGCGCCTATCTGGCCGACCCGAAAACCCGCACCACCGGTTTCGTCATCCAGTTCGCGGCGAGCACCCTGCTGTGCCTGGGCGCAATCGGCGACATTTTTATGCGCATCCTGCTCGGCGACTGACGAGTCGGGACATCACGCCCGGGCTTGTCCGACGGCTGTCCGGCCATGACGACACGGGATTGCGTGGCTTTAAGAGATCATTCGCGTTTGGAGAACCGGTCTCGGCGGGCTTCGCCGCCGGGGGGCCCTCCGGGCGCTCACTTCACCCCGAGCAGCGCCAGCATGATGGCGCCTGATATCGCCGTGCCGAACACGCCGGCCAAATTCGGCCCCATGGCGTGATAGATGAGATAATTCTCCTTGTCGTATTCCAGCGCGACATTGTGGCTGACCCGCGCCGCGATCGGCACCGAGGCGATGCCCGCCGAGCCAAGCAGCGGATTGATCTTTTCCTTCAGGAACAGATTCATGATCTTGGCGCCGACCACGCCCGAACCGGTGCCGAAGACGAAGGCGACAAGCCCGAGACCGACGATCTCGATGGTTTCGAGGGTCAAAAAACGATCCGCCGCCATGGTCGAACCGATCGCCAACGTCAGGATGATGATGATGATGTTCATGAGGTCGTTGGCGGCGGTTTTCGCCAGCCGACTGACCACCAGCACCTCGCGAAACAGATTGCCGAGCATCAGCATGGTGATCAGCGGCGCGACCGGCGGGAAGAACAGGTTGACGATGATGCCGATCACAATGGGAAAGGCGATCCTTTCGAGACGCGTCACGTGCCGCGACTGCTTCATGCGGATAAGACGCTCCTCGCGGGTGGTGAGCAGTTTCATCACCGGCGGCTGGATCAGCGGCATCAGCGCCATGTAGGAATAGGCGGCCACCGAAATCTGCGGCAGCAGGTGCGGCGCGAGTTTTATGGTCATGAAGATCGCCATGGGCCCATCGGCGCCGCCGATGATGCCGATCGCCCCGGCCTCGTTGAGGGTAAAACCGAGCAGCTTGGCGCCGATCAGGGCGACGAAAATCCCCAAATGCGCGGCGGCGCCCAAAATGACCAGTTTTGGATTGGCGATCATCGGCGCGAAATCGGTCATGGCGCCGACGCCGAAGAAAATCAGAGGCGGCACGATGAGCAATTGCACGCCCTGGTAGGCGTAATGGAACAGGCCGCCGGGCTGGGTGAGGTCGGACCCCGGCACATTGGCGATCACGCAGGCGAAGCCGATGCCGACCAGCAGCAGCGGTTCGTAGCCCTTGGCGACCGCAAGATAGATCATCGTGCAGCCCACGGCGATCATCACCGCATTGCCCCACCAGAAATGGGCGAGGCCGGTCTGGTCCATCAGGGCGCCGAGAAACGCCAGAAACTGTTCAAACACGCGGCGCCCCTTTCATACGGTTTCCGCAAGATCGCTTCGCGATCCGCGTCAACGGACCGCGCGGAAATCCTTCAGGTGAAGCGGATTTCCGCGCGAGCGGACTACGATTTCCACTAGAAAATCGCATCAATGCTGGCGCTTGCGCAGCGCGTCCTCATCCACCTTGCCGATGCGGTTGAGCAGCGGAAACAAGGCCAGGACCACGCCGATGCCGGTGATCATCACCATGGAGGCGAAGAAATCGATCAGGCTGAGCATCACGGCGCCGTAAAGCGAGTCGGGCATGGTCATGGCGGACAAACCTCAGGCGAGGGTGAGCAGGACGGCGCCGGTGTCGACGGATTCGCCGACATTGACCGCGATGGAAACCACCTTGCCGGCGCCCTTGGCGTGGACCTCGGTCTTCATCTTCATGGCCTCGAGAACGGCGATTTTTTCCCCCGCCTGCACCACCTGCCCGACCGTGACGTCGATAGATTGCACCGTGCCGGCGAGTGGAGCGACTTCGTCGCCGGCGCCCGCGGCGGCGCGAGAAACCGGCGCGTGCGCCGGAGCTGCCGCCACGGCCGCCGAAGCCGCCGCCACCGAGGCCGGCCAGGAAACGCTCCCTCCTGCGGGCGCGCCGCCCTCGCTTACGATTTCCTCGACCAAGACCTCATAGGGGTGGCCGTCGACGGTGATTTTGAATTTGCGATGCATGGCGAACTCCAGCCCGAGGCGGGTCAATGCGGGTTATGAGACGTCTGCTGCAACCAGCGGCCTTCCGCCGCCCAGGCGCCGCCCGTGCGCGGGTCGGCGATATGGGCGACCCGGTAGCCGCAGGCGGCGACGGCGGCGGCGATGGCGGCGACATGATGGGGGGGAATCCCCTGGGGCTCGACGACAGGCGCGGCGGCGGAGCGCGCCGCCTTCTTGCGCTCGGCCGCTTCAGCCGCCTCCGCCGCCTGGCGGGCGATTTCGGATTTTTCCACCCAGCCGAGGAAGCGTAACACCTGCTTCAGCGCGAACCACAGGGCAAAGGCGGCGACAATCCCGCCCAGCGCAAGTTTGAGAGACTCCGTGTCCATCCGCTCCTCCTGCGCTAAAGCGGGATGTTGCCGTGTTTTTTTGGAGGCCTGATGTCGCGCTTCGACAAGGCTTTTCGTAGAGCCAGCGCCACGGTCGAGCGGGTCAGCGCGGGATCGATGACGTCGGTGATGTAGCCATGCGCCGCCGCCTGGTAGGGCGAGGCGAATTCGGCGCGATAGGCGGCGGCGAATTCCTTCGCCTTGGCCTTGGGGTCCGCCGCCGCCTTCAGCTCCTTGGCGTAAAGCACGGTGACCGCGCCCTCCGCGCCCATCACGGCGATTTCGGCGGTCGGCCAGGCGAACACGAAATCCGCGCCCATTTCGCGCGCGCACATCGCCAGATAAGAGCCGCCATAGGCTTTTCGCAGAATCACCGTCACCTTTGGCGTCGTGCAAGAGGCATAGGCGAACAGCATTTTGGCGCCGTGGCGGATGATGCCGCCGCGCTCCTGCTCCACGCCGGGCAAAAAGCCGGGCACGTCGACCAGCGTGACCAGCGGGATGTTGAAACAATTGCAGAAACGGATGAAGCGCGCCGCCTTGTCGGAGGCGTCCATGTCCAGCGCCCCCGCCCGGACCGTCGGCTCGTTGGCGACGATCCCAACCACAATGCCTTCGACCCGACCGAAGCCGACGATAATGTTTTCGGCGAAGGAGCGGTGCACCTCCAGGAACTCGCCGGGATCGACGATATGTTCGATGACCCGGCGCACATCCATCGGCAGCTGCGGATCGTCGGGAATGAGGGTACGGACGCCATCGTCCTCGGCCAGCGCAATGTCGGCGCTCGGCCGGTGCGGCGGGTCCTCGGAATTGTTCTGCGGCAGGAAGGAGAGCAGCTTTTTCACGATGCGGATGGCGTCGGCATCGTCCTCGGCAAGGAAATGCACATTTCCTGAGACGGCGGCGTGCATGTCGGCGCCGCCGACCTCTTGCATGGTGACCGCGCGTCCGGTCACCGCCTTGATCACCTCGGGCCCGGTGATGAACATATAGGCGTTGGACCGGGTCATGATGACAAAATCCATCAGCGCCGGCGAATAGGACGCACCGCCCGCGCAGGGGCCGCAAACCACGGCGATCTGCGGCACGACCCCGGACAAAAGCACGTTCTGGTAGAACACGCAGCCATAGCCCGACAGCGCGTCCACCCCCTCCTGGATGCGGGCGCCGGCGGAATCCTTGAAGGCGACGACGGGCGAACCGAATTTCGCGGCTTCCTCCATCATCGTCACGATTTTCTTCGCGTGCATCTTGCCGAGCGAGCCGCCGAGCACGGTAAAATCCTGGGCGAAGGCGGAGACCATGCGACCATTGACATAGCCGGTGCCGACCACCACGCCGTCCGCGGGCAGATTTTTCGATTCCATGCCGAAATGGCGGGCGGAATGGCGCACATGCGCGCCCATTTCCTGAAAGGTAGCCTCGTCGAACAGGGTGTCGAGCCGGTCCCGGGCCGTTAAAAGCCCCTTCGCGCGGCGCTGGGCCAGTTTGTCGGCGCCGCCGCCGTTGAGAATCGCCTCCTGACGGCGGCGCATATCCTCAAGGAGATCGGAGAACTTGGTCATTCGGTCACCTCGCATGCGCCGCCCGCACCGGCGGTCGAGCCGAATCGCGGCTTGCTGTCAGTTGCGTCTGGCCGTGGACGATCTCTAGGCGGTCGATCCGTCGCTTCCAATTAATTTTAAAAGCGATTCTCCGACGGAAGCATCGGATACGGTGAAGATAGCGTCCTTCCGAGCCATTGCGCAAGACGAATTCGCCGCGCGACCGCCACGGCGTGATCGACGCTCCTGACCCGGTTGTCGATATTGTCGCGGCGTGCGCCGCTCAAGGCGACGCGCTGGCGCGCCAGACGCCAGATCGAGCAAGAGAAATCCAGCCGGAATGCGGACTCTTCGAACACCCTCATCTCAAGCCGCTGAGCGCGCCCGCGCTGCGCCAAAGGGGAAATGACAAAATCCCTCCCGCAAGCGCCCCTCCGCGCGCGCCGCGCACGGAGGGGAGGTCAAGCAAGCGCATTCAACCCTACTTGGCGACGCGCGCTTCGAAACGCGAAAACTGGGCCCCTGTGGTGCAATCGTCCATCAGAATCGCTTCGAATTCCTGTATCGCGTCGTTGATTTCTTCGCGACGGACACGCAACCGACTGATCATGCCTTCTATGTCGGTCCTGTTCAAAGCGACTTCTTTGACCCATCCCAAATCGTCATCGAGAACGTTTCTGATTTGCGCCAACGTCATCCCAGCCTGCTGATACTTCATGATATCAGCAATTCTCTTTATGTCAGCGGCCGAATAATACCTGATTCCGTTCTTTCTGACTGGAGTGACCAAGCCGATCTGATCATAGAAACGAAGCGTTCTGTTCGAGACCTTAAACTCTTCCGCAACTTGTCCGATCATCTTGAGCGGCCCCTCGTTGCTTTCGGATCTCTCAGGTCTCACAGAGACTTCAATATTCATGACCAAACTTCCGTATGCAGGCGGAGAACGTCCACACGTTCTGTGATGAGCAGGGCGTTGCGCGACAGATTGACACAATCTAACGCGCGAACAAGACTACATGGCTCAACGTCAGGTTGCCAGCAACCGGGCGGTTGAATCTGGCAAAAAATGCGCTACTGCATAAAGTTGCCTGCGGAAGCGCGAGCGACGGCGGGGGCAAATCGCTCGACACGCCGGCGCTCCGGAGACGCCCCTCGGTCGCCGCCCACGAACAGCGGACACCGCCACTCCGCGAACACGACAGAGCCAGACAATCAGACCAAATCGGCATTTTTACTTGAATTGCACATTCCGACTGCCGACTCATTTCACATTCTCGGTCGAGCAATTTATTGCGCAGCCTGAATCCGATTCAGACATGTCCTTCAGCATGAGCTTCATGCAAGCGTTCGCATCTTCCGAATGACGAATCGCTCGCGTTAACGCCTCACGATCACCGACGAGGTCGAGGTCCAGAAAGGCGTACCGAAGGTTTATGAGTGCAATTTCTCTCAGCCTTTCAGTGGAGTAACCCACGAGAACCTCCCAACACCCATTTTTTGGGATGCTAACGCTACGGTTGTGGCTGAGCAATTGATCTACATCAAAGTGTTTGATCTTGCTCAAAAATAACGAATCTGCGAACAACCGGAGGGATGCGTGGGCCAGGATTGCAGGATTTTTTGTGCAATCCCGCTGTTTACGGTTTGTTTACCTTTCCCTACACTGCAATCAGAAGCTGTAATGCGTCAAATAAACAACCTGAGATAACGAGATGAAGCATGATGACGACAACACCATCCATTGACCTGGTGATGGGCTCGCGACTCCGCAACAGACGAATGACGCGCGGAATTGACAAGGCGACGCTTGCAAAGGCTGTTGGAGATACGGAAACCCATATCAACGCCTTTGAATTGGGTATTGAACGCATTGACCCGAGATCAATGCTTGCATTATGCGGCGCCTTACATGTGAATATCGGATATTTCTTCGAACCATGGGCAGAACAGCTGCGGTCGCATCGGACCCAGACCCAGGCGGCGGCTAAGTTCAAACTCCAGCATAGCGAAGATGACACGTCTGGCTCTGAAGCAATGCGCGACACTCTGATCTCCGAGGCTCCTGCGCGGACCAGGGAGCACCGCGCGCGCTGAGGGCCGCCGGGACATCGGTTATGATGAGTGGCTGAACTCCGCCGGCCAAGGTCGGTCGACATCACGGTCGAGCCGCGACGCCGCAGATGGCAAGCGCCGCCGCGGCAAATTGACTTTCTCGCCCGCCAAAGCTATTGAAGCCGACCTCGCAAGAGACGACATGACAGCCAACCCACCCGCGCCCGACGCGGGAGGTCACCGCCCGGCAGCGCGATGCGCCCCCGGGCGCGTTCCGCGTTGAACATTCGTCTGGCGCGAGCCCAAAGGGAATGACACATGTTTGAAGGCCTGTCGGAAAAGCTCTCGGGCATATTCGATCAACTGACGCGGCGCGGCGCCCTCTCCGAGGAGGACGTCAATCTCGCCATGCGCGAAGTGCGCCGCGCGCTGCTCGAAGCCGACGTGGCGCTCGATGTCGCCCGCACTTTTATCGACAAGGCCAAGGAGCGGGCCGTCGGGGCCGATGTGCTGAAAAGCATCAAGCCCGGCCAGATGGTCGTCAAGATCGTCAATGACGTCCTGATCGAGACCTTAGGATCAGACGCCGATCCCATCGACCTCAACGCCGCCCCGCCCGTCGCCATCATGATGGTGGGTCTGCAAGGCGCGGGCAAGACCACGACGACCGCCAAGATCGCCAAGCGCCTCAGCGAGCGTTTCAAGAAGCGCGTCCTGATGGCCTCGCTCGACGTCAAGCGCCCGGCCGCGCAGGAACAGCTCGCCGTGCTCGGCCGCCAGGTCAATGTCGACACGCTGCCGATCATCGCGGGCCAGACGCCGGTGCAGATCGCCCGTCGCGCGGAAGAGGCCGCGCGCCTGCAAGGCTACGATGTCGTCATGTTCGACACGGCGGGCCGCACGCATATCGACGAGCCGCTGATGGTGGAAATGGCCGAGATCAAGGCCGCCGCCAAGCCCCACGAAATCCTGCTCGTCGCCGACGCCCTCACCGGCCAGGACGCGGTGAATCTGGCCAAGAATTTCGACGACCGCGTCGGCATCACCGGCATCGTCCTGACCCGCGTCGACGGCGACGGACGCGGCGGCGCGGCGCTGTCGATGCGCGCTGTCACCGGAAAACCGATCAAGCTGATCGGCATCGGCGAAAAGATGGACGCGCTGGATGATTTCCATCCGCAGCGCATCGCCAACCGCATTTTGGGCATGGGCGACATTGTCGCGCTGGTCGAGAAGGCCGCGGAGACGATTGACGCCGAAAAGGCGATGCAAGTCGCCGAGAAAATGCGCAAGGGCAAGTTCGACTTGCAGGACATGTGCGACCAGCTCGCCATGGCGGAAAAAATGGGCGGCCTCGGCGGCATCATGGGCATGCTGCCCGGCGTGGCGAAACTCAAGGACGCCATGGCCAACGCCAAGGTCGACGACAACATGATCAAGCGCCAGCGCGCCATCATCCTGTCGATGACTCCGGCGGAGCGCCGCAACCCCGACATTTTGAAGGCGTCGCGGAAAAAGCGCATCGCGGCGGGCGCGGGGACAACGGTGGAGCTGGTCAACCGCCTACTCAAGCAGCACCGCGCCACCGCCGACATGATGAAGGCGATGGGCGGCGGACCCAAGCGCGGGCCGATGGCGCAAATGGCGCAGATGTTCGGCATGGGCAAGGGCATGGACATGCCGTCGCCCGAGCAGATGGCGGAGCTCCAGAAGAAATACGGCGCCGGCATGGGCGGCGTCCTGCCCAAGGAGCCGCCGGCGGAGCTGAAGGCGCCGCCCCCTGCCCCGGCCAAACCGGGCCTGCCGGGATTGGGCGGCGGCAAGTCGCTGCTGCCGGGCCTGGGCGGCCTGAGCACACTGAATCCGTTCAAGAAGAAGTGAGTTTTCCGTACGCTTCGCGTACGGGCCGGAACTGCCGGGAGAGGGGCCGGCGGTTTGCACAAAATGGAAATCGCCTGCCCCTCGGCGAACCAAGAGAGCAAGGAAGAAGATATGTCCCTTAAGATTCGTCTGTCGCGCGGCGGCGCCAAGAAGCGCCCGTTCTATCGCGTGGTGGTCGCCGATTCCCGTTCGCCGCGCGACGGCCGCTTCATCGAGAAGCTCGGCACGTTCGACCCGCTCGCCCCCAAGGACTCCGCCAACCGCCTCGTTCTCGACGTCGAGAAGGCCAAGGAATGGCTGGCCAAGGGCGCGCAGGCGACCGACCGCGTCGCCCGCCTGCTGGACGGCGCCGGCGCGTTGACGCGCGAGCCGCGCAACAACCCGCAAAAGGCCCAGCCGAAGAAGAAGGCGCAGGAGCGCGCGGCGGCCGCCGCCGCTGCGGCCGAAAAGGCTGCCGCCGCGGAGTAATTCCGCCGACACGATCAACACTAGCCCTCACCCTGAGGAGCCGCCGTCAGGCGGTGTCTCGAAGGGCGAGGGCGACCCACGGCTCGGAGCCCACATTTGAACGACGAAGTCCTGGTCGGCGTTTTCGGCGCGCCACACGGCGTGCGCGGCGAGATTCGCGTGAAATCTTACACCCAGGACCCGCTGAGCCTCGCCGATTACGACGGTCTGCATGACGGCTCCGGTCGCGCCATCGAAATCGTCTCCGTCCGCCTGCTCAAGGACGACCTGCTGGTCGTGCGCGTTAAAAACGTGAGCGACCGCGATGCGGCGCAAGCCCTCACCCACACCAAACTGTTCATCCCCCGCGAAAAACTCCCTCCCACCGAGGAAGACGAGTTTTATACGCGAGACCTGATCGGCCTGCGCGCGGAAACCTCCGAGGGCGAACTGATCGGCGCGATCGTCGCGGTGCCCAACTACGGCGCCGGCGACATTTTGGAGATCGCCCCGCCGGCCGGCGAAACGCTGCTCTATCCTTTTACGCGCGCGGTAGTCCCCACCGTGGACATCAAGGGCGGCCGCGTCATCGTCATCCCACCCGCCGAGACGGAGTGACCACGCAGTGATGTGGCAGGCGAGCGTCTTCACGCTCTACCCCGACATGTTTCCGGGACCGCTGGGACAGTCGATGTCGGGAACCGCGCTGTCGAAAAACCTTTGGTCCCTTGAAGCCATCGACATTCGCGACCACGGCCTGGGACGCCACCGCGCCGTGGACGACACTCCCGCTGGCGGCGGCCCCGGCATGGTTTTGCGCGCCGACGTGCTGGCGAACAGCCTGGATTCGCGGCTGACGCCCGACGACCCCCGCCCCCGCCTGCTGCTGTCGCCTCGCGGCAAACCGCTGACCCAGGCGCTGGCGCGACAATGGGCCGATGGCCCCGGCGTGATCCTGGTGTGCGGCCGGTTCGAGGGCGTGGACGAGCGCGTGATCGAGGGCCGCGCCCTCGAGGAAATCTCGATCGGCGACTACATCCTGTCCGGCGGCGAGATCGCGGCGCTCACTCTGCTCGACGCCTGCGTCCGGCTGCTGCCGGGGGTGATGGGCAAGCAGGAATCGGGCGAAGACGAGAGCTTTGAAGGCGGCCTCCTGGAATATCCGCATTACACGCGCCCGCGCGGGTGGGAGGGCCGCCCGATTCCCGAGATCCTTCTCTCGGGCGACCACGCGAAGATCGCGGCCTGGCGCCGCGCGCAGTCCGAGGCGTTGACCAAGGCGCGGCGGCCGGATCTTTTGCGCGAGCGGAATTGAAAATCCGCGCCCCCCAAGCCTTGCCAAGCGCCGCCAATCTGGCTAAGAGGACGCTGCCGCTTAGCGGAAGCCGCAATAGCTCAGCTGGTAGAGCACCTCATTCGTAATGAGGGGGTCGGGGGTTCGAATCCCTCTTGCGGCACCATCAAAATCAACAACTTAGCACATCAGACTCGCTGAAAGCTGGAGCCGGGGCACCCCCAGGGCACCCCGCGAAAAGGAATCGCATGCCCACATTTTGCGCGTGACGCAGAATATTGGGCATAGCAGTGCTGCTACCTTCTCAGCAATGCTCTCGTTAGGACATGCAGCAGGCCACCAAGGAGCGCGTGCTACTGTGGCTGAAGCATGATGAGGACGGAGCCAAACGGGACTTGGAGGGCGTCCGCGACCTGATCCGCGGCACCTACAGGCTCGACCTGAATTCCGGCAATTTCGCGCGCTTGTCGCGCAGCCTCTTGGCGTTCAACTACATGCGCCTGATGGGAAATTTCGTCGCGGCGAACTTCACCGAAATCTATCGCCCCGCGATGGTCCACGGCCTGCTTCCTTACCTGCAAGACGGCCTGCGCCCGCTCATAAAGAACGTGACCCGCGTGTTCTCGGATGAACGAGATCATCGCGGCACGATGCGTCGCGCTCGCAAACGAACGCGACACCATCAAAAGCCGAGCTGGATTTCACTGGTGGCCCGAAATCGTATCAGAAGGGACGAAATTTCATCAAAGCCCTGCGATGCGAATGAACGTGTCATACGGTTTCCGCAAGATCGCTTCGCGATCCGCGAAAACGAAATCGCGCGGAAATCCTTCAGGCGAAGGGCGGATTTCCGCGCGAGCGGAATACGATTTCCGAACTGATCCTTCGGAAATCGTATTCCGCTCGCATTGCAGAAGCAGCGGCCATTCAGCATACGACGACAGTGGCCTTGTATGGCGTCATGGCCATCGGGTCGTTCGCACTCGCATGGTATTTTTATCAGCAGCAGGAGCAAGGTTGAGCGCGCCTGGACGGACGCGCCTATGGACGAGATGGAGCAATCGACGATCCTTGGGATCGAAAAGGAGTTTCGAGCGCTCGAAGAGGACGAGAAAACCCTGCACAACACGGAGTTGCACGCCCGGATCAAGAAGGCGTGGCAGATGGACAGCCCCAGAATGTGGGGCCGTCTGGAGCGGGCCGGGATGACGGACAAGCTGGCGTTCGTGGTTCAGCAGAGAATGTGGGCGGAGCAGGATCGGTTGATTGAGGCTGGAATGCCCTACACGGACGCCCGAGAAATCGCCGAACGGGAAAACCTGATGATGGAGCCAGAGGAGGATGCTGGCCCTGATCAGGACCGCGCCCATCCGGTTGTGGCATACACCCACCAAATGCAAAGGGGCGGCGAGCAAGATTGAGGCGGCATGATCGACCGAGTCCGGCTCGAAGCGGCCTTAGAACTCGTACACTGGAAGCCCGCAGACCTATGCGAAGCGGTCACTGCTGCACATGGTTTCGACGATTCTCAGTGTTTTCTCAACGCCGCTATGCTCGCCTTTAGGGCTGCGGCGCCGACCGCGCCGGCGATGACGCGGTCGCCGAGGACGTAGCCGGGCGTGCCGTGGATGCCGAGCGCCGCGGCCAGGCGGCTGTTTTGGCTCAGCGCCTCGCTCACCTCGGGGCCGGCGGCGTCGCTTTCGACTTGCGCCGCGTCGAAACCGAGTTCGCCGGCGACCGCGAGCGCCGCCGCGCGGTCGATCTTGCCCGGCGCGCTCAGCAGCCGGCGATGGAACTCCAGCGACTTCGAGGCGTCCGGCCGCCGCACCTGCACGGCGAGCGCCACCTTCGCCGCTTCCATCGAATCAGGCCCGAGGATCGGATAATCCTTGAGGACGATGCGCAGGGCGGGGTCCTCGGCGATCAAGGCCAGAGTGTCCTTGAGCGCCTTGCGGCAATAGCCGCAATTGAAGTCGAAGAACTCGACCAGCGTCGTCGCGCCTTCGGGCGCGCCCAGAGCGGTCTGCAACGGCGCGGAATAAAGCGCGCCGGCGTTTTCGGCGATGACCTGCCTGTTGTCGACGCCGGAGGCGCCGGTGGGGCCGCGCTTGACCAGCGCCCGCAGCGCCTTCGCCAGGGCCTCCGGGTGATCGGCGAGATATTTGTCGATGGCGGGGCCCAGGGCCTCGGGATGCGTCTCCAGATAGAGGCGGATCGCCTCCTCGACCTGCGGCGTCGCCGGCCCCGCGCGGACCATGGTCGTGGCGCAGAACAGGGCGAGCGTGGCCGCGCTGATGAAGGCGAAGGCGGGCTTGGCGACCATTGTATTCTCCTGTGACGGTCAGCGGGGGCGCATCGGCATGCACCTGCCCATGGGACCGGGCGCCATGCCCGGCGGGCAGGCGAATCGGCGACCGCCGCTGTGGAAGGCTGGACCGGCCGGACCGGGGCCTATGTAGACCGGTCCGGGGCCCATGTAGACCGGCGCAGCCCGGCCGCGGCTCAGCGGCCAGCAGCGCTTGCCGTACGGGCCGAGAACCCACCCGGGCGGGCAGACGATCGGGCGGCGGATCGCAGGCGGGGGCGTCCATGGGACGACGATCTCCTCGTCGGGTTCGCGAATCTGGCGGGGGCGGCGCGGGACGCAGACGCCCGCCCTGTTGCGCCGTTCATCGAGGGCGCACGCATTTGGCGCGCGCGGCTTGAGCGGGACCAGAGCGGGCGGCGGCGGGCTCCGCGTCCGGCTGACGCAGGCGCCCTTGGCGTCGCGCAAGCTTCCGCGCGCGCAGGGCTTGGGCGGCGTGAATGTCTTTTCAAATTGTTTCGGGCATTGGCTGCGATCCTTCGGATTGACGGCGCTGGCGCAGCAGGAACCGATCGAGGTCAGATTGGCCACGGCGCAGCACGTCCCGCCATGTGTGGGGACATAGCCTGCGGCACAGCATTGTGTGATCTTCGGAATCTTGCCGGACTTCCGGCACGAGCCGTCGGTCTGTGGCTTCTGGCCCGTGGGACAGCAGACGCCGGAGTTGGTGACCTGGGCCACCAGGCAGCAGGCGCCGTTCACCGACGTGTAGCCCTTGGCGCAGCAGGTGGGGCAGAGGTTGTCGGGCTGGTTGGGCGTGGAATCGCACTTGCCGTTGGTGAGAGCGCCGAAGCAGCAGGCCTGCTGGCCGCCCGCGCCCGTGTAGATATGGTCGTTCTCGCAGCATTCGTTATTGGGGCCGATGGGCGTCTGCGTGGTTCCGCAATGCGCCTTGACGACCTCGCCGGACGGCCCGCCGCTGGCGCAGGCGCCGCCGGGTTGCAGGTCGGTCTTGGCGCAGCACTTGCCGTTGACCAGCACGTCCGGCGGGGCGCAGCCGGAGCCGCAGGCGTTCTTGGAGAGAATCCAGACCTGATTGGTCGGACAGGGCTGATGGCCCAGCGGGCAGACGCGGATGTCGCAGGCGCGCCGTCCCGGCGGCCTGAATGGCGGCGGTGACGCGCCTTCCGCGAGCCCGCCCCTTGGAGGCGTGGCGCCTTCGGCGAGCGTGGGCCGGCCGGTGACGACCGCGGCCTGTTGGACGCAGGCGCGCAGAATGGCGATATCGCCCATATGCCCGCGCGCGGACGCATCGGGGGGCGCGTCGGCGTAATCGATGAAATAGCTGTGCAGCGGCGGCTCGTCGCCCCGGCGGATCAGCCAGACCGCGCCGCCCTGCAATCCGTCGATCGCCGTCGCATCGGGTTGGCCGATCCGGGCGGCGAGCTTGGGGTCCTTTGTCTCGCGCAGCCGCTCGCCCGTCGTCCACAGGAAGCCGCCGCAGGAGGCGGGGTCGAGATTGCCGCGCATGTCATAGCTGTAGCCGATGGCGAGGCCGCCATTGTCGTTGCGGAGATTTCCGGGGAAGCCCACGGAATATTCGTCCGGCGCGGGCTGCCAGATCGGCTGCTTGCTCTCGGTGATGCCGATCACCGCATAGCGCAACGCGCGGCCGATGGCGGGAACGGACAAGGCTGCGAAATCCTGCGCGCCGGTCGGCGCCGGCCGCTCCGCCAGGAACATCCGCCCCTCGTCGTCGAAGGCGATCTTCGAAATTTCGGTAGGTCCGCCGGCGGGTGGGACCGCAATTTCGATCCGCGCGTCGGCGCCGAAGCCGCCGTCCCCATTGAGGCCGACCGACCAGATGCGCAAGCCCTCGGCGACCGCGTAATAGAGCCGGCCGTCATGGATGGCGAGGCCGAAGACGCGTCGCTCCGGCGGGGGGTAGCCCCAGGTCGCCGGCTGGGCGCTGTCGAATTGCGGGCTGCCGATGCCGGCGGGGGGCCCGGCGGGCGGGGCCGGCGCAAGACCGATGACCGGAAGCCCGGCGAGACGGTGGTCGTAGCTGCCGAGATCGGCGCCGTTCAGGCCGATGCGATGGATGAGCCCGCTTTCGCGGTCGGCGACGAACAGCGATTTCGTCGTCTTGTCATAGGCGAGGCCGCCCAGCGCGGCGCCCGAGTTGCTCCCGATGTTGGCGAGCAGCGAGACGCCGCCATTGGCGCCGTCGATCTTCCACAGGGAGCCCGGCCCGCCGCCTTCGCCCCATTGCCCCGGCATGAAGCGCGCGTCGGACCTGCCCTGGCTGACGCGTTCGCTCTGTCCGTCCTTCCCCGGCGCGACGATCGACAGTCCGTAAGCCGAACTCGCGGCGACATAGATGTTCGGCGGCGCGGAATCGTCGAGCGCGACGCCGAATACCTGCCCGACCGCTTTGGCGTTGATGGAAAACGTCTTCGGCGCGCCGACCAGCTGGGCTTCCGGGGGACCCTCCATGCGGCGCAGGTCGATGACGCGCAGCGACGGGCCTACGGCGTCGATGAAGGTCATCGCGTCGGGGTCCTGACCCGGCTGGATCTGCGCCGGGCGGAGCGCGCCGGAGAAGCCGGTGACGGCGGCCTGGCCGGGAACGTAAACGCCTTCGGCCGCCTGGGCCGGGGCGGTGCGCCACAGCGCGCCGATCAGGGCCAGCGCGACGGCGCAGCCGCGCAGGGCTTGACGGGCGTGGATCAGGACCGTGCGAGGCCTCGCCATGACGGACCCCCTCATTTCGGTTGCTCCGGCCGCTTTTCGCAGGCGCCTGTCTTGGCGTTGGGGATCATGTTGACCGGGCAGCATTTGCCGCAGGAGGTCATCTGGTTGGGATCGCAGCAGCTTCCGTCGAAGGCCATGCCCTGCTTCGGATCGGCGCAGGGGGTGACGCAGTCGCCGTCGCCGCCCAGGCGCGTTTGTCCCGGCGGACAGGCCGGCGGCGGGCATATTCCCAGCAGCGAATTGAACTGCGCGGGCTCGTTGGTGTTGTCGCAAAGGCAGGAGGAGATGCCATTCGGCATTTTCGCCCCGGGATGCGTGCCCTCCGGGCAATTGCAGGCGAATTTGTAAGCCTTGTCGCTGGAATCCGGATTGGCGACCTCCGGCCATGCGGGAATCATCCCGGCCGGACAGAAGCAATAATAGACGGGGGCGCAACCCGTGCCTTCGCCAGACGGCGGCAAAGCCTGCACCAGCGTGCCCTCGGGTCCCGTCGTGCATGAAAAGGTGGTCTGGTTCGCCGTCCAATAGGAGTAGTTCTTGCAATCCGGGTTGGAGTTGCGGATCGAGTTGCGTGCCCCGCAGGCCGGGTCGCCCAGCGAATGCGGATAGCCCAGCGCCTTGCACTTCTCGGCGTCGACCGAGGAGCAATTGGCGATTTGTGGAGGCGGCCGCGTGCATTCGCAGGCGCCCAGTCCGATCTCCTCCTGGAGCCAGCACATGAAATCGGTCATGCAGGCGCCGAGGTCGGACATGAGCGCACCCAGGCCCTGCTGCATGTCGCAGGCGCAGTCCGCGATTTTCGCAGCGCCGGTCACGGATCCCAGCTTGTCGGAGACCTCCTTCAACTGGTCCGGCGAAAGCGCCGAGCCCGCCGCCGAGCCCAATGCGCCGGCGACCTGCTTGCCGGTGTCGATCTTGCTTTCGGTGTTCCGCACGTCGGCGCAGAACGAATTGACCATCCCCTGACCGCCTTCGGTGGCGACTCCGGCGAGCACGGCCAGCAGCCAGATCGCCAGGGCGCAGCTGGCTTCGTCCTTGCAGGCCGAGTCGCAGGTGGAGACGGCGCCGACGGTGTTCTTGGCGGCGTTGAAAATGTCGCTGGCGTCGCAGCCCGCTTTAGCGGGCGGCGATAGTAAGATCATTGCGCTAATAAAACCTGCTGCAATCGTTTTCCAGCTTCTGGAATGCGCCATGTTCGGCCTCCGTCAGCCGTTCTGGGCTCAGTCCGAGACTAGGACGTGGCGGCGTTCGCGCATTGATGGCGGTCAATCGAGGCGTGCGGTTGTTGTGAGCGGCATAGGTCCTGTCCGCTCATCGGAAGTGAAGTCCGTATCGAAAGGCGGATTCGACGCGCCAGCATCGATAGCTTCGAGCCGATTTCGCAAGGTTCGCAAGGCTTCGAGGAATTAACACCCTCTACGTTCAGCCATCGGCAGGATATTTCTCCAGACCGGACCTTCGCGCTATGCTCGCTATCCGCCGATCGCGTCAGATGCAGCTCGGCCGTGGCTGAATTCCTGAGGCGTTCAAGGTCTTCGGCACTGATCGGCTTAATCCCATCATTCCCAGCGCCACAGCAGGACGTCTCGTATCGAACCTGTTCTAGCCTTTCGCAACATCATTCGCTATCGACCCGTGACGTTGGAAGGCGTTGTCGCCGATGCCATCAACCAGCGATCGGCCCGAGGACCGGCGTAAGGGTTTTCCCCATGCCTTGTCGGGCGCCTCCCCGCTTTCCTCATGTGAGCTTTCATCATATGTTTCGGATAAAGCAGCACGGATTACGCACGTTCGCGTATCGGAAGCCCTGTGTGAACAGGCCGAACGTGCAAAACGTCGTCGAGGCTGAGTGATGATTTCGACGCTCAAAGCGGCCCACCATGAGCGGCGAGCAGACCCCCGTGGCGGACGACCACGATCTCGTTTCCGCGGCCGGCCTAAGTAGCTGTGAACGGAGCAGATCTGCATTCCGGCTTCCCTGCAGCTGCGGCTTGATGTGACTCGGCTGGCGTGGAAAATCCGGTCCATAGCGCTCGACGACTTCGGCTTGCAGACCGCGATCCATCACCTCTTGCAGAAATGGAGCGAGCGGCTGAATTTTCGGGCGGACCCGCGTCGGGCGCTCATGGACCGCCGGCTAGATCCTGCCGTGGAGACAACGTTTTTACCGGTTTTTGCGGGAAGCGATCACCAAATGTAGGGCGTAATTCGGCGAGACGCCTGCAGGTGAGAGACAAGGAGGTCCGCATGACCAGAGGGGAGGACGACCGAGGTTTGCCGCCTGACAGTCCGCGGGCTGGCGCGCCGACAAGACGCCTGCTCGGCGTAAGAGAGCGCCTGCCGCAGGTCCGCTGGAGGTCGAAACGGCGCCGGGGTGCGCTTGCATGCTTTTCGTGAGGGTTCCGACATGAGCTTGGACACTGGACCGAGGTTGCGCGTCTTGCTGGCCGATGACCATCCGTTGGTGCTCGAGGGCATCCGAGCGCTGTTGAACGGTGATCCCAGTCTGGAGATCGTCGGCGAGGCGCGCGACGGGCGCACCGCCCTACGCCTGTCGATCGAACTCAAGCCCGATGTCGTTGTTCTCGACCTCTCCATGCCGGGCCTGAACGGGGTCGAGGTCACGCGTCAATTGCTGCGCGAATGTCCGCTCTGCAAGGTCATTGTCCTTACGGTGCACGAGGATCGTTCCTATTTTCGCAAGCTGATCGAGGTGGGAGCGGCGGGCTACGTGCTGAAGCGATCGGTGTCAGAAGATCTGCGACGCGCCATCCATTCGGTCTCCGCAGGCGGAGTCTACCTTGATCCGTCCATCGCCAGCAAGGCGATCGACGGAATCGTTCACAAAACCGGGGAATCCGCCGACCGTTGGGTTGACTTGAGCGAGCGCGAAATCGAGATCCTGCGCCTCGCCGCGCTTGGCCACAGCAACAAGGAACTCGCCAGCCTGCTCAATCTCAGCGTGAAGAGCGTCGAAACCTACAAGGCGCGCGGCATGGAAAAGTTAGGTTTTCACAGTCGTGTGCAACTTGTGGGTTACGCCGTCTCCGAGGGGTGGCTGAAAAATGTCTAGTCCCGTGGCGGGGGACGAACCCGCGCCTGCGCCATCGGCCATGGAAAACCTCAAGGCGGCGACTTGGCCGATTCATCTTCGCCTGGAGAAGCGGCTTGCGGTCAAGCGCCTGTTTTCCGACCTCGCCGCCTACCGCGACCTCATCGCCCGGCTCGAGGCGTTCCATCGTGTTGCAGAAATGGAATGGGCCGCCTTGCTTGAACAAACTCTGTGCGACTTTCCCGCCCGTCGGAAAGCGCCGCTGCTTGCAAATGATCTCGCGGTCCTTGGTGGCGCGCCCCTCGAAGGCGTGGCGGTTCCTGTTGTCACTGACCGCGCTTCCGCCCTGGGCGGGTTCTACGTCCTGGAGGGCCAGACGCAGGGCGGTCGGCATTTGCTTCCGATCGTCGAAGCGCGGCTCGGCCTGTCTGCGTCGCGTGGCGCATCTTTCTTCGCGAGTTACGGACCTGATGTGGACGCGAGGTGGCGGATGTTCGCAGCCGTGATCGAAACCCATTGCGCCGCTTCCAAGGCGAAACGACGGGCAATCGCCACTGCCGAGTCCGTTTTCCTCGCCATGGAAGCTTGGCTTTGCGGAGGCAGATGAGCAGGGGCGTTTGGCCTGATATCGAGAACCCGCCTCCGACGCAGCGCGGCGCGGCCGACGGGCGCGACCATTTTGTCGCGCGCGCCTCTCCCTCGTCCAATTGTAATCTCTTGCTTCTTGAGGCCTCTATTGAGCAAGCAAGCGGGGACAAAAGGCAGTTTCAGATTGGCCCTGCTCTTCCAACCGCGAGAAAGCAATGAACGACAGGCCTGTTCCTGCAATCTTGGATCCGACCGATTGCGACCGCGAGCCCATCCATGTTCCGGGAGCTATTCAGCCGCACGGCCTCTTGTTTGCCTTTACGGAATCGAACTTCCAGATCGTCGCCGTAAGCTCCAATCTTTCGCAATTCGTTGCGCTTGATCCCGATGACGTGCTCGGGAGGTCGCTGGCGGACGTGTTCGACGCCCAGAGCGCCGCAACCTTACGCGCCGCGCTCGACGAGACCGGCGCGACCGTGGGTTCGCTCGTCCCAATCCGTCTGGCGCAGATCCGCGGCGCCGAATTTAGCGGCTCCATCCACCGCCACGCCGGTCTGACTTTCGTCGAGCTGGAGCCCCCCGAGCACGGCCTCGCCGACGCGCACGCTTTTTTCAGCCGCACCAGCGGCGCCATCAAACGGCTCCAGGCCGCGACGACGCTGGAAAGCGCCTGCGCGGCGGCGGCGCAGGAGGTGCGTGGGATCACGGGCTTCGACCGTGTGAAGGTCTACCGGTTCGCCGACGATTTCAGCGGCCAGGTGATCGCCGAGGACCGTGCGGAAGGGGTCGAATCCTTCCTGGGGCTACACTTTCCCTCCTCGGACATTCCGGCCCAGGCGCGCAAGCTTTATGCGCTCAACCCCTTGCGCATCATTCCCGACATCGACTACCGCCCGGCGCGCCTCGTTCCGGATATCAACCCCCTGAGCGGCCAGCCCATCGATCTCAGTCTGTCGGTCTTGCGCAGCGTGTCGCCCATTCATCTCGAATACATGCGCAACATTGGCATGCACGGAACCATGTCGATCTCGATCATGCGCGGCGAACGGCTTTGGGGCTTGATCGCCTGCCACAATCGCGCGCCACAACACGTCGGCCCCGATGCCCGTCAGGCTTCAGAAATGGTGGCGCAGGTCCTCGCCTGGCAAATCGGCGTGATGGAGGAGGAGGCGGTCACGCGCCAAACCCTGAAGGGCAAGACGATCCAGCGCAGCCTGATCAGCGACATCGAGCAATTGCGCGACCATCGCGCGGGTTTGGCGCGCAACAGCGCCGCTCTGCTGGAACTGATGGGCGCTTCGGGCCTCTGCCTCTACAGCCGCGAAGGCGTCACCACGCTGGGCGCGACGCCGCCCGAATCCGCCATTGAAAACCTTGTGAACTTTCTGGGGCGCGCCGAGGGCGCCGAACTCTTCCAGACCGACCGGCTGTCCGCGCTGTTGCCGGAAGCCGCCGCCTATGCCGACGTCGCCAGCGGCGTTCTCGCGGTGCCGCTGTCGCGCGCGCCGCCGAGGCGCGTGATGCTCTGGTTTCGTCCCGAAGTCGCGCAGACGGTCCGGTGGGCTGGCAATCCTGACAAGCCCGTCACCGTGGTGGACGGAGAATTGCGTCTCAGCCCCCGCCAATCCTTCGCGGCATGGACCGAGCAAACCCGCGGCCGAGCAATCCCCTGGCAAAACCATGAGATCGCGGCGGCCGTTGAGATCCGCGACCTCGTGACCGGCGTGATCTTGCGCAACACCGAAAAACTCGAGCGCGTGAACGCCCAGCTTGCGCGCAGCAACGAGGAGCTGGAGGCCTTCGCCCATGTCGCTTCCCACGACATCAAGGAGCCGCTGCGCCACATCGAGGCTTTCGCGGGGATGCTGGGCGAATCCATCCGTCCGATCGGCGACGGGCGGTTGCACAATCTGGTCGGCGGCATCGAAAGTTCTTCGCGGCGCCTGCGCAACCTGATCAAGGATCTCGCCGAATTCTCCCAGGTCGGGCGGCGGGCGAAGCCTCTTGCGCCGGCCTCGCTGCGGAACATCGCCGAGGACGTGGTCGCCGACCTGCGCCAGCGGATCGATGAAGCCGGGGCGACCGTGGACATCGATGCGCTGCCGGTCGCGCACTGCGATCACAACCAGATGCGGCAGGTATTGCAGAATCTGCTGTCGAACGCCGTCAAATATCGCCATTCCGACCGTCCTTGCCATATCCGCATCTTCGCGACGGTCCTGCCCGAGGAGGAGCGGCGCGGCGATGCGCGGACGCTTTCGACCCGCATTTGCGTCAGCGACAACGGCATCGGTTTCGATCCAAAATACGCCGAGCAGATTTTTGAACCTTTTCAACGCCTGCATGGCCCCGACGCTTACGAAGGGAGCGGAATAGGGCTGGCGATCTGTCGCAAGATCGTGCAGCGACATGGCGGATCGGTGGGCGTGGAGACGTCGCCCGGCCTTGGCTCGACGTTCTGGTTCACGCTCGGGACCCCGCTGGAGAATAAGACGCTGGCGCCGGAGCGGCCGCAATCATGACTAGATCAATAAAAACGCCCACGCCGGCGAACCTGATGGACGCCTATGGCAATCACGCCGCACTCGATCTGACGGATTGCGACCGCGAGCCGATCCATATTCCTGGCAACATCCAGCCGCACGGCGTCCTGTTGGCGTTTGTCGAACCCGAATTGCGGCCGGTGTCGGTCAGCGCCAATATTGAAACGCTCGTCGGCCTGTCGCCCGAGGCGGTCCTGCGCGAACCGCTGTCGGCGCGCATGACCGGCCAGAGTTTCGCCGATCTGACCGCGATCCTGGCCACCCCTGACGTCGCCGCGTTCAATCCCCAGCGCATGGACGTGCTCACGACCGCCGGACCGCAACCGTTCAACGGCATACTCCACCGCCACGACGGCTTGACCTTTCTCGAGCTCGAGCCGCGGCGCGGCGGCGAACAGGAGCCCGAATTCTTCCGCAGCATCCGCGCGGCGATCCGTCGGTTGCAGAAGGCGACCGACCTCAAGACGGTCTGTGACATCGCGGCCCGAGAGGTGCGCCGCCTCACCGGCTTTGACCGGGTCAAGATCTACCGCTTCGCCAAGGACTGGAGCGGCCAGGTCATCGCCGAAGACCGCGTCGAAACCATTCCATCCCTGTACGACTTCTGTTTTCCGGCGTCGGACATCCCGGCGCAGTCCCGCGCGCTCTACACCAGCAACGTGATCCGCATCATTCCTGATATCGGATATCGCCCGGCGCCGCTTGTGCCGGATTTCAACCCCGTCACCGGCGGACCGATCGACCTCAGCTACGCGGTTCTGCGCAGCGTCTCGCCGGTCCACCTGGAATACATGGTCAACATGGCTGTCTACGGCGCCATGTCGGTTTCGATCGTCCGCGATGGCCGGTTGTGGGGCATGATTTCCTGCCACAACACCCTGCCACATTTCGTGTCTTACGAGGTCCGGCAGGCGTGCGAACTGATCGCGCAGGTTCTGACCTGGCAGATCACGGTCGCCGAAGAGACCGAGATCGTGAACCACAACGTTCAGGTTCGCGCCATGCAGAACCGGATGCTGCATGAACTCGGCGACGAGCGCGACCTCAGGCAATGGCTGGTCCGAAGCGGCGCCGACATGCTCGCCCTGATGAGCGCGTCGGGGTTCGCGCTTTGCGGCTTTGACGGCGTCACGACCTTCGGCGCGACGCCGTCCGACAAGGAAATCCTCGACCTGGTGGAGTGGCTGGCGCGTCATGAGCCGCGCGACCTGTTCGAGACCGACAGCCTGTCCGCCCGCCATGCCGAGGCCGAGCACTACACGCATCTGGCGAGCGGCGTCCTCGCCGTCCCGCTCGGCCGGGTGTCGTCGACCCTGATGCTCTGGTTCCGTCCGGAACAGGCGCAGACCATTACCTGGGGCGGCGATCCGCATAAGCCGGTGCGGATCGGTCCCCACGGTGGCCGGTTGCAGACCCGGGCGTCCTTCGACGCCTGGCGCGAGGACGTCCGTGGCCGCTCCAAGCCTTGGCGCAGCCACGAGGTCGCGGCGGCGATCGAAATCCGCGATCTCGTCGTCGACGTCATTCTGGGCAACGCCGATGCGCTGGAGCGGGCCAACCGCGAGCTGTCGCGCAGCAACGACGAGCTGGAATCTTTCGCCTATGTCGCCGCCCACGACCTCAAGGAGCCGTTGCGCCACATCGAAGCCTTCGCCGGATTGCTCAAGGATTCGCTGTCGCCGGAGGCGAAGTCCCGGGTGAGCGCCATGGTCGACGGCATTGAGGCGTCTTCGCGGCGCTTGCGCGCCCTGATCAACGATCTCGCCGAATATTCGCGCGTGGGGCGGGACACTCGGCCGTTCGCCCCGGTCTCGATGGACGATCTGCTCGCTGAGGTGCTGGCCGATCTCAAGCCGGTGTTGAACGACACGCAAACGGTCATAACCTCCGAGTCGCTGCCGCTCGCGCTGTGCGATGGCGGGCAGGTCCGCCAGCTGTTTCAGAATCTGATTTCCAATGCGGTGAAATACCGCGACGCCGCGCGGCCTCCACGGATCGCGATCAGCGGCGGGTGGGAAGCCGGACCGCGCGCCGAGTCCGCGCGCGCAGGCGACCAGCCTCCCCGCGTTTGGATCGCCGTTCGCGACAATGGCATCGGCTTCGATGAAAAATATTGCGAACAGATCTTCGAGCCGTTCCAACGGCTGCACGGACAGGACGAATACGAGGGGACCGGCATCGGACTGGCGATCTGCCGCAAGATCGTGCAGAGACATGGGGGAAGCATCATCGCGCAAAGCCGGCCCGGCATGGGGTCCGTCTTCACTTTCACCCTGCCGGCCTTCAGCCCGGACCGACGGAACCCCCAGACATGACTTCGCACCGTGAGAGCGCCGCCCCCCTCGTGCTGGTCGCTGAGGACCATAACTACGACAAGATGATCCTCGAGGAGGTTTTCGCGCGCGCCGGCATAACGGCCGATCTGCGTTTCGTCTGCGACGGCGAACAGATGCTGGACTATCTGAACCGGCGCGGGCGCTATGCTGAAGAGTTGTCTGCGCCGACTCCGGCCTTGATCCTCCTCGATCTCAACATGCCGCGCCTGGATGGACGCAAGGTGATTCGCATCATGCGCGCCGATGAAAATCTCCGTCATCTGCCGGTGATCGCACTGTCGACGTCCGAAAGCCGGAAACACATCACCGAAGCCTATTCAATCGGAATCAACGCGTACATGGTCAAGCCGGCCAACATCCCGGACTACGTGGCGAAGATCAAATCGCTTTGGCATTTCTGGATGGTGACGGCGTCGTTGCCGGCCGTAGAGACTTCCCCGCCATGAGCGCGGGAAAGATCAAGGTTCTGCTCGTCGACGACGCGGAGATCGAGTTCCGTTCGCTGCAACGCATTCTGCACAAATTTTCAAAGCCGCTTTATCGTCTAGATTGGGCGTCGAGCTACGCGGAAGGGCTCGCCGCGATCCGGCTCAACCAGCACGATGTCTATCTGATCGACTTCAAGCTTGGTCCCGACAGCGGCCTTGATCTCATCCGCTGCGCACGCGAGCAGGGCCTGGTGAAGCCGATCATTCTGCTGACGGCGTATGGCAACGCCGCGGTCGACGCTGCGGCGACCGAAATCGGCGCCAACGACTATCTCGCGAAAGGCGAATTCGACGCAGTCGTTCTCGATCGCGCGGTGCGCTATGCTACGCGGCAGGCGCGCAACATGGTCGAAATGGAACGACGATTAGCGGAGACCCAGGCCGTCATCGCCAAACTGCAGCTTGAAACCGAACGGCGGACCCTCGCTGAAGTCGAACTGTCGAACGTCCTGGGCCGCATGGTGTCCGAGCAGGAGGCGGAACGCCGGCGCATCACCCGCGAATTGCACGACAATATCGGACAATCCCTGACCCTGCTTCAACTCGGTCTCGGATCGATCAAGGGCTGCCCGACGGCGGGATGCGGGGCGGCGGAGAACGCTGCCGCCATGCTCAACATCACCAGGCACATGAGCGTCGAGTTGCACCGGCTGGCGTGGGAAATCCGGCCGGCGGCGCTCGATGATCTCGGACTTGAATCCGCGATCAGCCAGCTCGCCGCGGAATGGGGCAAGCACTGCGAACTGACCTTCAGCTTGCATCTGGCCCTGGGCGCCCGCCGTTTGCCGTCCGATGTCGAGAGCGCGATTTATCGCGTGGTGCAGGAAGCCATAACCAACGTGGTGCGACACTCCCAGGCGAGCCAAGTCGGAATCATTCTCAAACTCAGGAACAATGAAGTCACGTGCATCATCGAAGACAACGGATGCGGCATCGGGCGCGATCACGTGAAAGAGCCCGACCCCACGAGGAAACGGCTGGGATTGCTCGGGATGAGGGAACGGCTTGCGCTCATTCACGGCACGCTTGAACTTGAATTCACACGCGGACGCGGCGCCACAGTATTCGTGCGCGTGCCGCTTCAAGACCCGTCGGTGACGCCTAAGGACGATTCATGACGCGTTCTTCGTCCCGAAAGTCTGTTTGTGGGCCGTAATCCGCCTTGCCGGCAATTTCGGCGTTGGTCCGCTTGCCGCCGTTCTCTGCCTTCGACCAAGCGCGCGGCCCCTCTGCATGTAGTGGGTGTATACGTCAACCGCATAGGCCCGATCAGGACTAAGAATAGCCTGCGGGCGCAGGCCCCGCCCGCCCTCTGGCCCTGTGATACGCCGTCGCCATACTTGCCTGCCTTCGCCGCTTCGACTTTGCGGCTGGTGAGCTTGCCCATTTCAAATACGTCCACAAAATGATCCACAACTACGCATGAAATTACGACGACCATTGTGATACGATTTCCGAAGGATCAGTTCGGAAATCGTATTCCGCTCGCGCGGAGATTCGCCCTTCGCCCGAAGGATTTCCGCGCGATTTCGTTTTCGCGGATCGCGAAGCGATCTTCGCGGAAACCGTATGAGACGTGCAAGGACATTTCCAACCATAACCTCCTGTTATTAAATATATTACTGAGCCGCAATGAGATCGCCTGGACCATTAGGTTTGCGCCCTCTTGCGGCACCACCATTTCAACGGGTTAAGCCAAAAACTCCCAAAAGCGAAAGCTGATGACCGATCCAGGGTAACTCTGGGGGTTAACAATTGGCGCCAGGCTTGGGCTTTATCATCACGGCTGCGGGCGGGGTGTTCCGCATGTGATTCGCATTCTGTGGTGGCGCGATGGACGCACCGGACCTTTGCGGCAAAGCGACGCGACGATAACGCACTGGATCAGTCATGCTTGATTTGTTCATCATCTCCGCGCGCTCAACGACCCGATGCGCGGCTTCGATCATGTTGATGGCGGGGTTGTTCGACAGGCTTGTGCGGCCCAAGAATCTGCCTCCGGGCGCCATGCGCACGGAGGCGCCGATCGAATAGCTTTCGCGAACGCGATGCGGGCGCATGGCTTCATGAGCGTCATCAGGACCCCAGACCGGCGTGAGATCGCCCGCACGGAACAAGGAAGCCTGAGTTACGGCGTCGCGGCGGTCCGTCTTAACGCGATCGCCTGGCCGTGTCGAAATCAAGGAAGGCGCGACCACCATGGACGCATGAGCCGAGCGAGCGGCTTCGCCGACGATTCGCTGGAACGCAATGGCCTGCGCGTGGCGCGCCTCTCCACGCCAATGGAGCGGCCAATGCCCAGTTTGATCTGGATCAGCAACCAGCGGCTGTAGAATCGCGATAATATGAACCTCTTCAAGAGATTCGCGGACATGCCTTCGATGAAAGCCTTTTTTATGGAGCGGGGGGCGTCGGTTTCTCTCGCCGCTGTCTGCGCCGTATTGACGGTCCTGAGCGGCTGTCAGAAGAAGAACAATTATGTGGCGCCGCCCCCGGCGAAGGTCGCGGTCGCGCAACCCGTCCAGTCGCCCGTAACCCTCTACGCAGAGTTCACCGGCAATACGGCGCCCTCCGCGAAGGTCGACGTCGAAGCCCGAGTGCAAGGTTTTTTGCAATCAATCGGCTACCGGGACGGCGCGCCTGTGAAAAAGGGGCAGGTTCTTTTCGAGATCGAGAAGGATCAATACCAGGCGCAGGTCGACTTGCAGAAGGCGACGCTCGCGAGCGCGCAGGCCACGGAAGCCAACGCCAAGAGCCAATATGGCCGCCAATCGACCCTGGGGCAGAAGAGTTTCGCCAGCCAGAGCGTGGTCGACGACACCAAGACGAAACTGGATGCGGCGACGGCCGATGTGGCGGTGGCGCAAGCCAAACTCAAAACGGCCGAGACCTCCCTCTCCTACACCACCGTGAAGGCGCCGTTCGATGGCGTGGCGACGCGGCATCTGGCCGATGTCGGCGCGCTGGTCGGATCGTCCGGCGTCACCAAGCTCGCGACGATCCTGCAGGTCGATCCGATCCTGGTTTATTTCACGATTTCCGAAAAGCAGCAGCTCGACATGCGCGACGCCCTCGCCAAACAGGGCAAGACGCTGAAAGACATGCGCGAAGGCGCGCGCGACCTGCCCTTCGAAATCGCGTTGGGGCCGGACCTCGCCTTCGGCCGCCAGGGCAAGATCGACTATATCGCTCCGGACGTTGAAAGCGCCACAGGCACGCTGCAGCTGCGCGGCGTACTGGAGAACCCGAACGTCGATCTGGTGCCTGGGCTGTTCGTTCGGGTGCGCGTGCCCATCGGCAAGATCGACGCGGCCCTGCTAGTCAATGATGTCGCTGTCCAGTCCAACCAGACCGGCAGCTATGTCATGGTGGTCGGCAAGGACGATATCGTCGAGCAGCGTCAGGTGACGACCGGTCCGGTGGAGGGCCAGCTTCGCGTCATCACCAGCGGGCTCCAAGCCGGCGACAGGGTCGTCATCGGCTCCATTCAGCGCGCGATCCCCGGCAACAAAGTGGCTCCGGAAAACGCGACCATGGCGGCCGCGCCCAACGGACCGAAGCCCGCGCCCGCCGCCCTCGAGGGCGCCGAAAGCGGCAAGACCAAACCCTGATCCCGATCCCGCGCATTTGAGACGGACATCATGTTCTCGCGCTTTTTCATCGAACGGCCGGTCCTGTCCAATACGCTGGCGCTCGTCATCGTTCTGATCGGGGCGCTTTCGCTGCGAAGCCTGCCGGTTTCGCAATATCCGAATGTCGTTCCGCCCACCGTCTCGGTGACGGCGACCTATCCCGGCGCCAGCGCGCGCACCGTGATGGACAGCGTCGCCCTGCCGATCGAGCAGCAGGTCAACGGCGTCAAGGGCATGATCTACATGCAATCGACGAGCGCGAGCGACGGCAGCTACAGCCTGACCGTGACCTTCGACATCGGCACGGACCCGGATATGGCGCAGGTCCTGGTGCAGAACCGCGTCGCCCTGGCAAGCGCCCAATTGCCGACGGCCGTTTCGGCCCAGGGCCTAAACGTGCAGATGAAATCCACCTCGATTCTGCAATTCATCAGCCTCTATTCATCGGACGGTCGATACGACACCCTGTTTCTCTCCAACTATGCCAAGATCAATCTCGAGAATGAACTGGCGCGCGTTCCGGGCGTCGGCAATGTCTCGGTGCTGGGCGCGGGCTCCTACGCCATGCGCATCTGGCTCGACCCGGACCGCTTGCAGGCTTACGGGCTGACGCCGAGCGACGTGATCACGGCGATCCAGCAGCAGAGCAATCAGGTGACGGTGGGGCTCGTGGGCGGGCCGCCGGCCCCAGCCATGGCGAATTTCCAATATGTGCTGAATGTTACCGGCCGTTTCGATGACCCCGGCGATTTCGAGACCATCGTCGTCAAGGCGGTCGACCAGGGCGGCGGCAAGATTGTTCGCGTGCGGGATCTTGCTCGAGTTGAGCTGGGCGCCGCGTCCTATGGCCAGACCGCGACCATCGACGGCAAGCCCTCGGCGGCGATCGCCATCTCGCAACTCACGGGCGCCAATGCTTTGACGGTCGCGGAGAGCGTCAACGCCAAAATGCAGGAGCTGGCGAAATCCTTCCCCACCGGACTCGCGTATAAAATTTCGTTCGACAGCACCAAATTCATCACCGCCTCGATCGAAGAGGTCTATGAAACCCTGTTCATCGCGGCCGGCCTGGTGCTGATCGTCATCTTGCTGTTCCTGCAAGACTGGCGGGCGATGCTGGTGCCGGCGACCACGGTCCCGGTGACCATTGTCGGCGCTTTCGCAATCATGGCCCTGATGGGATTCAGCGTCAACACGACGACGCTTTTCGCTTTGGTGCTGGCGATTGGCATTGTCGTCGACGACGCCATCGTCATCGTCGAGGGCGTCGTGACCCACATCGACGCGGGCCTGTCGAGTCGCGACGCGGCGGTCAAGGCCATGTCGCAGCTGCTTGGCCCGATCATCGGCATCACACTGGTGCTCATGGCGGTGTTTCTCCCGGCGGCGACGCTCTCGGGCCTGACCGGCAAGATGTATCAGCAATTCGCGCTCGTCATCGCCGCCACCGCGCTCATTTCGGCGGTGAACGCCCTGACGCTCAAGCCAACCCAATGCGCCCTGTGGCTGCGGAAATCGACGCCCCCCGAAAAACGGAACATCGTCTATCGCGCCTTCAACACGGTCTATGCGCATGCAGAGACCGTCTATGCCAACCTCATCAGGCGATTGGTGGCGCGCGATCTCTTGACCGCAACGGTCGGCGTCGCGCTGGCCGGCCTCGCCTTCTACGGTCTGGCGCGCGTGCCGACCGGATTCCTGCCCGATGAGGATCAGGGCTATTTCATCGTCAGCGTCAATCTTCCCGACGCCGCATCGGCCCAACGAACCGCCGCGACGGTCGCCGAGGCGGTCAAGCGGGTGGAGAAAACGCCCGGCGTGGAAAGCGTGATCGGCGTTTCCGGAATTTCACCGCTCGACAACAACGCCACGCTCTACAACGCGGGCATGCTCTATGTCGTCTTGAAGGACTGGGACCAGCGCAAAAGCTCGGAATTGAGCATTGGCGCGATCACAGCGAAAGCGCGCGGCGCTCTGGACGACATGGACACCGCGACCTCCCGGATACTTCTGCCGCCGCCGATCCAGGGCATCGGCAATAGCAGCGGCTTCACCATGATGGTCGAGGCGAAAGACGGGCAATCCGACTTCCTCGCGCTCCAGAACGCGGCCGACCAGATCGCCCAGAACGCGGCGACGCAGTCGGGCCTTTCGCATGTCGGCGCCAATTTCACCGGAAACGTGAAGAGCTTGCGGCTGGTGGTGGACCGCGCCAAAGCGGAGACGCGGGGCATTACAGTCGGACAGGTGTTCTCGGCGCTGGAAAGCTATCTCGGCTCCACTTACGTGAACCAGTTCAACAAGTTCAACAATGTGTTCCAGGTCTATGTGCAGGCCGACGCGCCATTCCGGCTCCAGCCGGACGATGTGCTCAAACTGAAGGTCAAGGCGGCCAATGGCCAGATGGTTCCGATCGGCGCCATGGCGAGCATCAAAGATGAAACGGCGCCGCCCCTGATCACGCTCTACAATCTCTACCCGTCCGCGACTGTCGTCGGCGCCCCGGCGACCGGGTTCAGCTCGGGCGAAGCCATGACGCTGATGGGCGAAATCGCCGAAAAGTCGCTGCCCCCCTCGATGGGTTTCGCCTGGACCGGCATGTCCTATCAGGAGCTGATCGTCGGCAACCAGATTTACGGCGTGTTCGCCATCGCCCTGCTCCTGGTCTATTTCGTACTCTCAGCCCAATATGAGAGCTGGCTTCAACCGCTGGCGGTCATCCTGTCCGTGCCGCTGTCGCTGCTGGGCTCCGTCGCGGCGCTGCTGGCGACCGGCATGTCCAATAATCTGTATACGCAGATCGGCGTGGTGCTCCTGATCGCGCTCTCGGCGAAAAACGCCATTCTGGTAGTGGAATATGCCCGGGAAAAACGCGCCGAGGGTTTCGCCATCGCCGAGGCCGCGGTGGAGGCGGCGCGCCTGCGCTTCCGCCCCATCCTTATGACTTCGTTTGCTTTCATTTTCGGCATGCTGCCGCTCGTCTTCGCCACGGGCGCGGGGTCCGGAGCGCGTGTCTCCATCGGCGTCGCTGTCGTCAGCGGCATGCTCGCCTCCACTTTTCTGGCGGTCTTGTTCGTGCCGGCTTTCTTCTCCGTACTCGAGCGACTGGCGCAGTGGCGCTCCAGAAGTCCCGCGACAGCCTGACGGCGCTCACGGCGCATTGGCTTTTCCGAGGTGAATTGCTGCTCGCGGGCGCCTTGCGGCCCTTCGACGGGCGGCTGTCACCTCGCACATCTAAAAAATTGATATAAAAGAGATTAATAACCACGGAACGTACACCGGACAACGTTGGCGCATATGAGTTCGGCGCCTTCTTGCGGCGCCACTTCTTTCAAGTCCGTCCGAAATCGTATGATGCAGATCTGAAAGCCGGCGTCTCAGCGCAGAACGTGCTTATCCGCCGCCCGCGTGCGGCCACAAAAAGTGCGAGCGCTTTTGGGGTTCATAGCGGCCATACCCGCAGCGCCGATAGACGCAAGGGGATAGCTGGCGCTCGCCAGTTTCGAATTCCAAGCCGCCAGGCGCCGCGAAAATCCCCACGATGTCCCGCCCGGCGAGCAGCCCGTTCGGCATGGTCAATTCCGACGCGACAAGCATCCGCCGCGCTATCCGCACAGCGCCGACACCCGATCGGCGCTGTGCGACTTTCTCACGACCCGACCGGCTCCGCAGCCGCGCCTTCCACGACTTTCTTTTTCTTGCCCTTGCGCTCCTCGAACGCCTGCAGCACGGCGAAGAACGACGGCACGAACAGCACGGCGAGGCAGGTCGAGGCGATCATACCGCTGAACACGCTGATGCCGAGCGATTTGCGCGCATTGGCGCCGGCGCCGGTGGCGAGCACCAGCGGCAGCACGCCGAGAATGAAGGCGAACGACGTCATCAGGATCGGACGGAAGCGGACCCGCGCCGCTTCGACCGCGGAATCCCAAATGGGCTTGCCGTGGATGACCCGATTCTCGCGCGCCACTTCGACGATCAGAATGCCGTTTTTCGCCGAAAGCGCGATCAGCAGCATCAGGCCGATCTGGGTATAAAGGTTGTTCGCCGCCCCCACGGCCGTCAGCGCGATCACCGGGCCGAGCAGGGCCAGCGGCACCGCCGACAACACCGCGAGCGGCAGGATCCAGCTCTCGTACTGACCGGCGAGCACCAGATAAACCAGCAGCAGCGACAGCGCGAACACCACGTAGAGCTGATTGCCGGTGAGCTTTTCCTGGTACGACATCGCCGTCCATTCGAAGGTCACATCGGGGGGCAAGATTTGCTTGGCGATGGCCTCCATGGCGTCCATGGCCTGCCCCGAACTGAAGCCGGGCGCCGGCCCGCCGATGATGGTCGAGGACGGAAAGAGATTGTACTGGGTGATCAGCGCCGGCGCGACGGTCGATCCCAGATGGGCGACCGAGCCGATCGGCACCATGGCGCCGTCCTGGCTGCGTACATAAAGGTTCAACAGATCCTCGGGGTGCAGGCGGAATTTCGAATCCGCCTGGACATAGATTTGCAGCGACAGCCCGAATTTGTTGAACTGGTTGACATAGGTCGAGCCGACATAATCGGTGAGCGCGGCGAACACGTCGCCGACGCTGACGCGCAGCGTCTGCGCGCGGTCGCGGTCGACGGTCAGCGCAATATGCGGCGCGTCATTGCGGAACGTGGTCAGCACGTTGCGCAAAGCCGGGTCCTTGTTGGCGGCGGCGACGATGGCTTCGGTGAGATTGCCGAGTTTTTCGAAATCCGTGCTGCCGCCGAGCAGTTCGAGCTGCATCTGGAAGCCGCCGGCGTTGCCGATGCCCTGGATCGCCGGCGGCGGCAGCACAAAGGCCTTGCCGTCCGGCAGCGAGGCCACCGCCGCCGACAGGTTCTTGTAGATCGAAAGAAGGTCCTGGTCCCTAGCCTTGAGCCGCTCGTCAAAAGGCTTGAGCATGACCCAGGCAGCGCCGGCGTTGAACATGTCGGCGCTGTTGTCGAGCAGCGACATGCCGGAAATCGCGATCACCTCGTCCACGCCGGGGATTTTGCGCGCCGCCTCGGTGACCGCCTTCAACGACGCCTTGGTCCGGCCGATCGCCGCGCCTTCGGGCAATTGCGTGGCGACGAGCAGATAGCCCTGGTCGTCGATGGGGATGAACGCCGTGGGCAGGCGCGCCAAGCCCCAGAAACCGAGGCCGGAGACGATCAGCGCGATCACCACCATCAGCTTACTGCGACGCACCATGCGGCCGATCAGCCCGGCATAGCGGCGCTCCATCGGATCATAGACGGCGTTGAAGGCGCGGAAGATGAAATTGCGTTTTTCCGGCGGCACGGGCTCGCGCAGCCACAGCGCGCATTGCGTCGGCTTCAGCGTCGCCGCGTTGATGGCGCTGATCAGGGCGGTCACGGCGATGACCAGCGCGAATTGCGCGAACATGTTGCCGGTGAGGCCGGGCACGAAGGCCGCCGGAATGAACACCGCCATCAACACCAGGGTGATGCCGATGATCGGGCCGAACAGTTCGTCCATCGCCTTGATCGCGGCGTCGTGGCCGGACAGCCCTCGTTCGATATATTTGGTCACGCCTTCGACGATGACGATGGCGTCATCGACGACGATGCCGATGGCCAGCACGATGCCGAACAGGGTCGACAGGTTGACCGTGTAGCCGAGCGCCGCCATGCCGGCGAAGGCGCCGATGATCGTGACCGGCACGGTCGTCGCCGGAACCAGCGTCGCGCGAAAATTCTGCAGGAAGGCCAGGATAACGATCAGCACCAGAATGCCGGCCTCGTAAAGCGTCCGATAGACTTCCGCGATCGAATCCTTGACGAAAACGGTGGTGTCATAGGGGACGGCGAATTGCAGCCCCTCCGGGAAGCGCTTGGCCATCTTCGCCATCAGCGCCTTGACCTCCTTGCCAACCTCCAGCGAATTGGCCTCAGGCGTCTGGTAGATGCCGATGCCGGCGGCGGGCCGGCCGTTGACAATAAAATCCTGGGCGTAGGTCTGCGATCCCAGTTCGATTCGCGCGACGTCGCTGAGATGGATCAGCCGGCCGCCCTGCGCGGTCTGGTCCTTGATGACGATGCTGGCGAATTCCTCGGGCTGGTCGAGCCGCGACTTCACGTCGATCGTAAACTGGAACGGCGTATCCGCCGGCGCCGGCGGCATGCCGACCTGGCCGGCGGCGATGTTCTGGTTCTGCTCGCGGACGGCGCGGATCACGTCCTTGGGATCGAGACCGAAGGATTGCAGCTTCTCCGGGTCCATCCAGATGCGCATGGAATAGGTGCCGGCGCCAAAAACTTTGACGCTGCCGACGCCCGGCAGACGCGCCAGTTCGTTGACCAGGTTGATGGTCGCGTAATTGCTCAGAAACAGGCTGTCGTAGCGGTCGTCGGGCGATTGCAGCGTCACGATCTGCAGAATCGCCGTGTTCTTCTTCTGCACGCTAACGCCCTGCGCCTGCACCGGCTGCGGCAGGGAGGCCAGGGCGAGCTGCACGCGATTCTGCACCAGCACCTGATCGATGTTGGGATCGGTGCCGATTTCAAAAGTGACGGTCAGGCTGTAAGTCCCGTCCGGCGCCGAGGTCGACTCCATGTAGAGCATGCGGTCGACGCCATTGACCTGCGTCTCGATCGGCAGGGCGATGGTGTTGATCACGGTCTGGGCGCTGGCGCCGGGATAGCTCGCGGTCACCTGCACGGTGGGCGGCACGACATTGGGATATTCCGACACCGGCAGCCGGTACAAGGAGACCGCGCCGATGAGCACGAGCACGATGGCCAGCACATTGGCCAGCACCGGGCGCTCGATGAAGAATTTTGACATCATCGGCCTTGGTCCTTGGTTCTGGCGGTCACGGGTTTTGCGAGCCGGCGCATGAAGAGGCTCATCTGTCGAGCGCTGCGGGCGTCGGCTTGATCTTCATGCCGGGCGAGACGCGCCAGAGTTCGCCGACGACGATCTGCTCGTTGCGCTCGACGCCGCTGGTGACGACCTGCCAGGAGCCAACGAGCGAACTCAGCTTGACGTAGCGCTTCTGCGCGACGTCGTCGGGGCCGACGACCAGCAGGAAGCGGCCGCCCTGGTCCTCCTGCAACGCGCGCTGGGGAACCAGCAGCGCGCTCTGAATGACCTTGCCCATGGGCAAACGCACCCGGACGAACACGCCGGGCAGCAGGGCGCGTTTCGGATTCGGGAGGATGCCGCGGACGAACAGCGTGCCGGTCGAGGGGTCGATCGACGGCGCCACATATTGCAGGGTCCCCTGATGCGGGAAGCCGGTCTCGTCCGAGAGCGCGGCCTCGACGGGAATGCGATGCAATTCGTCGAGGCTCAGGCGGCGCTGATCGAGATTGGCGCGGATTTGCAGGGCCTGCTGGCTGCTGATGTTGGCGACGACGTAGATCGGATCGAGCTGGGTGATTTGCGCGAGCGACGCGCTCTTGGGATCGGAGCCCACCATATTGCCGGGATCGACCAGATGCTTGGCCATCTGGCCGTCGAAGGGCGCGCGCACTTCGGTGTAGGACAGGTTGAGCGCGGCGATCTCGACCTGCGCCTGCGCCGCCAGAATGTTGGCTTCGGCGGTCTTCTCCTGGAACACCCAGTGGTCGACCTCGACCTGCGAGGTCGCATGCTGTTTCAACAGCCCGGTAAAACGCCCGACTTCGAGATGCGCATGATCGCGGGCGACCTTTTGCGCCTGGAGCTGGGCCTGCGCCTGTTGCAACTGCGCCTTGTACTGGTCCTGCTGGATGGTGAACAGCAGGTCGCCCTTCTTGACGAGCGCGCCGTCCTCGAAATGGATTTTTTCGAGATAGCCGGGCACGCGGGCGACGAGCATGACCTGGTTGACCGCGTCGGCGTTGCCGGTCACCTCCAGGCTCTCATTGACCGTCTGCACCCGGGGCGTCACCACCGGAATCGCCGGCGGCTCGGCCTGCGCGACCAGGGTCGCCGGCTCGGCGGCGCGGGCGGGCGCTGTTGCGACAGCGGCCAAAAGCGCTGCGCCGGCGAAAAATTTCAACGAAGTTTTGAATTTGGTCGAAGTTCTGAATTTGGTCATGGCGATCACCATTGCGGCGCCCTTACGGTCGGCCCGATGTCGGACGGAGAGGGAAGTCCCGGCGCCGCCGGTTGCGGCTGGTCGGCGGGCGGCAGGACATCGCCCCAATTGGTGCGCGCGCGCATTTCGGCGCGGGTCGGCTCGTTGACGAAATCATGGCCCTCCCGGATCTGCCAGCCGCCGCCCAGGGCGCGATAAGTCATGGTCAGGCCGACCGAGACATTGCCTTGCGCGACGGCGAGATTGTTCTGCGCCTGATAAAGATTCTGCTCGGCGGTCAGCACCGTGGTGAAGTCGCGCGAGCCCAGCTGATATTGCTGCAAGGCGATGACCAGCGCCTGGCTGGCGGCAGTGACGCTGCGCTTGAGATAGGCGACCTGCTGGCGCCCCTGCACCACGGCGCTGAGCCCGTCCTCGACCTCGCGCTGCGCCTTCAACACCGTGTTTTGGTAATTGATCAGGAGCGCCTGCAATTCGGCGTCCTGCACGCGGACATTGTTGGTGATCTGGCCGTAATTGAGGATCGGCCAGCTGAACGAGGGGCCGAAGGCGAAGGTGATGCTCTGCGGGCTGAACAATTGGTTCAGGCTGTGGCCGTTGGTCGAGCTGGCCAGCGTGCCGATCACGCCGCCCAGCGAAAAGGCCGGAAACAGATCGGCCTCGGCGACGCCGACCTGGGCGCTTTGCGCCGCCGCCTTCAGTTCGGCGGCGCGAATGTCGGGCCGGCGCCGCAGCAGTTCGGCGGGGATGCCGACCGCGACATTGGCCGAGGTCGAGGGAATGCCCTTCGAATGCGCCAGCAGGCCGTCGAGCGAGGCCGGCGTCATGCCGAGCAGGACGCGCAGCGCGTTTTCCTGCTTCTGCATTTGCGCGGTCAGTTGCGGGATCGCCGACTGGGTTTGCGCCAGCACGTTTTCCGCCTGGAGCGGGTCGAGCTCGGAGGTCGCGCCGCCCTTGTAGCGCGCCTGCGCGAGGGCCAGAGCCTGCTTCTGCTTGACGACGTTGTCCTTGGCGATGGCGATCTGCTGCTGCAGGGTGCGAATGGAGATATAGGTGCTGGCGACATCGCCGATCAACGTCACGAGCACGTCGTCATAGCTGGCGATCGTGGCGAGATAGGCGGCATCAGCCGATTCGACGCCGCGGCGGAACTTGCCCCAGAAATCCAGCTCCCAGGCCACCTGGCCGCCGAGATTGACGCGCCAAAACTGCCGGTCGAGCGTGTTGTACGGGTTCGAGGTGGCGTCGCTGCGGCTCGGCTGCATATAGTCGCCGGAGCCGTTCAACTGCTGCGTCTGCGGAAAGAACTCGCCGATGGCGATGCCGAGGCTCGCCCGCGCCTTGATGACCCGGGCGCCCGCCTCCATCAGGGTGAGATTCTGCTCATAGGCGAGGTCGACCAGCCGGTTGAGGGTGGGATCGCGGTAGACGGTCCACCAATTGCGATAATTTTGCCGGTTGGTCTTGATCGACGGAACATGCGCCTCCCGCCAACTCGCCGCCACGGGCGCAGGCGGCGTGACGAAATTCGGCCCGACGGCACAGCCCGCGAGCGGCGCAACCAGAGCCAGCGCCCCCCACCGAACGGACGCGCCCCTGCGCAAGCGCCGGGAGATGTCGTGATCTCGACTCATCGGACATCCCGCCCAGCGAAATTAACCATGGGTTAACCTGTTTCTGATCTGATCGAATAATATGCTTAGGGTTAGGCGCCGGCCGCCTGACGATCAAGCAATGGTTGGAATTGCGCGCCGTTTTCCCAGTCCTGTTGCAACTTGGCAACGCCGGCAATTGGCCGCATACGAAAATCACAACCACGCGATACGCATCGCGCCCGCGTTTTACGGGTGCTCGACCAGCCTATTCAAATCGCCGGCACAGTAGTTATGGGCGCCTCTGCTGCCCCAACGGCAACCTTCTAGCGACGCCATGTCGTCAACAGCGGCCACAAGACCTGCATCACCGTGAAGAGGAAGGCGGTGCTGATGCCAAACAGGATCATGCCGTCGGCGGCTTCCAGCGCGCCCAGCATCCGCCAGTCGTGTTCCAGGAAAAGCCCCGAGGCGCCGCGCGTCGTCATGGCGTCGATGGAATAGAGCATCGCCTTCGAGGGCGAATCCAGGGCGCCGACCCAGTAATAGGCTGCGGCCCAGATGGCATATTCGATTCCATGAAGAAGCGCCAAAAGGAGCCCGCACGATCCGATCGCCACCATGACGAACAGGACGCCCTTGTGCAAACCGAGCTTCCAGGTCGACACTCTGTCTTTGAGCCCCGATCCCGCAAAGGCGATCATGACGACGCCCATCGTGTGGACCGCCGTGGTCAACACAATGAGCAGCAAGCCCAGAGCCGTGTCTTTCAATCCCCAATACATTTCATCGATCCAGATTTTGAAAGACAACGTCCCGCCTCTCGCCCTTTCGAGCGACCGCGAGCCGCATCAAATCATTGCGAGACGATTTCGGTTGGTCAAGCTTACGTTTTGGACAGGTTGGGCGCGTTCTCGGCCTCGCTGACCACACGGATCGTTCGCAGCACGCTCGCCGGATTGACGCTGATCGAATCGATTCCCAAGCCGACAAGGAAACGGGCGATCTCGGGATAATTGGCCGGCGCCTCGCCGCAAATGCCAACATGGCGGTGATTGCGCTTGGCGCCGGTCACGGCGAGACGCAGCATTTCCAGCATGCCGGGGTCGCGCTCGTCGAAATCGAAGGCGACAATCTCCGAGTCGCGATCGACCCCGAGCGTCAACTGCGTCAAGTCGTTCGAGCCGATCGAAAATCCATCGAACAATTTTGAAAATGCGTCGATTGAGATCACATTGTTCGGGATTTCGCACATGACATAGATTTCGAGGCCGTTCTCGCCGCGCGCGAGCCCATGGCGCGCCATCTCGGCGATCACCCTTTCCGCCTCGACGACGCGACGGCAGAACGGGACCATGATGCGCAGATTGGTCAGCCCCATGTCGGCGCGCACGCGTTTCACCGCCGCGCATTCGAGCGCGAAGCCCTCGGCATAGGCGGGGTGGGCGTAGCGTGAGGCGCCACGGAAGCCCAGCATCGGATTTTCCTCGTGCGGCTCGAATCCGGCGCCGCCGATCAGGCTCGCGTATTCATTGGTCTTGAAGTCGGAAAGCCGCAGGATCACCGGCTTTGGATAAAAGGCGGCGGCGATGACGCCGACGCCTTCCGACAGGCGCTCGACAAAAAAATCGACGGGACGCTCATAGCCGCGGGTCAGGCGGCCGATCTGCGCCCGCGCCTTCGCTGAGGCCACTTTCTCGGGATGGACGAGGGCCATCGGGTGGACGCCGATGTGCTCGCTGACGATGAACTCCATGCGGGCGAGCCCGACGCCGTCGTTCGGCAGCATGGCGGTGTGAAAGGCGAGGTCCGGATTGCCGAGATTGACCATGATTTTTGTGCGCGTGCGCGGCAATCCCGTGAGCGGAACGCGCGTCGCCTCGAACGGCAGTTTCCCCTCAAAAACCTTTCCTGTCTCGCCCTCGGCGCAACTGACCGTCACCGCCGCGCCGGTGACCAGTTTTGTCGTGGCGCCCGCGGCGCCGACCACCGCGGGCACGCCGAGTTCGCGCGCGACAATCGCGGCATGGCAGGTGCGCCCGCCGCGCGCGGTGACGATGCCCCCGGCGGTTTTCATCACCGGCTCCCAGTCGGGGCTCGTCGATTCCGCGACCAGAACCTCGCCGGGTCGAAATTCCGCGAGATCCGCCTTGTCGCCGACGACCCGGACCGTTCCCGCAGCGATTTTTTCCCCGACCGCCCGCCCGCTCACCAAAACCCGTCCGTCGCCTTTGAGCGCAAAAGTCTCGAAACTGTCGGGCTGGCGCTGCGAGGCGACGGTTTCGGGACGCGCCTGCACGATGTAGAGCTTGCCGTCGCCGCCGTCCTTGGCCCATTCGATGTCCATCGGCATCGGATGGCCGACGCGCGCGGAATAATGGTCTTCGATGCTCAGCGCGTAACCGGCGAGTTCCAGGACTTCCGCGTTGGTCAGGCAGAATTTTTGGCGCAAGACCGAGGGCGTCGGCTCGTTGCGCGTGCTCGCCTCGCCGGCGCCGCGGGCGAAGACGAGGCGCATCTCCTTCCCGCCGACAGTCCTGCTCAGGACCGCCCGGCGCCCCTGTCGGAACGTCGGCTTATGCACATAGAATTCGTCGGGATCGACCTTGCCCTGCACGATATTTTCGCCAAGCCCATAAGCCCCCGTGATGAAGACCACGTCGCGAAAGCCGGATTCCGTGTCGAGCGTGAAGATCACGCCGCTCGACGCGCGATCGGAGCGGACCATTTTCATGACGCCGACCGAAAGCGCGACCATGAAGTGATCAAAACCGTTGTCGATCCGATAGACGATGGCCCGGTCGGTGAAGATCGACGCGAAGCATTTGCGACAGGCCTCGAAAACCGCTTCTTCGCCATGAACGTTCAAATAGCTTTCGTGCTGGCCGGCGAAACTGGCCGTCGGCAAATCCTCGGCGGTCGCCGAACTGCGCACCGCGACGGCGAGGTTTTTGCCGCTCTCGCGTTCGAGCGCGCCGTAGGCCTCCGCAATGGCTTCGCGCAGTCCTGGGCCGCCGGTCGCGCGATAGACGATGTCGCGCGCCTTCGCGGCGCGATCCGCGAGCGCGGCGAGATTGTGATGGTCGAGACCGTCCAGAAGCTTGTGGAGTTCGGTCCAGGCGTCCGCTTCGGTGAGCGCCACGCGAAAAGCTTCGGCGGTCAGCGCGAAGCCGTTGGGAACCCGCACTCCGGCTGCGGTCAGCGTCGCATAGAGTTCGCCGAGCGAGGCGTTCTTGCCGCCCACCAGCGGCACGTCCTCGATGCGGAGCGCGCCAAACCAGCGGATATAAGAAGGCGAGCCGGTCATGGACCCCTCCTCACAAAGAGATAGGTCTTCCCGGTGCGATCCGCCATGATCCGCGTCAGAAAGTCTTTCAGGCTCGACAGCGCAGGCGCGCCGAAAGAAGAGACCGGCGGTCGGCGCTGAGGCCGACGAGAATGTCGAAATCGCCGGGCTCAAGCCTCGGCGTCAAGGCTGCGTCGAGACAGGCCAAATCTTCGGCGTCGAGGGTGAAGGCGACCGTCGCGGTTTCGCCCGGAGCCAGTTCCACCTTGGCCCAATCCTTCAGCTCCAGCACTTGGGGCGCGAAAGACGCAACGCGGTCGCGTGAAAACAGAAAAACGGTTTCAACCGCCGGACGGCTGGAGAGGTTTTCCGCACGGACCGTGACGCGAATCCTTTCCCCCGACTTGAATTCGTTTCGGTCGAGCTGGAGCCCGTCCAGCCGGACCTTGGCGTAGGAAAGGCCGTGGCCGAAGGGAAACAGCGGGTCGTTGGACGTGTCGATATATTTGCTGGTGAAGGGATCGTCCGATTCCAGCGGCCGCGAGGCCGGCCGTTCCGAGAAATGGATGGGGATTTGCCCGACCGCGCGAGGCCAGGTCACGGGAAGTCGCCCGGCGGGATCGACGCGCCCGGCCAAAACTTCGGCGACCGCCCGGCCGGCGCCCGCGCCGAGGAACCAGGCGGCGACAAGCGCCCGCGCCTTCTCGGCGAGGAAAGGGACCATCAGCGGACGCCCCGAGAACAGGACCGCGACGACGGGCCGTCCGCTGGCGAGCACGGCCTCAGCGAGTTGCTGCTGGCGGCCGGGCAGACCGGGGTTGGCCCGGCTGGCGGCTTCGCCGCTCATGTTGGCGGCCTCGCCGACGCAGAGAATGACGAGGTCGGCGGCCTCGCACAAAGCTTGCGCCTCGATGATCCCGCCCACGTCTTGTCCGTCTATGAATACGCCCGGCGCAAAGCCGATGTCGCAATCGGGCAGCGCGGCGCGCAAACCCTCGAGAATGCTGGCACATTGCTGTGGATCGGCGGCGAGCGTCCAGGGGCCGACCATTTCCGCCTTCGCATCGGCCAGGGGACCGACCACGGCGATGCGTCGCACAGTGTCAGCGAACGGCAGGATGCCGTCATTCGTCAGCAGCGTGACGGCGCCGCGCGCCGCCTCCAAGGCTAAATCAATCGCCGGCAATGGTTTCGTCGCCCTGATTCTGCGAAAAGGGTCGTCGAACAGGCCGAGCTTCATCTTCAAAGCGAGGATTCGCCGCACGGCCGCGTCGATGTCCCGCATGTCGGCAATCCCGCGCGAAATGGCTTCGGGCAGCGCCGAAAGATAGACGCCGCTGACCATGTCGATGTCCACCCCCGCCTTCAGCGCCAAAGCGGCCGCCTCCACCCGGTCGGCGGCGACGCCGTGGTCGATCAGTTCCTCTATCGCCGCGTAGTCGCTCATGATCACGCCATCGAAACCCAGCTTTTCTCGCAAATAGCCGCGCAGAAGCGGGACGTTGGCGGTCATCGGGACGCCCGCCACCGAATTGAAGGCCGCCATGACAGCGGCGCAGCCGCTTTCGATCGCGACCCGAAACGGCGGCAGGTAGGTTTCATGCAGCGTGCGGTCCGACATGTCGGCTGCGGCATATTCGCGACCCGCCAGAGCCGCGCCGCCGCCAACAAAATGTTTGGCCGTGGCGGCGATGGCGGCCGGCGAGGACAGGTCGCCCCCCTGAAATCCTCTCACCTTGGCGGCGGCGAAGCGCATGCCGACCAGGGGATCCTCGCCAAATCCCTCGGCCATGCGGCCCCAGCGCGGGTCCCTGGCGGTGTCGAGCATGGGCGCGAAGGTCAGGTCCGCGCCGTCGGCCGCGGCCTCGGCCGCCGCAGCCCGCGCCGTTTTCTCCCAGAGGTCGGGATCGAAGGCGGAGGCTTCGGCGATGGGGATCGGGAAGACGGTGTCGTGGCCGTGCAGGACGTCGACTCCGAAAAACAAGGGTAAGCCGAGCCGCGTCTCCTCCACCGCGAGTTTCTGAAAACCTTCGGTCGCCGCCTTGCCCCAGATGTTCAGCAGCGAGCCGACTTCGCCGGCGCGAATGGCTTCGGTTGTCGCCTCGCCGCGAACCGGGCCCGTCTTCGCTCCGCCCGCCGGCGACATGGTCATCTGTCCGAGCTTCTCGGCGAGCGTCATGCGGGCGAGGAGGTCTTCGATCGCGTCCCGGTTCATTCGCCTCTTCCCGCTCATGCCGACTCGAGTCATGTTATGAGCTTGACCGGGCTTTGCGAAGGCCGGTCGCACGAGGGTGACAATGGCGGAAGGGGCAGGCGCCGCTTCCGGGACCGCCGACGGCGGGTCCGGTATCGACGACTTCGTCGCGCTGGCGAGGAGCCTGTTGCGGGCGCTTTGCGCCTCGCCGCAGGCCATGGCGCTGCTCGCCCTGGCCGCAGGGCTCTGCGCCGTCGTCGCCGCCACCACCTTCATGCAGCTGCGCTTAAACGCCTGGACCAAGGCGTTTTACGATACGCTCGCCGACAAGGATATTTCCGGCTTTGGCCGCCAGCTTGTCCTCTACCTGTTCATCGCGGGGACGCTGCTTGCCCTCAATGTCGCGCAGAAGCGGCTGAACCTCACGATGAAGATGAAGCTGCGCGAGGGGCTGACCCGAGACCTGATCGCGCAATGGTTGGCGCCCGGCCGCGTCTTCCTCATCGCCGGCGCCGGCCTGATCGGCGTCAATCCGGACCAGCGCGTCCACGAGGACGTCAACCATCTCGCGGAACTCTCGACCGATCTCGGCGTCGGCCTTCTGCAGTCGGCCTTGCTGCTCCTGAGTTTTATTGGCGTGCTCTGGAGCCTGTCGGAAGGCGTGCTCCTTTCGCTGGGAGGCCGCCCCTTCAGCATTCCCGGCTACATGGTCTGGGCGGCGCTGATCTACGCAGGCGCGGCTTCGCTGCTGTCCTGGCGCGCCGCGCGGCGGCTCGTGCCTATCAACGCCGAGCGCTACGCGCGCGAATCCAATCTCCGGTTCGCCCTCGTGCACGCCAGCGAGCACGGCGAGGGCATCGCCGTCCATCGCGGCGAGGCGGACGAAAAACTGCGGCTGAACGAAAAGTTCGACCGATTGCTCGACGTGCTGCGCGCGCATGTCGGCGTCACCACGCTCCTGACCTGGGTGACCGCCGGCTATGGCTGGATCACGCTGGTCGCGCCGATCATCGTCGTCTCGCCCGCCTATTTCTCCGGCAGCCTCACCTTCGGCGGGCTGCTGATGGCGGTGGGGGCTTTCGAGCAGGTGAACCTGTCGCTGCGCTGGTTTGTGGACAATGCCGGCGCGATCGCCGATTGGCGCGCCACCTTGCTGCGCGTCGCGGGCTTTCGCCGCGCTTTGGAGGCGCAGGACCGCGTCGACGGCGTGTCGCGCATAAGGCTGGCGGTTTCGCCAGACAACACGCTGCGCTTCGACGACCTCGTGGTCATCTCGCCCTCGGCCCGGATCGGGATCGACGCGGCCCAAGTCGAAATCGCGCCGGGAGAGCACACGCTGATCGTCGGCGCGCCGGGATCGGGAAAGACGACACTTTTTCGGGCTCTGGCCGGCCTTTGGTCCTGGGGCGCGGGCGGCATCCAGCTGCCGAGCGACGACCGCATCATGTTCATGCCCAAACGCGCTTACATGACCGATGGCTCGCTGCGGGAGAACCTGGCCTATCCGGCGCAGGCAGACCAGTTCGCGTCCACGCATTTCGAGGAGGCGCTGGCGCGGATGGGGCTCGATCATCTGGTCCGCCGTCTCGACGAACGCGAGCGCTGGGACCGGGAGCTCACCGAAGCGGAGCAGCAGAGCCTCGCTTTCGCTCGGTTGCTGCTGCACAAGCCGCTCTGGGTCATTGTCGACAGCGCCATGGACTCGCTGCCCGCCGCGGCGCGCAAAACCTTGTTCGAAATGTTCGGCAGGGAGCTGTCAGCCTCGACCCTGATCAATATTTCAGGGCCTCAGGGAGCGGACCCCTTCTTTCGCCGCGTCCTTCATCTGGTTGCGTTGCAGCCGCGCTCGACGGGCGCCAAACTTGGCCGTTAGCCCCCCACGGCGCGCAGCGCCTCCTTTCGACAAGCCAATGCGATGATGAACGAGGCGTAGCTCCAGGTCAGGTCGAGCGCCGACGTCGGCGCGCCGTCGATATGGGAAAATTGTTCCGCCAACACGCCGGATTCGGGCGCAAACCGGCGCACCGTGGCCATCACTGCATCGCCACGCCGGATCAGCGCGCGGGCCAGCGGCGCCCGGAACTCCGGTCGCAGCGTCTGCACGCCCAACGTCCGATCCTCCGCATTCAGCAGACGCGCGAGCAGGGTGCGGTTCGCGAGCGAAACGGCCAAGGGCTCGCCGGAGGCGGCGGCGGTCGCGGAACGATAATAAAATTCCGCCGCGCCGAGGGTGGAAAAATAGAACGCGCCGCCGGTGAAATAGACGTCGCCGTCATAGCGCCCGTGCGCGGTCCCGCAGTCCGCGGGCCGGTTGCGGTTGATGAGATAGGCGCGATCGAACAGGTCTTCGAGCTTGGCGAGAGTGGCGAAGGCGCGGGGATCGGCGGGGCTGTGCGGCCCATTGCGCCGGGCCGCCTGAACCACGCCCAAAATGACGGCGAAGTCGAGCCGTAGGGTCGGCGTCGGTTTCAGCGCGGGATCGGGCAGCGGCGTCCGATAGGCTCCGTCATAAAAATAGCCGTCGAGCGTCTTGGCCGCCTCTGCTGCGGCGCGGGCGTAATCCTCGGCGCGTTTTTCGTCGCCGAGGGCGCGCGCCCAGTCCGCGCCGTCGCTGAGGGCGGCGTATTGCGCGACTTGCGTGTGATAATGGCGACGAAAATGTTCTTCCCAGATGTCGTAGCAGGGCTCGCGCCAGTGTTTTAGGGTATAGTCGAGATCGCCTTCGATCAGCAGGCGCATGGCGGCGAGCGGCAGGCGATCATGGAGGTTTTCGTTGCGCCAGTAGCGCATCAGCGCGAGCGCCCGCAGCGCCGGGCCGTCGTTCTGGGGACGCGACCATTGCAGGATGTCCAGCCGGCCGTCGGCGGACAGGCGGGCCTCGCCGAGCACGGCTTCTCCACGAACAAAAGCCATTTCTTCAGGGGTGCGCACATATTGAACGAAATCCGGCAAGACGCCGGCGCGCTCTTCCGCGTCATGCGGATTGGCCCGCCCGTCGAGCCGGGTCAGGCCGAGGCTGAAGTCCACGAATTCGCCGAACAGTTTTAGGAGATCGTCGCGCCCGTCTTCGATCAGAATGCGCAGCCCGTCGATGACGATGGCGGAATCGCGCAGCCAGTGAAAGAAATAATCCGGGTTTTCCGCGGGATCGGTGGAGGCGAGCACCGCCCCCTTCGCCGCCCTGATGGTCTGGCCGTAATTGCGCCGATGTCGCGTCAGATGGGTCGCCGAAATGGCGCGCGGTAAAAATTCGGCGCAGCGTTCGTACTGGCGGATGAGCCAGTCGTCCAGGCTTTCCATCGGGCGCACGGGTGACGTGTTGCTCATCGCGAACCTTGCTCCGCACCGAGCCTCTGGCGCCATCATACGCCGGCGCGCGCCGAACCGCGAATCGCCGAGACCGCGCCCATCACGGCGGCCGGCGACTGCCGCCGGCTTAACTGCTCGGCCATGAAGCGCATGTAGGGCGCCATGTGCGCAAACATCGCCTCGTAGCCGGCGCACAGATGGTTGTGCCAATGTGTCCCGGCGCGGTGGATGCGATGTTTGGGACAGCCGCCGCGGCAGACGAAGCGCCATTCGCATTTCATGCATTTGGCGGAAAGATCCGCCTTGGCCAGTCCGAAGTCGCGCTGTTTCGCGCCCGAGACCATGGTCGCCAGATCGTCCCTGCGGATGTTGCCCAGACGATGCTGCGGATAGACATAGTGATCGCAGGAATAAACATCGCCGTTCATCTCGATGACCAGCGACTGGCCGCAGGTCGGGCGCATCACGCAGAGACTGGGCGTCTCGCCGGCGAAGGCGGCGAGCGTGTTCTCGAACAGCTGCACGAAGACGCGCCCGACATCGCGCTGAACCCATTCGTCGAACACGGCAATGGTGAAGCGGCCATAGGCCTCGCCCGACACCGACCAGTCCGTCAGCGCGGCGTCCGCTGCTTCGACCTGGGGATGAAGAAGCTCGCCGGCTTCCAGACCGGCCGGCCGGCGCTCGACCGCCGGAATGAATTGGAGGTGCTGCGCGCCAAGCTCCCGGGTCAGGTGCCGATAGACCTCAACCGGGTGCTCGGCGGTCGCGGCGTTGACGACGGCCAGAATATTGTGCTCGACGCCGTGTTTTTTGAACAGCGTGATCGCGCGCGCGACCTCGTCGTAGACGCCCCTGCCATTGCGCGCCCGGCGATAAAGGTCATGGATCGCCGGTGGCCCGTCCACGGAGATGCCGACCACAAAATTGTTGCTGGCGAGGAAACGCGCCCAGCGCTCGTCGATCAGCAGCCCGTTGGTCTGCATCGAATTTCGCACCAATTTTCCATGGGCGTGGCGGGCCTGGCTCGCCAGCGCCTTTTCGAAAAAATCCAGGCCCGCCAGCGTGGGCTCGCCGCCCTGCCAGGCGAACTCCACCTCATTGACGGGATTGGCTTCGATGGTGCTACGCACATAGGCGTCGAGCGTCGCATCATCCATATGAAGTTGCGGGCTCTGCGGTTTTAGCGCGCCCGCCTCTTTCTCAAGATAGAAGCAGTAGTCGCAAGCGATGTTGCAACGGAAGCCCGTAGGCTTTGCCATGAGGTGGAACGGCCGCCGTGCTTTTCTCTTTGACATCTAAGAACCTTCCTCGATCACGGCTGCGACCGACAGATCAACGGGATGGCCTCAACAACACGTGACTTGTCTTTTCCGTTCGGCGTCGTGCTATGCTCGCTCGAACATATTCTGAGATGGAGAGGGTTCGATCGTCCATTACGCTCCTGCTCGCCTGAACTTGCTGCACATGCTTCCAGAGTTTCTGGCAGGTCACGGCGTTTCCCCCGAAACCATTTTCAAGAGCGTTGGCGTCGGCAGCTTGAGCGATGTGGCCGAAGGCGCCGTGGTTTCGCGAAGCCAGGTGTTTGCCGCCCTTCACGCCTCGTCGCGGTCCGTCGGGCTGCCGCAGCTCGGCTTGCATCTCGGCGACAGGGCCGACCCGACCAAGCTCGGCTCTCCCGGATGGGCGCTGGTCGCCGGGCGCACCCTGCTGGACTGTCTGCGCGAACACGCCCGGCTCATTCCCCGGCTCGAGGGCGATTCCGAACTGTCCCTGGCGATTGTCGATGGCGTCGCCGTCTGGACCCACGCCATGAAACCTCCGTGGGGAGAGGGCGTCTATCTGCTCTATGAAGGCGCGGCGGCCTTCATGTGCCGCACCATACGCACGCTGATCGGCGACGGCTGGCGGCCGCTGCGTCTGAGTTTTCCTCATCCCTGTTACGGTCGTGCGTCGGTTTACGAGGAGTTTTTCGGAGCGCCGGTGGTGTTCGGTTCGGGTCAGCGCGCGGAAATCCGCTTCGATGCCGAGGCGCTGGCGCGCACGGTTTCCTCCGGCGCGAGCCTTCTCGACTTCGACGAGGGCGGCCTCCCCGAGGCGCGCCCGTCCGACGCCGGCGTGCTCGCGGCGGTCGAGACCATGGTGGAAAGCCATCTCGGGCACGGCGGCATCGGCTTGCCCGAGGTGGCGAAAATTTTGGGCATGCCGGGCCGCTCCCTTCAGCGCCGGCTGAAGGCGCAGGGCGCGACCTTCGAGGGCGTGCTCGACCGGCATCGCCGCACGCGCGCGCAAGCCATGGTGCGCGCGGGTCAGTCGAATCTGACCACGATCGCCATGGCGCTCGGCTACTCGGACTCGTCGCATTTCGTGCGCGCCTTCAGACGGTGGACGGGGCGAACCCCGTCGTCCTACGCGCGCGGCTTCTAGAGCTTTTTCACGTTTCATGGAAACATGAAAAAGCTCTAGATTATTGTTTTGACGCATTTTATTCACGCGAACCGGCATCCACTTCGCTTGAAAATGCTCTAGTCGTCGGCGCGCTCAAGATCGGACAGAAATCCCTTGCTGGCGGCTTTGGGTAAGGGCGAAGCTGGCTGATCCCCCTGCGGCGTCGAAGGCGGCGCGGAAAAAGTGGTCTTGACCATCTGTCCGAACAGCAGCGGCGGCATGGCCTCTTTGGCGAGTTGCTCGGCGCGGCGCTGGAGCTTTTCCACCTGCTGCGGGTTGGCGGCGGCGAGGTTTTTCGTTTCCGACGGGTCGTCCGCGAGATCGTAGAGCTCAAGTTTTCCGGGCAGGATCGGCGCCCAGATCAGTTTGAGGTCGCCCTGACGGACGCCGACCCGGTAGGGCTCGATATTGTAGACCACTTCGGTGCGCGGCGAGGCCTCGCCCTTGGCGACGGCGCTCCAGACGTTGATGCCGTCCATCGGCTTGGCCTTGTCCGTCTTCGCCCCGGCGAGCGCCGCAAGCGTCGGATACATATCAGCGATGTGGACCGGCCCCTTGACGTGGCCGGCCTGGATGGCGCCCGGCCAGTTGGCAAAACCGGCGACGCGGGTTCCGCCCTCGTAGAGCGTGCCCTTTCCGTCGCGATAGACGCCGTTGTTGGGCGGCAGGTCGCCCTTGACCGCGGATTCGCCGGCGAACATCGCCGACCGCGTGCCGCCATTGTCGGAATGGAAGACGATCAGCGTGTTCTGTCGCAGCCTGCTCTCGTCGAGCGCGGTCACCACCTTGCCGATGGCGTCGTCCATGGCCGAGATCTGGGCGGCATAGGCGCGTCTCAGATCGTCCGCGATATCCGCATATGTGTCGAGCCAGGCCTTGGGCGCCTGATAGGGCGTGTGCGGCGCGGTGAACGCCAGATAGAGGAACAGCGGCGTCGTCTTGTCGTGATTTCGAATAATCTTGACCGCTTCGGCGCCGAACAGGTCGGTGTCGTAGCCTTCCTCCTGCAGCAGCGTGTTGTCGCGGTACCAGTCGACCACGTCATGGGAAGTGTGGCGGAAGTGATCGATCTCACCCACCAGCGGGCCGTAAAAACTGTCGAAGCCTCGCTGCTTCGGCCAGAACTCCCGTCGGGCATGGCCGAGGTGCCACTTGCCGACCATGGCCGTACGATAGCCGGCGTCGTTGAGCGCCTGGGGCAACAGATATTCGTCGAGGGCCAGCCCATAGGCGCCGCCCGACGGAATGACGCCGGTCTGCAGGCCATAGCGGAACGGATAGCGGCCGGTCATCAGCGTGGCGCGGCTCGGCGTGCACATGGGCAGGGCATAAAACTGGTCGAACACCGCGCCGCCGCGGGCGAGCTTGTCGAGATGGGGGGTGCGGATATCAGGGGATCCGTTAAAGCCGGCGTCGCGCCAGCCCTGGTCGTCCGAGACGATATAGACGATGTTCGGACGCGACGGCGTTTCCGCGCGCGCGGAACAAGACGCGCCGAACCAGCCGGAGAGCGCGCCAACGGCGGCGACGGCGGTTCCGCCCTTCAAAATGGCCCGGCGATCGATCCGGACGGCTTTGTGTTGTTCGGACATGTTGCACCCGTGTCTTGAAGCCTGCGCGCCTATGATACGGTTTCCGCAAGATCGCTTCGCGATCCGCGAAAACGAAATCGCGCGGAAATCCTTCAGGCGAAGGGCGGATTTCCGCGCGAGCGGAATACGATTTCCGAATTGATCCTTCGGAAATCGTATGACTGAGCGGCGCACGGACGCGCCGTGACCCGGGACTTCAGCGCGTGTCAGCTCCTCGATTGATTTTGTCAGTTCCTCAATTGATGAGTCTGGCTAGGCTAGCGCATAAGCCGGGCCGCCGCATTGCCATTTCGCGCCAGAGCGAAACGTCAGATGAAAAATAAGGCTGCCGCTTCTCCCGCCGCGCCCGCGCACAACGCACGCTTTTGCCGAAAGGGATTTGCGCGGCCATGCATGGGTCATGCGATATTCAGCGATCGCGGACCGCTGACGAACGGACTGCCCCGGAGATAGAAGCGCAGGAGGCGATCCGCGTCCCGCGTGATTCCGATCCGCGCGCTCCGCCCGATTTCGTTAGGCTGAAAATCGTCGCATCCCAGCCACAAAGGGCCTTGCTGGCAAAGATCGATCCCGTCGAGCCCACGATCGATCCGCAAGGCGGCGGCAAGCCGCCCCGGTCCGCGCGCCAGATCGCGCAAGGGCGCATCGCCGCGATTTTGCGTCATGATCGAAATGCCTGCGAGCGGCTCGATCGCCCTGATCAGAACGGCGGCGCCGACGCCGGGCGTCTCGCTCGACACGTTCAGCATGTATGAGCTGCCATAGGCGAGATAGACATAGGCGCGCCCGCGCTCCAGAAACATCGCGCGATTCCGGGCGGTCATGCCGCGAAAGGCGTGGCTTGCGGCGTCGCCGACGACATAGGCCTCGGTCTCGACGATGCGGCCGCTGACCAGACCTTCAGGCAGAGCGCGCGCCACGATCTTCCCAAGGAGATAAGTGGCAAGGGCGATCGTATCGACCGGCAGGTCGGCCTGAGCGAGCGCGACACGCTCGTTCGCCGACCTGGCGAGCGTCGGAGGCCGCTCCCTGTTCATTCTGAACCTGTCGCACACTCCCGCGCGTTCCTGTCGCGCGTTTTCCTTCTGGAGAGGAATTGGCCGACGGCGACGACAATCGCGGCGCCGAGAACGGGCGCGATGTAGGCTTCGTAAGAGCCGTGCGCGGCGCTGCCGCCCTGCGTGAGCCCGATAACCAAGGGATCGCTGGCGATCATCTCGCCGGAAATCCAGCCAAGCAGCGCGCCGCCAAACCAGATGAGCGCGGGAAACCTCTGGATCAGCCCCGAAATCAGCGACGCCCCGCCCACGACGAAGGGAATGGAGATCAGGAGACCGATCACAAACAGCTGGATGTGTCCCTTGGACGCGGCGGCGACGGCGACCACATTGTCCAGGCTCATGACGAGATCGGCGAGGGCGATGGTGCGCACGGCGCCGAACAGGGTTTCATGGGCCGCGACATGGTTCTCATCCTCCTCCTCGGCCTTGACCAGCTTGATGGCGATCCAGAGCAGCAGCGCTCCGCCCGCAATGCGCAGATAGGGAACGGCGAGCAACTGGGTGATGATGGTCGCGAAGATGATGCGGAGGATGACGGCGGTGGCGGCGCCGAGCCCGATCCCGAGTTTCTGGCGATGCGCCGGCAAGGATCGACAGGCCATCGCGATGACGACGGCATTGTCGCCGGAGAGCAGAATGTCGATCCAGATGATTTCCAGCAGCGGAATAGAGAAAGCGGCGCTGAAATAGTCCATTGCGTTTCCATCAATTCTGCGCCCCGCAGCGGCGCCGTCAGTCTGAGTTGCGCCGCCGCAGCAGCCCGCGTCGTCTGGCCCAGACGAGGCCGGCGCGGACTTTCCGTTCGATCCAGCGATTGGCTTTCGCCGCCGCCGGGAAATCGAGCGCGAGCAGGGACAACCCAAGAGGGATCATCCAGAACCCGACGACCGGCAGGAAGCCGACGGTTCCTCCGAGAATCAGCGCAATCCCGATCGGCACACGCAGCCAGCGCCGCTCGGGATGACGCAATTTTTCGAACCACACGCGCAGCGATCTTTTATCCATGTTGCCCCTCGTGGGAAAGGCTTCGCCGAGGCGGGCGTTACCGCCCACCTCGGCCAAAGACCCGCCTCAGGCGGAAAGCTGCCGGCCCGCTTCGACGGCGGCGCGCTCGAATTCCGCCCGCACCTCGGCTTCGGAAGCTTTTCCGGCGAGGTCGCCCAAAACCTTGCCAATGACGTCCTCGTCGCCGGGCGCCTGGAAATCCGAGGCGATGACGACGAGGGCGTAGGCTTCCGCCGCTTCGCCTGACAGCCCGAGCTTGCCCGCCGCCCACAGCCCGAACAGCCGGTTGCGGCGCGCGGTGACCCGAAACGCCATTTCCTCCTTGTGCATGAACGCGGCCTCTTGCCCCTTGGCGCGGTCGCTGAGCGATTTATTCATGAGAACCTCCTGTGTTGTTTCAATGGATTTGCGGCGCGAGCCGGCGCGCTGTCGCCGGCGCCGCCACCGCGCCGCCGTCGAGACTGGCCCGGACCAAACGCAGAACCCGATCCTCGCGCGGATCGAGGCGGCAATCGGCGGCCGCGACTTCGTCGCAGACCCCGAGGATGAGCTCCGCCGCCCGGCTGTCCCGGTAGCGGCGCAGGCGCGAAAGGGTTGAGAGGTGTTCGTCCGGCGCGCTGGCGCAGCGCTCGAACTGGGCGAGAATTTCCTCGCTGTCGCGCATCCAGAGCAGGTCGCGCCGATCGAGAAAATCGAGCAACTGGGCGCGCTCGACCTCCTCCACCCGTCCATCGGCGCGCGCCGTCAGCGCCGCCGCCGCAACGATGAGGTCAAGCAGTTCGTCTTCGCGGTTTTCCTGGTATGCGGCGGTGAGTTCGGCGCGCCATTGCTGCGACCGCCACCTTGATCGATGCTTCGACATCACGGTTCCTTATGCTGGCGCCGTGTGCGTTGCGAAAGCTGACTGGCCTGGTCGGGAGTTTGCAGAACATGCAGGCCCACGACATCGACCGCTTCCGGCGCACAAGCGCGGGATCGGCGATCCGACATCGCGAGGTTGCCCGACTTGCGTCGGGGTCCTCGCCAGAGGGGCCCGGATTCAATTTATAGTTCTAGTCTAAAGGCTTTGAAGCCGCTCCACAAGTGGGCGGCCTCTGAAAATGAAGTTGGAGGCCAGCAGAACGCCGTCGCGGGCCTCAGGCCGCGCCGCGCAAGCCCTGCCTGCGTTCCGCGCTCCGGGGGAGCTCCATCTGCGGCAACGAGTTCATCACCCGCTCTGGCGGCAGGATCACCAAAACTTCCGTGCCTTCGCGCAGCTTCGAGCGCAGCGTGAACTTTCCGCCATGCAGCTCCACAAGACCCTTGACGATGGGCAGGCCCAGACCTGTCCCCTCGTCGGCGTTCTTCTGCGCCATAGAGCCGCGTCCGAACGAGGACATGATGATCGGGATTTCCTCCTGGGGAATGCCGGGGCCTGTGTCCTTGACGGAAAAATACTGGCCGCCGACCCTGGTCCAGCCCACCTTGACGGTGACCTGACCGCCGGGCGGCGTGAACTTGATCGCATTGGTGAGCAGGTTGAGCGCGATCTGGCGCAGCGCCCGCTCGTCCGCCCAGATGCGCGGCATGTTGGGCTCGACCACATCGGTCATGGTCACCTCGCGCTTGCGGGCGCGCAGAGTGAGCAGGCGCATGCAGTCCTCGATCACGCCCGGCAGAGAGACGGATTCCTCCTGCAGCTCATAGCGCCCCGCCTCGACCCGCGACAGGTCGAGGATTTCGTTGATGAGGGTCAGCAGATGCGCGCCGCTCGAATGGATGTCGTTGCTGTAGTCGCGGTAGGCCGCCACGGCATGGGCGCCGAACAGCTCGTTCTTCATCACCTCGGAAAAGCCGAGAATGGCGTTCAGCGGCGTGCGCAATTCATGCGACATGGTGGCGAGGAAGCGGGATTTCGCCAGACTGGCCTCCTCGGCGCGGCGGCGCGCCTCGTCGGAAATCGCCTTGGCCTGCTCCAGTTCGGCGATCAGCATGTCCTTCTCCGCCTGCAACGCAAGGGAGTCGACATGGCTGGCGTAAATACGCCGAGCGAGGATGGCGAAATAGAGCAGCGTCGAGCAGGCGAGCAAGGTCAGCGGCGCAACCGGCCCCTGCAGCGTGGTCGGCGCCATGTAGAACACCACGCCTGCGGCGAGCGGGGTGAGCACCGCGAAGACGGCGGCGGGCACGAAGGCCGCGACCACCGTGTGGATGCCAGCCGCCAGCATGAACACCACCATCACATAGGTGGTCGCCCAATGATCGTTGACGCCGGTCATGACCAGGGCGAGGCTGGCCCAGGCCACGCCGTTGACCGCTTCTGCGAAGGTGAAGCGCGCGTACCAGGCGCGGGCGTCGCGCTCGCTCCGGTCGAGTTTGAGAAAGCGCCGGGCGAGCAGGCAGGCGAGCGCCAGGGCGCTGAGGGTGAAGCAGAGCCAGACGAGCACGACCAGCGTCGGGACCCACAGGGTGGTCATCGCCCCGATGGCCTGGCAGAGCATGATCTGCGGCACGATGGCGGCGAGACGGCCCTCGGCGTAGAGGCGCAGCAGCTCGATGTCGAAATTGACGTTTCCGGCGCCGGCCGAACTCAGCCGCTCGCGGGCCTCGCGCAGGCGATTGGCCATGCGCCGACGCTCCGTCGAACGGCCGTCGGACCGGCCGCGCGCTATCATTTCGGCGGTGACATGCTCCATGCTGACGCAAACCGGACGAACAAAAGTGATCGCCGATCCTGGCGGAAAATGCTTAAGGATCGGCTGACGTTTTCTTTAAAATCATTCGCGCCTTTGCCGCGATATCTCGGAGACGCCTGTGAAACTCTTCGATTCCCCCTTTGCGCCCAATCCTCGGCGCGTCCGCATCTTCCTCGCCGAAAAGGGTCTTTCCATTCCCAAGGTCAGCATTGACCTCGGCAGACTGGAGCACAGGAGCGCCGAATTTTCCGCAGTGAATCCGTTGCAGCGCACGCCGGCGCTGGAGCTCGACTCCGGGGAAATTCTGACGGAATCCGTGGCCATCTGCCGCTACATCGAAGAGCTTTGGCCGGAGCCGACGCTGTTCGGCCGCGATGCGCTGGAGCGGGCGCGGGTGGACATGTGGAATCGACGGGTGGAGCTCGAGTTTTTTGCGCCCATCACCCACGCCTTCCGCCACAGCCACCCCCATATGGCGGAAATGGAAAAACCGCAGATCGCCGCATGGGCGGAGGTGAACAAGCCGCGCGCCCTCAGTTTTGCGAGATTTCTCGATGACGAACTGGCGAAGCAGCCCTATATCGCCGGCGAAAATTTCACCATCGCCGACATCACGGCGCTGGTGGCGGCGGATTTTTCGAAATCGGCGCGCATCGCCTTCCCGGACGATCTGAAGAATTTCGCGCGCTGGCGCGCCGAAGCATCGGCGCGGCCGAGCGCTGCGGCCTGAGGCGCCATGGACGATCTGGCTGCGCTGGTCGCGCGGATCGACGCCTGCCGCGTCTGCGTGGAAAACCCGATCGGCGCGCCCTTGCCGCATGCGCCCCGTCCGGTGGTGCGCGTGTCCGCCACGGCGCGGCTGCTGATCGCCGGGCAGGCGCCGGGCGCGCGGGTTCACGCCAGCGGCCTGCCCTTCGACGACGCCTCCGGCGACCGCCTGCGCCTCTGGCTGGGGCTCGACCGCGAAAAGTTCTACGATGCGTCCCGCGTCGCCGTCGCCGCCATGGGGTTTTGCTTTCCCGGCTATGACGCGCGCGGAGCCGATCTGCCGCCACGTCGCGAATGCCGCGCCCTCTGGCACGACCAATTGTTCGCCCGGATGGCGCAGGTGGAGCTTGTCGTGGCGGTGGGGCGCGCCGCGATCGCCTACCACGCGGAGCGTCTGGGCTACGCCTGCGACCGCAAGGCGCCGCTGGAGGAATGGGTGCGTCTGTTTGCGGCGCCGCAACAGGAACCGAGGCTGATCGCCCTGCCCCATCCCTCTTGGCGCAACACCGGATGGCTGCGGCGCAACAGCTGGTTTGAGGCGGACATCCTGTTTCCGCTACGAAAAGCCGTTGGAAAGCTGATTTAATCTCCAATTTGCTCCATCTTTGGGCTGGACATGCTGCATTGCGGCAATATCATGACATATGCGGCGTAACGTCGCGCCCCAGTGCAACGTGTTTTAGAGCGGCCGTCATGATCACCGGTGAAAAAGTCCGCCTGAAAACCGCCTCGCCCTTCGCAAGACGCCTCAATCTTCCCAATGGCGCCGAGGGGGCCGTGCTTTGCCGCTACCGGCTGTTGCGCGGCGCCGGCGCGCAAAGGCTTGACGTGCAATTCGGTCCCGAATTATTTGTATGGGGGGCGCCCGCCGAGGCCTTCGAGCCGGCGGCGAGCGAAAAGGCGTCGTCCTGACCTGAGGAGGCCTCGTGGACGCCCATTGGGGCCACGCGCAGTACTATCTCCCCCTGGCGTGGCCGTTGTTCGCGCTTCTGGCGCTCGCGCTGGCGCTGCTGCTGATTTTCGTTCAAGTCAAAATTCTTCGCTTCGCCTACATGCGGCTTGGCGTCTCCTCCGGCTGGGCCTTGCTTCTGCTCGCGGCCTCGCTGCTCGGCTCCTACATCAACATCCCCATTGCGGAACTGGGCGGCGGCGAGATCGTCCAGCCCGGAGAGATCACCTATTTCGGCATGCGCTACATCGTGCCCGAAGTGGTGAACGAACCGGGGATGATTTTGGCCATCAATGTCGGGGGCGGGCTGATCCCCACGCTTCTCTCGCTCTATCTGATCGTCCAGCGCAAATTTTTTGGACGCGCGCTGATCGCGACGGCCATTATCACCGTGATCTGCCACATGCTGGCGGAGCCGGTGCGCGGCGTCGGCATCGCCCTGCCGATCTTCGTGCCACCCATCGCCGCCGCGCTGGTCGCGGCCATCGTCTCGTGGGAGGAGATTGCGCCGCTGGCCTATGTCGGCGGCAGCCTCGGCGTGCTCCTGGGCGCCGACATCCTCAACCTCGGCCTGTTCCCCGCGCTCGGCGCGCCCGTCGCCTCCATCGGCGGCGCCGGGACGTTCGATGGCATTTTTGTCACCGGCTTGTTGGCGGTGCTGCTGGCGAGCGTTGCGCAGCGAGGACAGCCCGCTGGAGGTTCCTAGCAGCTATTCAGCGGCGGCAAGGCTGGCCTCGCCGTCGAGCAGCGGCTCCAGCAGGTTTTGCGCGAGGTGGCGGATCACCGGCGCGCACAAGCCGTCGCCGCAAAGCTTATAAGCCTGGGTGGCGTTGCGCGGCAGGATGTAGCTGTCGGGCAGGCCCATCAGCCGCGCCGACTCGCGCGGCGACAGCAGCCGCGAGCGGATGGACTCGCCCTGGACCTCCATCAGGATCTGGCGCGACGACCCCCCGCCAGGCGTGCGCAGGCAGCCGGCCATGCCGTCGAAGCGAACCTCCGCGCGTTGCGCCTTGCGTCCGCGCTCGTCGATGCGGGTGCGCCGGTAGACGGCCCCGACGACACGCAGGCCCGACGCCTGCGCCTCGCGGATTTTTTCCAGATGCGCCGGCGCCATCAGGTCGAGCAGTTTTTGCGTGGCGGCGGACGAGCGCCAGCACGCCTGCTCCGGTTCTTCCTCCAGGAGGTCGATCAGTTCGACATTGCGCAGCGCCGGCTTTGGCAGGCGCCACCACAGCCAGCGCGCGGCTTGTTCTGGCGGAAGACGGCTATGCGCCGCCAGGAGGGCTGGGGGGGTCCATAAATTTTCGGGCGCTGGCGCAGCGTAGGCGCGTGCGAAGGAATCGTCGCGGGCGGCGATGAAGAACACGCGGGGCCGCGATTGCGGCGTAAACAAGCGGGCGTCGAGAACAAAAGCGCCAACGCGATAGCCGAGATCGCCCAAGGCCGCGACGACGGCGCAAAAATCGCGTCCGCCACGTGAGGTGAGGACGCCGGAAACGTTTTCCAGCACGATCAGTTTTGGCGCGCGACGCTCCGCCCGCAGCGCGCGCATCTTGGCGTGGAACAGCCAGAAGGCCCCGGAGCGGGTCTTCACTTCATCCTGCGCGCCGCCCATGCCCCTGCCGTTTCCGGCGAGCGAAAGATCCTGGCAGGGGAACGAGGCCCAGGCCAAATCGACCGCGCCGGGCAATTGATCGACGCCGACCTCCGCAAGATCGCGGCAAACAAATTCCTCCCCCCCCCAATTGGCGCGATAGCTCTCGGCTTTTTCGGGGTCGAAATCATTGGCGAACAGGCAGGTCCAGCCAGGCCCGAGCCCAAGCCGCGCCATGCCGCCGCCGGCGAAGAATTCGTAATAGGTTCTGGTCATGTCTTGCGGGAGGAGCGAATCAGCCCGCTCATCAGGTCACAAGCGCGGTTCAGGCGCCAGCCCCGGCGGAAACTTGCGCACAGCAAGCGTCGCCGAAGGCTGCGGGGGCCTGCGAACGCCCCGCCTCCAGGCGCCGTCTCGCGCGTTCGTTGCGCCAGACGACGCATTCGAAGGCGCGGCGCTCGGCCGTGCGGCGTTTCTCGCCGCCGTCGAACTCGATCAGCGCCGCGCGCTCCTCATAGGCGTCGCGCAAGTCGTCAGGCAGCCTGTCGAGCCAGTCCCGCCAATCCGAGGGGAGTGGCCGGCCTCCGCCGGAATGCAGGGTCAGAGCGCTGCGGGCCATTTCCGCCTCCTCGTTGCGCCTTCGCTACAATGTTCATATTTTGTTCTAACCCGGAAAGCAAGGGAATTGTGAAAAATTCACCCCCGCTTATCCGGCAGCGTCGGCATGGGCATGATCGCCACCCCGTCCTCGAGCAGCGCCCGCGCCTCTTCCAGGGAAGCCTGGCCGCGAATCGCCCGATCCGGCGCCTCGCCCTCGTGAATGCGCCGGGCTTCGTCGGGAAATTTTTCACCCACGTCCACCGTGGCGGCGACGATCTTTTCGTGCAGCTCGCGCGCCAGCCGGCGCAATTCGCCGCTGGCGTCGTTCACCAGCGCCACGCTCTGCTTGACCTCTTCCGGCTTCTGGGCGCGCTCGCCGCGATCCTTGCGCGCCACCGCCGGCGCCATCACCGCCTTACTGATCTTGAGGCTGTTGCAATGCGGGCAGGCAACCAAATCGTTCTCGATCTGGAATTCGTAGGACTCGTTGCTGGCGAACCAGCTCTCGAACTCATGCGCATTGTCGCAGACGAGGGAGAAGCGGATCATGAGGTTCAGCCGGCGAGAAGAGAATCGAGGGCGCCGTCCGACTCCAGCGCGTAGAGATCGTCGCAGCCGCCCACATGCCGGTCGCCGATAAAAATCTGCGGCACGGTGGTTCGGCCCTGGGCGCGTTGCGTCATCGTCCCACGCAGAACCGGGTCGCCGTCGACGGAAATCTCGGTGAAGCTCACATTCTTCTCCGCGAGAAGCATTTTCGCGCGCATGCAATAAGGACAGGTCGCGGTGGTGTAAATCTCGACTTTCGGCATCGACGACAAAACTCTCCCGCTGTCCGCTGATTCAGGCCCCTGACGGAGCCGTTATATAGACGCGTTTCGCGGCTCTGTCACAACTCTTGCGAACACCAGGGCGTCCACTCGCTCCGCTCCGGCGCGCAGCAGCGCGCGCGCGGCGGCGTTCAAGGTGGCGCCGGAGGTGGCGACATCGTCCACCAGCACCAGCCGCCTGCCCGCCAGCTCGCCCTTTCGGCGCGGCGCCACGGCAAAAGCGCCCTGCATGTTGGCGGCGCGCAGCTTGCGGTTGAGCCCGACCTGCGGCGGCGTCGGTTTGACGCGGACGAGCAGCCCCGTATCGAGGGGAACGCCCGAAACCCGAGAAATTTGCCGCGCCAGGGCGACCGACTGGTTGAAGCGGCGGAGGGCCAGTCGCTGGCGGTGCAACGGCACGGGAATCAGCAGGTCGGCGTCATCGAGCAAGTCTTCCCCCGCCCGGGCCATCCATCGCCCCATCGGCGCGGCGAGTTCGTGGCGGTCGCCGTATTTCAGCCGATGGACCAGCGTGCGGGTCGGCCCCGCCTCGAAACAGGCGACGGCGCGCAGCCGATTGAAAACAGGCGGGTCGGCCTGCGCCTCGGGCGAGACGGCGCCGGCCAAAAACGCGCTCTCGAACGGCGTCCCCAGCCGCTCGCAATACGGCCTTTCGATAAACCGCATCGCGCGCCAGCAGTCCGGACACAGGCCGCCATGCGCGGCGATGGCGCGCCGGCAGGACAGGCAGGCCGGGGGATAGAGCAGGTCGAGCGCCAAAACGCCGGCGCGCCGGATCGCGCCGAGGCCGGAAGCGAGCAAAGACATGGCGCCATCCTAACCCGCTTCGGCGCGCAAGATTGTTGCGCCCGCAGCTTTTCACGCGCGGCCAGCAGGCGCATATAGGGGCCGTGTCCCATCCGCCGCACATTTTCGACCGCGCCCTGCTGCGCCGCCGCCTCGCCCGCGCCGCGCGCGGCCCCTGCGATTTCCTGGCGCATCGCGTCGCCGAGGATTTTGTCTATCGGCTGGCGGGCGTTTCCCGCGCTTTTCCGCGCGCCCTTGACTATGGCTCGCCGCATCCCGCGACCGCGAACGCCCTGTGCGCGCCGGGGCGCACGATTGTTCGCGCCGCGCCCAGCCTGGAAACCGCAACGGGCGCCGACCTGGTGATCGACGAGGAGTTCTTGCCGTTCGCGCCGGAAAAATTCGACCTCGTCTTCAGCGCGCTGTCGCTGCAATGGGTCAACGATTTACCCGGCGCCTTCGCCCAGTTGCGCCGCAGTCTCGCGCCGGACGGCCTTTTGCTCGCGGCCATGGTCGGCGGCCAGAGTTTTTTGGAATTGCGCCACTGCCTGACGCAAGCGCAGGAGGAGGTCGAGGGCGGCGCCAGCCCGCGCGTCTTTCCCTTCGTCGATCTGCGCGACCTCGGCGGCCTGCTGCAACGCGCCGGCTTCGGCCTGCCGGTGGCCGATTGCGATGCGTTCACCGTTCGTTACGACAATTTATTCTCGCTGCTGCGCGACCTGCGGGGCATGGGCGCGACCAATATTCTGGCGGCGGGCGCGCGGCGGCCGCTGAAACGCAGCGTGCTGTTGCGCGCCGCCGAACTCTATCAGCAGGATTTCGCGGACCCCGACGGCCGCATTCGCGCCAGCGTCGAGATTTTGTGGCTGTCCGGCTGGGCGCCGCATGAAAGCCAGCAAAAGCCGCTGCGACCGGGCTCGGCGCAGGTTCCGCTGTCCAGCGTGCTCGGCGACAAGAGCCAGTTTTAGAGCATTTTCAAGCGAAGTGGATGCCGGTTCGCTTGAAAATGCGTTAAAATAAGAATCTATAGCTTTTTCATGTTTCCATGAAACGTGAAAAAGCTCTAGCGCTTGGCGAAAGCGCCAAGGCCCGCGAGCGCGCTGAGCGCGGCGGAAAACAGAAAATTCCAGAACGCCAGCGACAATCCGAAAATTTTCAGCGCGGGTTCGTCGCAGCGCACCACATGAATGTTCTGCAACTGCCGCCGGAATTCCTCCATCGTCGCCGGCTTGACGAAATCGCCGGCGCACTCGGCGGGGCCCGCCCAAAGCTTCCACTCGACGCCGGTATGAAAAAACGCCAGCGCGGCGTTGGCGGCGAAAATGAGCGCGAGCAGCGCCAAGACGACCTTGGCGGCGGCCGGCGGCGCGTTGCGGGCGAGGAAAATCCCCGCCGTCGCCAAGGGCAAGGCGGCGTAGAATGCGTAGCGCTCCTTCAGGCACAGTTCGCAGGGCTCGTAGCCCAGGACCTCAAACGTCCAGGCGCCGATCAAGCCAAGGGCGGCGGCGGCGAGGATCAGCCCGGCCGTATGAACGGCTTTAAGCGTCATGCGATCTTCGCGGCGAGGTAGAAGCCCAGGACGACTATGGCGAGCAGGCCGATCACAAAAGTTCCAAAATGCTTTTCCATCCAGTAGCGGAACAGGTCGCCGAACTGGTTCATCGCCGCCGCCAGGATGAAGAAGCGCGCGCCGCGCGTGATCAGCGACAGCGCCATGAACAGGGCGAAATTGTAGGCGAGCAGACCGCTGACGATGGTGACGAGCTTGTAGGGGATGGGGGTGAGGCCCTTGACGAGGATGAAGGCCCAGCCCCATTGCGCATAGAACGCCTTGAGCGCGTCCATTTTGGCGGCATAGCCGTAGAGATTGATGATCCACTGCCCCAGGGTGTCGTACAGCAGCGCGCCGATGGCGTAGCCCGCTGCGCCGCCGAGCACGGAGGCGACTGTGCAGACCGCGGCGTAGAACCAGGCCTTTTTCGGCTGGGCGAGCGACATGGGCAGCAGCAGGAGGTCGGGCGGCAGCGGAAAGATCGAGCTTTCGGCGAAGGCGACGCCGGCGAGCGCCCAAGTGGCGTGGCGACTTTCGGCGAGGGAAATGGTCCAATTATACAGTTTTTCGAACATTCTGTTTCCGCCGCTTGTTGGTCGGCGCCCTCTTAGCATCGGCGCGCTGCGCTGACCACAGCGGGGGCGTGAACTTTGCGAGAGAGACGATTGACGGGCGAAGTTTGCGCGCTATAGTCCCGGCCGCTTCGGGTGATTTTCGCTCGAGAGCCCCTGTGGCGGAATTGGTAGACGCGCTCGACTCAAAATCGAGTTCCGCAAGGAGTGCTGGTTCGATCCCGGCCAGGGGCACCACAACGCCATCCCGAACCGTCCGAAATTGTTCTTAATGGTCTGAAAAGCCCAAGTAAATCGCGGGTTTTGGCCTTCTTCGCGTCCGCAACCGTTCTAGGTCGTGCGCTGGTATCCACGAAAATTGCTGGTACATTTGATGGTAGCGCAGCGATACCAGCGAGGGCGATACCAGCAATGCCGCTCACCGAATAGGAAATCAGGAACGCTAAGCCGAATCAGAACCCTTACAAGCTGACGGATGGCGGCTGGCTCTTTTTGCCCGTCACTCCCAACGGCTCGTAGCTCTGGCGGCTCTCCTAACGCTTCGCGGGGAAGCAAAATGACTTGGCGCAAGTTCTACTGAGTCACGTTTTTCTCAGATTGGTCGTCGCGTGAGCTTTGCTATCCTGCCGATTCGTCTCACTGGCGGAG
>NZ_WNKS01000010.1 GCF_009720655.1 Rhodoblastus acidophilus | reverse complement strand
CTCGCAACGGATTCAGACCCTTGCCAGTTTCGCCGATAACCGCGGCGGGCGCCATGTGCGGTCGTCGTACCGGTAACGATGGACCGGGATTTGGCTTTAGCGATGGGCAAAGCACGGGTACAGCGTCGGCGACGCAGTAACATCACATAATAAAACGGGCGTTCTTGTATGAAATCAGAAAGCGCCGCATTTCTTGATAAGAAAGGCGCTCCATCTCGCGCAGCAATTCCACTTTTTCGGCTAACTGCGCCTTTGCGAAACGCTGCTTTATCGACTTGACGGACGCAACATACCATTCATAGCGCTCTGTCTCGGCCCTAAGCTGAAGGCCTTCATTGAGAACACGCAAAGACACTACCGCTGCTGTCAAAACTCCGCCCAGTCCCACGATCAATAAAAACCAAGATGACTTCGAGTCTGCGCCGAACGCCAGCGAAAGGCCGGTCGCAGCGGTGAGCAAAACGATGACAGACGTCAGAATGTCTGATGTGCGCAGAAACCACCCCGCTCTTGTTTTCGGCGAGAAAATTCCGCCGTTCAGTTTGTCGCCCACATATCGGATTTGGACATCAAAGCGGAGGGCCTCAAGTCCGCTGAACAGTTCTGTCAAATCATCGCTTTCCGACGGTGCCGCTGGCGCGGCCGCCCACGATTTGTTTAACCACACGTTGTCCTCGGCGAGATCCTGTTCGAGGCGATTCAATACCGTAGCGATGTCTTTTTGCTCCGCGTATTGAAAACTCTTGAATTCCCCTTCGCGGAGCTCACGCCATTTGCCTAATTCTGTTCCATTCTTGATCGCCGTCACAACCGCTGAGAGATTGTTAATCACCGCTTGGAAGTGAAATTGGCGAATCCGCTCTGCCCAATAGCGGTTAATGAGCCAACGTTGTTTCTGGTCTCCGCTCATGACTTGAGCAACGCCCATCAATGTGCTGCAAACCGCAAGCCCTGCGGAAAGGACGCCAAGGATGATTTGACCGTATTGAGCGATTTCGCCTGATGGCGGCACCAAGCTTACAAGAAATGGATTCAGCGCAGAGAGCGCAAGGCTGAGGCCACCCAAATATACGGCGCGAACCCCAGCCCGCCGGCTCTGTTTGCGCGCGGCAACCGCTGGATCATTGTGCCGAACGAACAGATCACGCATTTCCGGCCAGTCAAATATGGGAGCCAAGCGTGGGTGCTGCCGCGCGAAGTCATCACGATCGGCCGGGTTGAGCAAGAGATCGTCGTTAGGCCAGACGCTCATCGGATTGTGGAGTATAGGAGTTATATATTGCGAATCGTTCGGCAATTGAGCGGACATTAATTTTTCCTTTTCTCAACGCGTAAGCTGGCCGGATATCATAGAATTCCGTAAAACGCCCGCTAGACAGTGTTATAGTCTTTCGTGGCGTTCAGCTTCGGGTGCGTCCAAGGCACTTTTCTTGAAAATATGAAACATGACAACAGATTAACACCGACTATAGCCAGAGCTCCAAATACAACGATCACATCGTCCTGAACGTAGTTTCCATATATAAATGCAATCATAGCAATCAAAGATGCAATAATGCCAATTATAACGCCCTTCGCAGATAACCGGTCCCAATAAATACTGAGCACTGTAGGCACGACGAATATCGAGGCTATCCCATTAAAGATCCACCACAAACGATCGAGAGGGAACACATCTCTTACAAAAAAGGCAACCATCAGGCCCGCGAATGCAAGGACCACCATCGAAAAACGTGCCGCTCGAACCACAGTTGGATCCTGCTGAGCAGCAATAGCCTTTTCGCGTTCGGAAAGCGCTTCTCCCAATCGAGTTTTGTTAAGAACGATCGTTTCGTCGCTCGACCGTGTACGCAAATCGACGGCGTAAAGAGAGGCGATTGCAGCAAATCCTGAATCCAACGCGCTCGACAGGCCGCAAAGAAGCATAAATACAAATAAGGTGCACACCCAGAGTGGCAGAAGCTTCAAAACAGTGGCCACGCCGATCATCGGCAACCCAGTCCCGGCCGGCATCGAAATACCCTGCTGCGGGTCAGCGGCGATAAAACCCAGCACGGAGACGACGATTGGCACGATACCGAACAGTAGCCCACCCAGCACGAATGAGGGCACCAAGTTTTCTCGCTTAATGGCGAATACTCGCTGCCAAAATTGTTGATCCGCGATAGATCCCGCAATAAGTCCTATTGAGGTGACGATGCCGAACGAGAATGCAATCTTTGGATCGAATATATTGACGTTGCCGGCAATACCTCCCAATCCGCGCATGACCGAATCCGGACCTGCCGCAAACCATGCCCAAGGCACGACGATGCCAATAATACCTAGGATAAATATTAAATGTACGAAGTCAGTGACAATTGACGCACGCAATCCCGCTATTAAGGAGTACGACAATACGATAGCCAAGACAAACACCATCCCCGCAACCAGCGGTATCGCCGTGAAGAAATTCAAGATCATTCCGCCTACGAATATCTGTACTGTCACGGCCATGACTTGATACCAGATATACGGGATAAGATACAATTTGTGCGCCAGTGACGCATATGCTTCACCTTCATCCGAGAAACGGTAACGAATCCAATCTGGGACTGAAAAGCCGCCAGGAACTCTGGATCGGATGGCGGGCCCAATAAAAGCAAAGATTACAACGGCTAATACATTCGGTGCGGTGAACCAAAAAATCCCGGGGAGCCCTAATTCGTAAGCTTTCTGTACAGATACGAAAAGCGCCGGCGCCCAAATCCAGGACGCCGCAATACTAAACGCCGCCATCACGGTTCCCACGCTCCGGCCGGCGTAAAGAAACCCCTCTTGTGTGGATGTCCAAACTGATTTTCTGGAGCTAATAAGTGTCACCGCGATCATAAAGACCGCGAAAACAATCATGACAAGGTAGCCCTGCGCCTGACTTAACGCTGCCATTTTCGTCCCCAGTTCAAAGCTTTGAATTTCAAGCGATAAAAGTGACGGCTCTGCCTCAACCGTACGGAACGGTAACTTTCTACCACGCTAGTTGAAGCACGTGAAGGGCTCAGCGCCCTTCAAGCACGTGCGCGCCGTGTCCTTCCGTAAAGGCGCAACTCATCGCGCCGTCGTTTCAATGAGCTAATTTCCTTTGCGCTCAAGCTTCGAGCAACCCGAAACCCGACGTCAGGGTTTGTGTTTTCGGGGAATAGCGCCATCGCATAGTCGAATCTGAAGCTGCGCTCGCCGAGGGCTGCGCTTGCTCCCAAGATCATATGCTCCGGCTTCGCTGTCCCATCAAAATGCAATTGGTCGTCGCACCACTCCTTCACATTGCCAACAAGACCAAGCACCCCCAATGTCGGGAAATCTCCCTCTCCCACGGGCGTTGTGGTTTGCTTCTGCTCCACGAGCAGCCGCTTCATATTTTCCCGTTGAACAATGGCGTCCTTCAGAACAAGGCGAAGCTCGTCTGGTACATTCTGATCGAGATCTCCGTACTTGTTGAGCACGTCTGGTAAAATATAATAGGGGTAAAGCTCCCAAGGAAACTCGACTTCGGGCCGACCGGCTTGCGCGGCCCATTTCCATTCGCTCGCCGTCGGGAGCCGGTAACCACAACAAACTTGCTCTATATAATTTCGTCCTGTGGAACAACCGAGGCTTTTCGAATACTCCAGAGTTCTATGGTCGCGCGCGGAAAGCCAATCGCAGTACGCAGCCGCAGCAAACCAACTCACGTAGGTCACGGGGTGTTGGGACGCCTCCGTAGGAGGTTTGTACTCGCAGCACAACGCATTGCAGTCAGTTTCAGGTGCATGCTTCCAATGGTACAAGTGGTATTCGTTCGTAAATTGTGACTTTGAGGAGACATCGTCTACGGTTGCGCGGCCACCTCCCGCGATCGTAATATTTTCAGGACGCCAAGCAACGCCGCCAGAAGAGTTGAGAAACTCGAGGAATTGATCGTTTGTCACTTCGGTGGTGGTCATCAAGAATGGGATTACCTCGTCGCAATCCTCACGATTTAGGAAAGATTGGGACGAAGGCGAGAAGCGTCCACACTTCGCCTCATTAAATTGCTGCTCCGGCGCATCCACCAACACCATCCTGAGCCCGAGCCCGACGTTCTCAATCTGCGCCACCTCCTCGGTCCAAGGATCGAGGCCTTCTCGCTGAGCTTGAGTGATGACTCGCATCGCTTCAAGATTATGCCATAGATAGCGGAGCGGAGCCGTAAAAACGCTGAAACCTTCCAGGCGAGCAGAACGAACAGTATTTTGGCGGGCAATTCGTTCGATTTTTTTGAGGATTTTAGTCCCGTGGAGGGAAACAAGCTTTTCCCTCAGGATCAGCCCGCCAACGGGTCCAATCGGAAAACGGCCGAGCGGCGTCAGCCATTCTTTGTCATCCACTGTTCCACTGTGACGGTTAATCGTTTCGAGATCACCCAATCTCCGCGCCATCCAAGCCGCAGCGAAATAGGCCCCTGCGATCGAAGTCACACATACCGGCGATCGTATAGCAGACTCTCTGAAAAGCCGATCGGCACCTGGACACAAAGCAGCGTTACCGTCTAAACTCGGGGACGATGCTAGGAACTTCAAATTCGCGCTTTTCTCAGGGGAGAAGCCAAACTTAAGTAAACCCTCTGTTTCTTGGCACAACCGGACACCCAATTTGCAGTCTTGGTTGACCAACTCGAGAACAGTCTGCGCGCGCATATCGGCTTGAAGCGACTCCGGCGTCGCTATCCCAAGCCGAATCGTTAAGCTTTGAGCCAGACGTGATGGTGCGAATATATCGGTTCGATCGTCCGCTAGAATCGCTGCCAGTTCCTCAAGCACGCGTGTGCGCGTCTCGCGGTCTATGGAAAATCGCTTTCCCTCGAAAATAAATGCCGACCGCGTGCGGCCTGTACCCAGATTGAAGTCGATGGTTACACCGTAAATTAACCGCTCTAGAAGCGAGGTCACACTCATCCGCCGGCCTCCGGAACTTTCCGCAATGTCTTCAAGAGCCGAAAGAGCCGCAGGGCGCGTCGCTAAGGTGGCGATGATCTCAAAGATGAGTTCTATGTTAGTGTTATCCGTGCGTACTATTTCTGAAACTAGCTCTCTTAAGTTGGAAGCGCCAATCTGCTCGCTGTTGTTGACGGTCGCAACGTAGTCTTCAACGGTCGAGGCGGAAAATGGCATTAACTCGATAATATCAAATCTGTCCTTGAGACTCATTCCACCCCAAGTCGGAAGCGACAACATTCGATGGAGTGAATCGAAGTATGCCGATCGACAGGTGATTAGAAATTTACTTCCAGCAGACAACGACGATATGAGTTGCCAAATTTGTTGAAAGGTGTGCTCTGAGCCCGGATCGTCAATGAGTTCATCAAGACCATCAAGACATGTAACAATGAAACCTGCATTCATAAGGGCGGACACACCTTTCGCGTCCCATAACACCTTCAGTCCTGGAGGAGTCCCTATACCGTATTGCCGCAAGCACAAATCTGGAAAACTTGGACGGAATTCGTATGTCCGATCATTAGATCGACGGAGTTCCTGCAATGGATAGTAAAGAGCGATTGCATTTCTGAGCGGATCAGCCGTATGGCTCGTTGTTTGTTGCACGCAGAAATTGATAATCTCCCACGTTTTTCCGCTTCCCCGCTCGCCAAGCAATATAATCGGCTTTGATAAACTACGAAGATTCGCCCATCGGTGGAGATGATCCGTCAGATTAATAGGCGCTCCGATGGGTCGAGAATCGACGGTTCCCGGAGCGTTGCTCACAACGGTCGCTTGCCTCGGTTGGTATCTTCTTCGAAATTCAATCAAATTGAATTCAGCGCGCGGTTGTTGGAGTATCCGATTTGTCAAATCGTGTGAAGGAGATACCAAGAGCCGCAATAAGTCGCGCGCGCCGTAAATGACCGACACAGCCTCGGCCGCGCTAGGAGGTAATTGAACGCTCATGTGTTTTTCGCTAAGCGCGAAACAGATGCCATCGTACCCTGGGGGGCCTATTTTATAGAGCGTGTGTATTGCATCCACCAACTCGGGGGGGCTATGCTCGTGCGGCCAAATAAATAACAATTCCCGATGTACCCGCACAGGCGTAGTCCAAACGCACCTAAATAGCCTTACGCCTTTTGGTAAATTAATATCTGAAATAAGCGCGACCGGTTCGATCGAATTGGTGCCTGCGCGAAGGCCATAATCTTGCAATAGATCAGCTAATTCTTCTAACGTGATAGGCATGTCATTCTCCGGCCGCTGGCTGTTTCATCGCGCGGACGACAGACTTTGCAGCAATACTTTTCTTATTGATATAAACAGTCGGATAGAACCGTAGCGGCGGCAGAGTGTTCTCGCTATCGGGTGGACTAAGTGTCAGTAGACCACAGTTGATCAAGCGCTCAAGTGACCCATTCCAGCTTCTGCTCCTAGTATCAGCGTATCCATCGAACTCTTGATAATCTACAGGTTTAGCACTTAAGGAAAGGAATTCCCGATACGCTAAGATCGGATCGGCTTCCCCGTCCGTTTTAATGCTCGTCATGTTGCGAAGATCAGTTGACAGCATCTTGATTGCTTCTTGGATGTTATTCCTCGTTGCAATGGGCCCTGGCGCTCGCTGCATGTAATCGAGCAACTGTACAACGAATTCACTCGCGCCTCCCGTAAACTCAAACACGTCATTCAGCGCGGCCTCGTCACACTTTTGTTGAGTTAGCTGTCCGAATAAAGAGTCAATATCATTTCGAGTCAAAGGTGGGGGAACGATTGTTGCATTAAGTGCGATATATACAATTCTCGAAACGTCACGCAGACCGGAGGTCTTAATCAAGTAAGATATCGACCCTTGTTTCATATTGAGTGCTACGATATCAGCAAACGCGCTGGCGATAGATTCTGGCACTGACGTCGCGAAGTGATCTTGCTGGCCAGGGGCACAGACGTAGTCGCTAGCGAAACGCGATCCTAATTGCGTCATTGGCAATAGCAATATGTGGTGCGGACGCGTCTTTTTCTGGATATCGCTAATCTTACGTTCGATGTACGCGAACATGAATAGAGCAAAGTCCTTAGCGTGGCTTAACTCGGTCGCGAGCCGAATTTTCGAGGCAACCTTCAATTCGCTGTAGAAATATGACGCGGCGAATTCCATGAGCGTTGAAGGTTTGAGGCTTTGATTTGTTGCCGATTCGATTGCTCTTAGCGAAGACCATGCAATCGCGGCCAAAACAGAGTTTAACACATGTTGGCCTGAGACGGTTCCAAGACATGCTTGGTTATCTTGTATGTATTTATATATGTAATCTAAGACATCGTCTTTAAAATCAACCCGACTCGGTATTATAAGTGACTGAGCTTTTTGATCGAGCTGTTCATTAAAAATAGCTTCCTCAAATGTGTCGACAAGTGCATTTTCTCCAAACAAAAAGCAAACTCTCCTCTTTGCGATTAGTTCGCGCGCCTGTGCTATTTCGCTGCTCTTAGCAAGCAAGTACCATTTGCGAAATAATTTTAGTGAATTAAAATTAATTGACGTCCGTGATTTCGAAAATAATGAACCGATTATGTCGTACAAAGGAGCTATACATGGATCATTGTCTTCACCATTCCAGTTCGACAAATTAGTTGCAACAAGAGTGTTAAACGGAGGCTCGATTTTCAGATCTTTCGGATTAACACTGCATACGGGTAGGAGCGCAACGTGATTATCGAGCGCGTATTGCGCCTCAGACTGCACCCAGTTTGAGTTAACGCTTGTTGGTGTCCACAATACGATAACTGCCGTAGCTGCCCGTATTTTGCCTGCGATTTCAGGAGATATGCGAATACCGATCTCATTGTTCAGATATGTCCAAACTGGAATTTGTCGAGTCTCGAGCACTCGCTGTAAATCAGCCATGAGTGTTCTGTCTTCTTCTGAAAAACAAATTACGATATAACCCATAGCTGCCTCAAGGTAAATTCGCTCATTTTACGCCAGCCAAGTAGAGCTGTGAGTTTTGAAAACCACCCTTGCATAAGGAAGTCGCGCTTTCCGGTTGCCAACTTAACGTTAGCGTACGATACGGCTGATGGCTAGCAGCTGATGAATCGCTCGATCCGTCGTCATGTTTCCCTTCGACGGAATGCGCGGAACGGACGAACGATCGGGCGAGCTTTTCAGGTGCGGTCATGGCGAGATCGGGTATTTGAAAGCGCGGGCGCGGGAATTGACAGTGGCAGCTTCGGAATCCGCACAAGCTTAACGGAATGAAATTAACTACTAAGCCGACATTCTCAAGCCAGCGCCGTACGACGCCTAAAATGGGATGGACCGGCTGCTTCCCGCCCCACGGGATAGTCTGCGCAGACCGCACCCGTCAAAAGGCGAAGCACGCCATGGAAAGCAAGACGGAGCAGGCGGTCCCCGATTTGATGGCGATCGGCATAGATATTGGCAAAGAGTCTTTCACCTCGTCGGCTTTGGGTGCAACGGCGAGGTGGCCTTCCGGAAGAAGATCAAGCGGCTCAGCCTTGCAAACGTGTTTGGAAAGATTCGGCCCAGCATCGTCGGGATGGAGGCGTGCCTCAGCGCGCATTTTGGCAGCCGGACGCTGCGAGCTAAGAATTGCGAGTTGCGGGAGGGACCGTCGTCATTGCTAAACCCGCGCTCAATTTCCCCGGATATTCGCAATCCTTTCCGGGCTTCGGCCTTAAGCGCGATAAAGGGCCGCGTTCCTCCCATCCATTTTCCGGACGAGCAAGGCCTGATTTCGACGTCCGCAGTTGATTTCTGCGACAACAAGCGAACGCCGATGTGCATCACGGCTTCCGTCAAGTTGTTGCCGAACGTGCGTGGGCTTCTCATTCAAAGTCCCATCGCAGCAATAATTTGCGCCTTGATAGCAGCCGCGTCGAAGCCGCCGACTTCCGTGGTCGTCAGCAGCCCGATCTCCGCCTCGCCCTCGGCGACGGGCGCCACGCCTGCGTCCCGATACCACTTCTCCTTCCTTTTCCAGCGCGAGACATAGTCGGGGCGGTCCATCATCCCGAGATGTTCGATCAACAGTCGCCTGCCGGTCTCGGCGTCGTCGACCGTGAAGTCGGGATACCTTACGGAGCCGTCCGGGGCGGTGAAAGGCTGTTCATAGCTGTAGGGAACTCCGAGACCGTCCAGCATGTCCGCGATGATGACCTCGGACTTCGACCGCACCAGTTCGCCGCGCACGGTTCGGTGGACGAGGCCGCTTTCATAGAACGAGCCGCCATATGCAACCAGTTCAGGCGCGCGGAACAGATTGGACAGCCGCCTTGCCGTCTCCGAGTGGTCCGCGCCTGAAAGCTTCATCAGGTCGCGCATATCGCCCTGATGGAACAGGACGACCTCGCGCTGCTGGCGGGTCAGCGCCGTGTAAAGCAACTCGCGCGACAGCAGGCGGCACGGGTTCGGCACGATCACGAAGGTCGTTCCGAATTCGCTGCCCTGCGCCTTGTGGATCGTCAGCGCATAGGCCAATTCGAGCCGCTCGTCTCCGTCTTCGCTGAAATCCGAACCACCGAACCCGAATTTCACCCCGAGCTGGGTGGAGAACTCGACCTCCAGCTTCGATGGCAGACCTCTCAGCTTCCAGTTCTTGCCCTTGTACTGGCCGACGACCAGGCCGATTTCGCCGTTCGCGAGGTAGGCCTTTTCGATCTTTGGGTAGACGTCATATCGCCGCCCGTTGGAGAGGTTGATGACCTTGTCGCCATAGAGGATTGCCTGGTTGCCAAACGGTTTGGCGATCTTGCGAAACCAATGCGGCTCCGCCTCCGCCCACTTCAGAACAGAGACGCGAAACAATCGCTTGATCCAGCGGTTCAACCCGTCGACGCCGATTTCTCCCGCGCGGATAGGCGAAAGTATCTGCCATGCCTCGACGCCCGCACCGCCTCCTTGGCGCCGTCCATCAGCGTCTTCACGGGACGCGTTGAAATAGGCGCGTCCGTTCCATTCCCCGCCGCCGAGACTGACCTCGAACGCCGTCTCGTCGCTCATCGCGGGATCGACGTTCGCACGGATATGGGTCGTCAGTTCATGGAGCAGCTTGGCTTGCAGGTCGGCGCCTCCGTCCCAGCTGACGGTTCGAATGCCGCACGCAGCGCCCTTCGCCAGGCGCTCCCACACTTCGTCCGCGCCGGCGTCCGGCGCCTCTCCGCTGAACCAGCGCGAAAGGAGGACGTCGTCGCGGACGGCATCCGGTTGGTCCGGATTACCGGACTGGCGGCGAACGATCGTGAGTTCAGCCAGGCCGCGCGGAGGCTTGCCCTCCTGCTCCCGAAGCAGTTGGATCACGTCCACGAACGGACGGCCCGCACCGATGGGGGGAAGCTGACGAGGATCGCCTACGAGGATGAGCCGCTGGACGCTTGCCTGGTCGATCGCGTCGAGCGTGGCCGCGAGCTGGTCCTCGGTCAGCATGGAGGCTTCGTCGATGACGACCGTTGCGAAGCCGTTCTCCCGGCCAGGCGCGTTCGTCACCAGATAGGAGCCGGTCTGCGGATCGTATCGATTAAACCCCAGCAGAAACTGCGCCAGCGTGTACGCCTTAACGTCGCCGGCCTTCTTCTGCATCTGGACTCGCGCCTTACCCGTCGGAGCCAACAGGAGCACGCCTCCCTTCCGCACAGGGTCAAGCGACAAAAGCGCGAGCAGGAGCGTGGTCTTGCCCGTTCCTGCTGGGCCAATCAGCACCGAACAGCGCGATCGGAAAAGTTCTTCCAGAGCGGACGCCTTTTCCTTGCGTGCCGCCTTTTCCGTCGAGTCGCCGTCCTTCGCGGTTCCCCCCAGAGCGTCGTCGATCAGTCCGCGCCAATCGTGTTCCCCGGCATGCCTCGCGCCCCCGAGTCTGCGCTTGAGACGCTGGATAAGTGCGCGCGTTCCGACGAACCGATTCAGCTGCCAGGCTGCCGCGCCGGCCGCGGTTTCGGCCTGCTCAAGCTCCGGTGCAAATCCTTCCTTGAAGGCGGCAATCCAGTCGCCGGTGATCGGACATGGCGGCGTCACGTCGGCTGTGCGGACACGGTCGACCAGCCACTCCTGCGGGAGCAGCGTGTGCCCTTCCTCGGCGGCTGCGACTTCCAGCGACTGGATGATCAGCGCGCGGCCCCGGCGGGGATCGATCGCTTCCGGACACGCGGATGGCGCAGGTATCGGAATGGCGGCAAGCACGTTCGGATCAGGGAACAAGCCCCGGTCGATGGCGGGAAGCGGGATGCTGTCAGGACGCCTGCGATCCATCTCGTAGCACAGGTAGGGGTTGGCGAGAATCGCCGAGTCCTCGACGTTGGTGCCTGCTTTCGCGCGCTTCTCCTTTACCCACCAGCGTTCGGCCTGGTCAGCTGAAATCTCGAAGCGGGCGAGCAGTTTGAGGAGGTCGCGCCTTTCCGGATGCAGGCTCGCCCAGAGCTTTGCCGCGACCGGCCCGACCGAGCCGACGAGATCCGCCGGCAGCTTCTTGGGATCTTTGAGAACCGACTCGACGACGGGCCAAGGATCGCGGATGTCTTTGGAGCCATCCGAATGCAGGAGGTTGCCGACGGCGTGCGCCAGCAACGTGCCGTTCGAGAGGCCGAGGGCGCCAAGCGCCGAGCCGAGTCCGGGGTATGCGCCGCGAAGACGCCAGAGGCGGTTGAGTTCGTTGTCGATCCATTGGCGCGCCGAAGTCCAGTCGCCGGGCAGCAACGTTTCGTATCGACCAACCACGGTGGCCGCTGTCAGCAGCACGGCGATCGCCTGGTCGTGGCTGACGTGTTCCGACCCCATCGAGAACGCCGTGAACGCCTCAGTTGGCGCGTGAAGCACGAAGGGCGCGACATCGAATTCCGGGTGGTTCTGGGCGTACTCAAGCAGCTCTTCGTAGGGCAGCAGGAAGCCATCGCCGATTCCGGGCTTGATCGAATGACTCACGTTGCGCTCCCAGACCATCGAACGCATGGTGTCCTTGGGCGCGTTCTCATAGGAGTACTCGGTAGCGGCACCGACTTTCGTGACCCTGCCGATCCCGACGATGACGCGACGAGGATCTTCGGTCAGCGGGGTCTTCTTGGCGTAGAAGAAGACCAGAGATTCTTGAGGTTCTATCGCGCCGAAAAACGTGTCCAGCATGACCAGTTGATTGCGGCGCTCCTGAACCCAAATGCTCTGGAATCCGAGGTCCGGCTCCAAATCCGTGCTGAATCCGAGCGCCAGGCGGCGCGCGTACTCCGGAACGCCATCGTCGCCCTTCATCATCCAAGCAAAAGGCACAGCCGACGCGGATCGTGGTGCGTGAACGAACGTTGTTCGCCGGAAGTGTTCGTAAAGTTTGTTGTGTTCGTAGGGATGGGGAAACCGGCGTTCGTATGCGAAATCGGCCATGAAGGCGCCGCGCTCGGCGGCGCAGGCAGGCAGACGAGCGCCTTCCGCGTCGAACAACTCGCCACAGACGGACGATTCCCACGCGTCGTCTCGGGTGTCGCCGATGCGCGGCAATGCAAGGCAATGGGTGTTCCCGAGCGGACTCTTACAGACACGCCCCGCCCAACCGGTGTCGTGCCAAGGGACACGGATAGAAATGTGCTGTGTTGGAAGCTTGCGAGAACCATTAATCATCGAAACACCTTTTTGCGTCGCGCTGTACTCAAAATGGAATTGCTGCCGGGCTAAGTATTCAAGACCCCGGAAGCATCGCCATCAACGGCGTGAAACGCGGGCACCGAAATGGCAGCGCCAATTGAGAAGCCGTCGTGAGGAGATTGCCGATCAGTTGCCGAATTGCCGAAACCTCATCTATCGACGGGCTGGAAGCTGCCTCAGTGCAAGGTTGAAGCTCATTAATGCGTGACAGCAACTCCCAATCTCGAAGGCAAGACACACTACATCCTGGCGAACCGTCGACGCCGAAAATCACCCTGTGAACCGTCGCTCCGGTACCCGTAATCTCGTCTTCCGCCAAAGCAATGACAAGCGGCCCCGAAAGGCCTTTGACCCGCGCGAGGAATGCTTGTCGATCATTGCTCTCTGTAAGCGCGCGGTCCATGAGCGGATGCCCCACCCCGAGCAATCTGACCATCGCCTGGTCAGCCGGCAGCGTGCGCTCCAAGACGAGTCCGTCATATCTGCCTTTCAAATCAGGGCTCCCGCGCCAGCTTTCCGGCGTCGCGACCGACAATCCCGTCTCCGACCGCGTGACGCGCCGGTTGGCCAACTGCATCGCGTGGCGAAAAAAGGGTTCGAGCGCAGGCAGGTCAAGCTTCGGGATCTCGGCGCTCGACGATTGAAAGTCGTAACGCGCGACATTGCCGACAAGTGCACGCACTGCTTCAACAGCATCCGTTCCCCCAAACTGAACCGTTTGCGCATTGAACCAATCAGAGAGGCTGTCGGATGGACGCCTCAGCCCTTCGGCGAAAAGCTCGTCGAAGAACCCGCCGCTTCTCATGCCGATCACCAACTGGGATATATCTTCCGCCTCTTCCATAGATGCGGAAAGGGCAGACTGGATGCGGGCTAACTTCTCCTGCAGCAGCGCCCAAATCCTCGCTTCGACGGTCTCCGGGTTTCGCAGAAGGAACACCTGTACGGGCCGCTTTTGGCCGTAACGGTTCAGTCGTCCGACGCGTTGGTGCAGGCGCATGGGGTTCCATGGAAGATCGACATGTACGAGCGTCGCGCAGCGCTCCTGCAGGTCGATACCTTCGCCGCCTGCTTCGGTGGAGATGAGGAACCGCGTCTGGCCGGCGTTAAAGTCTGCCGCGGCCATGTCGCGAGGGCACTGTAACATGCGACTCCTATTCGCGCCGCCGGCGACGACCAGTCTTTCATCGCCGTTGATGAAACCAATGCAGCCAGATCCGAAACGCTTCTCAATGGAAGAGAACACGAGTGCTTGAGTCGCCTTGTATTCGGTGAACAGCAGCACGGGCTCATCGGAAGGAAGACGAGTTTCGATCAGTGCCAGGAGGCGCGTGACCTTGGTTTCCTGTCCGACCTTTCGAGCCAGCTCCAAAATCTCGTCGAGGCGCTCGATCTCGTCCTTCATGAGCAGCAGCGCCACCTGATCCGGGCGGCTTTCTTCAGCCTCCGCAGCCTCGTCCAAGGTCTCAGGCTCGCTTTCTTCGGGAGCCGCGCCTTCCGATAATCGCCGGGCAAGCGTCGCGCGGCGACGTTCCAAGGCAGCTCCGATTGCCGCGATTGAGCTCGCTGCCAGCTTCTGGAGCGCGATCAGAAGCAGCATCCTCGCCGTTTGCTGGCGGCCGGTGAGGCTCAGCGCATATGCTCTGCCGTCGATGATGAAATCGCTCATCGTCCCATAGAATGCGGCCTCCGCGGCCGAATAGCCGTAATCGACGGTCTCGGTGGCGACGGGACGAAATAGCTTGTTGCCTTGGAGATCCGTCACCAAGGCCTTGTTGTTGCGGATCATGGCCTTGTGAAGATCAGGAAGCTGGTCTCCAATTTCGCGCTCCGGGTCGAAAAGGTCCGGTCGCACGAGCTGCATAAGGGACATGAAGCTGTAATCCTTACCGCGGTGCGGTGTGCCCGTGAACAGCACGAGAGATTTGACCTTGCCGGCGTCCTCTAGCGCCTGGAGCAAGGAAAATGCGAGCGTTGTCGTTCTCTCTTGAGCCTGGAAATGGTGGGCTTCGTCAACGATGATCAGATCCCACGGTTCGGCCGTAAGGAGCCTCTCTCTTGCCCCCTTCATGCGAACCGTGTGGAACGAGGCCACCACTTGCTGCGAGGTTTCCCAGAAATTTATGCGACCCCGGTCCAGATCTGCGGCGTATTCCTGCAGTCGGATGTCGAACATGGTCTTGAGTCGCGCCCGCCATTGCCCCACCAGACGCGCCGGCGTCAGGACGAGCAGGCGCCGCACCCGGCCGGATGACAGGAGCGGCTCCACAATCAGCCCGGCTTCTATGGTCTTGCCGAGACCCACGTCGTCGGCCACCAGCCACCGCGTGGGCCACGTGCGCGTGACCTGCCGGCAGACCCAAAGCTGATGGGGCAGAAGCTGCACGCGAGATCGCGAAAATACGCCCCATTGGTCGTTCACTGAGCGAATGGCGAGCGCCTGTGCGCGAGACAGCGAAGCAAGAGCGTCGTCGAACTGTCCATCCGCGAGCGCGTCGTTGATTGAGCGCACGCGCGAAAGTTCGGTGGCCTCCACCTGCTCGATCGCGACGCCGAAGCGAACGACGACGGTGACGCCAAGGTCAGCGATGACGCGACCTTCGCCGTGCTGCGGATGGCGGACGGGCTGATCAGCCGTGAAGGTTGGCACGAGGTTCAATCCTCTTCGTCATCGGTATTGGTATTGGTATCGAATTCGAATGGCATCGGCCCATCCAGAAGAGCCTGCAGTAAGTCCTCGCGGCGCCCTTGCGCAATGATCTGCAACGGCAGATCGAGGTCACCAAGGAAACTGGCGCGATCGCCAATATTGGCTTCAACTTGGGCATAAATGTCTGGGCTGAGGTCCATGTTTGCCTCCGGCCCGAGATCGATGCCGAGATTGTCGGCGAAGAGCGCGCGCACGCGCGCCGTGCTGGCCCAGCCGTAGGGATGCATCGCGGCCGCGTCCTCGCCTGTCCAGATGCCGAGGCGCGCCGCCTCGCGCACCAACCAGTTTGCGCCGAGGCCGAGGCTTTGGGTCAGCGGCGCGCCTTCGAGTCCGCGCCGCTGCCACAGCGGCGAGGCGCTCAGCCGCCACGCATCCGAGAGGGCGATGGGACCTTGCTGTCTTACGATGGCTGGAAGGGTCAATACGGCATCGACATATTCCGGCAGCCAGCGTGCGACGACGTAAAGATCGACAAGCGCGCGCCGCCACTGGGGAAAGTCGATCCGCCAGGCGTCTGCCCGCGCGAAGTCTTCGAGCCGCTGGACCCAGGTCTTCGGGCTGTCGGGCAGCTGTGCGGACGCCATTTCGCCCCACCAGCCGTCGCGGGCGGCGGCCGCAATGAAATTGCGGTGCTGCCTGTCATCGGATCGCCCGATCGTGCGGAAGATGCCCAGAGCAAAAAAGGTGAACCAGCCAACGCGGCCGTCATCGCCCGATTGCTCCGGAAGCCGCCCGGGATGGAAGCCTTCCGGGTATGCATCACGATCTGATTTTGCGCGTTCCTTGGAAGCCGCACCTTCCCACCAGTCATACAGTCGTTCGAAAAAGGTTGTCGGGTCTATTCGCCCGTCTAACGACCTGACTTCTTCCTGATCGGTGTCATGTTCAAAACCGACGGACCACCGTTGCCGCTGTTCCTCTGGGTAAAGCCGTCCGAGCAAAATATGGAGGTCGTCGGGGGCAATGCTCGCCACAAGCGGGCTGGACCGCAGATCGTCGGAGCGCTCCGGCAACCAGTAAAGACGCATCTTTGCCAGGGCAGCGCCCAAGGCCGGCCCTTGCACACCGTTTTGAACGTAGTTCAACAAGGCCCTTTGCTTTTCGGGTTCGCTCATGGACGACGCCCATGCAGCAAATGTCGCAGCTGTCTGCTGAAAGCCGCTGCGTTCCCGTGCAAGCCGATATAGGGCCAGAGCAGGGCCCTCGTATCCAGGGTTGGCCATTGAGCCGTCCGGTGCAAAGGTAAGGATCAGCTTTTCTTCGTCGGATGCATCCGCCGACGCGCGCGGTGGCAATTGCGCTTCTCGCCAAGAGCCGTCCGCTACGTGGAAGCGCCCCTTGCTGATGGCATCCAGCACCGCCTGCTGCTCACCCCATGGCAGCTCGTTCACCCGCTCGCGGTTTAGAACTCGCCCCATTTGTGCGGCCCGCTCCGGTGTGATCCGACTGTCATCGCGCAATTCGCGGGTTACCAGCGTCGCGAGCGTCAAGGCGGATGGCGCCGCGAAACCCAGGGCCGACAATCGCGATGCCGCGTCCAATGAAACTGTGCTTTCTGCCATATCATCTATCGCCAGCCAGTCATGGAGGTCGGCCAAGAGCGCTGGATTATCCAGCGCGCCGATCGCGACGTGCCTGGCGTCTCTTGCGCGCAGGAAGGGCTGGAAAGGTTTTGGTAGGCCGGTCGGCAGAACGGGACAATCTCTAACCAGCCGTCCGAAGCCTCGCTCCGGGCCATGGAGATGCCGCGCGATCGGATCATCGAAATCCATTGCAAACAGTTCCGCCAACCGCCGCCAGAAGGTCGCAGGGCCCATTTCCGATGACGTTTCGGCCAATCCCGCTGATCCAGCAAAGGCAGCCCAGTCGCGCTCGAGCAAGTCGTAAAGCTCGCACAGGCGCGCGCCGAGGGCAGCGCCAATTTGCTCGAAGGTGGCCTGGGGTTCATTTGCGCCCCGCGCCAGCGAACCGCGGCCTGGATCGACGCGGAAGCGGCGACCATTCATCAGCCAGCCCGAAGCGAGGCTTTCCGCGAGCGGCGCGAGAAGCCAAAGCTTTGGCAGATCTGCCTCGGCCAGCGTCGGTCCGTCGGCTGAGAGTGGCACGAAAAGGGTTGTTTCGTCGCCAAGGTCGAGCGCCAGTCCCCGCCTTGGCTCCGCTCCGCCCAGCACCACGACGCTGATGCCCGGTGTCTCAGTCGCCACGAAATCCGCAGTCCAGATCCGCGATTCCGCCCCAGCCAATTCGATCTTGCGAAGGTAACGGCTCATTGCCGGCAACCACCGTGCTGCCTGCAGGAAAGCCGTCACCGCCTTCCGCGCATACTCTTCGCATTCTGGCTCGACCGGAATGTCGATGACCGTCGCCCGTCTGCCAGCTTGAATGAAGTCGAGCGAGACCTGTCGCCCGACATCCCAGACATCTGGCAGCATCCCGCCGCGCACTCGGCAGGCTACAAAGTCGCTTGCAATCCCGACATCCGCCGAAAGCAGATGCACGCTCTTGAAGCCTAAGCCAAACCGCCCCGTTACCCCCTCGCGCTTGTCCGAGAGGTTCATAAGCAGCATGTTGAAAAGATCATGATGCCAGCCCTCGCGCTGGCCCAACTCGGCGTCGCCCCCAGGGTGATTGACTGGACGACCCCAATGCAGGACGCGCAGGCTGCCGCCGGACGCCTCCAACCGGAACCGCGCTTCGCCCGGCGGAGGATGCTGTAAGGCCGCATCGTCGGCGTTCTGGAAAAGTTCAAAGAGAACCCGGTCAGGGTTGTAGCCAAACTGCTCGATTTTGCCGCGAATGGCGTAAAGAAGCTGACTCGCCGACTCCGGTGACTGGACCGCTGTCCAGAGCTTTTGTTTCAGTTCGGGTAGGCGCTTCGTCCGCTCATTTCCAGGCGGGATACTGCCTTCGCTGCGCTTGTATTCATCAAGCGCGCGGCGCAGCGCCGTGCCGCGCGTAGGCTTCAGTTCGTCAAGGATCTGAGGAAAACGATCCTCAAGCCGCGCGCGGGCATCGTCGACCTTGGTCTGTTCGACGCGCGTGCATTCTCCGGCCAGTTCATCCAGGAGTCCGATGCACTTTGGCTGATACCCGAGACATTCCAGGGCCAAGGTCCCGATCATTCGTCGGATTTGTTCGGCTCCGACGGGTTGGGTGGCGTCGGCGACCGTCACCGTCCGCAGCCAATAATCCTGACCATCCAACTCGATGGTTCTGCGGGGCCGATGTCCGTCTCCGACGATAAGCAAAGGCTCAAGAGCTCCGACGGGCAGATGGACGCGTTCGCCCGCGAGCGAGCACGCTTCTACATTGCGCGGTTGAACGAGCTCGAACTTGAACAGCGATTTTTGGCGTATGTTGTAGAGGCTCTGGCCCGGGCGTTGGGGGGTGAATGCGCTCTCGATCTCGTCCTGGACGCGGCGCCAAATTCGATCCGTCACTGCCTCGGGCAACGCGAGCCCCTTGGACACCAGCAATCGAAAGCCTTTTGATTGCTGGATGATGCCGACGAGGAGAGCCAGGAGCTCGGGCGGGACGTCGGACTGCGCGCGCGACAGGACCGCCTTCAGCGAATTCGCACACTCCCGTTCCATCTGCGCAAGCGTTCGCCGCTGAACCGCCCGATCGGATCCGGATCCCATTCCCCTATCCGACGCAACGTCACAAACCCGATCGTCTGATGCGTCGACCGACCAAAACTCCTCCAATTCGCGCGCCAGTCGATGCGAGGAAGCAATCCCGCTCACACGCGCCGCAACCTCCTGCGCAGACCGCCAGTTTCCGTCCGACGTCGGCACCCGCACGCCTGACATCACGCGTTGCAGCGCCGTGGACGGCCACGAGCAGAGTGCGCGAAATGCAAGGATGAAAACGTTGCGCGCGGCCTCGGCACCCGCTTCGGCTAAGCCAGACAGCGCGTCCATATGTTGGACCGCCTGCTTGACGTCACCTGGTGTCACCGATCCGAAGGCGTCGAGAATCTTTGCCGGCGCCAACGCGGGGGACTCCACTCCATTGGCTCCCAAGCGCAGCAAAGCGGACAAGAGCGGCCAGCCGGGCAAACCCAGATCGCTCCCCTGACGCGCGAGAGCTACCAACGCTTCCGCCGGCAAATCCGCGGCGCTCGACATAAAGGCGACGGGTGAGACTTCCTTAACCTGAAGGAGAAGCATCTCGATTGATGCCGATCCTGCGGACAGAAAACCGTACGAACGCAAGGTCTCAAAGACGGCGTTCTCGCGCAGCTTTGGCGCCAGTTCCGAGAGGGCTAGAAAGGGCGGATCATCCCCTTGCGCAAGGAGTTGCCTCGCCGCGCCCAGTATCTCGTCCGTTAGGTCAAAAATATCTTCTGGCGCCCACGCCCTCTCGTGGCGGTCCGGAAGCCAACGCCGTTTGTTCAGGCGATCACGCAGACGGGTGTCCAGTATCTCTTGGCCGCCATCCAAGGCTTGAAATATTTCGGCCCAGTGGCGGTGCGGTTCGGGCTGGTCGAGCGCCGCGTGGATCTGCGCAGCGGGCGACCATATGTCGACCAATTTCTCGGCCCGCTCGACAGCCTTCCGCCCCGATGGCGGCAGCTTCAGGATGGGGACCAAATCAACGAGCGCCGGGGGCACTTTCCAGTTTGCAGTTTCTCGACGAACTGCAGCCGCTTGGTAGCGGTGGCCGTCGGTCGCGACGAAAATCGGCAGAGTGCGCAGATCCTCATCCGGGATGTCCGATATCAGAAGTGCTCGGATTTCCGCATCTTGCAGGTTCATAGACGCCAGCGCCGCGGCATGAGTGGCGAGCAGATGGCCGAGTTCATCGCCGTCCATGTCGCTCACGCCGAGATGGCTCTGAATTGCTGGCTTCAGTTCCTGCGCGACCACGGTAGGGACCAGGAAATCGCTGGCAGATCCCTCGATCAGTCGCAACGCGAGGTCGTCGAGCAGGCCGCCCGTCTGCGGCAAAGTGAAGAGCCGAGCCTGCGCACCCCCCGCACGGCCATCGCCGGCAGCCAGCACCCGAAGGGCAGGTCGGGCGTCGGAACTGTCCGTATAGATACGATCGAGTAGCTTGGCCCGCGCTTCCGCCGGGCCGAATTCTTGCGCGCTACTGATCAGCCGGGCAAAAGCTTCGTTCTTGGCCTCTGCAAAGGCAAAGGGCCCGCCGATATCAGCCAGGAGTTCCGCCGTGGCCCCGGTCACGATCACGACGCCGAGCTTCGGCGTTGCCTTTGCCATCAGTCCCACGATCTCCCGCACGCGCGGATTGTCGCGGAACAGTCGGCCGTCCCGCGAAGCGTGGACAAGGTCGGGCAAGGTCACAAGACGCGACACGCCGCTTCCATCAGCGGCGCGAAGCACGGGTAGCTTCGCGTATGCGGGATCGCGGGCCGCCTCATCAAGACGGTGGCCGAGGAGCTTGGCCAACGCCACAGCGGCCGCGCCGGCGCTATCGGCGGTCCGTTCGTCACTCAGCAAGGATTGCAGTGCCCTGATCAGCGGCGCTGCCTCCGCGGGCGACAGCGACTGGCGGGCTGCAACGTCGGCAAGCCATTCCCTCCGGAGGCATAGGGGGGCACTCGCGGCAGATGCGAGGGCGCCCAAGACAGCGCGCTCGCCAGCTGACGGCGGAAGGGCGATCGCGGCGTCGGTCGGCAGACGCGCCAGAACGGCGCCGATCGACTCCCCCGGAGCGAGTGTCCGCGTCGCCGCGAGCGCACGCCGCAGTGCGGCAAGCAATGGTTTTGCCGCCGCCACTTGCAGAGTGCTATCGCCGCCCACCGCGACATCGATAAACGCGGCCAAAACGGCGGTTCGCCCTCCCTGCAGAAATACTTCCGGCACGAGCCCTGCGAGGAGATCGGCGATCTCAGAAGGCCCCCAGGCCACATCCGCCTTCGTCAGCGCCGCTTCTTGGTCGGCGATTAATGTCAAGCCGTTCCGCTCAGCCCAGCCGCAAAGCTCCGGCATGAGCTCAACAATCCCTACTTGACCGCGCGTGTCGGGCGCGGGCAAGGATCGGATCTGGGACTCTGAGGACAGAAGCTCCCAAATCGCCGCGGCGCTGGGCCTCACCCTGCGCGCGAGCACGTTACATGCCGCAATGGCTTCGCGATGCTCTCTTCCGAAAAGGCTGCGCCGAAGGGCAGTCGTCACCTCGGCAAGTTGTACCGATGTCAGCATCTGCTGTTGCAGGGCATCGTGCAGCACGCCCGGCAGAAGTGGCAGCACCAGATCATCGCGGAGAGTCTCGTTCCACTGTTGGTAGACGATGCGCGTTGTCCCCGCTCCGAGCGCTGGACGATCGGAAGCGAACCCCTCAATATACCTCCGGCCGGAATCGACGAAGAAATAGCCATGCAGCATGATGCGGAGCGGGGACACGTCTACCGCAAGACGCGTGGCTTCGGCGATCGGCAGGAACACGCCCCAGTCGATCGAAACGCCGCGGGTGCCGGCGTCACTGTTTTCCACGACAATAACCGCGCCGTGCTCGGCAGCCTTCTCTGGCTGCATTAACTCGCCTTCGGACGTAAAAACAGGCACTTGCGGCCAATCATCGGCTTGTTTTAGCCGCTTCAGCCGCTCGCCCACATCATAGGCTTCACGCCCCGCATATCGTGTCGAACGGGCCGCATGGTTTTCAATCATACCGACCATCGCCCTGCTACCGTGAAAGAGCGGTTCGCGATCTTCTCTTGGCGGGCCGAGCAGGCGCTGCGAATCCTGGCTACGTCGAAGCGCGAGGCGCAGCGTTGAGCCCTCGAAAGCTTCGATGCGGTTGATGTGGCGCATGCTTGAGAGGATCAGTCGAAGATCAGCCTCACACTGCGTGAGATTGTCGAGCAGTGCGGCGCCGGTTGGGCGGTAGTTCGTGAAGCAAAGCTTCGGTGCGGGTAGAACGGCCTCGCAACGCAGGGGCAGCCAAAGGACAAAACCGCTCGTGATGTCGCCCGTGGTAGTCTCAAGCAGACTAAGATCATCAGAATCAATCTCGTCCCATAATTCCGCCTTGGTGCTCTCGATTACGCCTAGACAAGGATTGACAACTTCTGAAAAACAGACCGCGTGGCCTATGGAATGCGCTATGAAGGCGTCGCACAGATGAAAGACTGCCTTCTGGCCAAAGCCGAATCGGCCGATGGCGGCAACCTCGTCGCCCTTGGCTGTGTCCGCGAACGACAGGATACCTCGCGCGTCCTTCGCTTCAAAACGTCCGTCATTTACCACCACGAAACCAGGCACGCGCAAGAGCGGATTCCTGGCATTAGTCCAGCCAGGATGGGCAACGAAGCGGATGACCTCGGCCTCCGCATCTTCGGCGTTCTGGATAAGCTCCTTGAGGACGGGAAAGCCGGATCTGTAACGATCTCTTAAGTTGGCCTGGATTTGAATATAAATATCTTTTGGTTTCGTGGTTATCGGCGCCATCGACTATCCGATCCCCAGTCGAGCAACGATTCCTTTGCGTCTAGCTCCCAAGCTTAGATTGACGCTCCTACATTTGGTTTCCAGCGCATTTGGCGCGGCAAGTATCCGGTCAGCGCCGGAAGCGTCGTTTGCCAACGGTGCGAGTCTTGATGGACCCATCAGAGGCATCATCTTGCGCCGCCTTCCGGCTGCTTCAGGTCGTCCAGGAATTCCGACATCGGGGCCAATCCCGTAACCAACAGCTGATCACGGGCGCGGGTGCAGGCCACATAGAGCAGATGGCGTTCCGTATTGTACGCCTCCTCAAGGTCACCCTCGTCTGCGATGCTCTCCATGCGCTCCTGAAGGGGAATGACATCGTCGTCGCAGGCCATGACCGCGACAGATCGGAACTCAAGACCTTTGGCGAGATGCATTGTGCTGATGGCGACGGCGCCTTCGGTCGCCTCCACGTGGTCGCTCAATTCCACAAACGGCACACCCGCAGCAATCACGGCCAAGCGGGCGCGCTCGATCTGGCTATCGGAGCGAACGAAGACGCCGATTTCATGCGGGCGCGGACTCTCCGTAATCCGGGCAGTGATCCAATCAGCGACAATTCTCCTCTCCTGAGCTTCGTCCTTTGCGGAAACGACCTCCGGCGGCGGGCCGTCGAACACGGAGACTGTGCCTTCACGCCCTTCCTTGATCCCATCCACGTCCGTGACGGTTTTCGGCAGGAGCCTATCAGCCTGGGTTCGGATTTGGTGCGACGTGCGGTAATTGACTCGCAGCGTGTAGGAGCGGCCACGCACGTCGATGCCCAGCGATTTCCATGAGAACGGCTGCTGAAAAATTCTTTGGCCGAGATCGCCGGCAAAGAGCAGACCCTCTGGCTCTTCAGCCACCATGGCGCGGAGAAAGCGCGCCTCGGCCACGCCGAGATCCTGCGCCTCATCGACGACCGCGAAGCGGTACCGAGCGGCTGACCCCGCTTCGTATTCGTCGGTGAGCCGGCCATAGATGTCGGACCAGGTCATGACCTTGCGCGTCGACATCTCAGCGCGCACGTTTTTGAAAATCTCCCAGAGGACCTCGCGTTGCTTCGCGCTGAGGCGAGTGCGGCGGCCAAGCCGCGCGACATCGCGATAGGATTCCCAGGTCGTCAGATGCCAGGCGTCGACCACGTCGCTCCATTCGCCGAACAGCTGGTTCTCGGAAAACCTCTGGCCTTCGATCTTCTTGGCCGCCTGGGTCAGGAGAGCGTGGATCAAGTCCGATGAGGCAAGCTCCGGTTGGCCGAATTTCTCACAGTAAAGATCGGTGGCGGCCACGCTCAACGCCTTCACGTCTATACGCGCGGCGATAGCGCTCTCGCCATCGACGAGAATCGCCAGCTTGCGGCGGAGGGCGTTCGCCAGGGCCGACGAGAAGGTCGTCAGGAGCACGCGCGCGTCCGGGTGACTCCGCGCCAGATGCACTGCGCGATGCAGCGCGACGATGGTCTTGCCAGTGCCCGCAGAACCCGAAACCCTAACGGGGCCGGCGTAGTTTTTCGCGACAAGCGCGCGCTGATCGGGATGGAGGAAGACCGCCCATTTGTCCCATGGGAATTCGAGCGCGCGCTGCAATTCCTCCAAGCTGGAAACCATCAGGAAACGGCGCTGCGCATCGGGGTGGGCGAAGGGATCGGCTGCGGGTGGCGCAGGTTTGGGCGGCTCGGCCTTCTCGCCCACTGCGAGGCGAAGCAGGATCTCCTGTGCCTCTTGCGGCAGGTGCGGTAGGACGTCGAAAATCGTGTCGTCGTTGGCGCCGCGGACGGCCTCGACCCACTCGGCGGGAACGCCGAAGGCCATCAGCTCCAGCTTGCGCAGATTGTCAAAGAGCCGCTTGCCGCCGCCCTTCGTCGCTGCAGCGGCCTGCGTGGGCGCGAACTCTTCGATCCGCTCGGGAATTTCGACGAGTTGCATTGCGCCCGTGTTCGGGTGCTGCTCGATCTTGCGGCGCGCCGCCCACTTGTAGGCGGCGTCGTGATGATCGACGTAGCAAAGCAGGATGCCTTCTGCCGTTTTGTGGACGATGATGCGAATGTCGGCGCTGACCCGCACCGACCAGAAATTCTTGTCCTGCGCGCGGTCGAGCTTGTGGAAGGACAGGCCCGGCGCTGACGGGTCCATTTGCAGGTCGAAGGCGGTGGTCTTCACCGCCTTCTGTTCCTGGCCGGTCAGGCGCGTGAGGCTGGTGGAAAATGTGTCGGCGATACGGAAATTCATTTCTGGAAACCTTGAGTTGTAGCTTCGCGCGTGAGGCCCCAAACCAACGTTGGACCACCCTTTGGCTTAAGCCAGCCGACGCATCGCCATAGGAAACCGCCGAACGAAAATTGCTTGCCCAGATGATGCAGGAAAGCATCCCGGCCAGAAGTCGTCCGATTGAAGAACTGCTTGAGCACCTCGATCGACGTATTCGAACCGTCAGAAATGATCAGCGCCTGATCGCTCAATAAATAGCTGATTTTCTTGAAAAGATTGCCGCACGGCTCATACACTGTCTTGGAGTTCGACAGGAAAAACACGTTGGAGCCACCTTCTCCGGTGCTGTCGCCCCGGTGCATGAACACCCCTAGTGCGCCTTTATCGAACTCTTTCGTAAGCGTCATCTGCCCGAACCCGCGTCGCCTGACCACGACGATTTGGCGCCCGTCTCCGCGTTCGTATGTGCACCACAATTTGCTTGGCTCCAAAAACCGATAGTGACGCCCATCCGCGGCGACTCGCTGAGAGAGTTCTGCTAGCGGCGCCCCCGTTATTTCGGAGTCGACCAACCGGTAACTTGGATCAGAACCAAAGACGGAGCCGAGCCGAAGTCCACGCTCATAGTGGATGTCGCAAAACCAGAACGTGGAAATATAATCTTGGAAAACAGCAAGCGGCTCAGCCCAGTCCTCATAGGCGGCCGGGTAGTAAAAAAGCTTCCCTCGAACGGCGTCCAACCACTCCGGCTCGATGTAGCGCTCGGGCGTCATAACGCAAACACCTTCATAGCCTCGCCCCGCGACTGCTTAATCACTTTCACCGCAATGCGCCGCACGCCGGTTTCTGGGGTAGGCCACAGATACCGGAACGGAGGCGTTCGGCCCTGTCATACTTCCTTTGCGTAAACAATCGGCGCCAACCCCAGTTTCCCCAGTCTGGATTTGATCGCCGACGGCTGTCGCTCAAGCCTCGTGGCGATGTCGCCTATGCTTGAACCTGCTTGATAGAGGCTCGCCAGTTCGCGATCATGGTCTGGCGTCCAGCGTTCATAGGCTTTGGCATGTTCGGATTTCGCGCCGTCCATGCGGTTGCCGGAAATCTCCGCCTCTGAATCGATGCGCAGCGCCTCCCGGGCAGCCTCAAAGATGTCGCCGTATTTGGCGCCGATGCCGCCATCGACAATCTGGTTGTAGCTACAGCCGTCAGCAACGAGTTGCAGTATTTTCCGGCTTTTCTCGCTCAGGCGACTTCTGACCATCGCTCCCTCACACAGCAAACACCTTCATCACCTCATCCCCGAGGTGATTGATGACCTTTACCGCGATCCGCCCACTGACAGGCTTCACGAACGGCCGCGACACGTCGGAAAAGAGGCTACCCCACGCCTCCTCGTCGATCTCCGCCTTCAGCGTCGTCTTCAGCGCCTTGTAGGGGTCGTTGGCGCCGAGGAAATAGGCGTGACGGACGAAGAAACTCTCTTCGTTGTAGTCCGTGTCGATCATCCACAGTGCGATACCGTCGGTGTTTTCCGACACCACCTCGCCGGTCTGCGGCTTGAACACATCGACACCGAACACTTTGACCGTGATCAGCTCGACGCCGGAGGAATCCTTGCCGGCGGGGTCGATCTTGATGTCGGGCTCGCCGAAGATGACGAAGAGATTGCCGGCGCCGGTCGACTTCAGGTCGGCACTCATGTGCAGGTCGGGGTTCATGCGCGCCTTGAGCACGTTGACCCGGCCGAGCTTTTCGAATTCGGCGGAGTGGGCGTCGTAGTTGAAGGCGCAGGCGATCAGCGCGTCGAAACCGGCGTCGCCAGCCTCGCGCGCGGCGGCGACGAGATCGGGGCGCGACACCGTGCCGAATTCCGGGCCGATGAAAATGCCGGCGCGCTTCTGCGTCTCGCCTTCGAGGAACACGCCCTCGGCGCAAATCTGCTTGCCCGGCCATCCCGCGAGGCTGAGGAAGGAAATCCGGTCGTCCTTGTGGGCCTGCTGCACGCCGGCGGCGCGCAGGTTTTCTATGATCATGGCGGCGAAGTCGCTTTTTTCCCCCGCCGGCGTTTTCCTGCCTTCGGCGCGCTCCTGCTCGTCAATCAGTTCATCGTCCCAATCGACGGCAAGCGTGCGATGCGGCGACAGGCTTTCGACCGTGAAGGGGCCGGCGACGCGGACGCGGTCCCGGTCGATGTAGGGCTTGTCGTACAAAAATTCGGATTCGGCCTTGGCGGCGATCGAGGCGTCGATCTCTTTTTGACGCGCGATGCGCGCGTCCCACCATTTGGCGTGAACCTGTTTCGCTTCCGCCGGCCATTTGGAATCGGCCTCGCGCGGGATTTCCCACTCTTGCCAGTTCTGCTTCAACGCCGCGTTCAGGGCATCGCGCAGGGGTTCCAACCCGTCTTGAAACTTTTGCCAGATCACGTCGATTTCGGCGTTCTTCGCGATGTCGCTGAGCATGATATGCGGCACGCGCTCATAGACGAAACCCTGGCGGATATCGCCATGCGTCGGCGTCATCTTCGGCGGCTTGCGGGTGATCTCGCCTTCCTTGCGCTGGCCTTCCGCGCTGTCGGCAAGCAGGTAGTAGGGATAGCGGGCGCCCATCAAGCGAGAGCGCGCCAGAGCGACTGCAACGCGCGAGGTGTCAATAGTGATCCAGCGCCGCCCCCATTGTTCCGCTACATAAGCCGTTGTGCCTGAGCCGCAAGTCGGGTCTAGCACCAAATCACCAGGGTCTGTGCTCATAAGAACGCAGCGTTCAATTATCTTGATGCCCGTCTGAACAACATAATATTTGTCTGAACCAAGACTACTTCCGACATCCGTCCATACATTACGTAGCGGCATGGCGGGATAGTCATCAATGAAGCGCACGTAATTGAGCGTATTTTTGCCTGGCTGTATTCGGTTCGCCATTTTCAGGCGCGCCATCCCTTTTTCGTTGGTCTTCCACCTGACTTTTTCGCTTGGTCGTATTTCGCGACCATTAATCGCGACAGGAAACCAGGAAGCTGCACCTTCGCCTTTCTCGCGCCCGACACTCTGTGAAGTCATATCGCTCAGGCGGAACGCACGCGATCCCTCCAACTGATTGGCGTGCGCTTGAGTTGCCCGGAGCCGCTCGCCGCGTATGGTTTCAATGAAGGTGTATGCTTCGCCGCCGTCGCCCCCTACCGCCTTCTGCACAAGTGCTTGCCGGAATTTCAAGCGATCCTTCGATCTGGCAAACCAAATGACATAATCACTTACGTTAGAAATGTATGTCTCAGTCGAACCTGAGGTTTTCTCGATTGTTAGCTGGGAAACAAAGTTTTCATCACCAAAAACCTCATCCATCAGCGCCCGAACGCGATGCACATTCTCGTCGCCGATCTGAACAAAAATCGAGCCGGAGTCCGTGAGCAGGTCGCGCGCCACGGTGAGACGGTCGCGCAAATACGTCAGGTAGGAATGGATGCCGTCGCGCCAGGTGTCGCGAAAGGCGCGGACCTGTTCCGGCTCGCGCGTGACATGGCTTTTATCCCCGTCCTTCACGTCGCGCGAGGTGGTGGACCACTGAAAATTGGAATTGAACTTGATGCCATAGGGGGGGTCGAAATAGATGCATTGCACTTTTCCGCGCAGCCCCTCGCGTTCCGCCAACGAGGCCATCACCGACAGCGAGTCACCGCAGATCATGCGGTTCGACCAATGCTGGTCGTGGGCATAGAATTCGGTGCGCGCCTCCAGATCAGACAGGCCGTTGAAATCGGCGAACAGGTCCACCGGCGCCGCCTCCTGCGCGCGCTGCACGGAGGCGCGCTTGAGGTCGTCGATCAGAACCTTGGGGTGGACCTTCTCCTGAATGTAGAGCGGCGGCGCCGAGACAATCAGATCGGACCAGTCGGCGACATCCTTGCCGCGCCAAACCAGTTGCGGATCAAGATCGCGATTGCGCCGCTCATAGGCGATGCGCAAAGGCGACTTGTCCTCCTCGCGCATGAGGCTCTCGAATTCCGCGGTCGGAATGTTCTTGCGCGTCGCCTTGTCGTGGACGAGGGTTTCGACCTGAAGGGGCGTCTTGGCCATCAGATGCTTCCCCGCTTGATCAGCCTTACCAGATAGGCGTAAGGCGCGGTTTCCTCGACCCGCACCTTGTCGCCAGGCACAGCATCGTTGTCGGCAAAAAATCGCTTGACCCAAGCGCGCTTGCGGAAAAATTGCTTCTTGCCGTCGATGTCGGTTTCCGCCGGCTCTGGACCTCCCCAATCGATGATCGCGCTCATTGGCGCCTGGTCGCGTTTGTTGCCGCCACCGATCAGGTTGGCAGGAAACCGTCCGATGAACCCGCTCATATAGAAGTGGCTGTTGTCGAGATTGGTCTGATTCAGTTCGGTGTCGCCGACCAGAGTGGATCGGGACGAGGCGGCAGGTGATCGGGGAGCCGGTGACTTCACCGCATTTTCCTTTTGGCCGATAGAGTGACCGGATGGAGATTGAACAGAGTCGTTTTCTTCGAGAGCGACGGCAGAGGTTATATCGCTCGACGGCGGCGAGGCGGCTTCGAACTGCCGGTTTATGGCCATGCCCACTAAATCATCCAGCAAAACCCAGGTAACCGCACCAAGCTTGTGCCGGTAAGGTACGGGCGGCGCTAGTCGCTTCACCTCACCGAACTTCCAAGGTGTAGTCCATTTTGCGCCCGCGCCGTCGGCTATGTGGCGTTCGGGTATGCCGTGCTTGTCGATCGTGGCCAGCATTTCATGCCGCGACAGCGTGGGGCCGCAATCATCGAGACGCGCCAGACCAACTACCTGTCCGCTACCCTTGCGGATCAGCCCGATCCAGCCCCGCTGGCTGGTGGCGCGGGAGCGCATCTCCCAAGTCTTCTTGCCCGCAAGGATCTGGTCAATCCAAGGCGTGTCGATGACAAGGCCCTTGGTGACCATCATGCATCGATCCTTGTCTGAAATTGCTTGACCAAGGTATCGAATTCCGACGCTATCTCAAATACCTCGGTAAACTCAGCAAAGGCCCAGCGGCCATATTTCTGCAGGTTGTTGACGCCAGGTACCCAATAGGCCCGCATCGTGTTGGCCTTCTCCTTGGCGTCTTCACCCCTGAAACCCTTGATCTCGATGATGAGGTTGAGCGGATCCTCTTGGCCGTCGTTGATCTGCACGACGAAGTCCGGCCGGTAACGGCGCGGGGTCGAGCCCATCAAATACGGGACTTCAAGCCCGAGACCCTGGTTCTTGACATAGGCCATGACCGCAGGATGGTCCTCGGCCACGCGGCAGAATTCCGCCTCCCAGTCGCTGTCGCAAACCACCCAATTGACGTGGCACCTGCCTGGATTGGTCTGCCAGCGCGTCCGCTTGGACGTGTTGAAGTTGACGTATGAGGTGGAGCCGACGGGATTGTAGGGATCGAGGATGGCCTTGACCGGATTGTCGCCGACCAGTGTCAGGGTGATGGCCGACTTGATCCGCTCGGCGGCCATGTCGGCGATTTCCTTGTAGCGCACCTGCGCCGGATACGTTCCGCCCGAGCACTTGAGATAGCCGCCATCGAGCCATTGGCGAACGATGCGCTTCATCTGGCCGAAGAGGTGCATCTTCGGCAACTCGCCCGGGTCACGGTACTTGTTCAGAAGCAAATGCGAGGTGAGGTCGTAAAGGATGGTGGAGGCGCGGGTGTCCTGCAGGTGCTCGACGGTGAGATTGACGCTTTCGCCGATGATGCCGCTGTTCTTGGTCACCGAAGGGCCGACGAGTTGCGGCGTTAGTTCGAGCACATGGTCCGGCCCGAAGGTCGCGGATATCTTTTCGCGAGGCAGCTCAACGCGATATCCTTCGACGCGCGGGAACCGGATTTCCAGCGCGTCGCGATCGGGCCGGACGGCATGGACACGGACCGTCTCGACTGGCGCCGAAGGCGGCGCGACGACAGGTTTGGCCGTGAAGTCGAAGGGAATGCCAAGCACGTCGGCATATTCGACCTTGAACAGGCCCGTTTCCTCATTGAGCCGGTAGGACTGGCGCCGCAAGGCACGACCGATGACTTGCTCGCAGAGCAGCTGCGTGCCGAAGGCGCGCACACCAAGGATGTGGGTCACGGTGTTCGCGTCCCAGCCCTCGGTCAGCATCGAAACCGAAACCACGCAGCGGATCTGTTCGCCAAGCTTTCCCTGCTTGCCGACGGTGTTCATCACCTCGCGCAACAGGTCGGAGGAGCTCAGGTTTCTGCCGGCTTCGGCGTCCTGCGTGCGTTCCACGATCTCGCGGCGGAAGCGTTCGATCTCGTCCGCGGCAAGTTCCTCAAAATCCTTGGCCAAGGCATCGCCCGACTCAAGCTGCATGGAGTCGATGAGGATGGTGTTGGGGCGACCGTACCGATTGCCGTACTCGTCGAAGTTGTGAAACAGCTCCAGGCGGCCGGGCACGAACTTTTCCGATCCATCGTCCGCTGGCTGGAAGAAGCCCGAGATGTATTTGTAGACCAGCTCCGACGTCGAGGTGTTGTTGCAGACCACGATGAAAACCGGCGGCACGCCAATCCCCGCCTCCCGCCAGAGGTCGTAGGTCTTGCGGTAATGCCCATACAGCGCCTCAAGCGCGGTCAGCAGTTCCGTCGGCAGGCTGAGCGGATCAAGCGCCTTGCCGCCGGAGCCGCGACCCTTCTTCGGCATCTTCTTGCCGATGTGATCCCACAGATTGCGAAAACGGGGCGTATCTCCGCCCGGCACGTCATCGGCGACGGGCACGCGCGGCAATTTGACGATGCCGCACTCGATTGCGTCCATCAGCGAGAAATCGCTCATGGTCCAAGGGAAAAGCGAGCCTTCGCGATAACCTGAGCCGCGCAGGAAGAACGGTGTCGCGGACAGGTCGTAGACCAGGGAAATGCCAAGATTGCGCTGGATGGCCTCAAGGCCGGTGATCCAGAGCCGCGCGGCTTCGTTGTTCTCCTTGGCCTCCTCCTTCTCGTCGCCCTTCAGGTCGTCGGCGGTTTCGCCGTCGGCATCCTGCACGCGTTCGCGATAACAATGATGGGCCTCGTCGTTGATGACGACAATGTTTTTCAAGCCCATCAGCTCGCCGATGACGCGCTGAAGCATCTGCCCTTCGGTCTCGGCGGTCTGAAGTTTTTCGCCGCGCCAGCCTTCCAAAGCGGAGCGCGTGCCCTTGGCGATGTCGATCCGTTCCCGGATCTTGAAGGCGTGGTAATTGGTGATGACGATCTTCGCCCGATCGATGTCAGCGAGCATGTCCGACGGCACGAGATCGCGGTGCTTGTAATAGCTTTCGGGGTCGTTGGGCAGCAAAACGCGCAGGCGTTCACGGATCGTGATGCCTGGCGCGACGATCAGGAATCCGCGCGAAAAAGTTTTGCTGTTCTTGTACCGGACAGCGTTGACGGTTTGCCATGCGATTAGCATGGCCATGACCGTCGTTTTGCCGGCGCCTGTTGCGAGTTTGAGCGCCAATCGAAGCAGTTCGGGGTTGGCTTCCCCGTTGGCGCCCTTGATGTGAGCCCAAAACTTCGCGCAGCGAGCGCCCATCTTCGGCGCAACTTCGGTCAACCAGATGGCCGTCTCCACCGCCTCTATCTGGCAGAAGAAGGGGCGAACGCCCTGGAATTCGTGGTGGCGCCAGTGTTTGAGCAGACGGGCCGACTCGGGCGTCACCATCCATTGGTCAGAATTGGGCAGGTTCCGCCATTGCTCAACGTAGGTCCGCACCTCGTTGATGATGGGCGTAGGGTTGTATTCCTGGCCATCAGCCGAGACGTCTTCGCCAGACGAAAAGGCCATTGATGCCTGCGCGGCGCTCTGGCGGCGCTTTTTCGGTTTGGGAACAGGCGTAATCAGATCCGAGCGACGCCTTGTCTCAGTGATCCTGTTGGTCGGTTGCCCGTCGTTGTCGAGTTCCCAATGCCGCCCAGGAAAACCGTAGGGGCTGTTTAAAATGGGGCTCTCGAAAAAGGACGCGGACATAGGCAACCACGCGAATCAAAGGGTTCATCGTTTGTGCCATGCTCGTTTTTTATGCGCCAGCGGCAATTGGACGTTTTCAAACGTCAAGTTTCCGCCTGGGAGTGCTTCGCCTCGATCCAGAGCTCGACCTCCTCCACCGTGAAATCCGGATTCATCCGCTCAATGTCCAGGCGAATGCTTGCCGATAGGAGGGCCGTCAGGTTGCTGTCGTCGTCTTGTTGTGCGATGCAGCGATCAATCATGATCTTCCGGACGATCTCTGTTTCGCTAGAAGCTGGCCGCGCAGCCGTGAGTGCGATCAAATCGCGCATTGCAATCCGAATGCCTGCCAAACACGCAGCGCTGACGGCGTGCGCCGACGCTTCGGCTTCGGCTTTGGCGCAAGTGAACGCGATGGCCAGCAGGGCGTCAAAGACATCCGAAAACTGGACGGCGCGCGTTCCGAGCCGCTCGAAAAATCCAACTTCGAGAGGCGAAAGCCGGAAGTCGTTGTTCCGAAGCGCATCAAGCTTGAGAAGCGGAATTGTATAGCTAATCAGTGGTTTCGGCATGAGATTGCTCCATTATGAAAACAATTAAGCCCGCGCGACCTACGTCGGCGGGCTGAATTGCAGATGGCTGTACGCGGTGGGGTCAGATCGGCGGGCGTCGCCCGAGTGGCAGCGGGGCCGTGCGTGATCAGGCGCATCCGTTGCCCTGGTCGCGCGCCAGCGCCGCCTCGAGGCCATCTTGGCTAGCTTTAAGGGCTTCTGGCGTCAGCCGATTGTGGAAGCTTTCGCGCAGAAGAAACAAGCGGTAAGTCGCCGCGACGTCACCCGCGCAATATCTGCCGATTGCAGCGAAATCGCCAGATGCCGCGAGATCGCCTACCCGCGCGCCGTTCATGCCGGCGACCTTGCCCTCGACGCCGAGAATGCGGCAGATCTCGTCGAGTTTGACTCTGTTGCGGTTGTTGAAGCTGGCGAAATCGTCACACAAGTCGATATGGTTTTCGCTGAACCGATGAAAATAGTTGCTTACGAGCGTCAAGTGCAGCCCTTGCAACCGATGAAGCATCGCGCGGCTACGAACGGCAGGAAGGTCGAAGCTTGAGCCGTTATATGTGACCAGAATCGGGCCGGTGAAGCTGACAAGCTCAAAGAAGCTCTCGAGAATCTGGCCTTCGGTCAGAATTCCGGCGTGAAACGTCCTGGTCTCCTGCACCTTCCACGCGCGATCATCATCGTAGACCGCCAACAGCGCAGAGATACAGACGAGAGCGTGATAGGGCGGAGGAGGAAATTCCTCGCCGATGATCGCCTTGGCGCCGACGACATCATTTTCATCAAGGCGGTGGGCGCGGGCGACGGCCGCGTGATCGAGGACGGTCTCGCAGTCGAATACGAGAATGGGCTTAGGCATTTTCGGGTCCTGATAGTGAAAAAGCCGGCGTGCGGCGCCGGCTAGGTGGAGTCTTTGGGAGCGGATAGGTGGACGCGCCAGTCCGCGGGAAGAAGGCGGCTCTATAATCAGTCCGCAGCGCATTGCTCGCGCAGGCGCCTGATCCAGTTCTCCGCCGCCTCGCGGTCGAAGTGCGGGAAGATGAGCCGCACGTCGGTATGAATCGACGCCAACAGCGCCCAATAGAGAGCGGATCGCCCGTTTTCGACGAGGTCGGCGACAAGAATTTTCTGTGTAAGCTCGAATTGGTTGCCGGCCTGGCGGGCGGCGAGCAGGGCAAGGGTGGCGTCAATAGTGCGCCGGACTCCGAGCCGACACTTGGCGCTGAACTTGTCTTTCTGGGCAGATACGATGCCCAGATGACCGGTGAGCGTGATCAAGCTCGTCAGCAGGTCCGACGTCGTCACGTCAGGCGCGCAACCGATCTCCTCGTAAACCTTTGCTATGCGAGGTGTGATATCCGGGCGTCCCCGAGTCGGCAGCGCTCCGACGCGTGCTATGATTATGCCCTTAGCCTTGTGCGGATATTCCATCGAATTTTCCTTCGTTGTGACCAAAAAAAGGCGCGCGGAAATGGTTTTCCGCGCGCGCCAGACGTGATTTGGATTGGATTGAGCACCCCGATCGAGGGGTCAGGTTCAGATCGGTTTGCGCTTCAGGCCGTAATGCGCGGCGATGATGCTCTCGACGATGCAGAGCGCCCGGTCGGCCCCCGAGTAAATCGAGAACGCGACGAGCTCCGTCGCAGGCATGCGCTTCCAGCCGGGATATTCAGTGTGGCGCAGCACCGCGTCGCGCGCGACACCAACCGCCGCGCAATGTGCGCTGCCTTCCGGCGTCATTGCCCATAGATCAATAGCGCCCGATCGCATCTGCGCATCGAACCGCGCGTCGAATTCCTCCGGCTCCATTTCTTTCGGCAGGCGGACGACCAGCCCGCGCGGCTCCACGCGCACCGGGCTGCATTCGGACAGACGCTGCATCGGGAAGATGTGGCTCGGGAACCACCGTGTGAAGCCGGGATCCTTACGCCAGTTGTCGCCTTCTCGCGCCACGGCGGCGTGTGCATCGGCGTTGAGCTGCAGCATGCGCCGTTCCAGACCGTCCGGCGGGCAAGTTGAAGCTTTGTAAATTGGCATGCCCAGCGGAATCGCTAGCACGCGGGCGAGCCCAGTGGTCGCGCCGAAATAGATGCGGCGCTCACGATCTGAATCACGCGCAACATCTTTGTATTCGTCTGTCAAGAAGATATTGCTCGGGCCGATCTGAAGGTCTACGGGGCCAATCTCAGGCCAATCGAACGGATAGTGCTTCGACTTGCGAGACTGGCGAGGCGAAGCCGCCTCTTCTTCATCTCTGTAATCATTCATTTTCTTTACCTTTTCCGGGGTCCTCCAATTTGGAAAACCCACAAAGACTTCATCCAATCCGAACCTTCCTGCCGATCACCAATCCCCAAGACTCGAGCCGCGTGCCTGTTCCACATGTCCGCATCAGATGAAGCCGTACCGGCGCGCCGGTTCGCCACGGGCCTGCACGATGCTTTCGGCATCGCGAATGTCCCCGGCCTCAATCCGCAGAGATCGGCGATCCGCGGCGAATCCGCTGGCTAGCAACAGCAGCTTCAACATCGCGCGGGGCGTATGCCGCGCGAGGATTTCGTAAGCAGCGAGATCAAGATCGCCTTCAAGGCCCGGCCGGTCGGCGGCGAATGCGCGAAAAACGCTGCGCGCCAATGTGATGCACTCATCGCCCTCCGGCGCATTGATGGAGAGAACCAGCGCGCGGTCGAGCACGGGCGTTGGAATGCCCCGCAGAGAATTGGCCGTCGCCAGGTAGATTATGTGCTCGGCCCGCAGCGTCAGTCCGATGAAAGCGTCTTTGAAAACGCGAGCGTTTTCCGGCTCGAACAGGCTCAGCCAAATTTCGTTTGGCGGGCTCTCGTCCCGACCCTGCCGCATCGCCTTTTCGATTTCGTCGATTACGACCACCGGAGCCGCGCAATCGTTTTCCAGCAGAGCGCAAGAGATTGATCCTTGACGGGCGGCGCGCCACGATCGGCTGTGCCCGATCAGTTCACCACAAATGTCATCGCACATGTTCATGGAGACGGAGACGGAGGGTGTGTCGAGCACGGTCGCCAACCGGCGAATGATGCGGGTCTTGCCGTAGCCGGGCGGACCGAGCAGTATCATCGGCGTCAAGCGCATCGGCGCCTTGGTTTGCATCGATGCGCAGGCCTCGCGCCGTATGACGTCAATGACCGCCGAGAAGGATGGCGACGTGTTCTTAAGGCTCTCGAGCCGCTCAACCATGGCGATGTCGCCCACGAGCAGTTCGCGGCGTGGACCCATGACGCCTTTGGCAAGGCCCTCCAACACGGCGAGACGACGAACTTCATCTTGTGCAAGGCCGAAATCCTGGTCGGCCGCGCCCTTGATCGACCGAATGAGCTCCTGAAGCTCAGTTTCATCGTAGAGCTCTATTGTATGGCGCGCATGGGGCGGCGTTGAGCTGACCGGACAAGCGTTCAGATCAGAGACACAATTTTTTTTCTTCACTTTTGGGGTTCCTGGAATTCAACACACATCAAATTCCGGGATGGCAGACGTCGAAAAAAGCGGCGCGTTGGCTTGATCGACCATCCTCCATGGGCGCCACAGGCACATACGATGCGAACGGCGAGAGCGCAGTGCTCTTAACGGCTTGTTCGATACTTTGGCGCGCGCATGGCTGGTTGGAGGCCGGTGAACCGCCCCTCGTGCCCGTATGGTCGGTACTGTCAACTCCTGGGGTGACGAATCTTCAACGGAGAACTTGCGTCCCGCGTTTGTGCGCGTGCGGAACTTCAAGTCCATGCCTTTTCAGTTCTTGCACTAATTTCAAGGTATCAATGACGAAACGAGCCTCGTTGGCGCGCAATGCATTGGCCATGGCCAAGAGCTCAGCGCGCTCGGTGGTCAACTTGGCTTTCGCGCGTTGTTTCTCCTGGTCCGACGGATTTTGAGCCGCATCTCTCAGGCCCTTCTTAATTACGTGGATGCGATTGCGGACTTCCCTAGCGTGCGGGCCGAGAAAGGTTTTTAATGCCGGTCCATAGTTGGCTAAAATTTGGCTTGAACCAAAAAGTAGGATCTGCGCGTAAACACCGGCGAGGGCACGCTGCTGTGCGGGGATCGCCGCAGCCGACCAAGGCGCTGGGAGACTCGCGACTGGCGAGGAGCCGCTCCGATCGGCGGCTGGCGATGGCCGCGGGAAGCCAGGATCAGCTGAATTGGTCGACGCGCGTTTCGGTATGACCACCGGATGATTGAGCACGGTGCGCGTCGCTGGCGGACTCTCGGGAGAAGGCGCGCGGAAAGGAGCGGTCGAAGGCCGTGTGGCCAGCGTTGAATCTGGCTTCAGTGGCGCGGCGGCGGCAACTACACCGGCGCGCTGCCGATCGAAAGCGTCTGCAGGGGATACAGGAACAGGAAAGGGCGCCATTGGCGCCGATGTCGCCGACGTTAGGGCACGCTTGCGATCCATGTCGCCCTGCGGCGGCGGCGTGGCAGGCATCGACGGCGCTTGAATGGGGGTCGGCCCGCCGCCGACGCCGTTTGCCTGCGTGACCGCGCGTTGAAGTTCGTGCGCGTGGGCTGCCGACTCCGAATCGAACATCGCCAGCATGCGCGACCGGAGGATCGGGCTGGCGTTATATTGTGCGAAGTCGAGGATTTGTTCCGCGAGGCCGGGTTTGCCGTTGTTCAGCATCGTGACCCATGCAGAATCGGGCGCCACGCCTTCGTCCACAGCTCTATAAAGGGCGCCGGCGAGAATTCGCAGATGCACGGGAATGGCCTCAGGATCGAGTTGCCGCGCTGCCTTCACGTCGTCGAAATAGCGCCTTATCTCCTCTCTGGACGTCAAAGCCGGCGCGCTGCGCGCTTGCGAAATGGCGCGCCTGGCCCGCCAACGTTCGACCCCGCGAACCATTGCAGTCGCCGCGACCGCTGCAATGCCGATTCCAACGCTCCCCGTCAGCAAGGCAACGGCAATCCCCGCGCCGCGCGCGACGGCAGGGGCGCGCCAAAAACGCAAGGTCCGGTAAGCGCGGCTTATCGTTTCCTGGCGCACACGGCGCGCCTCTTGCCGGGCTGTCCGGATCGCCTCGACTTGGGATTTGATCTTCGCGTCGACACGTGCCCTCTGGCGAGCCATGTCCGCTTCCCGTTGCTCGCGCGTGATCCGCCGAACGAGATCGATGTCGAACGCCGACAAAGCGTCCTGTTTCGCTGCCCGCAGCGACTCGTCATGTTCGGCGCCCGACTTTTCGACGGCGGCAGGGAGAACGTCCTTTCTCACGCGCGCGAGCGTGTCGGCTTCCGGAATGGCGCCCCTCACGTGGTCGAGATCCGACGGTTTGAGCCGCAGTGGCGCACCCGATTTCTTAGAAGCCGCGTTGAGAATGCGAACAAGTGAGTGGCTCGAACCGGTGTCGAGATCGACGACCATCACGGCCTTGTCGCCATGAGCCAGGCGGAGGCGGGCTTCAGCCAGTGAGCGGGCGCCCAGCCCATCGGCGCGCCAAGCCTTCAGGACACGGTCGCCGAATTCCGCGAGATCGAGATCATGGTCGTGCGCCTGTGCTTTGTCACTGACCTTCAACTGGTCATTGATTCTTTCCGGCGCGGTGAGTGCGGAGATAAGCCTTGCGAGATCCGGCCGTTCCCTTTCAAGCGACTTCCTCACGCTCGCAATGTGAGGACCGGGCACGACCGGATGGCCGAATTCCAGCTCCGCCTGGGTCGAAATCCGCTCATTCTTGATCTTTATGAACGAGCTCGGGATAAGACCGCCACGTCCGTGGTCATAACGCGGAAAGATGACGTGGATGTGCCCGGGTCGTCCGGTCTCGCCCGGCTTGAAGTGTTCTTTAACATGGCAGGGCTGACCAGATGAAACGCCATAGACCTCCCGGATGAGTTCGATCATCCGCTTTTCTTGCGAGAGAGTGAGAGGCAGCGCCGGCGATACGGAAATATGGACGAGGCTTTTCTCGATTTTTTGAGCCAATCCCATGGCGGCGAAGTCCGCTATCGCTTCGGTGGTGTCGAAAGCGCAGTCGAACGACAAATCTTCGCGAGTGCGGACCCGCTCGTTGGTGTCCACGCGTTCGAGATGACGGGCCAGCCCACCCGGCCCACGTATGGTCGCATTTACGATCATGGATCGATTTCGCAGCCAATGGCGGCGCGAACGGCGGCGGACGTCCGGGATATCTCCGCTTTTATCAACAAGAGCTCGTCATCGGCGCGGCCGCCAGCCGCGACGGTGGTATAGATTCTCTGCAGATTGCCGGAGAGGGAGCCCAGCACGCGCACGGCGAGGGCCAAATCGTCCGGCGCGCGCACTTGCGCTCGAGCGGGCGGCGACATGGGGAGACCGCTCGAAGTTTCGAGGAGGCGCCGCGCGTAGGAGGATATGGGCTCGTCGCCCGCCTCGGCGACGAGCCGCGCATGGACGGTAGGTGTCAGCCTCACGCGAAGAACCAGCGGATAAAGCACAGGACGAGGATTTTTGTTGCGCATCAGTGTTCGGCGCGGCAGCGCCGCCTTTTCACGGGGGTCCACGGGGGCGGAGCCCCCTGGCGAACTGTCGCGTCTACGCGACACGGCTCGTATTCTTCCGTGATCGATTGTCCTGCGGTAGCGCTATTTGTCTATTTCTTGAATGCAAATTCTTTATGCATGATGCAGCTTGGCGAAAATCTGATGTAACCTTATACCTACCCTTTAAAGATTGCGCGTGCCTAGGTTTGCTTTAAGGCCAATACAAGCGCCTGGTTGTTTGGGCAGGAGGAATGCAGGGCGCGCCAACGCGCTGCATTCGGGCAGACGCGTACTTGTCTCGGCCTGACGTTCGCGGGATTTGACCGCAATGCGCCAGAAGCAGAAACTCCGAGCCGCCTGAACCAATCGATAACTTTTGCAAAAAAGGGAAAATTCCTATTGCTTCGCCATCCACGACGCCCGTTTCTGGGTGCTGGCTATTTCGTCGGCCTTGACGAGGAAGTTGGCGACGGACAGATCCTGCCGCCATTGAGCCGAAGTCGATAGCGGGTCGGGGGCATACTGGGGCCGCCGGAGCATCTGGAACAGCAAGGTCCGAGAAGGCGTTGCGTTTTACGCTGCGGCGACGGCTGCGTCGCCGCAAGATGGCTCTAAGCCGGACTGGCATGGGGACATTGCAATTTCGCTGGTGGGATGAACCCATTCGCAATCTTCGGCGAAAGGCTCCGGCATGCCGACGAAATAGCCTTGTGCGTAATCGACGCGCTTCCAGCAAATCCGCGTTTTCGACAAATTCCGCAACAGTTTTCTTGCCGGTGGTGCGGGCAAGGTGGTGGATCATTTCAACCATTGCGCGATCGATCCGATCATGGAGCATGTCTTTGACGAAGCTGCCGTCAATTTTCAAATAATCCACAGGAAGGTGCTTGAGATAGCAAAACGACGACATTCCCGCGCCGAAGTCGTCCAGGGCGAATTGGGTAATTCTTTAAAAGTAAGGAGACGCTCTGTGGCCAAGAACTGGAACGAAATGACGCCAAGCGAACGGATCGACGCGCTCCGCGGAGAAATGGACGGATTGGCAAAAACGATAGCCGCTGCGCAGGACGATCTAACTGGGCTGTTGAACCGTTTCATCGACCTGCAGGCGCATCAGAATTCAACTTATGGTCTTGTTAAGAAAGTTGTTACATCTGTCGAACGGATCGAAGCCAACGGATGACCTTGGCCCTGGTTGTCGGAGAGTGGACCTACGCCTTCTCGCATTTACGCATTGGCGGCCCCGTCTATCAAATGCTTTCGGACAATTCCGTTATATCCAATGACGCAGAGCCGCCAGCGCTCTTCGTCGTCGAGGCCTATCTGGCCGTTTTGGAGGCGGCGCGCGCGACTCACCCAGAAAAGTTCGCCAAGGCGAAACAGGACGAGGCCGGTCACCGCAAGGCGTTCGAAAAGCGGTATGCTTTCTGGGAAACCGCCTCTCTCGCGGACGCCCAAAAGCGCCTACTGACCGGTCCCGTCTACGAAGAGGCGGAAAAGTTCTTCTCCCTTGCCGAAAAGGAGTTCTTCCCCGCGCTGGAGCGCGGAGACCGGGATGGCGCCGAAACTGCGTTCACGATGCTGTCCGACGCCTTTGATCGTCACCACGTGGCCGTCCTTGAACTCATCCGACTGATCGACGCCGATCATGCCGCAATAGAAAGCGATGCGGCTTCGATGGCCGCGCGCGTGCAATGGTTGGTGGGGGCAGTGGTCGCGTTCGCCGTCGCGCTCGTCGCAGTTGTAGGCTGGTCTGTGCGTCGCTCGATCCTGAGGCCGCTCGCAGCTCTCGAGAACAGCGTAGTTCGGCTGGGGGCGGGCGATACCGCATCGCCGGTAGCCGAGCAGGACCGCGCCGACGAACTTGGTCCGCTGGCGCGGGCGCTGGAAGGTTGGCGAGGGTCGCTGATCGCCGATGCGCAAAACCGTCGCGCGGACAAGGAACATTCGGCGCGTGCCCTGCACGTGAATCCGGAGACAGAACGGCGCATCGCCGAATTCCGCCAAAGCGTCAACGGCGTCCTGCAAAGTGTAGCCCAAGCGGTCGTCAGGACGGAAGGCACCGCCACCACGTTGAAAAGCAATGCGGAAAGCGGGAGGCACCTTGCGGGAGTTGTGAACTCTGCATCGCAACGCGCGGCCTCGTCAGAGTTCAGACGGTCGCGGCGGCGGCCGAGCAATTGTCGGCCAAGGTTCGCGAGGTCGGCGCTCAGGTGCGTTCGGCGGCGGAAACATCCGCGACCGCAGTGCGTAAGACTTACAGCCTACGCGACATCGTTCATCACATGGGGGCCGCTAGCGGCAAGATCGAAGGCGTGATCGCGCTGATCAACGACATCGCCAACAAGTCGAACTTGCTGGCCCTGAACGCCACCATATAAGCCGCAGGCGCCGGCAAGGCGCTTCGCAGTCGTCGCCAATGAAGTCAAGACCCTCGCCAATCAGACGGCATCGGCGACGGGCGACATCCGCGCCCAGGTGACGGCGGTTCAGAGCGCCTCTGATGAGGCGCGACGCGCGATCGGGGAAATCGAGGAAACCATCGAGCACGTGGACCAGTTTTCCAGCGCCATTTCGGCCGCCGTCGTGCAGCAGGGCGAGGCGACCGATGAAATCGCGCGCTCCATTGTCGTGGCCTCGCAAGGCTCAGAGCAGTTGGCGACGAGCGTCGGTCAGGTGCATCGTTCGACCGAAGACACGCAGATGTCGGCCGATGCTGTTGGCGAGGTGGCGCGAGATTTGGCGCGGCTCTCGGAATTGTTGAGCCGCAACATCGAGGGCTTTCTTTCAGGGATCGATATGAACATCGGCGAGCGGGCGGCCTAGCCAAGCAAGCCGCCGAGTTCCGATGCGCATCAGGGCAGCGCTCGCGACGCCCGCGCCACGCCTGGTTTGGCCATCTTGGTAAGCAACGACCAAGGTTGGCGACCGACGGCTTTAGGTCAACACGGGACGGTCACGGGCCTCGTCGGGAAGGTCCGGAATGAGCCGGACTTTGTCGATCAGGCCGTTTCGGATTCTGCTCGCGGTTCATCCAGACTCGGCAGGTGTCTGCGTTAACTGGATAAACACAGTCCATTTTATGAAGTTAATTCACCGGGCCCAATTGAGACGGTATTTTTATTTCTGACGCCCCCATAGCGTCACGGCGACCTTGACCGGAGCGCCCGATGACCCGCAGCCTGAACGACGAACACTCCAAGTGCCTCGATGCGGCCGCCATGTCATGCGTCCCGGACATCTTGCCTTCGGGTGGCTCGAGCATGCTGGATCGCCTATTTTGCGAGATCAAGAAGGCGCACCGGGAAGGCCGACGCGAGATTTCTTTGACCTGCGCGGTTCAGCTGGCGCGTGCGTGGATCGATCGGATTTACAAGCAGCTGGGCTGGAAGCGCATAGCACAAATCTTCCAGGCTGTTGGGTACGACCACGCGACAGAAAAAAATGTCAGGCAAGCTTTTGACGCCGAGGACAGCCAACTCGTTCAGGAGGTTGCCAACTCCGACGAGGGGGGCCGGTTTCTGAAGGCGGTTCAGGCGCTCATCGAGGGCGCGCAAGTTCCATGGGAATCGGCAGCCGGATCAGAAGCCACTGTCAGCGTCCTCGCTACGGCCCCCGCCAGAGCGCCGGGTCCGCGCGAGAGCAGCGAAGCCGCGCTGGCCGCCGATCTTGCCGTCTCGAAGGCGCCCGCCGACGCCGAACCCATCCTTTTTGATCTAGCCTCTCCCCCGTCCACCCCGGCGCGTGCGCCTGCTTTTCATAACGAGGAGAACGCCAGGCCGAGCGAACCCATTCCCGTCACCTACGGTCGGCTCAAGTAACGGCTTCGCCGCGATTTCGGGCTGCGCGAGCGACGTCGAACATCCCAAGACGCCCGATGGAGTTGTCCCATGCATCTAAAAATCGAACAATTCAAATATCTCTGGATATTGATATGTGCGCAGCGCGGCGGAATCGGAAAATCCTTCGCGACGCAACTGCTCCACAGCATGCTGATGATGCTCGGCCTGCGGATTACAGTTCTTGACGCCGACGTCGGTAATTCCAGCACTCTGACGCTCTATCCCGATGCGCGCTCCGTCGATTTGCAGTCACCGACGGCCAGGGGATATATCGTTCGCGCGATCAACGAATTGAAGGAACGTGTCGCAGATGCAGCCCTGATGGATGTTGGTGCAGGGAAGCAGCAACTCGTAATGGAACTTCTCCCCCGTGTTAGCACCTTAGCGAAGGCGGCCGGCGTCCGTATCGTGTGGGTCCACCCCGTCACAAGCTGCAATTTCGTTCAGACGGAAGCGGTTCGCGCGGTTGACATCGCGAAGCAGCACGGCATTGGGCTCGTGTGGGCGCGTCAACTCGGCCAAGGCCATGAAAAAGACGATTACCACTACTGGGAGAAGACCAGCGCGCGCGCGGCCGGCCTCGCTTACGCCGTCGAATGCGAAGTCCCCAATGCCTCCAGGTTTCTGGTCGATAATGCCGCCTCGCTTGGTCTGTCATTGGCGGATGTCGCTTTCGGCAATTTCGAAAAGCTCGCCCCCGACGATCGCGCGATCGCCGAGCAGCTCTTCAGTGCTGACGTTCGCTGCTTCGCGGCTGATTACATGGCGGAAGTCACAGAAACCCTGGGCGTTGCTGTGACAGAAGCGCTGTCACGTGCCGCTGCGCACCAGAAGTCGGGCGCCGACCAATGAGAAACCCTTTTCGCGACGAGGCGAATCGTCTTCGCCGCGAAGAAGGCGCGGTCGCCCGCCGGGCTTGGGGGCAAAGCGCCCCCGATCTGCGGTTGCCGACACGATATGCCGTCGGCCTTGCGGCCGGCGCTTGCCTTCTCGTCATCGTCCTATGCGTCGCCGGCTTGGCGATGCGCTTTCCGACGGTGATGGATCACTTGCGCGGCGGCCGGATCGCGGCACTTGATCGCCTGACGGCCGCTGGCATCAATGTTGAGGCGATCGAGCCGCTAGACCTGCGTTCCTTTCTCGCGACGAAACCAGAGGCGCGCGCGGCGCTGATAGAGATTGCGCGTATGTGGAGCCCAGCCGGTCAGCACGCCTTGGTCGATCTCTTCAAGCATTCAAACACGCCTGCCAAAAGCTTTGAGGCGCTGATCTGGCTTGCGCATCGGCTCGACAACGCGCCGGGTCGAACAAAGCTCACCTTCGCTGCAGCCGAGATCGACGAGGAGACCGCGAGCCGGCTGACGGCGAACATCGACTTCAGCGAATTCATTCGCGCACTTGGCATAATGTCGATGGAAGACGCCCGCCTGGTGGCGCGGGCCGGCTTTCCCGTCGTGCCAAAAAATGCTGCGCAGGCCGATCTTGTGCGCTCGGTTCTTGATCCAACTTTTCCAGCTACCACGGGCGCAAAGCTCCTGGATCTCGCCAAGGCAAGCCCCGAGCGCGCGGCCGCCGTCTCTCAATACCTGCGAGACGGCGCGATGCTTAAGAACTGCAAACCCGTCGCTTGCGCGCAGCAACCGCCTGCCGCATGCTATCTGGCGAACGGGCAATGCCCTGCGGGACATTATCCGACAATCGCCAGCATCCAATGCGCGCCCCTCCCACCCGGAATGAGTTTTGCGAAATGACCGCTGAATTCCCTACTCTCGAAGAACTTCGCCCATTGATCCACCACCAAATGGTGGTGCTCACGGGCTTCGGCATGTCGCCGGCGCGGGCGCTCGCCGTGGCGGCGGAAACGACTGTCACCGTTTACAACGATGCACTTGTCCTTGAAGCGATCGAACATGCTCGCCGCGCGATAGACGCACAGGGAACATGCGCCGAACTCGCTCCAAAATGAACCGATGTCGGTTTTCCTCGTGCCAGATCGCCCTCACCGAGAGATCCTCTCCGGTTGGAGCACGCCGCGCCCCGGCTGCCTACGCGAACATAACCGGTACGATTGCCCTTGACAGGCCGGCTTTTTAGCGGGTACTTTCTCTCTTATCCCCTAGATGAACCCCGCGTTCAAAAATCGAGGTATGGCCTTGGTTTTTGTGCATGCTTGTAACGCGGTGGAGTTCGATGAGTATCATCAAGGTTTTCAGCGAAAAACTGGTTGCGATCGTCGGCGTTGTGCGAACGTCGACGCGATTGCGGGCGCTCCATGTCCGGTTGGATCTTAAGCAAAGCGTGGGCGAACTCTTCGCAACGGCGCGCGCAGGGCTGAGGATCGACGCTCTCGACCGTGCGTCAGACGCCGCCACGGCGGAAGCGGCCTACATATCGGAGGGTCGCGTCATGACAGTCATGTCGGAAAACGCAAGACGCTCGGTCGGCAGATACAATATGCCTGCGGTATGGGCGATCCTTCCCGCTCTCGCGAAAAAGGAACCGCGCACGGGCGATAAATCGCCTGACCGCGCGCCCCGGGGCGCGCCTTCGGACGATGAAATCTTAAAAAAACTCAAAGACGCTCGCGCACTGTTCACATACCGAATGAGAATCGCATGGGGTGCCTATTACAAATGCACCGGAGCGACAGGAATGGCGGATCACGCTTTTTACTGGGCGGGCCTGAGCGAAGAGGTGGTCAAGGGGACTATGGAGCGCGGCTCGGTGCTGCAAAGCCGCGAGGAAGAGTTGTGCGAACCCGACTTGCTCCACCGCACAGATCGCCCGCTGCGCAAGCATTGGCTCAAGAATGGCGACGACGAAAGCCTGTTCATTCGAGCGCTTGAACTGACGGACGCGATCATTCAAATCAATAAGGCGATATGCGTTTACGAAGACTTGGTGTCCGGCCAACGCTGGATCAAGCGAACACTGCGGAAAGCGAAATTTCCTGGGGATCATACTGCAAGCAAGGCGTTGTTTTGCGACGAGGAAACGCAAACGGCCAACAGCACGTCCTTCGTCGACAAAATGAACATCGCCCTATACACTGGCGTAAACCCGGCGTTTGTCTGGCCTGACACAATAAATCTCGGCGACAAAGACCCGGAGATAGAACTTTTCCACGGTGCAACGCTCGTCGCGGAGTTGGCTGCGGGCAGGAGGCTTAAAGCGAACACGGCGGCTATGCGCCCGTTGATGTCTGAGCTTCTAAGTATGTATCGCGACCTTCAGACGCAACCGGAGCGCATTTCGGCGAAGACGAAGGCGCTAATGAGCGTCGACATAATGCTTCGCTCTGTTGTTCATTCGTCCCAACTGCCGGAGATCTTCAAAGCGATCCTTGAGCGCGAAGGGGTCATATCGATAACACCGATGGCCGGTATGGGCCCTCGCCCGTTGTCATCCCTCAACGCCGCCGGATACCCGCATATATATGCGGATGTTGATCGCGACGCGAACGGCATTGGCCTAAGCGGCGTCCAGAACGGCGACGATATTTACTGGGCGCGCGGCTTTTGGCGCGTCTGATCCGGGTCGTTGGATCTGGCGCCGTGAAAAAATGTTCCGGTACCAATTGGCAAGGGAGACCGGCCTTCGAAGTCGCATTCTGATCGCAGCCTCGACAGGAGGCGGCGGTGGGCAGAGATCGGCGGGAGGGGAGGAGCAACGCGGTCGAGTATTCCGCGGACGTCCGCCGCAGGCCTCGTCTTCCCAAGGGTTGTCGCTCGTCGCAGTCAAATGCTGATCTCATCGTTGAGCTATCCGCGCTTCCCATCGATCATGTCAACGGTCCCGAACTCGACGCGCTGGAAGGCGGGTTTCAGGAATGGGTGAATATCGCGCTCGAATCGTGGAAGCGCACATAATTTCGGCGACCGGGCCAGGTGGTGCGGCTCAAACGCAAATCGTTTGGCGATGGTCTGTCCGACTTCAGGAGGGGTATTATGCGACGTAGGCGTGAAGCAACATTATTGCCCGTTACTGGCCGCCTACGGGTCGTGCTATACATCAGGGTTTCGACCGACAAGCAGGCTGAAAACCTCTTGAGCCTGGAGGAACAGCAGCTCCAGATGCGCGCATGGGCCGCGCGCGAGAACTGGATTGTGATCGACGTCGTAATCGACGACGGCAATTCCGCATCAAACCTCAATCGCCGTGGATTTCGGTCGTTGCTCGACCGTGCTCGCACGTCGCCGCCGCCGTTCGACGCGATTCTGGTTCATAGCCTGAGCCGCGGCTTTCGGTCGGTCGGTGATCAGGAAACTTCCGTTGCGGAACTCGAAAGGAACGGTGTTCGGGTCATCTCGCAGACCGAAAACATCCACGATGAGACGAGTGGGCCACTCCTGCGCAAGATGCTGGGCGTCGTAAATGAAATGAAGGTTCATGACGCGCGAATCGGAACGATGCGCGGCATGACGGCGACCGCGAAGCTGGGGTTTTCGAATGGGGCCACCACCCCTTACGGCTGGCGCAGTGTCGATGCCGACAAAATCGGCGGGAAAATAAAGAGAAAATGGGAGATCGATCCCGTCGAGGCTGCCAACGTGCGTCTCATGTTCAAGCTGGCGTTGCGCGGCAATGGAGCGAGCGGGCCAATGGGGGTGAAAGCCATCGCCGAACATGTCAATGGTCTGGGAATTCGCTCGCGCGGCGGCGGTTTGTTCGGAACTGGAACGGTCCACGAGATTCTGACCCGTGAAGCGTATGCAGGTAACAGACGGTGGAATGTCGTCGATAAGTACGGTCGTGAAAACCCGAAAAACAAAGTCTTCACCATTTCGGTGCCGCAGATCATCGCCCAAGCGGATTATGACAGGGTACAGGAACTGCTCCAGTCTCGTCATCCCGCAATTCGTGCGCCGCGTCTGAGCGGCGGCCCCTCGCTATTTGGCGGCCTGATTCAGTGTTCTCAATGTGGCGGCGCCATGACCGCCGGCACGGGGACCTCACGAACTGGAACCCAGTACACGTATTACGAATGTCAGAACAAGCGGAAGAAGGGCGTTCTGGCCTGCGCGGGCATGCGCATCTCGCGTCCGGTCGCAGAAGAAAAAGTCATGACCGCAATCATCGGCGAACTCGTAACGTTCGATCGGGTCTACGCGATGCTGTCGGCCCTTCGCGAACGGCGGCTGAAAGCCCAAACATCCGAGCACACGCGAATCGCCGCCTTGCAACGGGAAGCCATGGAAGCGCAAACGGCGCTCGATCAGCTGTATCGATTGGTGGAAAAGCAGATCGTTTCGCCGGACGAGCCTTCGCTCAAGGATCGAATGGCGAAACTCGTCGAGCGGCGCGATCTTGCGGTTTTGTCCCGGGACCGAGCCCTCGCCGCCAGCTCGGCTCCGCTCGATGTTGATCCGGCGGCAATCGAGACGATGACGCAAGACTTGCGCGAAAAGCTCTGCACCGGCGACGTCTCAGCCCGCAAGGCGTGGCTCACCGCGGTGGTCGATCGAATCATCGTATCGGAGGCGAAAATCCACGTCGTCGGCCGAAAATCAAATTTTCAACCGCCGATCAAACCAGGGCGATCGAATACGCCCCCGGTTCGCATTTCTGTTCAGGAATGGTGCCGGATGAGGGGATCGAACCCCCGACCTTTGGTTTACAAAACCACTGCACTACCGCTGTGCTAATCCGGCGACGCGATCACCCCTTACCGCATCGGGGAGGTATTTGCAAAAGTTTCCCAAAAGTCTCCCAATTTGGGAGGGAAAATCCATAAATCATTGAGATATAAGTGTAATAAGTTGACAGGCAAAGGCTTGCAAAGCCGATGTGCTATCTCCGTGCGACGCCGGCGAAGGTTCCTCTGCCAACAAACCCGCGCGACCCACGCAACCCGCACGCGGCGCTTACGACGATTCGGCGAGCGCGCGCCGCGCCAGTGTCAGCGCCACGGCGCACGCATTGGAAACGTTGAGGCTCTTGACCGCGCCGGGCATGTCGAGCCGAGCCAGGATATCGCATTTTTCTCGTGTCAGCCGCCGCAACCCCTTGCCTTCGGCGCCAAGCAGCAGCACGGCGGGGCGCGACAGAACCGTATCCTCCAGGCTGGCCGGCCCCTCCGAATCCAGCCCCACGCGCAAAAACCCGGCTTCGCCCAACTGGTCCAGGGCGCGGGCGAGATTGACCACCTCGACGAGCGGAACGTGCTCCAGCCCCCCCGACGCCGTTTTGGCCAGAATGCCGGAAAACTCGGGCGCATGGCGCTCGGTGACGATCACGGCGTCCACGGCGAAGGCGGCGGCCGTGCGCAGAATCGCGCCGACATTGTGCGGGTCGGTGATCTGGTCGAGCGCCAGCACGAGACCGGAGTTTATCGCGATGTCGGCGATGTCGAGGGCGGGCAGGGGCCGCGCTTCCAGCAGCACGCCCTGGTGCACGGCGTCGGAGCCAAGACGCGCGTCCAACACCTCGGGCGCGACGACATGCGTCGTCACGTCGGACGCTGCGATCTCCGGCTGCAACTTTTCCGCCGCCGCCGGGGTGGCGAACAGGTCGAGCGCCTTGCGTTTCTTGGCGCGCAAAACTTCCCGGACCGCGTGGTACCCAAAAATGATTGTCAGTTCGGCGGAGGGACGGCGGAAAGCGACGTCTCCCGCTGGCCGCGCCGCCGGCCGCCCGCCTTTCGCCGCGGGCGCCGGTTTGCCGCGCGCGGTTTTCGCGCCGAACGGGGGTTTGCTGGATTTTCTCATGACCGTCTCCAGCTTCGTCCTGTCACGCGGCGCCGGATTTGGCAAGAAACGGCCGTGTTTTTTGCAGTTGACAGACTCGGCCGAACTCGCGATAAGGCCCCCACGATGGGCCGCCGCAACGGCCTTTTTCGTCGCCAGATCAGTCTGGCGTGCTGATGAAAATCGGCAATGGGAGAGTGTCCCGAGCGGCAAAGGGGGGGGACTGTAAATCCCCTGGCTATGCCTTCGTAGGTTCGAGTCCTACCTCTCCCACCATTTCACCCTTATGCGACAGGGACATCACAAGCTCTTTGCCGGCGGCTCAGGCTGTCGCTCGGGCCAAGGACCGCCCCTCCGCGTGCGGCGCAGGACATAGGACGTGGGCGTAAAAATCAAGCCGAAGACGGTCGCGCCCAACATGCCGAAGAACACCGCCGTTCCCAGGGCTTGGCGCAGTTCGGCGCCGGCGCCGGTCGCCAGTATCAGCGGCGGCGCGCCGCGAACGAAGACCAGAGCGTCATAGCCCCTGGACAGGCCGTTGAACCTCCAGTTGAAGGCCGCGCGCGGGCTGCTTCGGCAGCAGCAGCAGCAGCGCGCACAGGGCTGGGGACAGGGTGAGCGAGACGGTCAGCGGAAAGGGGCGCGCTGGCGTTCACGACAAAAGATTGGCGCGGCATGGCTCGGGCGGGCGCATGATTGATCACGGCGTCGTCTGTGCGCGGAGCAACGCCGCAGCATGCTCACTCGGCTGCGATTGCGCGCCGGAGGACGCCGAGCAGGTCAGGCGCCACGGCGGCGAGGCGCTCGGCCTCGACCACCTGAACGTGGCAGCCTTGTCCGCGCAGGCGTAAAAGTTCGGCGTCGTCGTCAACCTCGCGGCGCAGGCCCTTGACATAGAGGCCCCTGACGCACTTGCGCTCGTTGTGTCCGCACGTCTGGCAGGTCGGACATTCCGCGAGTCTGTCCGCTTCGAGAGCTGCGGCGGTTTTCTGCGCGCTGGCGAAATCCATCAGCGCAAGCATAAGGTCGTGAGCGGACGACGCCTGGACGTGCAGTTTCTGGCGGCGTTCGGATTGGCTCGGCTCAAGTTCGCGCAGCATGGCGATATAGACCATTCATGCGGCGCGTCGCGCCGCCACCGTGTTGATCAAAGTTCCAGCATTCTAATCCGAGGCTATTATTACTCCTTTAGCGCGAAACGGACAATCGTACAGATCTTCATTTTGTGCGAGCGGATGGGCCTTTTTTCGCGGCGTCTGACGCGGGGACGCGTAGAAATACCCAGGGAATTCCTCGCATTGTCTACCGCGCGGGCCTTCGTTAGGGTTCCGCTCGACCGAAGGGATAAACGGATGACACGCGAAGACGCGGCGTCCGCCACAGCGGCGAAGGGGAGAACGACGATGGGGCCAATCGACGAACTGGTCAGCATACTCATGGCCGTCGGCTCCGCGCGCGAGGCGGCAACGCCGCCCCCCACTTGGCGCCCGGCCTGACGCGCCGCGCCCGCCGGGCGCCCTAGAGCTTTTTCTCGTTTCATGGAAACATGAAAAAGTTCTAGATTCTTGTTTTGACGCATTTTCTTCACGCGAACCGGCATCCACTTCGCTTGAAAATGCTCTAGACCTGTCGTTCGCTGGTTTCTCTCGAGTAGGAACGCCGATGGCGTGTTATCAGTTCTTTCTGCGTAAACCCGACGGCTCCATCAACTTCAAGAGCGCGCAAATCTGTTCCGACCTTTCCGCCGCATGGGGCGTCATCGGCGACATGGCCCGCGACGCGGGCGAACAGGCCTCCGGCAGCATCTTCGTCAAGAATGACCAGGGCGAGGTGGTGATCCTCGTCGGCGTCGCGTCGGCGCGCGTGCTGACCGGGCAGAAGCCAGCTCCGCGTTCGCGGCGCTGGACGGCGTAAGCTAGGCGTTTTGCGGGATGGACGCCCGCGGTCCAACGCGGGCGCGTCCGTCCCAGGACATCCCTATCCGTGCGCCGCCGCCAGCCGCACCAGTTCGGCGAGGTTGCGGGCGCCGGTCTTGCGCATGATCGACGCGCGATGCGATTCGACCGTCCTTTCGCTGATCTCCAGCTCCTGGCCGATGATCCTGTTGGACTTGCCGGCGAGAACGCCGTTGAGCACCTCCTGCTCCCTCCGGCTGAGCATGGCCAGGGTTGGCGCCGTCGCATCGCCATGGGCGCGCTCGGCCCGCTGGACCGCTGTGGCTACGGCCTCGACCAGCCGCTCGGCGGAGAACGGCTTTTCAATGAAATCGATCGCGCCCTTCTTCATCGCGTGAACGGCGAGGGCGATATCGCGGTGGCCGGACACGACGACGACCGGCAAGTTGAGGCTGCTCTGCTGGAGTTGCGTCAGCACTTCAATGCCGCTGGCGTCGGGCATGTGCAGGTCGGTGACGACGCAGCCCTTGCCCGCGCGGTCGCCGGAATCGAAGAAGGCGCGGGCGGAATTGTAGCTGCGCGTCCTGTATCCCGCGCCTTCGAGCAGAAGCTCCATCGCGTGGCGGACGTCTGCTTCGTCGTCGATGATGTGCACCGTGGCCTGTTCGGTCATTGTCATCGCCTCGCTTCCAAGGCGCCATGCCGGCCGGAACGTCGAGGTCTCCGTCGTGTCCGAAGTCATGTCTTCCAACTCTTTCGTGAAATGTCGGCGGACGCCGAGACGACCAAACGCGGGGGCGGGGCAAAAGTTTCGCTCAAGGCGCGCTGCGGTTTATACGGATTTTTTGTGCGAAATTGCGGTTCTCTGAAGGTTCAGCTTAGCAAAAAAACGCCTGAAGCTTGGCTATACGATATTGTTGTTCGTTTTACATGTTGATTCGCTGCCTCTCTTGCCTTAATGACAGGATAGATAAGGCAGATTCGACGCTTTTAAGCGCTTTTCCGCGCGATCCTAATTATTGCCAAGTTCCGATTCGGGCGCCGATGGATATTGCGACGGCGAGGCTTATTCTGAATAGGATGTGGTGGAGCTGTCGCTATATGATTGTCCATGTGATCGACGACGATGAGGTCATTCGCGAAACGCTCGGGATCCTCCTGCGCGGCGAGGGATTCGAGACGCAGACATACGCCAGCGCGGCGGAGTTTCTTGCCAAAGTCGACGCCAAGACGCGAGGATGCGTCGTCACCGACGTGCGGCTGCCCGGCGTCAGCGGAATCGATCTCATCGTCAGCCTGCGGCAGCGCGGCCTCACCTTGCCGGTCATCGTCATCACCGCTCACGCCAATCTCGCCCTCGCCGTCGAGGCCATGAAGAAGGGCGCGTCGGACTTCATCGAAAAGCCCTGCTCGGCGGGCGCGCTGCTCGCGGCCGTTCGCGGCGCCTGCAAAATGGTCGGGGAGGTGGCGGAGCCGCCCGATCTCGCCGCGACGCGCGAAAACCTCGCCAAGCTCACCGCGCGCGAGAAAGAAGTTCTCATCAAGCTGATCAGCGGCTTGCCCAACAAGCTCATCGCCTATGACATGGGCTTGAGCGTCCGCACCGTCGACAGCCACCGCGCCGCCGTGAAGAAGAAGATGGGCGGCGGCAGTCTGGCCGAACTCGTGCGCAAATGCCTCGCCATCGGTTTGCTCGGCGCCAAGCCGCCGGGTCGGGAGGGCGAGGGAACAGGGGAGGAGACGCGCGCGCGTCATTAGAGCGTTTTCGAGCGAAGTGGATGCCGGTTCGCGTGAAGAAAACGCGTAGAAACAAAAGACTGGAGCCGTTCGGCGAACGGGCTCTAAGCAGGATTTCCGAAAAGTGGTCACCGGTTTTCGGATGAAAATTCTGCGAAAACAAAAGAACCTAAGCAAACATTCGTTGGGCGACCAACGAATGTTTGCTTAGGGCATGGTGCGCGAAAGCAAATCCCCATCGACTTGAGGTCGGCGCCGATCCGGCCGGAAAGGTCTTTTTCCGTGAACGCGCAGGCGCAGGCGTTCGTCATGACGCCCTCTGGCTTGAAGGGTCCGGACAAAATCACCGGCGCAGTCCTGCCCAAGGCGAGGCGCCGCCTTGTCCGCGGCGGCCAATGTCGGCGCGACCTGTTCATCGTCAAGGCGCGCGGCGTCGAGCTGTTCGACCACGCGGGAGCGGCGACATGAGCGACGAGCTCGACACGGCGCGCTGGCGCCTGCGGCTTTATATCGCTGGCGGCTCGCCGCGCTCCATCGCCGCCCTGGCCAATCTGAAGCGGGTCTGCGAGGAGCATCTTCGCGGTCCCTGCGAACTCGAGGTGATCGACCTGGTGAAGGCTCCGGAGCGCGCCCAGGCGGACGAGATCGTCGCCATCCCGACGCTGGTGCGCCGCCTGCCGCCGCCGATCACGAAAATCATTGGCGATCTCTCTTCGAAGGACAGGGTGATCGTCGCGCTGGATATCGAAACCATGGCCTGACGGAGGTTTTCTTGCACGCGGCGGAGCCGGAAGGGAAGCGCTACGAGTTGCTGCTGTTCGTCAGTGGGGCCACGCCGCGTTCGCTGCGCGCCGTCGCCGCCGTTCGAAAGCTTTGCGACCAGGTCCTTTCGGGCCTCTATACGCTCGATGTGATCGATGCTTTCCGCGACCCCGTCGCGGCCCGCCATCACCGGATCGTCGCTCTGCCCACCCTGCTGCGGCTTGAGCCGACGCCCAGACTGCTCCTGGTGGGCGACATGAGCGACCCCAGGCCGCTCGCCGCCGGGCTGGGGCTGGACCGATGAGCGAAGAGCGCGTCGCCCCGGGCGCAGGGCGGGCGCTTCCCGCGACCGCCGTTGAAGCGGTCGAGACGCTCGAGGCGCTGGTGATGGGCGAGGCCGACGGCCTGGTGGTCGAGACGGCGGAAGGGCCGCGCGTCTTCATCCTGCGCGACGCCAGCGAGCCCTACCGGCAGCTGATCGAGCGCATGTCGCAGGCCGCTCTGATCCTCAACGACGGGATCGTGGTCTATTGCAATGGCGCGCTGGCGCGCGCGCTCGGCCGGGAGCTTGTGATCGGCGCGCGTTTCGCGGACCTGGTCGCCGACGCGGACAGCAAGCGGTTCGAAGCGTTCCTGCGCGCCGGCGCGGCGGGGTCGCAATCCTGCGAGGCGGCGCTGGCCAAGGCGGACGGCCGCCTGTTGCCGACGCGCATGACCGCCGCGCCGCTGTCCTTTGACGGACTGGACTGCGTCGCCTTGGTGGTCACGCCGCTCGAAGACATCGAGTCCTGGCGCGCGGCGCGGGCCGAACGTGTCGAAAGCGAACGGCGCCTCACCTTCGCGCTCGGCAATTCTCCGGTGGTGATGTTCGAGCAAGACTTGGACCTGCGCTACACGCGCATCTTCAATCCCAAGCTCGGCTATCGCGTCGAAGACGTGCTCGGCCGGACCGAAGCCGAACTGTCGGACCCCTCGTGCGCGGCGCGCCTCGACCAGATCAAGCGCGACGTCATCGCCTCGGGGAAACCCGTTCGCGCCGAAGCCCAGACCGGAAAGCCCGGCGGGCCGCTCGAAACCTACGACCTCTATGTGGAGCCGCGCCGCGACGCGTCCGGCGCCATTGTCGGCGTCGTTTGCGTGGCCACCGACATCACCGAGCGCAACAAGGCGGAAGAGGCGCTTCGGGAAAGCGAAGCCCGCTTCCGCGCGCTCACCGAAGCCTCGGCCAGCATTATCTACCGGATGAGCCCGGACTGGCGAGAGATGCGCCAGTTGACGGCCGAGGGCTTTCTCGCCAGCGTCGAGACGGCGGGCGAGTCCTGGCGCGACACGTTCATTCCCCCTGACGAACGGCCGCGCCTCGACGCGGCGATCGCCGAGTCCATCCGGCGCAAGAGCCTTTTCGAGCTGGAGCATCGCGTCCTGCGCGCCGACGGTGGCGTCGGCTGGATCTTGTCGCGCGCGACCCCGCTGCTCGACGAGCGCGGCGAGATCAGGGAATGGTTCGGCGCCGCCGCCGACGTTACCGCCCGCAAGGAGGCGGAAGAGGTTTTGCGCGAGAGCGAGTCTCGCAAGGAATTCCTGCTGGCGCTCGCCGACGCCTTCAAGACGCTGGACAGTTCGGACGAGATCGTCGCCCTGACATCCGAGAAACTCGGGCGCCGGCTCGACGCCGACCAGGTGATCTTTGTCGAAGTCAGCGATGGCGACGACCATGAAGACCATGTCGTCGTCACACGCGCGTGGAACGGCGGCGCCATGGCCAGCAATGTCGGCGTCCACCGCCTCGCGGATTTCGGGCAGGCGCGCCAAGAGTTGCGCGCCGACCGAACCGTCGTCGTTCATGACGTCGCCGCGGACCCGCGCCTGCGCGAGGCGCAGGTCCAGGCGCGATACCGGGCCGCCGGCGTCGGCGCCTTCATCAGCGTCCCGATCGTCAGCAACGGACGACTCGCCTGGGTTCTTTCCGTGCATGAACGCGACGCCCGGCGCTGGAGCGCGTCCGAAATCGCGCTTGTCGAGGAGGTGGCGGAGCGCGCCTGGGTCTGGGCGGAGCGCGCGCGCGCCGAGCAGGCGTTGCGCGAGGGCGAGCACAGAATCGCGGAGGCGCAGGCCCGCGCGGGGATCGGCACGTTCTGGTGGGACCTGAGCAGCGGCCGCACCACCTTCAACCCCACCTACTACGAGCTTTACGGCGTTTCCCCGGTTCCGCACGGCTACGACGACTTCCTCGGACTCATTCACCCCCTGGATCGCGGCGCGGTCGACGCCGCGATCCAGGCGGCGATTGCCGGTGGGCGGCTCTATGAGATGGAGTTTCGCCTGCGCCGCCCCAGCGACGACGCCGAGGTCTGGATCTTCACCAAGGGCGAGGCGAATTTCGACGAGGCCGGGCGGCCGCTGGTGTTGACCGGCATCGTCCAGGACATCACCGCCCGCAAGCGCGCGGAGCTGGCGTTGCGCGAAAGCGAAGAACGCTACCGCATGCTTCACGAAGGGCTGCGCGATGGCTATTGCAAGGTGACGATGGAGGGCGCGCTCGCCGAGTTCAACGCGGTCTACTGCCAGATGCTCGGCTATGCGCCGGAAGAGTTGCGAAAACTAACCTATCTGGATGTGACCCCCCAGCGCTGGCGCGCTTTCGAGGACGAAATCGTGCGGACCCAAATCCTGCCGCGCGGCTTTTCGGACCTCTATGAGAAGGAATACATCCGCAAGGATGGCACGGTTTTCCCCGTTGAGCTGCGCACCATTCTGATGCGCGACGCGCGGGGCGAGCCCTGCGCCATGTGGGCGATCGTGCGCGACATTTCGATTCGAAAACAGTCCGAGAGCGCGCTGGCCGCCGCCAAGGCCGAAGCGGAGCGCGCCAATCTCGACAAGTCTCGTTTCCTCGCCGCCGCCAGCCACGACCTGCGCCAGCCCGTGCAATCGCTGATGCTGCTGCTGCCTTTGCTCGAACGCCAGGTCCAGCCGACCGCCAAAGCCGCGCAGGTGCTCGGCCTGATGAGCAAGGCGCTCGGCGGTCTCAACGTGCTCTTGACGGCGGTCCTCGACGTGTCGCGGCTCGACGCCGGAGGCATCGAACCCTCGCCGGAGATCGTGTCTCTGCGCGGATTGTGCGAGCGCCTCGCGGCGGAATACGCGCCCAAGGCCGAGGCTGTGGGTCTGGAGCTTCGCGTGCGCGCGCTCGACCTGTTCGCGCGCACCGACCCCGCCTTGCTGGAGCGCGTGCTTCGAAATTTCCTCGAGAACGCCCTGCGCTACACCAGGACGGGCGGCGCGCTGCTGGTCATGCGCCGGCGGGGAAGCAAGGTGCGCATCGACGTGATCGACACCGGCGTCGGCATCCCCGCGGACAGACAGACGGACATATTTAAAGAATTCACCCAGCTCGACAATCCCGGCCGCGACCTTTCGCGGGGCCTGGGCCTGGGTCTGGCCATCGTCGCCCGCGTCTCGAGCCTGCTGGATCTGAATGTCGCCGTCGCGTCGCGCCCGGGGCGCGGTTCGCGCTTCTCCATCACCCTGCCCGTGGTGGAGCCGGCGGCGCAAAAGCCCGCGATGCACGACGAGTCGGAGTGGCGCGGCGGCGCCGTGCTGGTGATCGAGGACAACCAGATCCTGCGCCTCGCCATCGAAACCATTTTGCGGGAGAGCGGCTACGAGACCTTGGCCGCCGCCAGCGGCGAGGAGGCGATCGATCTCGCGGGACGGGGGCGGGTGGACGCCATTGTCACCGACTACCGGCTGGGCGCCGGCCTCAATGGCGTCGAGGCGGCGCGCGAAATCGAGCGCCGCCTTGGGCGGAAGACGCCGAAACTGCTGCTCACCGGCGAAACCGCCAACCAGCGGCTCGACGAGACCGACCTTTCGGATTTCGAGTTTCTCTACAAGCCGATCAGCGTCGAGAAATTGCAGGCGAAGCTCGCGCTGATGCTTGAGCCGGTGCGCGCGCGTTGAAGGTTTGTCGCGACTGCCCAAAATTGTGGCAAAATCGCAACGCCCGTCACGAAATCGTCACAATCACCGCACAGCTCAAGCAGGATTTGGTAAACAGGCGCTGGTGCGCCAGCCCCTCCGGGACAAGGCGTCCTTTGGAGGGGAAGATGGTTTTCAACAAGACACTTACGGCTGTCGCGCTTTGCGCGGCCGCGCTGTGCGCCGCCAATCCGGCGCATGCCGGCTCGGAACTCCTGCCCGGCATCACCACCGGCATCGCGCTGGGCGCGCCTCTGCCCCAGGGCGTGTTCGTCATCCAACTGCCGAGCTATGGCTACACCGCAGCGAACCCCGGCGTGAACGTCGGCGCGATCGTGCCGGCCTGGGTGGTTTGGTCAACCCCTTGGGACATTCTCGGCGGCCACCTGATGTTCGACTTCGCCTCGCCCATGCCGAATGTCGCCGTCCATGGCGTCGGCTCCTGGGGCGGCTTCGCCAATCCCATCCTCGACGCCCAGTTGAAATGGAACCTGGGCGGCGGCTGGTTCGGCGGCGTTCAGGCCGGCGTCTATTTTCCGGTCAAGGACGACCTGACGCCGCTCGGTCTCGCTCGCAATTTCGCTTCGTTCCAGGGGGTCGGCGCGGTCAGCTATCTCGCCGACGGCTACAATCTCTCAGCCACGCTGCTCTACGGCACGGGCCAGAAAGGCAGCTGGGCCAATCAGGGCAGCTGGGGCGTGAACTGGATCAACCTCGACCTCACCGCGACGAAAAAATTCGGCAAGATCGAGGCCGGCGCGGTCGCCTATGGGTCTTGGGATCTCGACACGCCCTACACCGACGGTCCGACGCCCTACGGCAAGCAGAGCCAGTTCGCGCTCGGCGGTCTGCTCGGCTATGACTTCGGCGGCGTCAATATCGCGCTGAAACTGACCCGCACGGTGCAGCAGGTCAACTATGGCGGCTACGAGACCCGCGGCTGGGCCAACATCATCCTTCCGATCTGGGTGGCGCAGGCGCCGGCGGCGGTCGCCGCCAAGTACTGAGCTTTATTCCCGCAGTCCGTTTTGCCGCGGGTTGCAAATCGCGCCGGTGACGGGATCGAGCAGGTCGGTGGGGGCGGCATAGCCCCCCAACACCTGTGCGCCATTGGCGGGAACGCAGAAGCGAACCGACGCCATGTTTTCGCCCGTTTCGCGCGCGCGTTCCACGCTGGGCGCGCCTCGACTGTGGGGTTGAGCGAGGCTCGCGCTTGCGCCGAGAAGAAGGGCGGCGAGCGCGGCGCCAGCGCAAGGGATGGTGATGCGCAACATCGAAGGTCTCCTTGCCATTGCTTGCGCAACGACCGGAGAGCCCAAAAGTTCAGTCACGCTTGAACAGCAGCGCCAAAACCTTGCTCTGCGCCGCGCGGTCGGGGGCGACGCTGGCGAGGGTCGCCTCGGGTCCGGACACGGCGAAACCGGCGCCGTTCAGCTGCGCCACGATCGTCTCGACGGAGCGCCCGGTGAGCGGCGCAACGGTTGAAAGCGGCGCGTTGAGCACGGCGTTCATGGCGAGAACCGGCGGCGGTCCGCCCGCCTTGCCGCCGAGCGGCGCGAAGGAGGCGAGCAGGGCGATGGCGAACACGGCGATCATCGCCTGGCCTGGCCGGCTCGAAAAGAAATAGCGCTTGAACGCGCCCCAGTTGACGAAGGCGTGCAGGGCGACGCCGCCGACAAAAATCCAGCCGAGCCATTCATGGGCGAGCTTGTTGAGGCCGCTGTCGGCATGGAAGAACATCAGGACGCCGGTGACAGCCATCAGGCCGAAGGCGCCGATGGTGATGGACGTGGCCCAGTCGCGGGAAATTTTCATCACACACACTCCAGTTGTTTGGTTGCGCGTCTTTTACGCGCGCAACCTGACGGGGTGCTGAACGCAAAGGTCAGGCGTCGAGCTTTTCGTGCGCGCCGGCGCGGCCGCGCACCCAATAGCCGGACGCTTTGAGCCAGGCTTTCGGATGGCCTCGGTCTTCGAGCATGTAGTCGCGCAGGCGCCGCGCCGCGCCGGCCTCGGCGGCGATCCAGACGTAAGCGTCGCCTTCCGGCGTCGCCCAGGCGTTCAGCGCCCGCCGCAACAGTGTGGCGTCGTCGGCGTGCGCGCCCCGGCGAAACGCCCAGACCGGGGTCCAGTCTGCCATTGTCGCAAAGGTTTGCGCATGCTCCGGCCCGTCAACGACCACCACCGTGGTCACGGGAATTTTTTCGCGCGAAAAACTTTCCAGGCGGCGGCCGATGGCGGGCAGGGCGGTTTCGTCGCCCACCAGCAGATATGCGTCGAAATCGTCGGCGACCACCATGGAGCCGCGAGGGCCGCCGATGGCGAGCGTGTCGCCGGGCTGCGCGGCGAGCGCCCAGGCCGTCGCCGGTCCCGCGTCATGCAGCGCGAAGTCAATGGTCAGGATTTTGCGCGCCTCGTCGAAGGCGCGCGGGGTGTAGTCGCGCATGACCTCGCCCGGCCCATGCGGGTCGGGCAGGAACAGTTTGATATGGTCGTCTGGCGCGCAGCTGCAAAAATCCGCGAGGTCGGGCGACGCGAAGGTGAAGCGCAGCATGGACGGCGTCAGCTGGGTACGCGTCTCGACCGTCAGCAGCCGCCGTTTCGGCTCGTAGCGCACGCGATCGATCCGGTGTCGGGTTCGGGGGCGAAACAGCAAGGTCACAGCCTCTCGATTTTCCGCGCGGCCTCGTCGATGATCTCGGCGACGTCGAGCAGTTGCGCCTTGTTTCCGGCGTCGAGCGCCTTCTGCTGCAACACCGCTTTCAAATTGGTCATGGCGCGGAACACCGGGCCCATGTCCATGGCCTCGCCGCGCTTGCGCAACGCTTCAAGCCGCGCCAGCGCCGCTTCCGCCTCCGCCCGGCTCTTGTCCAACTCGGCCTGACCTTCGTCGGTGATGGCGTAGAGTTTCTTCGCGCCGCTGGCCTGCGCCGCGACGAGCCCGGTTTCCTCCAGCAGGGTGAGGGTCGGATAGATCACGCCGGCGCTCGGGGCATAGGCGCCTCCGGTGCGGGCTTCCAACTCGCGGATGATGTCATAGCCGTGGCGGGGCTCCTGCTCGATCAAGAGCAGCATGACCATGCGCAATTCGCCGCCCTCGAACATTCTTTTGCGCTCGCGCCCGCCACCATGGCCGCCGCCTGGTCCGCCGCGCCCGAACGGGCCGCGTCCGCCGCCGCGATTTCCAAAGCCGCCGCCGCGCATGGCGTGCAGGCCGCCGAAGCGCTCCATCCATCCGCCACGGTCCTGACCGGCAAAACCTTCAAATCCCCGATTCTTGAACATTCGCATTGTGTGTCTCCTTATCTGCGATGGGTCTAAGATATATCTTAAACGCGTCTTGTCAATATCCTCATGCGAGATTTTCAGCCTTGCTGAAACCTGTTAGGGCTTGCGGGCAAAAAGAGGTTCTGGATTGCCGCCCCTTCTCGATCTCGTTCAGGTCGGCGCGCCGGTGTTCATCGTCACGGCGGTCGGCTACCTGTGGCGGCGCCGGGCGCTGCCGTTCAGCCAGAGTTTCGTCACCCAGTTCGTGTCTCTGGTCGGCGCGCCGGCTCTGGTGTTCGTCACGCTGCTCAACAGCCAATTCGCCTTGCCGGACATCGCGCGGATGGGCGGAGCGACGCTGCTGTGCCTGCTGCTGTTCACGGCGGTCGCCGTCCCCGCGCTGAAAATTTTGGGCTACGAGCAGCGCGTCTATCTGCCCTCGCTGATTTTTCCCAATATCGGCAACATGGGTTTGCCCATTTGCCTCTATGCCTTCGGCGAACGCGGGCTGGCGCTGGCGATGATCTATTTCGCCATCACCTCCATCGGCCAATTCACCTTCGGCCCCGCCATCGCGCGCGGACGCATCACGCTCGGCGCCGTTTTGCGCGCGCCGTTCCTTTACGCGGCGGTGGCGGCGGTCGCCTGCTCGCAGGCGGAAGTCCCCTTTCCCGACTGGATCTTGAAGACGTTGAAACTCATTGGCGACGTCACCATTCCGCTGATGCTGCTGGGCCTGGGCTGCGCTTTGGCGGAGTTCGGCGCGCGCGCCTGGCCGCGCCAGACAGCTTTTTCTCTGGCGCGCATCGGTCTCGGCTTTTGCGGCGGCCTCGCGGTCGCGACGCTGTTCGGTTTTTCGGGCGCCGAGCGCGGCGTGCTCATCATCGAAAGTTCGATGCCGGTGGCCGTGTTCAATTATTTCTTCGCGCGCGAATATGGCGCCCATCAGGAGGAGGTGGCGGGCATGGTCCTGATCTCGACCGTGCTCAGCTATGTCCTGTTGCCGGGAGTCTTGTTGATTGCGCTTTGAGACCTGAAAATAGCCCCTCATCCTGAGGAGCTTGCGTCAGCAAGCGTCTCGAAGGGCGAGGGCGGGCCACGCCGCAATCGTTCGCTGGCCCTCGCGGACCGCCCTCGTGTTTCGAGACGGCCCTTTGGGCCTCCTCAGCATGAGGGCTAATGAACTGAAGGAGGTAACGCCATGCTCACCCTCGACGTCGCGCAAAATATTGTCGCCGCCGCGCTCGCGTTCGCCCGCGAGAAAAACCTGAAGCCGATGGCGTTTGTCGTCCTGGACGCGCGCGGCGCCCTGCGCGCGGCGGCGAGCGAGGACGGGACCAGCATTGCGCGCTGGAAGGTCGCGTATGGCAAGGCCCACGGCGCCGTCAGCATGGGGGTTTCTTCGCGCGCGCTCAACGCCATGGCGCTCGACCGCCCTTACTTTGTCGGCGCGCTGCCCTCCATCCTGCCGGAGGGCGTGATTCCCGTTCCTGGCGGCGTGCTGATCAAGGATGCCTCCGGCGCGGTGATCGGCGCCGCCGGCGCTTCCGGCGACACCTCCGACAATGACGAAGCCGCGCTGTTCGCCGCGATTGAGTCGGTCGGCTTGAGCGCCTGACCCCTTCGGTCAACCGCTGACGGAAATCGCGCGAAACAACCAAGCTCAGCCGGAACAAATCCTCCCGCAAAACGCTTATCGTAGCCGGAAAATCGGTTATGATGCCGCAAACAGCTGCGAAAAAAAACAGCGGCGGCGGGGGGAAATACATGCTGGCGATGCCCGAACCAGACCGGGTGGTGCTCGACCGTCGCGCCGAAATTGTCGCGGCGCTCAAAGAATTTGTGCCCGGCGAAGGCGTGATCGACACCGAGTGCGAGCGCCGCGCCTATGAATGCGACGCGCTCACCGCCTACCGGCAAACCCCGATGGTCGTGGTTTTGCCGGAGGACACGCGACAGGTCGTCGCCGTGCTGCGCTATTGCAAGGAAAACGGGATCAAGGTGGTGCCGCGCGGGGCCGGGACTTCGCTTTCGGGCGGGGCGCTGCCGCTTGAGGACGGTGTGCTGTTGGGCATGGGCAAGTTCAAGCGCATTCTCGACATCGATGCGCCAAACCGCTGCGCGGTGGTCCAGCCCGGCGTGACGAATCTGGCCATTTCGCACGCCGTGCAAGGGCAGGGGCTCTATTATGCGCCGGACCCGTCGAGCCAGATCGCTTGCACCATCGGCGGCAATGTCGCGGAAAATTCCGGCGGCGTGCATTGCCTCAAATACGGCCTCACCACCAACAATGTGATCGGCGTCGAATTCGTCACCATCGACGGCGAGGTGATCCGCCTCGGCGGCAAGTTTTTGGATGCCGGCGGCTATGACCTGCTCGGCGTGTTGGTCGGTTCCGAGGGTCTTTTGGGCGTGGTCACGGAAGTCACGGTGCGGGTGCTGCCAACCCCGCCCGGCGCCCGCGCGCTGCTGATCGGCTTTCCCTCCGTCCAGGGCGCCGGCGATTGCGTCGCCGCCGTGATCGGCGCCGGGATCATCCCCGGCGGCATGGAAATCATGGACAGGCTCGCCATCGAAGCGGCGGAAGCTTTTGTCCATGCCGGCTACCCGCTCGACGCCGAGGCGCTGTTGATCGTCGAACTCGACGGTTGCGGAGCGGAAGTCGATCATCTGATCGCGGCGGTCGAAAAGATCGCGTCGGACCATGGCGCGACCACGGTCCGCGCCAGCCAGACCGAGGAGGAGCGCCTGCTGTTTTGGGCGGGGCGCAAGGCGGCCTTTCCCGCCGTGGGCCGCATCTCGCCTGATTATCTGTGCATGGACGGCACCATTCCGCGCCGGGAAATTGGCGCGGTGCTGCTGCGCATGAAACAGCTTGAGGAAAAGTATGGATTGCGCGTCGCCAACGTCTTTCATGCCGGCGACGGCAATTTGCATCCGCTGATCCTCTATGACGCCAACAAGCCGGGCGAACTCGACCGTGCGGAAAAATTCGGACAGGACATTTTGCGACTGTGCGTGGAGGTTGGCGGCGTGCTCACCGGCGAGCACGGGGTGGGCGTGGAAAAACGCGATTTGATGGACGTCATGTTCGATGAGGTCGATCTGGAGCAGCAGCAGCGGTTGAAATGCGCCTTCGACGAGACGAGCCTGCTCAATCCCGGAAAAGTGTTTCCGCAATTGTGCCGCTGCGCCGAACTCGGCCGGATGCATGTGCGCGGCGGAAAGCTGCCGTTCCCCGATCTCCCGCGTTTTTGAGGTGAGCCGATGACGCTTCATCGTCCATCGAGCGCCCAGGAGGTCGCGGTGATCGTCGCGGCGGCGGCCGCCGAAAAGCGCACGCTCGAAATTTTTGCCGGCGCCAGCAAGCGCGGTTTTGGTCGCCCCGTGCGCGCCGACGCCAAGCTCGACCTTTCGAAACTGGCCGGCATCGTCAATTACGAGGCGCCCGAACTGGTCTTGACCGCGCGTCCCGCGACGCCGCTGGCGGAGCTTGAACACGTGTTGCGCGAGAAGGGCCAGATGCTCGCCTTCGCTCCTCCCAAATGGCTGAGCCTGCTCGGGATCGAGGGAACGCCGACGTTGGGCGGCGCGCTGGCCTGCAATCTTTCCGGGCCGCGCCGCGTGCGCGCCGGCGCCGCGCGCGATTTCATCCTCGGCTTCTCCGCCGTCAACGGACGCGGCGAAATTTTCAAGGCCGGCGGCAAGGTGGTGAAAAACGTCACCGGCTTTGACCTAAGCAAGCTGATGGTCGGCTCGTTTGGCACGCTGTCGATTCTGACCGAAGTCACGCTCAAAGTCATGCCGCGCCCGGAGAGCGAATGCACGCTGCTGCTGCAGGGTCTCACCGACGCCAAGGCGATCGACGTCATGGCGCGCGCGCTCAACACGCCGCACGAAATTTTGAGCGCCGCGCACTTGCCCGAGGGCGCCGCGCGCCGCTCCTGCGTCGGCGTTGGCCCCGTGACCGCGCTGCGATTGGAAGGCCCAGCGCCTTCGGTCGCCTCCCGCGCGGCCGAGGTTGAAAAAGTGTTTGGCGCCGCAGCTCGTCTCGACGCGGAAGCTTCAGCGCGATTCTGGGACGAGGTCGCGGAGGTGCGCGCGTTGCTACCGGAGGGCGTGGTCTGGCGCCTCTGCCCGACCCCAAGCTTTTCCGCGCGCCTTGTCGAAACGATCCGCCAAATCCTTCCCGGCGCCGAAGCGTTTTATGACTGGGCCGGGGGCCTCGTCTGGCTGAGCCTTCCCGAAGCGGGTTCGGACGCCGGCGCGGGTTTTGTGCGCGCCGCCTTGCAGGACGGTCACGCCACGCTGATGGTCGCGCCGGACTCCTTGCGCGAAACCGTGGACGTTTTCCAACCCGTTCCGCGCGCGCTCGCCGCGCTGGAGGCGCGGGTCAAACAAAACTTAGATCCGCTTGGACTGTTCAACCCGGGGCGCATGCGAAAGGGTTTTTGAGATGCAGACCAGCTTTTCGCTTACCCAGCTCGCCGACCCCGGCATCGCCACGGCGGACCAAATTCTTCGGGCGTGCGTCCATTGCGGTTTCTGCAACGCGACCTGTCCGACTTACGTTCTGATTGGCGACGAACTCGACAGTCCGCGCGGGCGCATCTATCTCATCAAGGACATGCTGGAGAACGACCGCCCCGCCGACAAGGAAGTGGTCAAGCATATCGACCGTTGCCTGTCCTGCCTGTCGTGTATGACCACGTGCCCGTCGGGCGTGAACTACATGCATTTGGTCGACCACGCCCGCCACCACATTGAAAAAACGTACAAAAGACCCTGGTTCGACCGGCTGTTCCGCTGGATGCTCGGCGTCACGCTGCCGCGCCCGGCGTTGTTCCGGCTGGCGCTTCAGGGCGCTGCGATCGCAAAAACCTTTCCGCGACTTGTGCCGGGAAGACTGAGCCACGTCCTCGCCATGGCGCCGAGGCCGAGTTCCGATTTCGCCAGCGACCGTCCCGGCGTCATCACGCCGCCCGTCTCAAAAATCCGGCGGGTGGCGCTGCTCACCGGCTGCGCGCAAAAAGTTCTGTCGCCGGAGATCAACGCCGCCACGCTGCGGCTGCTGACGCGCCACGGCTGTGAGGTTGTCATCCCTGAAAGCGCGGGCTGTTGCGGCGCAATCAACCATCATCTCGGCCAGGATGACGGTCTCGCTTTGGCGCGAAGGAACATCTTGGCGTGGAGCCGCGAAATCGAAGGCGCCGGGCTCGACGCGATCATCATCAACGCCTCCGGCTGCGGGACGATGGTGAAGGACTATGGCTTCATGTTCCACGACGACCCGGAGCTGAGCGACAAGGCGGCAAAGGTCTCCGCGCTCGCCCGCGACGTCACCGAATTCGTCGCCGAGATCGGCCTTCAGGCGCCGGTCGCGCCGGGCGGAACGCGCGTCGCTTATCACAGCGCCTGCTCGCTGCAACACGGCCAAAAAATCACGCGCCTGCCGAGAGAGTTGCTGAAGCAATCGGGTTTTGTCGTGCTCGATCCGCCGGAGGGCCATCTCTGCTGCGGCTCGGCGGGAACCTATAATTTGTTGCAGCCCGAAATCGCGGAAAAACTGCGCGACCGCAAGGCCAAGAATCTCGAAGGGTTGGCGCCAGACGTGATCGCCGCCGGCAACATTGGCTGCATCACCCAGATAGCCTCCGGCACAAAACTTCCGGTCGTGCACACGGTCGAACTGCTCGACTGGGCGACGGGCGGCCCCAGGCCGGCCGCTCTGGTGGAGGCGGCGCAGGCTTGCTAAACGACGTTTTCGAAATGAGGGAAACATGACAGAGGTCTCAGTCGCGCCGGTCTTCAAACGGTTTGTCGATGACGAAGTCTTGCCGGGAACCGGCCTCTCGCCCGAAAAATTTTGGAGCGCGTTCGAAGAACTGCTCACACGCTTCGCGCCTGAAAATCGCCGCCTGCTGGAAAAGCGCGACGCGATCCAGGCGTGCATCGACCAGTGGCACACAGAACGGCGCGGCAAGGATTTTGATGCCGCCGCCTACAAAACGTTCCTCCGGGAGATCGGCTATCTCGTGCCGGAAGGCCCGGATTTCGAGGTCGGAACCGACAACGCCGATCCCGAGATCACCCGCGTCGCGGGGCCGCAACTCGTCGTGCCCATCAGCAACGCCCGCTATGCGCTGAACGCCGCCAACGCGCGTTGGGGCAGCCTTTATGACGCACTCTATGGCACGGACGCGATCAGCCCGCCCGACCCGAACGCGAGAGGCTACGACCCGGTACGCGGCGCGGCGGTGGTGCATTGGGCGCGCGACTTTTTGGATGTGATCGCGCCGCTTCAAGGGGATTCCTGGAAGGACGCGCGCGGCTTTGCGGTCGAAAACGGTTTTTTACGCGTCAATGTGAAGGACGGCGTGACCACACTCGCCGACACGAACCGTTTCGCCGGCTTTGTCGGCGACCCGCAAGATCCGTCGCGCATTCTGCTGGACCATAACGGACTGCACGCCGAGATCGTCATCGACCGCAATACGGTGGTCGGCCGCGACGATCCCGCCGGCATCAGCGATGTCATTCTCGAAGCGGCGCTCACCACGATCCAGGATTGCGAGGATTCCGTCGCCGCCGTCGATCCCGACGACAAGGTTTTGGTCTATCGCAACTGGCTCGGCCTGATGAAGGGCGAGTTGTCCGCTACGTTCGAAAAGCGCGGCGGGACCGAGACCCGCACGCTGCATCCCGACCATGAGTATTTTGCGCCGGACGGACAAAAATTCACGCTGCCGGGCCGCGCGCTGCTGCTGATCCGCAACGTCGGCCATCTCATGACCACGGACCTTTCGACCATCGATGGCCACGAGGCGCCGGAAGGTTTGATCGACGTTCTGGTGACCTCGACCATCGCGCTGCACGACCTGCGCGGCAACGGCAAACTGCGCAACAGCCGCGCCGGCTCGATCTATATCGTCAAGCCGAAGATGCACGGGCCGGAGGAGGTGGCTTTCGCCAACAGCGTGTTCGCCTTTGTCGAGGAAAAGCTCGGCCTCGCGCCCAATACGATCAAGATGGGCATCATGGACGAAGAGCGCCGCACCTCGACCAATCTCAAGGAAGCGATCCGCGCGGCGAAGGACCGGGTGTTTTTCATTAACACCGGCTTTTTGGATCGCACCGGCGACGAAATGCACACGTCGATGGTCGCCGGCCCCTTCATTCGCAAGAACGACATGAAGGGAACGAAATGGATCGCGGCTTACGAGAACAATAATGTCGATGTCGGCTTGCGCGCCGGTTTTAGAGGCAAGGCGCAAGTCGGAAAAGGCATGTGGGCCATGCCCGACCTGATGGCCGACATGCTCAAGATCAAGATCGGCCATCCTAACGCCGGCGCCAACACCGCCTGGGTGCCGTCGCCCACGGCCGCCACCCTGCACGCCTCGCACTACCATCGCGTCAACGTCGCCGCGCGTCAGGAAGAGATTTCGAAGAGGGAGCCGGCGACACTGGGTGACTTGCTGACCATCCCGCTCGCCGACCGTCCCAACTGGTCGGCCGAGGAAATCCAGCAGGAACTCGACAACAATGCGCAGGGCATTTTGGGCTATGTCGTGCGCTGGATCGACCAGGGGGTGGGCTGCTCGAAAGTGCCCGATATCCACGATGTCGGTCTGATGGAGGACCGCGCCACCCTGCGCATTTCCTCGCAGCACATGGCCAACTGGCTGATGCACGGCGTGTGTGACAGCGACCAGGTTTTGGCGACCTTCCAGCGCATGGCCAGGGTGGTGGACGAGCAGAACAAGGGCGATCCGAACTATCGGCCGATGGCGCCGGATTTCGGCGCTTCCGTCGCCTTCCAGACCGCCTGCGCGCTGGTGCTCGAAGGCGCGAAACAGCCCAACGGCTATACCGAGCCCCTGCTGCACGCGGGGCGGCGCAGGTTGAAGGCGCAGGCGATGTGAAGGGGAGCGCGTCGCGCGCGGCTAACGTCATGCGCGGGCTAGGAGAAGATGCGGTTCGCCTTCTTCATCTCGTTCCGAACCTCCCCGGTGACGGTCACGGCATGCTTTTCGGCGAACCGCGCGTTCTGTGCAGGAAGAGTGAAGGCATCGCATCAATGAAAGGAGGATGGACGCCATCATTCGCTCCGCCGCGAAAAAGTTCCAGTAAACTTTTTTTAACCACATTCCCCCTTTAGAGAGCCCGCGTCAGCCGCAGCCCCGAGTTTTTTCGAATCGGCGCGGGCGCGCCTGGCGCCGGACTCCCCTTTTCTCAGCACCAGAGGCTCCCAGCAGCATGAAGTCTGTCTCTTTCACCCTTGCCGTCTTGCTCTTGTCATCACCCGCCGTCGCCGGCGGCTCCTATGACGGCAAATGGGCAGTCCAGCTTGTTACGGAAAAGGGCGATTGCGATCGCTCGCTGTCCTGGGATGTCGGCGTCGCCGCCGACCGGATCGCGGACGGCGGCGTGTTCGTGAAGACATCGGGCGTGGTGGACCCGCATGGTCGCGTCACCCTCACGGTCATGCAGGGCTCCGATCGCGTCTCGGCGAGCGGCAAGCTGAGCGGCGCCGCCGGGTCGGGCGCCTGGACCTCGCCGACGCGCGCCTGTTCCGGCCGTTGGCTCGCCAGCAAACGCGCCTAGAACATTTTCACGTTCCATGGAAACGTGAAAATGTTCTAGCTTTTTGTTTTGACGCGTTTTCTTCACGCGAACCGGCATCCGCTTCGCTTGAAAACGCTCTACGCGTTCAAGCGCTCCGGTCAAACGGGACGCGCGCGCCGCGCGGCGGGATGGGACCGCTGGATGATCAAGGATCAGGATTGGTCGCGCGCCTGAAGACGGCATGCATGCGTGGCCAACGCATGCATGCGCAGCCATCGGCTGGCTCTTACGACATCAAATGCGCGGGCGGCTGCGGATTGTTCGCCGGATTGGAATCGTACTTGTTGACCTTGACCACCAGCGGCCCGCCGACCAGCGGCTTGAGATCGGCTTCCAGCGCTTCCGCAGCATCTCGCGCGTAAACCTCGTCGCCGTTCACATAAAATGTGACGATTTTCTTGTGCTTGGCGGCCTTGGCCGGATCGTCGATGGTGACCTTGGTCCATTTGTAGAGCGGGCTCTGCGTCTCGCCGGCGGCCTCGGCCTCCGAACAAAACTCGGCGAAGGCCTCGTACTGGTTGCGGATTTGCGCGTTATGCCGCTCGGCGACGGTGATGAGCGCCTCCAGCTCCGGCGCCGCGCCGCCTTCGCAAATCAATTCAGCCGCGCGGTCCGTCAGGGTGGCGCGGATTTGAAACTGCCATTCCTCGCTCATCGATGTCTCCAGTTCGAGCTGACCTATATAAAATCATTGGCGCCCCCGGCGGCAAGAGCTTACGCCCGCCCGTGCCGCCGCTTCGCGCCTTCCAGATGCCCTTGACCTGCGCCCGAGCAATCTGTGCTGGATTTGAGACGACAACCAAGCGCGTTTGTGGCTGGCCGGAAGATGCGTCCTTTCTCGTCCCCGATGGCGTGCGCGCGTTGTTCGAAAGACATGCGCGGCTGGGAACGATATGTCGGCACGTCTGCGCCCGCCGCCGATCTCATGCTAAGGTTCGGTTTTACGCGCGAGGCCGTGCCGCCGCCGCGCGGCGGCAGTTGGAGAAGGCGCCATGAATCCGTTGCAACAGCTCGAAACCTGCGGGCAATCGCCCTGGCTCGACAACCTCAAGCGCAGTTTTGTCGCGCAGGGCGGACTGCAAGAGATGATGACGCGCGACGGGATCAAGGGGGTGACCTCCAATCCGTCGATCTTCGAAAAAGCCATCGGCCAGTCGGATGAATATAATGGCGCCATTCGCGAGTTTCTGGCGCAGGGCGACCGTGACGCTGGCGCGATCTACGAACATCTGGCCATCGCCGACATTCGCGCCGCCGCCGACGTGCTGGCCTCCGTGTACAGCGAAACACATGGCCGCGACGGTTACGTCAGCCTGGAATGCTCGCCTTTGCTCGCCGACGACACGGAGGCTACGGTCGCGGAGGCGCAGCGGCTGTGGAAGACCGTCGACCGGCCCAATCTTATGGTCAAGGTTCCCGCGACATTTGCCGGCTTGCCCGCCATCAAACGCCTGATCGCGTCCGGCGTGAACATCAACATCACGCTGCTGTTCGCCGTCGATGTCTATGAGCAGGTGGCGCAGGCCTATATCGAGGGCCTGGAGGAATTTGCGAAAAACGGCGGCGACGTTTCGCGCGTCGCCAGCGTCGCCAGCTTTTTCGTCAGCCGCATCGACACCGAAGTGGACAAGCGGCTTGAGCCTGGCGATCCCCTGCGCGGCAAGGCGGCCATCGCCAACGCCAAGCTTGCGTATGAACGCTACGAAAGCCTGTTCGCCGAGACGCGCTGGCAGGCTCTGGCGCAGGCTGGCGCGCGCACGCAGCGGCTGTTGTGGGCCTCAACCGGCGTGAAAAATCCCGAATACCGGGACACGATCTATGTCGAGGAGCTGATCGGCCCGGATACGGTGAACACCCTGCCGCCCGCCGCCATGGACGCTTTTCGAGAACACGGCGCGGTGCGTCCGAACGCCATTCGCGAGGATGTCGAAGGCGCCAGGATCGTCATGTCCGAGCTTGAGCGGCGCGGCGTGTCGCTCGACGAGATCACCAGAGCTTTGGTCGTCGACGGGGTGAAACTTTTCGCCGACGCCTTCGAAAAACTCCATGCCGCCTTGGAAAGGCAACGCTTGGCGCATGTCGGCTGAAGCGGCTTGAGGCCGAGCGCCAGAGCCGCCGCGACGCACCGGGGCGGGCCACAAACTTATCCGTAACCGATACGAACCGCGTCGGCCTTTCGGGCGTTACCCGTGCCGGAGGTTTTTATGCGGATCGGCATGGTCGGACTGGGGCGGATGGGCGGGGCCATGGCCCGCCGCCTGATGAAGGCGGGCCACGAATGCGTCGTCCACGACCGCGACGCTTCCGCACGCGCCGCGCTGGTCGGCGAGGGCGCGACGGACGCCGGTTCGCTGGCGCAACTGGCGCAACAGCTGGAGCCGCCCCGCACCGTCTGGCTAATGCTGCCCGCTGGACCGGCGACGCAGCAAGCCGTTGATGACCTTGCCGCGCTGCTTGCGCCCGGCGACATCATCGTGGACGGCGGCAACACCTTCTACAAGGACGACATTTTTCGCGCGCGCCAACTTGCCGAGAAGGGCGTCGCCTATGTCGATTGCGGAACCTCCGGCGGAGTGTGGGGCCTTGAGCGCGGCTATTGCCTGATGATCGGCGGCCCCGAGGCGGCGATCAAACATCTCGATCCGATCTTTGCCGCCCTGGCCCCTGGCCCCGGCGATGTCCCGCACACGCCCGGCCGCGAAAGCGGCGACCCGCGCGCCGAGCGCGGCTACATTCACGCGGGCCCCTCGGGCGCCGGCCATTTCGTCAAGATGGTGCACAACGGCATCGAATACGGCCTGATGCAGGCCTATGCCGAAGGTTTTGATATTTTGCGCAACCGCGACGCGGCAGACCTTCCGGCGCACGAACGCTTTGACCTCAACCTTGCCGACATCGCCGAGGTCTGGCGGCGCGGCAGCGTGGTTTCCTCCTGGCTGCTCGACCTCGGCGCGGCGGCGCTCGCCAAGGACCCGCATCTCGAAAATTTTTCGGGCGTGGTTGAGGATTCCGGCGAGGGGCGCTGGACCATCGAGGCCGCCATCGAGGAAGCCGTCCCCGCGAACGTCCTCTCCGCTGCGCTCTACGCGCGCTTCCGCTCGCGGCGTGCGCATGGGTTCGGCGAAAAACTGCTGTCGGCGCTGCGCTTCGGCTTCGGCCGCCATTTCGAAGGCGGGCGCGAGGCGGTCGAGGCGGTGGCCGAGGTCGAATCCGGCAAGGAGAGCTGAATGGAGGACCTGACCTGCAAGGCGCGCATGGTCGCCTCACCGCCGCGTCGCCCGCCGACGCCGGCGGACCCTTGCGCGCTGGTTCTGTTCGGCGCCACCGGCGATCTTACCCATCGGCTGGTGATCCCGGCGCTCTACAACCTTTCGCGGACAAACGCGCTGCCGGAGTCCTTTGCCCTCATCGGCGTGGCGCGGGGGCGGACGACGACACAAGCCTGGCGCGACGACCTGCGCGCCTCCCTGGAAAAATACATTCGCGGCGCCATTGATGAGAACGCATGGCGGCGCCTCGCCGAGCGGATGACTTTTCTTCCCGGCGACCTCGCCGACGCCGGTTTCTACGAGACGCTGCGCGGCGAACTCGACGCCAGGACGGCGACGCAAGGCAACGCCATTTTCTATCTCGCCATCGCCGCGCAACTTTTTGATGTCGTGACCCAAAACCTCAGCGCGGCGCATCTGCTCGACCAGCCCCAAGACGAAGACGGAGTCCGCAAACATTGGCGCCGGCTGGTGATCGAAAAGCCGTTCGGCCACGATCTCGCCTCGGCCCGCGCCCTCAACGCGCAGCTGCAAAAAATCGTCAGTGAAGACCAGATTTTTCGCATCGACCATTTCCTTGGCAAGGACACGGTGCGCAGCATTATGGCGTTCCGTTTCGGCAACGGTTTGTTCGAGCCGATCTGGAATCGCGACCGCATCGATCACATTCAAATCACCGCCGCCGAGACGGTGGGCGTGGAGACGCGCGGAAAATTTTATGAGCAGACCGGCGCGCTGCGCGACATGCTGCCCAATCATCTGCTCACGCTGCTGTCGATGGTGGCGATGGAGCCTCCGGTGCGTTTTGACGCCGCGCACATGCTCTCAAAGAGGGCCGAAGTGCTCGCCGCCATCCCTGAGGTCGAGCCGGGCTGCGCCGTTCGCGGCCAGTATGGCGCCGGCGACGTCTTGGGCCGACCGAAGAAGCGCTACCGCGACGAGGCGAATGTCGCGCAAAATTCCGGCATTGAAACTTATGTCGCCATGCGGCTCGAAATCGAAAATTGGCGCTGGGCGGGCGTGCCCTTCTACCTGCGCACGGGAAAACACCTTTCGAAACGCCTGACCGAACTCGCTATCCGCTTCAAGCCGGCGCCGTCCACGCCGTTTCGCGACGCCGTCGAAGGGATGCGGCCCAACTGGCTGCATCTGCGCATCGCGCCGGACGAAGGCATTTCGCTGCAATTCGAGATCAAGCGGCCGGGGCCGGCGATGGACCTCGCCTCGGTGCGCATGGATTTCCGCTACGACGACTGGTTCCCGAAAGAACCCAACATCGGCTACGAAACCCTGATCCATGACGTGATGACCGGCGACCAGACCCTGTTCATGCGCGCCGACATGGTGGAGCAGACCTGGCGCATCGTGCAACCGGTTCTCGACGCCTGGGCGGCAAGCGCCGACCTGCCGGCCTACGTCTCGGGCGGCGCTGGCCCCGCCGAAGCCGACGCGCTGCTGGCGCGCGAAGGACGGCGCTGGCTGCCCATAGAAGCGGCGTGACCATGCCTGAAGGCGCGGGGGAGTCGGGATACACGCTCGAAGTGCTGGGCGATGCAAAAACCGTGGCGACGCGGGCGGCGCAATGGCTGCTTTCCCTGGCCTTGGGAACCGAGGGCGCGTTCGCCCTCGCCCTTGCGGGCGGCGAAACGCCGCGCCCGCTCTACGAGCAATTTGCGGCGCCGCCCTTTCGCGATGAATTTCCCTGGGCGCGCGCGCATATTTTTTGGGGCGACGAACGTTTTGTTGCGCACGACGACCCCCGCAGCAATTATCGATCGGCGCGCGAAACCTTTTTGGCGCGCGTTCCCATTCCCGTCCAAAACATCCATCCGGTCGACACGCGCGCGGAGGATGCGGAAGCCGCGGCGCAGGCTTACCAGCGCGAACTCCTGGCGTTTCATGGCGTCGCGCTGCTCACCGCGGCGCGGCCGCTGTTCGACGTCACGCTGCTCGGTCTCGGCGAAGACGGCCATATGGCCTCGCTGTTCCCTGGCGACGCCGCGCTTTGCGAGCGCCAAAGCTGGACGGCGGCGACGAAAGACCCGACCGGACTCGCCCGGATCACCCTGACTTATCCGGCGATCGAGAGCAGCCGCCGCGTGGCGTTTCTGATCACCGGCGCCGAAAAGAGCGCGGTTCTCGCGCGCCTCCTCAGCGGCGACCGCACGCTGCCGGCGGCGCATCTGCGTCCGGTCGGCGAACTTTTTCTGTTCGTCGACGCGGACGCCGCGCAGGCGCTGGGTTGATCAGGTCAGATCGTAGTCTTCGCCTCCGCGCAGCACCACATAAATCGCCGGGATGACCAGCACCGTCAGCGCCGTGGAAGAAGCGAGGCCGAACAGCAGCGAGAGCGCCAGCCCCTGGAAAATCGGGTCGCTGAGGATGGTCACCGCGCCGATCATCGCCGCGAGCGCGGTGAGCAGGATCGGCTTGAAGCGGATCGCGCCGGCTTCCAGCAGCAGGTGTTTCAGCCCTTGCGAAGAATCGCCGTGGCGGACGAAATCCACCAGCAGGATGGAATTGCGCACGATGATGCCGGCCAGCGCGATGAACCCGATCATGGAGGTCGCGGTGAAGGCCGCGTGAAACAGCCAGTGGCCGAACATGATGCCGATGAAGGTCAGCGGAACCGGCGTCAGGATCACCAACGGCAGCTTGAAGCTCTTGAACTGCGCCACCACCAGAATGTAGATCCCCACCAGCGCCGCCAGGAAGGCGCCGCCCATGTCGCGGAACGTCACCCAGGTGACTTCCCATTCGCCGTCCCACAACAGTTTCGGCTTGCTCTCGTCGAGCGGCTGGCCGTGCAGGATGATCTCCGGCTTGGGAGTCCCTTCCGACCATTGCATCTTGTCCAGCTCCGCGGAGACCGCGAGCTGGCCGTAGAGCGGCGCCTCATAGGCGCCGGCCAGTTCCGCCATCACCATTTCCGCCGGGCGACTGTTGTGACGGAAAATGGGGAAGGACGACAGCTCGGTCGTCACGCGGGTGACGTCGCCGAGTTCGACGATGGAGCGGCTGCCCGGCAGGCTGTTGGCGGGCACGGGGGTGGTCAACGCCAGTTCATTCAGCTCGCGATGGTTTTTCGCCAGCGCCAGCCGGATCGGCAGCGGCTGGCGGCCGCCGCGATGCGAATAGCCGACGACATCGCCGCCATAGAGTCGGCGCAGCGTGTCGAACACGTCGCTCTGTTGCACGCCGAAGAACTCCAGCGAATCCTGGTCGATCTCGACGCGCTGGCGCGGCGCGCGCACGCCGAAGGTGTCATCGACGTCGACGATGAACGAGGAGGACTCGAAGGCTTTGCGAATCTGCGCCGCCACCGCGCGGCGCGTGTCCGCATCCGGGCCATAGACTTCCGCGAGCAGGGTGGACAGCACCGGCGGACCCGGCGGCGGTTCGACCACTTTTAGGGAACCGCGCGGCGGAAGGTCGATTCCCCTCAACTTTTCGCGCACTTCGAGAGCGATCTCGTGGCTAGCGCGCTTGCGCTTGTCCTTGGGCGACAGGTTGATCTGCACGTCGCCCGACTGGGGCGTGGAGCGCATGTAGTAATGGCGTACGAGGCCGTTGAAGTTGAAGGGCGCCGCCGTTCCCGCATAAGTCTCGAACGACTGGATTTCCGGGACGTCCTTGAGCCGCCGCACCGCGTCGGCCAGGATGCGGTTGGTTTCCTCCACCGAGGTTGCCGCCGGCAGGTCGGCGACGATGGCCAGCTCCGGCTTGTTGTCGAACGGCAGCAGTTTGACCGTCACCGCCTTGAAATAGAACAGGCTGAGCGAGGCGAGGGTGGCGATGCCGACCGCCGTCAGGAATTTTTTCGATGACTTGCGGCTGCGCAGCACCGGCGCCGCGACGCGCCGGTAGAACGCGCCCATCCGGCCGCCGCCGGCGGCCTCGCCGTGCAGCGGCGCCTTGCCCGCGATCTTGAGCATCAGCCAGGGGGTGATGATCACGGCGGCGAAGAAGGAAAAAATCATCGCGGCCGAGGCGTTGGACGGGATCGGGCTCATGTAGGGGCCCATCAGGCCGGACACGAACAGCATCGGCAGCAGCGCCGCGACCACGGTGAGCGTGGCGACAATGGTCGGGTTGCCGACCTCGTTCACGCCGTCAATCGCCGCTTGCATCCGCGTGCGGCCGTCGCGCATCGCCCAGTGCCGCGCGATGTTTTCAATGACGACAATGGCGTCGTCGACCAGAATGCCGATCGAAAAAATCAGGGCGAACAGGCTGACGCGGTTGAGCGTGTAGCCCATGATCCATGCCGAAAACAGGGTCAGCAGGATGGTGGTGGGAATGACCACGGCGACGACGATGGCCTCGCGCCAGCCGATGGCGACGGCGACGAGCAGCACGATGGAAACGGTGGCGAGGCCAAGATGGAACAGAAGCTCGTTGGCCTTTTCATTGGCCGTCTCGCCGTAATTGCGCGTGACCTTCACCTCGATGTCGGCGGGGACAGTCGCCCCCTTGAGATGTTCGAGCTGTTCGACGATGCGTTCGGAAATCACCACGGCGTTGGCGCCGGCGCGCTTGGCCAGCGCGATGGTGACGGCCGGCGTCGTGCGCAAGCCGTCCTCAGTGCGGGCCACATGGGTGACGCGCGTCTCGTTGGGGGCGTCAACAAAAGTGACCTTCGCCACGTCGCGCAGATAGACCGGGCGGCCGTCGCGCGTGGTGATGAGCAAATTACCGATTTCGGGCAGGGTTTGCAGCGTGCGCCCGGCCAGCGTCTCCACTTGCAAGCCCGACTGGCGCACGAGGCCTAACTCCATCGCGCTGTTGGCGCCTTGCGCCTTGGCGGCGAGTTGTTGCAGCGTCACGCCGTAGCGCGCGAGGCCCGCCGGGTCGGGCTCGATGCGGATTTCCTGCGCCTGGTCGCCAACGAGATAGCTGAGGCCCACATCTTCCAGCTTCGCCAGCTCCGTGCGCAATTCGCGCGCGACATCGGTCAGCGCGCCCGCCGTCCAGCGGTCCGCCGCTTCGGGTTTCGGCGTCAGCGTCAGCGTGACGATGGCGACATCGTCAATGCCGCGCCCGACGATCAGCGGCTCTGGCACGCCCGCGGGAATCTTGTCCATGTTGGCGCGGATTTTTTCATGCACGCGCAGGATGGCGGCGTCCGTCGACGTGCCCACCAGAAAGCGCGCGGTGATGATCGCCTTGTCGTCATAGGTCTTGGAATAGACGTGCTCGACGGCGTTGATGCCCTTGACGATGGTTTCGAGCGGCTCCGTGACCAGTTTTACGGCGTCCTCGGCGCGCAGACCGTTGGCCTGCACCATGATGTCGACCATGGGCACCGAGATTTGCGGCTCCTCCTCGCGCGGCAGGTTGACGAGCGCGAGCAGACCGAGCGCCAGCGCGGCGATCAGCAGCAGGGGGGTGAGCGGCGAGGCGATAAAGGTTTTGGTCAGCGCGCCCGCGAGGCCGAGGCCCTTCTTTTGGCTCATGTCAGTCATGGCGTCACGATCCGGTCGCCGGCCTTCAGGCCCGAAAGAATTTCAATTTTTTGGGGGTCGTCCGTGTCGGTGAACACAACAGCGACGTCGAGCGGGCCGTCCGCGCGCGCCAGTTTCACGTAATCGACGCCCGAGCGTGTGGTGATGGCGGCGCGGGGAATGAACAGCGCGGTGCGCTCGCCCACAGGCGCGAACACGCGCACGCGCTCGCCGACAAAATAATTGTCGATGTTCTCGACCTCGGCGTCGGCGATGACGCGGCCGTTGTCGAGTTCGGGATAGATGCGCACAATTTTTCCTTGCCGAGACGGACCGCCGGCCACGCGCGGCGCGACCTTCACCGGCGCGCCCAATTGCAGCAGCGGCGCGTGGCGCTCAGGCAGGGCGAGACGCAGATAGAGCGTTCCAGAGGCGACGCGCGCGATCGGCTCGCCGGGCTGGACCACGGCGCCGGGAACGACGGCGATGGTCAGCAAACGACCGTCCTTGGGCGCCAGGATCTCGCCCTCGCGGGTCTGCTGCGCGACCACGGCGCGCTGCGCCTTCATTGAATCGAGCTGGTGGGCGAGCACGTCGGCGTTGGTCTTCGCCTGGTCGAAGGCGGCTCGGGTGGTAAATCCGCTCTTCAACAGATCCTGGGCGCGCTTGAGCGCCACCTCGGCGTTCTCCACCTGCGAGACCAGCGCGCTGATCTGGCCGTCGAGCGATTGCGCCTGAAGGGCGAGTTTCTGGTCCGCGACCACGGCGATTACGTCGCCCGCCTTGACCTGCGCGCCCTCGTCGACATTGCGCTGGACGATGGTGCCGCCGATTCGCGTGCGCGCCGGAACGATTTCGCGGCTCTCGGCCTGGCCGAAGATCGCCTTCATGTTGGGGACCGTCTGCTGGCTCACCGTGATTTCCCCGGCCCAGGCCGGAAGGGCGGCGAGCAGCAGGGGAAGCGCGGCGGATCGGAGGAGACTGTGCATGGGGGCTGCCTTTACAAATATTCGTATATATGAGAATACAGGCGCATGGTTGTCAAGCGCGACACACTTCCCGTCGAGGCGGCGAGCGAATTCTTAAAAAATTTCGCCAATCCGACGCGCCTGCGTCTGCTCTGCGCGTTGGCTCACGGCGAATCCTCCGTGAGCGAGCTGGCGGAGGCCGCCGGCGCGCCCCTGGCGCAAGCTTCGCAGCAGCTCGCCCATTTGCGCCACGACCGGCTCGTGGTCGCGCGCCGCAACGGCCAAACCGTCACCTACCGGCTCGCCAACGAGAACGTGAGCCGGTTCATCGAGGCGCTGGCCTCGTCCTTTTGCCCCTCTCGAACCCAAGGAGTTTCAGATGACCCTGACCCCGCCGCTGAAAAAAGGTTTTAAGGCCCTGCTCGCGGAAGCGAATGCCGAGGTCGCGACGATTTCCGTAGATGAGGCGCTGCCGCTGGTCGGCGATCCTTCCGTCCTGTTCGTCGACGTGCGTGAGGGCGCCGAAGTCGCGACCGGCGCCATCCCGGGCGCCTTTTCCGCGCCGCGCGGTTTTCTGGAATTTTTCGCCGATCCCGAATGCCCGATGCACAAGCCCGAACTGGCCGCCGCCCGGCGCATGATCGTCTATTGCGCCAGCGGCGGTCGCTCGACGCTCGCGGCGAAGACCCTGTTCGATATGGGTTTTACCGATGTGCAAAACCTTGTTGGCGGCATCTCCGCCTGGAAGGCCGCTGGCGGCCCGGTGACCGCGTAAGGAGAATGCTATGTTTGGATGGCTGTTTGGCGCCGGCGGAAACGTCAAGACGTTCAACCCTGGCGAGTTGCGCGATCTCCTGCGCGAGAACACGCATGTGCTGGTCGATGTCCGCGAGGACAACGAATGGGCCGGCGGCCGCATTCCCGGCGCGATCCACGCGCCGCTGTCGCGCTTCGACCAGGCGGCGGCGAAATTGCCGAAGGACAAGCCGATCATTTTTTACTGCGCCTCGGGCATGCGTTCGAAAAATGCGCTGCGCCGCGCGGAAAAAATGGGGTTGAACGCCGAAGGGCATTTGGGTGGCGGCATTTCGCACTGGGCGCGCTACGATTACCCTGTTGTCAGGTGAGTCGATGAGCGATCTCAAAACCCGGTTTCGTGAGATGGCGCGCGGCGCGCAGACGCTGGGCCTTGGTTATATCGGCGTCGCCAACGGGCTGTTTTCGGCGCTGCGCGGCTTAGGTTCGGCGCGCGTGGAGGCGCTGGCGCATGCCGCTTGCATGGATGAAGGCTATGTGCGGCGCTGGTGCGACGCTGCTTACGCCTTCGGCCTGCTGGAGGCGGACGGCGACAATTTCCGCCTGTCCGAAATGGGGGCGGCGCTCGACCCGGAGAGCGAGGACACGCTGATGCCCGTGGCGGGCCACGCCATGATGAGCATGCACATGGCGGAGCGCGCGGCCTCGTTCATGCGCGACGGCGCCCGTCCCGGCGAGGCCGTGATGTTCGAGCGCGAAACGCTCGGCCCGCTGTTCGGCCCGATGCTGGAGGGATCGTTCTCGCGGCTGTTCCGAAAAATGATCGCGCCAAACCTGCCTGTCTTTGCCGAGGTGGCGGAGCGCGGCGGTCTCGTCGTCGATCTCGGCTGCGGCAACGGCTGGTATTTGCGAGCGCTGCTGCGCGACCGGCCGCTTCTGCGCGGCCTTGGCGTCGACGGGTTTGAAGGAAATATTGTGCAGGCCCGCGCTTTGGCGGAGCAGGCCGGCATGAGCGACCGGCTCAGTTTTGTGCAGAGCGATCTGCACGCGTTCGAGCTGGACGAAAAGGCCGATCTGATCGCCATGAACCGCGCTTTGCACCATGTCTGGGAGGCGGGCGCGCAGACATTCATCGCGCGGCTGCGCGACGCGCTGAAACCGGGCGGCGTCGTGGCGATCTGGGAGCCGGACTGGCCCGAGGATCGCGCGCAATTGCGCACGCCCGCGCGCCAAGGGTTTGCCTTCCAGAACCTGACGGAGCACGTGCAGGGCAACCACCTTTTGCGCGCGGTGGAGATCGCGCAGGCGTTTGAAGACGCCGGCATGGGCGTGGAGATTTTCAGGTTCGCCGAGGGGCAGGAAGCGGTGATCGTCGCGCGCAAGGCGGGATGAGGCGCTGGCGCCGTGGACCGCCCCCGCCCTTCGAGACGCCCGCTAAAGCGGGCTCCTCAGGGTGAGGGCTACTTGTTGGAACTTGCACGACCATCCAGCCCTCATCCTGAGGAGGCGCGTCCGCGCCGTCTCGACGGGCGATGGCGGGGCCAAGGATTTTGTTACGGTCCCGCCTCGACCGTGAACACCACCGGTACAGATCCGGCATTTTCGAAAATCAGCTCGCCGTTGATCTTGTCTCCCGCGACCAGCGGTTTTTTCAGGTTGCGCATCAGGATGTGATAGCCGCCCGGCGCAAAGCTGAAGCTGCGCTCCGCGGGAATGTCGATGTTGTAGAGCCGGCGCAGGTTGGGGACATCCTGAAGGATGCGGATGCCCGCGATTTCCGTGCTCAGCGCCGCGTCCGTCTTCACGCCGACAAGATGATCCATTTCGGCGGAATGATTGAAGATTTTGACATAGGCGCGACCGACCACCGCCTTGGGCGGCGTCGGCTGCGCCCAGGGATGGTCGAGCACGATTTCCGCCTGCGCGGCGCCCGTGGCCAGCAGGAACGCCGCAACAGCGAGCGCGCGCATCACTGTGCGGCCAAGGTTTTTTTCAGGGTGAAGGCGCCGCGCATGTCGCCTTCCCTAAAACCCAGCGCCTGGTCCTGCGGGTAAAGCGCCTTGATCTTCTGCTGCAATTCCGGCGCGACGTTCTCGCCGTGACAGGTGAGGCAGACCTCGCCGGTCGGAATGGCCTTCACGAACCGGAACACTTTTTGACCATTCTCGTCGACCACCTCGGCGCTGGCGAGGTCGGCGGCCTTTTCGCCCTTGGCGATGCGGGCGACAAACGACTCCATGATCTTGCGCTCGTAGGCGTCGGGGGCGGAGGCGGCATTGCGCGGCTTCAGGCTGGTGCGCGCCACCGACCAGCCGCTGTCTCCAGAAATCTCGGCGGCGATGACCGGCGCCTGCTTGTTGCAGACCTCCAGCGCGCCTTCCGCGCCGCCCGTCTCGATGGCGGAGCCCAGCGCCGCCTTGAGTTTGCCGCCATAGGCCTGGACGAGTTCGACCGCCTTGGCTTTGAGTTCGGGGCTGGGCGCTTCGGCCCAGGCGGGCGCGACGACGGCCAGAGTTGCGGCGGCGATCCAAATACGCATAAGCGTCTCCATTCCTTGCGGCGACGCCCTGCGATGAGCGCGGGCGCCGGCTGGCGGCAATGATTATCATAAAAATATGAATGTGTGAATGTATCGCGACTATCGTCCGCGCACTTGCGTCACGACGCGCTTGAAACCTTCGTAGTCGAGGGGTTGCGCAATCTTGTAGGGGCCGATCAGGAAAACCGGCGTGCCCGGCAGGCCGAGCGCCTCCGCCTGTTCGCGATTGCGCTGCAACAGCGCGACGATTTCGGCGTCGTGGGAGTCGAGGTCGGCTTGCAGGCGGGCGAGGTCGATTCCCGCGGCGCCCAGCGCCTTGGTCATGTCCTCCTCCGTGCGCGGTCCCGACAGGGCCATGAGGGTCTTGTGGGCGACCTCATGCTTGCCTTGGTAGCGCGCTGCCAAAGCGAGCTTGGCGCTGACCACCGAAGTCTTCGAAAGAATCGGCCAGTCCTTGTAGATCAGTTTTATATGGCCGTCGTCGCGCGCGAGGCGCGCCAGTTCCGGCATGGCCTTGCGGCAGGAGGGGCAGAGATAGTCGAAAAAGATGACGATGGGGACGTCGCCCTTGGGGTCGCCGCCGACCGGCGCGTCGGGATCGTCGAGGATGGCGCGGACGTCCACCGGGCTTTTTTTGGCCTGAGCCAGCGCGGGCGCGGCGCCGAGCGCGGCGGCCAAGACGACAATTCCATTGCGCACGATCAGCCGGCGATCCATCAGTTCTCCCCTTCCGCGGAGGTCAGGTTTGCGCCTTTCCGCGACGTCCCGCAAGCTATGCCGGCGCCTGCGTCAGCGGCCGCTTCATCCGGTAAGCTTCGGCGAACGAGCGGAAGGCCGGCAGATGGCATTCGCGCGACGCCCGCATCAGGGCTTCAAAGACTTGCGCGATGACCGGATAGGCCGCGACCTCCGGAAGAAGCTCTTCCGCATAGAGGCGGTCGTTGCGAATCTCGTCCTCGACCGCCGCCTCGCAGGCGCAGGCCAGCGTGCCGGGCACGCTCTCCAGAATTTCGGGGCTGTCGAGATGGGGATTGGGCGGCGTCGGCGCGCCATAGGCGTCGAGGATGCTGGTCAGGGCGGCGGCGTGGCGCTCCTCGGATTCGGCGATGGGCAGGAAGGGCAGGGCGTAGGGAAATTTGCCGAGCACGGCGCGATAAAAAGCCTGGGCGCGGTATTCGTCGTCGAGCGCGCGGAGCACGGCCTTGTGCGCCTCGGCGGAGAGCGGCGTTTCCGGGATGCCGATCGTCGGCGCGCACGCGGCGCGCAGGCTCGCCGCCTTGCATCCCCACCAGCCCTGACCGCCAGAATGACCGCACCGCATGACGGACCCCAACGAAATTCTTTTTCGCGCCCGCCGGCCGTGAACCAGGGCGCGCGTCGAACGAGAAAAAATCGACGGAAAGATTGGGCCGGTCAAGCTCGAGCGTCAACAGCGTTCGGCGGCGACCTGTGCGATCAAACGACGCAAGGCCGACGCAGCTTACCAGAACCAGCGGGGCGTTTTCGCCGCATAGGAACTCCACGCCGCTCCAAAGCGGGCGGCGAGATGCGCCTCCTCCCGGCGGATCGCCAGGCGCTCGACGAAATAAGCGGCGGCGAAGGCGAGCGGCACGAACCACAGGGCGCCCAGCCCCAGGCCGATGCCGAGCGTGACCAGGGTGTTGCCGAAATAGATCGGGTTGCGCGTCCAGGCGAACGGGCCGGAGGTCACCAGATGCGCCGCGCCATGGTTGGGCATGATGTTGGTGCCCGCCGAGGTCATGGTTCCCATCGCCCAGAGGTCGAGCGCGATCCCGGCCGCCGCCATCACCCGGCCGATCGTCAGCGCCCAGTGCGGCAGCACGTCGCCTGTGGGCGCGAACTGCTCCAGGGCGAAGCCGACAATCCAGGCGATGCCAAAAATGACGGGAGGCCAAGGCAGCACGTTCGGTCGCGAATGAAGATCGAGGGTCAAGCGACACCGCCTTCTTTTCACATGAGCCTAACGGATCGGCGCCTGGAGTAAATGACGCCGAACGCCGCAGCCCGCTTGATTTGACTCTCATACATTAATATAATCGAATATATAAGACAAGGAGCCCGCTCATGACACTCAACAACGCTGTTCGCGCGCTGGCCGGGACGATGGTGCTCGTCTCGGTCGCGCTGGTCTATTTCGTCTCTCCCTGGTTCCTGCTGTTCACGATCTTCATCGGGCTCAACCTGATCCAGTCGGCTTTCACCGGCTTCTGTCCGCCGGAGTTCCTGTTTCGCAAGATGGGCCTGAAGTAGGGCGGTCCCAAGGCCATCGTCCCCAAACAAAAAAACCCGCCTCGCGGCGGGTTTCTTGTTGGTTTCTCGCCTCAGCGGCTCTGCCGGCGCAGGAAGGCCGGGATTTCCAGCTGGTCCTCCTCGGGGCGCGGCAGGGCGCGGCCGTCGGCGGGGCGCTGCTGTTGCGGGCGCGGGGCATATTCGGCGTGGACGGGCGCCGGCCTCTGCTGCGCGTAGCCCTGCGGCGGGGCGATCTGCGGCTGCGGGGCGCCCTGGTGGGCGCGCAGCTCGTCGGCGCGGCTCATGCCGAAATTGGCGAGACGCTCCAGAAGGGTGCGGCGCTTGGTCTCGGGCTCCGCCTCGACCGGCTGCTGGCCGCGCAGAAGATTCTGGCCGGGAATCGGCAGGTCGTCGATGCTGGGCATGCGGCGGCTTTGCGGCTGTTCGGCGGCCGGCGGAATGTACATCTGCTGCTGCGGCGCCTGGGCCTGGCGAACCTGCGGGACGGGCGCAGGCGCATGATAGGGCTGCTGCGCCACGCGGGTGATCTGCACGTCGGCGTGCTGCGGGGCGTAGCCCTGGTCGGCCGGCGCGGGGTAGTAGGCTTGCGCGGCCTCCATCTGCGGGGCCGGAGCGGGCTCCGGCGCATACATCGGCTCCTGGGTCGGCGCGGACATCTGCTGCGCGGGCGTCTGCTGGATCGGCATCTGGGCCGGCGCCGGCGGCTGGCCCTGGGCGCTGCGGGCGGCGTTCTCGGCGCGGGCGGCGGCCTGGGCGGCGGCCTGGGCGCGCAGGCGCTCGCCGGCTTCGGCGAGGCGCTGCTCGTTAACGTCATAGGCGCCCAGCGGCTTGTCGATGCCGGTGGCGACCACGGAGACGCGGATGATGCCGTCGAGGCTGGAATCGAAGGTCGCGCCGAGGATGATGTTGGCGTCCTCGTCCACTTCCTGGCGGATGCGGCTGGCCGCCTCGTCCACCTCGTAGAGGGTGAGGTCGTTGCCGCCGGTGATCGAGATCAGCAGGCCGCGCGCGCCCTTCATCGACACTTCGTCGAGCAGCGGGTTGGCGATGGCGGCTTCGGCGGCGAGAATGGCGCGGCGGTCGCCGGAGGCTTCGCCCGTGCCCATCATCGCCTTGCCCATGTCGCGCATGATGGCGCGGACGTCGGCGAAGTCGAGGTTGATCAGGCCTTCGCGCACCATCAGGTCGGTGATGCAGGCGACACCGGAATAGAGCACCTGGTCGGCCATCGAGAAGGCGTCGGCGAAGGTGGTGCGCTCGTTGGCGACGCGGAACAGGTTTTGATTCGGGATGACGATCAGGGTGTCGACGGCCTTGTGCAGCTCTTCGATGCCCTGGTCGGCGACGCGCATGCGCCGGGCGCCCTCGAACTGGAACGGTTTGGTGACGACGCCGACGGTGAGGATGCCCATGTCGCGGGCGGTGCGCGCGATCACCGGGGCCGCGCCGGTGCCGGTGCCGCCGCCCATGCCGGCCGTGACGAAGCACATGTGCGCGCCGGTGAGGTGGTCGCGAATTTCCTCCATGGCCTCTTCGGCGGAGGCGCGGCCGATTTCCGGCTGCGAGCCGGCGCCCAGACCCTCGGTTACCTGCAAGCCCATCTGGATGATCCGCTCGGCCTTGCTGCTGGTCAGCGCCTGAGCGTCAGTGTTGGCGACGATGAAATCGACGCCGGCAAGGCCGGAGGCGATCATGTTGTTGACCGCGTTTCCGCCGGCGCCGCCGACGCCGCACACCATGATCCGGGGCTTCAGTTCGCGCAACTGTGGCGCTTGCAGGTTAATCGTCATGTCGGCCTCTTGTCCTCACCAGGTCTGGGCAGTTCTGGGCAGCGCAGGTGGAATGATCCCAAGCTTGTATGACTTCGCCGCAATATCGTTAGAATTTCGTTAACGCCGTTAACTTTTCGTCCACCACATTGCGGAGACTTTGATGCGCAAGGCTCGCCGCGCGTCGAAATTTTTACCGGCCTCGCCGCAGCCGCGTCGGTCTTGAACGCGTCCGCTCACGAATCGCAGATCAAGCTCGCCATGATTCGCTTGCGCGGGGCTTGACCAAGCCCGTCGAACGGGCGCGCCAACCCCGACGGCCAGGGACGACGACAAGCAGATCAAAAACTCTCGCGCAGCCAGCGGCCCATCCGTCCAAAATAGCCCTTCGAAACCGGCGCGGACACGCCGGAGCGGCCGGGCTCGAAATATTCGCCGGCCGAAAATTGCGGATAGATCAGCAGGCCGACCGCGACGGCGAAGCCGGGATTCTTGGCCGAATCCGGCAGGCCCTGCACGCCGAGCGGGCGGCCGATGCGGATTTGTCCGCCGAGAATCCGTCGCGCCGCGTCCGGCAGGCCCGTGAGCTGGCTGGCGCCGCCGGTGAGAACAACCCGTCGCCCGGCGACCGGATGTCCCGCCGCGTTGAGGCGGTCGCGGGCCAGCTCCAAAATTTCTTCGACGCGCGGGGCGATGATCCGGTTGAGATGGGCGCGCGGGATGTGAGCGGGATTGTCGCGGTCTTCCGCAACCTGGACGATCGGCAATGTCTCGCGCTCGTCGGAGGGCGAAAAAATCGCGCTGCCGTGCAGCGTCTTCAGCCGCTCCGCATCGCGAAGCGGGATGTTGAGGACGCGGGCGATGTCCATGGTCACATGGCGGCCGCCGAGTGCAAAAGCGTCGGCGTGGACGAGCTTGCTGTCCTGAAACACGCCCGTGCTCACCGAACCGCCGCCGATGTCGAGCACGATGGCGCCGAGCTGTGCCTCATCGTCGACCAGCACCGACAGCCCCGCCGCATAGGGCGTGGCGACCACGGCCTCCACCGAGAGGTGGCAGCGCTCGATCGCCAGCATCAGATTGCGCAGCGCGGCGGAATCAGCCGACACCACGTGGAATTGCGCGCCAAGCTTTTCGCCCATCATGCCGCGGGGATCGCGGATGCCCGAGGCGCCGTCGAGCGAAAAGCCGTTGGGCAGGCTGTGCAGCACGGAGCGGCCCGGCTGCGCCGTGCGCAGCGCGGTCGCCTCCAGCACGCGGTGCAGGTCGTTGGCGGTGACCCCCGCGCCATAGATCGGCACATTGGCCTGGAAACAGGCGGCCGACAGCCGCCCGCCGGCATTGGCGACGATGACGCTCTCGACCTGAACGCGCGCCATGCGCTCGGCGGCGTCCACGGCGAGGCGCACCGAGGCCTCCGCCTCCTCCATGTTGACGACCACGCCCGCCTTGACCCCGCGCGAGCGCTGGTGGCCGATGCCGAGAATGCGGGCGCGATGGGTGCGACCGCGCAAGGCGTCGGAGCTTTCCACCGGCTCCAGCCGCGCGATCAGGCACACGACTTTCGAACAGCCGATGTCGAGCACGCAGAGCGTGGCGCTCTTGCGCGGCGAAAGCGGTTTGAGACGCGGAAGGACGAGCGGTTGGGTCATTTGGGCGCTCCCTTGTGCGGCGCGCTTGCGGCGCGGGCGGCGGCGGCCTCTTCCGTCAGCCGCACGAACAGCCGTCCGGGGGTGCGAAAGTCGAGCGACACGATGTCCTTGTCGAGAATGCGGCTGTCGGACTGGAGCCGCGCCAGCTGGCGCAAGGCGGCGGCCGCATCCTTCTCCGGCAGCATCACCTCGACGCCATTGCTCATCGACAGGGTCCAGCGTCGCTTGGACACCAGGATCCCCGCGCGCACCTTGTCCTTCAATTCTCCGGCCGCGTCGAGCAGCGCCAGATATTCGCCGATTCGGTTGTTGGCGTCCTCGCCCACCACGAAGGGCAGGCGGGCGTGGCGGGCCTCGTGGAAATCATCGATCGGCGCGCCATCGGCGGCGACGATGCGGATCACCCCGTCCTTCTGCCAGACGGCGTGCGGCGTGCGTTCGGTGATTTCGATGATGAGCCGGTTGGGCAGCAGTTTGCGAATCTGGGCGTTCTTGACCAGCGGCATGGTCATCAGCCGCGCGCGCAGCTCGCCGGCGTCGAGGAACGGCAGGGATTGCAAGCCGTTGACGCCGGCCCCCTTGAGAATTTGCGCCTCGTTCAGTTCGAGCGTCCCTGAAATGGTGACGGTGTCCAGCCCGAAGCCAAGCGCCCGGGCGACGATGTCGGTGGGGGCGCCGTTCGCTTTCACGAAAGCGTCGTACTGGCCGCCGCGCTGCGCGCCAAAAAGTCCGACGGCGGCGAAAAAGGCGAGGCCGAGGCTGAAGGTGACGCCCGGCCGGGCGAGAAAACGGGCGATCGCCGCGCGTGTGTCGCCGCGCTGGCTCTGCCGGGCGCGGGGGAAGATTTTGGTCGGGCGCGACGGGCGAGCGGCGGTCGCGCCGGCAAAGACCGGCTGGCCCGCCGGGGACGCGCCGGCAAAAGCCGGCCCTTTGCCAGTTGCGGACGCGCCGGCAAAAGCCGGCCCATTACCTGAAGCGGACGCGCCGGCAAAAGCCGGCGCTATGGGGGGCGCCAGCCGAAACCGGATTAACGATCGCAGGAAGCGTCCCGCACCATCCATTTCACCAACTCGCCGAATGTCATGCCCGCATGGGCGGCCATTTCGGGCGCGAGCGAGGTCTCGGTCATTCCGGGCTGGGTGTTGACCTCCAGCACGACGAGTTCCCCAGTACCTCCGGGGGTGTCGTCGTAACGGAAGTCAGTCCTGCTGATGCCGCGGCAGCCGAGCGCCTTGTGCGCCTTGAGCGCCAACTCTTGAATGTTTAAGTAAATATTTTCTTTAATTTTCGCCGGAAGTTCGTGGATGGAGCCGCCCGGCTTGTATTTCGAATCGAAATCGTACCACTCGCTGGATACCGAGTTGATCTCGGTCACCCCCAGCGCCCGGTCGCCCAGCACCGCGCAGGTCAGTTCGCGTCCCGCGACAAAAGTCTCCGCCAGCATCATGTCGCCATGCGACCAGTCCGTGCGCAACAGCTCCTGCGGCGGATGCGAGCAACCTGTCTTCACGATGAACACGCCGTAGGAGGACCCCTCGGAGACCGGCTTCAGCACATAGGGGGGCGGCAGCACGTGGGCTTTCGCCGCCTCGAAGCGCGTCACCGTCTTTCCCGAGGGAACCGGCACGCCCGCGGCGGCCATCACCACTTTCGCCTTGTCCTTGTTGGCGGCAAGGGCGGAAGCGAGGACGCCGGAATGGGTGTAGGGAATGCGCAGGACTTCGAGGAGGCCCTGAATCGCCCCGTCCTCGCCGCCCGGCCCGTGCAGGGCGTTCAGCGCGACGTCGGGTTTGAGCGCCGTGAGCACGGTCGCCACATCGCGGCCGACATCGACGCGGGTGACTTGGAACCCTTCGGCCTCCAAGGCCTTGGCGCAGGCCTCGCCGGAGCGGAGCGACACGCTGCGTTCGCTCGACAGCCCGCCCATCAGGACGGCGACATGCTGGCTCATGAGAATCACTCCGCTTGTGAGTTTCGCGGCCAATGAAAGCGGTGCGGCGCAAATGGCAAGGAGTTTTTGTGGGCTGCGGGTGGGCGGGAGCCGTGGCGCCCGGCGCGACCGGCTGGTGGAGCTGTGCGTCGCTCGCGACGCGCGGCGTGGGCGCGTGCAAAGAGACCTCCGGCGGAAGCGCCGGAGTTCAGGAGGTCCCAGGAGCGCACAGCTCCACGATCTTGTCCGAGATGTCGCGATCTTCGCCAGACAAGGCGCAGACATCGTAATAGTAAACCGCCCGCTTTTTCAGCCGGCTGTTCAGGACGATGTAGTCGAGGAGTTGGCGGAGCAGGGGGCTTTGCTCTCGCGTCAGGCGCATCAGGTGCGTGCCGGCATTGTCGAAGACATGGAATGTGTCGTAGCCGGCCGCCAAAAGCTGTTCGATGGCCTCCACGCATTTTGCGTACGGACTGCTTGGCTGGCAAGGGTCCATTTCGAAGAAAATGACGGGACGCCGCCTGGAAATGAAGTTCGCGCCGGAACGCAGGACGTCGGGGTCGAAGCCGTCAGTGTCGATCTTGAGAAAATGCGCGTCCTTGAACGCGGCGCGCCGCGCCAGGACGTCATCCAGGCTGACGAGTTTGACCGCGTCGCCCGTGTCGCCGCCCAATACGATGCGCGACGTGCCCGCGCCGGTTTCCACGACGGGCGCGGCCCCGGACTCGCAATCGCCGATGAAGGCAAGCTCGAATTCGGCGTCGGGGCAGAACGACCGCACGTTTTGTTGCAAAAGCGACGAAAACCTTGCGTTGCCTTCGATGCACAGCACCCGGCAACGCGCGTCCTTGACCATGAAGGCGGCGGTGTCGCCGACATTCGCGCCGACGTCGATGGCGGTCAGGCCCTCGTATTTCTCAGCGACGAGGCCGGAGATCACCTCGATGGGCCGCTCGTAGCCGGGATGATGCGCCCGGAACTTGTCGAGCGCGTGCCCCGGCGGCAGGACGATCACATGCGCGCCGATCCGGTATCGCCGGTGAAACCGGGACCGCGCCTTGATCCACAAAAATGCGGCGGCGCGTCGAATCCTCTCGGCGCGCGTGGGTCTCCCCATCGCGCTCAGTCCGAGCGCGACGCGATCGCCACACGCGGCGGGTTGCCGAGGCGCTTGTCGAGGTAGTCGCCGACCGCGACCATCAGCTCGTCCACGCGGTTTTCGAAGAAGTGGTTGGCGCCTTCCACCACCGCGTGCTCGATGGAAATGCCCTTTTGCGTCTTCAATTTTTCGATCACGCCCGTGACCTCCTTCACCGGGGCCACGCGGTCCTGGTCGCCGTGGACGAACAGGCCGGAGGACGGGCAGGGGGCGAGGAAGGTGAAGTCGAAGCGATTCGCCGGTGGGGCGATGGAGATGAAACCCTCGATTTCCGGGCGGCGCATCAGCAATTGCATGCCGATCCACGAGCCGAAGGACACGCCGGCGATCCAGCAGGCGCGGGCCTCGGGGCTCACCGCCTGCGCCCAGTCCAGCGCGCTCGCCGCGTCGGAGAGTTCGCCCGCGCCATGGTCGAACGCGCCCTGCGAGCGGCCGACGCCGCGAAAGTTGAAGCGCAATACGGAGAAACCGCGTTCCGCGAAAGCGTAGTAAAGCTGGTAGACGATCTGGTTGTTCATCGTTCCGCCAAACTGCGGATGCGGATGCAAAATGATCGCGAGCGGCGCGCCGCGCTGCTTGGACGGATGGAAGCGGCCTTCCAGCCTGCCGGCGGGGCCGTTGAAAATCACCTCGGGCATGATATTTCCTATATGAGGGCGCGTCGCGCTTTCTTACATAAGCCCTGAGTCGAAACGCAAACATTTTCGCCAATTCTTCGGAGAGCCGCGTGCTTACGGTCATTCGCTTCATCGCCCTTTCCGCTTCGGTGGCGGGCGTCCATCTTTTCGACGGCCTCGGCTTCGGGGCTCTGGCGTTCGGCTTCCTGATCGGCCTGCTCGCCGTCCGATTCTACTGGCTGCTGCTGCCGGCCGCCGGTCTGGCCAACCTCTCCCACCTGATTTACGCGGAGAGCACCGGCTCCGGCAAAATGGAAGGCGCGCTGGGCGTGTTCCCGGTGGAGCTTTTTGTCTTCGTCATGTTCACGGGGCTTGGCTACGCGATCGGCGTCTGGTCGCGCGTCGTGCTGGCCTGGCGCCTGGAGCGGCTCAAAAGCCTGGGCGCCGCCGAGGCGGGGGAGCCCGCGGAGGCCCGAGAGGCCGTAGAGGAAGGGAACGTCCAGCCGGTCGAGGCGCAAGCCGCCCCGGCTGAACGCAAGGCGATCAGCGAACAGTCGACCCAGCCTTGAAATCTGGGCGGTGTCGGTCTGCTAAGCAGGATTTCCGAAAAGTGGCCCCCGGTTTTCGGACAAAAATCCTGCAAAAACAAAGGAACCTAAGCAAGCATTCGTTTGGCGACCAACGAATGCTTGCTTAGAGCATTTTCAAGCGAAGTGGATGCCGGTTCGCGTGAAAAAATGCGTCAAAACAAAACTCTAGAGCTTTTTCATGTTTCCATGAAACGTGAAAAGCTTTAATTCGTTTTTTCAACAAATTCCGCACATTGACGCGCAAATCGCCGCGACCGCCGGTCGGATGCGCGCCGAGGAGAAGGCGCGTGGTCGAATGCTCGCCGAGCTGGATGCATTCATCCCCACGACCGCCGTGGTCAAGGGCGCGACACTGGTGACGCGCAACTTCAAGGTTTCCGAGCGGCTCGACGTGCGGCTTCACAACCCGTTTTGCGCGTGAGCGCGGTCACGCCCGCGCAAAAGCCGCGAAGGCCGCCAGCTGCTTGCCGATAAAATCCTTCGTTCCCTGGTCGGCGAGGTCGCCGGTTTCCTTGTCGAATTTGGCCATCGCGCCCCCGACCATCACTTCCGGGGTGTTGAACACGCGCGCGTCGAGGAACACAAAGCACTGGCGCAACTGATATTGCATGCGCGCGCCGCCAAGCGCGCCGGGCGAGGCGCTCTGGATCAGGATGGGCTTGGCCTTGAACGGCTGTTCGGTGAGGCGCGACAGCCAGTCGATGGCGTTCTTGAGGCCACCCGGGATGGAATAATTATATTCCGGCGAGACGATGATCACGCCGTCGGCGGCGCGGATCGCCTCGCCCATTGCGGTGACGGCTGGGGGAAATCCTTGCGCCTGCACGTCGGCGTCGTAGAGAGGAAAAACGCCTACAGAGCCGAGCGGGACGATCTTCACGCCCTCGGGCGCAAGCGCGGGCAGGGCGCGGGCGATGCCGCCGTTGAACGAAGCTTTTCGCAGGCTGCCGAGCAGGGTGACAAATTGCGCCATGACCATCCCTCAAGAAAAAGCGGCGAGGAATCGCCGCTTCTCTCATAACAGCCAAGGCCGCGCCACGGTTCCCGGATCAGGCGCTCGCGTGGACGAAAAAGTACAGGAATCCCTGGGCGGCCAGGTAAATCAGGAAGCAGGCCACCAGCATCGTGCCCTTCTTGCTCTTCATCTTAAACGACGCCAGAAGGCCCGCCACCAGCGGCAGGACCACAATAAGCTGGAGCATGCTGAGGGTTTGCGGCGTCACGCCGATGCCAAATTGCGAGTCCAAGGCAAGTCTCCTGTTTCGTGTGCCGGACCACACCTCTAGCGCAGCGCAAGCTTCGGCTGAACTGGTTTTTCGTCAAGGCGGGCCTGCGGGTTATTGTCGCGCCTGAACCGCTAGAGCATTTTCAAGCGAAGTGGATGCCGGTTCGCGTGAAGAAAATGCGTCAAAACAAGAATCGAGAGCTTTTTCATGTTTCCATGAAACGTGAAAAAGCCTCGGGCGGACCAGTTTTTCGAGCACCTCGGCCTTGAGCGTGAGCGTCGCGAGCGCCGGGGCGCCGACGATCAGGGTGATCGCCTCGCCCCACAGCAACTTGGCCTTTTCGGTCTTGACGATGTCACGCCAGGGGATGCGAAGATTTTGCTTGAGCGCGAAGGACAAGGGGCGGGCCGGCGCCAGATAAAGCCCGGACTCGTCGGCGCCCACCGTCATGCAATTGCGATAAAGCACCGGGCCGATCATGACATTCTGGCGCGGCAGGGCGCCCTGCGGAGCCGGACCCGACGTCGGATATTTTTTCGCCAGATCGCGCCAGCGCCCGCCGCCTCTGCCAAAGGCGCGTTCGATATGCGGCGCCACCCAGGCCAGAAACACCACGGCGACCAGCAGGGCGTCCACGCCCATGTGCAGGGAGAAGCCGAAGTCCGAATCCATCAGGCCTCCTGAGCGATCCAGCCCTCCGCGGCGGCGCGGCCGGCGTCGCGCAGCTTGCTGACGAACGACCAGCTCAAGTTTCCGGCGCTCTGCTGGGCCAAAGCCTCGACCTCGTTTTCGGCGGCGATGCGGTCCAGACGCAGCCGCGCCCACTTCCCGGAGGAATCGCCGGCGGCGCAAAGAGGCGCCAGTTGTCGGATCGCGTCGATCTCGCGGTCGAGGGTCGAACAGAAATTGATCTGGTCGATGCGCCGCTCGATGTCGGCGCGGCTGCGCGGCACGATATCGGCGCGCTTGGGCGAGATTTGTATGATGAGCACCGTGCTGGCCTCTGTCTTGACCACCAGCGGGGTCAGAGGCGGATTGGCGACATAGCCGCCGTCCCAATAATGCTCGCCGTTGATCTCGACGCTGTGCTGCAACAGCGGCAGGCAGGCGGAGGCCAGCACGCAGTCCACCGTCAGTTCGTCGCGCGAAAAGATGCGCAGGCCGGCGTCGGAGATGCGCGTGGCGCCAATCAGCAGCTTGGGGCCGTTCGCCTTGCGCAACAGCTCGAAATCGACATGGGCGTTGAGCGCGTCGCGCAGCGGATTCAGGTCGAAGGGATTGAACTGGTAGGGGGTCAGCGCCTTGGTCATGAAGTCGAGCGGAAGACGCGCGATCGGCAGGAACAGATTAGGATGGCTGACGTGCGTCCAGAAATCGTCCAGAATTTTTCGCGCGCCGTCGCGGCCGCCCGAGGCGAGGCCAGAGGCGAGCAGCACCGCGTTGACCGCCCCGGCGCTGGCGCCCGAGATCGCGTCGAAGGAAATCGCCTCCTCCTCCAGCAGGCGCTCCAGCGCCCCCCAGGTGAAGGCGCCGAACGAGCCGCCGCCCTGCAAGGCGAGGGCAAGCCGGCCGGGAGGCCAGGGCCGGCCGGGTCCTGGTCTGCGAATTCTCAGGTGTTTGAAGAAACCCATCGCGTCAAGATGGGCGTGCGGAGGGCTCAGCGCAAGCTCCACGTCTCCAGCGCGTCGTCGAACAAGGGCTGGGCGAAGCGCGGCAGTTTTTGCGGAAAACCGATGCGGCGGCGCCAGGCGACCCACTGGGAATCGCGGTGGAAGAGGGGAACGGCGTAAAATCCCGACAGCAGCGCGCGGTCGAGCGCGCGGGCGGCGGCGACAAAGTTTTCGCGGGTGTCGGCGGCGACCAGCGCGGCGATCAGCGCGTCGAGCGCCGGGTTTTTGGCGCCTGAAAAATTGTAGGAGCCCTCGCGGTCGGCGGCCTCGGCGCTCCAGCGGTTGCGCTGCTCGTTGCCGGGCGAGGCCGAGGCCTGCCAGAGCGCAAAAGTCATGTCGAAATCGAATTTTTGTCGCCGGCGCTGGAATTGCACCTCGTCCACCGGCCGCACCCGCGCCTCCACGCCGATGCGGCGCAATTGCCCGGCATAATTGAGGGCTATGCGCTCCTGGTCGCGGGTCTGCGTCATGATCTCGAACGAAAGGGGGTGCCCGTCCCTGCGCAGCGCGCCGTCTTCCATGCGCCAGCCCGCCTGCTCCGCCAGGGCCAGCGCCCGGCGGGCGATGTCGCGGTCGCGCCCCGAACCGTCCGCGACCGGCGGCGCCCACGCGCCCGCAAGGATGTCGGCGCGCACGGCGCCGGGGAAGGGGGCGAGTAGCGCCAACTCGGCTTCGCTCGCCGGCCGTCCGGCGCTGGACAGTTCGGACTGGTCAAAAAAACTCTTGGTCCGTGTGAACAGGCCATCGAACAGGTTGGCGTTGATCCATTCGAAGTCGAACATCATCGCCAGCGCCTCGCGCAGGCGCGGATCGCCAAAAATGTCGCGGCGGGTGTTGAAGGCCAAAGCCTCCATGCCCTTGGGCCCCCCGAGCGGCAGCGCCTCGACCAAGACTTCGCCGCGTTCACGCGCCGGGAAGGCGTAGGCCTTGGCCCAGCGATGCGGATCGCTCTCCATGCGCACGTCGATGAGGCCGGCCTTGAACGCCTCGAACAGGCTGTTGTCGTCGCGGCCGTACAAAAACTCCACCCGGTCGAAATTGGCGAAGCCGCGCATGGACGGCAGGTCGCGGCCCCAATAGGTTTCGTCGCGGGTCAAGACCAGCTTTTCGCCCGGCTTGACCTGCGTCACCTTGTAGGGTCCGGAGCCGAGCGGAACGCTCAAGCCGTTGTCCAGGAAAATTTTTTCTGTCAGCGCGTGCGCCGGAAACACCGGCATCAGCGCCAGGATCAGCGGCAGTTCCCGGTCGTTGGCGCCGGTCAGGTCGAAGCGGACCGTGCGCTCGTCCGGCGCGGTGACGCCGGCCGCCAGCCCGAAGGCGGCGCGCGTCTGCGGGCGTCCGTGATTTTTCAGAAGGTTGAAGGAAAACAGCACGTCACGCGCGGAAATTGGGGCCCCGTCGGAAAAACGCGCCTTGGGGTTCAGCCGGAAGACGACAAAATCCCTGGCCTCGTTGGTCTCGATGCTCTCCGCCACCAGCCCGTAGAGCGAGAACGGCTCGTCGAGATTGCGCGCCATCAGGCTTTCGTAGACCGGTCCGATCAGGCCCTGCGCGGTCGAACCGGCGTTCACGCCAAACGGGTTGAGATTGTCGAAGGCGCCGTAGGCGCCGAGTTTCAGCACGCCGCCCTTTTTCGCATCGGGGTCCGCGTAGGGGAAGCGCGCGAAATCGGGGGGCAGGGCGGGCGCGCCGTGCATGGCGAGTCCATGGGTGATTCGCGCGGAAAACCCCTGCGCCCGCGCATGATCAGCCGGGGCGGTGAAGAACAGCGCGCAGACCAGCGCGAAAGTCGCCCGCGAAAACCGCAACATTTCGAAAACTTAAGGCAACGCGTGCGACAAGGCCAGATAATCGTGGGTTCGAGCACATTTGGCGGCTGGAAAAACCGGGCCGAAGGGGGTATTAAGGCGCCGTCGATTTATCGCCCCATTTGGGGGCGAAGAGCGCGCGCCCCGCTTGGAACGCGACGCGACGGGTCCGGCGCGGGGATAATCTTGCCGGCGGCGTGGATGCGGCCTTGTGAGGATCAGCTGAAAGGATTTTGGATGTCTCTGTCTTCGTCCCGCTTTACCGCCGCTCTGGTCGCGGGCGCCCTGCTTGCCTCGCCGGCCTTCGCTCAGGCGCAGAAGCCTGCCGCTCCGGCGGCTCCGGCCGCGCCTGCCCCCGCCGCGCCGGCGGGCCAGCCCGCCGCGCCGCAGGGTCCGATGAAGGTCGATCTTCAGCCGTCGCAGCCGCAATGGACCAAGGTCTGCGGCAAGGACCAAGCCGCGGGCAAGGAAATTTGCTATACGACCCGGGACTTCGGCGCCAAGGCCGACCAGCCGCCGGTTCTCGCCCTCGCCGTCTATGACGTGAAGGGCGACGACATCAAGATCGTGCGCTTCCTGATGCCGGTCGGCCTGATGCTGCGCCCCGGCTTCCGCTTCGCCGTCGACAAGGGCCCGGTGACCGAAGGCGCCTACGAAATCTGCTTCCCCAACGGCTGTTTCGCCGAAGCCAAGGTGAAGAAGGACGTGGTGGAAGCCGCCAAGAAGGGCACGAACATGGCGGTCTCGGTGAAGAACCAGGCCAATATGGAAGTCGTGTTCAATCTGCCGCTCGCCGGCTTCGGCGCCGCCTTCGACGGCCCGGCGGTCGATCCCAAGGTTTTGGAAGAGCAGCAGAAGAAGCTCGCGGAAGAGCTGCAGAAGCGCGCCGAGGAAGAGCGCAAGAAGCTCGAATCCCAGCAGCCGGCCGCTCCCGCCGCCCCCGCCGCGCCGAAGTAAGCGTTGCGGTCACTTGCTTTGAGAAGCGCCCGGAGTGATCCGGGCGTTTTTATTATGTGATCAGATGGTTACGTCCTGATCGCGACAGCCCGGCCCTGGCGACATGGCGTTGGATGGATTCCGGGAGATCCTCGTCATTGGGCGCCGGGCCCTCAGTTCATCACCTGGCAGCGCTTCACATAGCGCCCGGTGGGGCTGCGCAGGAAGACGACATCCACCTGCGGATTGCGCAGCGGCGCCCCGTTGTCGTCGGGCAGCAGGTTCTGTTCCGAGACGTAGGCCGTGTATTCGGTCTCCGCATTCTCGGCGTAGAGGTGATAAAATGGCTGGTCCTTGGCCGGGCGCACGTCCTCGGGGATCGACAGCCACCATTCCTCGCTGTTGGCGAACACCGGATCGATGTCAAAGATCACGCCGCGAAACGGATATTTGCGGTGCTTCACGACTTCGCCGATGCCGTATTTCGCCGCCCTGGGTTTCATCGCTTCGCCCATCGCGCTTCCCATTGCTTCAGCAGGAAATCTTAATCTCAAGCTCTCCTGAGTCAATGTGGCGCAAAAAAACTCCCGGCGAACCGGGAGCTTAGCCATTCTTTTAACCCGCGCTCAGAACCCGTAGGCGGCGGCGAATTCCGGGTCCTTGGCGGCGACCTGCTTGGCGCAGTCCACCATCACCTTGGCCTGTTTCCAGGTGGCGTCGTCCTGCATCTTGCCGTCGATCATGGCGACGCCGGAGCCGTCGGGCATGGCCTCCAGAATCTTTTTGGCGAAGGCCACTTCCTTGGGATCGGGCGAAAACACCCGTTTGGCGATGGCGACCTGGTTGGGATGCAGCGACCACGCCCCGGCGCAGCCGAGCAAAAAGGCGTTGCGGAACTGCACCTCGCAGGCGGCGAGGTCGGCGATGTCGCCGAACGGGCCGTAGAAAGACTTGATGCCGGCGCTCTGGCAGGCGTCCACCATTTTGGCCACGGTGTAATGCCAAAGATCCTGCTGGTAGACGGCGCGCGGCGCCGAGCCTTCCGGATCGGCCAGCACTTTGTATTCGGGGTGGCCGCCGCCGACCCGGGTGGTCTTCATGGCGCGCGAGGCCGCCAGATCGGCCGGGCCGAGGCTCATGCCATGCATGCGCGGCGACGCCAGGGCGATCTGCTCGACATTCTTCACGCCTTCGGCGGTCTCCAGAATGGCGTGGATGAGAATGGGCTTTTTCACCTGATGCCGCGCCTCAAGCTGGGCCAGCAGCTGATCGAGATAATGAATGTCCCAGGGGCCCTCGACCTTGGGCAGCATGACGACGTCCAGTTTGTCGCCGACCGCCGCGACGATTTCGGTGATGTCGTCCAGCGCCCAGGGCGAGTTCAGGCAGTTGACGCGCGTCCACAGGCCGGTCGAGCCGTAATCGTGCGCGGCCGCCATCTCGATAAACCCTTTGCGGGCCGCCTCCTTGGCGTCCGCCGGGATGGCGTCTTCCAGATTGCCGAGGATGACGTCCACGGTCGGGATCATGTCGCCGATTTTCGCCCGCACTTTTTCCAGATGCGGCGGGACGAAATGGATCATGCGCTCCACCCGCACCGGCAGCTCGCGATAAGGTTCGGGGGCGCCGATGGCGAGCGGTTTCAGAAAATTGCGCGGGCTTTTGACGGTCATGAAAAACTCCCTGGTTTGCGCTGGGCCTTAGGGGAAAAGCGGCGGGGCCGCAATTGCATTTCCGTAGGGACGGGCTCAGACTTCGGGCCATGGAAGCCATCGAATTGCTGACGCCCGAGGAAATGGGCCGCGCCGACGCGCTCGCCATCGCCGGCGGAGTTCCCGGCTATGCGCTCATGCTCAAGGCGGGGAAAAACGTCGCCGAGGCCGCGGCCGCCCTGCTGCGCGACAAAGGCAGTCGGCGGGTCGCCGTGTTCTGCGGCCCCGGCAACAATGGCGGCGACGGCTATGTCGCCGCGCGGCTGTTGCGCGAGACCGGCTTTGACGTGGAGGTCGGCGCGCTCGGCGAGCCGCGTTTCCTGCGCGGCGACGCCAAACAGGCTTTTGAGGATTGGGCGGGCGAGACCTGCGCCGCCGAGGAGGTCGATCCGGCGCGGGCGGATGTGGTGATCGACGCGCTGTTCGGCGCCGGCCTTTCGCGGCCGCTCGACGGCCGGGCGTTGGAGCTGGTCGAGCGCCTCAATGCGGCGGGCAAGCCGATTCTCGCGGTCGATGTGCCCTCGGGGCTCGATGGCGCGACCGGCCTCGGTCCAGGCTGCGTCCAGGCGCAAAAAACCGTCACCTTCTTCCGCAAAAAGCCCGGCCATGTGCTGCTGCCGGGCCGTCTCGCCTGCGGCGATCTTTTGGTGACTCAGATCGGCATCGACGCCGGCTTTTTGGCCGACATTGCACCCAAAACATTTGAAAATCTCCCGCCGCTCTGGCTCGGGCTCATGCCGAAGCCGCAGGTCGCGGGGCACAAATATTCGCGCGGGCATCTGCTGGTCGCCTCGGGGCCCATGACCCGCACCGGGGCGGCCCGGCTCGCCGCGCGCGCGGGTCTGCGCGCCGGCGCCGGGCTGGTGACGGTCGTCAGCCCCGCCGACGCCCTCGCCGTCAACGCCGCGCATCTCACCGCGATCATGCTGCGCGCCGCCGATGGCGCGGACCAGTGGCGCGACTTGCTCGCCGACCGTCGCTTTAGCGGCTGCGTGTTCGGGCCGGCTTTCGGCGTCGCCCCGGAAACGGCTGAAATCGCGGCTGTTCTGCTGGCGGCGGCGACGCCGGATCGGCCGCTCGGGCTGGTGCTCGACGCGGACGCGCTCACCGCCTTTTCCGGCGACTGGCGGGCGTTGGCGCGATGCATCACATCGAGCGCCGCGCGCGTCGTCATCACGCCGCACGACGGCGAATTTTATCGTCTTTTCAATGAGCAGGCGGAAAAACCTCAGCCTGCTCAGCCGGATGGGCATGACCTAACGTCATCTCGCAGGACGGAAGCACAACCTGTTGATTGTAGATCGAAATTGGACAAGGCGCGCGTGGCGGCTGAGAGGCTGGGCGCGGTGATCGTGCTGAAAGGCCCCGACACCGTGGTGGCGAGTCCCGACGGCCGCGCCGCGATTGCGGCCAATGCCCCGCCGACGCTGGCGACGGCCGGCTCGGGCGACGTGCTCGCGGGGATCATCGGCGGCTTGCTGGCGCAGGGAATGCCCGCCTTCGAGGCGGCAGCCTGCGCGGTGTGGCTGCACGGCGAGGCGGCGAACGCCTTTGGGCGGGGCCTGATCGCCGAGGATTTGTCCGAGATGCTGCCGAGGGTGCTGGCGCATCTTTGACATTCTTGTGGGCGAGAGAGCGCGATTCCGCCATTTTTTTGCTGCGTGCGCCTTCGCCCGTTGCTATAGAGCGCCCCTTGCACACAGCGCGCGGGCGTGGCGGAACTGGTAGACGCGCCGGATTTAGGTTCCGGTGGCGAAAGTCTTGGGGGTTCGAGTCCCTCCGCCCGCACCACTGCGCCGGGTTGAATCAAACCCGTGTTCCCAGGTTTCGATGGTCCGGGCCAGCCCGGCAGTAAAAAAGGTTTTGTCAGATGCAGGCTACGGAAACGCTTTCGCAGGGGCTGAAGCGCGAATATCAGGTGGTTCTCCCCGCGGGCGAACTGGCCGAAAAGCTCGATGCGCAGATCGCGTCCATGAAGGACAAGGTCCAGATCAAGGGTTTTCGTCCCGGAAAGGTCCCGGTCGGCCACCTCAAGCGCGTCTATGGCAAGTCCATCATGGGCGACGTCGTCCAGGAGGCGGTGAACGCCGCCCAGCAGAAAATCCTCGACGACAACAAGCTGCGCCTCGCCGCCGCGCCGAAATTCAACTTTCCCGAAGACAAGGGCGAGATGGAAAAGGTTTTGGAAGCCAGCGGCGACCTCACCTTCTCCATCGCCTTCGAGGTGCTGCCGACCTTTGAGGTCGGCTCTTTCGACGACATCGAGGTCGAGCGCCTGGTCGCCGAAGTTTCCGACGGCGAGATCGAGGACGCCATCAAGCGGCTGGTCGATCGCAACCGCGTTTACACTGCCCGTGAAGAAGGCGCCGCCGCCGAAAATGGCGACAAGCTGACCATCGATTTCGTCGGCAAAATCGGCGACGAGGCTTTTGAAGGCGGCGCGGCGCAGGGCGTCGATCTCGTGCTCGGCTCCGGCTCGTTCATCCCGGGTTTCGAGGACCAGCTGATCGGCGCCAAGGCCGGCGAGGATCGCACGGTCAACGTCACCTTCCCCGAGGACTATTCGGCGGCGAATCTCGCTGGCAAGGACGCCGTGTTCGACGTCAAGGTGACGGCGGTGGCGGCGCCCGGCGAACAGGCCGTTGACGACGAATTCGCCAAGGGATTCGGCTTCGAAGGCGCCGAAAAGCTGCGCGAGGCCATTGCCGAGCGCCTCAAGGGCGATCACGACAAGGCGTCGCGCGAAAAGCTGAAGCGCACCCTGCTCGATGCGCTCGACAAGCGCTATGCCTTCGATTTGCCGGAGGAACTGGTCAGCCACGAGTTCGACGGCATCTGGAACCAGCTCCTGGCCGAGCAGCGCTCGACCGGCAAGTCTTTTGAGGACGCCGGCACGACCGAGGAGGCGCAACGCGCCGATTACCGCCGCATCGCCGAGCGCCGCGTGCGTCTCGGTCTCGTGGTCGCCGAAGTCGGCGAGAGCGCCGGCGTCAAGGTGACCGACGACGAGGTGACGCGCGGCATTGTCGATCAGGCCCGCCAGTTCCCCGGCCAGGAAAAGCTTTTGTGGGAATACTACCAGAAGAACCCGCAGGCGCTCGCGCAGATTCGCGCGCCAATTTTTGAAGAGAAGGTCATCGACCACATTCTTGGGCAGGCCAAGGTCATGGACAAGACCGTGTCCAAGGAAGAATTGTTCAAGCCGCAGGACGATGAATGAGCTTGAGCTGAAGTCCAGCTCCGGAACGACGCGCCCGCGCCCCCGCGCGGGCGCGTCTCTTTTTGGCACTCCGCAGCGTCAGCGCAAAGTGCTGCAAGCCTTCGGAATCTTTAGGGTTTATTCAGTCGCGGGCGGCTAGAGTTCCCGGATATTTTCGTCGACCCCGGCCTTGGCGTCGGGGGGAGACGCAAACCGGCCCCGGATTTGCATGACGGTTTCATGCAACCAGCACGGCCATTGCCACGGGCCGAAAGCACATTATGTTGGCAGATATAGGAATGCGGTCGAAGCCCAAGGCGCGGCCGTCAAGGTTCAAGGGATGATCCATGCGCGATCCGATCGAAGTGTATAACCAGTATCTCATTCCGCAGGTCATCGAGAACACGCCGCGCGGCGAGCGTGGGTTTGACATCTATTCCCGTCTGTTGCGCGAACGCATCGTCTTCCTCACCGGCCCGGTCGAGGATGGCATGGCTTCGGTGATCATCGCCCAGTTGCTGTTCCTGGAAGCGGAGAATCCCAAGAAGGAAATCTCCATGTACATCAACTCGCCGGGCGGCGTGGTGACGGCGGGCATGGCGATTTACGACACGATGCAGTTCATCAAGCCCAAGGTATCCACCCTCTGTGTGGGCCAGGCGGCGTCGATGGGCTCGCTGCTGCTGTGTGGCGGCGAGGCCGGCATGCGCTTCGCCCTGCCGAACGCGCGAATCATGGTTCACCAGCCCTCTGGCGGCTTCCAGGGGCAGGCTTCGGATATCCTTCGCCATGCTGAAGACATAATGAAGGTGAAGAAGCGGTTGAATGATGTTTATGTGAAGCATACCGGTCAGGACTACGACACGATCGAGCGCACGCTCGACCGCGACCATTTCATGTCCTCCGACGAGGCCAAGGATTTCGGCCTGATCGACAATGTTCTGAGCAAGCGTCCGGACGACAAGACCGACGAGAAGAAGTGAACCGCGCCTATTCCCAAAAAGCGGTTCCGGTTTTTGGACACGAATATGCGTAGCTGAATGAGCCGGGCGCCCGCGGCCGGTCTTCCTGAAACGCCGTGAATTCGGCACAGCTTGTCATTGGCGTCGAACGGCTTAAACTGGCCGGTCGACGCGAATGAACCGGGAGCGTCGAGGGGCGCGCTGATCGTCGGTCCGGCGGCGGAGTTTTGGGGCGCGGCCTGGCCGCAGGAGCCCAGAGAAGCGGCAGGCCGGTTTCGAACCGGCGGCTAAGGAGAGATTTATGAGCAAGGTTGGCGCCAGCGACTCCAAGAACACGCTGTATTGTTCCTTCTGCGGCAAGAGCCAGCACGAAGTGCGCAAGCTGATCGCAGGGCCGACGGTGTTCATCTGCGACGAATGCGTCGAACTGTGCATGGATATCATTCGCGAGGAGAACAAGTCCGCGCTGGTGAAAACGCGCGACGGCATTCCCACGCCGAAGGAAATCTGCAAGGTCCTCGACGATTACGTGATCGGCCAGTTCTCGGCCAAGCGCGTGCTGTCGGTGGCCGTGCACAACCATTACAAGCGGCTGAACCACGCGACCAAGCATTCGGATGTCGAACTGGCCAAGTCGAACATCCTGCTGGTGGGCCCCACGGGTTCGGGCAAGACGCTGCTGGCGCAGACTCTGGCGCGCATCCTCGACGTGCCCTTCACCATGGCGGACGCCACCACGCTCACCGAAGCCGGCTATGTCGGCGAGGACGTGGAAAACATCATCCTCAAGCTGTTGCAGGCGTCGGACTACAATGTCGAGCGCGCCCAGCGCGGCATCGTCTATATCGACGAAATCGACAAAATTTCCCGCAAGTCCGACAATCCCTCGATCACCCGCGACGTCTCGGGCGAGGGCGTGCAGCAGGCCCTGCTGAAGATCATGGAAGGCACGGTGGCTTCCGTCCCGCCCCAGGGCGGCCGCAAGCACCCGCAGCAGGAATTCCTGCAGGTGGACACGACCAACATCCTGTTCATCTGCGGCGGCGCCTTCGCCGGCCTGGACAAGATCATCTCGAATCGCGGCAACAAGACCTCCATCGGTTTTTCGGCCAATGTCGAAGGCCCGGATGAGCGCCGCAGCGGCGAGATTTTCAGGCAGGTTGAGCCGGAAGATTTGCTCAAGTTCGGCCTGATCCCCGAATTCGTCGGCCGTCTGCCGGTGATCGCCACTTTGGAAGACCTCGACGAGGAGGCGCTGAAACGCATCCTTACCGAACCGAAGAATGCTCTGGTCAAGCAGTACCAGCGGCTGTTCGAGATGGAGAATGTCGAGCTGTCGTTCCAGGACGAGGCGCTCAACGTCATCTCGCGCAAGGCGATCGATCGGAAGACCGGCGCGCGCGGGTTGCGCTCGATCATGGAAGGCATCCTGCTCGACACCATGTTCGATCTGCCTGGGCTCGAGGGCGTCGAGCAGGTGGTGATCGGCCCCGAAGTGGTCGATGGCAAGGCGAAGCCGCTCTACATCTATGCGGAGCGCGCCGAAAAGACCGGCGCCAGCGCATAAGTCCAATGGCCTGGGCGCAAAGTCCAGGCCATGGACGAAAGCAGGGGCGAACTTGAAACTGGGGCGGAGACGCCCCATTTCCGTCGGTAAGCCCAACGCCCCCGAGGCCTAGAACCGGATCGGACGGCGCACGGAAGGCGGTTCGGCGCTCGCGAGGAGGCCGCTCCGGTCCAGTCCGTGGGCGGCCCGGACCTTGCAACGGTAAGACGACCAAGGTCAGGTCCGCCGTGACCAAAGGATGAAGAGATGACCACCACAAAGCGCGAACTGCCCCCCGCCGGCGTAACCGAGATGTTTCCGGTTCTGCCGCTGCGCGACATCGTCGTCTTCCCGCACATGATCGTGCCGCTGTTCGTCGGCCGCGAAAAGAGCATTCGCGCGCTTGAAGAGGTGATGAAGGCCGACAAGCACATCCTGCTCGCCACCCAGATGAACGCGGCGGACGACGATCCCAAGCCGGAAGCGGTGTTTTCGGCCGGCGTGCTCGCCAGCGTGCTGCAATTGCTGAAACTGCCCGACGGCACCGTGAAGGTGCTGGTCGAGGGCGTGGCGCGCGCGAAAGTCGGCAAGTACGTCCGCACCGACGAATTCTACGAGGCCGAGGCGACCGTCACCCCCGAGGACAAGGTCGACGTGGTCGAGGCGGAAGCGCTGGCGCGCTCCGTGGCCTCCGAGTTCGAGGGCTACGTCAAGCTGAACAAGAAGGTCTCGCCGGAAGTGGTTTCGGCCGTGGCGCAGATCGACGATCCCAGCAAGCTGGCCGACACCGTTGCCTCGCATCTGTCGGTGAAGATCGGCGACCGCCAGGCCGTGCTGGAGATGACCTCGGTCGTCAAGCGGCTGGAAAAATGCCTTGCGCTGATGGAAAGCGAAATCTCGGTCCTTCAGGTCGAGAAGCGCATCCGCACGCGCGTAAAACGGCAGATGGAGAAGACCCAGCGCGAATATTATCTGAATGAGCAGATGAAGGCCATTCAGAAGGAGCTGGGCGACGAGGACGGCAAGGACGACCTCTACGAACTCGAAGAGAAAATCAAGCGCACCAAGCTGTCGAAGGAGGCCCGCGACAAGGCCACCGCCGAGCTGAAGAAATTGCGGCAGATGTCGCCGATGTCAGCGGAAGCGACCGTTGTGCGCAACTATCTCGACTGGCTGCTGTCGATCCCGTGGGGCAAGAAATCCAAGATCAAGAAGGACTTGGCTTCGGCCCAGGATCTTTTGGACGCCGAACACTACGGCCTGGACAAGGTCAAGGAGCGCATTGTCGAATATTTGGCGGTGCAGAGCCGCGCCAATAAACTGACGGGACCGATCCTGTGCCTCGTCGGGCCTCCCGGTGTGGGTAAAACCTCGTTGGGCAAGTCGATCGCCAAGGCGACCGGACGCGAGTTCGTGCGCATGTCGCTCGGCGGCGTGCGCGACGAGGCCGAGATTCGCGGTCACCGCCGCACCTATATCGGCTCGATGCCCGGCAAGCTGATCCAGTCGATGCGTAAGGCCAAGACCAACAATCCGTTGTTCCTGCTCGACGAAATCGACAAGATGGGCATGGATTTCCGCGGCGACCCGTCCTCGGCCCTGCTGGAGGTGCTGGACCCCGAGCAGAACGCCACGTTCAACGACCATTACCTGGAGGTCGACTACGACCTGTCCAACGTGATGTTCGTGACCACGGCGAACACGCTCAACATCCCGGCGCCGCTGATGGACCGCATGGAGATCATCCGCATCGCCGGCTACACCGAGGACGAGAAGGCGGTGATCGCGCGCAAGCATCTGATCCCCGCCGCCACGGCCAAGCATGGCCTGGGCGCCGACGAGTGGATTCTCGAGGACGCCGCTCTGATCAAGGTGATCCGGCGCTATACGCGTGAAGCCGGCGTGCGCAACCTTGAGCGCGAGATCTCAAATCTCGCTCGCAAGGCGGTGAAGGACATTTTGCTGTCCAAGCCGAAGAAGGACCGCATCGTCTTCACCGAGGAGAACATCGAGACCTATCTCGGCGTGCCCCGCTATCGCTACGGCGAGGCGGAGTCCGAGGACCAGATCGGCGTGGTCACGGGCCTCGCCTGGACGGAAGTCGGCGGCGAATTGCTGACCATCGAAGGCGTGATGATGCCCGGCAAGGGCCGCATGACCGTCACCGGCAATTTGCGCGACGTGATGAAGGAATCGATTTCCGCCGCGGCGTCCTACGTGCGCTCGCGCGCCATCGATTACGGCATCGAGCCGCCGGTCTTCGAAAAACGCGACATCCACGTGCACGTGCCGGAAGGCGCGACGCCCAAGGATGGTCCGTCGGCGGGCGTGGCCATGGCCACGGCCATCGTGTCGATCATGACCGGCATTCCCGTGCGCCGCGACATCGCCATGACCGGCGAGGTCACGCTTCGCGGCCGGGTGCTCCCCATCGGCGGCCTCAAGGAGAAGCTGCTGGCGGCGCTGCGCGGCGGGCTGAAGAAAGTTCTGATTCCCGAAGACAACGCCAAGGATTTGGTCGACATTCCGGATTCCGTGAAGAACAACCTCGAGATCGTTCCGGTCTCGCGCATGGAGGAGGTGCTGAAGCACGCTCTGCTGCGCATGCCCGTGCCGATCTCCTGGGAGGAGGGCGCGGTCAAGGCGGACGGCCAGGACCGCGAGGAAGACGGGGTCGGCGTGGTCGCGCACTGAGACAACGCAAGGATTTCCTGCGGGAAGCGGGGGCCGGGGCCATTTTGGCTCCGGCCCTTCGTCTTTGCGAAGGCCGAGGGCGTAAAAAGCCCGATTTTGCTGGGATTTTTTGGCGATTCTCCCGCCCGGTCCCTTGCCTTGGCCCGGATTCGCATCAAAAGTAGCGCCATCGTCCGGTTACGATTCGAGCAGCGCCGAGCGGCGCGCTTTTCGTGGCGGCGATCAAGCTTCCATCCGGACAGCGGCCCGGGAAAAACAAAGGTTGCGTCTGAGCGCGCGCAGCAGAGACAGGAGTTTCATATGACCAACAAAGCCGAATTGATCGACGTGGTGGCGGAAGCGACGGAATCCTCGAAGGCCGCCGCGGGCGCCGCCCTCGACGCCGTGATCGACGCGATCTCGCAGGCGCTTAAGAACGGCGAGGAAGTTCGCCTCGTCGGTTTCGGCACCTTCTCGGTCAAGGAGCGCGCCGCCGGCAAGGGCCGCAATCCCGCGACCGGCGAGGAGATCAAGATCCCCGCTTCCAAGAGCGTGCGCTTCAAGCCCGGCGCCCAGCTGAAGACCCTGGTCAACAAGTAAGTCAACCGCGCTGTCGGAATGCGAGCCTGGCGAATCTTGATTCGCCAGGTTTTGTTTGTTTGGGCCTGGCGACGCCGTTCGTCAGGTTTTAATCTCTTTGTCCGAAAGTCTTGTCAGGGCGCGTTGCGCGTCCTAAAGCGTTTTGAGCGCCTTCGCCTCGATCGCGATGGCGCGAAGGGCGGTTAGCTCAGTTGGTAGAGCATCTCGTTTACACCGAGAGGGTCGGCGGTTCGAGACCGTCACCGCCCACCATTTCTGGAGAGTCCCCGTGTCGAACGTTTTGGGCGGAGTTGCGCGCATGCTGTCTCGATCTCTCGGCCTCATTTCGCTCGGGGCGCTCGCCGCCGGCGCGCTGGTCGCGACGCAGGCGCAGGCCATGACGTTCCGCCTCGAATCGCTCGGGGGCGCCTGCCGGGGCGGCTGTCCCATGGCTATTGTCGCCGAAGGACAGATCACCAATTCCACGCCCCACGATTTCCTGGCCTTTCTGCGCGAGAACGGGGCGAATCGCGATTTGCGGACGGTGGTGTTCCTGAATTCCGAAGGTGGCTATGTCGTCGCCTCGATGGAGCTGGGGCAGATTTTCCGCCGAATCGGCGCGGCCACCGTGGTGGCGCGGCTGGCGCCGTCCGCGGGGCGGGGAGGGCGCTTCCTGTCCGCTCATTGCCTGTCGGCTTGCGTCTATGCCTTCATGGGCGGCCGCAAGCGCGTGGCGCCGCAGGGCAGCTCGCTGGGCATCCATCGCATGTTCGCCAACCAGGTCACGGACGCCGGCGCCTTTGGCGACGGAGCGGTGGTGCGCCGTTACGACAACGGCTCGATGGCCGCGCATCTGATGGCCTATAGCGTCCGCATGGGCGTTTCCAGCGATTTGATCCGCACCGCCGAGCATATTTCGTCGTCGACGCTGCACATGGTGACCCCGTCGGAAATGACCCGCTGGAGACTGGCGAGCCGGGTTTTCTGACGGTCCTTCTTCCTCGCGGCTCCGCCGTTCACGGCTGCGGTTGACAGTTCGGTTCACCGCGGCGCTCTGTCGTCACGACCGGGCTTGTCCGGCCATCCAAGCGGCTCCGCAACGCGAACTGTTGCAGCATGTCTTGGCGGCTCGGCGTGGATACCCGCGACAAGCCCGGGCATGACGAGCCTGGATCGACAGCGCGCCCTTTCCCTCGCCGCCTGAGCGGACGCGTTGGTCCCGACGCCGGCCGTGTTTTTCGATTCCCTCTCGCAAATCCGTCTGATTCTGGCCTTCTTGATGCGCTGGAGCGTCAGGAAGGGCGCATCACCCCGGCCATCCCGCCGCTTCTGGACAGACGGGCGCCGCGCTTTCCCTAGTTATTTCACAAACCATCAAAAACTCGTCACAAGGGCGCTTGACTTGAATCGCGCCCTGCCTTACTTCGCACCCATCCGCACGACGCAAGTCACTGACGAAGCGCCGGAGACGCGGGGGAGTAGCTCAGTTGGTTAGAGCGCCGGCCTGTCACGCCGGAGGTCGCGGGTTCGAGCCCCGTCTCTCTCGCCATTTCGCAATGGCGACCCCATATCACGCGCATCGGCAAATCGTCGCAAGGTTTTCGTGCGCGTGCGCAGCGCTAGCTCCTTGAAATTTATTAGCATTCCAACGGTTTCATGCCGGTGGCGTCCCACGCGAACCCGTCCTTAGTCCTAGACGCGTGTTTCGACCTTGCGCGTATTGTCGCACTAAGATACGGAACGAGGCCAAAGAGGCGGCGGTGGCAGGGCTCTTGCTACTGAGCTACTGTCGCCGGAACGCCTTCCCGAACGCCGTCAGGTTTCGGGAGGCGCCAAAAATCGGCGGGAGGACAAAACATGTCGGTTCTCAACGATTATCTGCCGCTGGTGATCTTCATCGCCATCGCGACAGTGCTTTCGGGGGCGTTGCTCGTCGCGCCCTTCATCATTGCCTTCAAGGCGCCCGACGCGGAAAAACTCTCGGCCTACGAGTGCGGCTTCAACGCCTTCGACGACGCCCGCATGAAGTTCGACGTGCGCTTCTACCTCGTGTCGCTGCTGTTCATCATCTTCGATCTGGAAGTCGCCTTCCTGTTCCCCTGGGCCGTCGCTTTCCGTTCGATCGGCGTGTTCGGCTTCTGGTCGATGATGCTGTTCCTCGGCGTGCTCACCGTCGGCTTTGTCTACGAATGGAAAAAGGGAGCCCTTGAATGGGACTGACGCGCGAAACGCAGCCGACCCTGATCGCGCCCGCGCCACGCGGTATCCTCGATCCCCGCACCGGCAAGCCGATCGGCGCCGACGACCCCACATTTCTGGCCATCAACGACGAACTCGCCGACAAGGGTTTTATCGTCACCGCGACCGACGACCTCATCAACTGGGCGCGCACGGGCTCGCTGATGTGGATGACTTTTGGCCTGGCCTGCTGCGCCGTCGAAATGATGCATGTCGCCATGCCACGCTATGACGTGGAGCGCTACGGCTTCGCGCCACGCGCCTCGCCGCGCCAGTCCGACGTGATGATCGTCGCCGGCACGCTCACCAACAAAATGGCCCCGGCGCTGCGCAAGGTCTATGACCAGATGCCGGAGCCGCGCTACGTGATCTCGATGGGCTCCTGCGCCAACGGCGGCGGCTACTACCACTATTCCTATTCGGTGGTGCGCGGCTGCGATCGCATCGTGCCCGTCGACATTTACGTGCCCGGCTGTCCGCCTTCGGCGGAAGCGCTGCTCTACGGCATCATGCTGCTCCAGCGCAAAATCCGCCGCACCGGCACGATCGAACGCTAGAGTTTTTTCACGCTTCATGGAAACATGAAAAAGCTCTAGATTCTTGTTTTGACGCATTTTCTTCACGCGAACCGGCATCCACTTCGCTTGAAAATGCTCTAAACCCAGATTCCGCCCGTTGCGGGCGAGGGAATTCGAGATGACGGACGCCACACATCCGGTCGAACATACCCACGCGGAGATTTTGCGCGGGCAATTGCGGGCGATCCGCGAAAAAGTCGAGGCGGGCCTGGGCGGCGCTTTCCTGTCCGCCGAGCTGGCCTTTGACGAGCTGAGCGTGACCGTCGATTCGGGCAAGTGGATCGAATCGCTCACCTTTTTGCGCGACAACGGCTTTATCAGCTTCATCGACCTGACAGCAGTGGATTACCCCGCGCGCGAAAAACGGTTCGACGTGGTCGTGCATCTGCTCGATCCCGCCGCCAATCTTCGCGTTCGCGTGAAAACGGCGGCCGATGACATCAATCCGTTGCCTTCGGCGGTCAATGTCTGGCCGGCGGCCAATTGGTACGAGCGCGAAGCCTACGACATGTATGGCGTGCTGTTCTCGGACCATCCTGACCTGCGCCGCATGCTCACCGACTACGGGTTCGACGGGCATCCTCTTCGAAAGGATTTCCCGCTCACCGGCTATGTCGAAGTCCGCTACGACGACGAGCAGAAACGTGTTGTCTACCAGCCGGTGCAGCTCACGCAGGAATTCCGCACCTTCGACTTCCTGTCCCCCTGGGAAGCGACGAAATACGATCTTCCCGGCGACGAGAAGGCGACCAAGGGCTGATGATGCGACGTCCCGCCTCCCTGCTGGTCCTGATGGCGTTGGCTCTTTGCGGGGCGGCGTCGGCTCAGGATTCCGCGCAAGGCTATGCGGGAAAGTTGAAGGCTTATGATCCGCAAGCGGTCGAAGCGGCGCAGGCCTACGCCAAAACCCTCGATCTGCGCGCGCTGGTGACCAAGAGCGCGCCCTTCGCGGCTCAGCAGGTGAACCAGCGGTTGCGCGCCGCCAATCCTGGACTGGGCGAGGACCAGGCCTCCGCCTTCGTCGATCATTTCGTCGAAAAGATGCTGACCCAGGATGTGGACGCTATCGAGCGCGCCTCGGTCCTCACCCTGCTGGAGACGATGGACAAGGATGAGCTTGAGGCGCTGCGCGCCTTCCAGCAGACGCCCATGGGCGCCAAAGTGGTGCGCAAAATGCCGTTGCTGGTGGCGCGTTTGAATGAAAACATGCGCCTGATGAACGATTTTGTCATTCCGCGCGCGCTCGCCGCCGCGCGGGACGAAATGCTGAAAGCCGGCGTCGAAGTGAAAATCTGAGGCGGATGATGACCGAACAGAACATGCGCAATTTCTCGATCAACTTCGGTCCGCAACATCCGGCGGCTCATGGCGTGCTGCGCCTGGTGCTGGAGCTGGACGGCGAAGTGGTCGAACGCGTCGATCCCCATATCGGCCTGCTGCATCGCGGCACGGAAAAGCTGATGGAGACGCGCACCTATTTGCAGAACGTGCCCTATTTCGATCGGCTCGATTATTGCGGGCCCATGTCCCAGGAGCATTCCTTCGTCCTCGCCATCGAGAAGTTGTTGGGCGTCGTGGTTCCGCGCCGCGCGCAATTGATCCGCGTGCTCTATGCGGAAATGACCCGCATCCTCTCGCATATGCTGAACGTCACCACGCAGGCGATGGACGTCGGCGCGCTCACCCCGCCGGTCTGGGGGTTTGAAGAACGCGAAAAGATCATGGTGTTTTATGAGCGCGCCTCCGGCGCCCGCATGCACGCCAATTATTTCCGGCCGGGCGGCGTCGCCAAGGACCTGCCGCCCGCTCTGATCGCCGACATCGGCGCCTGGCTCGATCCGTTCCTGAAACTCATGGACGATCTGGAAGAGCTGTTCGTCGAGAACCGCATTTTCAAGCAGCGCAACGCCGACATTGGCGTGCTCACGGCGGAAGAATGCTGGAAGTGGGGTTTTTCCGGTCCGGTGCTGCGCGGCTGCGGCGTCGCCTGGGACCTGCGCCGCGCGCAGCCCTATGAGTGCTACGAGGAAATGGAATTCGACATTCCGGTCGGCAAGCATGGCGATTGCTACGACCGTCAGGTCGTGCGCCTCGAAGAAATGCGACAATCCGTGCGCATCATGCGCCAATGTGTCGAAAAGCTTTCATTGGCGGAAAATCAGGGGCCGGTGCTCACGCCCGACCACAAGATCACCCCGCCGCGCCGCGCCGCGATGAAACAGTCGATGGAAAGCCTGATCCATCACTTCAAGCTGTTCACCGAAGGTTTTCGGACCCCGGAAGGCGAGGTCTATGTCGCCACCGAAGCGCCGAAAGGCGAGTTCGGCGTCTATCTGGTCTCCGACGGCACCGACAAGCCCTACAAGTGCAAGATTCGCGCGCCGGGCTTCGCTCACCTCCAGGGCATGGACCTGCTGTGCCGCAACCATATGCTCGCCGACGTCTCCGCCATCCTCGGCGCGCAGGACATCGTGTTCGGCGAGGTCGACCGATGACGGTTTTGGAATCGCTGCGCAAGAACGCGCGTTTTCTGATCAGCGGATTGGGGTCCGCGATCCTCGTCCTCGTCCTCTGGCGGGCCGTGAACGGCTCAGCCCTGATCCAGCCGCAATCCGACTTCGGCATTCTCCTCGGCGGTTTGGCCGTCGCGGCTTATGTCGTCATCCAGGACATGCGCGAATCCAATGGAAAGAAATCATGAGCGCCCGCCGTCTCGCCGAGCAGCAGCCTGACAGTTTCGAGTTCACGCCCGAAAACATGGCGTGGCTGGACAAGCAGATCGCCAAATATCCGCAGGGGCGTCAGGCCTCCGCCGTGATCCCGGCCCTGTGGCAGGCTCAAAAACAGCATGATTACTGGCTGCCGCAAAAAGCCATCGAAAAGGTCGCGGACATTTTGGGCATGCCCTACATCCGAGCGCTCGAGGTCGCGACTTTTTATACGATGTTCAACCTGGAGCCGGTCGGTAAATATTTTGTCCAGGTGTGCGGGACCACGCCCTGCATGCTGCGCGGCTCCGACGCGCTGATCAAAGTCTGCGAAGAGCGCATCGGCGAGCAGCGCCATGTCACCGCCGACGGCCTGTTTTCCTGGCTTGAGGTCGAGTGCCTCGGCGCCTGCTGCAACGCGCCCATGGTGCAGATCAACGACGATTATTATGAGGATTTGACCGCCGAATCCTTTTCGAAACTGCTCGACGATCTCGCGGCCGGGCGTCCCACCCATGTCGGACCGCAGAACGGCCGCAACCGTTCGGAGCCGCTGGGCGGGCTGACCGCTCTCACGGAATTCTATGGCGCCGATGGCAAGAGCGGTCCGCTGAGCGACCCCGCCGCCGCCGCGCAGCCGGCCCATCCGGGCAAGTAAGGAGAAGACGATGCTTCAGGACAAGGATCGCATCTTCCAGAACCTTTACGGCTACGGCGACTGGAGCCTCGCCGGCGCGAAGAATCGCGGCGCCTGGGACAACACCAAGGGCCTGCTGGAAAAGGGCAAGGACTGGATCATTTCGGAAATGAAGGCCTCGGGCCTGCGCGGACGTGGCGGCGCCGGCTTTCCGACCGGCCTCAAATGGTCGTTCATGCCCAAGCCCGATCCGGCGCGGCCCTCCTATCTGGTCGTCAACGCCGACGAATCCGAGCCGGGCACCTGCAAGGATCGCGAAATTCTTCGCAACGACCCGCATCTGCTGGTCGAAGGCTGTCTTGTCGCGGGCTTCGCCATGGGGGCTTCCGCCGCCTACATCTATGTGCGCGGCGAGTTCATCTGGGAGCGCGAGCGCCTGCAGGCGGCGGTGGACCAGGCCTATGAAGCCAAGCTGATCGGCAAGGACAATATCCACGGCTATCCCTTTGAAGTGATTGTGCATCACGGCGCCGGCGCCTATATCTGCGGTGAGGAGACCGCGCTGCTGGAGTCGCTTGAAGGCAAGAAAGGCATGCCGCGCCTCAAACCGCCGTTCCCGGCGAATGTCGGGCTCTACGGTTGCCCGACGACGGTCAACAATGTTGAATCCATCGCGGTGGCGCCGACCATTTTGCGGCGGAGCGCGGCGTGGTTCGCGTCGTTTGGCGCGAAAAACAATTCCGGGACCAAACTGTTCAGCATTTCCGGGCACGTCAACAAGCCGTGCAATGTCGAAGAGGCCATGTCGATCCCGTTCCGGGAGCTGATCGAAAAGCACGCGGGCGGCGTGCGCGGCGGCTGGGACAATCTGCTGGCGGTGATCCCCGGCGGCTCCTCGGTGCGCTGCGTGCCGGCGCATCAAATCATCGACACGCCCATGGATTTCGACTCGCTGTCGGCGCTGAAATCCGGCCTCGGCACGGCGGCGGTGATTGTGATGGACAAGAGCACGGACATCATCCGCGCCATCGCCCGTCTCTCGCATTTTTACAAGCATGAGAGCTGCGGGCAGTGCACGCCGTGTCGCGAAGGCACCGGCTGGATGTACCGGATCATGCAACGCATGGTCGAAGGTCGCGCACAAAAGTCGGAAATCGACCTGCTGTTCGATGTGTCGAAGCAGATCGAGGGCCACACGATTTGCGCTCTGGGCGACGCGGCGGCGTGGCCGATCCAGGGCCTCATCACGCATTTCCGCCCCGTGATCGAGGCGCGGATCGATTCTTACACCGCCCGCGCCGACAAGGACGCGGTCAAGGTCGCGGCGCAGTAGGCGCCCAAAAGGCGGGGTTCTTGCATCGGCGCGCCCGGTGTTAAAGCACCCTGAAAAAATGGTTCGGAGCTGGACCGGCGCGCGGAACACCCCGCCGCGTCCGGCGCAAAGGGAAGAAACATGGCGAAAATCATCGTCGATGGGATCGAAGTGGATGTCCCGGCGGAGTACACGCTGCTTCAGGCGGCGGAGACCGCCGGCAAGGAGATTCCGCGCTTCTGTTTCCACGAGCGCCTGTCGGTCGCCGGCAATTGCCGCATGTGTCTGGTCGAGGTGAAGGGCGGCCCGCCCAAGCCCACCGCCTCCTGCGCCATGTCGGTGAGGGATTTGCGGCCCGGCCCGAACGGCGAGCCGCCGGAAATGTTCACCAATTCGCCGATGGTGAAGAAGGCGCGCGAAGGCGTGATGGAATTCCTTCTCATCAACCATCCGCTGGACTGCCCGATCTGCGACCAGGGCGGCGAATGCGATTTGCAGGACCAGGCTTTGGCCTTCGGCCGCGACCGCTCGCGCTATAGCGAAAACAAGAACGCGATCGAGAACAAATATATCGGCCCTCTCGTGAAGACCGAGATGACCCGCTGCATCCAGTGCACGCGCTGCGTCCGCTTCACCGCCGAAATCTGCGGCACCTCCGACATGGGCAATATCGGCCGCGGCGAGGATTCCGAGATCACCACCTATCTGCAATCGGCGATGCGCTCGGAATTGCAGGGCAATGTCACCGATCTCTGCCCGGTCGGCGCGCTGCTGCCGCGTCCGCAGAATTTTCGCGCCCGTCCGTGGGAATACACCAAGACCCCCGGCGTCGATGTGTCCGACGCGCTCGGCGCCAATATCCGCATCGACACCCGCGGGCGCGAGGTCATCCGCATCCTGCCGCGCCTCAATGACGCGGTGAACGAGGAATGGATTTCCGACAAGGCCCGCCAGAGCGTCGATGGGCTGAAGCTGCAACGTCTCGACCGTCCCTATCTGCGCGAGAACGGACGTCTGCGTCCGGCGAGTTGGACGGAAGCGTTCAACGCCATTGCCGCCAAGGTGAAGGCGGTCTCGCCTGAAAAGATCGGGTTCATCGGCGGCGACCTGTCGTCGGTCGAGGATTTGTTCGCCGCCAAGGCGCTGGCCGACAAGCTGGGCGTGAACAACGTCGATTGTCGCCAGGACGGCGCGAAAATTCATCCGAAGAATGGCCGCGCCACTTACCTGTTCAACGCCACGGTCGAGGGCATCGACGCCGCCGACGCGCTCTTGATTGTCGGCTCGAACCCGCGCTGGGAATCGCCGGTGCTCAACGCCCGCATTCGCCGCCGTTGGCGCGCGGGGGATTTTCAAATCGCCGTCGTCGGGGAAAAACACGACCTCACTTACCCCTATGAGCATCTCGGCGCCGGTCCCGACACGCTGGCCAAGGTCGCTCGTGGCGAAGGTTTTGGGGCCGTTCTGGCGAAGGCCGAACGTCCGTTGATCCTGGTCGGCGCCGGCGCTCTGGCCCGCGAGGACGGCGAGGCTATCGCCGCGCTCGCCGCCAAGCTCGCCGTGAAGGGCGACTGGAACGGTTATTCCGTGCTGCATGCCGCCGCCTCGCGCGTCGGCGCGCTCGATATCGGCTTCGTGCCGGGCGAGGGCGGGCTTTCCGCCGCCGCCATGGCCAAGGCCGGGGCGCTGGACCTGCTGTTCCTGGTCGGCGCCGACGAAATCAACGTCGAGCCGGGGGCGTTCGTCGTCTATGTCGGCACGCATGGCGACCGGGGCGCGCATCGCGCCGACGTGATCCTGCCGGGCGCGGCCTATACGGAAAAATCCGGGCTTTACGTCAACACCGAAGGCCGCGTCCAATTGACCGATCGCGCCGGCTTCCCGCCCGGCGACGCCCGCGAGGACTGGGCGATTTTCCGCGCCCTGTCCGCCGTGCTCGGCAAAACCTTGCCGTTCGATTCGCTGGCGCAGCTTCGCGCGCTGCTCAACAAGGCTGTTCCGCACATGGCGCGGATCGACCAGATCGAAACGGCCGATGCGGGCGCTCTGGCAAAACTGCCGGCGGGCGCGCTCACCGGCGCGGCTTTCGTGTCGCCGATCACCGATTTTTATCTCACCAACCCCATCTCGCGTGCGTCAAAAGTCATGGCGGAATGTTCGGCCCTGGCCAAGGGCGCGCTGAAACAAGCGGCGGAATGAGATCATGGAAACCTTGCTCCCGCTCCTCCTCATCATCGGCAAGAGCCTTCTGCTGCTCATCCTCGGCCTGACGGCCATCGCCTATTACCTGCTCGCGGATCGAAAAATCTGGGCGGCGGTGATGTTGCGAAAAGGCCCCAACGTGGTGGGGCCCTGGGGCATCTGGCAAAGCTTTGCCGACATGATCAAATTCATGGTGAAGGAGCCGATCATTCCGGACGGCGCCAACAAGGGCGTGTTCATGATGGCGCCTTTGGTCACGGCGGCGTTGGCGCTGTCGGCCTGGGCGGTGATCCCCGTCAATGACGGCTGGGCCATCGCCAATTTGAACGTCGGCGTTCTCTACATTTTCGCCATCTCGTCGCTTGGTGTGTACGGCATCATCATGGGCGGCTGGGCGTCGAATTCGAAATATCCGTTCCTGTCGGCTTTGCGCTCCGCAGCGCAAATGGTGTCCTATGAAGTCTCCATCGGTTTTGTGATCATCACCGTGCTGCTTTGCGCGGGTTCTCTGAACCTCAACGACATCGTCAAGGCGCAGGACACGCAATGGGGGATGCTCGGCTGGTACTGGCTGCCGCTGTTCCCGATGTTCGTGATCTTCTTCATCTCGGCGCTGGCGGAAACCAACCGTCCGCCCTTCGATCTGGTCGAGGCGGAATCCGAACTCGTCGCCGGCTTCATGGTGGAATATTCGTCCTCGCCGTATCTGCTGTTCATGCTCGGCGAATATGTGGCGATCATCACCATGTGCGCGCTGCTGGTGATCTTGTTCTGCGGCGGCTGGCTGCCGCCCGCCAATATCTGGCCGCTGACCGAAGTGCCCGGCGTGATCTGGTTCGTCCTGAAGCTGACCTGGTTCTTCTTCCTGTTCGCCATGGTGAAGGCTTTTGTGCCGCGCTACCGCTACGACCAGCTGATGCGCCTGGGATGGAAGGTCTTCCTGCCGCTGTCGCTCGCCGCCGTCATCGTGGTCGCGGGTGTGCTGCAATTCGCCGGCTTTGCCGCGCAGTGAGGGTTTGATGCAAATCGCCGCCGCAATCAAAAGCCTGTTCCTGAAGGAGTTCTTCGGAGCTTTCTTCCTGACGTTCCGCTATCTGCTGAAGCCGAAGCCGACGATCAACTATCCGCACGAGAAGAACCCGCAATCGGTGCGCTATCGCGGCGAACATGCGCTGCGCCGCTATCCCAACGGGGAAGAGCGCTGCATCGCCTGCAAACTGTGCGAGGCCATTTGTCCCGCGCAGGCCATCACCATCGAGGCGGAGCCGCGCGGCAATGACGGCACGCGCCGCACCACGCGCTACGACATTGACATGACCAAGTGCATCTACTGCGGCTATTGTCAGGAAGCCTGTCCGGTGGACGCCATCGTCGAGGGGCCGAACGCGGAATTCGCGACCGAAACCCGCGAAGAGCTTTTTTACGACAAGCAGCGCCTGCTTGCCAACGGCGACACCTGGGAGCGCGAAATCGCGCGCAACCTCGCGGCCGACGCGCCGTACCGCTAATCCTCGCGCTTTTTTCAGGCGCGAAACGATCGAATGACCGTCGCCCCGAGCGACGCAACGAAACGGCCCGAAAGGGCGCAAGGTGGACCATGAGCGTAGCCACGGCCTTCTTCTACCTGTTCTCCTTCATCACCATCGCCTCGGCGGCCATGGTGATCCTGGGGCGCAATCCCGTTCACTCCGTGCTGTTTCTGATCCTCGCCTTTGTCAGCGCGGCGGGCCTGTTCGTGCTGGCCGGCGCGGAGTTCCTGGCGATGCTGCTGGTCGTCGTCTATGTCGGCGCCGTCATGGTGCTGTTCCTGTTCGTCGTCATGATGCTCGACGTGGATTTCGCCGAACTGCAGAAGAGCATGCGCCGCTACCTGCCGGTCAGCGGGTTGATCGGCCTCGTCGTTCTGGTCGAGTTGGTGCTGGTCGTCGGCTCCTGGACCGTGGCGCCCCAGGCCGTGCTGTCGACGCCGACGCCGGACGGGATGAGCAACACCGCCGCGCTCGGACAGGTGCTCTACACACAATATGCCTATCTGTTCCAGGCGGCGGGGCTTGTGCTGCTCACCGCCATGATCGGCGCCATCGTGCTGACGCTGCAACATCGTCCCAACGTCAAGCGCCAGAACATTTCCGCGCAGAACGCGCGCACCCGCGCCGGCGCCATCGAAAACAAGCAGGTCCCGTCCCGCACCGGCGTGCCGGTTCCCTGAGGAGCGCCAAAATGGTCATCGGTCTCGAACATTACCTGATCGTCGCGGCAATCGTGTTCACGCTGGGCGTCGCTGGCATCATCCTCAACCGCAAGAACGTCATCATCATCCTGATGTCGATCGAACTGATCCTGCTGTCGGTGAACATCAACCTCGTCGCCTTCTCGGCGCATCTGCGCGATCTCACCGGGCAGGTGTTCGCGATGTTCATCCTGACGGTCGCGGCGGCGGAAGCGGCCATCGGCCTCGCCATTCTCGTCACCTACTTCCGCAATCGCCACACCATTGCGGTGGAAGACATCAATATGATGAAGGGCTGAGCGAAACATGTATTCGGCAATCGTCTTCCTCCCCCTTCTCGGTTTCCTGATCGCCGGACTCGGCGGCAAGAAACTCGGCGACCGTCCCGCCGAAATCATCACGACCGCGCTGCTGTTCGTCTCCTGCGCGCTGTCGTGGATCACTTTTGTCGACGTCGGTTTGCATGACGGCCATTTTTCAGCTCCGGTGCTCGCCAATTGGATGACCTCCGGCGAGCTGAAGGTCGACTGGGCGCTACGCGTGGACACGCTGACCTCGGTGATGCTGATCGTGGTCACCACCGTGTCGGCGCTCGTGCATTTGTATTCCATCGGCTACATGCACGAGGACCCGTCTCGTCCGCGCTTCTTCGCCTATCTGTCGCTGTTCACCTTCGCCATGCTGATGCTGGTGACGGCGGACAATCTCGCGCAAATGTTCTTCGGCTGGGAAGGCGTCGGCCTCGCCTCCTATCTGCTGATCGGTTTTTGGTATGAAAAGCCGTCGGCCAATGCGGCGGCGATCAAGGCGTTCGTCGTCAATCGCGTCGGCGACTTCGGCTTTTCGCTGGGCATTTTCCTGGTGTTCATGCTCACCGGCTCGATCGCCTTCGACACGATTTTCGCCGCCGCGCCCGGGTTGGCGAACAAGAGCGTGCATGCGTTCGGGCTCGACTGGAACGCCATGACGCTCACCTGCCTGCTGCTGTTCATGGGCGCCATGGGCAAGTCGGCGCAGTTCCTGCTGCACACCTGGTTGCCGGACGCGATGGAAGGCCCGACCCCGGTCTCCGCGCTCATCCATGCCGCGACCATGGTCACCGCCGGCGTGTTCATGGTGGCGCGTTTGTCGCCGCTGTTCGAGCAGTCGGCGACCGCGCTCACCGTGGTCACGCTGGTCGGCGGCATCACCGCCTTCTTCGCCGCGACCGTCGGTCTGGTGCAGAACGACATCAAGCGCGTCATCGCCTATTCGACCTGCTCGCAGCTTGGCTACATGTTCGTCGGTCTGGGCTGCGGCGGCTATGCGCTCGGCATTTTCCACCTGTTCACCCACGCCTTCTTCAAGGCGCTGCTGTTTTTGGGCGCCGGCTCGGTGATCCACGCCCTGCATCATGAGCAGGACATGCGCCGCATGGGCGGATTGTGGAGCAAGATTCCCGTCACCTTCGCCTGCATGACCATCGGCACACTGGCGCTCACCGGTTTTCCGATGACGGCGGGTTATTTCTCCAAGGACGCGATCATCGAGGGCGCCTTCGCCGCCGGCGGTCACAGCTCTGCCGCCATGCTCGCCTTCGTGCTGCTGGTTCTCGCGGCGGGCATGACCTCGTTCTACTCCTGGCGCCTGGTGTTCATGACCTTCTTCGGCGAGCGCCGCTGGTCGGAGCAGTATCGCCTGCTGCACGGCCACCACGACGACCATGGGCATGACGACCATCATCACCATGTCGGCGAGCCCCATGAATCGCCGCTGACCATGATGGTTCCGCTGTTCGTGCTGTCGATCGGCGCGCTGGCCGCGGGCTATGTGTTCAAGGGCGAGTTCATCGGCCATGCCGCGGGTGAATTCTGGCGCAGCTCGCTGTTTGCCGGCGAGCACAACCATATCCTGCACGACATCCATGAAGTTCCGGAATGGGTCGGCATGGCGCCGTTCGCCATGATGGTCGGCGGTTTTGGTGTCGCGCTGTTCATGTATGTGATCGCGCCGAAGGTTCCGGCGAGCCTCGCCGGACGCTTCCCCAAGCTCTACCAATTCCTCTTGAACAAATGGTACTTCGACGAGCTCTACGACAAGATCTTCGTCAAGCCGGCGTTCTGGCTGGGACGCCTGTTCTGGAAGGGCGGCGACGGCGCCATCATCGACCGGTTCGGCCCGGATGGCGTGGCCGCGCGCGTGATCGACGGCGCCGGCTTCGCCTCGCGGCTGCAAACCGGCTTCATCTATAATTATGCGTTCGCGATGCTGCTCGGCCTCGCCGCGCTGATCACCTACGGCATGTTCTCGCTGGGCGGGGGGCAATAAATGTTCGGCTTTGGCATTCTCTCCGGGCTGACTTTCTTGCCCCTGGTCGGCGCCGGCTTGATCGCTCTGGTCAAGGAGGACAATGACGGCGGCAAGAACACGATCCGTTGGATCGCGCTGTGGACCACGCTGGTCACGCTGGCTTTGTCCTTCTACGCCTGGTCGCAGTTCGTCCCCGGCGTCGCCGACTTCCAGTTCGTCGAGGAGAAGAGTTGGTTCGGCTCCGGCCTCAGCTACAAGATGGGCGTGGACGGCATTTCGTTCCCGTTCGTGGTGCTGACCGCTTTTCTCATGCCGTTCTGCATCGCGGCCTCCTGGCAGTCGATCGACGTGCGCGTAAAGCAGTATTTCATCGCCTTCCTGGTGCTGGAAACGCTGATGATCGGCGTGTTCTGCGCGCTCGATCTCGTGCTGTTCTACCTGTTCTTCGAGGGCGGCCTGATCCCGATGTTCATCATCATCGGCGTCTGGGGCGGCAAGCGGCGCATCTACGCGAGCTTCAAATTCTTCCTCTACACGCTCGCGGGCTCGCTGCTCATGCTGGTCGCCATCATGGCCATGTATGCGCAGACCCACTCGACCGACATTGTCGGGCTGCTGACCACAAAATTCGATCCGGACCTGCAAAAATGGCTGTGGCTGGCCTTCTTCGCCTCTTTCGCGGTGAAGATGCCGATGTGGCCGGTGCATACTTGGCTGCCCGACGCCCACGTCGAGGCGCCCACCGCCGGTTCCGTCATCCTGGCGGGCATCCTGCTGAAAATGGGCGGCTACGGGTTCATCCGCTTTTCGCTGCCGATGTTCCCCGACGCGTCGCATTATTTCGCGCCGCTGGTGTTCGCGCTGTCGGTCATCGCCATCGTCTACACCTCGCTGGTGGCGCTGGTGCAGGAGGACATCAAGAAACTCATCGCCTACTCGTCCGTCGCGCACATGGGTTTTGTCACCATGGGCCTGTTCGCCATGAACCAGCAGGCGGTTGAGGGCGCGGTGTTCCAGATGGTGTCGCACGGCATCGTCTCAGGCGCGCTGTTCTTGTGCGTCGGCGTGGTCTATGACCGCATGCACACCCGCGAGATCGCGGCCTACGGCGGCATTGTCGCCAAAATGCCTGTCTATGCCGCCATCTTCATGGTGTTCACCATGGCCAATGTCGGCCTGCCCGGCACGTCAGGTTTCGTCGGCGAATTCTTGACCCTGATCGGCGCGTTCAAGGCCAACACCTGGGTCGCCCTGTTCGCCACCACCGGCGTCATCCTCTCCGCGGCTTACGCGCTCTACCTCTACTGGCGCGTGGTGTTCGGCAAGCTGGAGAAGCCCAGCCTGCAAGGCCTCGCCGACCTTTCGGCGCGTGAGTTCGCGATCCTCGCGCCGCTCGTGCTGCTGACGATCTGGTACGGCGTGCAGCCCAATCAGATTCTGCACGCCTGTTCCGGCGCCGTCGCGCAATTGATCAAGAATTACAACGCGGCGCTCGCCGTCACCCGCACGGCCGCCCTTTCGCTGTACTGAGAGTTTTGTCTCATGGAAACGCTGCAACTTGCCCTTGTCCACGCTCTGCCGGAAGTTATTCTGGCCGTTGGCGTGATCGCCATGGTCCTCGTCGGCGCCTTCCGGGGCAAGTCCGACGACGGGCCGATGAGTGAGATCGCCGTCGTGCTGCTCGGCGCGGCGCTGGTCGCCATCGTGCTGAAAACCCCGGGGGTCAGCGGCGTCGTCTTCGACAATGCTTTTGTTGACGACCGCTTCGGCGACTTCATGAAGGCGCTGGCGTTGATCGGCTCCATCGTCACCCTGCTGATGGCCGGCGATTTCTTTCGCGGCGAGGGCATCAACAAGTTCGAGTTCCCGATCCTGGTCGTGCTGGCGACGCTCGGCATGCTGATGCTGATCTCGGCCAACGGGTTGATTTCGCTCTATCTCGGCCTCGAACTGATGTCGCTCGCCCTCTATGTCACGGCGGCGCTGGCCCGCGACGACGCGCGGGCGTCCGAGGCGGGGCTGAAATATTTCGTTCTCGGCGCGCTGTCGTCGGGCATGCTGCTCTATGGCGCCTCGCTGCTCTACGGGTTTTCCGGAACGGTGTCGTTTACCGGCATAGCCGCCGCCATCGGCGACCATCCCAATGTCGGCGTGATTTTTGGACTCGTGTTCCTGTTCACGGGACTTGCGTTCAAAATGTCCGTCGTCCCGTTCCACATGTGGACGCCCGACGTCTATGAGGGCGCGCCGACGCCGGTGACCGCCTTCTTCGCCTCGGCGCCGAAAATGGCGGCGGTGGCCATCGCCACCCGCGTCATCTACACCGCCTTCCCCGGCGCGACCCACCAGTGGCAGCAGATCGTCATCTTCATGTCGATCGCATCCATGGCGCTCGGCGCCTTCGCCGCGATCAAGCAGGACAATATCAAGCGCCTGATGGCCTATTCCTCCATCGGCCACATGGGTTTTGCCCTCGTCGGTCTCGCGGCGGGCACGGAAGAGGGCGTGAAGGGGGTTTTGTTCTACATGGCGATCTATCTCGTCATGACGCTCGGCGCTTTCGCCGCCATCCTGTCGATGCGCGTCAACGGCAGGCCGGTGGAAAAGATCGCCGACCTCTCCGGCCTCGACAACACCAACCGGCCCATGGCGCTGTTCATCGCGCTGCTGATGGTGTCGCTGTCGGGCGTGCCGCCGCTCGCGGGCTTCTTCGCCAAATGGTACGTGTTCCTGGCGGCGGTGCAGGCCAATCTGTTCGCCCTCGCGGTGATCGGCGTGCTGTGCTCGGCCGTGGCCGCTTTCTACTACTGGCGCATCATCAAGGTGATGTATTTTGACGACGCCGCGCCGGCCTTCGACAAGCCCAGCCTGACGCTGCGCGCCGTGCTGGCCGTTTCCGCCGTCTCCATGCTGCTCTACTGGGTCTATCCGGCCCCGCTGGTGCAGGCCGCCGAATCCGCCGCTAAATCGCTGTTCTGATCTGTGGAGACAGGGCAGGGCGCGGCGCGGGCGGGCTACCGCCTGGAGTATTTTGAAGAGCTGGGCTCGACCAACGACGAGGCGGTGTCGCGGATCGCCTCGGGCGATCCCGGACGGCTCTGGATTGTCGCGGATCGTCAGACCCGGGGCAGGGGGCGGCTGGGGCGTGTGTGGTCCTCGCCCTCAGGCAATTTTTTTGGCAGTCTGGTGCTGATCGAGCCGTGTGCGCGGGCGGTGGCGCCGCAACTGGGATTTGTCGCGGGCGTGGCGCTCGCCGATGCGTTGCGCGGGCTGCTCGGCGGCGACCGCAGGCTGGCTCTGAAATGGCCAAACGACGCGCTTTATGACGGCGCGAAACTTTCGGGGCTGTTGCTTGAGAGTTCTGGCGGCGCGAATTCGCCCTTCGGCTGCGTCATCGGCTTCGGCGTGAACTGCGAAACCCATCCCGACGACACGCCCTATCCCGCGACGAGTTTGAACGCAATCGGCGCCCGCGTTGGCCGCGACGCCGTGTTCATGGCGCTCTCCGATGCGCTGGCCATGTGGCTCGATTTTTGGGCGCGCGGCGACAATTTCGCTTACATCCGCCGCGCCTGGCTCGATGTCGCCGGCGGCCTCGACGCGCCGGCGGAAGTCCAGCGCAATGGAAATGTCACAAAGGGAGTCTTTCGCGGCATTGACGCGCAGGGGCGCATGCTGTTGGAACGCCTTGACGGAAATATGGAAACGATCGAGGCGGGCGATCTCAGTTTTGCGCCGCCGAATTTTGGATGAAGGGCTGATAAATGCCTTCCGCACAGGAAGAACTGGTCTTCGCCCCGCTCGGGGGCCTGGGCGAAATCGGCATGAACGCGGCGCTCTATGGTTTTGGCGCGCCGGGCAAGCGAAAATACATTCTGGTCGATTGCGGCGTGGCCTTCGCCCACACCGACATGCCCGGCGTCGACCTGATCCTGCCCGACCCCGCCTTCATCGAGAAGAACCGCAAGGACCTTTTGGGGATCGTCCTCACCCACGCCCATGAGGACCATGTCGGCGCCATCGCCGCGCTGTGGCCGCGCCTGCGCTGCCCGGTTTACGCCACCCCCTTCGCCAACGGCCTGTTGCAGACCCGCCGCCTCGCCGAACCGGGGGCGCCCAAAGTGCCGATCGAGGTCGTGCTGCAGGGGAGCCGGTTGCAACTCGGTCCGTTCGAGATCGAATTCGTCGCCATGTCGCACTCGATCCCTGAGGCCTGTCTGCTCGCGATCCGCACGCCGGTTGGAACGGTGGTGCATTCCGGCGACTGGAAGCTCGACGAAAATCCCGGACTGGGACGCCCGACCGACATCGCGCGGTTGAAGGAAATCGGCGACGAGGGCGTGCTGGCGCTGATCTGCGATTCCACCAACATTCTGCGCGAGGGCGAAAGCCCGTCCGAGGCGCATGTCGCCGAAATCTTGCGCGAGAAAATCTCCGCCGCGCAGGGCAGGGTGCTGGTCACCACGTTCGCCTCCAACATCGCGCGTCTGCGCGCCGTCTGTCTCGCCGCGCAGGAGGCCGGGCGGCAGGTGGTGCTGGCGGGCCGCGCTATGGAGCGCTCGCTCGATGTGGCGCGCGAATGCGGCTATCTCGAAGGCGTGCCGGAGACGCTGTCGCTCGAAGCCTTTTCGCGTTTGCCCGCGCAAAAAGTGCTGGTGCTGGCGACGGGGAGCCAGGGCGAGGCGCGCGCGGCCATGTCGCGCATCATTCGCGGCGACCACGCTGTCAGACTGGGCGCGAACGATCTCGCCATCTTCTCCTCGCGCACCATTCCCGGCAATGAGCGCGAGGTCGGCGCCATCGTCAACGCGCTGATCCTGCAAGGAGTCGACGTCGTCACCGGCCATGACGCGCTGGTGCATTGCTCCGGCCATCCCCGGCGCGGCGAGGTCGAGCAGCTTTATCAGTGGCTGCGGCCAAAAATCGCCGTGCCCGCGCATGGAGAGCCGCTGCATCTGAGGGTCCACGCCGCCTTCGCCCGCCAGATGGGGGTCGAGCACGTGATCACCGCCCACAATGGCGACATGATCGCGCTGGGGCCGGATGCGCCCGGCCACCTGCCGGGGATCGCCCACGGAAAGCTCTATCGCGACGGCGAGGTCATTCTCAGCGAGATGGACGATTGCTTCCGCCAGCGCCATCGCCTGGCGGCGGCGGGCATTGTCAGCATCGCCTTCGCGCTCAACGACAAGGGCGATTTGATCGGAACGCCCGACATGGTTACGTTTGGGCTGCCGCGTGTGGGGCTCGACGGTCGCGCGCTCGACGACGTGATTGACCGCGCCCTGTTCGATACGCTGGACTCCCTGCCCAAGGCGAAGAAAAGGGACCCGGACGTCGCTTGCAACGCGGTGGAGAAATCGGTGCGCGCGGCGGTCGCCGCCGTGTGGGGGAAAAAGCCGCAGGTGCATGTGCTGGCGATAGAGGTTTGACAGCGGATTCGTGGACCGCCCTCGTGCTTCGAGACGCCGCCTCCGGCGGCTCCTCAGCATGAGGGCTACTATAGAGAGAGCCCTCATGGTGAGGAGGTCGCCAAAGGCGACCGTCTCGAACCATAGCTATCGGAACGAATGCTTGAGGAGATTCGGATGATCGGACGTTTGAACCATGTCGCCATTGCGGTGAAGGACCTTGCGGCGGCCTCCAAAACCTATCGCGAGGTGCTGGGCGCGAAGGTGTCGGAGCCGAAGGCCCAGCCCGATCACGGCGTCACCGTCGTCTTCATCGAACTGCCCAACACCAAGATCGAGCTGCTGGAGCCGCTCGGCGAAGCCTCGCCGATCGCCAAGTTTCTGGAAAAGAACCCCGATGGCGGCATGCACCATGTCTGCTACGAGGTGGAGGACATTCTCGCGGCCCGCGACCGCCTGAAAGCGGGGGGCGTTCGGGTGATCGGCGACGGCAATCCGAAAATCGGCGCGCACGGCAAGCCGGTGCTGTTCCTGCATCCCAAGGACTTCAACGGCACGCTGGTCGAAATCGAGCAGGTCTGAGTGCGCGAGACGCCTCACCCTGTTCTCGACGATTTCCCGTTCCGCACCCATGAAAAGCTGCGTTACGGCGACACCGACCGGCAGGGGCATGTCAACAACGCCGTTTTCGCCACGTTTTTCGAGACGGCGCGCGTGGACATGCTCATGGCCGGCGACGTCGACCTGAAGGGCGAGACCGGGGCGTTTGTGTTGGCGCGGCTCGCCATCGATTATGTGCGCGAGATCCACTGGCCCGGCGAGGTCGAAATCGGCACCCGCATCCTCGCCGTGGGCCGCTCCTCGTTGCGGCTGGAGCATGCCGTTTTCGACAACGGGGTTTACGCCGCGCGGGGTGAGGATGTGACTGTCCTCACCGACACCGCCACGCGCAAGTCGAAACCGTTTTCGGACGAGGCGCGGGCGTGGCTCGAGGCGTGGCTGCAAAAAATCTGATTTTGCTGGATCGGAGCCGTTTCCTCCTGCATAGAAGGAAGAAATCTTCGGTTTCACCATGACTTCCGGATTTCTCGCCTCTCCGCTCCGCAACGTCATCGGCGGCGTCGCCTTCGTCGCCGTGGTGTCGGCGCTGGCCGTCGGCGCCTATGTGTCGCAGGGCTGGAGCCTGGGCGACGCCGTCTTCATGGTGCTCACGACCATTTACACCGTTGGCTATGGCGAGGTGCAACCCGTGCAGACGCCGGCCTTGCGCGCCATTACCATCGGCCTGATGGTGGTGGGCTGCACGGGCATGGTGTTCACCACGGGTTCGCTGATCCAGCTCATCACCGCCGCCCAGTTCCAGCAGGTTTTTGGAAACCGCCGCATGCAGAAGGAAATCGACGGCCTGCATGGCCACGTCATCGTCTGCGGTTTTGGCCGCATCGGCCAAAAACTTTGCCGCGAACTCAAGGCGGCGCGCGTTCCTTTCGTCGTCATCGACCATGATCCCAAGCGGATGGAATCGGCGCGCGTGTCCGACCATGTGTTCATGCAGGCCGACGCCACCGACGACGAGGCGCTCAAGCGCGTGGGCATCGGCAGGGCGAAGTCGCTCGCCACCGTTCTGCCCGACGACGCCGCCAACGTCTTCATCACCCTGTCGGCCCGCGCCCTGAACCCCGGCATTTTCATTGTCGCGCGCGGCGAATCGCCGTCCACCGAGCGCAAGCTGGTGCAGGCGGGGGCGAACCGCGTGGTGCTGCCGGCGCGCATCGGCGCGGAGCGCGTGGCGGAACTGCTGCTGTTCGACGACATCAACAGCATTGTCGCGCGCATGCGCGCCGGCGGCAGCGACCGGCTCGCCGCCGACCTGCGCCTGCTCGGCCTCGACATGGAGGTGATCGCGGTCGAGGCCGGCAGCAAATGCGACAAGCATACGATCGGCGAGATCGAAAAGCTGGGGGCCGGCGCCTTCCTGATCGTGGCGCTGGAAAAGCGCGGCGGCGGCGCGCTGATCCAGCCGGAGCCCGGCGCTTTCGTCGAGGCCGGCGACGGTCTCGCCATCGTCCGCCGCCCGGAAAAGGCGCAGATGCTGGAGGCGTTGTTCGCGGCGGGGGGCGCGTGAAACCGGGTCACCCCAGCTTGGCGCGATGCAGGGTCGCCAGCGCCAGCACGCCGACCGCCAGCGCCTGATGCGCCAGCGCGGCGGGCAGGGGCGCCGCCAGCAGCAGTGTGGTCACGCCCAAGCCCGCTTGCGCCAAAATCAGCAGCGCCAAAGCCAGCGCGCGCCGCACCGCCCGCCGCGCCAGACGCTCGCGGCTGATGTGGAAGGCGTGGAACAGGCAGAGCAGCAGCGCCAGATAGGCGGCCATGCGGTGCTGGAACTGCACGGTGAGCGCGTTGTCGAAAAAATTGGCCCAGAGCGGCGTCAGGCTGAACAGGCTTTCGGCTGGCGGGATGAAACGCCCGTCGATCAGCGGCCAGGTGTTATAGGCGAGGCCGGCGCGCGCTCCCGCCACCAGCGCGCCAAAGCCGATTTGCGCGAAAACGAGCGCCAGCAGCAGGCCCGCCTCGATTCGAAAACCCCGGGCGTCCCGGCCCATGGGATCGCGGAAGTTCGGCCGCAGTCCCTCCGCCGTCCAGAGAATCGCGACGAAGGTGAAACAGGCGAGCAGCAGATGGAGGACGAGCCGCGCCTGCGCCACTGCCGTGCGCTCCGAAAGCCCCGAATACACCATCCACCAGCCGACAAAACCCTGGAGCCCGCCCAGCGCCAGGATGAACAGCAGTTTTCCGCGCAAGGCGCCGGTTACAAGCCCCTTTAGCCAGAAAAAGGCGAGCGGCAGGGCGAAGGCGAGCGCGATCAGCCGCCCCAGCACCCGGTGCGCCCATTCCCAGAGATAGATGGTCTGGAAGCGGGACAGGTCCATGTCCGCGAATATCTGCGCATATTGCGGATTCTGCTTGTATTTTTCAAAGGCGTCGCGCCAGTCGTCCTGCGACAGCGGCGGCATGACGCCCGTGATCGGCTTCCATTCCGTGATCGAAAAGCCTGAAACGGCGAGCCGGGCGGCGCCGCCCGCCAAGACCATCAGGGCGATCAGCCCGGCGACAGCGAACAGCCAGCGCCGGACGGCGGCGAGCGGGTCGGCGACTGTGGTCTTGGCGTTCTGCAACATGGGCGCTTCCGAAAGCCCAAATCTATCCCGCACGCTGCGCCGCGGCAAAGAAAAACCGCGCCGAGGGGGGATCGGCGCGGTTTCCCTTGCTTCGGGCGGGGAACGGGGGGGGAGGCGCCCGCGCCCGAACTGAAAATCAGTCTTCGTTGACGCAGCCGCCGCGCGACTCGTGATGATCCATGCCGCCGCGCATCATTCCGCCCATCATTCCCGGGCCCATCATGCCTTCGCCCATGCCGCCGTGCGGACCGTGATGACCCCGATGCCGGCTGATCTCGTCGAACTGGCCTTTCTGGCGCTCGTCCAGGCTGTTGTAGAAGGCGAGCAGTTTCGGAGTCTCGGCCTTCAGAGCGTCCAGCCGGGCTTGCAGCCGGGCCTGGCGGAATTCGAGCCGCTTTTCAAACGTCAGGTTTGCAGGATTGGCGGCGCACATGGCCGCGCGATTGTCCGCCATGGATTTGGCGCGCACGGCCTGCACATCCTTGAACGCGGCCTTTTGCGCGTCGGTCAGCCTCAGGCGTTCCGCGAGGCGCTCGGCGCGCTGCTTCTGCATGTCGGCGAATCTGTCGCCGAATTTTTCATCCGAGCAAAAGCGCTCGTGGCGGGATCCCGGGTCGTCCCAGCCGGCCTGCGCCGGCGGCAGCGCGTAGGCGGCCAAGCCGCAGGCGAGGGCGAGGGAAGCAATTCTGAAAACACGCATTTCGGTCTCCAATGGGGCGAGCGCGGGGCTCATCCTTGACGCCTTATTTAGGATCGCCCGGCTGAATTTCACATGAACGACTTGAGGTAAAATTGTGACTGCGGGATAAGACGGCAAAAGGAGACGTCATGACCAGTCGCACGCGAAAACTGATCGGAGCCCTGATCATGGTGCCCTTCGTGGTGATCTATGCGCTGATCGCCATGGTTCTGGCGCAGTACACGGCGATGAAGCTGGAGTCGCAGGTGCTGCGCTTCCTCATTTTCGCCGTGCTCGGCCTCGGCTGGGCGCTGCCGATGATGCCGCTCATCAAGTGGATGGAAAAGCGGGACGCCTGACGCGCGATCAAGCGCTGCGTCGCGCCAAGAAGACATTGCGCGCGGCCTTTAGGCTTTCCGACACGACCAGCACGGTCAACCCTACGCCCAGCGACAGGGAGAGGTCGTCGGCGTGCAACGGGCCGAAACGGAAGAGATCGCGCAGGGTCTGCCATAGCAGCGAGGCCGCGAGCATGGCCGCCACGGCGGGAAGCGTGATCGCCAGGGCGGGATTGGGCCGCAGCACCGCCTTCAGCAGCGAGGCGTCGGTCGAGCGGTTCACCAGGATCAGCGCGACAATGGCGATGACGAGAGAGAAAAACACCAGCGCGCGCACTTCGTCGCCTGGCACGCCTCGCCCCAGCGCGATCACGTAGATCGTCGCCGTCAGCGCCAGGGCGAGCGCGCCCTGGAACAGACCCCACAGGATCATGGAAACCGAGAACAGCGGCTCGGCCGGGTCACGCGGCGGCCGGCGCATCAGGCCGTCCTCCTCGGTCTCCGCCTCGAACACCAGGGAGCAGACGGGGTCAATGATCATTTCGAGAAAGGCGATGTGGACCGGGCCGAACAGGATGGGCGCGCCCAAGAACAGCGGCGCCAGCGCGAGCCCGGCGATGGGAACGTGCACAGCGAAAATGAAACTCATCGCTTTGCGCAGATTGTCGTAGATGCGCCGTCCCAACCGCACCGTCTTGACGATGGAGCCGAAATCGTCGTCGAGCAGCACTATGGAGGAGGCCTCGCGCGCCACATCCGTCCCGCGCCCGCCCATGGCCACGCCGATATGCGCGGCCTTCAGAGAGAGCGCATCGTTCACGCCGTCGCCGGTCATGGCGACGACCTCGCCGCCCGCCTTCAACGCCTCGACGACGCGCAATTTTTGGTCGGGCATGATCCGCGCGAACACCGAGGTTTTTCGAATACGGGCGGCGAGCGCCTCGTCGGACAGGCCCTCGATCTCGCGACCGGTGAGATGGTCTTCGCTTGAAATGCCCGCTTGCCGCGCGATGGCGAGCGCCGTCGCGGGATAGTCGCCGGTGATCATCACCACGCGTATGCCCGCGCTGCGGCATTCGGCGACGGCGGCCGGAACGTCGGCGCGGATCGGGTCGGCGAGGCCGACGAGGCCCAGGAATTCAAAATTGAAGTCTTTCTGGACCTCCGGCAGGTCCGCTCCGGTAAAATCCGCGCGGGCGACGCCGAGCACGCGCAGTCCCGAAGCGGCCATGTCGTCGACCGTCGCCGCCAGTTTTGTGCGGGTGGACGGCGGCAGGCGGCAGAGCGCGACAATGTCCTCCGGCGCGCCCTTGGCCGCGACGATCCGCTCGCCGTCGGCCGTCGCCCATACCTGGGTGACGACGAGGCAATCCGGGCGCAGGGGGTAAACCCGAACAATCTCGCCGCGCGGCGGCGGCGCGCCGGTTTGCCGCGCCAGCGCCAAAAACGCCTTTTCCATGGGATCGAACGGCGCGGGCGCACAGGCCAGCGCGCCGAACGTCAAATTTTCGGCGGCGGCCGTCGGCAGGATTTTCGAGTCCGGGCCAATGGAAAACGTTTCGCCGTCGCGGCGCAATTGAGCGATGGCCATGCGGTTCTGGGTCAGCGTGCCCGTTTTGTCCGTGCACAGCACGGTGGCCGAACCCAGAGATTCAATCGCCGCAGCGCGGCGGGTCAGCACGCGCGCCTGCGAAATACGCCATGCGCCCATCGCCATGAACACGGTCAGCACGACCGGGAATTCCTCCGGCAGCATGGACATGCCGATCGCGATGCCGGCCAGCAGCGCGTCGAGGCCGTTGCCGCGCAAGATCCAGTAAAGCGCGACCACCAGCGCGCTGACCACGCCGCCGAAGGTCGCCGCGATGATCACCAGCCGCCGGGTCTGTGTTTGCAAGCGCGGCGCCTCCGTCTCCAGGCTTGCCAGCGACTTGCCGATCTTGCCGATTTCGCTGCGGGGACCCGTTGCGGTCACCTCGGCGAGTCCGCCGCCGCGCACGATCAGGGCGCCCGAATAGACCCGGTCGTCTCCAGAGACCAGGGCTTTCGTGGGCGCCGCGTCGGACGCCCGCTTGCGCGCCGGCGCGGATTCTCCCGTCAGCAGGGATTCGTCGGCCTGAAGATCCTGGGCCTCGATGAGGCGCGCGTCGGCGGGGACGCGGTCGCCCTCGGCCAGCACGATCAGGTCGCCGCGCACGACGTCGCGGCCGGGGATTCGCTGGCGTTCTCCATCGCGGATCACCAGCGCGCGCGGGCTGGTCAGGTCGCGAAGCGCTTCCAGCACGCGTTCGGTGCGCGCCTCCTGCACCACGGTGATGACGATGGAAAGGCAGGCGAAGGCCATCAGGATGATGGCTTCCTTAGTGTCGCCGAGGGCGAGATAGACGCCGCCGCCGCCGATAAGCAGAGCGAGCATTGGCTCGCGCAGCACCTCCAGCACAATGCGCGCGAGCGTGCGGCGATCGGGCTGCGGCAGTTCGTTCGGACCTTCGGCGTCAAGGCGCGCGGCGGCCTCGGCGGAGGTCATCCCGGTCGGCGAAGCCACCATGGTTCTCCTCGTTGACGCGCCGTTTGCGAATCTGGCCCGGCGACGCCGTCAAGTCTCTGTCGGAATCGACAAAACGCGCAACGCGCCCTATTAGGCCACATTGACCCTCCGCCCAAAATTCCAAAGCAGGAATGGCGCGCCAGACAGCAGGATATCGAGAGAAGCGATGTCCTGCCACAATCCGTTGACGGAAACCCGGGGCAGCGCGTGCAGATGAGCCGCATGTTCGGGAAAAATCATGCCGGGACGCGTGGTGACGGCGCTGGCGAAGCCGAGCTCTTCGGCGAGCGCGAATTCGCGGGGGCCGGCCGAGGTCGGATCGCCCACCGGATAGGCGAAATGCGGGCAGGCGCGGCCGAGTTCGCGCTCCAGAACCTCGCGGCTGCAAACCATTTCGGCGCGGGCCTGGTCTTGAGGGAGCTGCCGCAGACGCGGGTGGGTCATGGAATGCGCGCCGAAACCGGCGAGATCGCATTGCGCCAGCCGCCTGAGGCCGTCCCAGTCCAGACACAGCCGCTCGACCAGCGCGACCGGGTCCACCCCGGCGCGGTCGCGCAGCAGCGCGACGCCGTCGAGCAGCGCCTTTTCGCCCTGCGCGCGAAACGTCCAGTAGATTTTGTCGAAGGCGGCGGCTTTTTCGCCCGCGTCGCGCGCGGAAAAATTCTGGCCGCCCAGCTGGATGTGGTCCAGGCGGCGCACGGCCTCCTCCAGCTCCACCCACCACAGGCGGGCGGTGCGAGACGCGAGGCCGGGGGTGATGTAGGTCATGAAGGGCGCGCGATGGCGCTCCAGCACGGGCAGGGCGTGTTCGGCCGCGTCACGAAACCCGTCGTCGAAGGTCAGGACGGCGAAATTCGCGCCTTCGCCCGAAACCAGCCGCCGCAAGGCCTCGTCCAGCGTCACGAGGTCGAGGCCGCTGGCGCGCAGGCGCGTGAGGGCGGCGTCGAGAAAGGCGGGCGTGATTTCCAGCAGGGCGTTGGGCGCGAATTCTTGGCAGTCCGCCGGCCGCACCCGGTGCAAGGTGAGGATCACGCCGCGCCCGCGAACGCCGGCGCCGGCGAGGCGGTGCAGGCCGGCGCGGCGAAACAGCGAAAAGCCGGCCGCGACCATGTGGCGTTTCAAGCTCATGGCGAGAGCTTAGCAAGGGCGTGTTGACCCTTTGTTGCTAGACTTGCCAGCGTCATGAAAAATCCCCCCTGCGTCCAATCTTTCGACCGTGTCGACGTCTTCCGCGATCCGCGCGAGGCGCTGGCGTGCTGGCGGGTGTTGTCGGCGGATCGCTGCGGCTCGTTCTATCAATCCGAAACGTTCTTGCTGAACTGGCTTGAGGTTTACCGCGGGGTCGAGCCGTTCTTTATCGTCGCGCGCGCGGCCGGCGCCCCCGTTGCGCTGCTGCCGCTGGGTTTGCGTCGCGTCGGTCCGCTGCGCGTGGCGAAATTTCTGGGCGGCAGCCATGCCAACTACAATCTCGGCCTGTTCCGCGATCCCGACGCCTTCGCCGCCGAAGATATCGCCGCGCTGCTGCGCGCCGCCGCGCGCGCGCCGGGCGGCCCGCATCTCTATCGCCTTCTCAATCTGCCAAGAATTTGGAATGGCGTCGAGAATCCGCTGTTGCGGCTGCCGCATCAGGACGGCGCAAGCCCGGCCTATTGCACCGCGCTTGCGGATGACGGCGATGTCTGGCTCTCGCACAAACTCTCCGCCGACACGCGCAAGAAATTGCGCAAGAAGGAGAAGCGGCTCACGGACCGGGGCGCGCTCAGCTATTTTCGCGCGCCGCCGGAACGGGCCGAAACGCTGCTCGACGTCTATTTCGCGCAGAAACAGAACAATTATACGCTGGGGAGCGTCAGCGAGATCGCCCGCGCGCGCGCGTTCTATGGGCGTTTGGCGGGGCAGGGGCTGGAGCTGCATGTTCTGGCGCTCGCGGGACGGCCGATCGCGATTCTGGCGGCGGGGCTGAACGGCGAGCGGTTGCAGGGGCTGTTCAACGCATACGATGCCGATCCGGAAATCGCGAAATCGAGTCCCGGCGACCTGCTCCTGGCGCGCGTTCTGCGGGACGCTTGCGCGCGCGGGCTGAAATGTTTCGACCTGGGGCTGGGCGAGGCGCGCTACAAGGCGATGTTTTGCGGCGAGCGGGAGGCGATGGCGGATGTGGTGTTCGCCGCCACACCCTTGGGGGCGCTGGCGGCGCCGTTGTTTGTCGCGGACCTGAAGGTCAAGGCGGCGGTCAAGAACAATGCGAAGGTTTGGCGCGTTGTGCAGCGCCTGCGCCGTTACGTGGCGCGGGCGCGGAATTTGGCTTGACCACCCGCGCCAAGCCCTGTAACTCCCGCAGACCCTTTGAGAGCGCGTAGCTCAGCCGGTAGAGCATCTGACTTTTAATCAGAGGGTCCAGGGTTCGAGTCCCTGCGCGCTCACCAAGCCTTTTCAAAGGCTTAAGTGACAAAAGCCCAGCCTTTGCGCTGGGTTTTTTCGTTCTGGTAAGCATCTGGTAAGCAGATTTTGAAACTTCGGCGTCGCGGTGAAACGCACGCGAGAGCCACGGCTGATACCAAGTCTCCGAGAGACTGACTCGGCGGCGGATTCCCGAATCGGCTTTTGTTTGATTCAACAGGCGAACCTGGAGGTTCGCCATGCCGATTGCCCTTCGCACAGATTTTGACGCGCGTTCCATTCGAGTTGCCGCCAAGCGCGCGAAGGATGCGGCGCAGGCGCGACGGTTGTTGGCTTTGGCGGCGATCTACGAAGGCGCCAGCCGGGATAAAGCAGCCGAGATCGGCGGCGTGACGCG